>NZ_JBZDOJ010000001.1:0-1277369 GCF_058268435.1 Planococcus sp. TJ-307
CCCTCTCAGGTCGGCTACGCATCGTCGCCTTGGTAGGCCATTACCCCACCAACTAGCTAATGCGCCGCGGGCCCATCCTGCAGTGACAGCCGAAACCGTCTTTCCGTGCCGCCTCAGGAGAGGCGACAAACTATTCGGTATTAGCACCGGTTTCCCGGAGTTATCCCGATCTGCAGGGCAGGTTGCCCACGTGTTACTCACCCGTCCGCCGCTAAACCAAAGGAGCAAGCTCCAATGGTTCCGCTCGACTTGCATGTATTAGGCACGCCGCCAGCGTTCGTCCTGAGCCAGGATCAAACTCTCCATTATAGAGTAGTATTGATTGCTCAAATACTTGCTGGCGTTTCGCGGTCCGAAGACGCGCGATTCGCTCGTGATCTGCATAACGCTGATCAGTAGTTTTGCGCGGGCCGTTTTGCGCGGCCGTTGCGTTTTGTTGACGTTTTGCTGTTCAGTTTTCAAGGTTCAAGTTGTTTGCCGCGCTCATTGGCGACTTGATTAATATATCATGCTGACATATGAGAGTCAACAGTTTATGCAAAAAACTTTGGTTTTATCGAAAACTTCTTTTGAAGTGAAGATCTCACTATTTTATTAGAGTAGAATCACAGTGAGATTTAAGATCTAGAACCTTCTCAAAAAACATGGATTGTAAATAAAAAGCAAGATGGGCTTTAGCCGGTAGTGAAAGATATCAAAAACTGAATTAATAACTCACACCTCTATTCAGGATACTAATAAAGTTCTAGTAGCATCAGTTTCACTAACAGCAGAACAGTTAGCTCATTAATTTAAGACAGTAAAATTTCTGCACCGTCTAACGCCCCCTGGCACGTGCTATCGTTCCAGACACTATAAAATAGCTTTTAATTCTCACACACCATCTGCGCTTCTATATTTACTAAGACAATCCTAGAGATCTATTCGTTCCAGAATAAAATAATACTTTTCGTTAGTAAAAAATTTTGCTGCTAAGGATTGCCATATCCAACTGCTATGGAAATTTTTATCTGGAGGCTGCATAAAGAGAGGATTGAGGCAGCTCTTTAAAGGTCCTTGTCTATCAGACGCTTCATTGATAGGAGAACCAGACAACTCACTGTATAATTTTTAGCATAAAAAACCCGCTGAATAGCATCAGCGGGGGGCAAAGTTATTTTTATTCTTCGTCTTCTTCTGGAGTTTCTTCTATATCATCAATCTTTTCATCAGCAACAACATCTTCTGCTTCATAGACATCTGCTTCTGCACTTTCTTCGATCAATGTTTTTTCGACATCCTCTTCAATCTCTTCCAGATCTTCAGGGATCTCAATATCTTTTTTGACTTTAGCCACAGTCGCGACAATCTCATCGTCACCGAGACGAATTAACCGAACACCTTGTGTGCTTCTGCCTGTTGTCGAAATATCGTTGACGTCCATGCGGATCAATATTCCGTTAACGGTGATCAGCATGATGTCCTCTGTTCCATTAACAGTCCTAACAGCTACAAGCGGTCCGTTTTTATCCGTGATCTGACACGTTTTGATTCCCATGCCGCCTCTGGATTGGACACGGTACTCAGCTTCTTTGGTCTGTTTGCCGTATCCTTTTTCCGTGATAACCAGTACGTTGTCGTTCGGATCCAAAATCTCCATGCCGACTACTGCATCCCCTTCACGAAGACGGATGCCTCGAACGCCACTGGCTGTTCGGCCCATGCTGCGAATGTCGGTTTCAGGGAATCGGATCAAGGCGCCATTTTTTGTACCAATAACCATTTCCTTGTTGCCGTCTGTTAACTTAACTGAAATCAGCTCGTCTTCTTCGCGAAGGCTGATGGCAATCAAACCGTTTTGGCGAATATTGGCGTAATTCGTCACAGGGGTCCGTTTGCTAATGCCTTCACGTGTCGTAAAGAAGAAGAACGCATCTTCTTTAAATTCGTTGACGCGTATTACGGCTGTAACTTTCTCTTCTTTGCTGATTTCCAATAAGTTAACCAGCGGCAAGCCTTTGGCAGTACGGCCGTACTCAGGAATCTGATAGCCTTTTTTGCGGTACACTTTTCCTTTGTTCGTAAAGAACAAAATGGTGTCGTGTGTCGACGTATACAGCAAATGTTCCACGAAGTCATCTTCGTTGGTGCCCATTCCCTGCACTCCGCGCCCGCCGCGTTTTTGGCTGCGGTACGTGTTTGCCGGCAAACGTTTGATATACCCGTTGTGCGTCAGCGTTAATACTGAAGCTTCCACTGGAATCAAATCTTCGTCTTCGAACATTTCCGCTCCGCCAGTCGTAATTTCGGTTCTGCGTTTATCGCTGAAGCGCTCTTTGATTTCAAGCATCTCTTCCTGGATGATTTCAAGAATGCGGTGTTCATTCGCTAGAATGTCACGAAGTTCTTCAATCAATTTTACGAGGCCTAAATACTCTTCCTCGATTTTATCGCGTTCCAATCCAGTTAAACGCTGCAAACGCATGTCTAAAATCGCTTGCGATTGGCGTTCAGTTAAATTGAAATCGGTCATCAATCCATTGCGTGCCTGCTCGGCCGTTTGTGAACCACGGATCAAGGCAATGATTGCATCGATGTGATCCAATGCAATCCGAAGACCTTCCAGAATGTGGGCGCGGTCTTCTGCTTTGGTCAATTCAAATTGGGTACGGCGGCGAATGACCACTTTTTGGTGCTCCAGGTAATGGAAAAGAATTTCTTTCAAGCCCAGAACTTTCGGATGGCCGTCTACCAGCGCCAGCATATTGATGCCGAAGCTCGTTTGCATAGCGGTTTGCTTGTATAAATTATTCAATAAGACACTTGCGCTGGCATCTCTGCGAACTTCGATGACGATGCGCATGCCGTTGCGGTCAGATTCATCCCGCAGATCGGTGATGCCGTCAATTCGCTTATCGCGAACCAATTCAGCAATCTTCTCGATCAAGCGGGCTTTGTTTACCTGGTAAGGAATTTCGTTGACGATGATGACTTCCTTGCCATTGGCTTTTGTTTCGATGTCGACAACTGACCGCACGAGGACGGAACCTTTACCCGTTTCATAAGCACGGCGAATGCCGCTGCGGCCAAGAATAATGCCGCCTGTCGGGAAATCAGGGCCTGGAATAAATTCCATCAATTCTTCAGTCGTGATGGCTGGGTTATCAGCCAATGCCAACACTGCATCAATGGTTTCACCCAAATGATGCGGTGGAATATTGGTCGCCATCCCAACTGCTATACCGGAAGTTCCGTTTACTAGCAAGTTCGGGAAACGGCTCGGCAAAACAATCGGCTCTTTTTCCTGGCCATCATAGTTATCTCTATAGTCAATTGTGTTTTTATTTAAGTCGCGCAGCAATTCCATGGAAATCTTCGACATTTTCGACTCCGTGTAACGCATCGCTGCAGCTGAATCTCCATCAACAGACCCGAAATTTCCGTGTCCGTCCACCAGCATATAGCGGTAACTGAAATCTTGTGCCATGCGGACCATGGTTTCATAAACAGCTGTGTCACCGTGAGGATGGTATTTACCAATAACGTCTCCCACAATACGCGCTGATTTTTTATAAGCTTTGTCTGAGGTAATCCCCAAATCGTACATTGCATAAAGAATGCGGCGGTGAACCGGTTTTAACCCGTCACGCACATCCGGCAAGGCACGGGATACGATTACGCTCATTGCATAATCCAAAAAAGAAGTTCGCATTTCCGTACTTATGTTTATTTCTTCAACACCACTGCTAGGCCGTTCAGCCATACCCGCAGCCTCCTCTCAACTCTACATCACTTAAACGTCCAGGTTTTTAACGTATTTCGCATTTTCTTCGATAAAGTTACGGCGTGGTTCAACGTCGTCTCCCATTAAGATGTGGAAGGTTTCGTCCGCTACCATTGCATCGTTTAACGTGACTTGCAGCAAAGTCCGGACATCCGGATCCATTGTCGTGTCCCATAGCTGTGTTGCGTTCATTTCTCCCAACCCTTTATACCGCTGAATATTCGGCTTTGGTGTTGGAGACAATTTTTCAAGTGCATCTTTTAATTGCTGATCTGTATACACGTAATCCACGTGCTTGCCTTGTTTGATCTGGAACAATGGCGGCTGGGCAATATAAATATAGCCAGCTTCAAGCAACGGGCGCATATAACGGAACAAGAACGTCAGCAGCAAGGTACGGATGTGAGCTCCATCGACATCCGCATCAGTCATGATAACGACTTTGTGGTAGCGTGCTTTTGCCAAATTGAATTCTTCACCGATTCCTGTGCCCAGCGCCGTAATGATGTTGCGAATTTCAGCATTGGTGAGAATACGGTCAAGGCGGGCTTTTTCTACGTTCAGGATTTTTCCTCGAAGCGGCAAAATGGCCTGGAAATGACGGTCACGGCCAGATTTGGCTGAGCCTCCCGCTGAGTCACCCTCAACGATGTAAATTTCACTGATTTTAGGATCGCGTGATGAACAGTCGGCCAGTTTACCTGGAAGACTTGAAACTTCCAGTACCGATTTGCGGCGTGTAAATTCACGGGCTTTTTTAGCAGCCATCCGTGCGTGTGAAGCCATAATTCCTTTTTCAATGATTTTTCGCGAAACGGATGGATTCTCCAATAAGAATCGTTCAAATCCGCCAGAGAATAAATTATTGACGATGGTGCTGACTTCCGTATTGCCTAATTTTGTTTTTGTCTGACCTTCAAATTGTGGATCCGGATGCTTAATCGAAATAATTGCAGTTAATCCTTCGCGCACATCGTCGCCCGTCAAATTGAGGTCCTGCTCTTTCAACATGCCATTTTTGCGGCCATAGTCATTGACTACACGTGTCAAAGCGGTTTTAAAGCCGGATTCATGCGTTCCGCCTTCGTGGGTATTGATATTATTGGCAAAAGAAAAAATATTGGCTGCATAGCCGGCATTGTATTGCATCGCAACTTCCACGGTAATGCCTTCCCTTTCAGCTTCGACGAAAATGGCTTCTTCGTGCAGCGGATCTTTTGTTTTGTTTAAATGCTCCACGTAGGACTTGATGCCGCCTTCAAAATGATAGACTTTTTCTTTTTCTTCTCCTTCGCGCTCATCTTTTACGACGATTTTTAAGCCACGGTTCAAATAAGCAAGTTCGCGCAGGCGATGATCTAAAATATCAAATTCATAAACTGTGGTTTCTTTGAAAATTTCCGCATCCGCTTTGAAACGGATCGTTGTGCCTGTATGATCGGAGTCTCCGATGACATGCAAGTCTTCGGTGACTGCACCGCGTTCAAATTTAATATAATGTCTTTTTTCATCACGGTTAACGTAAACTTCCGTTGTCTCAGACAAGGCATTTACTACTGAAGCACCTACACCGTGAAGGCCACCGGATACTTTATAGCCGCCGCCACCAAACTTACCGCCGGCGTGCAGTACAGTCATGATAACTTCAACTGCCGGGCGTCCCATTTTTTCCTGCATGCCCACGGGAATTCCACGGCCGTTATCTTCCACGCGGATCCAGTTGTCAGGTTCAATCGCAACTTTGATTTCGGTACAGTGACCGGCCAAAGCTTCATCTATGCTATTGTCGACAATTTCCCATACTAAATGGTGAAGCCCTCTCGAACCCGTCGAACCAATATACATTCCGGGTCTTTTTCGAACAGCTTCCAATCCTTCTAATACTTGTATTTGACTCGCTTCATAGGACTCTTGTAAACCTTTTTCTTCCATAGCCATTCCACTCACCTGCTCTTTCTTACGCATTTCTAATCACTCGTGTCCGATAAAATTTTATAAGTGCAATCTTTACTTACAATCGGCCGCACAAAAGCAGCCGGCATCTTATTTTTGTATGGGATGACGGCAAACGTTCTAACTATTCGAAAGACATACTGCGCTAATCAACAGATTAACGCACAGTCACACCTTGACTGTGCCGTTGGTAACTTCAAAAAGACGGGCACTTTGGATTGTTTCGTGCTGGATGCCTTCGACACTTGTCGTTGTGACAAAGGTTTGGACAGACCCTTTAATCGTATTCAGTAAATGGGATTGTCTGTAGTCATCTAATTCAGAAAGCACATCATCAAGCAACAGTACTGGCGCTTCTCCGACTTCCTGCTTGATTAACTCGATTTCAGCTAATTTTAAGGATAAAGCCGTGGTCCGCTGCTGTCCTTGCGAACCATAAGTCTGGACATCGTACCCATTAACAAAAAATTGGAGTTCGTCCCGGTGAGGACCTACGAGCGTCACTCCTCGTTCGATTTCCCGTTTCCGGACTTCTGCCAGTTTTTGCTCTAAAAAAGACGCCATTTCTGCAGGCGTCCATTCGGGCTTTAAACCACTGATCGGTTGATAGCGGATTTGAAGTTGTTCCAGCCCTCGGGAAATGCCGTGATGGATCGGTTCGGCCCATTTCTGCAAAAGTTCCATAAACTGATACCGTTTGCGGATGATTTTGACAGCCGATTCGATAAATTGTTCTGTATAGACGTCAAACATGACGTCATTGATTGTTTGTTTCCCATAATGTTGCTTCAATATGTGGTTTCTTTGTTTAAGCAGTTTTTGATAAGTAACCAAATCATGCAAATACACTGGAGAAATCTGGCCAATCTCCATATCAATAAAACGTCTCCGTACTTGCGGGCTTCCTTTGACCAAATGCAGATCTTCAGGTGCAAACATGACAACGTTTAATTGGCCAACATAATCGCTCAGCCTGCGCTGTTCGAGATGATTGACTTTTGCTTTTTTCCCTTTTTTTGACAAGGTGATTTCAAGGGGAAGTTTGCCGTATTTACGGAAAACATCAGCTTTAATTTTACCATATTCGGCCTCCCAGCGGACCAATTCTTTATCATTGGATGTACGGTGGGATTTAGCCATGGATAAAACATACAAGGATTCCATGATATTGGTTTTGCCTTGTGCATTTTCTCCTATAAAGACGTTGATCTCTGGAGAAAATTCCAGCTCTAACGATTCATAGTTTCGATAATTGACAAGCTCAAGGCGGTCAATCCGCATCGAAGCTCATGCCTTCAGCGGTCACAATGCGAAAATCTCCAAACTCTGGAATATTCACCAGATCATTTGGACGCAGCTTGCGCCCTCTGCGGTTTTCAGCTTCACCATTTACAAAAACTTCGTGTTCGCCTAAAAACCATTTGGCCATTCCGCCTGAACTTATTGTATCCGTCATTTTTAACAATTGCCCAAGTGTTATATATTCAGTCTCAATCCCGATTTCTCTCAAAATGCACTCATCCTTCGATTCATAGTCTATCCCTCTATTTTACCCTATTTTAGCTAAAAAGTAAAAAGGATAGCCTAGATGGCTATCCTGGGGGTCTGTTTTAAATTTAATATGTTCGGACGGGAAGAATCAGTTGCAAAATCGAGTCGTCCAACGCTGATTTCAAAATGAACGGACGCATCGCTCCAGTAAACTGAATGACCACATCTTGTCCATCGATTGCTTTTAATGCATCCATCATAAATTTAGCGCTAAAAGAGATTTTCAGTTCTTCTCCTTCAATGCTGTGAGCCTGCAGCTGCTCTTCTACTTTCCCTACTTCAGGTGAGTTAGAAGAAACTTCTACTTCGTTTCCAGCGCTTGCTGAAAAACGAACAACGTTATTGCGTTCTTCCCTTGCGAGCAATGACGCCCGGTCAATTGCCTGCAGGAGCGAACGGCCGTTTACAGTTACGGTAGTTTTATATTCTGCCGGGATTAAACGAGTTGTATCCGGATAGTTCCCTTCTAATAGACGGGAAAAGAAAAGAATGTGCTTAGATTTGAATAAAACTTGCTGATTGGTCATAACGATTTCAACAGCTTCAGAAGTGTCATCCAAAATTTTATTCAACTCAGTCAAACTTTTCCCAGGAATTACAACGCTGTATTCCCCTTCTGGCAAAGTTTCCAATTTCGTTTTACGGCGAGCCAGTCGGTGGCTGTCAGTTGCTACACAAACAAGTTCTCCATCTTTTACTTCCCAATGGACGCCTGTTAAGACAGGACGCGTTTCAGAACTTGATACCGCAAAGACTGTTTCACGGTTAATGGTTTTTAGCAGATCTGCCGGAATCGTAAACAGGCGGTCATCTTGAATATCCGGCAATTGTGGATAATCCATTGCATCCAAGCCAATTAGGTGGAATTCGGATTTTCCTGAACGGATATGCGTTTGGAAATTCCCTGTAATTTCGATTTCTACTTCATTTGTCGGCAGCTTACGAATGATTTCGCCGAATACCTTAGCTTGAAGAACAATGCTTCCTCCATCTGTTACTTGGATGATTTGTTCTCCACCTTCTTCTGCTGGGATAAATGTTTGGATCGTGATATCAGAATCACTGCCCGTCAATCTCATTCCATCTGAAGAAACATCCATTTTAATTCCCGTTAAGATCGGAATTGTGGTTTTTGAACTTACTGCTTTCATTACATCGTTTAATCCTTCAACTAATCGCTCACGTTTTATCTCGAATTTCATTCTCGAACCTCGCTTATATATATATTTTATTTAAGGGCTTTTAAAGTAATAGTAGTAGTAGGGGCTGTGAATATGTGGATAAGCCACTTAGAGCCAATAAAAGCAGCTTATCCACATGTAGACAGCCTGTGCATAAACTGCTTGCTAATTTATTGGGTTATCCACAACTCTTTTTACTTGCCAAGCGCACTTTTGATGTCCTTGACGTCTTGCTGAAGCTGCTGATTGTCTTTCAGCATTTTAGAAATTTTGTCATGTGCGTGAATAACCGTTGTGTGATCGCGTCCGCCAAATTCCTCGCCAATTTTAGGCAAAGAGAAATCCGTCATTTCACGGGACAGGTACATAGCGACCTGGCGTGGGTAGGCAATATCTTTTGTGCGGCGTTTTGTTTTAAAATCTTCTAATTTGACGTTAAACTGCTCACCGACTGCGTTTTGGATGTCCAAAATGGTAATAACTTTCGGTTTTGAGTTCGGCATAATATCTTTTAAAGCTTCTGCAGCCAGTTCAGCACTCATGTCGCGGTTGATCAAAGAGGAATAAGCCACAACGCGGATTAAGGCCCCTTCAAGTTCGCGAATATTCGAGTCGATGGAATTGGCGATGTACGTCATGACGTCGTTTGGAATATCCAATCCATCTGCTTTTGCTTTTTTGCGCAAAATTGCAATTCGTGTTTCCAAGTCAGGCGGTGTAATGTCCGTGATCAAGCCCCATTCAAAGCGGGAGCGAAGTCGGTCTTCCAGTGTCGGGATCTCTTTTGGAGGCCGATCACTGGAAATAATGATCTGTTTGGATTCTTCGTGCAAGGTGTTGAATGTATGGAAAAATTCTTCCTGTGTCTGCTCTTTGCCCGCTAAAAACTGAATATCGTCAATAAGAAGAATGTCGACACCCCTGTATTTGTCGCGGAATTCGCCTGTTTTGTTGTCACGAATGGAATTGATGAATTCGTTTGTAAACTTTTCCGAAGACAAGTAAACCACTTTAGCATTCGGATTGTGTTCCAGGACATAATGTCCAATTGCGTGCATTAAATGCGTCTTGCCAAGTCCAACTCCCCCATAGATAAACAGCGGGTTATAAGCTTTTGCCGGTGCTTCGGCCACGGCCAAAGATGCGGCATGGGCAAAGCGGTTGCCTGAACCAATTACAAACGTATCGAAAGTATATTTCGGATTCAGCATGCCAGGCAAAAACTCTTGCTGCTGGTCTTGTCCCGGTTTAACTCGAGGTGCAGGGAGTTGAAAATCATCCATATCCTGATCTTTGGGCACAACAAATTTGATCATCATATCATCACCGGTGGAATCCGATAAAATTCCAGTAATCAAGTGTACGTAGTGGTTTTCCAACCAATCACGTGCAAACGAATTCGGTGCTGAAATAGTGACTGTATCATCCTGGTAGGATAAAAGTTTTGTCGATTTTAACCACGTTTCAAAACTTGGTTTGGAGATTTTAGTTTCAACTTGGGCTAAGACACTCGACCAAAGTTCGTCTAAGTGTTCCAATAGCTCTTCTCCTTTATATGTAACTATATTTTAAAGTATATCATACACAAAATCACAGCTTGTGGATAACATTTGCAAACAAGGTGGTGAATAACTATCCACACCTTACCCACAATTTGTGGATAACTTATTTAGGGTGAAAACTATTAACAAGTGAAAACAAGTTAATGTTACCAAAAAAGATGAGACAACACAAGAAGTTCTTTAAGTTATCCACACATCTTTTTTTGCTCACACCAGAACTATCCACAAGGGGTTTGTATGTTAAAAAACTGTAGATAAGGCATGTGGATAAATATTTTTGAGAAAAAATAGTGCACAGGCCATCAAGAGAGAAAGGAATGATCTGTGTATAACTTAAAAGGGAAGGAGGAGGGAGATTCAGAAGGCTTTTACAATAAGACGTTGACATTTATACCCGTACGCCTTTATAATAGTCGAGACTGTCTTTAGTAAAAATAGTTAACTCTTATTATAGGAGGTGTCACATATGACATTGCGCACATACCAACCAAATACACGCAAACACAGCAAAGTACACGGCTTCAGAGCACGTATGAGCACAAAAAACGGACGCAGAGTAATAGCTGCACGCCGTCGTAAAGGAAGAAAAGTATTATCAGCTTAAGTCCACTGACCGCATCAGTGGTCTTTTTTTCTTTTCTGCACGTTTTTGTCGGAAAAGCATTAAAATAAGCAGGTGAAAGAATGAACAAGCACCAACGGATCAAGAAGAACAAAGAATTTCAGCAAATATTTAAAAGAGGAAAATCTTTTGCGAATCGGCAGTTCATTGTTTACGTATTAAAGGATGAACAAACCGAATTTCGCTTAGGATTGTCCGTCAGCAAAAAAGTAGGGAACGCAGTCGCCCGCAACCGCATTAAACGCTATATCCGGCAAACTTTCTTGGAATTGAAAGATGACTTATTGCCGAATGCAGACTACATTATTATCGCCCGACCACAGGCGGCCACATTGGATTTTCACGAAAGCAAGAAAAGTCTTGAACATGTATTGAAGATCGCACGCGCATTGCCCAGGAAGTAGAAGACAACACAGAATAGATGTTATTATAGAAGTAATTGAAATTAGTTTGGGGGAAGAAGGGTGAATAAGAAATTAGTTTTGCTTATTTCACTGATTGCAGTAACGTTGCTGCTTTCTGGCTGTACCGAGTTTGATCAGCCGATCAGTGACCAGAGTGAAGGGTTTTGGAATGAATTTATCGTTTGGCCATTGGTATCAGCCATTGTATTCTTCAAAGATTTGCTGGGAACTTACGGTTTCGGAATTATCGCAGTTACGGTCATCATCCGGTTGGTAATGCTGCCATTGATGATCAAACAAACGAAAAGTTCAAAACGTATGCAGGAAGTACAGCCTGAGCTTGTGAAGTTGAAAGAAAAGTACAAGTCAAAAGATGCCGTTACGCAGCAGAAGTACCAAAAAGAAATGATGGCGCTGTTCCAAGAAAAAGGCGTGAATCCAATGGCGGGTTGTTTGCCTGTATTGATTCAAATGCCGGTTCTGATCGGTTTCTATCATGCAATCAGCCGCATGAACAGCACACCTGAAATCGATTTGGGCTCATTTCTGATTTTCCCGCTGGCAGAACCAAGCATTATTTTAGCTATTATTGCTGGATTGATGCAGTTTATCGTTTTGCGGACGGGTCCAACAATGGACAATCCGCAAATGAAAATCATGATGTATTTCATGCCGGTAATGATTATCGGATTTGGTATTGTCTTGCCATCCGCACTAACACTTTATTGGGTTATCGGGAATATCATTTCGCTTATCCAAAACTTGTTCATCTACCGTCCATGGGAGAAAAAAGAAGTACCTCAGCAGCAACCTGTTAAAACGAAAGCAGGAGGGGTTAAAAAGTGAAACAGATTACGCAAACGGGTCCAACTGTTGAAAACGCGATATCTGAAGCATTAGAAAAACTCCAAGTTACACGTGAAGAAGTAAGCATAGAAGTTATTCAGGAAGAAAAAAAGGGGTTCTTCGGTTTCGGCGCCAAAAAAGCAGAAGTTGAAGTTACTGTTATTGAAAAAAACCCGCTTCCTGAAAAAGAAAAATCGAATGCTGCAGCAGAAAAAGCGGTTGAAATCGACGAAATACTTGAGGTTTCGCCTGCAAAAGAGGAACAAGCGGAAGAAATTCCTGCAATCTCGAATGAACAGGCGATTCAAGAAACAAAAAACTACATCCAATCGATTGCTAAAGGGATGAAAATCGATGATTTATCGATTACTCATGAGCATCGAGGCAAAAAAGTTAGTTTTTATTTGGAAAGTGACAAAGTCGCCATGCTGATCGGCAAACGAGGACAAACTTTGAACTCTCTTCAGCAGCTGGCACAGCTTGTTGCCAACAAATACTCCAACCAATTCATGATGGTTCAACTGGACGCTGAGAATTACCGTGAACGCCGCCAGGAGACGCTGGAGCAATTGGCGGATCGAATGGCCGACAAAGCCATTCGGACCGGTGGACGGGTTCAGTTTGAACCGATGCCATCATACGAGCGAAAAGTCATTCACCAAGCATTATCAAGACGTTTAGACATTGATACGCATTCGGAAGGGAAAGACCCCAACCGTTATCTCGTCATTGAACCACATAAATAAGATGAAGTCCGCCGACATGGCGGGCTTTTTTTATGTCGAATTAATGAAATTTATCAAAACAAAGCACTGTGTCTTTTGATTTCGAGTACTTTATGCTATTGTAGTATGTTAGAAAGCCATGTGCATTTACTGGTTGTCCACATGTGGACAACTTTTTTAGAGTGTAAATTAAAGTTATGAACATATATTTTGGCATTCGGGTTGTTGCGCTGCTTTGTTTTTTATCCACAGCTGGCGCTGCTGCTTTTCTCAAAAGGGGGAACCATCATGGAATTCGATACAATTGCTGCCATATCAACACCGAGCGGAGAGGGAGCAATCGCGATTGTTCGTCTGAGCGGTCCGGAAGCTGTTGCTATTGCAGATAAGCTGTTTCGGGCTGCCAGTAAGAAAGCATTGGCTGCTCAACCTACCCATACCATCCATTACGGTCATCTTGAAGATCCGGCAACAGCGGAAGTAGTGGAAGAAGTTATGGTGTCGCTGATGAAAGCGCCCAAAACGTTCACACGTGAAGATGTTATTGAAATCAACTGCCACGGCGGAATTGTATCGGTCAATCGAGTGCTCGAGCTAGCATTGCGTGCAGGAGCCAGGCTTGCGGAGCCAGGCGAGTTCACAAAACGGGCATTTTTGAATGGCCGCATTGATTTGTCCCAGGCAGAAGCCGTTATGGACCTGATTCGTGCGAAGACGGACCGTGCCATGGATGTTGCACTCAACCAGATGGAAGGGAAACTGTCGAAACTGATTGGGACGCTGCGTCAGGCCCTGTTGGAATCGATTGCCCAAATGGAAGTGAATATTGATTACCCGGAATATGACGATGTAGAAGAAATGACGCGTCCAATTATGCTGGAAAAATCAAAATGGGTCCGTTCGGAAATTGATAAATTGCTGAAGACATCCTCGCAAGGGAAAATTTTGCGAGAAGGACTTTCAACCGTCATTTTGGGGCGTCCCAATGTTGGGAAATCTTCTCTATTAAACAGTTTGGTTCAGGAAAATAAAGCCATTGTCACAGAAATAGCGGGAACAACCCGTGATATAATAGAAGAATACGTAAATGTCCGCGGTGTGCCGCTGCGCTTGGTCGATACGGCAGGAATTCGGGAAACCGAAGACATTGTCGAACGGATTGGCGTTGAACGGTCACGTAAAGTGTTGAAAGAAGCCGATTTGATTCTTTACGTATTAAATTATGCAGAATCATTGACTCCTGAAGACGAGCTGCTGTTTGAAACGGTAAAAGATATGGACTATATTGTCGTTATCAATAAAACCGATTTGCCGCAAAAAATCGATCTGGAACAGGTGCAGAAACTGGCCGGTGAAAAATTACTGGTGACAACTTCCCTAATCGAAGAAGAAGGCATCGATCAGCTTGAAGAAGCCATCGCTGCTTTGTTCTTCCAAGGGGAAATCGAAGCAGGGGACATGACCTATGTGTCCAATGTGCGCCACATTGCATTGCTGCATCAGGCTCACCAAACCATCTCAGATGCCATAAATGCGGCTGAAATGGAAGTTCCTGTAGATATGATTCAAATTGATGTCACACGAACATGGGAAATTCTTGGGGAAATTATTGGAGACACCGCAGATGACGGCCTCCTGAACCAGTTATTCTCTCAGTTCTGTCTAGGGAAATAAAACTCGAAGGGAATGAACGAACATGCCACAATACGAAGCAGGCACGTTCGATGTCATCGTAGTAGGAGCTGGACATGCAGGAGCAGAAGCTGCTCTTGCCTCAGCACGAATGGGCGCTAAAACGCTTGTTTTGACGATGAATCTGGATATGATCGCATTTATGCCATGCAACCCATCCATTGGTGGGCCCGCAAAAGGCATTGTTGTACGTGAAATTGACGCACTTGGCGGAGCCATGGGACGCGTTATCGATAAAACACACATTCAAATGAGAATGTTGAATACAGCAAAAGGACCGGCTGTCCGCGCGCTGCGTGCACAAGCCGACAAAGTGCTTTACCAGCAGGAAATGAAACGCCTGATGGAAGAAGAACCAAATTTAACGTTGCACCAGGGCATCGCTGAAGAATTAGTTGTCGAAGATGGCAAAATCCAAGGATTGATCACGCAAGTAGGGGGCATTTACCGTGCTAATTCCGTCGTTATTACGACCGGAACATTCCTGCGCGGCGAAATCATCATCGGGGATCTGCGTTATTCAAGCGGACCAAACAATCAGCAGCCTTCCATTAAATTGGCAGAAAATCTGGAGAAGCTCGGCTTTGAAACGGTTCGTTTTAAAACGGGAACGCCTCCACGTGTCAACAGCAACAGCATTGACTACAGCAAAACCGAAATTCAGCCTGGCGATGATGTGCCGCGTGCCTTCAGCTACGAAACCACTGAATACATCACCGATCAGCTGCCATGCTGGTTGACTTATACAAACGAACAGACGCATCAAGTCATTGACGACAATCTTCACCTGTCGCCAATGTATTCGGGAATGATTAAAGGAACTGGACCGCGCTATTGTCCTTCGATTGAAGATAAAGTCGTCCGTTTCAACGATAAACCGCGCCATCAGATTTTCTTGGAGCCTGAAGGCCGTAATACGCGTGAGGTTTACGTACAAGGCCTTTCAACCAGTTTGCCTGAACATGTTCAGCGGAAGCTCTTAGAATCGATTCCGGGGCTTGAGAAGGCTGAAATGATGCGTGCTGGCTACGCGATCGAATATGATTCCATCGTACCAACGCAATTATGGCCGACATTGGAGTCAAAACGGATTGAAAATCTTTATACAGCAGGGCAAATCAACGGAACTTCCGGCTACGAAGAAGCAGCTGGCCAAGGACTGATGGCTGGGATCAATGCAGCAGCTAAAGTGCTCGGCAAAGAAGAAGTTATTTTGAGCCGTTCGGATGCTTATATCGGTGTTTTGATCGATGATTTAGTAACAAAAGGAACCAATGAACCTTACCGTTTGCTGACTTCCCGTGCAGAATACCGGTTATTACTGCGCCACGATAACGCAGACATACGGTTGACTGAACTGGCTTATGCAATCGGCATGGTCAAAGAAGAACGCTACGTGAAGTTCCTGGCGAAAAAAGAGCGCATCGAAGAAGAAATCAAACGCTTGAGAGGTATTATGATCAAGCCGAATGAAATCACCCAGCAAGTGATCCGGGACGCTGGAGGCAGTGAATTGAAAGATGGCATTCGCGGAGCGGATTTGTTGAAACGTCCAGAAATGACATACGACATGATTTCACAGCTGACTGCCTCAACCGTAGAGCTTGAAGATGAAGTCAAAGAACAAGTCGAAATTCATATTAAATACGAAGGCTATATCGAAAAATCATTGCAGCAAGTTGATAAACTCAAGAAGATGGAAAACAAGAAAATTCCAGAAAATATTGATTATCATGCAATTTCGGGAATTGCGACCGAAGCACGCGGCAAGCTGACAGAGGTTCGTCCGCTGTCGATTGCACAGGCTTCCCGCATCTCCGGCGTAAATCCGGCTGACATATCCATCTTATTGGTGTATATTGAACAAGGAAAGATTGCGAAAATCTCAGTTTGATCTTAAAGGCATAAGCTAGACAACAAAATGGGCTGGCGCATACCAGTCCATTTTCTTTTACATAGAACGCCCGTGAAAAAGAGGGAGGAAGCCAGCTTGAATGAACAACAGTTTAAAGAGGCCCTCAGTGAAAAGGGAATCCTTTTGACCGAGCAGCAGCTAGAGCAATTTCGAATTTACTACAAGGAATTGGTCGAATGGAACGAAAAAATGAACCTGACAGCAATAACAGAGCAACTAGCCGTTTACTTAAAACACTTTTATGATTCGATCAGTGCCGCATTCTATTTGGATTTCACAAAGTCGATGAAACTTTGCGATGTCGGAGCGGGAGCCGGATTCCCCAGCATTCCACTAAAAATTTGTTTTCCTCATATTGAAGTGACGATTGTCGATTCATTGAACAAGCGCATTCAGTTTCTGGAGCATTTGAGCAGTAAGCTTGAACTTAATAAGATGCAATTCGTCCATTCAAGAGCAGAAGATTTTGGACAGTCACTGCACCGTGAAAGCTATGATTTGGTAACAGCGCGTGCTGTAGCTCGATTGTCAGTTTTGGCAGAATTATGTGTCCCACTTGTTAAAAAGGGTGGAGTATTTGCGGCCATGAAAGCTGCATCTGCTGCAGACGAATTGGGCGACGCGGAAAAAGCATTGCAGAAACTTGGGGTGAAATTGGAAGCTGTACATTCATTCCTTTTGCCGATAGAAGAAAGTGAACGCTATATCCAGGTTTTCAAGAAGTTCAAAGAAACGCCAAGAAAATACCCACGAAAAGCGGGCGTTCCTAATAAATCTCCCATTTCTTAATGTTTCACGTGAAACAATTTACTCTTTAAGGAATATCGGTGATCTAGATTCAGCAGTAAAGTGAGCAAGTAAAAGGTGGTGCTTGAGGATGAAAAGTCCTTTTTCCCGTTTCTTCGGAGGCGGCGATAAAGCAAATGAGACAGCGAAGAAAGAAGCGACAGAACCTAAGTCTTCAGAAGAAGTATTAAAATTGCCACTCGATAAAATACACGCCAATAAGTTTCAGCCAAGAACCGTATTTGATCAAGAGAAGATTGAAGAACTGGCACGAACGATTCATGTTCACGGCGTCATCCAGCCGATTGTCGTTCGGAAATCTGATACTGAAGGGGAATACGAAATCATTGCTGGAGAACGGCGTTTCCGTGCCATGAAGTCCTTGGATTGGAAGGAAGTCCCGGCAATCCTTCGCAATCTCAGTGATAAAGAAACTGCTTCCATTGCGTTAATAGAAAACCTGCAACGGGAAGAGTTGACATCAATTGAAGAAGCTCATGCCTATCAAAATCTGCTGGAGATTCAAGAAATTACGCAGGAGGCACTGGCGCAGCGCCTTGGCAAAGGACAGTCAACGGTGGCCAATAAGCTACGGCTTTTGAAATTGCCCGAAGAAATTCAAACGGCTTTGCTCAATCGGTTATTGACGGAGCGGCATGCAAGAGCGCTGTTGCAAGTCAAGGATGCCGAAGCACAGAAAAAGCTATTCGATGAAACAATCGAAGAAAGCTTGAATGTAAAACAGTTGGAAGCGAAAGTGACGAAACTGCTTTCGGACGATCCCAAAAAGCCGAAATCTCGCAGAAAAGCAGTTAGTCGAGACGTACGAATTGCAATGAACACCATTAAACAGTCTTTGGATATGGTTTCCCAAAGTGGCATCGATTTGACCACAGAGGAAGAAGAACATGAAGAATATTATCAAATCACAGTGAAAATTCCAAAAAAGAAATTATAAAGTGCTCTTTCCAGTATGGAAAGAGCTTTTTTAATGGCTTTGTCATCGTATTGTTGAAAAATTTTGATACAATAAAGAAATGGGAGCCTAACAGAATGGCTAAAATACTGGTTCCGCAGTAAAATGAAGAGAAGATTAAAGAAAGTTGGTGCAAGTGTGGGTAGAACTATTGCGATCGCCAATCAAAAGGGCGGCGTAGGAAAAACAACGTCTTCAGTGAACTTAAGTGCCTGCCTTGCTTATTTAGGCAAAAAAGTTCTATTAATAGATATAGATCCTCAAGGAAATGCCACTAGCGGAGTAGGGGTAAACAAAGGGGATGTCAATCAGTGCATTTACGAAGTGTTAATTGACGATGTCGATGTAAAAAGCACAATTATGGAAACAAAAGTAGAAAATTTGCATGTGGTTCCTGCCACAATTTCTCTTGCAGGTGCTGAAATTGAGTTGGTGTCGACCATTTCAAGAGAAGCACGCCTGAAAAATGCCTTGGAAGAAGTCAAAGATATGTACGATTACATAATCATTGACTGCCCGCCTTCATTAGGATTGCTGACATTAAATTCCTTAACAGCGTCTGATGCGATTATTATTCCTGTGCAATGCGAGTACTATGCGTTAGAAGGACTAAGCCAATTATTAAGTACTATTCGCTTAGTGCAAAAGCATTTAAATCATGATTTAATGATTGATGGTGTCCTATTAACAATGCTGGATGCGCGGACAAACTTGGGAATTCAAGTAATCGAAGAAGTAAAAAAATATTTCCAGGACAAAGTCTACAAAACAATCATTCCAAGAAACGTAAGATTGAGTGAAGCACCGAGCCACGGAGAGCCAATTATTATTTATGATCCAAAATCCAGAGGCGCAGAAGTGTATTTAGAATTGGCGAAGGAAGTGATTCATAATGGCTAAAGGATTGGGAAAAGGCATTAATGCATTGTTTCCAGGTGAGACAATCAATGAAGCAGACAAAGTGAACCAAATCAGTGTCGGTGAAATCCGGACGAATCCTTACCAACCAAGAAAAATTTTCGATCAGGCTGCATTAGAAGAATTGGCGGAATCCATTAAAGAACATGGAATTTTACAGCCGATTGTTGTGAGAAAAGCTGGTGATAAATTTGAGCTGGTTGTAGGAGAACGCCGATTCCGCGCAGCCAAATTGATTAAATTAAAAGAAGTTCCAGCCATTATTAAAGAGTTGACCGATCAACAAATGATGGAACTTGCTATATTAGAAAACCTTCAACGGGAAGATCTAACACCGATTGAAGAAGCAGAAGCCTACCAGAAATTGATGGAAGCTTTAAACTTAACCCAAGAACAGCTTGCTTTCCGCTTAGGCAAGAGTCGTCCTCATATTGCCAACCATGTCCGTCTTTTGGCTTTGCCTCAAAATGTCCGCAAACTTATCTCTGATAAAGAGTTGTCAATGGGACATGGACGTACGTTATTGGGATTAAGAAGCAAAAAACTGATTCCTGAAACAGCAGAAAAGGTAGTCAAAGAAAACTTGAATGTTCGACAACTTGAGAATTTAGTCCAACGTTTAAACGAAGATGTTCCACGTGAAACAGTTGAGAAAAAGAAAGATATTTTTATAGAAGAAAAACAATCTGAACTTAGAGATCGTTTCGGCACAAATGTCCAAATTAAGAAAAATAAGAACAAAGGCAAAATTGAAATCGAGTTTTTCTCAGAAGATGATTTGGAACGTATTTTAGAATTGTTAAGCTAAAGAGTGCCTATTTCCCAAAAGGGGAATAGGTTCTGTTTTTGAAAAAGAGTATGTGCAATAACTAAAGTGCAGGGACTTATTCTTTTAAAAAGAGGGAGAAGAGAATAAGTTGATAAAAAGAACCTTGTAAGGGGGAGAAGCAGTGGTTCTGTTTGGGACGTTGATCAATGCGCTTTTAATTGTTGTGGGAACCATTTTAGGAAGGGCTCTACGCAATATTCCTGAAAAAATGAAAGAAACGGTCATGTACGTTATTGGGCTGGCCGTAGTTGTCCTTGGACTGCAAATGGGATTTGAGAGCCAAAATTTCGTTATTGTCATCATTAGCTTAGTGCTGGGGGCCGTTCTTGGGGAATGGTCAAACATAGATGGTAAACTAAATGCATTTGGCCATTGGATTGAACGCATGCTGGGAGCAAAGGAAAGCAAAGGCAGCATCGCCCAAGGTTTTGTTACCGCAACATTGATTTTTGTCATAGGTGCGATGGGAATCATTGGAGCAATGGAAAGCGGCTTGAGCAATGAACATGGAGTCTTGATTTCGAAAGGGATTATTGATGGTTTTACGTCCATCGTTCTGGCCTCTACGCTCGGCTTTGGCGTTTTGCTCGCCGCTATTCCGGTATTTGTGTACCAAGGTTTGATTGCTTTGTTTGCAACTCAAATTAGTTTGGCCATCCCTGCGGATGCACTTGACATGTTCATCATGGAAATGAGTGCAACGGGTGGAGTTATGATCGCAGCCATTGGTTTGAATATGATGGGGGTTACAAAAATTAGAGTAGCAAACTTGTTGCCGGGAATATTGGTAGTTGGAATCGTGGTTACGGTTATTTATAAATTTAATTTGATGTGAAGGTGAAAGAGTGAATGTTGAAAAAATAACAGAGCAAGTAATGGGTGTTCTTTCAGATGAAGCAATGTGGATAGGCTTAGTCGTTATTTTTCTGAAAGTGATTTTGATAACGGTAGCAGCGGTGATTTTAGTGAAAGTGCTGCGTGTATTGATCCGCAAGACTTTTTCGGTCCGAATTAAAGGCCCGATGCTGTATAACGAACGGCGGCAGCAAACCTTATCGAAACTATTATCGAATGTCGTGGCCTATGTAGTTTATTTCATAGCAGGTGTTTCGATTCTGTCGACGTTTACCATTGATATTACCGGTTTGATTGCCGGTGCAGGGGTGTTGGGTCTGGCAATCGGTTTTGGTGCTCAAAACTTGGTGCGGGATGTTATCACCGGTTTCTTTATTATTTTTGAAGATCAGTTTTCGGTAGGGGATTATGTTCGCATCGGCGCGGCTGAAGGAACTGTGGAAGAGATTGGATTGCGGACGACAAAAGTAAAAGCGTGGACCGGTGAATTGTTTATTTTTCCGAATGGCACGATTACGGATGTTGTAAACTTTTCCATCCATAATTCCATTGCAGTGGTCGACGTCAATATTTCGTATGAATCGGATATTACACGCGTTGAGAGTTTAATTATGGAGTTTTTGGACAGCTTGCAAGACCGCTATGAACAAATCATTAAACCGGCGGAACTATTGGGTGTCCAAAACTTAACGACAACTGAAATTGTCATGCGTATCACCGCAGAAACTTTGCCAATGCAGCATTTTGCTGTGGCCCGAGGGATGCGCCGTGATTTGAAGGATTTCCTGGATCAGCGCGGTGTTGAAATTCCTTACCCGCGTATGGTAATGATGCAGCGTTCTCCGGAAGAAGCTGCAACCGCAAAAGATGTGAAAGTTTAAAAGAGGGAGGCAAACTCATGGAGATGAAAGAGTTTGGACTGAACGATGTAGTTGAAATGAAAAAAGGCCACCCGTGTGGAGCCAATGCCTGGAAAATTATCCGTATGGGAGCTGACGTCCGCATTAAATGTGAGGGCTGCCAGCACAGCGTTATGCTGCCTCGTGTGGAATTCAACAAAAAGATGAAAAAAGTTTTGGTTAAAGCCGAAGCGGAATGAAAAATGGACAATTTCAAGTTTCGTTCTTATAATGAAATGGTTGTGTAAAAAATAATTCGTTTGATATAGAGGAAAGGTTGTGAATCCTATGGCATTAACTGCAGGGATTGTAGGATTACCAAACGTGGGGAAATCCACATTATTTAATGCAATTACGAAAGCGGGAGCCGAGGCGGCAAACTACCCGTTCTGTACAATAGATCCAAACGTCGGGATTGTTGAAGTTCCAGATGAGCGTCTGAACAAATTGACAGAATTAGTGGATCCGAAAAAAACTGTACCAACAGCTTTCGAGTTTACTGATATTGCAGGAATTGTTGAGGGCGCCAGCAAAGGCGAAGGCCTGGGCAACAAGTTCTTGTCTCACATTCGCGAAGTTGATGCAATTTGCCAAGTGGTTCGCTGCTTTGCAGACGACAATATCACGCATGTAACTGGTAAAGTAGACCCGATTTCCGATATTGAAGTCATTAACCTGGAATTGGTGTTGGCGGATATGGAAAGCATCGAAAAGCGTATTGTGCGTGCTGCAAAATTGATCAAACAAAGAGACAAAGATGCAGTTGCAGAAGAACCTGTCTTGATGAAACTACGTGAAGCTTTTGAAAACGGCGATTTGGCGCGTTCGATCGAATTCACAGAAGATGAGCTGCAGATTGCCAAAGGATTCAACTTATTGACACTTAAACCAATGCTTTATGTAGCAAACGTTTCAGAAGATGAGATCGCAGATGCCGATAACAACGAATACGTTCAAAAGGTTCGCGAATTCGCAGCCAAAGACAATGCCGATGTTATCGTAATTTGCGCGAAAATCGAAGAAGAAATGGCTGAACTGGAAGACGAGGAAAAAGAAATGTTCCTTGAAGAGCTGGGCATTAAAGAATCTGGGTTGGATCAATTGGTTAAAGCTTCATACAGCCTTCTTGGATTAGCCACTTACTTTACGGCCGGCGTTCAAGAAGTACGTGCATGGACATTCAAAAAAGGCATGAAAGCACCACAATGTGCCGGCGTTATCCACTCTGACTTCGAACGCGGATTTATCCGTGCCGAAACGGTTGCTTACGAAGAACTAGTTGAAGCCGGATCAATGGCATCAGCGAAAGAAGCCGGAAAAGTGCGTCAAGAAGGCAAAGAATACATCGTCAAAGACGGCGACGTTATGTTATTTAGATTTAATGTCTAAAAGCGAGGATGGCCGTCAAGGTTCGACAGGCATAAGGCGGACCAGCAGAGTGGCGTTCTTTGCCACGTCGCTGGGGTGACTTATGACCCGAGAATCTGGACGCCGCAGCTGGATAGAACTAAAAGCGGAGGCGCCTGTCCAGTCCCGACAAGCGCTGGAGACCTTGCAGGTAATGGCGTATTTTGCCATTGCAGGCAGGGTCGAAGCGACTCGAGGGACTAGGCGCCGCAGCTAGATATACTAAAAGCGGAAACGACAGCTGGAACACGAAGTACCAAAAACTAAAAAAAACCGGGTGCAGTGCTGCATCCGGTTTTTGCATGGAGGAATAGGAAATGTTGTTATTTGCATACGGAACGCTGAAACGCGGCGGGAAGTATCATTGTTATTTGGAAGAAGCGGAATTAGTGGAAGAACAAGCGACGGCAAAAGGAAGCCTATACGATACTGGAATGGGCTATCCGGCCATGGCATTAACGGGCAGCGGGCAGGTTGAAGGGGAAGTCTATGAAATTCCGGATGTGTTGTGGCCGGCATTGGATTACTTGGAAGATTACGCTGGTAACCCTGATACGGATTTATATGAAAAAACGACCATTGAGGTAGAAGCAGGCGGCAAATCTCTGGAAACAGTTGTGTATGTTGCAAAAGATAAAAAACTGCTGAAACAGCATATTCCAACAGGAACGTGGGAAGTCGAACAATTTGTACGATAGAAAAAAGCGCCGCTGCTAGTCGGCGCTTTCGGATTCAGGATAGTGATCGTAAACATGAAGGCGCGGCAGTGCAGGGTCATCAATGATCCAGGCCGCGTTTTTTTCTTTGCGCAATTCTCGGTACATGATAAAATCTCCAAACGCTCCCGCAGTCAGCATGGCACCCAGCAGCACCAATACTTGGCTGTCAAACCAAAATCCCAAAACTGTCGGGATGAAGGCAGTGGTCCAAAATGGCAGCAGCATCACTTTGCGCATGGCGCGATTTTGGACGGGGTGTGTGGTGGTGGCATAAGCGATGCCCATTTTCAGGTTGAAGCCGTAATTCAATGAAGAAACCGGGACTTTTCCAAAAAGGACAAAGCCAATCAAATGGAAAACTTCATGAACCACAATCAGCACTGCGTAGCCCACTGCAAAGAAGAGGATTCCACTCAAAGAAAAATGGAATGCTAAAGGCTCGTTTAAAAAATGGTAGGCCGTTGCAAATGCGACCAGCAAAAACAGGTTGAACCAAAGGGCTTTGGGAGCTATTTCATCCATTTTTAACTCAATGATGTGGGAAGGGGTCATAGCTTCACGTCCTTCTGTGTCTGTACAAAAAGTATAGAGGATTTCTCCTGCAAAATCATGCTTGCGAGCCTATATGAGATGTGATACAATACAGTGATGTGAGTAATATTTATGAATTGCTTGCTCCTTGCCCGCTGGATACAGCAGGGCCCAAGTCCATGAGGAGGTGACAACACGATGAGAGAATATGAATTAATGTATATCATTCAGCCTGCAATTGAAGAGGAAGCGAAGAAAGCTCTAGTTGAGCGTTTCAACGACATCCTTACTTCTAACGGTGCTGAGATCATCGAGTCGAAAGAGTGGGGTAAACGTCGTTTAGCTTATGAAATCAACGATTTACGTGAAGGTTTCTACCAAATCGTAAAAGTAAACGCTGGTTCTGAAGCTATCAACGAATACACACGTCTTGCGAACATTAACGAAGACATTATTCGTCATATCGCTGTACGCAAAGACGCGTAAACAGGATACTGGCACTGCAATTTTTTTGACTTGAAGGAGGTTGAATTCTGATGATTAACCGAGTTGTTTTAGTCGGAAGACTGACAAAAGATCCAGATCTTCGTTACACACCAAGCGGCGCGGCAGTTGCCCGTTTTACACTAGCTGTAAGCCGGACATTCTCGAACGCTCAAGGTGAACGCGAAACTGATTTCATTAATTGTACCGTTTGGCGCAAACAAGCTGAAAACACAGCGAATTTCCTGAAAAAAGGAAGCTTGGCTGGCGTTGAAGGCCGCATTCAGACAGGTAGCTACGAGGGACAAGACGGGAAACGCGTTTATACGACAGAAGTAGTGGCAGACAGTGTTCAATTCCTTGAACCGAAAAGCGCCAATACGGACCGTTCACAAGGACAGCAGCCTTCCTATCAACAGAACAACCAATCACCGAGTCCAAGTCAGCAAAATCATACTCGTGTAGATGAAGATCCATTCTCAAGCGGCAGCGGCCCGATCGAAGTATCGGACGACGATTTGCCGTTCTAAGATGAATTGAATCTGACGATCAACTTTTAAGTAAAGGAGGTAATTCGATATGGCACCACGTCGCGGAGGAAAAAAACGGAAAAAGGTTTGTTACTTCACTTCCAACAACATCACGCACATTGACTATAAAGATACTGACCTTTTGAAGAAATTCATTTCTGAAAGAGGAAAAATCTTGCCACGTCGTGTTACAGGCACTAGCGCTAAATGGCAACGTAAGTTGACAATCGCTATCAAACGCTCTCGTATCATGGCACTTCTACCGTTTGTTGCGGAAGAAAGATAATTAAAGAAAAGCGAAAGCACCCGGAATTTGGGTGTTGGCGTCTGGACGATGATTTCAAAAAGACCGGGAAACCGGTCTTTTTTTTATGCGGTAAAACAATAATGCAACGCCAGAAGGAAGAAGTTGCCCGAGTATGATGGTTGTTAAGACACAGGAAGATTGATTTTCGAATACAAGCATGCGATAAAGCAATTCGACAAACTAAAGTGCTGTACGCTTTGTGTCACCTTCTGCCCTCGGGCAATTATGCTTTACCACGGAACCGCTCGTTTTGTTCAGATTCTTGAATCATGGTACAATTACAAGGATGAAATCTGCCCGAAAGAGGGGAAAAAACAGTCATATGCAAAATCAACAAACGAGACAACTTACAAACGGGGCAATGATGGCTGCGGTGTTTACGGTCCTGCTGGCAATCTCGGTGTACGTGCCTGTTTTGAGTTTAGTAAGTACTTTGATTCTAGCATTGCCGGTCGCTTGGTATAGCGCCAAGTATCCATGGAAAGCTTCTGCGCTCTTCGCATCGGTCTGCCTGGTACTGTCGTTCATCATTGGCGGTCTTTTATCAGTACCGCTTGCACTGATCCATGTGCCGTTGGGCTTAGCGATTGGTATTTCAATTTATTATAAAAAAAGCAAATTATTCATGTTCATGGGTGCCAGCATTGTATTATTGGTGTCCTTGATGGTCCAATACGTGGCTTCGATTGCGTTGTTTGGCATTAATGTCCTGGAAGAGTTTTCGGCCATGTTCGATCAATCCTATGAACAAACAGGTTCATTAATGGAACGTTTTGGTGCTACGGAAACATCCATGGAAGAGTACAATGAACTTGTTGCGCAACTGCAGTTTTCGTTTGAAACGCTGTTGCCGGTTTTATTGGTGCTTGGGGTTTTCATGTCAGTGTGGGTGCTTTTGCTGATCCTGTTGCCAATCTTGAAACGTCTTGGAATCGCAGCTCCTAAGTTCCCGCCGTTTCGAAACATGAAATTGCCAAAATCTGTTTTATGGTATTATTTAATCGTATTGCTCGTTTCGCTGTTATCAGAACTTGAACCTGGAACGATGGCATATATGATTTTTATTAACGCAACCGTGTTGCTTCAATTCTTACTGTTTTTGCAAGGTGTTTCTTTCTATCACTTCTATATCCATCAGGAAGGCTGGCCAAAATGGGTGACGGTGCTGGTAACGATATTGGCATTGCCGCTGCAATCATTTACGAGTATTGTCGGAATCGTGGACCTTGGATTCGATATCCGGGGTTGGGTCAAGCGGGCACACGAGTTTAAAGGAAAATAAGGAGCTGAAGAATAATGTCGGCTTTTTTTAGAAAAAGAAAACTTCGATATCCGCTGATCGCATTGCTGTCTCTTGGTATGGCGGCAGCGATTCTGATTTCGCTTTGGTCGGAATGGGCAGCTGGAATTTTTACGCTGCTCTTTACGCTCGCCTTTACGGCGGCGTGGGTGACGGAAAAAAGAGTGTACGAAGCCACTGAAAAACACATCGAAACCTTGTCCTACCGGATGAAAAAAGTCGGAGAAGAAGCACTGCTGGAGATGCCGATTGGAATTTTGCTGGTCAATGATAAATACAACATTGATTGGGCGAATCCTTATATGACATCGACACTCGAGTACGATACGCTAATTGGCGAGTCTCTCTATACACTGTCGGATGATTTTCAAGCACTTGTGAAATCTGATGACGAAAAAGACGCGATCATTACCTTGGGCGGCCGAAAATACCGCGTTTACTATAAAGCGGATGATCGGTTGTTTTACCTTTTTGATATTACCGAGCAACTGGAAATTGAGACGCTTTATCACGCAGACCGCACTGTCATCGGCATCTTGTTTATTGACAATTACGATGAGCTTGCTCAGGGCATGGATGACCAAACGCGCAGCAATTTAAACAGTTTGGTGACATCGCTCGTCAATCAATGGGGGGCGACGCAAGGCATTTTTGTCAAGCGCATTTCGTCTGACCGCTTTATGGCGGTTTTTAACGAATCGATTTTGACAGAGCTGGAACAGTCGAAGTTTGCTATTCTGGATGACATTCGTGAAGTAACGGCCAAAGACAATTTGGCTTTAACTTTGAGCATCGGGGTAGGTGCCGGTTCCGGATCGCTGGTTGAACTTGGCGGTTTGGCTCAATCGGGCTTGGACTTGGTACTCGGCCGCGGCGGAGACCAGGTTGCCATTAAGCATCCAAGCGGAAAAGTGAAATTTTACGGCGGCAAGACCAACCCAGTTGAAAAACGGACCCGGGTTCGGGCGCGCGTTATTTCGCATGCATTGCGTGACTTGATTCAGGAAAGTGATCAGGTATTTGTTATGGGCCATAAAATGCCCGATATGGATTCAATCGGCGCCGCAGTCGGCGTGGCCAAAATGGCGGCTATGAATAAAGTCAAAGGTCGGATCATCATTGATTTTGATGAATACGACCGTAGTGTCATGAGGCTGATGGAAGAAATCGAAGGGGCACCTGAGCTGTTTGAGCAGTTTATTACACCAGAAGAAGCTTTGGCAGACATGACCGAGCATTCATTGCTGGTCATCGTGGATACGCATAAGCCATCAATGGTTATCGATGAACGGGTCTTGCAGCGGATGGAACGGGTCGTCTTGATTGATCACCACCGCAGAGGCGAGGAGTTTATTACCAATACGATGCTGGTTTATATGGAGCCTTACGCTTCTTCAACTGCTGAATTGGTGACTGAACTGATTGAGTACCAGCCAAAGCACGAAAAACTGTCTATGCTGGAAGCTACCGCAATGCTTGCAGGAATTATTGTGGACACGAAAAGCTTTACGTTGAGGACCGGTGCACGGACATTCGAAGCCGCGTCTTACTTGCGTTCGAATGGAGCCGATACAGTGCTCGTCCAGCGCATCCTGAAAGAAGATTTGGAAACTTACGTTGAACGTGCGAAAATTGTCCAGACCGTGGAATTTGTCAGCAACGGCATTGCCATTGCCAAAGGAGAACCTGATCGTGTTTACAGCCCGGTGTTGATTGCACAAACCGCCGATATCCTGTTGACCATGAAAGACGTCAATGCCTCTTTTGTGGTGGCTGAGCGATCAGAAGGCGGCATTGGCATCAGTGCGCGTTCACTCGGGGAAGTAAACGTCCAAATCATTATGGAGAATCTTGGCGGCGGCGGCCATTTAACCAATGCAGCCACCCAGATGCCAAATGCAACAATAGACGAAGCCGTGAGACAATTAAAAGCGGTCATCTTGGAAGATTATGAAGGAGGAACAAACGAATGAAAGTAATATTCTTGAAAGACGTAAAAGGCAAAGGCAAAAAAGGTGAAATTAAAAACGTAGCGGATGGCTACGCACATAACTTCCTATTAAAAAACAACTTGGCAATTGAAGCCAATCAGGCAACGATCAGCAAATTGGATGGCCAGAAGAAAAAAGAACAAAAAGAAGCAGATCACGAGCGTGAGGAAGCGGAACAGCTAAAAGAAAAGCTAGAAAGCCTGACAATCGAATTGACGGCTAAATCCGGAGAAGGCGGGCGCCTTTTCGGTTCGATTACAACAAAACAAGTAGCAACCGCCCTTGAGAAAAAACACGGCATTAAATTGGACAAGCGCAAAATGGATTTAGACGATGCAATCCGCGCGCTTGGCTATACCAACATTCCTGTAAAATTGCATCAAGATGTGACCGCTACGCTTCGAGTTCATGTTACTGAAGAAGCGTAAGGTGGGAGATTGATGAACGAAGCAATTGATCGCGTCCCCCCACACAACCATGAAGCCGAACAATCGGTCATTGGCGCCATCTTTTTAGAACCGCCTTCTCTTATCACAGTTGCTGAAATTGTGATGGCAGAAGATTTTTACCGGATTGCCCACCAAAAGATTTTCCAGACGATGCTGAATCTGTCAGATCACGGAAAAGCGATAGATGTGGTAACCGTGACAGAAGAGCTTTCTGTCAAAAAAGAATTGGAAGACGTCGGCGGTTTATCCTACTTAACAGAAATCGCCAACGCCGTGCCAACGGCAGCAAACGTAGCGCATTATGCCCACATTGTGGAAGAAAAAGCGCTGCTGCGCCGGCTTATCCGGGTAGCGACAACGATTGTGGAAGATGGCTTTACCCGTGAAGACGAAGTGGAAGCATTGCTTTCGGAAGCGGAAAAGAAAATGATGGAAGTATCGAGCCGGAAAAAAGCCGGTGACTTTACCCACATCAAAGATGTCTTAGTCAAGACTTATGACAACATCGAACTGCTGCATACCCGCAAAGGGGACGTTACAGGCATCCCTACAGGCTTCCGTGACTTAGATAAGATAACAGCAGGGTTTCAGCGCAACGACCTCATCATCGTGGCTGCACGGCCTTCTGTTGGTAAGACGGCTTTTGCTTTGAACGTGGCGCAAAACGTCGCGACGAAAACCGATGAGAACGTCGCCATCTTCAGTTTGGAGATGGGTGCTGAGCAGCTGGTAATGCGTATGCTTTGTGCTGAAGGCAATATTGATGCGCAGGTGCTGCGTACCGGGGCTTTACAGAACGAAGACTGGCGCAAGCTGACGATGGCAATGGGCAGTTTGTCGAATGCCGGTATTTTCATCGATGATACACCGGGGATCCGGGTCAACGATATCCGCGCCAAATGCCGCCGCCTGAAACAGGAATACGGCCTTGGCATGATCATGATCGATTACCTTCAGTTGATCGCGGGACCCGGTAAATCCGGTGAAAACCGCCAGCAGGAAGTATCGGATATTTCCCGTTCTTTGAAAGGTCTGGCGCGTGAGTTAGAAGTGCCGGTCATCGCTTTGTCTCAGCTGTCCCGTGGAGTGGAGCAGCGGCAGGACAAGCGGCCGATGATGTCGGATTTGCGTGAATCCGGAAGTATTGAGCAGGATGCTGATATTGTATCCTTCCTGTACCGCGAAGATTATTACGACAAAGAAACCGAAGACCAAAATATGATTGAAATCATCATTGCCAAACAGCGTAACGGCCCGACCGGTACGGTAAAACTGGCATTTGTGAAAGAATACAATAAATTTGTCACCATTGACTGGAGCGAACATGAATCCGGCGGAGACTTTTAAACACGAACATTAAATGTGGTAACACATTTGGATGTTCGTGTTTTCTTCTGTTTTGTGTTGACGATTGGCCGTTCTATTGGTACAATAAACACTGTTTGAGACAGGGCATATGCCTAACGGAGGTGCGGACGATGACATCAGTCGTAGTAGTAGGAACGCAATGGGGAGACGAAGGAAAAGGGAAGATCACTGATTTTCTATCTGAACATGCAGAAGTAATTGCACGTTACCAAGGCGGGAACAACGCTGGACATACCATTATTTTTGGTGGAGAAACGTACAAATTGCATTTGATTCCTTCAGGGATTTTTTATAAAGATAAAACATCGGTTATCGGAAACGGCATGGTCGTGGATCCGAAAGCGCTTGTGAAAGAATTAAAAGGCCTGCATGACCGTGGAGTGACAACGGAGAATTTGCGCATTTCCAACCGTGCACACGTCTTGTTGCCATATCACATCAAGCAGGACGAAGTGGAAGAAGAGCGCCGCGGAGTAAATAAAATCGGAACAACAGGCAAAGGCATCGGCCCTGCTTATATGGACAAAGCAGCACGTGTCGGAATTCGCATGGCGGATTTGTTGGATCATGTTGTGTTCGAAGAAAAACTGCGTATGAACTTAAAAGAGAAAAACCGTCTGTTCGAGAAGTTTTACGAAACAGAAGGATTTACTGTAGAAGAAATCATGGAAGAGTATTACGCATATGGCCAGGAAATCGCCAAATATGTAACGGACACATCAAAAGTGTTGAACGATGCCATTGACTCAGGCCTGCGGGTCCTGTTTGAAGGCGCGCAAGGTGTTATGCTCGATATCGATCAAGGGACGTATCCATTTGTTACATCTTCTAACCCGGTAGCGGGCGGAGTGACAATTGGTGCAGGTGTTGGCCCGACAACAATTCAGCATGTTATTGGTGTCTGCAAAGCCTATACGTCGCGTGTTGGCGACGGACCGTTCCCGACAGAATTGCATGACGAAGTGGGTCAACAGATTCGCGAAGTCGGCAAAGAATACGGAACCACCACTGGACGCCCACGCCGCATCGGCTGGTTTGACAGCGTGGTAGTGCGCCATGCACGCCGTGTCAGCGGTTTGACGGATTTGACGGTTAACTCGATTGACGTGTTGACAGGCCTTGAAACGGTGAAGATTTGTACAGCTTACCGCTACCAGGGAGAACTGATCACCGAGTACCCAGCAAACCTGCGTATGCTGGATGAGTGCGAACCGGTTTATGAAGAACTTCCAGGCTGGTCGGAAGATGTGACAAGCTGCAAATCATTGGATGAACTTCCTGCAAACGCGCGCCATTACTTGGAGCGCATCTCTCAATTAACAGGCGTTCAGATTTCGATTTTTTCAGTCGGTCCTGACCGCAACCAAACGAATATTGTAACGAGTGTGTGGAGATAATTTTTAATAGCAGTAGATGAATCGGATTAATTGATTTGCTGGGGTTGCTATTCCGCATAACAACTCCGCTTTCCTGCGGACTTGCGCCGAACTAACTCGGCCTAAACGTCCGAGTGGATTTCGGCACTGCGTTATTCCGCGGGAGTCTCCGTTGTTATGCTCCATAGCTAAGTGATTAATGGTCTAAAGAGCAAATTCTACAATTCATCGTTACCATTTTTATTAAGCAGTCGCCTTTGGCGGCTGTTTTTTTGCCGTTCACTTTTTAGAGAATAAAAGAGGAAGAAAGAGATGGATAAGGTCTGTATGACAAAGAAAAGGCTGTGGTGTAACACAGCGCTTGTATGGCCTGCTTGGGTTTCCGGGAGTGCCCAAGGTGCACAGCCGCTGAATAGGTGCGAAACGGCCTAAAGAATGATAAAGTATAGGGTAGTAAAGAGTGTTCAATGGACAAAATAGGGTGTACGTGGAAAGAAAAAAAGGGGAGAAAAATGATGAGTAAAACAATATTGGTTGTAGACGATGAGAAGCCGATTGCAGACATTCTGCAGTTTAACTTAAAAAAAGAAGGATTTAATGTAGTGTGTGCATATGATGGAGACGAAGCAATCAAGATTGCGGGGGAAATTCAGCCAGACTTGATGCTGTTGGATATTATGCTGCCAAACCGTGACGGCATGGAAGTGTGCCGCGAAATTCGCAAAAAGTTTGATTTTCCAATTATCATGCTAACGGCAAAAGACTCGGAAATTGACAAGGTTCTGGGCCTTGAATTGGGTGCAGATGATTACGTCACAAAGCCTTTTTCGACACGTGAATTAATCGCGCGCGTAAAAGCGAATTTGCGCCGCCAAAATATCGCACCCGCAGAAGACGAAGGACAAAATTCAAACGACATTCAGGTCGGTTCTTTGACGATTCAACCGGACGCCTATCTTGTGCTAAAGCGTGAGGAAACCATCGAATTGACGCACCGTGAATTCGAATTGCTTCACTACCTCGGCAAGCACATCGGCCAAGTCATGACCCGCGAGCACTTGCTGCAGACGGTGTGGGGCTATGATTACTTTGGCGACGTTCGGACCGTGGATGTGACCATCCGACGCTTGCGTGAGAAAATTGAAGACAACCCGAGTCATCCTGCGTGGATCGTGACACGCCGTGGTGTCGGGTATTATTTGCGAAATCCTGAGCAGGAGTAATTGAATGTCAAAAGTTAATTTTTTAAAATCGATACACGTAAAATTTGTGTTAATTTACATTTTGCTGATTCTTTTGGCTATGCAGATTATTGGTCTTTATTTTGCCCAGCAGCTGGAAGAAACACTGAAAGGGAACTTTGAGAGTTCCATTAGAGACCGAATGGAAATTATCGAATTCAGTGTCCGTGAAGAAATGATCAAAGAGCGGACAGATGAAGATTTGACGCTCGAGCAGACGCTGCGAACGGTTTTATACGGTTTCCAGTCCGACGATCTCATTGAAATACGAGTCGTCGATACGCGCTACAGCATTCTGGCCTCATCAGACATCGAGAGCCAGTCGTTGGTTGGGCAACGTTCGACCACTGATTTGGTGCGGCGCTCTATTGTCGGCGAAACCGAGCTGGAGCAAACGTTTGTTGATGAAGAAAGCGATGAGCGGATTTGGGTGCGGACTCAACCAATCATTGCCGCAGGTGGAGAGATTCTCGGGACTTTATATGTCGTGGCAGAAGTTGAAAATGTCTACGATCAAATGGACGATATCAACTCGATTCTTGCAGTGGGTACCGCGATTTCTCTGGTCATAACCGCAATTCTTGGGATTTTAGTCGCGCAGACCATTTCGCGGCCGATTGCGGATATGCGGAGGCAAGCACAGGCGATGGCCAAAGGGAATTTTTCGCGTAAAGTACGGGTTTACAGTGACGACGAAATCGGTCAGCTTGCCCGTGCCTTTAACCATTTGACAAACAGGCTGCAAGAATCCCAGCAGTCAACGGAAAGCGAACGCCGCAAATTGGCATCGGTTCTTTCCAATATGACAGATGGCGTTTTGTCGACGGATAGACGGGGACGCATCATTTTAATCAATGATCCTGCGCTGCAATTGCTGAATGTTTCACGTGAAACGGTGATTAACCGGCCAGTAACCAGCGTCCTGGGGCTGGAGGAAGAATACACCTTTGAAGATTTGATCGATATGAAAGAAGCAGTGACACTTGATTTTAGTTCGTATGAACAAAGCACCTTATTGCGGACGACGTTTTCAGTCATCCAAAAAGAAACAGGATTTGTTAACGGACTGATTGCGGTTCTGCATGACAACACAGAGCAGGAAAAAATTGATATTGAACGCCGCGAATTTGTAGCCAATGTATCGCATGAATTACGAACGCCGCTCACGACGATGCGCAGTTATTTGGAAGCATTGGCTGATGGGGCATGGCAGGATCCGAATCTTGCGCCGAACTTCCTGAACGTGACGCAAACAGAAACCGAACGGATGATCCGGCTCGTTAATGATTTGCTGAAATTGTCGAAAATGGATTCGAGTGAGACGGAATTGAGCAAGGAAATGGTCGAGTTTACTGTCTTTTTCAATCGCATCATTGACCGGTTTGAAATGTCGAAATCGCACAAGGTTCACTTTGATCGGCATTTGCCGAAGGACCAGTATTTTGTGGAAATCGATCCTGATAAACTGACCCAGGTAATCGACAACATCATCTCCAATGCCTTGAAATATTCTCCAGAAGGCGGCAAAGTCCGCTTTGACATGACAGTGGAGGAAGGTTTCCTTCTGATTCAGATCAGTGATGAAGGAATGGGAATCCCGAAAGAAAATGTGGACCGCATTTTTGACCGCTTTTACCGTGTTGACCGAGCGCGTTCGCGTGAAATGGGCGGAACCGGTTTAGGGCTGGCTATTTCAAAAGAAATGATTAACGCCCATGGCGGCGTCATTTGGGCAGAAAGCAAATACGGAAAAGGCACAACCATCTTCTTCACGCTGCCTTTCGAGATGGATGATGGAGGAGGTGAGTGGGATTGAAATATGTAGAGCAAATCAAATCAGGTGCTTTATTTCTACTGATCTTACTTAGTCTGGCATTGACGTTCACGATCTGGACGTTCACTCCTTCTCACGAAACCATTGAGCCGCCGACTACTGTCGATGAGCCAATCGCAGACACTAAAAATACAGAAGAAATTGTACGTCCGGTAAAATTGCTGTTCCATAATGAGGAAGACGTTACGGGAACTACTGATCAAGGAAATGTCCAACTGTTGCTCGATGCACTGGAGCAATGGCAAATTGAGGATGTCCGATTGGTACAGGAAGAAACGACTCCTGATACGATGGAATCTTATATGCATAGCTCGAACCGGGCAGTTGTCTACTATCCGGGTCTCGTCCCGTTTCCGGTATTTGACACAATGACGAACATTAACGACACAGCAATTCCTGAATCGTCTTTTGACCGAATCGTCATCGAATGGGATGCACCCGCTAACGATCGACCGGCCCTTTACTTTATCAATACGGTATCCGGCGGAATCTATAAAGCGGCAATTCCTTCTGAAAGCTTAAGACAATTCCAGGCGGATATCTTAGCCGAGGCTGCAGAATACGAAACTTATATCACAAATGAATCAATCGGTGCCTTGCCCGTCTATGTGACAGAAGGTGAAGTTGAGAAATCGAGTGTTGATTATTTGCCTGAGGACACATCGACTTCACAATTTGCGGAAGCCTTATTGGATGGACCGGCATTGGAATTGTCTGCTGATTTAACGACTCAAGAATATACAGGTAATTCTGGTGCGTTTATAAGAGAAAATCCTAACACGAAAAGCATCAGGTATATTCAACCTAGAGCCGAAACGTCCGATCCAGCAATTCCATCCGATTTATTGTTCGATTCTCTTAGCTACGTTAATGGGCATGGCGGCTGGACAGATCGATACATTTACACCGGCATGAACTCAGTCAGACAGCAGATCGAGTATCAGATGTATGTAGCCGATTTCCCGGTTTTCAGCTCGACAACTGCGACGTCCCTGGATCTTACCTGGGGAATAGACGAAGGGGAAGAGCAGGCTTATAGCTACAACCGGCCGGCCTATCAATTGGACTCTGAAGTGGAGAGAAGTATGACAGTGCTTGCCTCAGGCGAGGAAGTGTTAAACACCCTCACCCAAATCAATAATTTGGATTTATCCACTATCACGGATATTACTCCCGCTTACAAATTGACACGCAGTGAAGATGGGTATTTGATTACGCTCGAACCCGCCTGGTATTTTGAAGCAGATGGAATATGGACGGAAATGACGAGTGAAATGATAGGAGGACGCGAACTTGGATTGGAATAAAACCAAGACCATCTTTATTATTGTCTTTTCTATTTTGAATGTCTTTTTGTACTCCTTGTATTTGAATCGCTATACAGAAGCCGAAAATTTAGAGGAACTTGCGGAATCCTCGGTGGACGACAAAATGGATCTTGATAACATTACCTATTCGAAACTTCCTGAAGAAGTGGAAAGCATGCCTTATATTCGCGGCGAAACAAAAGTTTTCACCACGAACGATGCACCTGCCAGAAACGTTCAGGCCAGTGTTCAAGATAGCAAAAAGTTGCAGGTCGCTTATCGAGAACCTGTTTCGCCCACAGGAGAAGCGGAAAGTGCAGATGCTTTAAATGCGTTCGTTGAAGAAACGGTCCATGAAGGTGCTGCCTACAAACTATGGGAAATTGACGAAGAACAAAACAAAGCCGTGTATTTCCAAACCTTTGATAGCGACATGCTATACTACAGCGAAGATGGAAAAGTAACCGTGTATTGGAACAATGATGGAGATATTGTTCGCTACGAACAAACGATGTTCACGGACATTATTGAAAACCAGGAACCAAAGGAATTGGTATCAGCCATCAAAGCGATTCACACGCTTTACCAAAAAAATGAACTGGAACGCGATTCCGCTATCAACAAAGCTGAATTGGGCTATTCCGTCCATGTACAAGTATCGGAAAATCGTCAAATGTTTGTCCCAACCTGGCACATTCAAGCAGAACTTGCAGATGGCAGCCGTGAAGATTATTTTATCAATGCCGTCAAAGATGGTGTGATTGAATTGAATGAAGAGGAAGAAGTAGAAGAAGCAGAAGAAGCAGTAGAGTAAGGAGATTTTTGCTATGCAATTCAGTGTATTAGCCAGCGGCTCGAGCGGCAACGCCACTTATATCGAAAACGGGGAGCATTCTTTCCTGGTCGATGCGGGACTTAGCGGCCGCAAGATGGAAGAGCTGTTTGCGGCCATTGGCAAAAAAATGAGCGATTTGGATGGCATTCTGGTCACTCATGAACATAGCGACCACATTAAAGGGCTTGGCATCGTGGCACGCAAGCACAAAGTGCCGATTTATGCCAATGCCAAAACGTGGACCGCAATGGACGGGTTGGTCGGAGCGATTCCGCTGGAACAGCGATTCCATTTTGATATGGACACCGTAAAGACCTTTGGTTCGCTTGATATCGAATCATTTGCAGTGTCACACGATGCCGCCGATCCAATGTTCTATGTCTTTCATGCGGGAGGACGGAAGTTGTCGTTGATTACGGATACGGGCTATGTCAGCGACCGGATGAAAGGTGTTATCCAGGCTTCAGATTCCTATGTGTTCGAAAGCAACCACGATGTGGGCATGCTGCAGATGGGGCGTTATCCGTGGTCTGTCAAACGCCGAATTTTGAGCGACGTTGGCCACGTTTCAAACGAAGATGCGGCAGTGGCAATGAGCGAAGTGCTCGCTGAAAAGCCGACGCGCATTTACTTGTCGCATTTGAGTAAAGACAACAACATGAAGGACCTCGCGCGCATGAGCGTCGAGCAAACTTTGCAGTCAAAAGGCATCATTGTCGGAGAATACATCAACCTTCTCGACACGGATCCCAATGTGCCAACCAAATTGATTGTAGTGTAACCAACAGCCGAAAGCGAATTCGCTTCCGGCTGTTTTTTATTGGAGAGTAGAGCCGGATGTTCATTGCGATGCAGTAGCATATGTTTGCCCTTCGCCCCCTGCATTTCCATCAGTGTAGCTAACTCCAAAATCCCAGTAAGACTAGTTAAGAATAAACAGATCAAACGGCCACTATTCGACTTCTTTAAAGAAAAATGGACATATTTATACTTTTAAAAAAAGACTCCGACTCTTCCAGCTTGCTTTGTCTGATTCGAATTTCTACACTAAGATTAAACAAATAGAAGAATGAGGAAGGATGAACGCAATGGGCTATTACAATCAAACCCCACACGGCCGCCAGAGGCCAAGCCGTTTGGGTACATTTGCTGCAGGTGTAACCGGGGTAGCAGCTGGTGCTTTGTTGGTATGGTTATTGTTTTATTCGATGCCGGGGCTGATACCGGACAATGATAATGAGACACAAATTGTCCAGCAGGATACTGAGGGACGTTCCGAGTCGGTTTCGGTTGATATTACAACAGATGTGACTGAAGCGGTCGAAATTGCGGCAGATGCCGTTGTAGGCGTCACCAATTTGCAGGCAGCCGGCGATTTCTGGTCCCAGCAATCGCCTGAACAGGAGCAAGAGGCCGGCACAGGATCTGGGGTTATTTATAAAAATGACAACGGCACGGCGCATGTGGTGACCAATCATCATGTAATCGACGGCGCCAGCGGCATCGAAGTGACCTTGTCGGATGGTACTAAAGTGGAAGCGACAGTGGTCGGGAGTGACATTTGGACGGACCTCGCCGTTCTGGAAATGGATGGGGCTGATGTACAAGCTGTGGCCCAATTTGGCGACTCGGATGCTTTGAAACAAGGGGAGACGGTCATCGCGATTGGCAATCCCCTCGGCCTTGATTTTTCCGGTTCTGTGACAACTGGAGTGGTATCCGGAACCGATCGTGCCGTTCCAGTGGATTTGGACGGGGATGGCCAGGAAGATTGGCAGGCAGAAGTGCTGCAGACCGATGCCGCAATCAACCCCGGCAACAGCGGCGGGGCATTGGTCAATCTGGCAGGCCAGCTGATTGGCATCAACTCGATGAAAATTGCCACATCATCTGTGGAAGGCATCGGCTTTTCGATTCCGATCAATTCTGCAATGCCGGTCATCAGTTCGCTTGAAGCAAATGGAGAAATGATCCGGCCTTCAATGGGAATTACGCTGCTTGATTTGCTTCAAGTGCCGCGTGTCGATCGCCAAGAGACCTTAAACCTTCCTGATGACGTCACAGCGGGTGTTGTGGTCAATTCAGTGGTCGATGGGTCAGCGGCAGCGGCAGCCGGTATGGAGCAGTTTGATGTTATTGTGGAGATGGATGGTGTTGCGATCACGGACATCATTGAGTTGCGCCAGCATTTGTATAACGAAAAGACAATTGGCGACACGATGACCGTCAGCGCTTATCGCAATGGAGAACTGATGGAGTTTGAACTGGAGCTTGTTGATAATTCAGCGTTATAGAGTAGATAGCCGGCCTGTGTAGAATTTCGATTCTATGCGGGCTTTTTTGTTTCGGGTTATTAATTCGTCGGCTATCTAATACTCCGCAAATCAGCTCCGCTTTCCTGCGGGCGAGCGCCAAGCCTCCTCGGTCGCTCTGCTCCCTGTGGGGTCTCGGCTGTCTCGCTATTCCGCGGGAGTCTCCGCTGATTTGCTCCGTATTTTATGTGGAGATTTAAAGAAAAGAAGCCTATTTATAATTTCGGCATATTTTATTATGATTCACAAACTAAATGAGTAATTTTGAGCCAAAAATCCTGAGTTCTACTAATATACTATTCAAATATGTAAATCTGAGGAACCACTTCCAGCATGCAATGTTCGGAAAAGGAGAAAAGAGCGTGTGGATAACTTTTTTGATGTAAATTTATTATTAACAATCCATAGACCCATAAAAGCTTCGCTATCCGTAGCTCTTTTCTTCTGTTAAAATGGGTTGTGGATAAAAGAGAACGAAATGTGTATAACTGTGTGGAATATTCGGAAATCGAAAGAGGTGGAAAAAATGGAGATCAAATGCTGTAAAACCCATGTGGAGCATGCCTTAGACATGTTTGTAGCTGAGACGAAAAGCTATCCTATACTTACAGAATTATCAGAAATAGAAAAGTTATCCACAAGATGTGCCTACTGTGAAGAGGCTGCAACGTATCTTGTGGCAAACGCCTGATCGGGCACAAGATGTAGAAATGACTGTGGATATGTGTATAACATTTGTGGGTAACTTGTTTGTAAATTTATTGTGAAGGGGGATAACATGTGAATATCTCAATTGTCAGTGTCGGGAAGCTAAAAGAGAAATATTTAAAATCCGGGATTGAAGAGTACACAAAACGTCTCGGAAGCTATACAAAAATAAATGAAATTGAAGTAGCCGATGAAAAAGCGCCAGAGCAATTGAGCGAGGCGGACATGGAAATCGTCAAAAAGAAGGAAGCCGAGCGGATTCTGGCAAAAATTTCACCAGATGCCTATGTTATTGCGTTGGCGATCGACGGAAAAATGAAAACCTCCGAACAGCTGGCAAAAGACATCGAATCGCTAATGACCTACGGCCGCAGCAAAATTGTTTTTGTGATTGGCGGATCGTTGGGGCTGCATGATGAAGTGTTAAAAAGGGCGGATGAGAAATTGTCCTTTTCGAAAATGACGTTTCCGCATCAATTGATGAGGTTGATTTTGGTGGAGCAGGTGTATCGGGCTTTTAGGATTATGAAGGGTGAGCCTTATCATAAGTAAGTGAGGTATAAATATCTGCAAGAAAATTTAAAAAATCTCATTCAATTATACTTTAAATAAAGGGGTGTTTTTTTGAAAAAAGATTGGCATGAATTATGGGAACTGTATAGTAATCCAGATATTAAAGATTTTAAGATGGATAAAAAGGCTGGAAAGTTTGTGAATCCGGCTATGCCAATAAAAGAAAAGTCAACTAGTAGTGACATGTATATATATAGTTTAACCGTAGGGCACTTATGGCTTATTAACCTAATTAATAAACACGGTTTCGGTGACTTTATAAAAGAAATGATAGTACTTGCACAGGCCTCGAAATGTAATATGTTGGAATGGAATATTGATGAAAATGTAGAACAGCAAATAAAAATTTTATTAAGCAGTCATGATATTAATTTTGAACGACTAATTGTTATTGGTTTCGATTCTTTAAAATTTGAAGAAGAACTAAAATTACTAAAAGAAAAAAATCATCCATATCATACAATTAGTAGAATTTTGCATTTGCAAGAAGCAAATTTATTGCCGGAAAGTACTTTAGATTTTCAAACAACCGACATAGAACAAGAACTTATTGAAAAAAGTTCTATTATAAATGCTATTTATATAGGGATGAAAATTACTGGTCAAGTAGAAAATAATATAATTCCTACAGAAGAAACTATTCAAATTTTAAAAGAATATTCTCCTTGTATAGTCAGTCAAGAGGAACTTAGATATTACCCGAACATGTTGATTGAAAAAAATTATTTAGAAGCATTGCCTAAATTTTTCTCACATAATTGGGATTGGTTTGATGAGAATGAGCAAGTTCTATTTTCGAAACTTCTTTATAGTATAAAGGTATTAAATGAATTAAGAATGTCTTTATTTGCTGTAAATGGAATACTCGCATCTACAACTACTAGAATAGTTTTTGATAATTATTGGCAATCTAAATATTTAATAGAAAAAGGAGAAGTAACTCAATATAGAGAATTTGCTCTGGATAGAATGAGGCTCCATATTTTGAAAAGGATCGGTAAAAAAGATGTAAAAGATATAGAAGTTTTAATGCTTGCATCTCAAAATGATTTACTAGAAGCTATACCTATAAACGGGGATTATTTCAAAAAATCCGCTCGAGAATATGCAATCGAATTAGGTATTAAGGATGAATACGATAAATACTATGAATATAATAGTGAATTCATACATGCCTCTCTGACCGCTGTTTTTTCAGGAATAATGGTGGAATGTGAGAATCCAGAACATATAGCGCATTTGACTGTAGCACCCACTTCCGCTAGATATATTGATGTAATCCCCCATATTTTTAATATATTAAATAAACATATAGAATTGATTAATCAAACTCTTGGTGAAGATTTAATAGATTTTTTAAAACTAGAAGATTACTTTTTTACAGACAGAAAAAATTTTTTAGAAAGCATGGAAAAGTCGCATGAGAGATAGTTGTTAACGTCTCATTGTTACCAGCAGTGAAAATGAAATAGTTTAAGTAAATGCTATAATCATACGAAAAAAATCTGTGATTTAAGTATCTATTAAAAATGTATATAGGAAATTAAAAAGGTTAAGCTGCACTAGATTTAAGTCTAGGGCAGTTTAACCTTTTTTTAGTAAACACTTTAAATTTCTAATTTAATAAGGGCTTGATAATATAATCCTCTCCAAGATCGATTATATTTAAATCAAGATTTTTCGTCACCTCTACTATTTCTTCGGGTTTAAGTGAAGTTCCTATAATAGATTGATTATTGGTTTGTGATAAAACTTCAAAGAGTTTCCTTTGACTATTTACATCCATTTGTTGTTGACCAGGTTCATCGAATACAATTACTCCAGGATGGTTTCCGAAAAACTGCTGACTTGTCTTATAAACAGCAATTATATAGGACCAAATTAAGCGAATGTTATCACTAGCTGAAGAATCAAATTTAATGTCAAATCCGCTAACAATGGGGGTATATTTATCATGTGAAATTGTGATGTCTTTTGTATCAACACTAGAGAAGGTGAAACTTTTTAATAAACTTAAAAATTCTTTTTCGAAAAAGATTAATTTTTTCTTGTCGTGCTGTGAAAAGTAATCTTTTGGTAATTTTTCTTTCCTATCTAAGTAATTTCGCCATTCTTCTTTTAATATCTTAATCTTCTTTTCTAATTTTTCAAAGGAGTTATTTGCTTCATGTAACTTATTTAAGCGAATTTTTAACTCTACTAATTTGTTCAATTCCATTTTAGTTGGTAACTGAGGATTTTCATTTAATTCTGATTTATATAGTCTTAATTCTCTTCTAGCGTTATCAATATATTCTGAAAGCATTGCCAACTTAGATGTTTTATTTTGTATGATCTTTTGAGACTGCATTGTTCCAAATTTCAGAGTTTTAATTTGTTCTTTTATAAAAGTTATATTCTCTGATAAATCAAGTGGTTGAATATTTGTTTCTGGGGGCATAAGGGAGTCTTGAACAAGCTGATTACATGTTGGACAGATATTATGAGATAAGGTTGAGTCAATAGTGGAGCCTAATCTATAGAGTTTTTCAGCTTCTTGATTTCGTGTTAAATCTAAATCTAATTTTATTAAATTTTCATTCATCGAATATTGATTATTTTTTTCTAAGTGTAAATCCTGTCTACTAGAATTTATTTCATTTTGTAATTGTAATACTAAAAGTTCTTGTTCTTTTACTTTCTCTTCGTACTCAGTTGTTACGTCTGAGATTTTTACGACATTATAATTTTCCTTTTCTTTAATTTCACTCTCTAATTGAAATATTAGATCAACAATAGATATTAATTGTTGATTTTCGTCATAAACGTTAAAAGGTATTTCATTTAAAAGAGTAGGCTTTTCAGGTAACCATGGAATTTCAGCGTTAATAGGGACTGCTAATTCTTCTAGCTCTTGTTTCATGCTAGACCATCTACTTACAAGTAAAGCTTTCAAAATTTTTAATTCTTCACGTTCTTTCGTATTTTTGGTAACATCCATTTTTAATAGAAATTCGAATGCACGTTTAGATAAATCTCTTATGCCAAAACTTCCTGAAATAGGGGAATAAAAGCTATTCCAGCCTTTATTTTGTTCCACAAAAAATAAAGGGAAAAGTGTCTGCAAGTACAAAATCTTATCTCCACCGTCGAATGAAGGGACTTGTGGAAGTTCCCAACCTATAAAATCAGATAAAAAAGAGTGAAATCCTGCGTTTTTGGATGCAGAACCTTTCATATGGACATAAAAATCCTGTGAATTTACTTTATCTTCTTTTGATAGAAGAGCTCCAAAATGAACTCTAATTAATTTTTCATCAATGCTAGATGACTTAATCCATCTAGTAATGGTAATAATATCTCCTATATAGTTGGAAATCTCTAACTGCGCTTTAGATTCTAAGATAAAAACTTCTTTTCCTTTGTATGACAACTTGTCTTTTAATGCTGGTTTCATTGTTTTTGCATTTCTTCCACCAAGCATTTCTTCAATTCCTAAAGTGTATAGGATTGAGTTAAGAGTAGAGCTTTTCCCTTTTGTATTACTAGCTCTTAATATATTCAATCCATTTTGAAAAGGAATATCGGTGCCAAATAAACCTTCTGACGTTTCGATCGTTATTTTTAGACGATTAAATTTTATTTGGGTCATGAGGAGTACCTCTCTTTAAATAATTTAGTAATGTAAGAATCAGATAAGCTAACATTAATTATTTTTAAAAAACTTTTCTCTTTTGAAAATACCTCTTCTTGTAATATATTTTGAGCGAAAACTTCTCCCTTTTCTGTTAATGAAAATTTTCCGGTCTTATTATTAAAGGATAAAACATTCATCGCTATCCCATAATTCAAAGCTCTATTCAAAAAAGGGTCAAAGCGAATGATTGGTAAATAATTTGTTTCTTTTATCTGAAGCAGTCGCTCAGAACGGCTTTCAGTCTGCAGTCCCCAGTTAAATAACTGTAATTTTAAAAGAGATGCCGTTTGTTTTGTTGATGAAAGATATAAGACAAGAATAATTTGTGAAATTCTGTAGATAGGACGTAATTCAGGTGAGATGGGGACTTTTTTTCTACTGAATCTAATTTCTTTTATTTCATTAAAGGGTAAATCCATTACTCTAACCTCCAAAATCTAATGGGCAATCAATTAACCAGCTTGCAATTGCTTCATGACACAAATCGTTATACACTGAGAACTCAAAAACATCATGAAATTTCTCTCCCATAAGTGCTGTCTTATATTTTTCTAAAGTATTATTCAATATTTCTTTTGGCGGTAAATTAGTCAGTAGTACTTCTGTTTCTAAATGGTTTGCAATTGAGCTCTTTATTCTGACTTGTTTTTCATAGGCAGAACTATATGTCTGCTGCATATGGTTTAAGATCTCTTGACCTTTAATGTAATTTCTTATTTGTATATCAATATATTTATTTGTTCTATTATTTTTGGTTGCCTCATCAAGGTCGTGAAAAAGGCTTCCTATTTTCCTATCTAATATATTAATGGATGCTGTTTGACACTGTTTCCAATTAACAATATCTAATTGACCAGGTGTTGGGACATTGATAATTATTTTTTCATCTAAAATTTGCTTCGCTTGAATAATTTCTTTTCCATAAAACGATTCATCTTGTGCAAAAACATCAAAAGAGTCATCTAATAAATCCTTCATTGTACTATCAATTCTGTATTCAACTGCTTTTTCATGGCAGTGCCTAATTAGTTCTTTATTAGTAATTTTGGGAGTGAGAAAAATCCATTTTTTTATTTTCACTCCTTGAAGAAACTTCAGTAATTGACTTTTGAATTTTTTTAATTTTCCTAAGTCCTGAGTAATCTTATCTCTTTGATGGTTATAGAGGTTAATGGAATCATATTCTTCATCCGGGCAATAACATTGAAAAACTATTCCATCTCTTGTAAATCCCTCAATGCCTAAATCGCCATTTGTATGTGCAGTCATTTCTTGATAACCATTAACTTCATATTTCATTTTTAAAAAGGCCTGACAATGAGATTCCCAACTGTTTCCATTGTATGTGCCGAAAGGTGTAATAATCATATTTATCCTCCACGCCAAAATAAAGATTTATATTAATGAATATCACTTACAATGGTACATTAATCCTGTCATTTTAGCCATTTATCTTGAAAAAAATACCATAAATTTATATCAATAACGTAAACATTAATAAATAATGAGTAATCGTGATGTATTATTCAGTATGTATTTAAAAATCTAGATTAAATTAGTTTGAATTTTATTAGACTATTGATTTTACTTATGAATGGAATTCCGCTCTGTATAAATCACATCTAGATAGACTATAGAGATCCTTATCATAAGTGAGTGAGATTTTTGAAGGAATATGTAAAAATAAGGGATAACAGAGTTCTTGTTACGAGGGGGATGAATATGGAGCGTGATATTCGTTTGAAAATTATTGATTTGAATTGGGGTTTTAAATTACTAAAGAAATTTGAAGATAATTGGATTTATATAAAGATGGTTTTACATACTTCTAAAAACTCGAGTAATTGCGCCTATTTTAAATTTAAGCTGAAGGATTTCATACTTTTAGATGATGATATATTTCTTTATGGAAATGAAGATGAGGATAGACTGTATTTAAACAAAAGTGGAATCGTTCAAACTGAATGTTCCCCTGAAGAAGATGAAATTCTTTTTAAAATAGCGTCCTCCGAAGGAATTATAGAGGTGTTTATAAAAAAATATCTTCCTATCTTAAATGTTAGATTAGATGAGTTAACTAATCCGAGAAAAAATATAATTATTACAGAAGGACAAACAGATTGGAAACATTTAAAATATGCTTTAAAAAAGCTAAATGAAGATGGAATGTTTGAAAGCTTAGATATTGAATTTTTTGAACCTGATAAAAAAACTGAGATGGGTAACGATAAATTAAAAAAAATCCGTGATTATCATGCTTTATTAGAGAATGAATATTGTAAAATATTTATTTTTGATAGAGATGTTGATGAGATTAATAGTGAATTTGGAGATACCCAAGTATTAAACCATGGGAACAATGTATATTCTATGCTGTTACCAGTACCAGAGCATCGTAAAGACACACCATATATTAGTATCGAACATTATTATTTCGATAAGGATTTATTTAGAGAAGACAGTAATGGAAGAAGACTATATATGGTGAAAGAATTTGATAAAATAACAAAAAAGCATCTACTGATCCCTAATTTATATGCACTAAAAATAAATAAAGATTCTAGTGATATAGGTGTTTTGGATTATAAAATTATGAAGTATGAAGAACAAGAAGTGGAGTTATCTAAAGTAGCTAAAGACGGAAAAAATATTGCATTAAGTAAAAGTAGTTTTATTACACATATTGAAAATGAAGAATTTAAGGGAGTTAATGTAGCGGCATTTTCATCAGTCTTCACGTTGATTGAAGATATATTACAAGATTACACACAAAACAAAGCTGGGGAAATAAAGATAAGTGAGGGTACCTATTTAAAAAAATATCCCACAGGATTAAGTACATTATCTTTATTCGCACAGGCTTCAGAAGAATTATTAACTCTTTATAAAGGTACAAATCTAGTAGCCGTTAGTCCTGTAGTTTTAAAAAAATATAATAAATTGATATTAGAAATAGAAGCTTTGATTAATGAGGAATGGCATCGGATTACACAATTCCCTATAGATATTACTCCCTGTTTAGTGGATTTTATAATGAAGAAAAATAAGAATAGATTTAATCGTATAGAGCTTCATATGTTTAGCCCTAATAGAGAAATAAGTTCTTCAAGAGAAATCTTAAAAGATGATATCTCTGGAACAGTTCTATTAAGAGCACTAAATTTGTAAAAAATTGTTAAATAAATAAGTAGTTTGAAACTAAAAAAGTGATATAAGGTTTTTAGATTGGGTAAGTGGATTGAATGTTTTTAACGGTAGTATTTTAAGAGAGAGTTGTAACCGGTGAACACGCTTGTATATGGAGGAGGAACTTCAGATGTATTTGGAGGTTGCGGTAATTGATTATTTAAATGTAGATGGTAAACTTACTAATTTTAATATTAGTCCAAAAGATTTGAATTCTCACGTCATAGTTGAGCCATTATCTAATATTTATAGGAGTAGGAATGATTCAAATTTTTCAGTTGGTGGTACCCTAATATATAATTCTGCTCAATGTCAAATAAGGAAATTGGAAACAAACTTGCGAACCGTTGTCCAAGAACCATCATCAGATACTGTTAGCTTTCAATTTAATCATATGAATATACCATTAGGTCCATCTAACAGAGGTCACGGAGGTGTATGGAATTTTCTATTACCACCTAGATGGCGATTAAGGGATTTAAAAGTCATAAATCCATATGATAAAACATCAGAAGTTATGATTGAAAAAAAAGAATTTAGGTATACAGTATATTGGGATGAAGCAAGTAGCACTCAAATGGTAGAAATGGAATTGAAGTCAAGAAGGGGTAGCTTCTCTTTCGAAGTAATAGGAATAATGTCACTTATTGATACAGATGAACAAGGAGTTAATTATGTACAATCGAATATTACTAATTATGCCGTTGAGAGATTAGAAAATATACGAATTATGGATAGTGAAGGACAAATGATGTTATCTTCTCAGTTGGCCGAAAAAGCCAAATGGCTCGAATTGAAACCGAACATTGCAGGTATTGGTTTGAATATAAATGCAATTCTTGAAAGTATAGACTCTTTTAGGAATAAGATAACTGGTCGCAGAAGTTGATTCTACAAGTTAATATAAAACATAAAAACCGCACTTAGATACATCACGGAGAACCGTACCATAAATAAAGGCAAACTATTAAGGGACTCTAATAGGTCCCTTTTATATCTCTATTAGCTGAAATACAGCTTATTGACCAAATATTTAGCTGCTGCTATCCGAGCGCTATCAAGTTAGGGCCAATCACAGTAGCACGAAAAAGGGGACAGGGGCTTCGTCACAAGACAAAGCCCCTGTCCCCTAAATTTATTTATTTTAATGAGTAGCCGCCATCTACGACTATTTCTGCACCGTTTATATAAGATGCTTTGTCTGAAGCTAAGAAGAGAACGACTTCTGCAATCTCATTTGGTTTTCCGTAACTTCCTCTAGGGTGTCCCTTGGATTGTTTTTCATAATTCTCTTTTCCGCCATATGCATTAATGGCTAGGTCGGTTTCTGTAGGGCCAGGGGATATGCAATTGACCCGGATTCCTTGATTCGCAAAGCGAAGTGCCGTGCTTTGGGTCATCGCAACCACTGCTGCTTTTGTCCCGCTGTAAGCTGGCAGCATCGGATTGACTTTATCGTTTCCAAGGATCGCTGCATTATTAATGATGACTCCCTTTTTTTGCTTACTCATTACGACTAAAGAATATTTCATGTAGGCGAAGATCGCTGTTTGATTGACGGCAATTAAATAATTCCAGTCATCTAGCTTTACGCGAGACAATGGCCCCATTCCTGTAGACAGAATACCGGCATTGTTGAATAGAATATCAACAGTATGCCCATCATTTTCAAGTGCTTTAAAAAAGCTTTCGATTTCTTCTACGTTTTCGTTATGGACTTGGGTAAAATGAGCCTTCCCGTCGCATTCACTCTCTACTTGAGAGCCTTTGGTACGGTCTCTTCCCGTAAAATGAACGCTAGCCCCTTCTTTGCAAAAGAAACGAACCACTTCCTTGCCAATTCCATCGGTTCCACCATTAACAATGACTACTTTGTTTTCGAACATCATAAGATCCCCTCCGACCGTCATAGTAAAGTCTGTTTAATCAGTATATAGCATTCGTATCATCGCAGGAAATCTAAGTATCCACTACTCGAGGGGACATGGGCGTTATCTTATATGAAGGATTCGACGCACACTTTTCCCTTCATTCCCTTAAAAAAAGAGCCAGGATAATTATCTCGGCTCTTTTTCATATTAAAAACATAGTATCGAAATATTTTAAGATGTTAGTATCTTGTTAAACACCTTCACACCGGCTTCCGCAACTTGCACATCATGCGGCACAGCACTTCCACTGACGCCTATAGCTCCCACTACTTTACCATCAATAATAAGAGGGATTCCTCCACCAAACACGACAAGGCGTCCGTTGTTGGTTGTGTTTAATCCAAAAAGTTCAGCTGCAGGAACCGTCGCATCCGCTAAGCTTGCTGTCGGCATTTTTAGAGCTACAGATGTCCAAGCTTTGTTTTGAGAAATGTCGATACTCGCCAACCACGCATCATCCATCCGGTGAATGGCCACTAGATTTCCGCCATCATCCACCACCGAAATAACCATGGAAATGCCAAGTTTAGTTGCTTCTTCTTCAGCACCAGCAATAATTTTTTTTGCCAATTCCAACGTAATTTTGTTCATGGGAATGAACCTCCTTGTTTTTCTATAAGCCTATAGGAAAACACGTTACTTGTTCAAATTTCCGTGGGGATCAATGACAAACTTCTTGGAAGCGCCTTGGTCAAATTCAGCATATGCTTCTGGTGCTTGGTCTAACGAGATTACCGTTGCATTTACTGCTTTGGCAATTTGCGCTCTCCCGCTTAAAATCGTCATCATTAAGTCGCGATGGTACCTCATAACTGGCGTTTGACCTGTTACAAAAGTATGTGCTTTTGCCCAGCCAAGCCCTAAGCGCACCTTCAAGGTTCCATTTTTTGCATCTTCATCGGATGCGCCAGGATCACCGGTTACATAGAGTCCGGGTATGCCAAGGCGTCCACCTGCACGAGTCACTTCCATAATGGAATTTAATACGATAGCGGGTGCTTCACCAGCTCCCTCGCCATGTCCGCTGGCTTCAAAGCCGACGCAATCAATGGCGCAGTCAACCTCCGGGACACCCAGAATTTGAGCAATTTGTTCTCCGAGATTCGCATGTTCCCGAAGGTTTACGGTTTCACAGCCGAAACTATGGGCTTGTGCAAGGCGCTCTTTGTTTAAATCCCCTACAATCACAACAGATGCACCCAATAGTTGGGCAGAGTGGGCAGCGGCTAAACCTACAGGGCCAGCCCCGGCAACATAGACAGTAGCTCCTGGTTTTACACCAGCACTCACGGCACCATGATAGCCTGTCGGAAAAATATCAGAAAGCATCGTTAAATCAAGTATTTTTTCCATCGCCTGATCTTTATCCGGAAATTTCAGCAACTGAAAGTCTGCGTAAGGGACCATGACATATTCCGATTGGCCGCCAACCCATCCGCCCATATCAACGTAGCCATAAGCAGATCCCGGACGGTCCGGGTTTACGTTCTCGCAAATATGCGTATCTTGCTCTTTGCAGCTGCGGCAGCGGCCACAGGCAATATTAAATGGTACAGACACGAGGTCTCCTTTTTTTATAAATTCAACATCCCGGCCCACTTCAATGACTTCACCGGTAATTTCATGGCCGAGGACAAGCCCTTCAGGAGCTGTCGTCCGACCCCGCACCATGTGTTGGTCGCTTCCGCAAATATTCGTGGTAACGATTTTCACAATCACGCCATGCTCACATTTCCGCCCGACATTTAACGGATTTACCCCGGGACCGTCTCTAATGATTAATTCAGGGTAACTGATGTCTTCAACGGTTACATGTCCAGCACCTCTGTATACCACTGCTCTGTTTCCTGCCATCCTTGTCATCTCCTATCCCATTTTTTCACACGTAAAATGCCAGCACCAAAGAGAGAATCAAAACGTTTTGCCAAGAAAAGAAATCTATATATTCTGTTTATTCTAAATTATAATTCTTTTTATTGGAAGAACGCACTTTTTTGTGAGAAGGTTACCAAAAGGATACTTTCAGGAATAGAAGGGAAGGAGCAGCCCAATGGATGAGTTACGGTCAGAAATAAAAAGAGAAATTGAGTGTGGCGAATTTAATTGCGAAAAAGAACTGACCTTATCGATTATTAGTGGCAAATGGAAAATCATCATTATTTACTATTTAGAAACAGAAGGTACTTTACGATTTAGTGAGATTAAACGATTGCTTCCAAAAATTACGCATAAGGTATTAACCACGCAAATTAGAGAGTTAGAAGAAGATGGGATTGTTCATCGGAAAGTATTTCCTGAAGTTCCATCGAGGGTGGAATATTCTTTAACCGATTTGGGGGAAAGCCTCATTCCAATCGTCTTGCTGATGGACGAATGGGGGAAGAAGAACATCAAACACTTTCCTATTGCAAAAAATGTGTAAGGATCTCTTCGTGGGATCCTTTTTCATTTTTAAAAGTATCAGCAAGTCCTCAGTTCATTAAGAAATGGTATTTAGGCACATTGCGAAGAATACAAACCGAACTTACTTGATGATAATTCCTTTTTCACCTATAGTTAGTTTGATTGATAAACAAAGTTGTTAAATGAAACTAGTTTTATTTACACAATTCAGGAACGCTCAAAAAATGGAGGGATGAACATGCAAAAGGTAGTGGTAACAGGCGGAAGTGGCCTGCTGGGCCGGGACGTGATAAAGGAATTTTTGGAGCATGGCTATGAAGTTGTCAATGCAGATATGAAGCATCCAAAAGAAGCGCTTTGCAGAACGGTAATCACGGATTTGACGAATCTCGGTGAGGTTTATGGGGTGTTGGCTGGTGCCGATGCGGTGGTCCATCTTGCAGCGATTCCGGTTGCTTACTCGCATCCGAACGAAGTGACGTTTCAGAATAACGTCATGTCCACGTATAACATTTTAGAAGCTGCGGGGAGTTTGGGGATTAAAAAAGCGGTCATTTCATCCAGTGAGTCTTCATACGGCATTTGTTTTTCAACGCAAAATTTAACTCCACAGTATGTACCGATAGATGAAGCGCATCCGCAATTGCCGGAAGAAAGCTACGGCTTGTCCAAGATTGTCAATGAAAACACTGCCGACATGATCGAACGCAGAACAGGCATGCAGGTTGTATCGTTCCGGTTGGGAAATGTTATTGCACCTGAAATGTATTCGAATTTTCCTGGGTTTATCCACGATCCGGAACAGCGGAAAACCATTTTGTGGAGCTATATTGATACACGTGATGCTGCTAGTGCTTATCGACTGGCCGTGGAAACGGATGGACTTGGTTCTGTTGCCTTGAATATCGGAGCAGATGAAACCAGTATGGACATCGAGAGCAAACAATTGATGGAAACATGCTATCCGGATGTAAGCGAATTTAAAAAAGAACTGACAGGCTACGAGCCGCTGTTAAACAACGAGAAGGCCAAGCAGCTTCTGAATTGGAAGCCTGTTCATAAGTGGAGAAATTACGTAAACATATAAATGAATTAGGAAATTCAGATAAGGGGTGCAAACATGTCAAATCCAATTCAACCAACAACTACCTTACATAACGGGGTAAAAATGCCATGGCTGGGCCTGGGCGTCTTTAAAGTAGAAGACGGCGCAGAAGTCGAACAGTCCATAAAATCGGCTCTTGAAGTAGGCTACCGCAGCATTGATACTGCCGCAATTTATGGAAATGAAGAAGGGGTCGGCAAAGCGCTTGCGGAAACCCATGTTCCGAGAGAAGAATTGTTCATTACGACAAAAGTGTGGAACGCCAACCACGGCTATGATGCCACCCTCGCTGCGTTTGATGAAAGTATGGAGAAATTGGGCTTGGATTACTTGGATCTGTATTTGATTCATTGGCCCCTTCCTTCAAAAGGGAAATTCGCAGAAACGTGGAAAGCGCTTGAAAAGCTTTATAAAGATGGACGCGTTCGTGCCATTGGCGTGAGCAACTTTAAAGTTCATCACCTTGAAGAAATTATTGCCAACTGTGAAGTGGTGCCGATGGTCAATCAAGTTGAGTACCATCCGCGATTTAATCAACGAGAACTCCACGGTTTTTGTAAAGAGCATGGCATTCAACTCGAAGCCTGGTCTCCGTTAATGCAGGGAGAATTGCTGAATGATGCGGTGTTGCTGGAAATTGCAAAAGAATACAACAAGTCAACAGCTCAGATTATTATCCGTTGGGACATCCAAACGGGAGTCGTGACGATTCCAAAGTCAATAAAAGCTCACCGTATTGCTGAAAATGCAGGTGTTTTTGATTTTGAAATTTCCCCGGAAAATATGGACAAAATCAATGCCCTGAATAAGGATCAGCGTATGTTCGCGGATCCGGATGAGTTTGATAGAGTGTAGTCTCAGATTATAGTGAAAGAGCACCAGAAGCCAACGAGCTTTTGGTGCTCTTTTTTGCATGCAGCATGGATTTATAAATGAAGTGGATATTCGTAAAAGTATTCCAATGGAGTGAAACGTGCATATGACGGGTATTGAGAAATAATGCAGATACAAGATTTTTGTTTTTAATTCAACTATTTGGGAAGGAAAGGTGAAGAGACATGAAAATCATTGTGTTCGGGGCCACAGGCGGTGTGGGCCAATTGGTTGTGAAGCAGGCAATCGAAAGTGGATTTGAGGTCACTGCATTTGTGCGGACACCCGCAAAGTTGAAAATTGAACACGAAAATTTAACGGTCGTTCAGGGAGATGCCTTTCATCCAGAAAGAGTCGCAGCGGCAATAGCAGGCCATGACGCGGTCGTTTCCTGCTTAGGTTCTAATCAAGGGATGAAGAAATCGACTGATCTTCAAGACATGATCAAAAATATTGTGGCAGGCATGCTGCAGCATGGTGTAAAACGCATCGTCTACACCGCGTCTGCGGGAATCTATGACGAACTGCCAGGCGTAAGCGGGAAACTAATGATGGGCGTGCTTAAAAATGCACTCACAGATCACCGGGCTGCTGTCGATCATATTGAAGCACATGGACTAATCTACACATTTGTCAGACCAATGGGGTTAACCGACGGGACTTTTACAGGGACATACAAAGAAGCAGCGAAAGGCGTTCCCGAAAAATCGAAGTCCATATTACGTGCGGACGTTGCCCATTTTATCGTAAAAGTTTTAAGGGATCCACAATATGAAAACACATCGATTGGCATCGCTAATTGAATGGCGTAAAGTCATGAACAAGACTATAGAGCAAAGGGGGAGCTAAAATGATTAGCGACACAGATTTAAAACATTTGCGGCGTTGTGTGGAATTGGCAGAAACAGCCTTGGAAAAAGGCGATGAGCCATTTGGGTCCGTCCTTGTTTCGGCTGCTGGAGAAGTGCTGTTTGAAGACCATAACCACGTGGCAGGCGGGGACCATACGCAGCATCCGGAGTTTGCGATAGCAAGATGGGCGGCAAATCATATGTCTCTAGAGGAAAGAAGCAAGGCGACGGTTTATACTTCCGGGGAACATTGCCCGATGTGTGCCGCGGCACACGGCTGGGTCGGTTTGGGACGGATCGTCTACGCCAGCTCGTCGGAGCAATTAGCCGGGTGGTTAAGCGAATTGGGCGCTGCGCCATCCCCTGTCCGGAATCTCTCTATCGGAGAAGTGATCAAGAACGCGGCAGTAGAGGGGCCTATTCCGGAACTTGCAGAACAGGTCCATCAACTTCATCGAAGGCTGCACGCCACTAGACGTTAATAGCCAATCTTTTAAGGTTACTTTCTCGACCTAAAATATTGTTATAATGAAAGAGCACCAAAAGCTGCATAGCTTTGGATGCTCTTTTTTTGTGTATAGGATGGACTTACAAGTTAGGGAGTTGGAATTTAAAATGAATAAAAAAGATATAGCGGACATTCGCAAACGATTTAAACTGGATACCGATTTATTAAAAATCGCTGAAATTTATAACATTTACATCCAGCAGGAAAGCAATGAGATTTTTCACGAGGAAAGCCGCTCGTTTTCGATGTTGGACCGGGAGCAGCAAGAGCTGTTCTTTAACAATTTTAAAAAGGTATTGGGCGGAAAGCTCGATGCCAAAATGTTTGAAGTGAAGTTCCAGCCGCAAGAAGAAGGACAGGCAGATCATACGCAGCGGCTTCTGTACGGAGGGCTTGAGGCAAAAGAAGTTGCTGAATGGAAAGAGAATATGCAGCGCATTGCTTTGAAAATGGTGGAAGACCGGACCTATGAAAAGGACATGGTCGTCACGTTCATTCGCGGAAACTACTCGAAAACGACAAGACGCCAGCCCGATGAAACAGAAATCGACATGAGGGATGAAGTGTATACGACTTCGTTTATTCTTTGCAGCATGAACCAAACCGAACTGCCGAAAAGTTCGCTGGTATTTGATTTTGTCGAGAAAGAATTCAAGTCGAATGTGCTGGTTGATCCGGTCATTAAACTGGCTTCTCCAATTGGCGGTTTTTTGTTCCCGAGCTTCACGGATAATTCTGCAGACATTCACCACGTTCTGTATGCGGCGGGCAAAGCGAACAAACCGGATTTTCAGTTTATCGAGAATGTGTTAAACGGCGACGAGATCATTACGGCCGAGGAAGAAAAAGCGGTATTTGAAGAAATCGTCAAAGCCGTTATTGGCAGCGACGAAGTGAATTCCAGAACGCTCGCCGGCGTCTACGATGAAATCAACCAGATGCTGGTTGTCGCAGAAGAAAGTGACGATGATGAAGAGGATGCGCCGATTTTGGATACGACCGAGATTACGCGTGTATTGAAAGCGAGCGGCGTTAAAGACGTCAGTCCGGAAAAAGTGGAAAGGGCGTTTCAACAAGTCGTAGAAGACAAAACCTACGAAATGAAAGCCAGCCATATTGTTCCAAGCTATTCGTCCAAGTCCATCAAAATCAGCACGAAAGTCGCCAATATTGCGATCAGCCCCCAAGACTTACGTTACGTCAAAGAGGTGAACTATAACGGCAAGCGCTGCATTTTGATCGAAGTGGAAGAAGACACAATGATCGAAGGGTTTAAGCTGCTTGCGGAGGAAGAGTTGGAGTAGCAGGAAAGTAAAATGTATTGAACTTGAAAAAACCTCAGTGAGCCCTGTTAAAAGGAGCCCAGTGAGGTTTCTTTTTTTCATTGGCAATCACGTCCACCACATCTCCCCAACTGATTCTTTCACCATCACGGGCTTTAAATTCTCTACCGCTTTTGTAAAGCCTTCGTTGATCGACATCAGCCCATCTTCGTGTTCAATGCTCACTACGTAATCGTAATCGTAGAGGCGTAAGGTGCTGATAATGTCGGCCCAAGTTTTTTGGTCGTGGCCAAATCCGACGGTGCGGAAATACCAGGAACGGTCTTTCATCTGCGAATAGTCGGTCATATCCGTCAGGCCGTTTCGGTTGGTGTTGGCTTGGTCGATGACGGTATCTTTGGCATGGAAATGATGGATGGCGTTTTCACGTCCGAGAATTTTGATGGCTTCCACGGGATCGATGCCTTGCCACCACATATGGCTTGGGTCCAGGTTGGCGCCGATTGCAGGACCGCACGCTTCCCTCAGCCGCAGCATGGTGGCAGGAGTATGGACGGAAAAGCCGCCATGCAGCTCCAAGCCAATTTTAACATTGAGCGATTCAGCCAGGCTGTTTTTCTCTTTCCAGTATGGAATCAGCTTTTCTTCCCATTGCCATTTTAAAATTTCCTGGAAATCGTTTGGCCATGCAGCGATGGGCCAGTTGGGGTACAGCGCATTTTCGTGGTCGCCCGGACAGCCGGAAAACGTGTTAACAACAGGAACTCCGAGTTTTGATGCCAGTTGCATGGTCTTGGTGAGCAGCTCATCTGCCTCATCTGCAATCTGTTTTTGCGGGTGAAGCGGGTTGGCGTGGCAGCTGAGTGCGCTGATGATCAAGCCGGCGTCTTTGACTTGCTGCTTGAACCCTTGCTGTTTGTTGGCATCATTCAGCAGCTCGTCCAATTTGCAATGGGCATTTCCCGGGTAGCCGCCTGTGCCCAGCTCGATGGCTTCAATGCCTTTTGAAACCACATAAGCCAACATGTCTTCAAAGCTCCGGTCGGAGAACAATACAGTAAAAACTCCCAATTTCACGAAAATCCCTCCATTATAGTTTTCTGAATATACCGTCATGTAAACCATTACATTCTTAACATATAGAAAAATTCGCTCTAAATCAATGATTTTTTCATTAAAAATTCTTTGTTGACAGATAATTCAGAATAATTTATGATGAAAATGTAATCGATTTCATTTCAACGCATGCGTGTCGTGTCAGAAAGAAGGAAGCAATATGGCAAACATCCAACAAGTGGCCAAGCGTGCAGGGGTCTCAGTTGCAACCGTCTCTCGGGTGCTCACCGGAAAAAATATTGTTACAGCAAAAACCAAGCAGAAGGTGGAGGAGGCGATCCAATCCTTAAATTATGAGCCAAGCATGCTGGGCCGAAACTTGCGGAATTCGGAAAGCCGCATTGTGCTGATCCTGATTCCGACCATTTCCAATCCATTTTATTTTGAAATCATCAAAGGAATCGAGAACATGGCACTCAGCCAAAACTACAGTATTTTGTTATGTGAAACGGATTCGAAGCCCGAAAAAGAGGAAATCTATTTCGACTTGCTGCGGAAGAAGATGGCGGATGGCATTATTTCAATGGATCCCGCTGTGAACGTAGAGACCTTGAAAGAACTGGCCGAAAACTACGCCATTATCCAATGCAGCGAGTATGGCGGCGGCATTGGCATTCCATACGTCACCATCGACAGCGAAGAAGCATCGTACCGTGCAGTCAAGCATCTCATCCAAATGGGACATCAAAAAATTGCGCTGATGAATTCAGATGAAAAGTTCCTCTATGCGCGTGAGCGGCGAATGGGGTACGAGCGGGCGCTCCAAGAACACGAGATTCCGTTCAATCCGGATTATGTTCTCTATACGCAAGAATTGGGTTTTGAACAAGGCCAGCAGGCGCTGAAGAAAATTCTGAAACTGAAAGATCGGCCAACAGCAGTGTTTGCCGTATCAGATTTATTGGCAATCGGTGCCCTTAAAGAAATTAATGCTGCGGGCCTCCATGTACCAAATGATATCGCAGTAGCCGGTTTTGATAACATTGATTTTTCCAATATGACCAATCCGGCACTGACCACAGTGGCTCAGCCAATGTATAAGATGGGAACCGTGGCAGCGCGGATGCTGATCGAGAAAATACAAGGAAAACCGGTAGACAGCGTCGTGCTTGGCTATGAATTGGTCGTCCGGGAATCGACTACCGGATAAGGTGGTTGAGATGGGCGCGCTGATTTTAGCCTTTAATGTAACCGTTTACATCTGCAGGAGAGCTTTAAAAAAACTGAAGGGGTGGATAAAGTGAAGAAGTTATGGATCATTTTATTGTCTTTCATCACCATTTTTGTATTGGCAGCATGCGGCGAGGAGGCAACAGAGGATGCCGTTTCGACCGATGAAAACGGAGGAGACGAACAATTGACAATCGGCATCTCTCTTCCTTCGGCAACACATGGCTGGATGGGAGCATTAATTGAAAGTGCAGAACAACAGGCAATGGAGCTGCAGGAAAGTGAAGGCATTGATTACGTCATGACCAATGCCGCCGACCCGAATACGCAGGCAAATGATGTGGACGATTTGATTGCACAGGAAGTGGACGTGATTGTCATGCTGCCGATCGAATCTGCGGCGTTGAGTCCAGTGGGGCAAAAAATTAAAGATGCAGGCATCCCATTGGTCATCGTTGACCGGGAACTTGAAAATGATGCAGCAACGGTAGTCGTTAAAGGAGACAATGAAGGAATTGGCGTCAATGCTGGAAAATATTTTGTGGAACAATTGAACGGCGAGGGCAAAATTGTGGAGATTACTGGTCCTCCAAGTTCGGTAACCGAACAGCGAGGTGCTGGATTCCAAGAAGCTGTTGCTGGCGAGCCAGGAATGGAGATCATCGCATCTCAAAGCGGAGACTTTTCTACGGAGACTTCCTTGGAAGTCATGCAAAACATTTTGCAGGCCAACCCAGAAATTGATGCCGTCTTTACACAGGATGATGGCATGGCGTTAGGTGTCTTGCAAGCCATTGAAGAGGCCGGCCGTACCGATATCCAATTTGTCACGGGCGCAGGTGGAGCGAAAGGCGTCTTTGAAGATATCCAAAACGACGGGCTCATGAAAGCGACTTTCCTTTACTCGCCGACGATGGTAGAAGATGCGGTAACGATCGCAGCCGATCTTGCACAGGGCGAAGAACCGGCTGAATCGATGGTCGTGAAAGAAGCGACGCAAGTAACAAGTGAAAACGTAGAAGAATATTACGATCCAGATTCGAAATTTTAAACGGACTGCCAGGAAATGCAGTGGAGTCATTGCATTTCCTCTTTTCCTATAAGGAGGTACCGACATGTCTTCCAATCCCTTTGTAACAATGACCAATATTGAAAAATCGTTTAACAGCGTGCCGGTGTTGAAAAAGGTAACGCTGGAAGTGGAACAAGGTGAAATCCATGCGCTGCTTGGAGAAAATGGGGCAGGCAAATCAACGCTGATGAATATTTTAGGCGGTGTCCACCAACCGGACAATGGACAAATTTTTGTCAAAGGAAAAGAAATCAGCATGGCCAGTCCGCATGTTTCACAGGCGCAGGGCATCAGCTTTATTCACCAGGAACTGAATATGGTCGGCGACTTGAAAGTGTATGAAAACATGTTTCTAGGTTCAGAAATTCGCAATAAAATCGGATTTTTGAACGTGGAAGAAATGTGCCGCCAAACCCGGGAAATTTTAGCGGAACTTGGCGTATCCATCAATCCGAAAGAGTATGTCCGCAACCTGGCAACTTCCTACAAGCAATTGATTGAGATTTCAAAAGCTTTGCTGCACAAGTCTCAATTGATCATCATGGATGAACCGACGACCTCGCTCGCCGAACATGAAGTCAGCCGGCTATTTGAACTGATGCGCAACTTGAAAAAATCCGGTGTTTCCATCATTTATATTTCGCATAAGTTAAAGGAAATCCAGGAAGTATGCGACCGCTACACGGTTTTGCGGGATGGCCAACTGGTCAAGACGGATGTCATGGAACATGAAAACCTGGAAGTGATCACCAAGCTGATGGTAGGGAAATCCATTTCACAGGAGCGGTATGTGCATGAACATAGCTTTGGAGACATGGCATTGGAAGTCCAAGGCTTGACGAGTGCCGGCTTGTTCAAAGACATCAATTTTACTGTGCAAAGAGGACAAATAGTAGGATTTACGGGCCTGGCGGGAGATGGCCGAACAGAACTTTTTGAAAGCTTGTTTGGCTACCGGAAAAAATACGCGGGTACGATAAAAGTGAAGGGCCAAGTTGTGAAGATTAATCATCCGCGAAAAGCGCTGCAGGCGGGACTGGGCTATGTGCCGAAAGACCGGAAAGAAAATGCCATTATCAAAGACTTGAGTGTTATCCATAATATGAGTTTGTCCTCAATGGGGAACTTCGAGCGCCTGGGGTTTATCCAAGATAAAAAAGAACAAGAGACATTTAACACGTACAAAAAGATGTTAAATATCAAAGTGCACAATCCGCGGATCACCATTGATAAATTGAGCGGCGGAAACCAGCAGAAAGTCATCATTGCCAAGTGGCTGGAAGCGGAAACGGATATCCTTATTTTCGATAACCCGACACAAGGCATCGACGTAGGCGCTAAGCAAGAGATTTATCAGCAGATTTTGGCGTTGGCGAAGCTCGGCAAAGCCATTATCATTTTGTCCTCGGAAGCTCCTGAAGTAATGCGGATTTGCCATAACATCCATGTCATGTATCACGGGGAAATCGCGGCGCATTTTACAGGCGATGACGCAAGCGAAGAAGAAATCATGCATTACGCCACTGGAGCGAAGAGGGAGGGAGAGAAAATTGGCTAATATCAATACAAAAGAATACAGTCCGGAATCTCCGAATATGAAAAGCCGGATGACCTGGCTGTGGTCGGAATACAGTGTCATTATCGCATTTGTCATTATTTTTATCGCGGCCACTGTGATGAATCCACGTTTTTTGGATATCAATAACCAATTGAATATATTGATGCAAGTGTCGATCATCGGGATTATCGCGCTTGGGATGACGGTAGTCATGTTGTCAGGTGGCATCGATTTATCGGTCGGTTCTGTTTTGGCCCTTGCTGGTGTTGTATCCGTATTGGCATTGAATGCATCTGGCAGTATTTTAGTGGGTGTTTTCACCGCACTTTTGGTTGGCTCGTTTGCGGGGTTCTTGAATGGCCTAATGGTTGCAAAAGGCAGGATTGCCTCCTTTATTGCGACGCTTGGCATGATGGCAGGGGCGCGTTCAATTGCGCTGTATATCGCAGAAGGCGGCAGTGTATCCGGTGAAGTCAGTGGATTTACCGCCATTGCCAACAGTGATTTTTGGATTTTTGATGTGCCGGTCATTATTTTCTTCGTAATGGCAGTCGTGATTTATGTATTGATGCACAAAACCCGCTTTGGCAGGTATGTCTATGCTCTTGGATCAAACGAAAAAGCAGCGATGCTGTCAGCAATTCGCATAGACCGCATCAAAATTGGTGTTTATACGCTCATTGGGACGCTGGTTGGGGTTGCAGCAGTCATCGAAACTTCTCGCCTGAATTCGATTTCTTCTTCCAGTTCGGGTGCGCAATATGAACTGGATGCCATTGCGGCTGTTATTATTGGAGGGACACGCATGACCGGCGGCCGAGGAAAAATAATCGGAACAATCTTCGGCATTCTCATTTTGGGCATCTTGAACAATATGATGAATTTGATGAATGTTTCGCCTCACCTTCAAGGATTTGTTAAAGGGTTGATCATCATCATCGCTGTTGTGTTCCAGAAAAGAGAATAGGGGGAAATGGAATGGGCATCAAAGTAGGCATCATCGGGTGCGGGTCCATTACAAAAATGCGCCATGCACCGGAATACACCGCCAATCCTTATGTGGATGAAATCGTTTTTTACGACCGCAACCTCGACCGTGCCGAAGCGATGGTGGAATTGTTTGGCGGAAGTCTTGTCCAGAGCGTCGACGAGCTGTTTAACGATCCCGACATCGTTGCCATCAGCGATTGTTCGTCGAATGAGCACCACCATTTGTTTTCGACTCAGGCGCTGTTGAGCGGAAAACATGTGCTGTGCGAAAAACCGATTTCGTTGACGGCAGAAAACGCACGCACCATTTTAGCTGCTCAGAAAAAGTCGGGTAAAAAGCTGATGGTGGATCATAATCAGCGGTTTACGCGTGCGCATCAAAAAGCGAAAGAAATCATTGCCAGCGGAGAGCTTGGAAAGGTCTTAACGTTCCGAACAGCATTTGGACATTCAGGTCCTGAAGCCTGGGGCATCAATAAAACCAAGTCCACGTGGTTTTTCAAAAAAGAGCGGTCAGGATTTGGCGTCGGCGGAGATCTTGGCATCCATAAAATCGATTTGCTGCATTATTTGCTCGACGATGAAATTGTTCAAGTGAGTGCGTTTCAAGGTGCTTTGCACAAAGTGGATGAACATGGTCAGCCAATCGGAGTATGCGACAATTTGGTATGCAGCTTGGCCACCCGAAAAGGGCGCATCGGAAACGCGGCGTTCTCCTGGACGTATTACGGAGAAGAAGACAATAGCACCATTGTTTATTGCGAGAAAGGCATCATGAAAATTTATCACAACGACCGGTATCAGCTGGAAATCATTATGCAGTCGGGTGAAAAAGTAAATTATGAGCTGGAAGCCATGCAGACGAATGACAACCAGACACCCAGCGGCGTCATCGATGCTTTCATTGATTCCATTCGATTGGATCAGGAGCCCATTGTTACGGGTGAAGATGCACTCAAGTCGCTGAAAGTGATTTTGGGCATCATGGAAGCTGCCGAAACCAAGCAAGTCATCACCATCGAACAAGAGTCGCTCCTTCATCAATAAGGAGAGACTCTTGTTTTATTTTAGTATGTACGGTTTTAAAACCTAGTTGACAAGTAAGTTTTAACTATAGTCTAATATGAATAAGCTTTTTCAGCAGGTCGATTGTAGGTGGGGAAACCTTCTTACCGTTAAATCAGGCAAAGGAGGATTCACATGGTTAATGAACATTATCCCGTCATCCCGCAAGCTGAATCATTTTTTCTAAAAGGAAACCACATTGGAATTTTGTTATGCCATGGCTTTTTAGGCACACCGCAAAGTGTCAGGGAGCTAGGGGAAGCCATTGCTGCGAACGGCTACACGGTTTCCTGTCCGAGGCTTCCTGGCCACGGCACGCATTTTAAAGATCTTGAACAAGTGACCCACAACAATTGGTTTGCGCGGATAGAAGATGCATATACCGAATTGAAGCAAACATGTTCAACCGTTTTCGTCATCGGCCAATCGATGGGCGGGACCTTGAGTTTGGATTTAGCCAGCCGCTATCCGGCTATTCAAGGAATAGTCTTGATCAACCCGGCGATCGACATCCCAGCATTTGAGACACACCGCAACCAGCCAGGGTTTGACTACATCTCAGAAGACCAGCCAGATATCAAAAGAACAGATGTGGTGGAAATCACGTATCAGCAATCGCCAGTTAGGGCGTATCACCAATTATTGGAATATATGACTGCTGTCGATGCCAATCTCTCAAATGTACGTTGTCCGGTTGTTTGTTTTCAGTCGCTCGAAGATCACGTTGTGCCGCCGAGCAATACCGATTATGTTCTCAGCAAGATTCAATCAAAGAACGTGTGGAAATACGAATTGCACAATTCATATCACATCGCTTCTATGGATTATGAATTGGGTTTTATTATTGAAAAAGCTATTGGATTCGTTGAAGAAACCCTCTCTTTGCAACAGGTGACGAATTATAAAAATTAAATAGAATTTATATTTTTCGTTTAGATCCATTGTGTTTATTGCCAAAGGGATTTTTCCATGCAGATGCTGCCTGGAAGAATCCCTTTTTTGTTATCTTAAAAAGAATTTAAGTATTTTTCTGATAATAAAAGATGAAAAGGGGAAATAAAAGAATGAAGAGATGCTGCCGCCGGACGTCATGGAAAACAAAAGAAAGGAGAGAGAAATCGTGGTCAGGGAAGATCGATTATCCAGAGAGTATGAGGTCAATCCACTAACGGACATTTGGCTGCGCACACGTTCAACCGTCCGCTTTGTCATTGATCGCAAGCCCGCCACATATATCATCTTGCTCATTGTTTTGACGGGATTTGCTTCTGGCCTGATTGGGCTCATGAGTACCCGGAATGCAGACATGGAAGTTTGGGCAGCCGTTCTCCAGGCACTGATTACCGGTCCAATCGGAAGTGCATTTGGCTATTTCCTAGGTGCCGCTGTATTAACATTGGTAGGTCGGTTATTTAAAGGCAAGGCAGACTATCAGGAAATGTTTAAGGCGCTTGCCACTGCGCAAATACCGCAAATTTGGCTCTTGCCATTGCTGATTGTCTGGGCCTTTGCGTCGCCAACCACCTTTTTTGCGGACCGTACGGATGTAGAAGGCGATCCAATTGTCGTCATCATGTCTATCGTAATGGCGGTGGTGTCTGTGTGGACATTTGTCATTGTTTGCAAAGCGGTAGGCGAAGCGCATCGTGTCTCGTCTTGGAAAGGATTTTTCATCGTTGTACTGCCGGGCATCATTATCACGATCTTTGTTCTGCTTATTGTTTTTGTCCTGTTCGCTTCATTCTTTAACCAGTTGTGATGTGGAGGTGCTGCTTCCTTTTGGATGGAGTGATGCACTAAGTAATCTTTGAAATGACGATTCTTAAGTTTTGCGTATCTTGCAGAGACATTGAGAAAAAATTGGGGCAGCTTTTCCGCGTTTGGACACCGCGAAAAAGAGTTGCCCCAATTCCGTCCTTATCACTGTTCAGTTCGTCTCTAGTTTAGTATAATTCTAATGTAAGAATGATTACATGCCGTCATCAATTAGTCGGTATCAATAAGTTAAGAACAATGTTCACTATTTTCATTATTTTTAGGAGGGTTTTAAAAATGGATAACAATGAACAAAAGCGTCACACAGCTGCATCCGATGCACAATGTCCGGTAACGGGCGGAGGCGGACAGCCAAGCAGCCAAACAGGCGGGCATAAAGACAGTGCCATTACAACTTCGAACAAACCAGGCAAAACCCAAAATAAAGACTGGTGGCCGAACATGCTGAATGTTAACATTCTGCATCAGCATGACAAAAAATCGAATCCTCTAGGGGAAGAGTTTGATTACAAAGCAGAATTCGAGAAATTGGATTATGATGCATTAAAGCAGGATCTTAACGATTTGATGACCAACAGCCAAGAATGGTGGCCGGCTGACTATGGCCATTACGGCGGTTTGTTTATCCGTATGTCATGGCATGCTGCAGGTACTTATCGTGCAACAGATGGCCGCGGAGGCGGTTCTACCGGAAACCAGCGTTTTGCACCACTTAACAGCTGGCCGGATAACGTAAACTTGGACAAGGCCCGTCGTTTGTTGTGGCCGATCAAAAAGAAATACGGAAACAAAATTTCATGGGCTGATTTGCTTGTTTTGACAGGTAACGTGGCACTTGAATCAATGGGCTTCAAAACATTCGGATTCGGCGGAGGCCGTGAAGACATTTGGTCACCGGAAGAAGACGTTTATTGGGGCAATGAAAAAGAGTGGCTGTCAGATAACCGTTATTCAGGAGATCGCGAATTAGAAAAACCGCTTGCTGCAGTTGAGATGGGCTTGATCTATGTAAATCCTGAAGGACCAAATGGCAAGCCGGATCCTCTTGGAAGTGCTTTCGACATCCGTGAGACGTTTGCACGCATGGGAATGAACGACGAAGAGACCGTTGCGTTGATCGCAGGTGGGCATACATTTGGTAAAGCTCACGGCGCTGGAGATGCTTCCAAAGTAGGCGACGATCCAGAAGCAGCCGTAATGGAAAATATGGGAATGGGCTGGAAGAGCACGCACGGTTCAGGAAAAGGCCGCGACACGATTTCAAGTGGTATCGAAGGCGCTTGGACTGCCAACCCGACACAATGGGACAATGGCTACTATGAGCAGTTGTTTGGCTATGAGTGGGAATTGACGAAATCTCCTGCAGGCGCTTATCAATGGACGGCAAAAGATTTGTCAGAAGAACAGATGGCACCTGATGCAGAAGACTCGTCCATCAAAGTGAAAACAATGATGACGACGGCAGATATGGCACTTCGCATGGATCCAGCATACGAAAAAATTTCACGTCGTTACTATGAAAATATGGAAGAGTTCCAAGATGCTTTCGCCCGCGCATGGTTCAAACTTCTTCACCGCGACATGGGACCAAAAGAGCGTTATTTGGGGCCAGAAGTTCCAGCAGAAGATTTGATCTGGCAAGATCCAGTACCAGCAGCACCAGGTACATTGAAAGACAAAGAACTGGATGAGCTGAAAGTGAAGATTCTTGAAAGCGGAATAAACCCGCAGCTATTGGTTAAAACCGCTTGGGCTTCTGCCAGCACATATCGTGATTCAGACAAGCGCGGCGGTTCAAACGGAGCACGCATCCGTTTTGCTCCTCAACGCGATTGGGAAGTAAACGAGCCAGAAGAATTGGCTAAAGTTCTTTACTTCTATGAGCACTTAAAAGCAAGCACTGACAACAAAATCAGCATCGCTGACTTGATTGTGCTTGGCGGGAACGCTGCAATCGAACAAGCTGTAAAAGCAGCTGGATTTGATGTTGCGGTACCATTTACGCAAGGCCGTGGAGATGCACTTGAAGAACAGACTGATGCAGAAAGCTTCGAGCCATTGGAGCCAATTTCAGACGGTTTCAGAAACTACCAGAAGAAAGAATACGCTACAAGCCCAGAAGAAATGCTGCTTGATAAAGCGAACTTGCTTGGCTTAACAGCTCCAGAAATGACTGTTTTAGTCGGCGGTATGCGTGCATTCGGTGCAAACTACCAAGGAGCAACAGAAGGAATCTTCACCGACAAAGTCGGCGTGTTAACAAATGATTTCTTCGTTAACTTATTGGATATGAACATCGAGTGGATGCCAGTAGAATTCAATAAATACGAAGGCAAAAACCGCACGACAGGCGAAGTTGTTCGCACAGCAACGCGTTTTGACCTCGTATTCGGTTCAAATGCGATTCTTCGCGCAGTTGCCGAAGTTTACGCACAAGACGACAACCAAGAAAAATTCGTTCGCGATTTCATCAAAGCTTGGAACAAAGTGATGAACGCTGATCGTTTCAACCTAGAAAACTAATAAGGAAAATCCCGGTCAGCACATTGCGCTGACCGGGATTTTTTTGTGTGGAATAAGGAGGTGGATTTTCGTCACTTCCACCTTTTTCAGAAACTTGTTATCGCGAGCCTTCCTGTGCTTCAGGCTGCAAACCAAATCTGTTGAGGGCGAAGATGGAAATATCCAGCTCACTTTCGCCTGTCATAGCCAGTTGGCTCAACACTTCTCCCATGACACTGCCAAATTTGAAACCGTGTCCGGAAAACCCGCAGGCAAAAATAATACGGCTGTCTTCCGGATGAACATCAACGATAAAATCATTATCGCTTGAAAGTGTGTATAGACACGTTTTGCCTTGCTCCAGTTTGCCATTTGCCTGAGGCAAGTAACGTTCCAGCCCTTCCCGCAAGTCGTTTTCATCTGTTTCGTATAATCCAAAGTTTTGCGTTTGACGATCTGGATCGATCGGCTGCCCACCATCGGATCTCCCAATTTTGACCCCGCCACCATTCAACTTAGGAAAACCATAAAATTTCTTATTCTGATCTTCTACAAAAAAAGCAGGGAAATTAACAGCATCGTACAAGTCGGAAGGTGCTTCAAACCAAGCAACAGCTTTGCGAGTGGGTTGAAGCGGCAGCGTTAAATCCGGCAACAGCTTTGCCGCCCAGGCTCCCGCCGTGACAATGACTTTCTTGGCATAAAATGTCGCACGTTCAGTGGAAATCTTGACACCTTGTTCATCATTCAGGTCTATGTGCTGAACCCTTGTATTTGGAACGAAGCTCGCACCATGTGCAAGAGCGGTTTCTTTATAGGCCAGAATGGCATTTTCACTGTACAGAATGCCCGACTGTGTTTCAAAGCAGCCAATAAAATGATCCGGTACAGAAAATCCAGGCCATCTCGCATTAACTTCCAAGCCCGTCATCAGCTCTAACAAAAGGTTATGCTTCTCCGCAGAAGCCATCATCTCCACTAAAAAAGGCGAATCTTCCGGACCCAGGCCGATTACGCCGGTATTTTCAAAAATTTTATATCCTGTTTGCTGTTCCAGTTCTTGCCACAATTGCTGGGCCCGTTTTACTAACGTTACGTACTGCCTGCCTTCCCCATACGCATGACGGATCAAGCGGGTATCGCCGTGATGGCTGCCATGGCTATGCGGCGGATCGAAGGCATCTATCAAGACAGTCTTTACTTTTTGCTGCGCCAAAAAAGCACCAGCCGCCATTCCCATCGTTCCTGCACCAATTATCGCCACTTCAAAAACAGCTTGTTTAGTCATTTTCTCGCTCCATTCTTTGTGGAAAAAAGTCAGTTTCAAAATAACAGCTTTATGAAAAATCGCATGTGAATTATTAATAGATCGTATGGAAGATTTGATGGATTGTCAATCGTTCATTGTGCGCCTTGCCCCTTCCATCCTTTAGACAAGTCCATATTTGAAGCAAAATGTGTTTGACAAGAGAGGCAATGTCCCATACTATCGTTAATATGCAAAAACTAAATAACTTATCAAGAGAGACCGAGGGACAGGCCCTATGACGTCCAGCAACCATCATTTGTATGAGAGGTGCTAATTCCTGCAGAGTGTTTTATTCTGAGAGATAAGAATTCGGCCAAAACCTCTTTCCTATTGGAAGAGGTTTTTTTATTTAACAAGAAAATTGCGTAGACACGCTACTCGGGACAGCAGCCGCGTGACTTGCGCCCAATTCCAAAGTGTACTTATTTGATAGACCGACAGCTTCTTTAGATCCAGAGTTGTTGCAATAAGCTTGAATGTGGAAAGGATGTTGTGGAATGAACCCGATCGAACAAATTTTAAATCACTTCCCTATTGTTATTGTTGATGGTGCAATGGCGACAGAGCTTGAGGAGTATGGCTGCAATTTACATGATCGTCTATGGTCGGCAAAAGTGCTCATGGAAAATCCCGAGCTAATCAAAAAAGTTCACTTGGACTATTTCCACGCCGGTGCAGACTGCGCCATCACCGCCAGCTACCAGGCAACGACTGAAGGATACAAAGAAAAAGGATTGAGCGAGGACGAAGCAAACAGCCTGATCGGAAAATCGGTGAAACTTGCAGCAGAGGCCCGGGATGAATTTTGGAGCAGGGTGGAAAACCGGTCGAACAGGCCAAAGCCAATTGTGGCTGCCTCTGTCGGCCCATATGGTGCTTTTCTTTCAGATGGCTCTGAATACCGCGGCGATTATGCGGTAAGCGAACAGGAACTAATAAATTTCCATAAGGAACGGATCCGTATATTGATCGATGCAGGTGCAGATATTTTAGCGTGTGAAACCATTCCTTGCTTGGCAGAAGCCAAAGCAATTGTGGCAGTATTAAAGGAATTTCCAGAGGTCTATGCGTGGTTCAGTTTTAGCGCAAAAGATGAACGTCATATAAGTGATGGAGACAAAATCTCAAAGTGTGCAGAGTGGCTGGACAAACAACCGCAAGCAGCCGCAATTGGCATCAATTGTTCAGCACCCCACCTAATCGAATCGCTGATTAAAGAAGTGAAAAGCCAAACGGCGAAACCCATCATTGTGTATCCGAATTCAGGTGAAGAATATGATCCGTCGAGCAAGACCTGGGGTGAAGGAACTTCAGTAAATCAATTTACCTTGAATACACGCCAATGGTATGAAGCAGGTGCCCACATGATTGGAGGGTGCTGCAGAACAACACCAGGAGACATTGCAGGCATTGCGGCCTGGGCGCGTGAATAAAGATTAAGATCCGTCGAGCTTGATCTTAAGATTTCAATTTCTTTTGATAACCGATAAACTTAATAGATACAAGCTCACAAAGGGGAATACATATGAATGAAATTATCCAGCAGAAGTTAATCGGCATAGAGGAAAAATTTAATGTGAAGGTGTTATACGCTGTTGAATCTGGAAGTCGGGCATGGGGATTTCCTTCAAAAGACAGTGATTACGATGTTCGGTTTATTTATATTCATTTGCCGGCATGGTACCTCTCGATTGATCCACAAGGAAGTGCTGTAAAGAGAGACGTGATTGAAGAACCGATTAGTGAGTTATTGGACATAAGTGGCTGGGAGTTGACTAAAGCACTTCGCCTGTTTCGAAAAAGCAATCCACCGCTTTTGGAATGGCTGCGAAGCGACATCATCTATTATCAAAAAGACTCGTTTATTGATCACATGCGCTCTTTGGAGTCAGATGTATTTTATCCGAATTCTATGCTATACCATTATTTAAACATGGCAAAAAACAATTACCAGGAATATCTTCAGGGGCCAGAAGTCAAAATCAAAAAATATTTTTATGTGCTGCGCCCAATCTTGGCATGCAACTGGATTGAAAAGTACAATACGACACCACCAATTGGCTTCAATGAATTAATGGAAGATATCGTTCCTACAGGTGAATTGAAAAAACAAATTGAACGATTGTTGAAACGTAAACTGGCAGGCGACGAAATGGATTTAGAGGATCGCATTGAGGTGATTAACGATTTTTTGGAAAGCGAAATGGAACGGCTCGAGGAGTATACAAGAAACCTTGTGGTTGAGGTAGAGGATCCGACGGAAATGCTGGACGAATTGTTTAGAGATACTTTGCAGGAGACCTGGAAATAATCAATTTATCGGATGAATATCTATTCCTAATAAATCAAAAAGAGATTTTTGGGGGAAACTGAGCCTCATTGAAATGGAAAGTTTATCAAGACAAACCCCGCAGCTGGAATAGGTATCCAAAAGATGACTTCGGTAGTTCACCGAAGTCATCTTTTTTTATAGTGTCCATCACTTGGAGGGTCAGTTCAGCTGGTGACTTTCTTTCTTTTCAAAAGTTTATGGATATGGCGGAAGAGAGGGGCTTCAATGTTGTTAATGAAATAAAGAGATATTGTGACAAAAGCCGAAAAGTGACTGTAAAAGATTCGAAAAGAGAATAATTGAACAATATTTATATGATATATTATTAAAATAAATAAAAAATGTGAAATTAATAGTTTTGTTGTAATATTATTCCAATAAACATAGGCGGAGGAAATCTTTTTGTTTGATCTTATTGATAACTTGTTCATAAATTTATGTGTTCTCATTGCCTTGATTTTTATTTATTTGCAACTTAGAAAGAAACTTGGATTAGATGAGTCTTACAGAAAAGCCGTACTGGCTGACGGAATAGCAGGGGGAGCATTAGGATTTTTGCTGATGTATTTCTCTATACAAGTAACAACTGAAACTATCGTAGATTTGCGATTTATACCGGTTATGCTGCTTGTCCTTTTTTTAGGGATACCCCAAGCTACTATCAGTGCAGTAGTTATTATATTTGGAAGGTTCATTTTTGGCCTGACGACATCAGCTTTTGCTGCCGCCATCTTAATGATCGCTTTAATCATCGGCTTCATCATTATTCATAAGCTATTTAAAAAATTTAGTGCTAATGCAAGTTCTTATAAAAAGGGTTTTGCGATGATTCTGTTTTCAAACATTGTCTTCAGCATAGTCATTAGCATTCTTATTAGTGATTTTCTTGTTTTGAAAAGTTTGATCCCTGTTTACTGGATTATTTCCATCATCGGTGGACTCATTTCGATTTTCTTTGTCGAGTACATTGGAAAAACACAGTACCTTTTAATGAAATATGAGCAAGAGTCCGTAACTGATTTTCTTACAGGTTTAAATAACGTCCGGCAATTTGATGCGGTATGGAATACATTAGTTGGAAGTGCAGCAGAAAAGAATGAAAAGCTCTCGTTGTTAATCATTGACATTGATCATTTTAAAAACGTCAATGACACATATGGCCACCCAGTTGGTGACAAAATCCTAAAAGAGCTTGGAAAAGTTTTAAAGAATACAAGCCGATCTTTTGATATTGTTTCGAGAAACGGTGGAGAGGAATTTTCTGTAATCTTGCCTGATTGCCAAAACGATCTGGCGGTAGAAATTGCTGAACGAATAAGAAAAGCGGTAGAAATTCACGATTTTAAAGTTTCTTCATTAGATTCTATCAACATTACGGTTTCGATCGGTGCAGCAACTTATCCAGAAACAGTAGCGGATACAAATCGCATAGTTGACACTGCTGATGAATGCTTATATAAAGCCAAACGTACTGGCAGAAATAGGGTTTGTGCCAGCTATTAATAAATAGAAAGAGATTGGGAATATTTCCAATCTCTTTTTTTCTTTCATCTGTTGAATTTTTAAATAAGCAAGCAGAGGTTGCAGCAGGGTGCGCCTAGAACTATCTTTACTTTATAAGTTTATTTCTTAATACTGAAAGTAGAAGGAAAGGCGATGAGTACGATGATTTTCAGTGAACGTTTGAAAAGCGAAAGAGAAAAAAAGGGGTGGTCGCAGGCGGAGCTTGCAGACAAAATTCATGTAAGCCGACAGTCCGTTTCAAAATGGGAAACCGGAAAAAATTACCCAAGCATTGAAGTGATTATCAATTTGAGTGACTTATTTGGCGTTACGATAGACGAACTGCTAAGGAGTGATGAAGAGTTGAAGGACAAAGTGATTCAAGACAGCAAGCAGCTGGCTCACCCAAAGTGGAAAGTTTTTTGCGATAGTGTGTTTATGTTAGGTGCCTTTTTGTTGGTGTCAAAAATCATCATTTTCGCGTCAAACTACTTTTTCGGAACATCCATTGTGATACCGGAAGGAGTGCCAAGATTCCTTTCCAACTTCCTGCCCTTATTTTTGATGGTGGCAGGCGGTATTGGATCGGATTATTTTAAGGACAAGTATATTTGAATAGAACCACCTAAAACCTTGCTGTTCAAGAGTTTTAGGTGGTTTTTTTAATTGGTGGAGTTTCAAGGCGCTCTCATATCTTTAGTTCCAGTGAAGGCATTTTCATATATTGTGTGGAATAAACTAAACAGAATCTATTTTGCAGACAACCATGTCAACTTACCAAAAGGAGACGATAAAATGAAACAACTCTACATCAAACAAAAAGCACTCAGCTTAAGCGGCAAATTCACGGTGAAAGATCAGCAGGAGAACGATGTTTATTATGTGGAAGGCAGCTTTATGCAAATTCCGAAGACCTTTTCCATTATGAATGCGGCAAGAGAAGAAGTGGCGCTCATTACGAAAAAGACGTTTAGTTTTCGGCCAAAGTTTTTTGTTGAAGTGAATGGCAAGGAACAATTGACGATTAAGAAAGAGTTTTCTGTGTTCAAAGCTCGCTATACAATAGAGGGCACAGGAATTGAGATTCGAGGAAACTGGTGGGACATGGATTTTCAAGTGGTGCAGTATGGAGAAGTAATTGGTCAGGTCAACAAGGAATGGTTCAAGTGGGGGGATAGTTACAAAGTCGAAATCCTGGATGAACAGATGCAGGAAGTTGTCATCGCAATAGTTGTCGCTATTGACTGCGTGAAAGCTGATGAAGCGGCATCAGCTTCGGCGGGTTCCATCTAGCCTCTAAGGCAGCCATTGGGATGGCTGTCTTTTATTATTGGAAAAATATCCACTTTTATTAGTAAATATGCTAAATTAAAGAAAAAAACTAGAGGAGAAAAATGTGGGATCCCAATTAACCGTTTATATCACATTGATTTGTACTTCAGGTGTACTCAGCTTGTATTTATGTGCTTCCGTATTTGCCGGAAGGCATAAATACACAAAAATCGCTTCCTTTTTTGTTTTTTACACTGCTTCTATCGCTATTTATTGTTTTGCGGCAGCCTTCGGCTTAGTGGCTACGAGCTTGGAAGAAATGAAATTCTGGACAGTCATCCAATACTTGGGCATGCCAATTTCTGCACCTCTTGGCTTGCTGTTTGTCCTGTATTATTTAGGCATTAAACTAAGTTGGCAAAGATGCGCTGCCTTGCTTACGATCCCTGTTGTCAGCTTTTTGATGGTGGCGACCAATGATTTTCATCATTTGCATTACCGCATCTTTGAAGTAGATCCGATTCTGGGGATTCCTTACATTCATCAGGAAATCGGCGTATGGTATCTGGTTCACGGTGGGTTTACTTTTGCTTGCATGCTAATTCCTACTTTATTTATCCTCTTCCGATGGCGGGAAACGACGTCGACATATCGTCCGCAGCTGGTCGCTTTGTTTTTCGGTCAATTTGTTCCGATGGCGACGGCGTTTATTTATTTACTTGGCTGGACGCCTCCTGGCATTGATCCCGTACCCATGGTGTTGTGGATGACTTCGCTCTTGTATTTATGGTCCATCAATTCATCGCGGCTGTTCAAAGTCATGCCGATTGCAAAAGATACGGTTTTCAACAGTATCAATGATGGCGTACTAGTATTAGACGAGGATCATCGGCTGATTGAGTTTAATCGGGCTGCGAAAAAAATGTTTCCGGAACTGGACAGGTCATTGCATGGCGCCGAGTTTGAAAAACTCTGGCTGGAGTTAACACTGGAAGTTCCTCCATTTAAAGTAGAAACAACAGAATCAATGCAAGAACTTCAGCTAACGAGGCAAAAATCGAAATACACCTACCAAGTCCGAATTTCTTCAATGGCTTATGTGGGCAACACCACTGGCTTTTTGTTGATTTTCACCGACATCACAGAGTTGAAAAAGCTGCAGGTACAGCTGGAGCGGCAGGCTTATTATGACGAGCTGACAGGTATCTTTAATCGTCGTGCCTTTTATACGCAATGTTCTCAGCAAGTTGAAGATGCACAAGCAAATAAACAGCCATTTGCTGTCGCTTTGATTGATATTGATCACTTTAAATTGGTAAATGATACGTATGGCCATCATGTTGGTGATCAAATGCTGCAACATGTTGTTGAGGTTTGTAAATTGCAATTGGGCGGAGAGGTTTTGTTTGCCAGATATGGTGGAGAAGAATTTGTATTGGCAATAGGAAACCATACAGTAACGGAAGGCTTCGAGATGGTTGAAAGGGTCCGTCAAAGTGTAGAGCAAACGCCTTTGACCGTAGGCGATCTAAGAATTGCTGTGACTATCAGTATAGGTGTCGCGTCACTTGAAAGCGGCGAGACAGCATCTCTGCAAGTTCTTCTGAACAACGCAGACATTGCACTGTATTCAGCTAAAGAAAAAGGGCGCAACCGAGTCCAAATGCATGCAATGGCGGAAGAAACAGTCGGAAAGTAAGCCATTTTCTAACTCATTTTAAGCTGTCGAGCCATCGACAGCTTTTTTACGTTGTGGCTGAAAATACACTTTTGTCACGACAAGCCCGACAAAGTTGACTTTCCTTACAGTTGAATACGCTTCCATATAAGGTCTATGATGGAGGAACATTACAACTATAGTTTGGAGGAGAAGATCACATGAACGATTCAAAAATGAAGATTCGCGTGCAAAAGTTCGGTAATTTCCTGAGCTCGATGGTGTTGCCGAACATTGGTGCGTTTATTGCATGGGGATTGATTACAGCACTTTTTATCCCTACCGGATTTATTCCTAATGAAAACTTGGCTTCACTAGTAGGGCCAATGGTTACTTACATGTTGCCGCTTCTGATCGGTTATACAGGAGGGCGTTTGATTTATGATCAGCGTGGTGGAGTAGTCGGAACCATTGCGACCATGGGTGTTATTGTCGGAGCTCCCGATACACCAATGTTCTTGGGTGCCATGATCATGGGGCCGCTTGGTGCTTATGTCATCATGAAATTTGACCAATTGATTGAAGGAAAAATTCGTACTGGTTTTGAAATGCTGGTTAACAACTTTTCTGCAGGTATTTTGGGTGGCGCACTTGCCATTCTTGCATTCCTTGGCGTCGGACCGGCTGTAAGTTCGTTTACAAGCGTTCTGGTTTCAGGTGTGGACTGGTTACTTGCTGCAGGCTTATTGCCGCTGACAAGTATTTTGATTGAACCGGCGAAAATTCTATTCTTGAATAACGCCATCAACCACGGTGTGTTAACACCAATCGGCTTGGAGCAAGTTCAGCAGACAGGGAAATCAATCCTGTTCTTACTGGAAGCCAACCCTGGACCTGGACTCGGAGTACTTCTTGGGTTTATGCTGTTTGGCAAAGGCATCGCGAAGCAATCAGCTCCTGGTGCAGCGATTATCCATTTCTTTGGAGGCATTCACGAAATTTATTTCCCTTACGTATTGATGAAGCCAATGTTGTTACTGGCTGTTATTTTCGGAGGCATGAGCGGAGTCTTTACACTTGTATTAATGGGTGGCGGATTGGTTGCTCCTGCATCACCAGGAAGCATCCTGGCTATTGCGGCAGTTACACCGCCTGAAGGCATGGCTTACTTGGCCAACTTCACTGCAGTCTTTGTAGCAACGGCCGTTTCGTTTGCTATCTCGGCAGTCGTTTTAAAAACTAGCAAGCAAACAGATGAAGATATGGACGAAGCAACAAAGAAAATGGAACAAATGAAAGGTAAAAAAAGTTCTATTTCCCGGGAAATAACGTCACCTGTAGGTGCTGGGACTGGCGTGTTCCCATCAAATGTACAAAAAATTGTGTTTGCTTGTGATGCGGGAATGGGATCGAGTGCAATGGGTGCTTCTCTTCTGCGCAAAAAAGTAAAAGAAGCAGGGCTGGGCGTATCGGTTTCGAATACAGCCATCAGCACGATTCCAACCGATTCTCAAATTGTGATCACACAGGAAAAACTGACGCCGCGTGCCGAAAACAAGGTGCCGGATGCGTACCATATTTCAGTTGATAACTTCTTATCAAGTCCGGAATACGATAAACTGATCGACCGTCTGCAAAATGATGGCACAAGTGATCAGCATGGATTGGTAGAAGAACAAGCAGCACCGCATAATGTAGAAGATGATCAGCTCCTATTGGAGGAAAACGTCTTTATTGGACAAAAATTCCGTACCAAAGAAGAAGCAATCCGATTTGCTGGCCAGGCTTTGGTCGATGCTGGATACGTTGAACCGTCTTATGTGGACGAAATGCTGAAGCGTGAGGAAATCACAACAACTTACATGGGCAACAATGTTGCAATTCCCCATGGAACAGAAGAAGCAAAAAAATCTGTCATAAAATCAGGCTTTACTGTCGTTCAGGTTCCAAATGGAGTAGACTTTAATGGAGAAAGTGCAAAAATGATTTTTGGCATCGCTGGCAAGGACGGTACACATCTGGAAATCCTTTCAGGAATCGCTGTCATTTGTGCAGAGCAGGACAATGTAGATCAGCTGGTAAATGCAAAAACGGCAAAAGAATTAGTAGCCATCATTAACAGCAATTAAATAGCAGCAACAGAAAGGCGGGGATTCCTGCCTTTTTGTTCTATCTGCCTTTTCCGGTCTTGAAGAAAGTATCCAAAAGCGAGAGGAGTGAGCCGCATGTTTATCACGTTTAGGGAAAAGTCCATTATAGAACTGATTGTCAGAACCTCTGGAAAACATACGGTGCATTCGCTGTCTTCGTATTTGGATGTCAGTGCCCGGACCATTCAGCGTGACTTAAAGTCGGTGGGGAAAATGCTGCAGCAATTTGAACTAACAGTGGAACGAACCGGGGATGAAGGCCTTTTCGTGGCAGGGAAAAATGAGCAGGTTTACCGTCTGATTCAAAATTTGGCAACAGCCAGTCCTGCAGACGAAACTCCTGAAGAAAGAAAGTTGAAATTGCTGGTGATTTTATTGCACGAAGGCCCATTTTTTAAACGGCAGATGCTGGCTGGCCGATTGGGCATCAGCACCGCTACCTTAGCTGCTTATTTAGATGACGTAACGGATTGGCTGCGAAAGTTTTCAGTAGGGGTGTCACGGACAAGAGGCGTCGGTGTGGAAGTGGATGGTGAAGAAGCCAACAAGCGGCATGCACTTGGCAGCTATGTTCTGGCTTATTTCTATGAAGAGATGATTGAGAGTTTGTATTTTTTGCAGCAAGGGAAAAACCAGGGAGAGAAAGTTCTTGGGTATTTTTCTCCGGAATACTTGGCAGCCGTGGATCAATTGGTGGATCAAAAAATCAATAAAGAACAAACCCGGCTGGCAGACAGCGATTATATGGGCTTAGTCGTCTACAGCTGCCTGTCTCTTCAACGGACAGAAGCCGGCTTTGTACTGGATCCGGCAGACCAAACAGCGAGTGATTCAGACAACGAATACCGGCTAATGGAGAATATGGGAAAAGAGTTGCAAGAGCGGCTTTCAGTTGCCTTGACTGGAGCCGATGTGCATTTTTTAACCATGATTTTAAAAGGCTCGAAAGTGCAGGCAGCGGATTTGGCGTATTATGACAGTGTAGTGCTCGGCAGAATGATCAAAAACCTGATACGCGATGTTTCAGAACAGCTGCATGTTGACTTGATTGATGACTTTTCGCTGTATCAGGGATTGCTTGCGCACATGGGTCCTTCCATTTTCCGTTTAAACCAAAAGCTCGAATCTTACAATCCACTGACGGATGAGATCAAACGGAAATACCCGGTGCTGTTTATGGCCGTTAAGCAGGGTCTGGAAAACGAGTTTAAGAATCTGGAGTTTTCACCTGATGAGACGGCCTTTATCGTGCTTCATTTTGGATCAGCTTTGCTAATGAAGGAAGAGAAGGTTCGAATTGATGCGGTGGTTATTTGCCCGACCGGCATTGGGACGTCGAAGATGCTGGCAAGCCGCATCCAAAAAGAACTGCCGGAAATCAATTCAGTGGAAATCCTGTCCATCAATGATTTTCAAACAGCCCATTTTCAGGACTACGATTTGGTGATTTCGACCATCCGGCTGCCGGTGACAGAAGTGGATTACATTATGGTGAGCCCACTGCTGAGCGATCGGGATATTGGCTACATCGAAAGCTATTTGCAAAATAATGTGGAAAAAATCACGCGCAAAAAGCAATACTTGAATCCAGGAAATCCAAGCGGCCACTTAATACCGAAAGGACGGCCCAATATACAAAATGTCTTGCGGGAGATAAAAGAAGTGCAGGGCAGCATAGATGCAATTTTGGCCAGTTTTAAAGTGATGCACAAACATCTTGCAACGGATTATTGGGAAGTCTTGCAAGAAGTGGTTGAACTGGCGGAAGCGGATGGATTGGTTACAAATGCCGCCTCTACGATGAACGAATTGAAAGAGCGTGAAAAAAAAGGCGGATTGGGGATTCCAAATACCAATATGGCTCTTTTTCACGGCCGCGATGATTCCATTCAACAACCTGTTTTTCAAATCGTCCATTTGGACAATTCGCTTATGGTCAAAGGAATGGACGGCGCAAGCATGCAGATGAAAAACTTGCTGCTGATGCTTGCGCCTGAAATGTTGACGGGCAGAGAGCAGGAGGTCTTAAGCTTAATCAGTACCAGCTTGATCGAAAGTGATGTATCGATGATGATTTTTTCGTCTTCCAACGAGAAAGTGATCCGCCAAAAACTAGAAGATATTTTCTTGGAGTATCTACAAAATAATTTGATAAAGGGATGATGATTAATGAAACAAGCCATTCATTTTGGAGCAGGAAACATTGGCAGAGGATTTATTGGCGCTTTATTTTCCGAATCAGGCTACCACGTGACATTTGTGGATGTGGCCGAGCAAGTAATCAATAAGTTGAATGAAGAAGGAAGCTACAAGGTAAATATGGCTCAGTTGCAGGAAGAATCGATCACCATTGAAAACGTATCGGGCATTAACAACATGACGAACGAACATGATGTTATTGACGCGATTCAACAAGCGACGTACTTAACGACAGCGATCGGGCCCAACATTTTGCCAAGAATCGCACCGCTGATTGCCCGTGGCCTGGCCAAACGCGTAGCAGCAACAGATGAAAAAATTTACGTCATTGCCTGTGAAAACCAAATTGGCGCAACGGACATCCTTAAGCAGCACATCATGGACAATCTTGACGAAGAAGCAAAGAGACAGCTGGATGGGAAAGTGTACTTCTTTAATTCAGCGGTTGACCGCATTGTGCCAATTCAGGACCAAAGTTCACTAGACGTTTTGGTGGAACCTTATTTTGAGTGGGTTGTGGAAACGACTGAAGACATTCCTCATGTAGCTGGCATGAAAATGGTCGAAGACCTTGCTCCGTTCATCGAGCGCAAATTGTTTACCGTAAACACAGGCCATGCCGTAATCGCGTATCTCGGTTACCTTGCTGGAAAATCCACCATCGATGAAACTTTAGCTGATGAAAAAATTGTGGACCAAGTTAGAGAAACCCTCAAAGAAACAGGGGCTTATCTGGTGAAGGAATACGGCATTGATGAAGAAGAGCATTTGGCTTATATCAACAAGAATATTGAGCGTTTTAAAAACGCCTATTTGAATGACGGCGTGACACGTGTTGGCCGTGCGCCCATCCGTAAATTGGGTCCTGAAGACCGGTTGATTCGTCCGGCTACACAAGCGCAAAAAGCAGGATTGCCATATAGCTACTTGGCCAATGCCATTGCAGCAGCACTGTTGTTTGATTACCCGGAAGACGAAGAAGCGATGCAAATTCAGGAAGAAATCCGGAAGTCTGGACCAGCTGCTGCGCTAAAAACGTTCAGCGGCTTGTCGGAAGACAACGAGATCACTAAAGAAGTGGTTCGCCAGTATGAATTGTTGCAAGTCCAAAAGCATTAAAATAACTGAAATCAAAATGACAGACATGCATCCGCATGTCTGTCATTTTGTGTTTTAGAAAGCTCTGGGGCTTAGCAGGGCATCTTACTTTTGTACTGGCACCGATTGGGTTATACTTGACAGGCAAAACCAGAAGAGTACAATCAAAAAATGTGATATAATTATACAATTGAAGCAGAAAAGGTGCGTTTCGATTGAGCCTGGCTTTTTGTATTATTTGATCAGGAGCAATAGCACCTATATGCAAATATACGGGATAAGGAAGGTTATAATGGACAACCAACAGAAAAAAAGAAATATCATATTAATCGGCGCGGGAGTCATGAGCGCGACTTTAGGGTCAATGCTTAAAGAACTTGCACCGGATTGGAATATTAAAGTATTTGAGAAATTAGAAAAAGCAGGATCAGAAAGCTCGAACGAATGGAACAACGCCGGAACAGGGCACGCTGCACTGTGCGAACTTAACTATACACCCGAGCAGGCTGACGGTTCTGTCGATATCAAAAAAGCTATCAATATTAACGAGCAGTTCCAGTTATCAAGACAGTTCTGGTCATTTCTTGTAAACAACAAACGCATTGCCAATCCACAGGACTTTATCATGTCGATTCCGCACATGAGCATGGTGCAGGGAGAAGACAACGTCCGTTTCCTGAACACGCGTTTTAATGCATTGTCTAAGAGCCCCCTATTCAAAGGGATGGAATATACAGCTGATCCGGCAAAATTGAAAGAATGGATTCCGCTTATTATGGAAGGCCGTTCTACCAATGATGCAATCGCAGCAACCAAAATCGATTCTGGAACTGACGTCAACTTCGGCGCGTTAACAGAAATGCTGTTTGATCACTTGAAAGAAGAGCAGGTCGAGATTAATTACAACCACGCAGTCAAAGACATTAAACGCAGCGGCGACGGCATGTGGGAAGTAAAAGTGGAAGATCTTGCAAACGATAAAATCGAATACCACAGTGCCGACTTTGTCTTTATTGGCGGCGGCGGTGGAAGCTTGCCATTGCTCCAAAAAACAGGCATTCCAGAATCCAAGCATATCGGCGGATTCCCGGTAAGCGGGATGTTCCTGGTCTGCAACGATCCGGAAATCGTCGAACAGCATCACGCAAAAGTATACGGAAAAGCGAAAGTCGGAGCTCCTCCGATGTCCGTGCCGCATTTGGACACACGCTTTATCGACAACAAGAAATCATTGTTGTTCGGACCGTTCGCAGGGTTTTCACCGAAATTCCTGAAAACAGGTTCGAACATGGACTTGATCGGATCTGTTAAACCGAACAACGTCTTTACAATGCTGGCTGCAGGCGCAAAAGAGATGTCTTTAACAAAATATCTGATCCAGCAAGTCTTGCTGTCGAATGAAAAGCGCGTAGAAGAATTGCGCGAATTTATTCCGACTGCCAAACTTGAAGATTGGGATGTTGTTGTAGCCGGACAACGTGTACAAGTTATCAAGGATACGGACAAAGGCAAAGGAACCTTGCAGTTTGGTACAGAAATTGTCACAGCTGCCGATGGTTCAGTTGCAGCGTTGCTTGGAGCTTCTCCAGGTGCCTCTACGGCTGTTCACGCGATGCTTGAAATCTTCAAAAAATGTTTCCCGGACGAAGTAGGCGGCTGGGAACCGAAAATTAAAGAAATGATTCCATCATATGGCGTATCCTTGTCTGAAAACCCTGAGCTTCTTCAGGAAATTCATACATTAACAGCGAAAGCACTTCAGCTGGACGAAAAAAGCCCAGTAGGAATATAAAATAATTGGTGCATGCCCCATTCATCCGAATCGATGAATGGGGCATTTTTTCTTGAAAAATGATAATGGAAAAAGTAGAGCCTGTCTCAAAAGTAAAAAAAGCGTACCTAAGTTTTAGGCACGCTTTTTTCCTTATAAATGTATCGTTTGTTCAAAGGTTGCTTATTTAAAGAAAGGTGTTTTCTTCAAGGCGATGGCCACTGGAATCGCAATAATCAGGCCAACTGTATTTTGGACAAGGTTGCCGGGAATGGAAGCTGCCGGGATGATCCAGCTGCTGAAAATGATGGCTTCACCGACATAGTAAATTGCGACCATTAATGGAATCGACACGATGGCAGCTAAAATATTAAAGCGTGTACTGCCACCGTTTCTACCGCCTGACCAGGCAATTTTTCCGACCAGGTAGCCTTGTAGGCCGCGTGCCACTATGGTAATCGGTGCCCACAAAGTCCAGCCAGAAACGAGGTCAAACAAGCCCATTCCGACCGCGCCAGCAATTAGTCCTTTTTTAGGACCGAAGAGGATCGCAATGATGAAAAGCATGGCAGTACCGAGGTGCACAAGTCCGCCGTTTGCCGCAATCGGCAGGCGGATGTTCAATAATAATGTAGCAACAAAGACAAGTGCAATGGCCATAGAAGTTAAAACTAAATCAAGAGTGCGGGAATTATTTGCAGGTGAGTAGCTAGTTGTTTTTTGCATCGTTGGTAACCTTCCTATCTTTTCTTTTTCAGATAAGATTAGCAGAGATGTGATCTAGTTAAAAGTATCAATTCTGAATAAAACTTAGGGGTCAGTTTTATTTTCCATTTATAAACCTGCTGAAGAAGAGCCATTTGCAGCAGGTTTCAGGACCCCGATAATTTGGGCATAACTACTTTCGCTTCTACACCAAAGTGATCCGAAATAACGGATTTGTTGCGGTTATTGAAAATGACTTGTGAAGATAGCACTTCGATGGGGCTGTTCGCTAAAATCAGATCGATGCGCAAATCCTCTTTGTTGTCATTCCACCCTGTGATTTTCCCTTGGACTGTTGTTCCCTTGTCTTTATGAGCTGCCAACTCATACGTATCGTAAAGTTTTTCATTGGTTAAGTAGTCATAGCCTTCGCGAGGCAGGGAAGCACTATTATTAAAGTCTCCCATCAGAAAGGATAGACCATCCTGTTTAATTTGCTCCAAAAGCCGGTCTGCCTGCTGTTTGAAAGGTTCTTCTTCGTCCACCCACCAGCCCATATGGCAGGAGTAAAAAGAGATCGGCGTATCTTGGTAATCGATTTGCACACCAATAATTTTTCGGGTTTTCCAGTAAGTGATATCCGTGCTTTGGCTGACGAAAAAAGAATTCTCAGCTGAAATCGGATGCTTGGTTAAAATGGCGACGCCTTCTTCATAAGTTCCGTAAACCAAATGGGAAAAGCTCCAGACAAGCGAGTAGTCTGCAACGCCGATCCTTTCAAGTTCCTTGAGCAGGACAATTCCGAAATTGTCTTCTTTGATGTCGTCATATAACAGCTCAGCGTTGATTGATTGGTTGACTTCCTGAAGGGCGATCACGTCATAATGCTTTTCTTTGATGGTTTCTGCCAAATGTCGGATTTTTTTGTATTGATTTTCTTCATGCCACGAATGGCAGTTCAAGGTTAACAAATTCATGTATTCAGCCTCCTGATTTATTGTTCTTATAGGAAAACCCAGCAAGCAGACGGAGAAATTCCGAATGCTGCTGGGTTTTAGGGCGTGCTTTACATCAAACGACAGGTTCGCCATGAATAATTTCCATGATGTCCTGATCCTTTGCTGCGATAGCGCCGGATTTTGTAAGTTTGATTGATTGGCCTTCTTCAAGATTCGTGAAGACAACTGGTGTAATGATTGATGCTGCATTTTTAGCGATGTAATCCAAGTCCATCTCCATTAGAAGCTGTCCTTGTTCAACAAGGTCGCCTTGTTCAATATGTGAAGTAAACCCTTCACCTTTCAAGTGAACCGTATCAATACCAATGTGGATCAGAATTTCCGTTCCGTTGTCTGCCGCGATGCCGATAGCATGCTTGGTAGGGAAGACGGTAACGACTTTACCGTTTACCGGAGAAAAAACTTTTCCTTCAGTTGGCTTGATGGCAAATCCGTCTCCGACCATTTTGCCTGAGAATACTTGATCCGGAACTTCTGAAATTGGTAGAAGTTCACCGGTAATCGGGCTGTTGAATTCCAACGGCGTTCCTGATGCTGATGCATTTTCATTTGGTGCCGCAACTTTGGCAGCTGGTCGAGGTGATTTGCCATTGATGATGTCTTGCATTTGTCCGCGCAGGCTGTCTGAAACAGGTCCAAAGATGGCCTGGATGTTGTTGCCAACTTCCATAACGCCTGAAGCGCCAAGTTTTTTGAGTTTCTTTTTATCTACATTGCCTTTATCTTCTACACTGACGCGCAAGCGTGTGATACAAGCATCAAGGTGTGTAATGTTTTCCTGTCCGCCCATAGCCGCAAGAATTTCATATGGAAGGTCGCCGATTTCTCCTGCTTCTTCTTCGCCTTCTTCATCGTCTTCACGTCCAGGCGTCATCAAGTTGAACTTTTTGATCGCAAAACGGAAACCGAAGTAGTAGATGACCGAGAAGACCAGACCCACAACAATAACCCAGAACCATTCTGTTCTGCCAGGAAGTACCCCGAACAGCAGGAAGTCAATCAGTCCGCCGGAGAATGTCATCCCGATCTTAACGTCGAGCAAGTGCATGGTCATGAACGACAGTCCTGCAAAAACGGCATGGATACCGAACAGGACAGGTGCTACGAACAAGAATGAAAACTCAAGAGGTTCCGTAATCCCTGTAAGGAACGAAGTCAAAGCACCTGAAAGCATGATTCCGCCGACAAGTTTCTTTTTCTCAGGGCGTGCACAATGGTAGATAGCAAGTGCAGCAGCCGGAAGACCGAACATCATGAATGGGAATTTACCAGTCATGAATGTACCTGCAGTAAAGTCAACGCCATCCTGCAGTTGAGCAAAGAAGATCCGCTGGTCGCCACGGATGATTTCTCCGGCAGTGTTTGTGTATTGGCCAAATTCAAACCAAAACGGTGAATAGAAAATATGGTGCAAACCAAATGGAATCAATGAGCGTTCAATGGTACCGAAAACGAATGCCGCAAGCGTCCGGTTTGTTTCCAGCATAAAGTGGGAAAGTGTGTTCAAACCTGTTTGGGCAAATGGCCAAACCAGGTACATCACGATTCCAAGGAAGACAGCTGAGAAAGCAGTGATGATTGGGACAAAGCGCTTTCCTGCAAAAAATCCTAAAAACTGTGGCAATTGAATATTAAAGAATTTATTGTACATGAAGGCAGCCAGCACACCGACGATAATCCCGCCGAAAACACCGGTTTGAAGTGTAGGAATTCCCAATACATTGGCGTATGCCGGGTCAGTGGTCATTTCCATGGTAATTCCGCCAAATGCTTTCATCGTAACGTTCATGATCAAGTAACCGATGATCGCAGCAAGTCCTGCTACGCCATCACCACCGGCTAGGCCGATCGCAACTCCGACAGCAAACAGCAAGGGCAAGTTATCAAAAATGACCCCGCCGGCTTCTGCCATAATGAATAGGAGCGATTGAATCCAATCGGCTCCCATAAACGGAACCGCTTCCAAAAATGAGTCTTGTGCAAAGCTGGTACCAAAAGCCAATAGGATCCCGGCAGCTGGCAACAATGCGACAGGCAGCATGAGGGCTTTACCTACTTTTTGCAATGTGCCGAACAAATTGAATGACATGTGATTTCCTCCTCGTTGGTTCGAATATGAGACATGAAACAGGCCAATTGAATACAAAAAAAGACATGAGCAGAAAAGGCAAAGTTGATAAGAGGGCAGAATCGTCCTAAGCGTCAACTTTAGCATCTTTTCATACTCATGCCTGATCGAATCAGTAACACGTATGGTCAGAATTTATGTGTCAAGCGTTGCAGATGAATTGTCAAATACATGACTTCAGCTTCATCTACAGGCTTATTCAATTGGTTTTGCATAACTTTAATGAGCTTCCATGCAAGATTATAGCACACAGGATATTCACTTTTCAACATCGCTGCCAATTTATTTTCTTCACCCAGTGGATCTCCTTTGTCTGCGCGGTCGATGGCGCGGTGAAGGTGCTGAATGAGACGGTGGTAATCAATATTGTCTTTTTTCAACTGGATTTCCAAGCTGTTTTCGATGATGCCGACCATTTTTGCAATCAAGGTATGGTAGCGGTTGATGTCGCGCAAGGACTTGTCGGTAACAGCACTGTGGACATGAAGCGCGATAAAACCAATTTCCCCTTCCGGAAAGGAAACCCCCGTCTGCGCTTCCACTTTTTGCACCACTTCTTTGGCCACCATGTATTCTTTCGGATACAGTGATTCGATCTCGAACAAAAATGGATTGGAGAATTGAATGTCTTTTTTTGCCCGACTGATGGCAAACGCGATGTGGTCTGTCAGTGCGACGTGAATATGTTCGTTCAGTTCTTTGCCCATTTTTTCCTCGATAAACAAGAGCAGCTCATGAATAAAAGCAATGAGTTTTTCTTCAATGTAAGGAAGCAAGTTGACGTATTGCTCCATTTCTTTTTCGTCCTGCAGCAAAAAGGTTTTATCTGCTTCCTCAAAAGGAACAGAATCCCCCTTTTTCCGGTTAAAGCCAAGGCCATTGCCGATCAATACAGCTTCTTTGTATGTATCATTGCTGGCAATAACCACGTTATTATTTAAAACTTTTTGTATGATTAAAATTTGTTTCATTTTAGCCTCCACCTGCCTCCGGTGTTTATTTCCGGTCTAACTGGCATCACGAACGATTTTTCTGCAATCTATATAGGCCGATCCCAATCAGCATTTTAAACGGGGTCAGAGGGCACATCTGGAAAACACTCTTCAACTGGACGACTTTGTGCCTCTGCTAAATAAAAATCTGAAAATTACTCTATCCCATATTCTAGCATTTCTTTTCTTTTTGCAATAGCCATTGAACTGGCTTCCTAAATAACAGTTGTTGCACATTCATTGAGTTTAAAAAAAGCAAGGCGTATACTGAGGCTAAATCGATTGTATTACTAGCAGGAGGTAATGGAGTGGCAATTAACCCTAAAGCCGTCTTTTTGGATATGGACGGAACAATTTTAAACCATACAAACGAAGTGAGCATGGATACGAAAGAAATCATAGATGAACTTCGAAGTGCTGGCGTATTCGTTTTTATCGCAACAGGAAGATCGGCTGATGAATTGGTAGAAATGTTGCCAGAAGGATTTGCGGTAGATGGTTTTATAACAGCAAATGGCATGGCCGGCTACATTGGCGAAGAAGTTGTATTCGAACATGCACTGCCGATGGATTTGGTGGAAACGGTTCTGGAGAAGGCGCGTGAACGTGAAATGTATTACGAGCTTTTCCCGCACAGAGAGGCACGGTTGGTGCTGAACCAAGACAAAGAGTTTGTGGAAGCGGCAGTTCGGGACCCAAAACCCGATTCCGTACAGACCAACGAATGGATTTCCCGCCAAAAAGCGATCCAAGAAGAAATTGAGTGGACCGATGAAATTACAGGCTCTCATTTTTCCAAGTTTTACTTTTTCTCAAGAACCCGCGATGACATCAACGACTGGAAAATCGAATTGGAAATGCTGCAGGAACATATGGAATTTACAATGACTCCTTCTTCTCCGCATAACGCGGAAGTAATGGTCGCAGGCGTCAACAAAGCATCCGGCATTGCCCAAATGTTGGAGCGCTTCGGGTTAACGGGTTGTGAAACACTGGCCATCGGAGACAGCGATAACGATGTGAAGATGTTTGAATACGTCAGCCACGCTGTAGCGATGAAAAATGCAGCAGGCCACATACAGGAATTAGTGGATGAAGTAACGGAGTTCAGCTGCGACGAAAACGGCGTCTACCATTACTTGAAAACCAAGGTATTGGCTCCTTTGGAAGCAAAAGCACCAAAAGCATAAAGTGAATAGCTCCAAAAAATCCCCCAAAACGGCCACCCTAAAGGTGAGCGTTCTGGGGGATTTGATTTGGATCGGTGTTTCATTGTCAGCAAACGGAATCGTTGGATTTTGGTACTGACAATCCGAACAGTGGACGCAAGTACAAGGCAACAAACGTACCGGCCAATGCCAAGATGCCCCAAATATAGCCGTGCAAGCTGAACGAAGCAATGCCGCCAAAGTAAGCGCCGATATTGCAGCCAAACGCCAGGCGGGCACCATAGCCCATCAACAGGCCGCCAATAACCGAAGCGAAGAAATTGCCAACTCGTACTTTCGTGAATTTGAACAAGCCGCCTGCAGCTGAAGCAACAAACGCCCCGATGATAACCCCAAAGTTCAAAATTGTGGTGGAATCGGCAAAGATTGAAGACTCAAGCATCGCTGCATTGGCACCTTGCCAATATCCCCAGCTTGCTACGTCAGCGCCAAAAAATTCAGCGATTTTCGATCCCCAAAGAGCAAAGGCCGACGTGATGCCCCAAGGTGTTCCGCGGACCATCAATGTTAATGCATTTAAACCAGCCAACACAATTGCAGCTGCGAACAACGGCCATGAACCGCGGAAAATCCGTCTCCATCCAGATGCCGAAGGAACAGGCGCCATTTTTGGTGCGCGTCTTTTTTTCTCAATCACAATGCTGATCAGCGCAATCAAACCGAAAATGATAATCGACACAAGCCAGGCACCGCCATAGCCAAGTCCAGTAGACGTTGCCAATGAAATGGGTTCGAATGCTGGAAGGTCTTCTGTCCAAAATGGCAAATGGTAAGCGCCGATTGTTGTTCCGATGATGAAGAATATCAACGTAACAAACATTACGGTACGTCCGCCGCCAATTGCGTACAATGTACCGGAAGCACAGCCGCCGCCTAGCTGCATGCCGATACCGAAGATAAAGGCACCAACAATCAGGCTGACGCCGACCGGCGAAACATAGCCGGCAACTTCAGTTCCGAAGAACGAGTAACCGTATGCCAAAATTGGCGCAAACAAGGTTACAGCAACTGCCAGCATCAGCATATGCGACCGCATTGCCTGTCCGTTTCCGACAGATGCCAAGCGCCGAAATGCTGAAGTAAAGCCGAAGCGTGCGTGAAATAATGTGTAACCGAGTGATAGCCCGATAATGAGCAGAATTGGCTGGGAAATGTGCTGAGTAGCCAACAAATAAACCATCAATAAGGCTGCAACGACCAATCCGCCGACAATTAATGGAACTTGCGGACTGTTTAAAGCTGTATCTTTTCGTGCAACGGGCTCTTGTGCATCGTTGACCGGTTGAACTTTGGTAATAGAAGTCATGAAATCATCCTTTTCTTAGTGAGTTAGTCGGGAATACTCCGTTATCATAATGCTTGAGCTGCCCGGTGTCAAAAGAAATTGTTTCGGAATCCTGGTTTGCAGGTGTTTTGGAGGAAAACTAAATACTATATTATGTTGTATTAAAGAAAACAGCTTTTATTCATTTCTTTGGCCTCTTTGGGCAGGGCTTCTGCAAAAACTAGGCAAGGGCAGCCTGTCTTCTTGCTTCGCCTCGCACTAAGAGAAGGAGTGGATTGAAAGCGAGTTTAGTTTTTTACTATGCTCCTAAAAAAGCATGGAGAAAATCGGCAGGCGAAAATCAGCAGCACAAGATATATAGAAATAATTTTGGCTGGTAAAACGGAAAAGTGGGAGTAAGCTCTTCTTATAGATAAGCACTTAAAAACGAAAAGCTCTTGGGATGGGTGTATACTTAAAAAATAGTTAAAACAAGTGCGTGTTTGGAGGAAATTGGATGTTCAATGATATCACAGTAAAAGAATTGATTCCTTTAAGTGAAGAAAAGAAAATGGTGCTGATCGATGTCAGATCGCCCTCTGAATTTCAAAATTTTTCAATTCCGAATAGCGTCAACATCCCGTTTTTCGATGATGCAGAACGTGCAGAGATCGGCACGCTCTACAAACAAGTAAGTGTCGAGGCGGCTAAAGCACGTGGCCTTGAAATCATTTCCGCCAAACTGCCGGCATTTGTTCAGCAGTTTAAACAAATTGCAGGCAATAAAACGGTGTTTTGCTGGCGGGGCGGAATGCGCAGCCGAACTACAGCCACATTGCTGTCCTTAATGGACGTTCATGTCAGCCGGCTGGAAGGCGGGATCCGTGAATACCGAAGATGGGTCATCAATCAACTGGAGCAGCCGGAAGCGCCGTTTAAAGCGTATGTATTGAACGGTTTAACTGGAACAGGAAAAACAAGAATTTTAAAAGCACTGGAAAAACAAGGCTACCCTGTTATCGACTTGGAAGGTTTGGCCAATCACAAAGGCTCTATTTTTGGCCACATTGGCGTCGAACCGAACAACCAGAAAAAATTTGACTCGTTGTTTGTCCAGCAATTCCGGGAACTCGAAAAGTCGCCGTTCGTGCTGTTCGAGGCGGAAAGTTCGCGAATCGGCAAAGTGGTAATCCCAAATTGGGTGACCGAACTGAAAGCCAATAGCGTTCAGTTCATTATCGAAATGCCGATGGAAGAACGAATCAAAGAAATCATCGCGGACTATCGCCCTGTGGAATACCAGGCGGAATGCGTCGCTGCTTTTCAACGAATCAAAACACGGATGCCGCAAGATATTTCAAAACAAATCGAATCGGATCTGGAATCCGGCGAATTTGATTCTGCTGTCCGCTTGCTGCTGGAGTATTATTACGATTCCCGCTACAAGCACACCAACCTTCAATACCCGGATACACAGAAAAAGGTGCTGCGGGTCCAAAACCTGGAAGAAGCCATTGAAGCGATCAAGAGCCATATTCCGGACATTGAGAAGTCTCCTGCGGGCAATACGGGTTGAACCAGAAGTATCTATTTTTCAACTCTTCAAAAGGTGTATGTAGGCGCTTTTCGCTCTTTTCTTGCTATATGTATCATTACAGCTTGATAAGGAAGCGAAGTATTTGTTTTCAAAGCATACTCCTTACTTATTTTGTAGTCAGAATCAGCAAGCGTGCAATAAAGGTAGTTAATTTGTTGCACAATCAAATTTTACTCCAAAAGAAAATCTCCTCGACCTCGTGTTGAAGGGATTTTCTTTTGTCTCGAGCAAAGTTGATTCGCGCTACGCAGTCAGAGATAATGAAAGAACGGAAAGAATTGTCGGACTGTCTTCAGAAATCAGGCATCTCAGGAGGGAACTGGCCTTATGAATTTCTCACTTAATGAAGCAAAAATAAAAAAACTATGCGGACAGGCTGCTTATAAAAAAGGTCGTGCTTTTATTCAGGCAGGCAAAATTCAACTGATTCCAGATTCCCATGATGATCGCTTTATGAAAGGCATTGTCACAGGCCGCAATGAATTTCATGTCAGTGTCAAGCAGGAATCCGATGGAGAAACTTTGGCTTCTTGCAGCTGTCCGCCGGTCGGTTTCGTGAAAACTTATTGCCATCATATTGCCGGTGTTTTGCTGGCGATTGATGACATGCAGCAGCGTGAAAATCCCACGGCAAAAATGCTGGATTTGTTTGCCCGGCAAACTGCAGGAACAAAAGGCAGACGGCAATATTTTGACAAGCGGCAAGTGCTTCAAGTGGAATTTAGTCTTTTGCCGGTCTTGCTGGTGGAAGCGGGTTATGTGTTCGGCTTAAGGCTAGCTGCGGGGATACAGAAACTTGAACCCATAGAGAATGTTGGGGATTTTCTGGCGGCGGTAAAGACGGAGGAAGCGTATACGGAATCTCCAGGATTCCACTATTCGCCGCAAGATCATCGCCTGCAAGAAGAAAGTGAACAGGTCCTTTCTTACTTGGCGAAAACTCGAACTGCCGGAACTGGTGAGAGGCAACAAGCCAGCCTGTTGGTCTTGGCGGCTTCGGACTGGGAGCGGCTGCTGCCTTTATTGCAGGCTGCGCCTATGGTCAAACTTGTCGGCGCAGGACGGATTACAGAAGGTATCCGCATTGAAAAAGAACTGCCGCTGTCTTTTCATTTTGATCAAAGCCGTTCCGGTGGGTTTCGGCTGGATGTGGAAGGATTAGAAGAAGTTCTAATTTTAAAAGCATATGACATGGCGATTGCAGAGGGCGCCTTGGTCTATTTGGCTGAAGAAGATGCCCGGCGTTTGGCGGAACTGAAAGAATTACTGCCCGGTTCGATTGACCAGCTGCTCATTCCGGCAGAAGACATGGATCATTTCATGGCCACGGTTGTGCCTGGATTGGAACGGGTAGGAAAAGTGCACATTGCCGATGCAGTAGCAGAACGGCTGGTGGAGACGCCTCTTCGCGCTAAGCTGTATCTTGACCGTATTAAACATCGGCTGCTGGCCGGGGTGGAGTTCCATTATGGGCATTTGGTCATCAACCCTTGTGAAGAACCAGAAGATGAATTCCGCCATTATCCCGGAATTCGCCGCCAGCGCCAGCAGGAACAGGAAATTCTCCAGCTCATGAAAGACAGCGTGTTTACACAAACCGATGGTGGATTTTATATGCAAGATGAAGAAGCGGAATACCATTTTCTGTACCATATGATTCCGGTGCTGGAAGAGCTAATGCAGATTTACGCGACGACAGCCGTTAAGCTGCGTGTTCAAAAAAACTATGGCGGTCCTAAAGTAAAAGTTGAAATTAGCGAGCGCACCGATTGGCTGGAGTTCCGCTTTGATCTTGGAGACGTGCCGGAAGCAGAAATCAAAAAGATTTTGAAAGCCTTGGAAGAAAAGCGTCCCTATTATCGAATCCCTAACGGTACGTTAATGTCTTTGGAAACTGCTGAATTCATGGAGCTAAACGATTTTTTGCGTGAATTGGATGTCACCGCAGCTAATTTTGGGCGAGAGGAAATTCGCGTACCGCTGATCCATGGGTTGCATTTAGCCGCTTCATTGGATGACGGGCAGCTGCTCGATCCAGGTGCCAGTTTTGCTCACTTGCTGCAAAACTTGAGTCAACCAAACGAACTGGCTGCGGATATACCGGAAAGTTTGAATGGGGTATTGCGCGATTACCAGGAAGCCGGATTCCGATGGCTCAAACTGCTGGCCCGGTACAAATTCGGTGGCATTTTGGCTGACGACATGGGGCTCGGCAAAACCTTACAAAGTATTGCTTTTATCGTTTCAGTGCTGCCGGAAATTCGCAAACAGCAGCAGCCAGTGCTGGTGGTCGCCCCTTCATCGCTCGTCTACAACTGGCTGAATGAATTGACGAAATTTGCGCCAAGCATCAAAGCCGGAGTTATTGATGGCAGTAAAACGCAGCGAGCCTCATCCATCCAAAAAACAAAAGGTTTGGATGTGGTTATCACTTCCTATCCGTCGCTTCGCATGGATCAGGTGCTGTACCGAAACCAAAGCTTCCACAGTTTGTTTCTGGACGAGGCGCAGGCTTTTAAAAACCCGGTGACGCAAACAGCTAAAGCAGTCAGGGATATTCAGGCAGATCACCGATTCGCACTAACTGGCACGCCAATTGAAAACTCGCTGGATGAATTATGGTCCATTTTCAATGTGGTGTTTCCAGAGCTGTTGCCGAATCGCCGGCTGTTCAGTGAAATGAGAAGCGACAGCATCAAGAAGCGCGTACGACCGTTTATCCTGCGCCGTATCAAGGCAGACGTGTTGACCGAGCTGCCGAATAAAGTGGAGACGATGCATTTTTCAGAGCTGCAGAAAGAGCAGAAAAAATTATATGCGGCATATTTGGCCGAACTAAAGCAGGATGCGCTGAAGCATTTGAATAAAGACAGCTTCCAGAAAAACCGCATCCGGATTTTGGCGGGTTTGACCAGGCTGCGCCAATTGTGCTGCCATCCCGCATTGTTTGTCGAAGGCTACGATGGCGGATCTGCCAAGTTTGATCAGTTAATGGAGCTTGTGGAGGAATGCCGTCTGTCCGGCCGTCGCGTGCTGGTGTTTTCACAATTTACGCAAATGCTTGGAATTATTGGCCATCAATTGGCAAGAGAAGGCGTGCCTTATTTTTACCTGGATGGCCAGACACAACCGATAGAGCGGGTAGACATGTGCCACCGTTTCAATGAAGGGCAAGGAAATTTGTTTTTGATTTCCTTGAAAGCTGGCGGGACCGGCCTGAATTTAACGGGAGCTGATACTGTGATTTTGTATGATCTTTGGTGGAATCCAGCGGTCGAACAGCAGGCTGCTGACCGTGCCCATCGCATGGGGCAGAAAAAAGAAGTCCAAGTGATTCGTCTCGTTGCCAAAGGCACCATTGAAGAAAAAATCAATGAACTCCAGATGAAAAAGAAAAATTTGATTGACGATGTGATCCAGTCGGGTGAAGAGCCGCTGAAAGCAATGACCGCTGATGATATACGGGAAATTTTGACGATGTAGCAGGTGGGCTCAGCCGCACGACGATAGCTGCCTCTTTCGAAAAGGAATTATTGCGCTGGGTTTGGTAAAATGAGTGAAAGAGATGAGGTGTTGAGATGGATCCGAAAAGCATGCTGGAAAAAGTAAAAAACCGAATTCCCGATGTATTGGGAAACAAAGATTTTTCAAAATATGCAATCCTATTGCCTCTTATTGAAAAAGACGGAGAAGTTCATGTCCTTTTTGAAATTCGCTCTTACGACTTAAGAAACCAGCCCGGTGAAATCTGTTTTCCCGGTGGAAGGATTGACTACGAGGACCAGACAGAAGAAGACACCGCAGTCCGGGAAACAATCGAAGAATTGGGGATAAGCAAAGCCGAAATTTCGGATATTTTTCCATTGGACTATATTGTTTCGCCTTTTGGCATGATCGTCTATACCTTTGCGGGCGTTATTGACCGGGAGGCTGAGTTTGTTCCAAATCCACCAGAAGTCGACAGCATCTTTACCGTGCCATTATCTTTTTTCTTAGAAAATGAGCCAAAAGTCTACCGCATCAATTTTGATATCCAGCCGGAGGAAAGCTTTCCTTATGATTTGATTGCTGGAGGAGAAAATTACAATTGGCGAACGCGTCAAGTGGATGAACATTTTTATATATACGAAGATAAAGTTATTTGGGGTCTGACTGCCAAAATCCTCGCACATTTTATTGAGATCATTCGCTGAATGGTCTTTTTGTTTTGGTAAAGAACGGGTCTTTTATCGCAATTTCGGAATTAGAGCAAGAGAAGCTTTAAAAGGACTGCAAGAACGTGTATAATTATTCATATTACTGATAATTAAAATTATTTTTACAAAAAGGAGTCCTGACGATGACGACGTATCAGCTTGAAGTTATTGAAAACAACAGCAAAAAAGAAAAGCCGGCGAAAGACCAAGTGCCATTCGGGACGACATTTACAGATCATATGTACATCCTGGAATACCATACCGAAAAAGGCTGGTACGATCCGAAAATTGTTCCATACGGCCCCATTACCTTAGATCCTGCAGCGATGATTTTTCACTACGGCCAAACGGTTTTTGAGGGAATGAAAGCCTATCATACAGAGGATGGACGCATCTTATTATTCCGTCCGGAAAAGAACTTTGAGCGTTTGAACCTGTCAAGCGAGCGCCTTAGCATTCCACCAATCGATAAAGAGCAGGCTTTAGAGCATTTGACGCAACTAATCAAGCTGGAGAAAGAATGGGTGCCGAAAACACCGGGAACTTCCCTATATATCCGTCCTTATATCATTTCAACAGATGCCAACCTTGCAGTTGGACCGTCTCAAACCTATAAATACATGGTCATCTTGTCACCGGTAGGCTCTTATTTCCCGGGCGGCCTTCAGCCGGTAGTCATTCATGTAGAAGATAAATTTACCCGTGCTGTAAAAGGCGGAACCGGTATGGCAAAAACCGCAGGCAACTACTCATCAGGCTACCAGGCGCAAGCCAATGCCAAGAAAGAAGGCAATGCGGATGTGTTGTGGCTGGATGGCGTTGAGAAGAAATACATTGAAGAAGTCGGCAGCATGAACATTTTCTTCAAAATCAATGGAGAAGTGGTAACGCCTGAGCTAAACGGCAGCATCTTAAAAGGCATTACCCGTATGTCCATTATCGAGTTGCTTGGCACGTGGGGAGTCACCGTAACCGAAAAGCGTGTTTCTATTGATGAACTGTACGAAGCATATGAAGCGGGCCAAGTAGAGGAAGTGTTTGGCACCGGTACAGCCGCTGTCATTTCACCAGTCGGAGAGCTCAACTGGCAAGGCAAAAAAATGATCATCAACAACCACGAAATTGGTGAATTGTCGCAAAAGCTATACGATACAATCACGGGCATCCAAACAGGAAAACTCGAGGATACACTCGGCTGGACCGTAGAGGTAAAATAAATCCACAGCGACCAATTAATTTTTTAGCCCATGGCTATCGGCTTATCTTTCCAGATAAGCTGATAGCCATGGGTTTTTAGCTATGCTATTAAATTTGAAGTTTAAAAATGAGGGTAAAGGAGAACATATGGAAAGAAAGAGGGAGGTATTAAATAATGGGAGGAAACAGAAATTTTACGGAGAGAAAAAATTACTTCTGGAATGAGCTATATGGGTTGCATTAATTATGGTTAATGGGTATTGTTATCCGGTGGATATTTCGCAAACCGAATTAGATTGATGATCTACATAGATTTTTTTAACTTATATAGTTTTTATAAAAGAAAAGAGGGTGTAAAGCATTGAAAAGCTCGACCGGTTTAAAACGCGTCCAATTTATTTTGCTGATGGGTGCACTGACTTCTTTAATCCCATTTACGATCGATATGTATTTGCCTGCTTTTCCAATTCTAGTGGATGTCTATGAAACAAATGCAACATCTGTCCAATTGAGTTTAACTGCTTGTTTGCTTGGACTCGCATTTGGCCAGCTGATCACTGGCGCACTTAGCGATGTGCAAGGAAGAAGAAAGCCGCTCTTAATTTCCCTCGTGGCTTACATCTTGGCATCAGTCGCCTGTATCTTTGCCCCGAATATTTACATATTTGTTCTTCTGCGTTTTGTTCAAGGGTTTGCGGCATCCGGCGGCCTGGTTATTTCCCGGGCAATCGTACGGGATGTCAGCAACGGAGCCGAATTAACCAGGTTGTTCGCTTTGTTGATGGTTGTCCATAACCTCGTGCCGTTGCTGGCGCCTTCTGTTGGCAGCGGGGTGTTGTTGTTTGCAGATTGGAGAGGGATTTTCCTTGTGCTGACGGTTCTTGGAATTATCCTGCTGCTGGTTTCAGCTTTCCGCCTAAAAGAAACCTTGCCGCTTGAAAAACGCGTACCAAGCAATTTGAAAGCAACATTCACCAATTTTGCAGGAATCTTAAAAAATCGACAGTTTACAGGTTATGCATTAGCGCAAGGGTTTCTGATCGGTGGGGTATTCGCTTATGTATCGGGTACACCTTTCATTTATCAAAATGTGTATGGCGTATCGCCGCAGACTTTCAGCCTTTTGTTCGGCATGAACGGCATTGGACTGATTATCGGCAGTTATGCTGTTGGCCGTTTTTCTCACGTCTGGTCTGAAAAACGATTTTTGGAAACGGCTCTTTATACTGCCACAACAGCCGGAGCCGTATTATTGGCGGTGGTTTTGCTGGATGGGCCCCTATTGGCAGTCGTCATTCCGATTTTCTTTTTCATCACTTCAATTGGCGTGGTGGGAACAGCTGCCTTTACTCTTGCAATGGAAAGCCAGGGCCATGTAGCCGGAAGCGCCTCTGCCTTGCTTGGCTTGCTGCCGTTTGTTCTTGGGGCAGCGACAGCGCCATTAGTCGGGATTGCAGGAGAAAATACGGCAGTTCCAATGGGCTTGGTCATTTTCATCATGTGCTTTATTGCATTGCTGGCATATATATTCCTTGTGAAAAATACATCTGCATCAACTGCTGAATAATTAAAAGCTCAGAATTTATTCTGGGCTTTTTGTATTGCGTAAAAATACCTGTTTTTACCAGTTTACAAAAGCTAAACAAACCCCGTGTCATTGCTTAACAATCGGATTCTATACTGAGCTTGTTCATCAATTGACTGGAGGGAAAAAAATGATACGCAAAAAAATGAGATTAAAGGTACTTCCGATTGCTGTAGCTTCTGCATTGGCACTGACGGGCATCACTTCTATTGCTCTTTCCGCTGATGCACAAGTGCCCGGCAAGAACCAAGGGAAATCGCCTGAACACAGCCAAGGCAAAGGCAAAAACAAAGGCAGCAAAAAAGACGAAGTGCAAAACATTATTTTCTTAATTGGTGATGGAGTGGGGACGTCTTATACATCCGCACATCGTTACTTGAAAGACGATGCTTCTACGAAAATGGTTGAAGACATGTCTTTTGATTCGTATTTGGTCGGACAGCAGTCGACGTATCCAGAAGATCCAGCACAAAACATCACAGATTCAGCTTCAGCAGCCACAGCAATGTCTGCTGGCATTAAAACCTATAACAACGCAATTGCTGTAGATAACGACGAAAGTGAAGTAAAAACGGTTCTTGAAGCTGCGAAAGAAAAAGGCAAAGCAACCGGACTGGTCGCAACTTCTGAAATCACGCATGCCACACCGGCATCATTCGGTGCGCATGACATTGCGCGGAAAAACATGAATGCCATTGCAGACGATTATTACGACGAATTGGTTAATGGCGAGCACAAAGTTGATGTTCTTTTGGGCGGTGGAGTCGATTTGTTCGACCGGACGGACCGTAACCTTACGGAGGAGTTCCAAGAAGACGGGTACAGCTATATTACAGACCGGGATGAGTTGTTAAGCAATAACGACGAGCAAGTGCTGGGATTGTTTGCACCAGCCGGTCTTCCAAAAATGATTGACCGTGATGACAGCACACCGTCATTAGCCGAAATGACAGAATCGGCCATCGATCGATTGTCTGAAGACGATGAAGGTTTCTTTTTGATGGTAGAAGGCAGCCAGGTTGATTGGGCAGGACATGACAACGACATCGTAGCTGCAATGAGCGAAATGGAAGACTACGACAAAGCATTCCAGGCAGCGATTAAGTTTGCTGAAGAAGACGGCAACACGCTTGTTGTTGCAACGGCTGACCATTCAACAGGTGGCTTCTCCATTGGAGCAGACGGCATCTACAACTGGTTCGGCGAGCCGATTAAAGCGGCTAAACGCACACCAGACTTCATGGCTCAACAAATCGTTGAAGGCGCTGGCGTGGAAGAAACCTTGAGCGAGTATATTGACCTTGACCTGACCACAGAAGAAGTGGATGCTGTGAAAACAGTAGCAGCAGAAGGCGAGTATACTGAAATCGATAATGCCATCGAAAAGATTTTCGATAAGCGTTCGCATACCGGCTGGACAACTGGCGGCCATACGGGAGAAGATGTGCCTGTTTATGCTTATGGTCCAGCAAGCAATCAGTTCACAGGGCAACTTGATAATACAGACCACGCAAAAATCATCTTTGATTTACTGAAAGCAAAAGTGGAAATAGACGATAAGTAAAACAGCAGCGAAATGAGGAACTGACATGAAAAAAACTCTTTATGTATTGGCATTCTCCGCACTCTTGCTCGGAGGCTGTTCAGAACAGGACAATTCGACTGTGACAGCTTCAGCTGCTGCTGTGCAAAATGAGATTCCAGCGTATTACGAAGACTATGTTACGAGTCCGCAAGTGACAGATGATCGCGTACTGCAGGAAACAGGGCAGCACAAGCGGGATGCTAAAGGAGAAGCGACAGCAAAAGCGGTGAACATGGACAAAGAAACCTATGAAATAGGTGGAGTGGAGCTGACTATAGCAGAATCGAAAGTTCTTCAGTTCAAGCCAGACTATAGCTTGATTGATTTTTTCCACTCCTATACACATGACCAGGAATTTGAAATCGTGAAAATGTTCGTGGAAATCACCAATACATCCGATCAACCGCTGCATTTTGCGCCAGTAGCCTTATTGGAGACAGATGCAGAGGAACTGAAGATTTGGGAAGATGATATTTACTTGGAGGAATTGAATGGTGAACTGGCCGCGGGTGAAACAAAGCGAGGCAATATCGGTTTTATTCTTGAAGACGGCAGCTTCGATTCGATAACAATCACCACCAGCGATGTCTATGACGGCCAGGACGAAAAATTAGCAGAGGCATTGGAATTCAATAGAAGCTTCGAATAATCACAAGCTGAAATCCAGCAGGCTCATGTTTATGAGTCTGTTTTTATGTTGCAAAAAGGTGATTTTAAAAAACTAAAATTCAGAAAAATCCATCTTTTTATATTTTTAAAATGAAAATTACGTTGTATGATAAACGCAACAAGGGACAAGAAGTTTGAAAACAATATGTGGTCGTATTCAGGTGCGGAAAAGCCCTATACAAAAGTGGAAAGGGGATGGTTTTCTTGAAGCTGATTGAACTGTACATCAAGGAAGTAATGAGGAGGCTTCCTGAAAAAAAGCGGGATCAAGTTGAAGCAGCGTTGCGGTCAACGATTGGCGAGAGGCTTCCGGAGGATTATTCAGAACAAGATGCTAAAAATATTCTTTCAGACTTGGGCCATCCTGCCGTTACGGCAAGTCGGTATGCGGAGAGACCAATGCATTTAATAGGACCGCGATATTATGACCTTTACCTCGAATTGTTAAAGCTCGTCCTTCCCATTGCCGTCACGGTGACAACTATTGTCGTACTGGTTGTCACAATTGCATCAGGAGCTGGAGAAGAGCCGATATTCTCCATTATCGGAAATTTGATTGAAAGAGTCATTTCGGGAATCATCACCACTGTGATTCAAGCGGTATTTTGGCTGACGCTGGTCTTGGCGGTTGTTGAGCGGGCTGAACATTCAAAATCAACACGGCCGCTGGCACTGAATTTTGAGGAATGGACACCGGATGACTTAAAGGAGTTGCCTGAGCGGCCGCATATCTCGAAAAAGAAAAAAATTCCAAAGAGCCAAATATTCGGCAGCCTGATTTGGACCGCAATTTGGACAACCGTTTATTTTAATGCGGGCAAGCTTCTCGGAATTTACCAGGAAGGTCAAAGAGGCGGATTGGAATTTACGACACCCGTCTTTAATCAGGCGGTACTGGTTTCCTATTGGCCCTTGATTATTCTGGTGGTGGTGCTCGAAATCACGTTAGCAGCCTATCAGTGGCGGGCTGTGCAATGGACCAATAAACTGGCGCTGTTCAACACCTTTGTTCAACTCACATCCGTGCTGGTGTTTGTGCTGATCTTTACTAACTCCAACTTGATCAATCAAGCATTTCGCCAAAGCGTTGAAGGTCTCTTTGGCAGTCTCTCAGCGCTTAATTGGCTGATTGGCAGCATCGTAGCAATTGTCATTATTTCTGCGGTAGTGGATGCCATCCAAGGCATTCGGAAAGCGAGAATTTGAAAAAGGCTGAACGCGCATGGGAGAAATATTGCCTGTGCGCGTTTTTGAAATTAATAACTAATTTGTATAATGTTTTTGTCTAATTTTTATGAAAAATATTATTGAAACATATGAAAAAATTCCTAAGTGGGTACAAAAAATCAGTAAAACTAGAATATAAATGATTAATATAGTTATTTTACAGTATATTTGGTTTTTTCTAAATATTATGTTTGTATATTGAAGAAACATGTTATCATAATTTATGCTCACAACACGACATCAGGAGGAACCGCCATATGATCACTTTTTTCGCCGCCTTGGCATTGCTAATTTTAGGTTATGTATTTTATTCGAAATTCATTGAACGGGTATTCGGCGTAGATGACAGCAATCCGACCCCGGCTTATTCCAAAACAGACACATTGGACTTTGTGCCAATGAGCTGGTGGAAAGGCAATCTGATTCAATTATTGAACATCGCCGGTCTTGGCCCGATATACGGTGCGGTGGCTGGAGCTTTATACGGTCCCGTTGCATTTGTCTGGATCGTCGTAGGCTGTATTTTTGCCGGCGGGGTGCACGATTACTTTTCCGGGGTTATGTCCATGCGCCACGGAGGCGCACAGTTCCCAACCTTGGTCGGAAAATACCTGGGCAAGAACGCAAAAGTATTTATCAACGGGTTATCACTGGTTTTGATGCTGCTTGTAACCGCAGCTTTTACCGCAGGTCCTGCACAATTGATTGCGCAAATTACGCCGCTTAACTTTATGACAGCTTTAGTTATTATTTTCTTCTATTTTATCCTGGCGACGATTTTGCCGATCAACAAAGTGATTGGCCGCATTTATCCCCTTTTGGGCGCGATTTTATTGTTCATGGCAGTGGCAGTGGCTGTAGCGTTGGTGTTCTCTGGAAAACCAATGCCGAACTTGACGTTTGCCAACCTGCACCCCGGTGATTTGCCGATTTGGCCATTGTTGATGGTAACCATTTCGTGCGGCGCGATTTCAGGGTTCCACTGTACGCAAAGTCCCATCATTGCACGGACGATGAAAAAAGAGACAGACGGACGGAAGATTTTTTACGGGGCTATGATCATTGAAGGCATCATTGCGTTGATCTGGGCCGCAGCCGGCATGACGTTCTTTAATGGCACGGACGGACTGGGAGCGGCACTTGCTGCTGGAGGCCCATCAGGTGTTGTCAATGAAATCTCAATTTCCTTGCTGGGTACGATGGGCGGATTGCTTGCTATCTTTGGTGTCATTATCCTGCCAATTACAACCGGCGACACGGCACTTCGTTCTTCTCGAATGATTTTGACGGATATCCTTGCAAAATTTGTTAATATGGATGGCAAAGTGAAAATCCTGCTAGTGACCATTCCGCTGGCGATTCCAACATTTTACATGGCGACGATCGACTATACGTTCCTGTGGAGATATGTTGGCTGGACCAACCAGCTGGTAGCAACATTTATGCTGTGGACAGCTGCGGTTTATCTATTGAAAAACTTTAGATTCCATTGGGTGGCTGGAGTCCCTGCTATTTTCATGACCGCCGTGGTATCTATGTATATCTTCTACGCACCAGAAGGCTTAAACATGGATTATCAGCTTTCTGCGATTATCGGAGCTTGCATCACTTTGGTTGTATTGCTATGGTATATCGCCCAAATTTTGAAATACAGAAGCTTGAAGCAGCTGGAAGAAGATTATCGCCCACTTTAATAAAACTCACAATCCCACTTGGTCAAACCAAGTGGGATTGCTTTTGGAAAAAGCAATAGAATAGGTGGAAATAGGATAATTTTACAGTATAGTTAAAATAAATAATTTTTTTAAGGAGGAAAACAGATGGTTGTATTGGTTAAAGGACAAAAAGTGGATTTAACAAAAACACATCCAGGATTGCAGCAATTGAAGATTGGCTTAGGGTGGGATACCAGCCAGACAGATTCATCAATTGACTTAGATGCAGTGGCGTTGCTGGTAGATGCAGAAGGAAACGTTTCCGGGAAAGAAAACCTTGTCTTTTACAACAATTTGACTGGCGGCGGAACAGCGGTAAGGCTGACAAAAGACAATCGTACAGGTGCGGGTGCAGGAGATGACGAACAGCTGACGATCGATTTGGAGAAAATTCCGACCGGCATTAAAAAAGTTGCCGTTGCGATTACAATATATGATGGCGCTGCTAAAAAGCAGAGCTTCGGACAAGTTTCAAACGCTTACGTAAGAATTGAAGACGGCCAAACCAAAAAAGAACTTTGCCGATTTGATTTAGGCAAAGAATTTAATGCTGATTTAACGCTGTTGGCAGGAGAAGTTTACCTGCACAATGGAGAATGGAAGTTTTCAGCCATTGGCCAAAGTGTTTCGGGAGACCTCAAAGAGTTGTGCAAACAATTTAATCTCGAGCTGCCGGCGGATGTCTTCACCAAAACGCCTCCACCTGAAAAGAAAGCAGCAGCCAGTCCAAAGCCGGCGGCGGTCAATTTGAAGAAAGTGGAACTGAAAAAAGCAGGGGATAAAATCAACCTCAGCAAAACCGATTCGCCATTAGGGGAGATCGTTGTCAATTTGAACTGGACACAAAAAACCGGCGGCGGCTTTTTGTCATCCATTTTAAATGCCAGCAATTCGGTAGACTTGGATTTGGGCTGCCTATTTGAGCTGGAGGATGGTTCCAAAGGCGTTGTCCAGGCGCTTGGCAATGCCTTCGGAAGTTTAAAGCAACTACCGTATGTAGCGCTGGACCACGATGACCGGACGGGTACATCTAAAGGCGGGGAAAATCTTCGAATCAACGGAGACCAGCTCATGAAGTTCAAGCGGATTCTGGTTTACGCCTTTATTTATGAAGGCGCCGCAAATTGGGCAGAAGTGGACGGAGTTGTGACGCTGCAGCAAAAAAATGGACCGGATGTTGAGGTTCGGCTGGATGATCACCGCAAAGGCAAGCGGATATGTGCCATTGCCTTAATTGAAAATGAAAAAAATCAAACCTTGAGTGTTAAAAAAGTAGTCGAGTATTTTTCCGGGCACCGGGAAATGGACAAAGCGTTTAACTGGGGAATGACCTGGAGCGCGGGTTCTAAATAAGCACAGAATGAAAGCATGGATTTTTGAATCCATGCTTTTTTATTGGGCTGAATCTGTAGAGATTTTTTACCTAAAGTTCTTGTTGCTTAACGCCAAACTCAAACTTTCTTCTAGTATCAAATCATTTCAATCGTTATTCTCCAGGCTTCCCTCGAAAACGCTCAGTAAACAGAAAGAGACATTTAAAAGTTTCACTACTCCGTATAATTATTCACTTATATCGTATATAGAATAGAATAAAATACTTTTATAGAGGAAAAAACACTTTATTAAATTGACTTAAAATACAAAACAGTGCATAATAACTCTATTAAACGGATTCGGTTAAAACTAGGGAAATAATTTCATGGAGGCAAGGTTCTTCCGTTTTTGGATAAAATGGAAGAAGTTTTTTATTTATCAAAATCGGGTGGTGACTGCATGTGGAGAAGAAAAGAATTGTTGTGAAAATAGGCAGCAGCTCGTTGACGGATGAGCAAGGCAAGTTGTCGATTGAAAAACTGCGTGAGCATGTGGATGCACTGGCTCGCTTAAAAGAACATGGCCACGAAGTGATCTTGATTTCATCTGGAGCAGTTGCGGCAGGGTGTACAGGAATGGGTTATTTATCGCGTCCGGATACAGTGGTTGATAAGCAGTCAGCCGCCGCCGTAGGCCAGAGTTTATTGCTGCAAGCATACGCAGACGAATGCAAAAAACACAGCATCATTGCTGCACAATTGCTGCTGACAAAAGATCTTTACAAAAATGCCAATGCGACCATCTCCAAGCTATTGGAACGAAACGTCCTCCCAATTATCAATGAAAACGATTCGGTGTCAGTAGAAGAGCTGACGTTTGGCGATAATGATATGCTGTCGGCACTGGTCAGTGGCCTTGTCCTCGCCGATTTTCTAATCATCCTCACAGACATCAATGGCATCTATCAGGATAACCCAAGAACCAATCCACAGGCGCAGAAATACCTTCATCTTCAAGAGATCCCCGATGAACTAGTGGATGCTACATCTTCAGACGGCTCGACTGTAGGAACAGGCGGCATGAAGTCAAAAGTTGAAGCAGCACGGACAGCTTTGTCCCTGGGAGTCCAAGTATTTATCGGTTCTGGTACAGGCAGCGAAAAACTGGTGGATATTTTTCAAGGCAAAGGCGATGGAACCTATATCGGCGTGAAAGCGAAAATGGGTGTTTGAACAATGGAAATCGAAAGGGGTATCAGGAATGACGGAACTTCTTCAAGAACAGCAAACCGAAAAAAGTGAACTTCTTCAAAAGGCGATCCAAGCGAAACAGGCTTCGGCGGTATTGGCTAAGTCGACAACCAAGCAAAAAAATAATGCTTTGCGTGCTATTTCTACACATTTACTGGAAGAACAAGCTTATATTTTAGAAGAAAACAGCAAGGATGTTGAAGCGGGACGCCAAAACGGCATGAGTGAATCTTTAGTGGACCGCCTTCAACTGGACCAATCCCGTTTAAAAGATATGGCGGACGCCTTGATTCAATTGACAAAGCTGGCCGATCCGGTCGGTGAAGTGTTGGAGAAATGGGAGCGTCCAAATGGGCTGACAATGTCCAAAATCCGTGTTCCTTTAGGCGTTGTCGGCATGATTTATGAAGCACGCCCTAATGTCACGGTTGATGCATCCAGCCTATGCTTAAAAACCGGCAATGCCGTAGTTCTGCGCGGCAGCTCAACGGCAATCCATTCCAATAAAGCTATTGTGGCTGTTATTCGCGATGCGCTTGCAAAAACCGAATTACCGGTTGAATCGGTGCAATTACTGGAAGATACCAGCAGAGAAGCAGCCTCGCATATGTTCAAGCTGAATCAATACTTGGATGTGCTGATTCCTCGCGGCGGAGCGAAACTTATTCAGACAGTTGTCCAAAACTCTACCGTGCCGGTATTGGAAACGGGAGCAGGAAACTGCCATATTTACATCGACGAAACAGCAGATATGAAAATGGCAATTGCCATTTCGCTGAATGCCAAAACGCAGCGTCCTTCCGTCTGTAATTCCTGTGAGAGTATTTTGGTCCACGAAGCTTGGGCTGAAAAGCATCTACCCCAGTTGCTGGCAGCTTTACAGGAGCAGCAAGTGAAAATTCATGGCGACAAAGAAGTTCAGAAACTCTCCCCTAATGTAATACCTGCAGTGGAAGAAGATTGGGGAACTGAATATTTGGGGTTGGAAGTGGCGTTGAAAACCGTGGAAGGTGTGGATGAAGCCATTCACCATATCAACACATACGGAACCAAGCATTCGGAAGCCATCATTTCATCCACTTCTGAAAACGTCGATCAGTTCTTTATGGAAATCGATGCAGCAGCAGTTTATCATAACGCCTCTACTCGGTTTACGGACGGCTTCGAATTCGGCTTTGGCGCCGAAATTGGCATCAGCACACAAAAGCTCCACGCCCGCGGACCCATGGGCTTGCCTGCCTTGACGTCAACCAAGTATATCGTACGCGGCAACGGCCAAATAAAATAACGATTTTTCCATAAAAAAAGACCGGAAGCAGTCGCTTCCGGTCTTTTTTCATGCCTGTGCTTTTGTTCGGTTGTGTTTCCACATCATGTAGCGATAGCGGATGGTGCAGCCAATGCAATAACCCATAAGCGCAACTCCTGCTGCGATAATGACCATGATGCTGAAAGCATAAGCAAGAACCGGCATGCCGAGTGCAAAGAACACGAGTGACAAGCCTAAACAAATGGTCGCAATCCATTGGTTGAACAATTGTTGCTCCCTATCTTCCTGCTGATATTCTGCCATGGGTTTTTTCAAAAAGCGGCGGCTGAATAGGATTACAGGGTTTTTCTTTGTCATCAATGTATAGGCTCCAACAGCAAACGGCAATAACAAGATCGCTGGGTGGAGCAAGAGCGCCGCTAATACGGTAACGACGATAAACGCTTGATTGGTTTGGACAAGGGGTTTTGGGATTGTCATGAACTCGCCTCCTAGGATTTCCACCTATTATACCGAGTAACTTACTGGGAATAAAGATAATTGCTTAAAACATGAATTACATCAACTGAGAAATAAACAGAGTGGCCATGCCAAAGTATATTAACAGCGATAAAATATCATTGATGGTGGTAATTAACGGACCGGATGCGACAGCCGGATCAATATTTAACCGGTAAAGAATGAGTGGGATAATGGTGCCTGCTAAAGTTCCGATAATCAACGTCATCAACAACGAACCACCAACTACAATGCCCAGCACAAAATTTCCTTGCCATATGTATGCAATCAGTAAGATGAGAACAGAACAGATGGCGCCGATAATGATGCCGACCCATAACTCCCTAATGATGAGGTTGATGGTTTGTTTGGCGTCCAATTTCTGTGAAGCCAGTCCCCGGACCACGACAGACAATGATTGGGTGCCTGTGTTTCCGGTCATGCCGGCAATCATTGGCATAAAGAAGGTCAAAGCGACCACTGTCTGCAAGGTGTTTTCAAAACGGCTGATGATCCCGCCCGAAAACAGCCCGATGAACAGCAAAAGAATCAGCCAAGGCAAGCGACGATAAGCTGCTGTTAAAGCAGGCGTGTTAAAATCGATTGATTTACCCGAAGCGGACAGTTTTTCAATGTCTTCGTTTGCTTCCTGCATCACTACGTCAATTACGTCATCGACCGTTATGACACCGACAAGGGTATTGTCTTTTTCGACAATCGGCAGCGTAACAAAGTCATAGCGGCTGATCAATTGGGCTGCATCTTCTTGATCGGTCAACACGTCGGCTTTTACAACGCGATTGTACATAACTTCCTCGATTTTGTCATCGAGATTTCCAAGAATCAAATCCTTATAGGAAACAACGCCCACCAATTTTTTATCTTCATCCACCACGTAAAGGTAGTTGAGGTATTCGGCCAATTCGGCAAAATGCTTAATTTTGTCAACGGCTTCCCGGATGGTGTAATGGCGCGGTATCCACACATACCGATTATTCATCAAGCGGCCGGCTGTTTCAGGAGGATACGTCATGGTGTTCTGGACAAAACGGGAATCGTCCTGGTTGATCTGCGACAGCAGCTCTTCGATTCGCTCGGGCTCCAAATCTGCCAACAACAAAGCCAGGTCGTCATTGTCCATGCGGTCAAGGACCTGTGAAGATTTTTCCAGCCCTAATTTTTGAAGAATATCGATCTGCTCATTTTTGGGAAGTTCCTGCATCAGGTCGGTCAATTGGCGGATCGTCAGAAACAGCAAGAATTTATTGCGGTGTTTGTCCGGCAGATGCCGGTACTGTATGGCTATGTCATATGGCTGGAGTTCATCCAGGATGTCCTGAAATTCATTTACTTTGCCTTCTTTTAAGGACTTGATCAACGCCAGTGTAATTTCGTCTTCACGTAATGCTATAGACATTTGGTTCACTCCTTCTGTACAGGAAATACAGGAATCCTATTGTTGATTATTGCGTTAAATCTACTATTTGAAAAGGATTAAAAAAAAGATGGTAAAATTGAATTATTTAACATATAATATAAAAAATCTGAAAAAGGCAAACTTCACCGAAAGGGAAGGACGCAAAGCCATGAGCCTAACCGCCTGAAAAGCGCAAGGTTGTCAGGTTGCCTGGGTCTCGTTCTGTGAGCCACGGCTAACAGAACGGGAGGATAAGGAAAATGAGAAAAATAATGATAGCAGGTGTGTGGTTGTTGTTTATGCTGACACAAAATGGTTTTGATGCCCAGGCTGCTGGTGTAAACACCAAAGCAACTTGGCTATGGAACCCTTGGATGATCTATAGTGACGAAGCGGGAACGCTCGATTTTTTGGAAAGCAAAGGGGTCAACAAGGTTTACGTGCAAATTGATGCTGATATTCCATCGGGTGTTTATGAAAGTTTTATCGTAAAAGCAAGAGCCGGCGGCATGAGCGTTTATGCGCTGGATGGAGCGGCTGACTGGGTAGCGCCAAAAGGATTCACTAAACAGGATCGGTTGATGTCCTGGCTATCAACATATCAGAAAGAGGCTGCGCCGGCTCAAAGATTTGCCGGAGTCCACTTGGATGTTGAACCTTATCTATACAGTGGTTGGAATACCAACCGGGCAGCAACCGTTAAATCTTATCAGGCCTTGCTGACAAAAGCTAAGTCCAGTACGGCGGCATTAAACCTTCCGCTGGAAGCCGACCTGCCTTTCTGGTTTGATGAGATTTCCTACAAAAATACCTATGGCAAAGGAGTACTCGCTGAATGGGTAATTGCCAATACGCACAGTGTCACCTTGATGGCTTACCGGGATTCAGCAACAATGATTACAGAGCTGGTAAAAAACGAAATTGCATACGGTGAAAAGCATGGAAAACCGGTGGTGGTAGGAGTTGAAACCGGCCAGACTGATGAAGGAGACGCCATTTCTTTCTATGAAGAAGGAGAGGCCTTCATGAATGGCGAGTTAGCTGCTGTATCCAATTATTATACAGGAGCAAAAGGATTTGGCGGCATTGCGATTCATCATGTCGACAGTTGGAAGACGATGGCTCCTTAAGGAAGTTCTATAGAAAATATGTGAAACAGCAAGGTAGGCCAACTTGGTCACACCTTGCTGTTTTTCTGTCAATAAACAGAGAGTGGATATGATATAATATCCATAAATTATCAGATCTTATAATTTTTTTGAAATATTTGTATGTGTACAAAACGATGAGGAAGCTCTGAAAAAGGAGAGTTGTTTGATGATCGAAATGTTTATCTGGATTATCTTTAGTTTATTGGCGATTCAACTGCTGATATTGGCTTTGTTAATTGGTTGGAAAATGAACAATCTAGCCGAAGAAAAGGAAATAAGAGGAATGATGGAAACCTTGAAGCCACAGTTTCAGCAGTATATTGAAGGAACAGAGCTCATCGAGCCCATTTTGCCTGCAACAAAGAAGAATCAGTTTAAGTTGATGGAAATCATGCTTGACGAATTTTTAGCTGAAGATTTAAGAGAAGAGCAACAAGCAAGAGTTCAACTGCTGGCCGATAAATACTTGGTAGCACATTACCGCCGTACATTAAAAAAAGGGCAATGGGCGGAGCGTGTCAATGCGCTGTATTTTATTGAGGACTTCAAGCTCTTTTCTTTAAAAGAAGATGTCTATCAGCATTTCTCAAAAATTACAAAGCGGGATGAAGAGTTTCGCCAATGTTTACGTGCCTGCGCGACACTGCAGGAAGTGCGTTTGATGGATGCGGCCATTGAGAGCAGAAATTTGTCGTTCGGAATGATTAAAGAACTGTTGTACCGTTTGGATGAAAACCTATTGAAAATGACGCTGGAGCGAATGCAATTAAAAGAGGACATTTCGAAGAATATGCTTTATGCCTTTATCAGCTTCAGCGGAGAACACGGGCTTGACGTGAGTTTTCCTTTTGTCGAAAAGAAAATACGGGATGAACGCAAGGAAGTCCGCTTGAGGGCCATGAGCAGTTTATGCAATTATAAAAAAATGACCGACCCGTCTATTCTCTCCGAATTCTTTGATTCAGAACATTGGCAAGAGCGAATGTATGCCGCCAAGCTGACAGGCGCATGCCATTTTGAGCAGTATAAACCCAATTTAATCTATTTGCTGTCAGACAATATTTGGTGGGTCCGTTTTGCAGGGGCTGAAAATCTTAAGGTCTTCAAAGGCGGAAATACAGTCCTCGAGCAGGTAACGACTGATCATGCAGATGCGTATGCCAGGGATATCGCCAAGCACATGCTGACAAGGGAAGGCGGGAACCTCGTATGAGCGGAACTGGAATTACATTATTCATCGAAATTATTTCCTGGGCAATAATTGGCTACATGCTAGCAGCCGGTGCGATTTACTTGGTCCTGTTTCTAGTCGCCAGCCCCAAAATAAGCAAAGAGAAAAAGTTGAACCGCCAAGAACAAATTGAGGAAATGTCCATTAATAAAGACACGTATCCAATTTCTATCCTGGTTCCTGCCTACAACGAAGAGGCGGGAGTGGTCAGTACGGTGCGTTCCTTATTGAACTTAAATTATCCTCAATACGAAATCATTGTAGTCAATGATGGATCTACGGATAAGACCAGTGAAAAAGTATTGGCTCAATTTAACATGGAACCAATTGACTTGGCGATCCGAACTCATTTCAAAACCGGAGAAATTAAGCGGGCTTATCGCTCAAGTCTCCACCCTAATCTGTTCTTGATTGAAAAAGAAAATGGCGGTAAAGCAGATGCCTTGAATGCTGGTGTCAATTTCTCACGGTATCCATATTTTGCGGCGATTGATGGCGATTCAATTCTCGAACAGGATGCTTTGCTTAAAACTATGAAACCCATTGTAGATTCCAGCGGAATGGTGACAGCAACGGGTGGGACAGTAAGAATCGCAAATGGCTGCAAAATCAATCGTGGCGTTATCGAGCAGGTAGCCTTGCCGAAAAAACCGCTGGAAGTTATGCAGATTATTGAATACTTTCGAGCATTTCTAATCGGCCGTCTCGGCTTCAGCCGGGTCAATATCTTGCTAATCATTTCCGGGGCGTTTGGTGTGTTCGAGAAAAGCCGCGTCATCAAAGTTGGCGGCTATAAAACCGATACCGTTGGGGAAGACATGGAACTGATTGTCCGCTTGCACCGATCCATCAAAGACGAAAAATCAAAACAGCGCATTGAATACATTCAGGATCCGGTTTGCTGGACCGAAGCTCCGAGCACGGTTGCTTCCTTGCGTGCGCAGCGCATACGCTGGCAAAGAGGATTAGCGGAAACATTGTGGACGCACCGAGGAATGCTGTTCAACCCAAAATATAGAGGAATTGGATTGTTTTCGATGCCTTATTACGTCTTTATTGAACTGTTGAGCGCCATTTTTGAAGTGGCGGGCTATTTCATCATTATTGGCGGTTTCGCCTTTTCCTTTATTGAAACGGATATCGCCATAATTATGCTGCTGGTGATGGTGTTGTACGGCTCGCTGTTGTCCGCACTTGCCGTATTGCTGGAAGAATGGACATACCACAAATACCCGACCGTCAGAAGCATCCTTGTGCTCTACGCCTATGCGTTGACCGAAACATTTTGGTACCGAATCCTGATGAATTTCTGGCGCGTTAAGGGACTTTTCTATGCATTTAAGAAAAAATCAGTATGGGGAGACATGGAACGAAAAGGTGTTTTCTCCGATGACGAACAAAAAGAAGGAAGCCTGTAAGTATCTAACGAAGTAGAAGAATGACATTAAATGAGGAAATAGGGTCGTACCATTAAAATAAGGAGGGATTGTGTGGAGGTTTTCGGAATTATGGGATTCATTTTTGGAATGTCAGGATTCACTTTTGGTATTATTGCTTTTACAACAGCGTTGAGTAGTAATAATAATGTAAAAGAACTTGAAAAAAGATTTAATGATTTAGAGGGAAAGTTGTGAACGATGTCTCAAGTTAACGAGACTGATTCGTTTAACGAGCATCAGAAAAAATACGATTCATTTTGACTCAGTTCTAATAGAACTGGGTCTTTTTTCGCAAAAAAAAGCACCGCAAAATGCGGCGCGATTTCGTATGGATTGTTAGGTTAGTGTTGGATACGTAAGCCATTGTTATTATTGGCTTCCTTCTTTTTATTGTTTAATCACCGTTACTGTGTCTCGCCAAAGGTCTTTTGAAGAATGTCGTACGATTGCTTTAGCCGTTCTTCTGATTGTGGCATGCCCCATGTGTCCCATGAGTACTGGGCCTCTTGAGTAGTACCGAAAGTTTCAACCGCTTGGCCGTCCTGGCCGGTTAAAGCAGCCGTGACATCCAAGCCGTCAATTATTTGGGCAGCTTCGATGCCGTCTTCTTGAAGGTCGCCGACAAATTCACGTTTTGCGGGATCTCTGGCATTCAGCAGCATCCACGGAATCCGGATTTCCATAATCCCAGTTTCTTTGTCGTAATAATAATCATTCAGGGAATCATAGTCTTCATGCTCCGGATTAGCGATGCCAAATCGGAAGATTCCGGTTTCGTATGAATCGAAGGGATACAATTCGCCAGTATCGGGGCGAACGAATGCTTTGTTCAAAGCCAGGCGAATTGGATGGAAGGTTGATTCGATGTTTTGTTCTGCTGGGATCATCTCCAAACGCTCGTGATAATCGTAGTAGAAAGTATCGTAATCACCAGCGACCAGTAATTGTGCCTGCTCCAATTCTTCGATTTTCAACTGGAAGTCTGCCAAAAATTCGCTATTGTCCAGAGCATCAACGACAATGCCCTGGTTTTCGCGAACACTGAAGTACAAATTGAAATCCTGTTCGTTCCACCAGGTTTTATTGGACGAATCAAACTGAGCTTTAATATAGACATAGCGCTCATCCGAATCCATTGTTAGCGATTTGAGTGCTCCGCTATCTTTTTCGTAAAGGGTTTGGCCATCTGTCCAATCATCATTTTCGCCATCCACTTTCACTTTATGGCGGTCAAAGCTCAATAGGCCGAATTGCTGCTCGTTGGTTTGGGCATTTGACCAGAAAGGCCGTTCGTTGGGATTGTCATAATCCATCGTATTCCATGTCCGCTTGAACCACTCGTCCTGCCAGGTGAAAACCATTCCGCCCAGCATGCCTTCTTCGAGAATATCTTCGTAGAGATGGCTGACGATTTCACCTTGCTGCCGTTCGGAAATAAATCCTTGGTTCCAGCCAAACGGATTTTCGTGGGTCATGCCGCGTGAAGCCGGAACGCCAAACTCAGCGATGACGATCGGCATCTCATGAGAGTCATTTAAATCTTTCAAGTAACCGGCGTAGTTATTAAATTCCCCGCGGTGGTCGACAAATTCCGTATAGCGTTCATCCAAATTCAGAAAATCAGGATAGTATGGGTAGACATGGTAAGACGCAAACATACCGACCGTTTCTGTCACACCTTTTGTTTTGATGTGATTCGGGTCGACAGTTGCCATGTCCTCCTGCTCACTCGGTTCTGCGGGCTGATCGATATTGTCTGTGGTGACCCAGTTAGTGAAGCTGAGTGGCCGCATGCTTTGGTATTCGTCCATCTCGTATTCCGCGAGACGGTCCAATTGCTCTGCAAGCCAATACTCCATAGGATTGGCATCTTCTGTGTAGATATGGGTGCCCTCGTAGTCGCCTAAATCAGGATAATCAAGTTCCATTTGATGGACGGTCAAGGGGAACCATTCGATGCCGATCATCCAACCAATGACATAGGAAGAGATATCGGTCTTATAAGTCCCGTAGGCGTGGCCAGGTTCTTGCTCTACGACGGCATCTCCATGGATGACGTCTACAATTTTTTCGACTTCAGCTTCAAAGCGCTCAGTGATCTCAGGAGTGAAGGCATCCAAAGTTTCCACTAAAGGTTCTTCATCAATCCAAACGCCGTGGTACAAGTAGAGTGGCTCTTTGGCGCTGGCATTGTAAGCGGCAAATGCTTCATAGAACGCTGGAGGGTGGAGCGTATAAACGCGGACCGCATTGGCATTCATTTCACCAATTGCCTGGAACCATCGGTCATATTCTTCCCGCGTAATCGCTGCTTCTCCAGGAAATGTTCCGGGTTTCGCCATTCCCATATTGACGCCTTTAATGGTGAACGGCTCCCACTCCCCATCTTGATAAACCTCAAATGCCTGTCCGTTTACACGGGAAGGGTAAGCAATGCCATCCTTCTCTGCTGCAGTTGTTTTGACCGTCTCAACCTCTGTTTCCTTATCTTCTGTATTTGCCAAAATGGTCTCCATCATCGGTACGTAAGTCTGCCAATAAAAACTTTTTTCAGCATCCAGTGACTCCATGGAAATGAACGAGCGCAATTTCGAGAATCCTGAGTAGCGGTAGAATCCCGGAGTGTCGTCAATATCCACAAAATCGCCAGCAAAATAATAAAGGTCTGCGCCGTGTTTGGACTGGTGGAATACAGCCGGAAAGTTCTCGGGAATGCCGGCTGCTTTCAACTTCTCGCTGCCCGCGCTTTCAAGATCCCATTGGTAGTCTGCCAAAACTTCGGTACCTGCAGCCGCTTGGTTAATATCAAACCAATAACCAAAAGAGGGACTGCTTTCTAATTCAAATTGATCATTGCCTTGATCGGTAAAAGCAAGGTGAATGCCATTAATGCCGATTTCTCCTGCTTCTTCTGACAGGACCACAATCTCGCCTTCGGCATCATTCACCAAGACAAATCCTGGACCTTCAAAATTCCATTTCACATCATTTTGCTCATAGTTGTCTACTATCCACTGAGGAACTTCGCCTTCAGGTGCCTGAAGGTCCACAAAATGGCGTCCGCTCCAGCCGCTCCACTCGAGTCCCAGAAATTCGTTCATGTCTTGCGCGACTTCTTTTGGAGTGGGGGAAGCAAAAGTATTAAACTCAACGACCAAGTCCGTTCCTTGAGACTCTACCTGCTTTTTGATGGTCTGCCATTCATCCATTTGAAGTCCACCGGAAATCATAGACGAAGTGCCCGGGTCTTTTTCTGCCGATTGCCACGGAAGATCTTCTTCATAAACCCCATAAGAATCTGCCAAGTAAATGAGGTCCGTCCCAGACAAGTCTTCAGGCAATTCACGAATCGTGTAGCTTTCTGCTTCTTCATCCGGAACAAACCCGTAATAATCCGTATCTGCATTATACGTGCCTTGGGAGTCGGATATGTAGCGGTGGTGATTCAGCAGCCATGTCAGCCCTTTATGCTCCCGATAGCTTTCTGTCGGAACCGTCTTGTCAATAATCGCTACATTCATTATTTTTTCTTCCTGAAAAAACCAAATCATAATAGGGAGTCCAAATAAAATAACAACTGCCAAAAGGGAGAGAAACACTTTTTTCATTCATATCACTCTTTTCTATTTGCAAAATATATCTTGGAAATTATTATAGCTTAAAATTGGATAAAATATAAAAAAATTACCTATTTTTTCAAATAAAAAAAGATCCGACTATGTCGGATCTTTGAACCACCTTATTAGTTTTGAATGCTGTTTTCTTCCTGATAAACTGGTACCCAGCCTTCGGTTGTGACAAAGATGCGAACCGCTACAACTTTCCGGTCATCTGCAAGTGTGAAGTAGTGTGTGATATTTTCAGGTACCGAAATCAAGTCGCCTGGAGTCAGGTGGACTTCAAAAAAGCGTTCGTCTTTTCCTTGGATGATGAATACGCCATGTCCGCTAACAATATAGCGCACCTCATCATCTGTATGGATGTGTTTGCGCTGGAAGTTCTTCAATAACTCGTCCAGTTTTGGGTTGGAGTCTGACAGCGAAATAATGTCCGCTGCCTGGTACCCGCGGCGTTCTGAAATGTCGTCGATTTCGGTTTTGAAGGCTTGAAGAATCTCATCTTTGTTTTCATCGCTCAAATCAAATTTTTCGCGAAGGTGTTCGGGTAATTTAGTGTTGTCCCAGTGTTCATAAACAACTTCCTGCTGCTCCAAAAAAGCTGCAACCTCTGTTTGTGCTTCGATTGTTTCATTTGTTCCTTGAATTTTAATAATCGCCATTTTAATCTTCCTCTCTTATTTTAGGTGTAGTTGCAATGCCAATTGGTATTGAAATAAAAACTCACAGGCTTCAAGCAGCTTTTTCGCTTCAAAGCCATCTTTTCCCCAGACGGTAATGCCATGGTTGCGAATCAGTACCGCTCCTTTATCAGCAGTAACGAATGCGTCAAATTCTTTGGCGAGCATTGGAATATCTGCATGGTTGGGGATGACGGGAATGCTCAGTACCGCGTCCTCTTCCCACAATCCAAAAGCTTTGATCAATTCCTGGCCCTGAAAATCAATTTTTCCGGCGTCGCCGTACAATTCAGAAATGACATTATTGGCGACCGTATGGACATGGAGGCTGCACCCGGCGCTGGTCTTTCCATAAATTGTACAATGCAATAAGGTTTCAGCAGATGGTTTCAACGTTGTTTCAACAGCGGGCTGACCATTGGCATCGACAAGCAGAAAATCTTCATCTGTACGTTTTTTCTTGTCTTTGCCGCTCGCGGTTACCAGAAACTCGAGCGGTTCGTCCGCCACTTTGATGGCAAGATTGCCGCTGGTCCCCATAAACCAATCGCGCACGGCCAGTTCGTCTTTGACATCCGCCAATTCCCGCCACTTTTCATGCAAAAGGGTCATGACTTCACCCCTATATATTCATCAACAATCGCAATAACTTCGTGGAACGTTTCGAACGGTTCGTAATTGATGCCCGCTTCTTGGCATTTTTCAGCCAGCAAATCCCGAGCAATGACGAAATCCGCTTCTTTTGCAGCTTCCCAGTCACTGATGGAGTCTCCAATGACGATGCTTTTCGTGTCTTTGTCCAAAAGATCCCGGATGACAGATGGTTTGCAGCATCCGCAGCCCTGGCTTGTGCAGGCATCGTCGCAGCCATGCGGAAATTCCAGTTTGATAAGATCACCTGAAAAGTCAGCGCTGTTGCAGTAGATGTCATCAAAAGGTCCGAAAGGTTCAAGTAGCGGATGGACAAAGAAATCAATGCCACCGCTAACAATATACAAAGGCAAATTCTGCTTTTTCGAATAGGCGACAAAGTCGCTGAATCCTTCGCGTATTTCCGCCTGCTCCAAAACATAGGAAATAATTTCGTCTTTTTCCGAAACCGGGAGCAGAGAAAACATTTTCGCAACACCCTCGCGTATTGAGATGGATTGATCGAGAATCTGATCTTTGACCGGCACCCATCCTGATGGATCAAATTTTTCCATGATGGCAATAATATTGTCATTAGCTGTAATCGTACCGTCAAAATCACAAAAAATAATCGGTTTGTTCACTGTTTTCACCCCCATAGTTCAAGTGCTGTCTGCAATTCTTTATGCTGTTTGCCGGCATTCTGCAAGGTTTCTCCCTGCAGCACGGCGTCAATGGCTTGCCTGAATGCCTGTCCGCCGCCAGCTGCTCCAGCGGGATGTCCGTGAACGCCGCCGCCGGCATTGATGACGCTGTCGATTCCGTAATCCGCCATCAGCAAAGGCACAAGACCCGGATGAATTCCGGCGGATGGCACTGGAAAGCTGCGTTTTAGCGGGCTGTCCCGTGTCAGTTCTTTGCCGAGTGCCAGGGCTGCCGTTTTTTCCAGTGCAACACTGCCGTAAGGTGAAGGAAACAGCGAAAAATCAGCGCCGACATATCGGATCAGTTTTCCAAGGGCCAGCGGTGTCGCAAGGCCATAGAAGGCAGAAGAAGTGAAGGCACCGCTAAAAGCGGGATGCGCCATAAGCGGCAAGGCGATATCATCATCTTCAGCAAGCTCCTGCAAGACATCCAACCCATACGCATGAACGTTGAACAACAAGGCATCTGCTCCAAGTTCGCGTGCTCTCCGTGCTTTTCCTCGCAGTTCGGAAGTTCTCCCTGACAGGTTCACCGCATAAAGCGTTCGGTGTCCCGTTTCTTCATAGACATCATCAAGCACTCGTTTACCCGTGGTAATGCGGCTTTCAAAAGGAGTTAGTGGGTTATCAAATAGTATTTCATCATCTTTGACCAGATCCACGCCGCCTAATGCCTGCTGACGCAATTGAGCGGACAGGAAATCCAGGTCACGGCCGATGACGCCTTTAAAAATACTCATGAGAAGCGGCCGTCCTCCAACGCCAAGAGTGTCGCGAATTTCTTCGATGCCAAAGCGCGGTCCAGGAAAGTGGCTAAGCAGGTCGTGGCTAAACTCCAGATCCAATAGCTTTACTTCGCCATCCAACGACAATTTGCCGAAAACAGTAGTCAAAATGGCAGGCAGGTCAGCCGAAAAATTCACGCTTGGGTAGGCAATTTCAAGCTCTGCTTTTATTAAATCCGGTTTTAGCGGGTGGCGTTCTTGTTCAAATTCTTCGATGGACACGACATTTCCTTTATGGTGTTTCAGTTGTTCCTGTTCAAGCAGCGGCAAGTCAGTCCAAGAACCGATGGTTAGTCCCAAAGCGATGCCGTCCGCTTTTTTTTCGAACGAACCCGGTTTTCCGTAGACTTGATATGTAGCAGTCAAAACGCTCATGTATTCCACACTCCCATGCAAATTTTAAAAAATAAAAACCTCTTCAAATAAGAAGAGGTTAAGGGCGTTAACAACTTCTTATTTCTCAGCCACCGGTTCTGGCTGCAAGAATTAGCACCGTGTCCATCAATGGACCGGTTGCCGGGTATCATAGGGCTTGTCCCTCCACCTGCTCTAAATAAGAAAGATATGAAATTGGGTAAATATGATTTATTAAGTCAGACTATCGGTTTTTATCAATTGATATTCCACAAACCCGCTTCGTACGCGGAAAGCGTCTGCCTGAAACGATTTCTTCAACTATAAGATTAATAAAGTAATTCTGATTATTTCATGTGCGCAGAAATCTGTCAACTCCGTTATCATAAAATTGTTTTTATTGGAAAAATGGATTGACAGTTAATTCTGAATCGTGATAGGATTCTTTTCATAACTTAAATTAAATAACACGTAGTACTCTTATCAAGAGCTGGCAGAGGGATATTGGCCCGATGACGCCCAGCAACCGACCGTAATACCTTCGTGAGAAGGGGCGCTTTATGCGCCAGGATGAAAATCCTGCAAGGCACGGTGCTAATTCCATCAGAAATTTATTTCTGAAAGATAAGAGGCATGGAATCTCTTATTCTGGCCTCTTTCTTTTATGAAAGAGGCTTTTTATATTGCACATGAAAGGAAGATTTACAATGACACTTACGGTTCCCGCTACTTATAAAGCCTTAACGGAAGAAACAGCGATTGCGCTGGCAAAAACGGTTCATACATTTGACCCTGCTGCCCAATTGACTTGCCGGGAAATCGGCGACGGCAACTTGAATTATGTTTTCCAAATCGAAGATCCAAATACAGGAAAGCGGCTGATCATCAAACAGGCATTGCCATACGCTAAGATTATCGGCGAAAGCTGGCCGTTGACGTTAAAGCGCGCGACGATTGAAGCGAATGTCCTCAGAAAGCACGGAGAATTTGTCCCGTCACTCGTGCCAACAGTCTTTGCAACAGATGAAGAGTTGGCCATTACGGTGATGGAAGATTTGTCTCATCTGGAGATTGCGCGGGAAGGGTTGATCCACGGACGGAATTTTCCGAGATTGTCGCAGGACATCGGTGAATACTTGGCACTGACTTTATTCCACACATCGGATTACGGCTTGCATCCTTTTGAAAAAAAGCGTTTGGCTGCGGAGTTTTCCAATCCCGAATTATGCAAGATTACGGAAGATCTCATTTTTACAGATCCATTTTTTGATCTCGATACCAACGATTACGAACCGCAGCTTCAATCAGCGGCAGAAGCGATCTGGAGCAACCGGAAGCTTCAGCTCGAAGTAGCGAAATTAAAGAAAAGCTTTTTGACTGAATCGGAAGCTCTGCTGCATGGCGACCTACACACCGGCAGTATTTTTGCCAGCCAGACGGAAACGAAGGTGATCGACCCCGAATTCGGTTTTTACGGTCCGATTGGATTTGATGTTGGTTTGTTCCTGGCGAACTTAGTTTTCCAGTCGGTCACACGCGAAGATGAGAATCGCCAAGTGATGGTAGAAGATATCAGAAAGACCTGGGATGTCTTCGCTTCTTCATTCACCGAGCTATGGAAAAAACATAGTGTGGAATCGTTCAAGGAGACAGAGGGCTACCTGGAGCATGTGCTTGAGAAAGTGCTGACAGATGCAGCCGGTTTTGCAGGATGCGAATTAATTCGCCGAACCATCGGCTTGGCACATGTGAAAGATCTGGACAGCATCGAAGACGCAGGTAAGCGAATCGCCTTCAAGAAGCAAGCATTGCAGACTGGCCAGGTTTTGATTTTACAGCGCAAGGAAATCACATCGATCAACGATGTACTGCAAATTCTTGAGGAGGCCCGTACATGAGCATCCCCTTATCCATCAAATGGGACGGCCAGCAGCTGACCATTTTAGATCAGCAAAAACTGCCGCATGCCATTGAATATGTGACGCTTGAAACCGTCGAAGACGTTTACGATGCGATTCTTGCATTAAAGGTTCGCGGCGCACCCGCCATCGGCATCACTGCAGCTTATGGACTGGCTAACGGCGCCAAGCGGCACGATACGGATTCGTTGGAAGCTTTTCAGCAATACGTTGAAAAAGATGCCGCATACTTGAATTCTTCCAGACCGACCGCAGTCAATCTTGGCTGGGCGCTTAGCCGACTGAAAGATAAGCTTCGAGAAGCAGAGAACGTACCACAAGCCAAACTGCTGCTTCAGGCGGAAGCAGTCCAGATCCACAAGGAAGATGAAGAGTCGTGCCGCAGCATTGGCGAGCATGCACTGGTGTTGCTGCAAGAGCAAACGCGGGTAATGACTATTTGCAACGCCGGTTCGATTGCTACGGCCAAATACGGCACCGCACTAGCGCCATTTCATCTTGGCAGCGAGCGGGGCCGCGAGTTTGAAGTGTTCGCCTGTGAAACCCGGCCGATTTACCAGGGCGCGCGCCTGACGGTATGGGAGCTGCAGCAATCTGGTGTCGATGTTACATTGATCACCGATAGCATGGCCGCGCACACCATCAAAGCAAAAGGGGTGGAAGCCATCATCGTCGGTGCGGACCGCATTGCAGCGAATGGCGATACGGCCAATAAAATTGGAACTTACAATTTGGCCTTACTGGCTGCCGCCTTCAGCATTCCGTTTTACGTGGCAGCACCGGCTTCAACTTTCGATCTGTCGATAGAAGACGGAAGCGCGATTCCCATTGAAGAGCGCAACCCGGAAGAGATTACCCATATGAACGGACAACCGGTAGCGCCGCTTGGCACAAAAGTATTTAACCCGGCTTTTGATGTAACACCGGGACACTTGATTACCGCCATCATTACTGAAAAAGGCATTATCCAATCCGATTATCAAAAAAACATCCCTGATTTGCTCGGTGCATCTGCAGGAAAAGGAGAAAGAACATGAAAAAACAATCCATCTGGCTGCTAGCCGCATTATTATTTATCAGTATGTTTTTGGCCGCATGCCAACCGCAAGGGGAGGTCAGCGAAGAAGAAACTTCTTCAGACACTGAAGGCGAAGCCTCTGATCATCCGCTTGCCGGCAAGGAAATTGCATTGATCATGCAAATCAACTTGGGTACATTTTCTGCTCAGTACATTGCGGGAGTAGAAGAGCAAGTTGAAAGTTTCGGTGGGAAAGCGACCGTTTTCACTTCAGAAGGCGATTTGGCGAAAATGGCATCTAACTTGGATGCAGCGATTAATCAAGGCGTCGACGGCATTTTGATTGACCATGGAACAAAAGAAGCGCTGAACCAAGGAGTTGAAAAAGCGCTGGAAGCTGGAATTCCGGTAGTGGCGTTTGATACGGGCATTGATGTGGAAGGCGTTGTTTCTTTAGAGCAGGGCGACCAGCAGATGGCGGAAATGACATTGGAAAAACTGGCCGAAGATAATGGCGGTGAAGCTAATATTGTCAAAATTTGGACAGCTGGCTTTGCACCAATGGAAAGACGCCAGATTGCTTACGAGAAATTCATGACGGACAATCCGGGCATCCAGGAAGTTACAGCATTTGGAGCTGCTACTGACAACACGGCATTGGATACACAATCACAGATGGAAGCTGTTTTGAAGCAATACCCGAACGAAGGAGAGATTACAGCGGTCTGGGCTTCTTGGGATGAGTTTGCAAAAGGTGCTGTCCGTGCCATTGAACAGGCAGGGCGTACCGATATCAAGGTCTACGGCATTGACATGAGCGATGAAGATTTGCAATTGATGCAAAAAGATGGCAGCCCGTGGGTAGCTTCTGCAGCTGTCGATCCAGCAGATATTGGACGCATTCAAGTGCGTTACCTGTACCAGCTATTAAATGATGAGCAGCCGGAAGAAAAAGTAGTCTTGGAGCCGGTGTTTATTGAGACGGAGAACTTGCCTGAAGAAACGGTGACAACAGATGAGTTGAGTGAATTTGTAGAAGGCTGGGGAGCAAGCGACCAAGGTTATACAGATGACCTGCGCGAATTGGAAGGCCAATAATCTTTACCAGTTCGAGCTGTCCTGAAATATGGGGACAGCTCTTTTATCAGAAAGGGGCATTTCTATGGTAGAACCGTTGCTTTCGATGAATGCTATCGGAAAGAAATTCGGTGCAGTTACGGCGCTTCAAGGAGCAGAGTTTCAATTGAAAAAAGGCGAAGTCCATGCCATTCTCGGTGTTAACGGTGCAGGAAAAAGTACCTTAATCAAAATTTTGTCAGGCGTCTATCAACAGGATGAAGGATCGATTTATCTGGACGGTGCAGCCATTCGGCTAGAATCACCGAAAGCCGCCAAGCAGCAAGGGATCTATTGTGTTTACCAGGAAGTGGATACCGCCATTGTGTCCGAGTTGACCGTGGCGGAAAATATTCTCCTGGATACCTTTGCAGAAAAAGGAAAGCTGTTTGTTTCCAAGCAGAAAATCAATGAACAGGCTCGCTCGGTGCTGCATGAGCTGCAGGCAGAAAACATCAATGTTCAACAGAAAGCGGCACTCCTAACCTTGGCAGAAAAGCAGATGATACTGATTGCCAGAGCATTGGTTCATTCGGCAAAAATTATTATTTTCGATGAACCAACAGCACCGCTATCGATTCATGAATCGGAAAAGTTGTATACGGTGATTGCAAAACTAAAAGCACAAGGTGTCGGCTGTGTTTTCATTTCGCATCGCCTGCCTGAAGTATTTGAAATCAGCGACCGGATCACCGTCATGCGCGAAGGGACGCTTGTCCAAACTTACGATACGGCTCAGGCCGATCAGGACGGGGTCATCGAAGCGATGCTCGGTGCGGCGCTCAGCCATGAATTGGAGCCGCGTGCGCATGACATCGGAACCGGCTTGCTAGAAGTTGCTAATTTATCGGATGGCCAAAAGCTTAAAGACCTGTCGCTGACAGTAGCAGCAGGAGAAGTGGTGGGCGTTGTCGGGCTGGTAGGTGCGGGAAAAACGGAGCTGGCAAAAGCGCTGTTTGGCGGAACGCCTTTAACATCCGGAACAATTAAGCTTGCCGGGAAAAACGCTCTAATCAAACATCCAGCAGACGCCATCAAAGCAGGAATGGCGTTGATTCCTGAGGAGCGGCGAAAAGAAGGGTTGTTTGTTCAGGAATCACTGGAAGCCAACGCATCATTTCCTAACTTGAAAAAATTCTCTAAGCGCCTATTGATGGACCGGAAAGCCGAAAAGCGTTTTGCCAATGAAATCATTGAGCGGCTGCGCATCAAAACCGGCAGTACAGAAACACCGCTTGTTCATTTAAGTGGAGGAAATCAGCAGAAAGTGGCTATTGGCAAATGGATCTCACTCAATTCCTCCCTGTATTTGTTTGATGAGCCGACCAAAGGTGTCGATATTGGAGCAAAAGTTGATATTTTTAGGTTGATCCGCCAATTAGCCGAAAGCGGCAAAGGGTGTTTGTATTTTTCAAGCGAAATTCATGAAGCCATCGGGATTTCCGATCGCATTCTCGTAATGTACAATGGTCAAATCGTGAAAGAATTATCACGACAAGAAGCGACCCAAGAAAGGATTTTATTGTATGCAAGTGGCGGAAAAGAAGAGCTTGGGGAAAAACAAGAACTCAGTGAAGGAAAACGCGATTCAGTTTCTATTTAAATACGGCGCCATCGCTCTCCTTATTTTCATTATTTTTTATTTTAGTACCATTAGCGACTCTTTTTTCACATACGGCAACTTCTCAGACATTCTGCGCTCAATTTCCATTGTTACCTTACTTGCTCTGGGAGTGACATTCACGCTGGTGGTGGATGGCTTTGATTTATCTGTTGGTTCAACCATGTCGTTATCGACTGTTGTGTCCGCTTCGTTGATGGTCTGGTACGACATGCCGCTATGGCTGGTACTGGTTTTGCCGCTATTGATCGGCGTTGTGGTCGGGGCGGTCAACAGCTTCCTCATTGTGGTTATCGGCATTCCGGATCTGTTGGCGACCTTGAGTATGATGTACATTGTGGCCGGACTACACCGGACCTATACGGAAGGCTATTCAATCTACAACAACATGCCGTTGACTTCTGGTGGAACTGCACCCGGGCAATTATCGGAAGCCTTTTTGTGGATTGGCCAAGGACAAATGCTGGGTCTTCCGGTTCCGGTCTGGATCATGCTTGTTATGGTGCTCGCTTCTTACGTCGTGCTTAACCACACGCGTTGGGGAAGAGTGTTGTATATGACAGGCGGAAATGCTGAAGCGGCTACCTTGTCAGGTGTTAGCGTCAAAAAAGTGAAATTCACGGCGTATGTCATATCCGGTGTTTTTGCTTCAATGGCCGGCATCTTGTTCACGGCACGCGTTGGTTCAGGGCAGATTGATGCAGGAGCTCCATTGATGATGGAAGCAGTGGCAGCTGTATTTGTCGGCTACTCGGTTTTAGGAGCAGGCAAGCCGAATGCACTCGGTACATTTTTCGGAGCTGCAGTTATCGGCATCCTGTTGAACGGATTGACGATCCTGAATCTTCCTTATTATGCTTTTGATATTATCAAAGGCAGTGTTTTGGTTGCTGCACTGGCAGTTACGTATGTTTACGCCAAAAAGAAATTTTCTAAAGCATAAAGGCAAAACAAAAGGCTTCCAGATGGGAGCCTTTTGTTTTTGCCGTTATTTGTCTGGAGTGTAGCTGGCGATGAGGACCCCTGAGTCGGTTGAGCGAATTTCTTTTAGATTGAACATTTTCTGATCGGCATTTTCCTTGAACAGCCGTTTGCCTTCGCCTAAAATGAGCGGAAATGTCATCAAATGCAGTTCATCGATTAAATCATGCTTTAATAGAGTTTCAATAAGCTCTGCACTGCCGTAAACCAATAGCCGCTGACCGGTTTTTTTCAGCTTTGCCACTTCCTGCGCTGCATTGTCAGTAATCAAGCGTGCGTTCCATTCTGTACGCTTCAGGCTGGTGGAAACAACATACTTTGGCAGTTGGTTCATTCGGTCGGCAAAACCCTCTTCATCTTCAGCTGCTGGCCATGCTGCAGCGAATCCTTCGTATGTCACCCGTCCAAGCAGCAACGCGTCACTGCGAAACAATAAATCGAGTTGAAATTTGGCTATTTCATCATCCCAGTAGGGTGCAGTCCAGGATGGTTCTTCCATAACCCCATCAAGTGTCAAATACATTGCTACAATGATTTTTCCCATAACTATTCCCCTTTCTTTTAAGAGAGGCGTTGTTGAATCATATGCTTCAAAGTTAGAAAAAATAATAGTACAATGGTCCTTTTTTAGACGTGCTTCGATTTAGTAGCTCTCTAGAATTAATTCTAGCCTGAAAGAAAATATCCTTTAATTAAAAAAGATAACTGAATATTAGTATATGAAAAGGGTACAAAGTTAAAGAATGAAAAAAAATATTAATTTTTTGTCAAAAGACTAACAGTTCTTATTACTTATAAAGTAAACTATAAATACCAGAAAAGGAGGAGATGAAATATATGCAGTGTAATAATTGCTCAGTTACAGATATCAAATTTGAAATCCGGTTGGAAGGTGAAACGAATCTTTCAGCGTTACAGATAGTTATAGATCATTTGGAGAGAAGAGAAATCGAGGTCATCACCAAAGGAAACAAGTTGCAGATGAACGAGAAAGGTGCCAGAGAATTCCTGGACTTTTGCAGTGATTTATTGGATGTGGAACGAGTTGTGTTTCGCATTGATCAAGAAGCATGGCAGCCATTAAAAGGGATGGCGAATGTGTTCGCAACGGAATGGATAGACGACGTAATAAAAAATGAACGGCTTACGTGCCATTATCAGCCAATTGTGGATGCAAACGAAAGCATCTTTGCGTACGAAATGCTGGCGCGTTTCCAGAACGAAGACGGGTCGATGATTTACCCAAACGAAATTTTTCCAGCTGCAAAATCCCGAGGACGCTTGTATGCACTGGACCGGGTCTGCAGAATGACGGCTGTAAAATATTCCGCTGCGTTAAAAGGAGAAAAGGCATTCATCAACTTTATTCCGACTTCCATTTATTCACCTGAATTTTGCTTGCGCTCGACAATCGATTTATCTGAGCAATTAGGGGTAAATCCAAAATCATTGGTATTTGAAGTTGTGGAAACGGAAAAAGTAGATGATGTGGATCATTTGAGAGAAATTCTGACTTATTATCGAGAAAGAGGATTTGATTATGCACTGGACGACGTGGGTGAAGGGTACAGCACAATTGAACTTTTGGCGGATTTAAAACCAAAATACATGAAGCTGGACATGAAGTATGTCCAGAATGTCGTGAATGATGAAGAAAAACAGAGAATTGCCAATAGATTTTTAGAAAAGGCGTTGGAAGTCGGTTCGATCCCATTAGCGGAGGGCATCGAAACACGCGAAGACTTTAATTGGTTGAAAGAGCGCGGGTATCAATTATTCCAAGGCTATTATTTCGGGAAACCAGCATCTTCTCCTTTGTACGATCATCATATAGGAGCGTAAATCGGAATTCTCGTTTTTATATAAGAGGAACATCGTCAAATCATGCTTCCTCAAAAAAACACAGTAAGCTCCGAAAGGAAGCTTACTGTGTTTTTGTCTGTCATTTTTTTAACAACAAATAAATAAAATAAGGCGCTCCAATCAGTGCGGCCATAATGCCTGCGGGAATTCCAGCAGGTTCAAGCAAGTTCCGGCCGACGGTGTCTGCCAGCAGCAAGAGCCAGCCACCAATCAAGATAGCAAGCGGCAAGAACATTTGGTGGCGCGGACCGACGATGGCTTTTGCAATATGCGGAGCCATCAGTCCAATAAATGCAATTCCGCCGGTAACCGAGACAGCGGCAGCAGCAAGCGCAACAGCGGCCAGCAACAGCACGATGCGCTCTTTTTCAATGGAAACGCCGATGCCTACAGCGACAGAGTCACTAAGGCCAAGCACGTTCATGCGATTGGCTTTGTACATAGCAAATGGAATCAGCACCAACAGCCAAGGAAGAATGGCCACAATGAACGGCCAATCCGCTCCCCAAATATTGCCGGCCAGCCAGTTGGCGATAAAATCAACTTTTTCCGGTTCAGCAGAAGAAATTAAAACAATCATAACGCCCGACAATGCCATCGAAAACCCAATTCCGACGAGCACTAGGCGAATAGGCTGCAAACCGGTAACACGGGAATAGGAAAATGCGTAAATGAGTGCTGCAGTCGCCAGCGCTCCGCCAAACGCGACAAGTGGCAATAAATAAACAAAAGCGCCTGCTTCCACAGGAATGAACAAAAAGAAAACGGAGATCGCAACACCAGCACCTGAGTTGATGCCGATAATCCCTGGATCAGCCAAGTCATTACGCGTCACACTTTGCAAAATAGCGCCGGACAAAGCCAAAGCCATACCGGCCAATACAGTAATTAAAATTCGCGGCAAACGGATGGAAAACAGGATAAACTCTTCTTTAAATGTTCCTTGGCCAAAAATGGCCGGAATTAGTCTGTCGTAGGAGATAGGTGAATAGCCTAAACCCATGCTGGTGATTGCTGTCAGCAAGATCAAAGCAAGTAAGGAATAATACGATATTCGTTGTTTTTTGCGTAAACTTGGATGGATCATGCGAATGCTTTGCCTCCTTTACGGACAATAATCAGGAAGAACGGCAATCCGATGATCGCGATGATTGCTGCTACGGGTGTTTCAAAAGGTGAATTAATGGTACGGCCGATGAGGTCAGCCAGCAGCATGAAAATGGCTCCAGCAACAGCAGACATTGGAATGATAAAGCGGTAATCGGTCCCGACAACAGAACGGACAACATGGGGAATCATCAAACCGATAAAGGCCATATTGCCTGCAAGTGCAACGGCGGCTCCTGCAAGAAGCGTAATGACTACAAACAGAACGGCTTTGATTTGCGCCGTTTTTTGACCAAGACCAATTGCAGCTTCTTCACTTAAGCTGAGAATGGTCAATTGGCGTGACAGCATCAATGCAATCAGCAGTGAAACCGCGATAAACGGCACAACCACCTGCAGCTGTCCCCAGGAAGTGCCGATCAACCCACCAGCTGTCCACTGAGAGACATTTTTCGAGATATTGAAATACAGGCCAATCCCTTCAGCAATCGCTGTCAGAAAGGCTGAGATGGCAGCTCCGGCAAGGACGATCCGAAACGGCGAAAAGCCGCCTTTTTTGACAGCACCGATGCCAAAAACCAATGCAGCACCAGCTGCTGCTCCAATAAAGCAGGCAATCATAATCCCAAAATAATTGGCAGCAGGAACAAAAGCTAACGTGAAAGCAAGCGCCGCATTGGCACCGGCGGTCAAACCAAGAAGACCCGGATCAGCCAGCGGATTGCGGGTCATGCCCTGCATCATTGCTCCGGACACTGCAAGTGCAGCGCCGACAAAAATAGCAGCAATTTCACGCGGCAGCCGGATTTCCCGAATAACCCCGATACCATCGCTGGAACTGGTTGAAAACAACGCTAACCCGACTTCTTTTAAGCTAATATCCGCCGCTCCGAAAATCAGCGAGACGATGAGTGTCAGCACCAGCAGAAGCAGGCTTAAGATAAATTTAATTGGAAAGGAAACTTTAGGGCTCATTAATCATCATCTTTTCCTGAGAATAAAAGAGGAATTCTAAAATCAGAATTCCTCTTTTTTAGTATACAAGTTGAATGGAATTATTCGTTATATAAGTTGAACTACTGAATCGTACGCAGCAGATACTTCATTAAACATCGCTAATGAAGCAATTTCTCAGCGCTGGCGCGTCATAGGCTAGGCGAGAGCCATGCCCGAAGCGGCCGAGCGGTTTATAAAAGGATAATTCTACAGCAATCTTACTGGCCTAAAAAGTTTTCGATAAAGAATTCCAATTGGTATTCCAAAGAAATTGGATCGTTAAAGTAAAATTCTTTGGCATCAGCTTCAAAGATTTGCCCGTTTTGAGCAGCAGGTGTGTTTTGGTATAGGTCCGTTTCCTGGAATGAGTTGTCTTGTGTGCTGTCTTTGCTGAAGATAACGTAATCACCCATGTATTCCGGCAGCACTTCCTGAGAAAGCATATAGTAACCGTCTGCTAAAGCCATTTCTTTCACTTTTTCAGGCATTTTCAATTTCATTTCCTGGTAAAGAATTTCTGTTCCGCGTCCCCAGTTGTCTCCGAATACATAGATTTGCTTATCGAAGTTTTCGATAACGGAAACAGTTGCGTCTTCGCCGATTTCAGCGCGAATTTCTTCGCCGGCTTGCTGTGCCCGTTCCTGGAAGTCGGTAATCCAAGCTTGTGCTTCATCTTCTTTGTTTAATACTTTGCCGATTTCCAAATGTTGCTCCAAATAGCCGACATTGCCGTAAGTGAATGTGACAGTCGGTGCGATTTCACTCAATTTATCGATGTTGGGTGTAGTTGAAGCGCCAATGATTAAGTCTGGTTCCAATTCGATGATTTTCTCTAAATCTGTTTCTGCTACTTCTTCAATGTCTGCCAGCTCTTCTTCAAAACGCGGATTGTTTTTTGCCCAAGAAGTTACTCCTACCATAGGAACGTCCAAAGACATTGCGTCACCGGTGTAAGAAGTGAGCATGACTACACGCTGTGGATCTGCAGGAACTTCGATAGGTCCGCTTTCCGATTCATATGTAATGGTATCAGAAGTTTGGTCAGCCGTTGCGGTTTCTGTTTCTGTTTCCTCAGTGGTTGACTCAGAATTGCAGGCGCCAAGAATCAGCAGCAAAGTAAATAAGAATAGAGGCAAAAATAATTTTTTCATGTCGGTTAGACTCCTTTGATTAAGTTATATGTGGTGCACATCGGTTTTTGTGTTCGCGGATCCAGCCCGATTTCAGCGTCGATTCGGAATACTTCTTTTAGAACGGGTTGTGTAATGACTTCGTGGCAGTTGCCAGCTTTGACGATTTGGCCATCTTTCATGGCGATGATGTGATCGGCAAAACGCGCCGCCTGGTTCAGGTCGTGAAGCACCATAATGATGGTCCGTTCCTGTTCCCGGTTTAGTTGCTGCAGCAGTTCCAAAATTTCCAGTTGGTGGGCCATGTCCAAGTAAGTGGTTGGCTCATCAAGAAAGATCATTTCGGTTTCCTGTGCCAGCGCCATCGCAATCCAAACACGTTGGCGTTGACCGCCGGACAAGGCGTCAACCGGATGGTATTTGAAGAATTGAGTGCCGGTGACGTCAAGTGCCCAGTTGATAATTTCGTAATCCCTTTTTGACAGTCGGCCAAAACCTTTCTGGTAAGGAAAGCGGCCGTAAGAAACCAGCTCGCCAACCGTCAAACCGGCGGCACTGTCAGGTGTTTGTGGAAGAATGGCCATCTTTTTTGCCAGGGACTTTGTGTTTTCCTGGGCAATATTGCTGCCATCCAATACCACAGTTCCGGATTGATGCGAAATCACACGAGTTATCGCTTTTAGCAGCGTTGATTTGCCGCAGCCGTTAGAACCAATGATTGTCGTAATTTTTTTGTCTGGAATTTGGACGGTCAAATCTTTGACAATCAAGCGGTCTCCATAGCTGATATTTAGCTCCTCGGTGAACAAACGCACCATCCCAAAAACCTCCTTTTCTAAATTAAATATCTTTTTCGTTGATAATGATTCTCAATTTCAGTACAATCAATACTATAAGACTAATTTCAAGCATTGTCAATACGTAATATAGAGGGATAGGAGTGAAAATAAATGGTGAAAAACGAGCTTTTTGATGTAACGATTATAGGTGGGGGTCCTGCGGGGCTTTATTCGGCTTTTTACAGCGGTTTGCGGGAAATGAAAACGAAGATTATCGAATTCCAACCGCAATTGGGTGGCAAAATTCACGTCTATCCAGAGAAGATGATTTGGGATGTAGGAGGACAGCCGCCAATCCAAGGGGCAAAGCTTATCGATCAATTGGTTGCACAAGGGCTGACATTTCACCCGGAAGTTGTATTGAATGAAAAGGTAGAGTCGGTAGCGAAAAATGAAGAAGGACTATTTGAATTAATCGGTTCGTCTGGCCGCGTGCATTTATCGAAAACGGTCATCGTCGCAGTTGGCGGCGGCATCTTGAATCCGCAAAAGCTGAAAATTGAAGGCGCAGAACGTTTCGAAGTATCCAACCTGAATTACACAGTCAAATCACTAGGGCGTTTTAAAGACAAGACGGTCCTGATCTCCGGCGGCGGAAATTCAGCGATCGATTGGGCCAACGAACTTGAGCCAATTGCCAAGCAAGTTTATGTGACGTACCGTAAACCGGAACTGGCGGGTCACGAAGCACAAGTATCGCAATTGTTGAACGGTTCGGCTATTTGCTGCCTGAATACCAACATTACACGCCTGATTGCTTCAGACGATCGGGATGCTATTGAGTTTGTCGAACTGACTCATCAGGAAACAAGAGAAATCCAAGTGTTGCCGATTGATGAAATGATCATTAATCACGGCTATGAACGCGACATCAGTTTGCTTGGAAACAGCCCATTGGCTATTGAAATTGCGGATGACTATTACATTGCCGGTACGCCGAGCAGTGAATCTTCAGTGGCTGGCCTTTTTGCAGCCGGAGACATTCTCCAGCATGAAGGAAAATTGAATTTGATTGCCGGAACTTTCCAAGATGCGGCCAATGCAGTCAACAAAGCCAAGCATTATATACAGCCGGACGCCCACAAAATCGCGATGGTGTCTTCCCACAATGAAGTATTCAAAAAGCGCAACAAGGAATTGGTTAAACAATTATTGGTGTAGGCAAAATCTGTGCCGGATTGTTTGAAGCAGCCTAAACAGAGGTATAGAAGGCTGTTAAGAAAATTCGGAGGAGGAATTGGCAATGGAATTAAAAGATTATGGAGCAGAATCGTTCGTAGTAAATATTGAAGAAGCGACGAAACAAAATGATACATTCCGCACCGCATTATGGACAGGGAAAAACCTTCAGGTAACCGTGATGAGCATTGAAGCAGGGGATGACATCGGCCTGGAAGTCCATGAAGAAGGCGATCAATTCCTTCGGGTTGAAGCTGGAAAAGGATTTGTCCAAATGGGCGACAGCGAAGAAAACCTGACATTTGAAGAAAACGCCGAAGACGACTATGCCATCATGATTCCAGCAGGAAAATGGCATAACGTCACAAATACGGGCGATAAGCCATTAAAAATCTATTCAATTTACGCGCCGCCTGAACATCCACACGGCACGGTCCATAAAACCAAAGCGATTGCTGACAAAGCAGAAGAAGAGGAAGAATAAAAGCCATTGTAGCAAAGGAACTCCGCTTCCCATCGCAAGAGTTAATAATGTATACCAACTAACACTTCACACTGTAAAAAACTTCTGGTAACTCAGAGTTTCTGCGGTTGAAGTGTTTTTTTAATTTACAATGGATTTAGATTTTATTTGGAAAAAATGTATAATTTAATTAATGTAATATTTCGGTTTTTAAATAAGGAGTGTTTGGATGGCACGTTGTACTAATTGTAATCATAAATGGAAAGCGAAAGATATTTGGAAACTTGGAATTTCTAAGAACGGGAAAGAATGTCCAACCTGTAAAACTCAACAATATGTTTCCTTTCAAAATGGAGGACTTTTGATGGGGCTTGGATATTTGAGTGGAGTTGTGGGTCTTTTGCTAATCATCTTTTTCCCTTTCTACATTAAGCTAAGTGATACGAACGAAGCGCCGTTAGGATAACTGATCGGTGTTTTATTGGAAAAGAGAGAAGATAATGCCAACCTGTCAAAACTGCAATCACAAATGGAATTGGTCCAGTGCAGTCCTAATTGGTTTTAAAAACAATAAAAGTTGTCCGAACTGCGGAGAGCGGCAATATGTCATGCCAAAAACGCAATTAAGGATTTCTTTATTTACCTTTCTTCCCTTGTTCTTACTTGTATGTTTAAATTCCTTTTTCGATTTAAATAATCTCTTGTTCGTATCTTTTGCGACTGTATTTATTCTTGGTATGTTTGTCTTTATTCCTTTTACAATCAAGCTATCAAATGAACAAAAACCGCTTTGGTGACATCGAACAATTAAAAACGCCCAACCGTAGAAATTCAGAATTTCTACGGTTGGGCGTTTTTGGTAAGAAGGCATTTCTATACAGATTGAACTAATGATTTTGACTTGCTTGGAATCTACTCCAACTCTTAGCATCCGCGCGTTCTTTTTTGCCGTGCAGCATATAGTACAGGAACGCGATTGCCAGTACTGCAAAACCGAGAATCCCATACAGCGAACTATAGCCGATCAGCGGAATCACGAAGCCCAAAAGATAAGGGCCAAAGCCGAGTCCGGCATCCATCGAAATGAAAAACGTTGAAGTGGCAAGCCCCATCCGGTGCGGAGGGGTCAGCTTGACCGCCACGGCTTGTGCAGTCGATTGCATATTGCCGAAGCCCAAGCCAATCAAAGCCCCGGCAACGAGCAAGCCGGTGCTGCTGCTCGACAGGTTCAGCAAGAACAACCCGGCTGCGAAAACGGCGAAGGCTGGATACATAATAAAGTTGGCGCCTTTCAAATCCATCAGTCGACCGGTGAAAGGCCGGGAAACCAATATTGCCAAAGCATAAACCAGGAAGAAATAGCTTGCGGCTTCCACTAAATTTTCTTCCATTGCATAGAAGTTGATAAAGGAAAGCACGCTGGAATAACAAAGGGCAACCGCTAGACAAACAAGTGCGATTGGAACAGCTTTTGGTTCAATGTAATCGGAAATTTTAAATCCTTTTGTTTCGGTAGAGAAAGGAGGCGCCTCAATAGGCGGTACATATAAAAATAAAGACACAATTAAGCTGATCGTCCCTAAAGCTAAGCACAGTGCGAAAATCATTTCATAGCTGCTGTGCTGGCTCATCATCAACCCAATAAACGGACCAAAAGCAGTTGCCAATGTCGCACTGAGACTGAAGTAGCCAATGCCCTCACCTTTGCGCCTCATCGGAATAATTTGGGCAACAATGGTTCCGGCTGCGGTGCTTGCCATACCTAAAGTCATGCCGTGCAGAAAGCGGTTAAGCAGCAGAAACGACAGTCCCAGGTTCAGGAAATAGAAGAACGTGGTCAATGTAAACAAAGCAAGGCCGATGATCAATGTTCGTTTGCGTCCAATTTTATCAATTGTACGTCCGATGACCAGCCTCCCAGCCAAAGCACCCAGGATGAAAATCCCGGTAACCAGTCCAGCTTCACTTGTCGAGGCGTTATATTCTTCGACGGCGTATACAGCGATGGTAACCATCAAGAGATAGAAAATAAGGACTAAGAAAAAGTTCACTAAAGCGGTCACAATAAAATCTTTTGTCCATAAAGCGGGTTTTGAGTTGTTCAATAGAAATGCTCCTTGCCAAGTAATGTGATTCGAAAGACAGAGAAATGGATGGGCACAAAAGAAACAGACAGCCCATACCAGGCTATCTGTCTATTTTCATTAGTTTGAAGTTTTCGCTTCAATCAAAGCAGCGATTTTGGTGATAACCAATTCACTGCCAAGCATCGGTGATTCTTTTTTGGGTTCGTTGCTGTCTTCTTTTGCTTCTGGACGCTTGTGCGCTTCTTTAAAAATATCGCTGGTTTTCCAGGCTTCAAAATTTTCAAGCGTCTCCCAGTACATATTAACGTTCAATTCATCGTACTCCGTCAAGTCCTGTGTGATTGTCACTTCAACTTTGACGAAGCCTTCCATTTCCTGCAAAGCACCCGGACGGGCAAAGTTAGGTGCCATTTTTTCTGCAAAGCCTGGTTTCATTTTAATGCGGTTAGTTACGATATACATCAAGAATCTCTCCTTTTTCATTTAAATTTATGTTGCTCACTGGTATTCACTTTATCACATTCTGTAAATTGATGTGCATTCTACCGTACCCGTCATCTTTTCCTATTCAATTAGTAAACGGTGAATTATAATTGTAAGAATATTGGAAACGAGGAGATAGCGATGCAACAAATAAAAAGTTTTTGTTGGGTTGGAAGCGACAACGCATATGTCGATCAACCAAAGGTTCTGCAAATCGATCAATTGGTAATTGGGCGATTTGGCGGCAACTCTGCTGCTGGCCAGACAAAGAATGAAGATGGCTGCCTGATGTGGGTGCATGAAAAAGACGAGTGGGAGTTCATCATGATTCTGGATGCGCACAATACAGCTCAAAGCGCTGAGCTGGTTGTTGAACAAGTAGAAAATTATCAAAAAGCGCTCACTTCTCTACTGTCAAGTAAGGTGAGTGTTGGGTTTTTCAGCAGTATTGAGACGTGTCTGCTGCAGTTGTTCCAGGAAGAGCAGTTTAAGGAAGCGTGCCGAAATGTGCAAGGGGAGACGGCGTGCCTGATAGCAGTTAGAAAAGAAAACTACCTATACTGGTTTTCCATCGGTGATTGCTTGCTGTACGTTTTTCACCCCGAATTGGCTGCTTTTGGCCAGTACCAGATCAATCAGCGCCAGTTTTACGAATGGGTTGGGCAAGTAAATACCTTCGAGCAACAGGTTCCATGTTTCAGCAGCGGGGTGAGAGAATTACGGCAAGGAGAAAATCAGCTCCTGCTGACAACAGACGGACTGGTGGAGTGTCCAGGTGCAGTATTGGCTGAACCTGATAGCATTTGGCAGCAATGCAAGAACAGAACAACAATTGAGGGAGTGGCTGCATTACTAGACACCATACAAAAAAACCACGTTCGCGACAGCACGACCGTGGTTTCATGGAAAGTAAATGTACAGGAGCAAGCAAGCTATGCCAGCAATCAATAACTTTCGCTTTTGTTCAGATGTACTGTGCAATTATAGAGCGTGCAATCCCATCGGCTTTCAGCGTTTTTCAAAATTGTAATGGATGTATTGTCCATGGAAGTTTCTGTGAACTTTTCAGGCAGAAGTTTTTGCAGCGTAAGGCCGATCAAAGCCCCGTGGCTGACAAGCAGTACGCGTTGGCCCTTGAAGTTTTTTAGTATGTCCTCAAGACAAGCGACTCCTCGCTCCGTTGCTTTGTCCAAGTTCTCCATTGCCAAATCATGTTCGCGCCAGTTTGCACCCCATTTTTCAAGGCGCTCGGCTTCGGTCGTGCCTTCGATTTTGCCGCCGCTTCTTTCACGCAGCCGCGCATCAAAATGGTTGACTGGCAAAAAGAGTTTTCGGCCAATGATTTCAGCCGTTTCTTTTGCGCGGGACAGATCACTGGAGATGATCAAGTCCCAATGTTCTTCTGCAGCCAAACGGTTTGCAAGCGACTCCGCCTGCTGCCGGCCCGTTTCGTTCAACGGGACATCCGAAGATCCTTGTGCAATGCCTTGAATGTTCCAATCTGTAATGCCATGCCGTACGAAACCAACTGTAGTCAATAAAGCCATCTCCTTTGGTGTTACTTAATAGAATAACTGAAATGAAACTTTAAGAAAAGAGGGTGACAATCCATGAAGAATCTACAGACAGTCTACCGAGAACTGCCGAGAATCGAAACAGGACGGTTGCTTCTTAGGAAAATAACAATGGAAGACGCTGCAGATCTTTTTGCTTATGCTTCACATCCAGAAGTGTCCAAATATTTGCCGTGGCAAATGCATCAATCGATAACAGATTCTAAGGCATTCTTATCTTTTATTCTAGAAGGCTATGATCGGCAGTCTAAATTAACGTGGGCTATCGAATTGAAAGCAAACGGCAAGATGATTGGCACCATTGATTTTATCAGCTGGAGTCCGAAACGCCACAAAGCGGAAATTGCTTATGTGCTATCGCCTGAGTACTGGGGGCAAGGGCTGATGGCTGAGGCCGCAAAATCCTTGCTTTCTTTCGGTTTTAAAAGTATGGCGCTGAACAAAGTAGAAGCGCCCATTATGCTGGAAAACAACCAATCCCAGCGTCTGGCTGAAAAACTGGGCATGAAGCGGGAAGGAATCGCCCGGCAGCATATGATCATTAAAGGTGAATTTGTGGACCTCGCAATGTATGCGGTGCTAAAGAGCGAATTCAAACCGGTTGATTAATGGTAGAAAGTAAAAGAAGCTACCAAAAGGCAGCCTCTTTTACCAGATTATGCAGTTTTTCGTTTCTTTTCATTTTTATCAATAACGGTGCTTCCGACCAGGTCGCCAGTAACGTTCAGTGCCGTGCAGCCCATGCCGACCAATGCGTCAATGGATACCAGCAAGGCAACAGCTTCCATCGGTAAGCCCAGTTGGACAAACACCGTGGAAATCATAACAATTCCAGCACCTGGAACACCAGCAGTTCCGATGGACGCCAAAGTTCCGATTAGCACGACCAGTAGCATTTCGGAAAGACTTAACGGATCGCCGACTAGATTCGCTGCAAAGACGGCAGAAACAGCAATCCGGATGGCGGCTCCGTCCATATTGATGGTCGCGCCAAGCGGCAGGCTGAATCCGTACAGGCTTTTCGAAAGCCCCAGATTTTTAGCAGCGTCCAAGGTCAACGGCAAAGTTCCTGAACTGCTTTGTGTGACAAATGCAGTCAGCATCGGTGTACGCGCCTGTTTGAAAAACTCTCCCGGTTTTACTTTGAATACGAGTAAAAGCAAAGTGTAAAGAATAAGCTGGACGATTAGAGCAATGTACAAGACGAGCACCATTTCACCCAGTGATAAAAGTGTGTTGAACCCTTGGCTCCCCACAGTTTCGGCTATGATGGCGAAAATTCCAATTGGCACGTACTGCAGCACAGCTTTCAACACCAGCATGGTCATTTCGTTCAGCGCATTGACGGTTTTATACAAATGTTCGCCTAAGCTTTCCAATTCATTAGACTGGCGCATATAAGACAGTGCGATGCCGAAAGCAAAGGCCGTGAAAATGATGCCAAGCAAGTTAAGCTCTGTAAAAGCGGTGAAAATATTGGAAGGCACGATGTTCAATAGGACACTAACGATTCCAGGATTTTCCGGAACGTCAAAGGTTTCATTGCCCTGCAGCTGCATGCCCGTTCCAGGCTGGAAAAAACTAGCTACAGCTAATCCAACAATTATGGCAAATGCGGAACTGAAAGCGTAGTAGATAAACACCTTGCCGCCCATTCGTCCAAGATCCCCCGTGGAAGATTGGTTGATGCCGACCATCATGGTAAAGAGAATCAGTGGAATGATCAGGAAGGTCAACAAGTTCAGCAGTAAATCACCAAGCGGGGCCAGCACAGCTGCCTGCTCCCCAAAGATCAAACCGACGGCAATGCCGAGTATAAGTGCAACGGAAATTTTAAAAATCAATGATGCGTTCAAATAGCTTCTCCATAAGGCTTTCATGGTCTCACTCCTTTTTTAAATGGATAATCCTTATAAATTCTATCGGAATTAACCCTACTAACTTATAACAGACTGAGCGGGACTGTCAAAATGTCTGCTTATCTTGCAAAGCTTTAGGATCATCTAAACAAATACCCCCAACCAGTCCTGTAAGGAGCTAATTGGGGGTATTTAGAATAATTTATTGGCTGAATTGAAAATGGCCTTTGCCATTCGCTTTTACTTCGTACATGGCTTTGTCCGCTTTTTTCATTAAATCCATCGGAGTTTTAGCATCTGATGGATAGATGGCAATGCCGATGCTTGGCGGACTGAAAATTTCATTGCCATTGATGATGTGGGCTTGTTTTAAAGAAGCTAAAATTTTCTCTGCAGTCTGTGCAACAGCTGCTGTACCACTAATATGGCGCATGATTAACGTAAATTCGTCCCCGCCCTGCCGGGAAACGAGATCTTCACTATCAACGCAGTCAGTAATCCTTTTCGCAACAGAAATCAGCAGCCTATCTCCAATATCATGCCCTAAGGTATCATTGACTTCCTTGAAATGGTCCAAGTCGATAAACATAACCGCAAACATTTCGGTCAGCAATTCTGCTTCTGTCACGGCCTTTTTCAAAGACTCTCCAAAATATAAGCGGTTCGCTAAGCCGGTTAACGGGTCGTGATACGCTAAAAATTGAATTTTTTCTTCATTTTTCTTATTCTCTGTAATGTCTTTGCCGATCCCAAAAATGCCGACAATATCATTGCGTACCATGATCGGAATGTTGGTGACACTCAAGTAATGGAATTCACCAAATCGGCTGCGCATGGGCACTTCATAACTTTGAGGCTGTCCCTTCAGCGCATTTTCCAGGTACTTGGAAGCATGATGCTGCATATCTTTTTCAACGAATATTGAACTTTGAAGACCAATCAACTCGTTTTTTTCGTATCCGAAAAGTTGGGTGCTGGAAGGATTGGCGCTCTCGAAACGTCCAGTCACGTCAAGCGAATAGACAGCATCTGGATGATAGTCAAATAAAGATTTATAGCGTTGCTCACTGATATCAAGCTGCTCGGTTTTTTCTTGGTATTTTCGCAGCAATTGCTGATTTTCCAAAATAATCATGATCTGTCTAAGTATGACCAACAGGATAGAAATTCCTGAACCGACTGTCACGATATCAATGCTTGAAGATCGAGAAACCATGAAAACAAACAAGATTAAGACGGTAATGTAAGGCAATGAAAGTCGAAGGAAACTCAATTGCTGTAAAGGATGTTCTTCCAACCATGCCGGTTGGGTATTGAATGTATTTTCTGTACGCAAAACCCCTGAAAAACCGATGAGCAGAATAGCCAGGATGAACAGGGGATCAATGAAGCTGCCAGACTTGTATTGGCCCAAAGAAACCAAATGCAAATAAGCAGAATCGGCGATTATTTGAAAAAAGAGTCCCAGCGAAAGCACAAGCAGGCTGCTCGTGAAGGTGGATTTCTTTGCGCTGAGATAAATGCCGATCACTCCCAGCAAAAGGACTAAGTCCCCCACTGGATATGCCAGGGATATCATCAGTGCATACATAGAAATATCCCCAACTTCAATAATCGGGCTGAGCAAAAAATGCCAGCTGAAGGTAGAGGCAACGACCATAACAATCAGAACATCAAAAAGGAAAGTGATAAACTGATGTTTTTTGGTTTCTTTAACCAACTTAAATGAAAAAGCTGCCAAGTAAAAACCAAATTGAAGCAAGTAGAAAAAGTCAGGAGGTCCTGGAAAAGGTACTTCACTCAATAGAAGGTTTTCATAAATTACCCATAAAACCTCGGCCACGAAGTAACTCGAGGTCCCGATTGCAAGCAGCAGCCAAAAGATCTTTTCGTTGCCTGTACTTTTTCTTGAAGTTTGGAAAAGCCAGACGGAAGCAACCAGGCAGCCGGTGCTGGACAGGACATTCCCGCCTAATGTCAAAACAGCTTCATTGTCTGCCCAGACAGTCAACCAGACGAAATACAGCAGTATGGAACATATAATGAAACTCAGAGCCAGTCTTTTTTTATTTTTGGATTTCATTGGGTAAACCTCCCTGTTCAAAAAATCGAAATTAGTTAAGCTCCTGAACAGAGAGTTAACGGAGCATTTCCTGAAAAGTGCTTGTTATCATAGTACGTTATATCTACTGTAAATATAATGCTTTTTTTTATTATTTTAAGAAAAAATTATAAAAAATATGATTTCTCAATATTGCCACTGAATTGTCCAACCAGATACTGTTAATTGCAGGAAAAAGCCTCCTTCTTTTAGTAAAGAGGAGGCTTTTAAAGGATTAAAAATCAAAGTTGTCCGGATCTGGACCGACACGGCGATTTTCGTTCAATTGCGAAATCCGTTCCATGTCTTCATCGGTCAATTGGAAATCGAAAACCTGTGAATTTTGAATAATCCGCACTTCTTTGGTAGATTTCGGGATGGTCACGACACCATTTTGCAGATCCCAGCGAAGAATGACCTGTGCCACTGTTTTTTCGGTCTTAGCAGCAATTTCCACAAGTAAAGGATGATCCAGCAGTTCGCCCTGCATTAAAGGCGACCAAGCTTCCAGTTGAATGTTGTGCGCTTTGCAGAACTCGTGCAGCTCTTGTTGGGCCAAGTGCGGATGGTATTCCACCTGATTGACCATGGGCATGATTTCCGCGTCTTTCTTCAATTCCTTCAGGTGATGGATGTGGAAGTTGCTGACGCCAATTGCTTTGACTCGCTCTTCTTTGTATAGGGTTTCCAAAGCGCGCCACGTGTCTTTAAATTTTCCTTCCACAGGCCAGTGGATCAAGTACAAATCCAGGTAGTCCAAGCCCAGTTTTTTCAGGCTAGTTTCGTAGGCAGCGATGGTTTCTTCATAGCCTAGATCCGAATTCCAAACTTTCGAAGTGACAAACAACTCTTCTCTTGAAATGCCCGCTTTCTCCAAACCTTCGCGAATTCCTTGGCCAACGCCTTCTTCATTGCCGTAAGCTGCCGCTGTATCAATGCTGCGGTAGCCGTTAGCAATCGCAGCACGAACCGAATCGATAACTTCTGATCCTTCGTTGACTTTAAATACGCCCAGACCGAGCCAGGGCATATTGAAACCGTTATGCAACGTTGCAGTATCCTGCAAGTTTTTCATGTTCATCATCCTCCAGTTAGTTGATTGGTGTTTCGTGCAATTGGTGTGGAACAGGTTGGGTATGTGTTTCTTTGTTTTCCAAGTGGCGGCTCCAGGCGCTCAGCAAAACAGCGCCAAAAACCATGGTGGCGCCAATCCACGATGTGTGGATAAGGCCAATCGAGTCAGCCACTAAGCCTCCTAGAAATGCACCAATGGCAATGCCGGCATTAAATGCCGAGATATTGATGGCTGATGCTACATCCACGGCACTTGGTACGTAACGTTCTGCGAGCATCACGGCATAAACTTGCAGTCCGGGAACATTCATAAAAGCGAACAGTCCCATAATGATGATGGTGATAAGGCCTGCGACTTTGAACGGCGCGGTAAAAGCCAAGACCAGCAAAATGACGGACTGGATCAGGAACATATAGAACAAGGCTTTGATCGGATTTTGGTTGGCCAGCTTGCCGCCAACTGTATTGCCGATCGCGATGGCAATGCCGTAAATGACCAGAATGAGTGTGACCGTTCCTGCCTCAAATCCGGTCACTTCCTGCAGCAAAGGGGACAAGTAAGTGAATACGACAAATGTGCCGCCGTAGCCGAGAGCTGTAATGGCAAAAACCAGCAGCAACCGGCCGTTTGTGACCAGTTTGACTTGGTCACGGAAAGAAGTGCGGACGGCTTTTTTCAGGTCAGACGGAATCCAGACACTGTTTCCGATAAAGGCGATGATGCCGATGACGACAATGGCCATAAATGCCGCGCGCCAGCCAAATTGTTGCCCAAGGAATGTCCCGAAAGGAACGCCGGTAACTGTAGCAACTGTTAATCCGGTAAACATGATGGCGATGGCGCTGGCCCGTTTGTTTTCTGGAACCAAGTCAGCGGCAATGGTAGCCCCGATAGCCATGAATACCCCGTGGGCAAGAGCTGAAACCACTCGCGCCATCAGCAACACTCCGACCGTCGTCGCGGTTGCAGCAAGTACATTGCCGAGTATGAATACCACCATGATCCACAGCAACAGGGATTTGCGGGACATATTGGCTGTTAGTGATGTCAGGACAGGCGCGCCGAACATGACGCCTAATGCGTAAAGTGAAACCGTCAAGCCAGCGGTTGTCACGCTGATGGTCAAATCCTCCGCAATCATCGGCAACAGGCCAACGCTGATGAATTCGGTCGTGCCGATGGCAAATGCACTGAGTGCCAATGCCAACAAGGCTAAGGTACTTCTTTTTTTACGAATAGACATATTTTTTCTCCTCCAAATAGGTTTTCATCGATCAATTCGGGTCGATAGATGATAGTATGTGGTATGGAGTAATCAAAAGGAAGTACGCACTTTAAAGTGCTGTAGATACTTTTTAGTGCCTATAAGAAAGGGAGAAGCGCAATGGAGAAGAAATACAACATATCGGTAGAGGCAACTTTGGAAGTGATCGGGGGCAAATGGAAAACCGTCATTCTTTGCCATTTGATGCGCGGCAAAAAACGGACCAGTGAACTGAAACGGCTGATGCCGGATATTACCCAGAAAATGTTGACGCAGCAACTGCGTGAACTTGAAAGCGATGGAGTCATCAACCGCATTGTCTACAACCAAGTTCCACCAAAAGTGGAATACGAGCTGAGCGCATACGGCATTAGTTTGGAAGGCATCTTGAATTCCCTTTGTTCATGGGGCGATATGCATTTAACAAAAGTATACGGGGACAAATCTGAAGTATTGCGTGAAGGCATTTTAAATGAATAAAAGGATGGGAAATACATTTACATGCAATGCGATAAAATGCTAGGATATACAAAACAAAATGCCTTGAAGAGAAGAGTAGGTCAGTCCATTCTTTCCAGAGAGTTCCGGCAGCTGAAAAGGAACAAGGGTGGATGATTGAAACAAAACTCTGAGCAGCACATCGGAACCGTTTTAAGGGGATGGTGTGACAGGAGCTCCTGTTACAGAGCTAAAGTATAAGCAGGAATTCTGCCGTACTTGATGAGTTCGATGTGGCGACATGTCGAAACAACTGGAGTGGCACCGCGAAACCGAATCTCGCCTCCAAGACAATGGTCTTGGAGGTGGGATTTTTTGTTTTTCAAAAAAGGTGGAGTGGGGGAATAGAAGATGGCTTATTGGAAAGCGCCATTCATTATGTTGATGGCCATTGGAATAGCGAATATCGGAGCGTGGGTGTATCTGATCGCAATGAATGTCCTGGTTTTGGAAGTGACGGGAGGTTCCGTGTTGGCGGTATCGGTTCTCTACTTAATGCAGCCAGCAGCATCTGTCCTGACAAATGTATGGGGAGGAACTTTAATCGACCGGATGAACAAAAGGTCGATTCTGATTACTTTGGATATTTTTCGGGCATTGTTGATCGGTTTCTTGCCTTTTGTCACTTCGCTGCCTGTTATTTACGCGATCGTTTTTGCGGTTGGGATCGGAAGCTCTATTTTTCAACCCGCTTCTATGGTCTACATTACGATGCTGCTGGACTCAACGCAGCGGAAGAGATTTAATGCTTTTAGAAGTCTTGTTGATTCAGGCGCATTTTTGGTGGGGCCTGCCGCAGCTGGTTTGCTGCTGTTATTCGGACCGCCAAGCTTAGCACTTTATATAAATGCAGGTGCACTGCTCATTTCAGCCTTGTTGACGATGATGCTGCCAAATCTAGGGAAAGAAACCTCTGGTGTGGGTACTTTTTCGCTTCACTTATTGCGGAGTGACTGGCATATTGTGAAAGATTTCAGTCTTCGAAACCTTGACGTTATGAGAGTGTACTTTGTTTTCAGCAGCATCCTTTTGCTTGCAGCGGCCTTGGATTCACTGGAAGCCGCTTTTTCCATAACCGTTTTGGGTCTGTCCGACCAACGCTATGGATTATTGGTCAGCACCGCTGGACTTGGAATCATTGCCGGTTCAATCATCGTTTCGATATGGGCCAATCAACTTTCTGTGGCATTTTTGATAGCAAGTGGTGCGGTATTCACCGCTGTCGGGTATTTGTTCTATTCGGTATCTATCGGCTTTGAAGGAGCGGCTGCCGGATTCCTAATTTTGGCGTTTTCCTTAGCTTTCGCCAACGCCGGATTCCAGACCTATGTACAGGACCATATTCTGGTTGCGGTGATGGGCAGAGTCCTCAGTATTTATGGCTTGGCAGAAGCTTTAGCCGTCATCCTGCTAACCTTGTTAGTAGGAGCAGCAGCAGAACTTTTTTCCATACGGCCAGTAATCGTTAGCGGATCAGTGTGGATGTTGCTGATGAGCATTCTAGTAGTTTTTACATTGTTGAACAACAGGAGTAAATATCTCGATCCCGCAGCTAATTCACCAGTAGGACTTGAACGGAGTAAGCTATCAAAATGATAAAAGGCCGGTCCTTTAAAACAGGAACGGCCTTTTATGCTATAAGCGTTTATGCGACATCGCTTCACGCATATCCTGAAGAGCTTTTTTGCCTTCATTGCCACGGGCGATCATCAAATTGGTGTAAAGCGCATCGATCAAACTTAATTGGCCGATTCGAGATGACAAGGCTTCAGAACGAAAATCGGTTTCTTCAGAAACTGTGTACAGTGCAATGTCCGCGTCTTTTGATAAAGGGGACTTCGCAAAGTTGGTGACAGAGATGATGGTGACGCCTTTTTCCTTTAAAACCCGCAGGACGTCAAGAACATCAGTGGTCGTACCAGAATGGGAAATGACAATCGCCACATCGTCTGATCGAAGTTGGGATGCGGCCATCAGCTGCATATGGGAGTCGAGGTTCATGGAAACTTGCAGTCCGAGACGGACAAATTTGTGGTAGCCGTCCATGGCCACCATAGCGGAACCGCCGTTGCCATAGAAGTCAATTTTTCGGGCCGTCATCAGTTTTTCTGTGGCTTGCGCCATTGCTTCCGCATCCACAATCTGAAGCGTATCTTCCAGTGTCTTGATATTGGACCGGAATACTTTTTCTGTGACTGCGCTGATGCTGTCGCCTTCTTCAATTTTTTCGTGAATGTCTTTTAATGGCGCCACTACTTCTGCGGCAAGCGAAATTTTAAAGGCTTGAAATCCTTTAAACCCGATTCGTTGGCAAAAACGGAAAACCGTCGACTCGGCCAATCCCAGTTCATCGGCGATTTGATTGATGGTCAAATGAATAATATTCTTTGGATCGTTTAATACATAATCGGCAATTTTTTTTTCTTTTTCACTGAAATGGCGGTAACTACCGCGTATGGCAGCCAGCGCAAATTGCTGTTCTTTCATGAACCGCGCCTCGTTTCTATAAAAGTATTTTCATCTATTATAGAATAACATGTTGCGTGTGGAAAAATATTTGATACAATGAGTTCATTAAGGAAAAATATTCTTTTATTCTTGAGGAGGATTTTACAATGGAAATTGGAATCATTGGTTTAGGGAAAATGGGATTGAACTTGGCGCTTAACTTGGCCGATCACAATCATACAGTAGTTGGATATGATAGCCATGCGACAATCGAGGAAAGCGGTTTCAGTCAAGTTTCTTCTATCGAAGAAATGGTTAAGGAACTTAAAGCACCTCGTACATTTTGGTTGATGGTGCCGGCGGGTGAAATTACAGAATCGGTTATCACTCAATTGGCGCCATTGCTTGAAAAAGGAGATTCCATTATTGATGGCGGAAACTCGAACTACAAGGATACGGTACGCCGTGCAGCAACCTTAAAAGAACAGGGTATCTACTTTTTTGATTGCGGAACAAGCGGCGGAACAGAAGGGGCACGCCACGGAATTTGTTCGATGATCGGCGGCGATGCAGAGAAGTTCAAAACCATTGAACCATTATTAAAAGATATCTCTGTAGAAGATGGCTATTTGTATACAGGAGAAGCAGGAAGTGGACATTTCTTAAAAATGATCCATAACGGAATCGAATACGGCATGATGCAGTCAATCGCAGAAGGCTTTGATATCTTAAACAAAAGCCCATTTGATTATAACTTTGAAAAAGTGGCTGGCGTTTGGAACAATGGCTCGATTATCAGCTCATATTTGATGGAAATGACGAAAAACGCATTTTCAAAAGATGCTAAACTCGACGGCATCAAAGGCGTCATGAATTCTTCAGGCGAAGGAAAATGGACCGTGGAAACGGCGCTTGATTTGAATGTGCCGGCACCGGTTATTACGTTGTCGTTAATGATGCGCTACCGTTCATTGGAAGACGATACTTTTGCAGGAAAAGTTGTTGCCGCACAGCGCAACGAATTTGGCGGGCATGCAGTAGAGAAGAAATAAGAGAGATTGTTAGAGGGTCACCTATATAGAAAGTGCAGAAATTCGCTGGCGTTCCGAGGGATGGGCGCCAGCTAAGCTCAAAGCAGAGCATAATGGCTAATTTCAACTTCAGTAGAATGAGCTGAAGTTGCACATTGAGGGGGAAAAAAATTGTCAGGTTCAACGTTAATTATGGTCGCGCTTGCAGGCATATTCTTATTATTATTCTTAGTTATTCGCACTAAATTGCATGCATTTGTAGCATTATTGCTTGTCAGTTTATTAGTTGGTATTGCTGCTGGCATGCCGCTTAACGAAGTTATTACATCCATTCAAAACGGTATGGGAGGCACACTCGGCTTTGTCGCTGTTGTCGTCGGCCTTGGCGCCATGTTTGGTAAAATGCTGGAAGTATCGGGTGGTGCAGAACGTTTAGCCGCTACGATGATCAGCAAATTTGGAGAAGACAAAGCACAATGGGCTTTGGGTGTTACCGGATTTATTGTTGCCATTCCTGTATTTTTTGATGTTGGCTTCATTATTTTAGTACCGATTGTGTACGGCTTGGCAAGAAAAACAGGCAAGTCGCTCTTGCATTACGGAATTCCGTTACTAGCTGGGCTTGCCGTTACGCATAGTTTTATCCCACCGACTCCGGGACCAATCGCAGTTGCTGAATTGGTCGGAGCAGAGCTTGGATGGGTTATTCTATTCGGGGTAATCGCAGGGATTCCAGCCATGATTTTAGCAGGACCCGTGTTCGGTCGTTTTATTGGTAAGCGGATTCATATTGAAATCCCGGATTACATGGAACTTGAAAAAAAGGAATACGACAAGGATCTGCCGAGCTTTGGAATGATCACATCGTTGATCTTGATTCCACTTGTTTTGATTCTATTGAATACTTTGTCAGGCGTATTGCTGGAAGAAGGCAATATGCTGCGTGAAATTTTAACATTCCTTGGACACCCATTTGTGGCATTGACCATTGCAACATTACTGACGTTCTACTTGCTGGGCACAAAGCGCGGCTATTCGCGCCAGGAAGTACAAGATATTGCGACCAAAGCGCTTGAACCTGCCGGGATTATCATTCTGGTAACTGGAGCAGGTGGTGTCTTCAAACAAGTCTTGATCGACTCTGGTGTCGGCGACGTACTTGGTGATATGATGGGCGACTCGGCTTTGCCGCCAATCGTTCTGGCGTTCTTGATTGCCACTGCAGTGCGTGTTGCGCAAGGTTCTGCAACCGTTGCCATGGTTACAGCAGCAGGACTCATTACGCCGCTTCTAGAAATGATTGGCATGACTGGACCTGCTTTGGGCTTGATCGTTATTTCCATTGCATCAGGTGCGACTGTTCTTTCCCACGTCAACGACTCAGGTTTCTGGCTGGTTAACCGTTATTTTGGAATGGATGTCAAAGATACTTTGAAATCCTGGACGGTCATGGAAACCATTATCGGCCTCACCGGTTTCGTGGTAGTCTTGATCATAAGCTTTTTTATCTAAATCAAACTTGAAAAGAAAAAGGGCAGTTTCCTTTTTCTTTTTCTTGTATATAGAGGAGGGCTCCTATGCCTGAGCAGTCGTATTATTTAGGAGTGGACATTGGTACCACTTCGACAAAAGCAGTTTTATTCAATAAATTTGGAAAAGTAATTGAAGCCGATACCGTTTTTTACGCATTGGAGACGCCGAGCCCGCTTATCGCCGAGCAGGATCCTGAAGAGATTTTCCGTGCCGTGCTAACTTCTATCCGAAAAACAATCCGTAAAAGCGGGATCGATCCGCAGCAGCTGAAACTTGTATCATTCAGTTCAGCCATGCACAGCCTGATTGCAGTGGATGCTGAAGGAAGCCTGCTGACGCAAAGCATCACTTGGGCCGATACCAGAAGTTCGAAACACGCCAAGTACATAAAAGAACAGCTGAATGGCCATGAGATTTATTTGCGTACAGGCACGCCGATCCATGCCATGTCACCTTTGGCAAAACTGGTTTGGCTGAAAGATGAAAAGCCGGAAGTCTGCAGGCAAGCAGCGAAGTATATTGGCATTAAGGAATATGTTTTTCATGAATTATTCGGAGAATATGTGGTCGACCATTCTATCGCTTCGGCGACAGGGCTTTTCAATTTGCAGGATTTGGATTGGGACAAAGAAGCATTGGCTGTAGCAGGTGTTGCGGCTGAGCAATTATCGCGTCCGGTTCCAACTACATTCAAGCTGACAGGAATCCTTCCGGAACACGCTCTGTTTATGGGCATTCCTGAAGACGTTCCATTTATCATCGGCGCAAGCGACGGCGTATTGGCAAATCTGGGAGCTGACGCGATCGAACCCGGCGTTCTTGCAGTGACAATTGGTACAAGTGGGGCCATTCGCACGGTTACGGCAGAACCGAAAACTGACCCAAAAGGCCGAACGTTCTGCTATGCGTTGACTGAAAATCACTGGGTTATCGGTGGACCCGTCAACAATGGCGGTATTGTCCTGCGCTGGCTGCGGGATGAGTTTGCGTCATCTGAAGTGGAAACTGCGAAGCGCCTGGGCATTGATTCGTATGACGTACTGACGAAAATCGCTGAGACGGTTAACCCGGGTTCAGACGGACTGCTGTTCCATCCTTATTTGACAGGAGAACGCGCACCATTGTGGGATGCCAATGCCCGGGGGTCGTTTTTTGGACTTAGCATCCATCACAAAAAGCAGCACATGATCCGTTCCGTGCTGGAAGGCATCGTTTATAACTTGTATACGGTCCTGCTGGCCGTCGAAGAACTGGCCGGCGAACCTGTTCGCATTCAGGCTTCAGGCGGCTTTGCCCGTTCGGAAATGTGGCGACAGCTATTGGCTGATGTTTTCGGCAAACCAGTGATCGTTCCAGAGAGTTTTGAAAGTTCGTGCCTTGGCGCTGTCGTTCTTGGCATGTACGCCACAGGGGAAATCGAGGATTTCAGCATCGTCTCCGAAATGATCGGGCAGACGCATACGCATGAGCCCGACGAAGCAGCGGCCGGCGTCTATCGCGAATTGCTGCCGATTTATATTCGCTTATCACGCTTGCTGACAGAAGAATACGAAAGCATTTCAAATTTCCAACGAAAGCATTTGGAGTGATGTGCGACACCCGGGACCAGAACGCTGGTCTCGGGTGTTTTTTTGCGGGGATTTCTTGGGAATATTTTCTTTCTAAACTTTCATAAAATCTGTAGGATACTTCTGGCTAAGTTTATGCACGCTTAAAAAATTTTATGCACGTTCAGCATGAAATATGCACGTTCAGTAAAAGATATGAACGCTTAGAATACAATATGCACGTTCAACAGGATTTTTCTAAGAATAAATCAAACAATCAGAAAATTGCTGAAAATATCTATAATTTTCCAATCCTCCATGATACGATAAAGAGAAACTTCAATTTGGATCTCACGCTTGCAGAAGCGAAAATTTTACTGAACGTTATAGCGGGGGGAAAGCGGTACTTAAATCATTCAACATCAAGGGGGATGTACGGATGGAATTCGATGCAATTGTTGTAGGGGCAGGTCTTGCGGGGCTGGTGGCGGCAGCGGAAATCGCTGACGCAGGCAAGAAGGTGTTGCTGCTCGATCAGGAACCGGAAGCCTCTTTTGGCGGACAGGCGTGGTGGTCGTTCGGCGGTTTGTTTCTGGTCGATTCGCCCGAGCAGCGGCGTATGGGCATTAACGACTCGAAAGAATTAGCATGGCAGGATTGGCTTGGGGCAGCTGGTTTCGACCGGGAAGAGGACGAAGATTATTGGGGACGAAAATGGGCAGAAGCCTATGTCGAGTTTGCGGCGAATGAAAAGCGGAGCTGGCTCGCAGGAATGGGCGTCAAGTTTTTTCCGGTCGTTGGCTGGGCAGAACGCGGCGGTTATTTGGCGGAAGGGCACGGCAATTCGGTGCCGCGCTTCCACATTGTTTGGGGAACTGGACCTGGCATCGTTGCGCCTTTCGAGCGGCGCGTGCGTGACCATATGAAGAATGGGCTCGTGGATTATCGGCCAAGGCATCAAGTGGATGAGTTGCTGACTGCAGGAGGAGTGGTGACAGGTGTTTCTGGTTCACTGCTGGAACCGAGTGATGCTAAACGGGGAGAAGCCAGTTCGCGGCAAACAGTCGCCAACTTCCGGTGTGAAGCAAAGGCGGTCGTCGTGACGAGTGGCGGAATCGGAGGCAATCATGAACTGATTCGGAAAAATTGGCCGAGCCGCATGGGGAAGGCACCGGAAACAATGTTATCTGGAGTGCCTGCGCATGTCGACGGCAGAATGCTCGCCATTACGGAAAAAGCAGGTGGCCGAATCGTCAACCGCGACCGGATGTGGCATTACACCGAAGGCATCAAAAACTGGAGGCCAGTTTGGAGCAAGCACGGCATCCGGATTTTGCCGGGGCCCTCTTCGATGTGGTTCGATGCCACAGGTGAACGTTTTCCAGCACCCAATTTTCCAGGCTTCGATACACTCGGAACATTGGAAACCATACAGAAGACCGGCTACAGCTATTCCTGGTTCATCTTGACACAGAATATCATCGAGAAGGAATTCGCGTTGTCAGGTTCCGAGCAAAATCCAGATTTGACTGGCAAAAGCATTCCGCAAGTATTGTCTCGCATCCGTCCTGGGGCAACGGCACCCGTGCAGGCGTTTATGGAGAAGGGAGAGGACTTTGTTGTCGCCGATACATTGGAGAGCTTGGTAGCTGGAATGAATAAACTGACTGGCGAAAATCTAGTGGATTTTTCAAAGATTAAGGAGCAGATAGAAGCGCGTGACCGGCAGCTCAACAATCCTTTTTCAAAAGATTTGCAGATTACTGCGATGCGCGGCGCACGGAATTACCGGGGCGACCGGCTGATTCGGGTAGCGAAGCCGCATAAAATGCTGGACCGGAAAAAAGGACCGCTCATCGCCGTTCGCTTGAACATCGTCAGCCGAAAAACCTTAGGCGGCTTGCAGACAGATTTATCTGCGAGAGTGCTCGACGACAAGGGCCAGCCAGTTCCAGGCCTTTACGCGGCTGGAGAAGTGTCCGGGTTTGGCGGCGGGGGTGTCCACGGCTATCGTTCGCTGGAAGGAACCTTTCTTGGCGGTTGCCTGTTCTCTGGAAGAGTAGCTGGCAGAGCGGTAGCGGGTGGAGGTGGTTCTGCAGATGATTTTTGATGGAGTGGGCTGGCGGGTCATCCTTTTTATACTGGGGGTCGGAGCCAGTAGTTTTTTAGTGAACACGCTATTGCGACGAATTTTTGGCGTGGAAAGAAAGCCGTTTTTTGCAAAAAGTGAAGAATACGAAGGCCAGAAAAAATGGGACAGAATATTAGGTGGGATGTCTGCCCTTGTTGCATTTTCTGTACCGCTGCTGATTCATGAATACGGAAATTCGACTCTTTATTTGCTGCTGATTTCCGCTGCTATTGGAATTGTCCAACTATGCATTCGTGCAAGTTTTGAAAAGAAATACGCTGAAAATGAAAACGATTATTTGTATACGTTAATGGAATCCTTAACGACGATCATTATTGTCATTACTTTTGGATTGAGTTTATTTCCAGACTTTCTGGCGTATGCGTTCGGTATTTAACACAAAGGAGGAGAAAAGGATAGGAGATATCATTGCAGCATTCGCTGTTTTAATACCGATTTTCATTGCTGAGATGGGTTAGGCTGATTCGGCTTAATTCAAAAAGCAGATCGAGCAAAATCAAGAAATTATCGGATTGCTAAAAGAAAGCATGAAGGAGAATCATCAATGAAAATACAAGAAGCGTTGATAATACGCCCATATCAAAAAACAGATTTTTCAACTATCCACCGTTTAAATAAACAGGAACAGTGGAGCAACTTGGTGGAGAAAGAGCAGGATACAAAACAAGCTTGGGCCAATTCTTCTGTGGCTGTGGTCGCAGAACTCGACGGAAAGGTAATTGGTTGTTTGCGGGGGTTGACGGACGGATTCGTTTCCCTTTACGTTTGTGAACTGCTGGTCAGTCCAACTCACCGGAAATTAGGAATTGGAAAGAAACTGATGCAATTTGTGCATAGTCAGTATCCGAAAACCCGAATGGAATTGTTGGCAAGCGGCAGCTCCCGAAGTTTTTACGAAGCACAGGGCTACCGGCCTTTTTTTGGATTTCGCAAAACTTTGGGAGAATAGGGGCTGTTTCACGTGGAACGTTTTAATGCAAAGGGGTGATGTTGAAATGAAAGGCGAGCGAATAAATATCAGGTTTTTTCGTCCGGCAGATGCCGTGGAAAAGTTACAGTTAGAAGTGGAAAATCGTGATTTTTTTGAAGCTTACTCTACGACACGCTATCCGGATTTTTATACGTTGCTGATTCAGCGGGAATTGATTGAAATTTACGCGGAGCAAAAAGAAAATGATCAGGGCTACAGCTTTGGGATTTTTGAAAATGAGACCGGTCTATTAGTCGGGACGATTAGCTTGGTTCAAGTGGTGAGAGGCCCTCTGCAAAGCGCTGTGCTGGGGTACGCCTTAGACAAAAAGCATAACAATAAAGGTTATGCAACAGAAGCTATCCAGTTGATTATCTCCTACGCTTTTCGAAAGCTTGCTTTGCATCGCATTGAAGCCGGTGTGATGCCAGGAAATGATGCATCTATTCGGGTCTTGGAAAAAGCGGGTTTCCACAAAGAAGGACTCGCCATTCAAAATGTCCAGATCAACGGCCAATGGCAGGACCATCAAATGCTGGCCATTATCAATCCGCGTGATCTTCCAACACACTGAAAGGGGCGGTAGCATGTACCTTCAATCTGACAGGCTTGAATTTCGACCTTATAAGGATGAGGATTTTCATTTTTTATGGTCACTGCTGTCTGATCCTGAAATGATTCGCTATATTGGCAAAGGACAAACGCGAAATCGAAGTGAAGCTTTGGAGTTCCTATACTGGATCTATCGCTCTTATCAGCAGCATCCACACCACGGACTCTTGTTGCTTGTCCGAAAATCGGATGGCCGGCGGATTGGCCATGCAGGTTTGGTGGTTCAAACCATAGAAGGGATTGCGGAATTAGAGGTTGGCTACTGGGTTGCCAAAGAATTTTGGGGACAGGGATACGCCAAAGAAGCGGCAGTGACTTTGCGCGACTATGGCTTGCATCAACTAGGGCGAAGCCGGCTCATTTCGCTGATTCAACAGGAGAATAGAGCTTCACAAAAAGTAGCGCAGTATATCGGGATGGCCATGGAAAAAGAAATTGACTTGGCTGGAAAAAAGGTGCACGTGTACGCGATTGAAAAGGAGGATACAGATGGAATTTCCCGTTTTTGAAACCGCAAGGCTGCGCCTAGAGAATGTTGAAGAAAAGGACGCAGCAGCATTTTTTGATATCATGTCGCGAACCGAAGTAACGGCCTATTATGGAATGGACGCTTTGGTGTATCAAGAAGAGGCGGTCGAAATCATCCGCTCATTTGATGCGGTTTTTCATGCAAATCGGGGGATGCGATGGGCGATTCGGCTTAAAGAAACCGATTGTTTTATCGGAACCATTGGCTTGAACAATCTAAATCTGAAAGCGAAAAAAGCAGAAATCGGCTATGAATTGCATCCGGATTATTGGCGCCGCCAATTGATGCAAGAAGCCATCCATGGTGTGCTAAAGCATGCTTTCACAGAACTCGATCTGTATAGAATAGGTGCTGTGACGTTCCCGGAAAACACGTCGTCAAACCGACTGTTGGAAAAACTGGGCTTTACAAAAGAAGGGCGGTTGCGCGGCTATTTGCACCAGCAAAACCAATCCCACGATGCTTTTGTTTTTTCCATCTTGAGAACAGAATGGCTGGGAAAAGACTCCAATGACTAGTGAAAAGGAGGCGGGAAAAGCTTGATAGCTAAGGCGCTCTTGCTTTGTTTGTTTTACATTGGTGCAAACCTTGTTGTGGGACAGTACGTCAGAAAGCGCTGGGAAATTTCAAAGCGCAAAGAACTATTGTACTGGCCTTTAAACCGGAACCATGCGTTAATGGAAGCATTCTTGATGATTGGTTTTCTTGTTGGGGCTGTGGCTTTTGGAAATCAGTTGATGGGAACGATCAATTGGGTCTATTATCTCTTTTTTTATTTCTTTATTAATTCCATCAGCCGTGCTTTTATGGAATGGAAACATGCCAAAAATGAAAATATTTGGATCACTCAGCTGACGGAAGCTGCTGTTGCTGCAGTCCTTCTATTGAGCTTCTTTGTGTTGCAATAAGGGTGTAATTTCTTTTGCTAAACAAAAGTTTATGGGTGTTTTGCCTGCAGACCTGTTTATCTCCTGGTAATATTAGCACGATTAAATTCTTGGAGGATTACGTGTTTCTATTTAGGGGAATAGCATCAGCAATAAACTTTGCATCACTTAAAGGAGAAGCAGCCATGAACAAGGAAGAAACCATAGAAGCGCAAGTGGAGGGGTATATCTCAAACCTCTTGTGCACTCATTTTGGAAAAGGGCCAGCTTCTGTCATTGCGGAAGTTCATAAACCGTTCGTCACCATTCATTTACATGAATTTCTTGCTTCAACTGAAAAGGTGCTAATGGATCAGAATGAATTGTCCCGGATCCAGGAAATAAGAGACTTGCTGATGCACGAACTGAAGGACGAAATAAAGCTCGATTTGTTAAAAACGACTGACTTAGATATCAAAGAAGTTTACGCAGACTGGAATGTAGAAAATAGAACCGGCTTGCTGATTCTGGTCTTAACTGAAGAAGCCAATGAGCAAATTAGTGAATGGCCAGAAGGTGTAGATAAAAACGCTTTTTACCAGGAAGTGGCTAAGATCAGCAAGATGGCTAAAAAAGAACCTGAGACAACAGCTGTTTTTTGGGTGGCTGAAGAGACTGTGTTGATACGGAGAACGGGAGTTTTAGTAGAAATTGAGAGGGCGATGATCGCAAGCAATTTTACAGGTGCGCTCAAACTTGCAAAGCGGCCATTGGAATCAAAGTTTATTGCTCAATCTTTGCTGAAACAGATTTTAACAAGAAACATTGTTGAGGTATTTTCCGACTGGAACTTTCAAAAAGACATCGAGTATATGGTATTGATACTCGAACCCAAAAGGTAAAAGACAAGCAAGAAGCGCCAAAATTAGGCGATTTTTGCTTGTCTTTCTTATGTTTGCATCATTTTTTGCATCAATGGCATCGTTTGCTCGCGATCGGCAACATGTTCCTCTATCCAATGGGCTTCTCTAGTTAACAATTGGCGGATTTGCGAAGCGGCTTGTGGATGAGCTGCCGGCGTCATAAAGCCAGAGATGCTCTCAATTTCTGAGAAGACGGGCTCTGGAAGCGAACGGCTTATGGTTTTCAGGCCCAATTGCGCCCGTTCCGGTGCATACCGGTACAGCAAGATCCGTGCCAAATGCTCCAGAACATGCGACAGCATCTTCACTGCCCAGACATCGTTTCCTCTGGCACTCGCTTTACGATACTGGAATAAAAACCAAGCCACATCAATAACATGGTCTTTATATTCTTCTTTGCTGAGTATCAGGCTTTGGGAAGCTTCAAATTGTGCCAGCAAGTTTTCTGGATCGTAAACAACCTTGAAAAAATCTTTTGGCGTGAAGGATTCCACAGTTACTGTAAACAGGTCTATATGGAGCAAGTTATCAAAGACCGCGATAAGCTGCGGGGCAATGATGAAGATATCGTCCTGAAACAGCACCGGCCGGTAAGTCTGAAGATGCGTGATGCGCTCCGCGAGAAACAATTCTTCCTGTTCTTTTTCAACCAGGCAATACAGATCGATATCGGAATGTTCGTCATGTTCATTTCTGCCCATCGAGCCTTTCAAAAAAATAGCACGGACATGGGGGCTCTGAATTAAACTGGCTGTAATTTTTTCTACGGCAACTTCTTGTACAAGCATAACAATCCTCCGATGGCTAAATTTGTTTTTATTACTATAGCATAGAAGGATAAACCTTCCAATTTGAAGAATAAATAGAAATACGAAATTATGGAGAGTGAAAAATATGCGCCAAATCATTGCAATGGGCGGTGGCGGATTTTCAATGGAACCCGACAATCCGTTATTGGACCAATACATACTAGCACAGGCAAACAAATCGCTGCCAAAAATCTGCTTTATTCCCACAGCAAGCGGAGATGCCGATAGTTATATTGAAAGGTTCTACAGCTTTTTTAACCAGCAGGAATGTGTACCGAGCCATTTGTCCTTATTCAAACCGCCGACGCGGGATTTGGAACGATTCGTGCTGGAGCAGGATATTATTTACGTGGGCGGCGGCAATACTAAAAACCTGTTGGTGCTATGGAAAGAATGGGGATTGGATGGCATTCTGAGAAAAGCATGGGAGCAGGGAATTATCCTTGCAGGACTTAGCGCTGGCTCAATTTGCTGGTACGAGGAAGGCGTTACGGACTCATATGGTGATAAACTCGAACCGCTCCAAGCGCTTGGATTCCTAAAGGGCAGCCATTGTCCGCACTACGACGGAGAGGCAGAAAGAAGACCGACGTATCGTCAGTTTGTGGACTTGGGTACATTGCAGGCAGGCATTGCAGCAGACGACGGCGTGGCTGTTCATTATATCGAAGAGGACATCAAACGCATCGTCAGTTCAAGGCCGACTGCTAAAGCGTATTGTGTGACTAGTGGTGGAGAAGAAGAGTTGGCAACGGAGTATTTAGGGGAACTTGAGAGATAGAGTAGGATGACGATGCTGGCTGTTTTTTCAATGATGATAAAAGCTTTTCAATAAGAGCGAAGCATTCAAGTATATTTGCCTTGGTTTATATGCACGATGGACAGAATGTTTTCGGAAAAATGAGGTGCTAGGATGAAAATTAAATTGGAAAAAGCTGCAGTTTCTGATGCAGCCGCTATTTTGGCTATGCAAAAATCTGCCTTTTTGCCGTTGTTGGAGAAATACCAGGACAGCACTACCAATCCGGCAAATGAAACAGTGGAGCGAGTACGCGGCAGAATAGAAAGTCCAGGCTCGTTCTATTACAAAATTATGGCGCAAGAAATAATGGTGGGTGCGATACGCATTAAGCAAGACGAAGGCAACCGGTTTTGGGTCAGTCCGTTATTTGTCGATCCGCGTTTTCAAGGGCGTGGTGCAGCTGCGGAAGCAATGATGCAGGCAGAACAGCTCTATTCAGAAGCTGATACATGGGAACTTGCGACCATTTTGGAGGAAGAAAGGAATTGCCGGTTTTACGAAAAATTAGGCTACCGGGCAACAGGCGTCCTTAAGCAATTGAATGACAGAGCCACTTTGGGGTATTTTATAAAACAGCAAAGGATGTAGAGTAAATGAAGCTGACTGCAGAACTTTCGAGATTCAAAGTGAAAGAGGGAAAAAATGAAGCGGTAGAACAATGGATGGATTTTCTAAATGAGCACATGGAGAAAGTTTTACTGACGCTCAACGATGAAAAAATGTTTGTCGAAACAATTTTTAAAGAAGAGGTCGGCGGCATAACATATCTGTACTGGTATTCGGTACAGGGAGAAGGTGGAGCCGAACTAGAAAGCTCCAGCCATGAAGTGGATAAAGGGCATATGGAATACTGGAATGAATGCATTGACTCAAGCTACAATTCAGTGGATATGGATGTGAAGGTTGTTATGATTCAAGAAAGAGTTAAAGAGGCAATGAGATTCTAAACGATGTTCCAATATCCTGGCTTCTGCTATAGTGGCATTAAGGGCGGTATCATTATTGAACTGCACCTGTGTAAAAAATTCTACAACTAAATAGTTCTGCCTTGATCTTACATCGACAGGGACGGAGAAACCATTAATAAACTTACCGCCCGTCTGTCCAAATTTGGAACCGATGGGCTTTATTTCGGTTTTCCTCCCAAAAGGAGAGAAAAAAATGAAGAATACAGCATCCCTTATCAAAATGAAAAAAGAAAACGAAAAAATTGCCATGTTGACTGCTTATGATTACCCATCAGCGAAGCTTGCGGAGCAGGCCGGTGTGGATGTGATTCTAGTAGGCGATTCGCTCGGAATGGTCGTTTTGGGATACGATTCTACCGTAAAAGTGACGGTCGATGACATGATCCATCACGGCAAAGCAGCCCGACGCGGAGCCCCAGGTACCTTTTTGGTAGTGGATATGCCATTTGCTTCGTTTCATGGAAGCGCAGAACGGACACTCGACAATGCAGTGCGGATTGTACAGGAAACGGGAGCCGAGGCAGTGAAAGTCGAAGGTGCTGACGAAGTAGTAGATGTCATAAAAATGCTGACGCGCACCGGAATCCCGGTTGTTGCTCACTTAGGGCTGCTTCCGCAATCAGCAGGTGTTCTCGGCGGTTACAAAGTCCAAGGCAAAACAGCGCATGCTGCACAAAAACTGATCGACGACGCGCGCGCCTGTGAAGCAGCAGGGGCCTGCATGCTTGTACTGGAATGCATCCCGTATCAGTTGGCGCAAAAAGTGACAGCGGCTCTAAACATTCCGGTGATTGGCATCGGTGCAGGCAGTGAAACAGATGGACAGGTTTTGGTCTATCACGATACCTTAAAGTACGGATCGCATCACTTGCCGAAGTTTGTCCGGTCCTACGCCGAAGCAGGAGACGTTATGAAGGATGGTTTGATTCAATATGTAAATGAAGTGAAAACAGGGGCTTTTCCAGCGGAAGAACATCGGTTTACGATGAAAGAAGAAGAACTTCAGCAGCTTTACGGAGGAAATGAATAAAGAGAAAGGAAACACGGCATCTCAAAAGGTGCCGTGTTTTTTCGAGCCATTGGGCGGAAAGCAGCGGCTCTTTCGATAAATCTTAATCCGGCAAGGAAACAGGGTGGACAACGGACAACATGCATTTTAATGCTTGGAGACGCACCGGCATGCTTTAAGAAAGATGAAACTTGAGAATAGTTTATTCGTATGTATACTAATCAAAAATTTAAGGGGGTAGAAGCATGTTTGGTAATAAAGAAGTGGAAAATCAACGATTTTATATAAAGTCGTCAGAGAATGTACCTAGCTTAGGCAGAATAATAGTTTTAGTCGACCGTTATACTGGAGTGAATTATATTCAAACATGGGTAGGTGCAGGCAGTGGAATTACCCCTTTAGTGGATAAAAATGGACAAGTTGTTGTGGAAGAATAACCCTGAATTTATGCATGTTACAGCAGTTTGAAAAAAATTCTATCAAAAGGAACGCTTATATAACTTAAGAATCCTATTTTCTGGGTGTTTTTTGGTTTTGAAGCTATTTGCGAAAGATCAAAGGTTGCCAGGCATATGTCTGGCAACCTTTGATCTTCAATTGTACTCATTTAAACGAAGCCTTCCTAACAGTGGGCGGTCCAAAATAAAGATACATCAGCAAAAGAGTAATGGATTGCGCTGAGTGGTGTAAAAAACCTACTTTATCTGAAATGGTACAAAAATTACTGGTTCAAGCAAATCAAGCTGTTTCTTTCTGACTGTTAAGGGTTACAATTAATGCCAGGATTCTTATCTTTTTGAGTATAGGAGGCACGTATGAATATTCAAGCAGTGATGGTAAATGGCCAAAAAATAATCCCTTCTGTTGAACTCAAGCTGCAAAAACATAAGATCATCGGCATTCAAACAAATGTCCGGCGCAAAAAAATCCTTCTCTCCCAATTGGTAGAGCGGGAGGATACTTATTTGTCCCTTGCGGAGCAGGGGGAATACTCGCGCCTCACGGTACAAGAACTGCTGCGTTTTTTAAAATCGGTCAGCGGCCATGAAAAACCGGTTGAGGCAATGCTCAGCTTGTTTCAGTTGACCGAGCTGCAAAAAACAAAGATTGCCCATTTACCCTCATCAAAAAAAATCTACTTATCCCTGTTGCGGATTTACTACGCACAGCAAAAAACAATCGTCCTCGAAGAGCCTTATTTTCAACTGGAAGAACAAGATCAGCTAATGTTTGCGCGCTTGCTGGAAGAGCTGTCGGCAGAAAAAGAAATTATCGTTTTGACTTCCAATCTGGAAGATGCGCTTATCAGCTGCGACGAAGTGTATCGTTTGGATGATGCTGGGTTGCACTTATTGGATATCGCAGATGTGGAAGAAGATGAACAAATCCAAAGCGAGATAGAGGAAGCGAATTTCAAGGTTCAGAAAATCCCGACCAAGAAGAACGACAAAGTCATTTTGTTCAACCCGCCCGAAATCGATTATATTGAGAGCATCAACAGCTCAGCTATAGTCCATGTCGCAGGGGAGACCTATACTTGTCCGATGACATTGGCAGAACTCGAGCAGCGGCTGCAGCACTACGGCTTTTTCCGCTGTCACCGTTCGTACATCGTCAATCTGCAAAAAGTCCGAGAATTGATTACTTGGACAAAAAATAGCTATAGCCTGCGTTTAACTACTGGAAAAGATTCGGTCGTACCATTGTCGCGCAGCAAATTAGTCGAATTAAAAGAACTGTTGAACATTTAATTTCCCGGGAAATAATCGTCTATAGATGCTTAATAGGTACAATTCGGTTGGAAAATGGTACAGATCAGCGGAATGTGAAAGCGCAGACCCTTTTTTCTTTATAAGATTAAACCATCAAAGAAAAGGAGTGGCGCCATATGAATGCAATATCCGTACAAAATATCCAAAAGTCATTTGCCAGCAACCCAGCATTAAAAGATGTCTCATTTGATGTTCCCAAAGGTGAAATTTTCGGTTTTCTTGGGCCAAGTGGTTCGGGAAAAACCACTTTGCTTAAAATTTTGACTGCACAATTGGAAATGACGAGCGGCCAGGCATCGGTGATGGACATGCCTGCCAAGACGATGCAGAAAACGGAGCAGAAAAGACGCTTCGGGATTTTAACTGACAACAGCGGTTTGTACGAGCGTTTAACAATTGAAGAAAACCTTGATGTATTCCGCCGTCTGTATGATTTGCCAAAAAGTGCCATTGATAAAGTGCTCGACTTTGTCAATTTGAATGCAGACCGCAAAAAGAGAGTCAGCGTGCTGTCAAAAGGCATGCGCCAGCGCGTCACATTGGCATGTGCGATTATCCATGAGCCGGAATTGCTGTTTTTGGATGAGCCAACTTCCGCGCTCGATCCGGTAAATACAGCGCACATCCATAAAGGCTTGCGCTACTTGAACGAACGGGGCACAACGATTTTTCTGACCACACATGACATGACTGAAGCAGAATCACTGTGTGAACGCGTAGCCATTTTACACAAAGGGGAAATCCGCGCAATTGGTTCGCCCGATGAACTGAAAAAAGCACACCGGGATGGCACGTTGACGGTGGAATTGACGTCGGGCAAGACCGAGCGTTTGAAGATGAACGAAGATTCTGCTGCTGCGGTGGCGAGTTGGATGAGCTTGGGGCAAATTGACCGCATGTACACAAATGAGCTAAGTTTGGGCGACATTTTTATTAAACTGACGGGGAGTGAATTGGTATGAACGTATCATTAAAACGCATCCAAGCCATTTTCATCAAAGATTATAAAGAGTTTTCCAGAAACTATGCAATTTCGGTTATGTTGCTGTTTCCAATCATCTTTGCTCTGCTTTACCGGACAGATAGCGGCGAACAAGCTTTCATGTATGCATTCATTATGAACTTTTCGCTGGCCATGCTGACCAGCTATATTCAAGCCTGCTTGATAGCCGAGGAAAAAGAGCGCAATACGCTGCGTTCACTGATGATGACTCCAGCATCGATGCTCGATGTCCTGATTGGGAAAAGCGCACTCGTCTTTATCATTTCCGCAGTGATTCTGGCGTTTTCGACGTACCTGTTCGGTTTTGAGTCCACGAATATGCTCGTATTGGCAGCGGCGCTGGGCATTTCCATCTTGCTTTACACAGCAATCGGAACCATTTGCGGGTTGTATTCGAAAACCTTGCTTGAAGCATCCCTGTCGGTATTTCCAGTCTTGATCATTTTCACGGCCGGGCCATTTGCTTTGGCATTCGAAGACGATTTTCCGTTTTTGCAAGTGCTGCGCTATTTGCCGAGCAGCCAATTGAGCGACCTGCTTATCACATTGGAAACCGGAGGAACCAACAACGATATTCTTATGCCGCTTGTCATTATTTCGATATGGACAATCGTCTTGACCGTTATCTCGTTTGTCTTGTATAAAAAACGTTTAATGGATTCATAAAAAACAGCTCTTCTTTTATTTCGAATTCTTAAAAGGAAGGCCTATTTCTTCGAATTAGTTGTGGCGACTTAATTCTGCAAGAAAAAGCCTTCCTTTTTTACTTTCCATTGTTGCTTAATAAGATAGATATAAGCGGAAAAAGAGGGGATTTAGCTCTGCATCAGTCAAAACTTCCGATTTTGTTAGTCTTATGAACATCTTCCGTACCAGCTTCTAAGGCGACTTTGTAATAAGAACATTTGTGTTCAATAATTTCCATCGTTTTTTTTAGTTCTTCCATTTGCGCTTCTACCGTGGCTTTTCGTTCCATGAACATGTCATATCGTTGCTGCAAAGTGGAATCCCCATCAGAACACCAATCGATGAAGTTTTTAATTTCTTTAATGGGCATGCTGCTTGCTTTCAAGCATTCCACGATTTTTAATGCGCTGATATCAGTTTCTTTAAACAAGCGTGTTCCGCTTGGTGTCCGTTCTACAAAGGGCATAAGTCCTTCTTTATCGTAATAGCGCAAAGTATATACAGTCAAATCCAATTCTTTTGCAACTTCACTGATGGAAAAAGTCTTCATAATGTATCTCCTTTTTTATAAGCTATACCTCGAGTCAACTCTAGGATTTAAAAACTTTATCATTTGATTTGTTGAATGTCAAAGCGTGCTTATATAAAAAGTAGGTATCTGGACTTCCGACTTGACCTAGAGTTAACTATAGCCCTTAAAATTAGATAGGAAGGAGAATAGGTATTGTATAGGACACTAGCAGGTAAGTAAGGAATGTTTTTGCTAATAGTCAATGCGTGCAGATTCTCTAAAAATATACAGGAGGTTTTTTAATGATTACAGTTAAATCACGAGCGGTCAACGGTCCGGATACACCTTTCGAAAAAACGGAAATTAAGCGACGCGACCTGGATACGCAAGACGTCCTGATTGAAATCAAATATTCAGGGATCTGCCATTCAGACATTCACACTGCACACGGTGAATGGGGACCTGTAAATTATCCTCTAGTGCCTGGCCATGAAATTGCAGGAATTGTTACAGAAGTTGGATCAGAGGTTACAAAATACAAAGTTGGAGATCGTGTAGGCGTAGGCTGTATGGTTGATTCCTGCGGCGAGTGCGAGAATTGTGAAAAAGGCGAAGAACAGTATTGCCTGAAAGGGAATGTTCCGACCTATGCCGGCATCGACAAATACGGCGAACCAACTCAAGGCGGTTATTCCACTCACATCGTCGTAACAGAAGGCTTTGTGGTTCGAATTCCAGATAATATCGGACTGGATGCCGCGGCGCCATTGCTTTGTGCGGGTATTACGACATTTTCACCGCTGAACCATTGGAATGCGGGTCCAGGCAAAAAAGTAGCAGTTGTGGGCATGGGCGGTCTTGGGCACATGGCTGTTAAAATTGCACATGCTATGGGCGCTGAAGTTACCGTCTTGTCACAAACCTTGAACAAGAAAGACGACAGCTTGAAATTCGGTGCAAAAGACCACTATGCGACCAGCGATTCTGAAACGTTCGAAAAACTTGCCGGCACTTTTGATTTGATCATTAATACGGTCAGCGCCAAGCTCGACATGGACTCGTACTTCTCATTGCTGTCATTGAATGGATCTCTCGTAAATGTGGGTGCGCCTGCAGAGCCGTTATCCGTAAATGTATTTTCTCTCATTGGCCACCGCCGTTCGTTTGCGGGTTCAATGATCGGAGGAATTCGTGAAACTCAGGAAATGTTGGACTTCTGTTCAGAACACAACATTGTTCCGAGCATCGAAGTCATTTCAGCGGATCAAATTGACGAAGCTTACGATCGCGTATTAGCTTCAGATGTGAAATACCGATTTGTTATTGACGTCAGTACAATCTAAGCAGGACCTATTGGATTTGAACAGTATGCTTAAGAGAAATTACAAAAATTAAAAAGGGAAAGAAGATGCTAATCTTAGCACATCTTCTTTCCCTTTTTGTGTTGTATTCTGCATGTCCTGTTCGGACTCAGCTGCTTCTATTAATCTTCGGTTGTTTCTTTCCAGCTGTCGTCCATGACCATCTTGCCCGGCCATGTATAAGCGGTAATGCCGCCATCTACTACGATATCTTGTCCTGTCAGGTAGGAGCTGTCGGTAGAAACCAGAAACAAGACAGTAGTCGCAATTTCTTTAGGAGCTCCAAGGCGTCCTAGAGGTGCCAGCCACTTGTTTGTTTCTCTGAACTGTTTGCCGCTTTCTTCTTCTTTTGATCCGGCTAAATGGTCGATCAGCGGTGTTTCAATAGTACCCGGAGAAACCGAGTTGGCGCGGATTCCAGATCTTCCGTACTCAATTGCAAGAGATTTGGTGAAATTGATGATGCCGCCTTTTGCCGCATTGTAACCCGAGCGGTTTAAGTCAGCAAAACTTCCAGACATGGAAGCGTTGTTGACGATGGCGCCGCCGTTCTCCAGCATGAGGGGGACAAAATACTTGCTCATGAGAAACGTACCGCGCAAATCGGTTTCGATAATTTCATCAAACAAGTCAACGGGGTATTCGTGTACTTTTCCGCCTTCTTGATCGATTCCGGCATTGTTAAATAAAGCGTAGATCGCTCCGTATTCTTCTTTTATTTGGTTGGCGAATGCTTGGACTTCCTCTTCTTTCCCAACATTTACTTGAAAGCCTTTTGCATTTCCACCGTTTTTCTTTATTTGGTCGATTGTTGCGTTTAGCTCTTTCTGCTTAATATCCGCAACCAGTACCATTGCGCCTTCTGCTGCAAATAGTTCAGCAGTAGCTTTCCCGATTCCAGTTGCTCCACCTGTAATAACAGTAATTTTGTCTTGTAGTCTACCCATTTGTTTTCCTCCTCTAATAGTAGTGATTATCCACTTTGGAATATGGTTGAACTTTTTATTTGTGCGTCCTTTTCTAACTACCACTTACAGGTTCTGGTAAACCGCTTTTTAAAATGTAATCGCTTTATCCATTTTCTTTTTTTGTTTTGCAGCATTTTTTAGCTGATAGCAGTCAAACCTCGCCAAAGCGAAAAAAACCGGCTTCTCCTAAGAGAAACCGGTTTTTGCTATTATCGTACGTATGGAGAAGGGTTAACGGCGTTTGAACGTGCACCGTTCCAAGGCCCTACGTGAATTTCAAAGTGAAGATGCGTGCCAGTTGAACGGCCTGTGTTGCCCATTCCGCCGACTTGTTGACCTTGTGATACAGATTGGCCAACTGATACGTTGATCGAATTCATGTGTGCGTAAACAGTCGCATGTGTTTGGCCGTTAATGGAATGTGTAAGGATGACCACATTTCCGTATCCGCCCATGCTGCCTGCGTGTGAAACCATCCCGCTGGCTGCAGCGACAATTGGTGTTCCAGGTGAGTTTGCAATGTCCATTCCAAGATGCGATTCTGCTCCGTCACCAATGTCACGGCCGCCAAAACCAGAAGTGAACCGTCCCGTTGAAGGCAAGATGAATGTTGAACTGCCGACATTGGAAGCTACTGAAGCTTGTGTAACTTGTGTGACAGGAGCAGCTGGTGCTGAAGCTTGTGAAGCTTTTGAAGCGGCCGCTGCTGCTGCAGAGGCTGCCGCTTGACGCTCAGCTTCTGCCTTACGTGCTGCTGCTTCTCTGGCTAGACGTGCTTCTTCTGCTTTACGTGCGATTTCTGCCAGACGTGCTTGCTCTTCGCCAATTTTTTTCTCAAGGTCTGCACTGATGTTCATTGTTTTGTTATGTTCTGATTCAAGTGTTGATTTTTCTTTCGCTAAACGCGATTGTTCAGCTTTTAAGTCACTTTCGAGTTGAGCTTGTTCATTTTTTTGTGCATCAAGTGAATTTTTCAAATCGACTAATTCTGCTTTTTTGGCTTCTTGTTCAGCCAGTTTCGTTTCAACTTCAGCTTTTTGTTCAGCTAAAAGCTTTTTGTCAGCTGCTTGCTCACGCATAATTTCACGGTCTGCTTCGATTAAGATGTTGACTGCTGAAAAGCGGTCAATGAAATCAACGAAGCTGTTTGCTCCAAGAAGTACATCTATGTAGTCAACTGAGCCTCCGCTTAACTGAATCGCACGTGCTCGTTCTTTCAACAGTTCTTCGCGTTCTGCGATTTTTCTTTCCAATTCTTCAATAGACTTTTTCAACTCATCGATTTCAACTTTTGTTTGGTCGATTTCGGCTTGAGCAACGTCAATTTTAGTTTGGGTTTCGATGATTTGGTTATCCAACTCGCGGATTTTTGCGATGATTTTTTCGAGTGTGGTTTGGTTTTGAGAGATTTCGCTTGTTTTTTGCTGAATCCCGGAGTTTAATTCGTTTTGCTTTTGTTGAACTTCTTGTTTTTGTTTCTCTAAATCGCTTAATTTGTCAGCGTTTGCGCTAGGCAAAAACATTGTTAAAGCCAGTACAGCTGATAAAGCAATCATTAGAAATTTTGATAATGGTTTCAAACTCTTTTGCCCCTTTCATTTTCCGTGGCTATCTATAGGTTGTCTTGAAAAGTTAGATCAATAAGTAACGATTTTTCCTAGTGGTTTTATCGCAATAGGAAAAATCCAGCAGAATTATTGTACCACCGTATAAACCTATTTATTATTACAGTTTCTTATCAATTTGACTGCGAACATGACAAAGAGTCAGATAACTGTATAAGTCGTGGAAGAAAACTGTACCAGTATCTGACAAAAAAAGATCGAAAAAAAAAGCCCATTCCCAATATTTATGGGATGAACTCTTCAGCTTGTTGAAAAGGCATCACAAATTCATTTCGCTTCAGTCGGACGCGTTCCACGGGCACGGCTTCTGCCGCTTTCCTCGCTCTGCTCAGTCCAGTGGCTCCAGCTCGCGTCGCTCTGTCGCTTTGCTCCATCACTGTTCCCGTTGGAGTCGCCGCCTTCCGCTGCATTCAAAAAGTGAGTCTTTACTAAGTGGCTTGGACGCGAGCCCGCGGAAAGCGAACGGTAAGCTTCGGAAACCCACGGACTTGTTAGAAGTTTCCCGACAGCTTGAAGAGCCCATTCCCAATATTTATGAGAATGGGCTTTTTCAATTAGTCGTCTGCTAATACGTCGGCTTGTTCTCTTCGGACAACCAGTACATCGCATTTAGCAGTGCGAACAATTCGCTCGGAAACACTGCCCATAATAAATCGTTCAGCAGCATTCAATCCAGTCGCCCCGCACACGATAACGTCAACATTTAGTTTAGGAGCCAATTCTTTTGGAATGGCAATTTTGGGAACACCATATTCAATGATGATATTTACATTTTCTACGCCGGCTGCCAAGGCTTCTTCTTTATACTTGGTCAACAGCTCTGTGGATGTCTTTTTTGTGCGGTCAGCAATGGTACGATCATAGGCTTCAATGGAACCAAAGGACCGATTATCAATTATGTGTGCCAAGTGCAAGGTGGCGTGGTTGCGAGCAGCAGCAGCAGCTGCTTTTTTAAATGCCAATTCAGATTCTTTGGAGCCGTCTACTGCTACTAAAATATTTGAGTATTTTAAAGTCATCCAGCATTCCTCCTCAGTCGTTATAGTAAGGAAATTCGCTGCCGAGCTATGGAGTTCCTTCTAATATTTACACAATCTTTTGGAAACTGGTGTCAGTATGGTGAAATTTACATATTATTGCAGAGCTTTCGTGGTAAAATAGAAGAAAGAAATAGTTCGGAAAGCACAGGGAAGGGTGGGACCGATTTGAAGGCTGATATAGGAAGTGCAGAAGCATTAACAGTAATGGAAGAATTGCTCACCATACGCCATCAAGTCAAGGAATTAAAAAAAGATCATTATTTATTCCGCGAAGGTGATGCTATTGGCGGTGTCTTCATCATTCGTTCGGGAAAGATTCGGATCGAAAAAGTAACGCCAAACGGCAGGGAGCTGACGTTAAAGATTTGTGGTCCCGGCCAGTTGGTTGGGGAAGTAACCATTTTTTCCGAAGCGCCTAAGTACATGCTGGATGCACGCGCCATCGAAGATACGATCTTTGTCCATATTTCGATTAAGGATTTAGAAGAGTCGCTGGTGTCAAACGGCCGCTTGTCGGTGGCTTTTATGAAATGGATGGGCATCGATCAGCAGAAAACGCAGACGAAATTCAGGGATTTGTTGCTGCATGGGAAAAAAGGGGCCTTGTATTCAACCTTGATCCGGCTTTCCAACAGCTACGGGGTCCAAACTGAAAAGGGAATTTTGATTGATATGGTGCTGACAAATCAGGATCTCGCAAACTTTTGCGGAATGACGAGAGAAGTGGTCAATCGGATGCTGAATGATTTGAAAAAGCGTGGCTTATTGACTGTGAATGAAGGAAAAATACTACTGCACGATATTGATCATTTAAAGATAGAAACAAATTGTGAAAACTGTCCGATCTATTTATGTAAAATTGATTAAGCGAAGAGTTTGCCGATGAGGCAGGCTCTTTTTTTTGTCTGAAATTTGTCAATTTGTCAAAAATACAATCGGAGTGTGAGAAATGTCACAGTGGAAAATGATTGGATAGCATAGGCTGAAGGTAAGAATGATTCGCATAAGAGGTGAGAAAGAATGAGTCAGGAAAACCGGGAGCCGGAACCTAATCTAAAAGGTACGTTAGTCAGTGTGTTTATAGTAGGGCTGGTCATTGTCGTAATGTGGGTTGCTGTTTATTTACTGTATGTAGCGCGTTAAGGCAGAGAGAAAGGAATGGATTGGAATGCATCTTCATAAATATGAAAAAATCTGGCTGGTATTTGGCATTGCTTCACTGATTGTTTTTTTAAGCGTGGTCGGGGTAAGCGCATTTTCTCAAGACCATACTCCTGCGGGAGGGATGGATACCATCGATCCCAAGAAAGTGAACGAAACTGCCCCCTTCGACAATCCAGGCGTCACGCAATTGGACGACGGCACCTATCAAGTCGCCATTGTCGCCATGGCTTTTGGCTACACGGCTCCGGAATTAAAAGTGCCAGTTGGGAAAGAAATTGTTTTTAAAGTGACCAGCACCGATGTGGTCCACAGTTTCACGATCGACAATACAAAAGTCAATATGATGGTTGTTCCAGGCCGTATTACGACAAAATCTTATACATTTGAAAAACCCGGGACGTATTTAATTCTTTGCAATGAATACTGCGGAACGGGGCATCACATGATGTATACAGAGATCGAGGTGTACGAAGAATGATTGCTGTGCAAGATCGGAAAATCGCTTTATGGAATATTGGCGTCGCTTATGCTGCCTTTTTAATCGGTACCTTATGTGGACTGCTTCAAGTTTTTATCCGCAATGACGCCCTGCAGCTGCCGGCTTGGCTGGATTATTATCAAATTTTAACGGCACATGGCGTGCTGCTTGCACTTATCTTTACGACATTTTTCATTTTTGGCTTTTTTATTACCGGCATGAGCAAAAGCTTAGGAAGCTTTGGGCCGAAAGTTCGTTTATTTTCCTGGATTGGCTTTTGGGTAACCTTGCTTGGCACTGTGATGGCGACCGTTATGATCATTGCAGGAGAAGCTTCGGTCCTGTACACCTTTTATGCACCACTAAAAGCAAGTGGCTTTTATTACGTAGGACTTGCATTGGTGATCATTGGAACATGGATTAGCAGTTTTGCATTGGTTGGGCATTACCGTGTATGGCGAAAAAACAACAAAGGGCAATTAAGTCCGTTGTTCGCGTTTATGACCATCACGACCATCATCATGTGGATTATTGCCTGTCTGGGCGTAGTGGCGACAGTCGTGTTCCAATACATTCCATGGGCATTCGGTTGGACCGATACCATTGATGTAGAGCTCAGCCGTACCTTGTTCTGGTTTTTCGGACATCCTTTAGTGTATTTTTGGCTGCTGCCAGCGTATATGGCGTGGTACGTGATTGTGCCGAAAATCCTTGGCGTGAAAGTGTTCAGTGATTCGTTGGCACGTTTGTCTTTTGTTCTTTTTATCCTGTTTTCCATTCCAGTTGGCTTCCATCACCAGCTGACGGAACCCGGAATTTCAAACTTCTGGAAGTTCCTTCAAGTGGTCTTGACGTTTATGGTCATTGTTCCTTCTTTGATGACGGCGTTTTCGATGTTCGCGACCTTTGAAATTGCCGGGCGCAAAAACGGTGGGAAAGGACTTTTCGGCTGGTTTACAACGCTGCCTTGGAAAGACATCCGTTTTACATCCATTTTCATTGCGATGGCGTTTTTTATTCCAGGCGGAGCGGGCGGTATCATCAATGCCAGTTTCCAGTTGAACGAAGTCGTCCACAATACTTTATGGATCGTCGGACATTTTCATATCACGGTGGGAACACCGGTGGCCATGACGTTTATGGGACTGACGTTTTGGTTGATTCCTTATTTGACCGGGAGAAAGTTTACGAAGTCTATGAAAGTGCTTGGACTCGTTCAAATCATTACTTGGTCGATCGGGATGCTGTTAATGTCCACAGCACAGCATGTATTAGGCCTTCTCGGAGCGCCGCGAAGAACCGCTTATTCCGGCTACAACAATCACCCTTCCGCAATGGAATGGTTTGATGGCATCCTGACCAATCATGTAACGATGGCCGTTGGCGGAAGCATCCTCTTCGTTTCGGCCATGATTCTCATTTATATCGTTGTCATGACAATGTTCCTGTCGCCTAAAGCGGTTGAAGAGAAAGATTTCGTAGATTTTCCGATGGCGGAAAGCGACATGTCCCGCACACCGAAATGGTTGGAAAATTGGTGGATTTGGATTGGCCTTGCCGTTCTGCTTATTCTGATTGCTTATGCAATACCTTTAAGCCACATGATTCAACATGCACCCCCAGGCTCGGAAGGATTCAAAACTTGGTAGGAGTTGAGGAATAATGTTCACGATGGTCATTTCATTGACGGTTGTCTTTATCGCATTTACAGCGATGCTGGTCGAAATCTCTTCTGCGGAAGATTGAGCAGGAGCTATAAGCGCTGATTTATCAGAGCGATTGAGGAAATTGAAATAAAACCTTATGACAGAGCGCATTGCCGACTTGGCAATGCGCTCTTAACTGTCTTCAGACCCCCAAACTGTAGAGTTTACGGTCGTTCAACGAAATTTAAAGTCGTCCAGCCAAAATTCCTCCAAAAACTCATGCCTTCGAAGACGATGGCAAGGGATGGAAATTGTATTCCTTCAGAATGTCCGATAATATTGAAAGTAAAAGAACAGGAAGTTGGGGCTTACGCGATGACGATAATCGAAATAATTTTTACAGCGATCAGCTTGTTTTGGGTCAGCGAATTCCTGATTTTCCGCAATCGCGGCATTGGGCAAGGCGATCCGTTAGAAAAGCGTACATTTTTTTCGATTTTAGCTGCATTGATCGGTACGATCCTTGCCGCGGCATTTTTGCAGGAACTGGCGCCATTTGGAAGCATTGCAATGATTAGTCAGCTAGTGGGAGTGGCTTTGCTAGCATCAGGTGTTTTTCTGCGATTCTGGGGAATTTTGCATTTGAAGTCCCAATTCACACGTTACGTCACAGTTCGAGAAGGGGATGAAATTGTCAGCACCGGCCCTTACCGGAAGCTGCGCCACCCCCTTTATACAGGTTTGCTGTTCATTACGCTTGGAATGGCGTTGTTTTTCACCAGTCCCATTGCCGCGGTTCTCGGCAGCCTTGCGATGGTATGGGCTTTGCTGCAGCGCATCAATTACGAGGAGCGGCTGCTGATTGAGAAGTTTGGACCGGATTACCAGCAATGGATGAAAGAACGGGCCCGGTTGATCCCATTCATCTATTAATAGGAACTAGTTAAAAGAATAAGCATGGCGCGACCAAAAGCTTTTATTTGCCAGTGCGGCTAATAAAAGCTTTTTTGTGAGCAATATTATTTACATCGCACACGATATAAATTAATATAGATCGTGTAAGATATAAATGGATGGAGGAATATAAAATGAAAACACTATTTGAAACAACAATGATTAATACAGGCGGAAGAGACGGTGCCGTTTATTCGCCAGATAATATTTTCTATTTGGATGTCGCCAAACCACAGGCTCTTGGCGGTTCGGCCACAACAGCTACGAATCCTGAACAGCTTTTTGCAGCAGGCTACAGCGCGTGCTTTAACAGCGCATTGGAATTGGTGCTGGAAGCTGGTAAAGTGGAAATAGAGAAAAGTGAAGTCACAGCAACTGTTGCATTGATCGGCGATAAAGATAATGGCGGGGTGAAGCTAGCGGTGAAACTTGTTGTCGACATTACTGGCATTGAGGAAGAGCTAAAACACGAATACGTAGAAAAAGCACATCAATATTGCCCGTATTCAAAAGCGATCAAAGGGTCAGTGGATGTGGAAATCAGCGTTCTATAATCTGTAGTATAGGTGAGATGCAAATGGAAAAACCGACAAAACTTGAACAGCAATTATGCTTTGAAGTCTACAAAGCTTCCAGCAATTTTTCAAAAATGTATGCAAAAGCGCTCGAACCGTTCAACCTGACATTTTCGCAGTACCTCGTCCTTCTGGTTCTATGGGAGGAAGACAGGCTGCTAATGAAAAACATCGGTGAACGGCTCGGCCTTGGCACAGGGACCTTGAACCCCATCATCAACCGTATGATCGAACAAGGCCGGCTGACCAAGCAGCAATCCGAAAAGGATAAGCGGGCGTTTGTCATTTCACTGACTGAAAAAGCTCATGGCGAACAAGTAGAAGTTGAGAAAGCTGTTTTAGAAAAATTGATCAGCTGCGATTTTATGGGCGTCAATGCGATTGAATTGATGAAAAACCTGAAAGAACTGAATGCATCTTTTAAGACCATGAATCTGTAACAGCGCCGATTTTTGAGCAAAAATAAGGAGTGATGCCGGATGAATATTTATGATATTGCTGTAACCAAGCCAAACGGAGAAGATTATCAGTTGAGCGAGTATAAGGGAAAAGCGATGCTGATTGTCAACACGGCAACTAAATGCGGCTTGCGGGATCAATTTGACAGTCTGGAAAAAATGTACGAAGACTATAAAGACCAAGGGTTAGTTGTTTTGGGCTTCCCATCCAACCAATTTGGCCAGGAAAAAGCCACCGGGGAAGAAGCGGAGGAAGCTTGCCGGACCACTTATGGTGTGACGTTCCCAATGCATGACTTGATTAAGGTCAATGGCAAAGACGCACACCCGCTTTTCAACTATTTGACTGACAACACAAAAGGATTTTTATCAAGCGGCATCAAATGGAACTTCACGAAGTTTCTGATCGATCAAAATGGCAATATTGTTTCGCGATTTTCTCCAAAGGATAAACCTGAATCGTTTGAAAAGGATATTCAAAAAGTCTTGGCTGAGTAAGAACTGCCTGCCTATTTTATTCGGAAAGAGCTGTGAAAGGCTCGATTGGCAATGATATGAATGGGGATTTCCGGCATGCCGGCAGAACATTTCTGTATCACTCCAGCCCCTGATGTGATAAGCTGTACATCAGCGTAGCAGTAATGGAGTGATTAAAATGAGCAAAGCAAAAGCAAAAAGCGGTACAGGTCAGGGAACCGGCAAAAAAGGTTGGACTCGCTGGAAAGCAGGCGCCAACAAAGCCAAAAGTTTTAAGCCTTATACCAGCAAAAACAATAAAAAAGCCGACGAACCTAAAACAGAAAAAGAGCGAGCTTCTGAATCTGAATGGGTCGATGAATAAATAGAGAATTTGGTTGTCCAAAGGGGCAACTTTTTTTTATTCGATTTTAAGAGATGGGTAGATCCTGAAAGTTTTTCCACAAAAGTGTAAAATGGAAGAAGAGCCCGTTTTGAAGACGGAAGGAGTGAAAGAGAATGAAGAGTGTATCAGATCCGTTATTGAACATTCCGGAAAAAGAAGAATTGTATCAGCGCATCGCTGAATATTCGAATGAAACAACCATCATTCATTCTAAGCAAAAGGTCTTATACATAAATCAATCAGGCGCTGAGTTTTTAAAAGCCAGCCAAGCTGAACTTGTCGGGGCGAGTGTAGTAGACGTTTTTACGGAAGATTATAAAGAAATGATTGCTGAGCGAATCCGCAAAGGCATGGAGGACCGAACCATCGGAGAACTGATGGATACGACCGTTAAACGCTTTGACGGGACAATAGCAGAAGTTGAATTGTACTGCTACCCGGTTGAATATGGTGACACGACGGCTATCCAATCGATTATACGGGACGTTACCGTTCAGAAAAAAACCGAGCGCGAATTGCTGCAATTGAAAAATGAAGTTTCGACGCCGATTGTTCCGATTATCGATGGCCTGGCTGTTATGCCGCTTGTCGGTTCAGTCGATGGCGACCGAAGCACCCGACTGCTCGACCTCATTCCGCAGAAAATTCAAGGGCATGAACTGAACTACCTTATTGTTGATGTTTCGGGCATTTACAATATCGACAATGTAGTAGCAGAGTTTCTCTATAAAATAGACCAGATCATGCGCTTATTGGGCATTGGGTTGATTTTTACCGGAATTCGTCCGGAACTGGCAATGAAAGCTGTGGAAGCTCGTGTAGATTTCAGCAAATTGACGACAATGGGTACAGTCAAGCAAGCACTGAAAAAACACTTAACCGCAAATTAATAAATTCCTGTTCAGTTTTGAAAACCGCTTGTCAAATTGACGAAAGTGATTTATAGTTTAGAAATACAATATTTAGTGTTCATTATCGAATAAAAAACTATATATAGTAGATCCGATAACGAAGGTGCCTGAAAAGGCTTAATAGGGAATCCGGTAGAATGCCGGAGCTGTTCCCGCAACTGTAAGTGCTGACGAACTATCACAATCCACTGTCCAATGGACGGGAAGGAGGTAGCAAGGACGACGCACAAGCCAGGAGACCTGCCTTCGTTATAGTTTATGATCTTCTCCGGGAGCTGAGAGGGATAACGAAGGTATTTTGTATGGAGCAGCTCCTTTTTGCTGGCTTCATTCGATATTCTGCGTTTTCAAACCCATCCTCCCCGAGAGGATGGGTTTTTCTTTTGGTTATAAAAATGGAGGATTGAAGGCAAATGACAGAACCGTTAGCAGCAGGCGTGGCAAGAACCATTCAAACAAGATTGGTGCTGCCGCCTGACACCAACCATATGGGCACTATTTTCGGCGGTACCGTGTTGGCATACATAGATGAAATTGCTGCCATTACGGCGATGAGGCACAGTGGAAAAGCAGTCGTGACGGCTTCGATTGATACTGTGAATTTCCTGTCTTCTGCGAAAGTGGGAGATGTCCTTATTTTAGAAGGCGTTGTGATATCGACCGGAAGAACGTCAATGGAAGTATACGTAAAGGCCGAATGTCAGCAAATTGAAACAGGCGGCAAAAGTTTGACGACAACCGCCATTCTGACGATGGTTGCTGTCGACAGCGACGGCAAACCGACTCCCGTAACGGGTGTGATTCCAGAAACGGCAGCTGAAGAACAACTATTCAATAGCGCACAAGAGAGAAAACAACGCCGCATGCAAGTGAACGAATACGCAAAGGAGCTGAGCTGATATGAATACAAAAGTTGAAACAGCAGAAATACATGCAGTAGAACGAGCTCTTCAACGGGCAACAGAAGTATACGGACTGGATACGAAGGAGCTGCTGGAGCGGACAGCGAATTTGGCTGCACAGGCAAAAGGTGAGCAGTCCCTGCTTTATGCGTTGAACCGCATTACGATGGATGAGCCCGACTGGACGTATACTGCGGCAGAATTATACGCCAGCGACTTGTATGAAAAAGCCGGAAGCAGCCGGAATTATGCCGCTTCCCAAAAATACGGCGATTTCTACGGGCTTGTTGATGAGCTTTCCCGCATTGGCATTTATTCAGGTGAGCTTTTGTCGGCTTACTCAAAAGATGAAATCACCGACCTGGGCAAAGAAATCGAACCGGAGCGCGATTTGCTGTTCAACTACATCGGCTTATTTTTACTTGCTGACCGCTATTTAACGAAAGATTACGAAGGACGGCTTTTTGAGCTTCCGCAAGAGCGTTTTCTTGTCATTGCGATGACCTTGATGCAAAACGAGCCGAAAGAGCAGCGCTTGGCGCTGGTGAAAGAAGCATACTGGGCGATGAGCCATTTGTATATGACGGTCGCAACACCGACCTTATCAAACGCAGGCAAAAGCTTTGGACAATTGTCTTCTTGCTTTATCGACACCGTCGATGATTCACTGGACGGCATTTATTTGAACAACTGGGACATTGCGCGCCTCAGCAAAGATGGCGGCGGCATTGGCATTTATTACGGAAAAGTGCGGGCTTTGGGCTCGGATATTAAAAAATTCAAAGGCAATTCCTCCGGTGTCGTGCCGTGGATTCGCTTGATCAATGATACGGCAGTCAGTGTCGATCAGCTGGGGCAGCGCCAGGGTGCCGTGGCGATTTACTTGGATGTCTTCCACAAAGACATCATGAACGGCTTCCTGGATTTAAAAACCAACAACGGCGACGAACGCCGCAAAGCGCACGATATTTTCACTGGTGTGTCGCTTCCCGATTTGTTTATGGAGCGATTGCAGGAAAAAGACGAAAATGGGCGCAGCATTGGCGAGTGGCATACGTTCTGTCCGCATCAGGTCAAGCAAGTGATGGGCTGGAAAGACGAAGAGGGCAATGCGCTCGGACTTGAGGACTTTTATGACGAAACCGATAAAAAGTACTTCCGTGATAAATACCAAGAAGCGGTAGAGCATCCATTATTGCCGCGCAAAACGTACCGTGCCATGGAAATCATGGCGCGCATCATGGTTTCCCAGCTGGAGACCGGTACGCCGTATATGTTCTACCGAGATGAAGTGAACCGCCAAAACCCGAACAAGCACACGAGAGGCAGAGGGTTGACGTCGATCTACTGCAGTAATTTGTGTTAATTCTTAGCACCTTCAGTCAGTAATGGCTGCCGAAAACCCATCTAAACGGGGAAACACTTTTAATTGAAGTCAATCCCGTGCTAAATCTCTTTAACAGTTAGCGGTTAGGATTATCGCAGAATGAGGAATTATCCTTATGAGGTGATAGCAATGACAAAACCATTCGGATTTGTATACGAAACCACTAATAGCTTAAACAATAAGAAATACATTGCAAAATGTATTTATGGTCGAAAGAATAACTGGGAAACCTATCTAGGCTCAGGTCTTTATTTAAAAAGGACAATAAAGAAATACGGTGCTGAGAACTTCATCCGAACTATATTGGACGAAGCAGATTCGGCGGAAGAACTGAATGAACTAGAAGAGCGGTACATCTTAGAACGAAATGCAGTTGAATCAGCTGATTATTACAATATCAAGCATACTTCCATTGGCGGAGACATCTTCACCAACAACCCTAATAAAGAAACCATAAGGCTTCATAGGGTTCGGCAAATGTCAGGTAAAGGCAACCATCAACATGGGAAGCTAAAGACCGCAAGGATGCTTGAGTCAGTAAAAAAGGCTAATTCAAAAGCTGTAATCATTGACGGTGTTCAGTATCTATCCTGTTCAGAAGCTGCGCGTATTTTAGGAATCAAAGTGACCACTCTTCATAATCGCTTAAACTCCGACCTTTATCCCAATTGTAAAAGACTTGTTGAAAAGAAGGTTCGAACACATGGAAAGACAACAGGACATCCTTGCTTCGTAGCTGGTGTGCGTTATGAAAGTATACCTAAAGCAGCAAAAGCAGATGGAATTCCAACTTCCACAATGCGACATCGCATTCGTTCCGATAAGTTCCCTGACCATTATATTGTTAAAGAGTAAATGCCGAACGACTATCGAAAGCACGCATTACGCGGAAGTGAGTAGAGTAGGGCCAAGCGGTCCGAAACGGTGGGCACCCTTATCAAAAGGGTGATGATATAGTCTACTCTGCATGGCGACATGCAGCTGCATCTAGAATGCGAATTGAGTTTAGCGAACTCAATTGAATAGAAGGACAGAAATTATGCAAAATATGTCGGCCACTACCATCATGAAAGAATACACCGACGAAGATGGCAACCTCGTCATGATCCGCAAGCCGGGCGATTTCGTGGTCTGCAACTTGTCGTCGATCAATTTGCCGAGAGCAGTCAAAGCGAATGTCTTGGAACGGGTTATACCGATTCAGGTGCGCATGCTGGATAACGTTATTGATTTGAATACCATTTCGGTCGGACAGGCCGAAGCAACGAATAAAAAATACCGCGCAATTGGATTAGGGACGTTTGGATGGCACCACCTGTTGGCGCTTGAAGGCGTCTATTGGGAAAGCGAAAAGGCTGTCGAGTTTGCAGATACGCTGTATGAGGAAATCGCTTATCAGACGATCCGGGCTTCGATGCAGCTGGCCGAAGAAAAAGGCGCGTTCAGCAAGTTTGCCGGTTCAGAATGGCAGACGGGCGAGTACTTTGAACGCCGCAGCTACAGCGGTGAACGCTGGGAGCAATTGCAGCAGGAAGTAGCATCAACGGGTGTCCGCAATGGCTGGATGATGGCGGTTGCACCAAACTCATCGACTGCTAAAATCGGCGGCTCGACGGACGGCATCGATCCTTTATATGCGGTAGAGTACGCAGAAGAGAAAAAGAACTTTAAGTTCAAAGTGACAGCGCCTGATTTGGACCACAACACCTACGATTATTACCGCCGTGCGAGACATGTACTGGACCAGAAATGGAGCATCCGCCAAAATGCAGCGCGTCAACGGCATATTGATCAGTCGATCAGCTTTAACTTTTATGTGCCGCATACCATCAAAGCGAAAGAATTGCTGGAGCTTCATTTGGAAGCATGGAAGCAAAACCTGAAAACCACTTACTATGTCCGCAGCACATCACAGGCGGAAATTGAAGAATGCGAAGCATGCCAAAGCTAAAGGAGGATCTTTATGACCATACATGAACCGTTGACGAAGATTAAATTATTGAATCCGGAACACCCGAACAAATCGACTGGCGTCTTAAACGGCCAGTCGTCAGGATTGTTGAACTGGAACGATATTGCGTATCCGCAGATGTACGATTTGTATCAAGCGCTGTTGGCCAACTTCTGGAAAGCGCAGGAAATCAATATGCAGGACGACATTAAGCAATGGGACAGCTTGAGCGATGTGGAGAAAGATATCTTTTTGCGCATCAACACGCAGCTGGCATCACTCGACAGCCTGCAGACCCCGACAATGAGCCAAGCGATGGACTATGTTACCGACTCGAGCTTTAAAGCCATTTTCGCGGTCATCTCCCAGCAGGAAGCCGTCCACACGGAGTCGTATTCCTATATCTTGAGTTCGCTGGTGTCAGTGAGCGAGCAGAACGCGCGCTTCAATCAGGCGAAAAGCGATCCGGTTGTCCAAAAACGCAACGAGTTGATTTTGGATGCTTACGAGGAGTTTCGCCAAAATCCGACGCCGCAGAATTTGTTCAAACTGAGCGTCAATTCGATTAACTTGGAAGGCATTTATTTTTATGCCGGCTTTGCTTTTTTCTACCATTTGGCGCGCCAGCAGAAAATGCTGAAAACCAGCACAATGATCAGCTATATCCAGCGCGATGAAATGCAGCACGCTTATTTTATTGCCCAATTTATTCGCATCATGCTGACGGAAAATCCGGAATTGAACACGGATGAAAACATTCAATACATTTACACAACGATCGACCGGGCTGTAGCGCTTGAGAAAGAATGGGCGCATTACATCCTGGCTGATATTGATGGGCTGGATCTCGAGGAGTTTGTTGGCTACGTAGAATACTTAGCCAACAAACGCCTGCGGCAGCTTGGCTTAGACAATCTTTACGAAGAACGCAGCAATCCAATGCCGTGGATCCAAGTATTTGGCGATGACATGATGAACGAGACGAAATCCGACTTTTTCGAGCAGAAATCACGGACGTATACCAAAGTGTCCCAGTCGAATGGCTTTGACGAACTGTAATCCAAAGTTGGCAATCGTCTATACTTCTGTTACTGGAAATACAGAGCAATTGGCGGAGATGATCCAAGCGGCTGCGCTGAACCAGGGATTCTACACCAGTCTGTACCGGGTGGAAGAGTTCTCCCTGTCCGAGTTGTCCAGCTGGGATGCGCTGCTGATTGGCACTTATACATGGGGAAGCGGTGAAATTCCGGAAGAAATGCAAAGCCTCTACGAAGCTATCGAAGCCGCGGACCCGAAACAGCTTCAGACAGCTGTTTTTGGTACGGGCGATAGCTTTTTCGCTGAATTCTGCGGTGCAGTCGACCGTTTCCGGGACATGTTGTATGTGAAGACACAATTGATAGCGACCCTAAAAGTGGAATTGATGCCGCAGACCGGTGACAGCATACGCTGCGAAAAATTGGTAAAGCTGATCAAGCCACCAACTAGGCAAAGGTTTTCCTCTCAAAACAACGGGTATGGATAACTATACAAATGAGGTTTTGAGGAGTGGTGCAAATGGTGCAATCAAAATGGCTAAAGCTTGGTGCAGCGGGTTTTTTAACAATTGGAATGCTGGCAGCATGTGGCAACGAAGAACCGACGGAAGAAGATAATAATGACATGGAAATGCAGAACGAAGATGATTCGGATATGGATGATTCGGATTCAGAAGACGATGAAGAACAAGGCGAGTCTGAAGAAGATTGATTGTTTTTTCTTTCTAAAAATGAGTATAAGCAAAATAAAAAATCGCCGTTAGGCGTTTTTTTATTTCTGCGCAAAAGTGTTTTATTCGAGTAAATGGGTATATAAAAGAAAAAGAGTAGAAGCAAAAGATGAATCGCTCCTGCCGGCTGGAAAACCAGCGAGAATTTTTCAGGGATGGTTTTGGATGTTCATAAAAAGTCGGTGTGGAAGACAGATACCCCGTGGCGTTTGTGAACAGTTCAGTTCGAAAATTTTGCACCTCTTTCGAGAAACAGCAGGTTAGAAGGAACAAAAACTACTGGTATTTTCCTTGCTGTCTAAGTTGCTGTTGGTTAGAAACTCAAAAAAATCAGATGATGCAAAATAATGTGGCTGGATGTGACAGACATTAGCGCTGTAGGCAACGCCGAAAAGAGTCTTCCGATTCTTTTCGGCATTTTTATGCAATAAACCCCTGTTTTTAACAATGATATTCAATTTCTGGAAAAAACAGAAAGGATGAGCGGGATGGCATATTTAGAACAATTGGCTGAACAAGTGGGCATGTTGATGAATGCGGAAGTAGAAGTAGAAGGTGAAGGATGCATGGTTAAAAGAAAAAGGACCATCAACATTTCTTCCTATAATAAAAGCTTTTCTTGCACATTAGATCATGATATTTCCTTCAAAAACCTTAAAGACAATGGGCAGGCATTTAATCAGGCAGAGATTTTTTTATTGCCAGGAGAGCTCGCTTCTTTTATTAATGCGCTTCACCAGCATCCCATTCCTTTGCCGACCAGCTATCAGCACCGAATGGATATCAATCCGGATATCATTTGTGTGTATTTGTCCTCAGAAGAGCCGCCTGAAGATTTTGCCGTAAGGCTGTCAGCTGCATTCGATGCCATTGAGCAAAGCTCTCTTGTTTAAGCACCTGCTGAAAGAAAGGAGATCTACATGTTAACCAGATACAAACGGCCAAATGAAAAAATCGCTATGGGCCTGCTGTCATTCATGCCGAAAGAGCGGAACGTCAAACAGCTAAAAAAAACCATGGAATTGTATAATGAACATGCTGATTGGCAGCTTTTCCTCTGGAAATCGGGCGATAGTTATGTAGGGGCCGTCGGCATTCATATAGAAGATGATGAACGTTTTACAGTTCAGCATATTACGGTGATTCCTTCATTTCGGGGAGAGGGAATCGGCCACATGATGTTGGCGCGAGCTGAGAAGCTGATGGCTGGAAGAAGAGCGTTGCCGACTGAAGAAACAAAGGCTTTCATGTTAAAGTGCAAAGTTTAAAAAGTTAAATCAAGCCAGTTGCCTGAAAAACAGCAACTGGCTTTTTGCTGCGGAGAAATTTCCATCTTGGCCTCTTGAGAGCGTATAATAGAGGCATCTATCAGACTTAACTAAAGCGAAGTGAAGAGGTGTTCCTCATGATTATAATCATTGATAACCAGGATTCATTTACATACAATCTTGTTCATTATTTTGAGCAGCTTGATGATGCAGTGCGTGTTTTTCAGAACAACGAGCTTACCGCCAAACAACTAAAAAACTTCTCCCCTGATCTGATTGTGCTTTCTCCGGGTCCAGGGCGGCCAGCTGCCGAGGGAGTGAGCCAGGAAGTGCTAAAACAGTTGAGCGGCCAGGTTCCCATACTCGGCGTGTGCCTGGGACACCAAACCATCATCGAGTATTTTGGAGGACGAATCGTTAAAGGAAGCCAGCCGATGCATGGCAAAGTTTCTATGATAACACATGATGGTAATGGGTTATTTAAGGGGATTCCTACGCCCTCAGCTGTAACCCGCTACCATTCCCTAGTGGCAGAAGAACCCTTGCCTGAGTGCCTGATGGTGACGGCCCGCTCAGAAGATGGTGCAATCATGGCCGTTCGTCATCAAACGCTGCCAGTTGAAGGAATTCAGTTTCATCCTGAATCGATTTTGACGGCACAAGGATTTACTATGTTAAAAAATAGCTACCAATTGGCCAAGCAGTGGCAAGAAAATAGAAAGGGAGGTGTCAGTTGTGTCGAACCCTCACCTACTGTATGAGTTTCGGAATGAAAGCGGAGAAATTGAGCCATTGCTTTTCACCGAACCGCTACAAGTTTTTGAAACACACATTCTTGAAGAGGTACCCGCAATTTTGAAAAAAGTAGAAGCTGCCACTGACCAAGGGTTTTACGCAGCGGGCTATGTTTCCTACGAAGCTGCTCCGGCTTTTCATCCGGAAATGCAAGTGCAGCCTGCAGGTGAAATGCCGCTTGTGTGGTTTGGAATTTTCAACAAACCTCAAAAAGGTTTTTGCGATTTCACAGAGCAGGCCTACCAAGTTTCAGGGTGGAATATGACAAGCTCTGTCGAACGTTATAAACAAGGAGTGCGGAAAATCAAGCAGGCAATCGAAGAAGGAGATACTTATCAAGTAAATTACACAGAACGCCTTGTTTCAGAATTTGCCGGGAGTGACATGGGATTTTACCGGCAATTGGCGAGAAATCAACAAGCCGATTACGGTGCATACCTGAATCTTGGCAGGTTCCGCGTGCTATCAGCATCTCCTGAGTTGTTTTTTAAAGTCGAACAAGGCAAACTGACAGCCAAGCCGATGAAAGGAACAGCGCCGAGAGGACGTACAAGCTTAGAAGATCAACGGCAAATCGCCGCACTTTTGAATTCTGAAAAAGAGCGTGCTGAAAACCTCATGATTGTGGACTTGCTTCGCAACGACATGAGCCGATTGGCCAAGCCTGGGACTGTCCGAGCGGAACCGCTGTTTACCGTGGAAACCTATCCTACAGTTCACCAACTGACATCAACAGTCAGCGCCGAATTGGACCAAACAAAGACGATCCTAAACTGGTTCGAAGCCTTGTTTCCATGTGGATCGATTACGGGAGCTCCGAAAATCAGCACCATGAAATACATAGCCGCGTTGGAACAAACACCCAGGGAAGTATACTGTGGGGCCATTGGTTTTATCACGCCTGAAAAAAATGCGGTCTTCAATGTACCGATTCGGACGGTTGTCATTGACCACAAAGAAGGTACAGCGCGCTATGGTGTAGGCGGCGGCATCACTTGGGATTCTACTTCCGAAGGAGAGTACCGTGAATTGCAGACGAAAGCCGAAGTATTGACAGCGAAAAGGCCGCTGTTCAGCCTGTTGGAGTCTTTAAAGCTGGAGAACGGGAACTATCCGCTGCTGCCGTATCACCTGGCACGCCTTCAAGATTCTGCCGACTATTTTCATTTCCCGGGAAATATTCAAGGAGCAAAAAAAGCTTTAATAGAGCTTGCGCAAGAACATCCGAAAGGCATCTACAAAGTCCGCTTGTTGCTGGATCGAAAGGGCCAAGTAGAAGTGCAGGCTCAACAAACGGCTCCCATCGCAGCTCCGGTAACATGTGCGTTGGCATGTTCAGCCGTAAACAGCAAAGATCCATTTCTCTTTCACAAAACAACTCATCGTGCCGTATACGACAAGGCAGCGAGCGATCTTCCGACAGAGCTGTTTTCAGTATTGTTGTGGAATGAAAAGCAGCAGCTGACGGAATTCACTATCGGCAATCTGGTGCTTGAAAAAGACGGGAAGTTTTTCACACCGCCCATTTCTTGCGGCTTGCTGGCAGGAACATTTAGACAGAGTTTACTGGATGAACAAATCATCGAAGAAAAGGTCATCTATAAAGAAGAACTTCAAGACTATGATGCTGTTTGGCTAATCAATGGGGTCAGGGGATGGCTTGCTGTGGAACTAGTAAATGAAGAAGCTGTTCCTTTTGCCAAATAAACCATCTGTATATCGAAATCAAGAATCCTTCTTTCCAGACATATGCTTTGTCTGCTCTTCTTATAAATATTGTAATTTTCAGTTTATTGATGTTTAATAGAAGGTGAGAGAATTTTCCAATACAAGGAGGAAGAGTAGATGGACTTAGCGGGAAAAGTAGCAATTGTAACAGGTGGAGCATCCGGTATTGGCTTGGCAACAGCAAGAGCATTTCTTGAAAAAGGCGCAAAAGTGGTCATTGCTGACTACAACGAAGAAGGCGGCAAACAGGCCGAACAGCAATTAAAGCAAGGAGATTCTGAAGTGGCTTTTGTCTATGTCAATGTAGCTAGTGAAGCATCAGTTGAGCAATTGGTTGCGGCTACAGTCGAGCATTACGGAAAAGTTGACATCATGATCAACAATGCTGGGATTGGTGTCTTGGGAGTCACCCACGAATTGACCTATGAAGACTATCATAAAGTCATTTCGATCAACCAGGATGGCGTCTTTTTCGGTGCGAAACACGCCATTAAAAATATGCTTGAAAATGGCGATGGCGGCGTCATCATCAACACGTCCTCTATTTTGGGATCTGTCGGCGAAGGCGGCGCCTTTGCCTATAATGCCACTAAAGGTGCGGTAAACTTGATGACCAAATCTTTGGCCTTGCAGTACGCAGAACATGGAATTCGGGTAAATGCAGTGGCTCCTGGCTATGTGGAGTCCGGTATGGTCAGTAAAGAGGCTTTGGGTGACTTTTACGACGCGTTGGTGGGCAAGCATCCTGTCGGCAGACTCGGACAGCCGGAAGAAATTGCCCATGCCATGGTATTTCTTGTTGAAAATGAATTTGTAACGGGCACTACACTTATGGTTGACGGAGGCTATACCGCTCAATAAAGAAAGAAGAGCTGCTGCATGCAGCTCTTTTTTGTGTGAAAATTTTTACTTCTGGTCAGTTGAAAATCGGTTGGATGGAAAACCTGTAGGGGATAAAGTATGATTAACTCACAAGCTAAACCCTTGCCGTTAAAGGAGGTGATATCAGATGACAATCGCAGTCGAATTGTCAGCGTCAGAAAAAACTCGTGCAAAGCCTGGTATTTGGAGAGGCGATACTTTGCATGGGGACACAAGCAATTGTTAATCGCTCCCGCAAAACCCAGCCTTTCTTTCTGCCCGGCTTTTTTCCTTATACACGCAGCGAAAAAAACATAAGGAGTGGGCCCGCATGATTCATGTAAAAGAAACCAACCAGAACAGTGACAGTACGGCAGATAATTCGAAAGCGTTTATTCGGAACGACCAATACAATTTTATTAAGGACCAGACCAAAATCTTGGTGGCCGGACAAGCCAGCACAAATGATGCCGAAGTATTAAATGTTCTGCGGCATCTCGCACACGAAAAAGTCTACAAGCTGTTTCCGTCACTTACGGAACAGCAAAAGAAAATCCTTCATCCGTTGGTGCAGATAAAGGAACTCAACGATGCAGAAGCATTTTTGGGACAGCTTCAGCCCTATATCATTCCATTTGGAGCAGTCAGCGACCAAGGTTTGAAAAAATTATTTCCGAAAGCAAAAAAATTAAAGGGTCCAAAGCTTGAAGCGATCAACCTCGGCAGAACTTCCTATTTGGCATGGACAGAAAGTTCCAATTTGATGTATTTGGTTGTCCATGAAAATGGGGGATTGCTTGGTGTACAGGGCAGCTTTACACGCAGCGGCAAGCAAGGCATCTGCACTTTGTGCAACCGCCATAGCGAAGTTGGCATGTTCATTGCCAAAACGAAAAGTTCGGGACAGGACCAATTTATCAAGCGCGGCAATTACATTTGCCAGGATTCTGCAGCGTGCAACAGCAATGTTAAAACACTGGACCGTTTGAATGAGTTTATTGGCCAGTTCCAGAAATAAGAAAACCATAGAAGAACCAATCCATCCGTCGCAAAGCCGACTTTTGGATTGGTTCTTTTTTAGGGATCCATTTCATAAAGTACATGAACTTCTGGAAATAAATAAAAGCGAGAAGGTTCTTAAGTTTAGATGGTTTGGCTGCTTCTGGTTAAATCCTGAAAACCTAGCTGTTTAAATTATTTGAATTTTCTTTTAAATGACTATTGATTTATTTTGTAAGCGCTTTTATAATGGTGTTAATATCAAATGTCACGTAACTGAACAAATGTAAAGGGGGTGCGATTATGTGGGGATGGTTCATCGTGTTGTTTGCCGCTGTGTGGCTACTTCAACTTTGGATGACCAAAATGCAACTGAAAAACTACCACGGGACGATTAAAAAACTGAGCAGGAGGCCTTCAGGATACTTGGGGGTGGGGATTCAAAAACAGAAGCTAGGAATAGGCGCGATAGCGATTGTGGTAATTGATGAAGAAGGAACCGTTGTGGAAAGCCAATTGATGCGGGGGGTGACTGTGTTCAGCCGTTTTGAACCGTTTACGAACTATATCGGTTTGCCACTGGATGCATTAAAAGCAAAACTTGGAGAAGAGCCGGTAGATTTGGCTTTTAAAATGGCAATTGAAAAAATAGAGTCACAAATGAATGAGAAGACAAATTTAGCCGTATAAGGAGGAAGAAAAATGGATTTCTTAGTTAGATTAGCTGAAGGATTTATCGGAATGTTCCAAGCAGGCGGCGATACCTTTGTAGGTTTGGTGACTGGTATTATTCCACTGCTTATTGTTCTGATCACCGCGGTCAATGCGTTTATCCGATTGGTAGGGGAAGAGCGCATCAACCGGCTGGCCCGCAAGAGTACCAAAAATATCATTTTGCGTTACACGCTGTTTCCTGTCTTAGCGGTTTTCTTCCTGACCAACCCGATGGCTTATACATTCGGTAAGTTTTTGCCGGAAAAACAAAAGCCGGCTTTCTATGATTCCGCGGTTTCCTTTGTTCATCCAATCACGGGCTTGTTCCCTCATGCCAATCCTGCGGAACTCTTTGTCTACCTGGGTATTTCTGCTGGGATTACGCAATTAGGCTTTTCACTGGGGCCATTGGCAATTCGCTTCTTTATTGTAGGGGTCATCGTCATTTTGATTCGTGGCATTGTAACAGAGATTATTACGGTTCGGATGATGAAAGCGCGAGGCATGGAAGTTTAACAATCCGAGTGGTTTAAAAAAGGGAGGCAAAGAAAATGAGCAGCATTCATACGCCATTGAATTATAAGCCGGTGACCATAACAAAAGGCAGAGGCGGCTGGGGTGGTCCGCTAACCATTCGGCCAAATGAAGAAAAGCGCTATATTGTTTCGGTAACAGGAGGCGGCATTCATCCAATTGCAGAGGAAATTGCAAAGCTGACCGGCGCCGAAGCAGTAGATGGATTTAAAGGTTCCTATGATAAAGATACGATGGCTTGTGTTGTGATTGATTGCGGAGGAACGGCGCGCTGTGGCGTCTATCCGAAAATGAATGTGTTGACAGTCAACATCAACGCAACATCCCCTTCAGGGCCATTGATGAAGTTCATCACCGAAGAAAACTTCGTGTCGGGCGTTAAGCATGAAAACATCTCAGCAACAGCACCATATGAAGATCAAGACGCTGTAGAAGAGGCGGTCGAGAAAGTTGAAAGTCCCGCGGCACGTGAAAAAACCCCACAGGAAATAAAAGAAGAAGCAAAACTGAAAGCAGCGGGCTACCAGAAGCCGAAAAAAATGAACATCATTGAGAAAATCGGCCGTGGGGCAGGGAAAGTGGTCGGTATTTTCTATCAGGCAGGCCGGGAAACAATCGATCAGGTGCTGAAAAACATTTTGCCGTTTATGGCATTTGTCAGTATGCTCATCGGGATTATTGTCTATACCGGAATTGGTGATTTGATTGCCAACTTCGTTTCGCCGCTGGCTGGAAATATTGGCGGTTTGCTGATTCTCTCTGTAATTTGTGCATTGCCAATCCTGTCGCCGCTGCTTGGGCCAGGTGCAGTTATTGCGCAAGTGGTCGGTGTATTGGTCGGTGTGGAAATTGGCCGGGGAAATATCCCTCCGGAATTGGCATTGCCTGCGCTGTTTGCCATCAATCCGCAGGTTGGAGCAGATTTCGTGCCGGTTGGTCTGACTCTGGGAGAAGCGGAGCCGGAAACGATAGAAGTCGGGGTGCCAGCAGTCTTGCTGTCCCGTGTAATTACGGGTCCACTCGCGGTGGTTATTGCATACCTGTTCAGTTTCGGACTGTACAGCTGAAAAATAAGGAGGCAGTCAGGTGGAGGATATGATGACAAAGAAATACGAAGCGAAAATAATCGAAATTGGTGAAGAAGTCGAGATTTTTGTAGAAGAAAACATGCTGGTCATTTTCAATGATACGGTTCCCGAATCACTGCGGTCAATTGGCGTAATCCATGAACGGGCAGATCTTCTGGAGAAAGTTGAAGCCGGAGATGTGTTGGAAATCAGCGGAGAGCCGTACGAAATCTTGTTTGTCGGAAGCAAAGTCAATGACACGCTGGAAGAAATTGGACATTGCACCATCGCCTTTAATGGCGAAACGGAAGCCAGTCTGCCGGGAACCATGTGTGTGGAAAAGAAAGCGTTGCCCGAGTTGCAGGTCGGAACTGCAATTCGCATTATTAAGCGTTAAAAGAGGAGGTTGGCTCATGCTGGGCATCAACAGAAAACTCGAAGAACTTGAGCAGAACGGCGATATCATCAGAGTCGGGCTGGTTGGAGCTGGCCAAATGGGAAGAGGAATGATTTCCCAAATCGAAAGCATGGCAGGAATGCGCGTCGTCATCACTGCAGATATTCAAATTGACAATGTCATCAATGCCTACGTAAAGTCGGGAGTTGTGGCTGATGATGTTGTAGAAACAAACAATGAAGCGCAAGCGGTGACGGCCGTTAAAGAAGGAAAAGTAGTGGCGACAACAGACGCGCAGCTGGTGACGTCATTGCCGGAAGTGGATGTCGTCGTTGATGCTACTGGAGTTCCTGACATTGGAGCGAAGATTGCGTGGGATGCCATCTTAAATCGCAAGCATATTGTTATGCTGAACGTGGAGGCTGACGTAACGGTAGGGGTCATTTTGAAAAAAATGGCTGATGCCAGTGGAGTGGTCTACACAGGATCAGCTGGAGATGAACCAGGCGCGATCATGGAGTTGTTTGATTTTGCCGATGCGCTCGGATTTGAGGTAGTGGCTCTTGGCAAAGGCAAAAACAACCCATTGAACATCGATGCCAATCCGGATTCAGCCGCGGAAGAAGCTGCCCGTAAAGGAGCCAGCCCAAAAATGCTGGCTTCTTTCCAAGATGGCACAAAAACGATGGTTGAAATGACGGCGGTTGCCAATGCTACAGGATTTTTGCCTGATAAGCCTGGAATGCACGGTTTTGTTAGCGACGTAAAAGGCTTGCCGGAAATCTTCAAATCAACAGAAGCTGGCGGAAAAGTCACCAATAAACGGATTGTGGAATACATCAACGGGATTGCACCCGGTGTGTTTGCCATTATCGCTTCCGAAAAAGAAGAAGTAAATCATGAATTAAAATATTTGAGCATGGGAGATGGGCCGAATTATGTGCTTTACCGCCCCTACCACCTCACCAGCCTGGAAACACCCATATCGATCGCACGTGCCTACATTTACAACGAAGCGACCATTGCACCATGGCATGGGCTGCAGGCCGAAACCGTGACCGTCGCAAAGACCGACTTAGCCGCTGGTGATTTCTTGGACAGCATTGGCGGGTTTACGGTATACGGCCACATACTGACTGCGAAGGATGCCCATGCTCAACAAGCATTGCCGTTGGGGTTGGTCGACAAGAACGTACGTTTAAAACGAGATATTAAAAAAGGTGAAATTATCGGCTACAGCGATGTCGAGCAAACCAAAGATTCGACGATTTGGCGCTTGCGCCGCATGCAGGACGATACGTTTAAAGCGGAAGCCGAAAAAGAGAGAACGGTGAAAGCATAGTTTGTCCAATTTCATGTAAAGAAAAACCCAATCAACGAAATGAGAAGGTGTCCAAACATGGAAATTAAAACGATGGAAGCGGCTTTATTCTGCACCCATTGCAGAGAAGAAGTAAACCATGAAATCACGTACATCAACGATGATATAAAAAGCATTCGATGCGAGCAATGCAACAAAACCAAGCATCTGAGAGTGGACGTTAATAAGAAGTTCTACAAAGAAGTGTATGATCGGATTTCCACAAAGCCGAACCGAATGACGCAGGAATACAAGGATGACTTGAGTCACTTGCTGGTTTCCCTGCCGGTTCGAACCGTCAGCAAGCCCTACCGTTTGCTGAAAGATGTGAATGCTTCACGAAAAATCCTCAAGCGATACAAACAGAAAAAAAAGCCGAGTTAAATAGCTTCTCTGTCCAAGGGCCAGACTTCTCCATAACCATTCGAGAGGGATGGCCTTTTCAATTCACTTGACTAAATAATCAAAAAATATTATATTTTACATATGTCACACTATAGAACATATGTAAAGGGAGGAAGGAACATGACGCAAAAACTGAAGTTGCCGCCGCAAGTAAAAGAAACCGAATTGCGTGAGCTATACAAGCAAATGTGGTTGATCCGCTTTTTTGAAGAAAAGGTGGATGAGTTTTTTGCAAAAGGAATGATTCATGGAACGACTCACTTAAGTGTCGGCCAGGAAGCTTCGGCAGTGGGATCGATTGCCGTACTGGAGGATCAGGACAAAATCACCAGCACACACCGCGGCCATGGCCACTGCATTGCTAAAGGTGCGACCGTCAACGGCATGATGGCTGAACTTTTTGGGCGGACCACAGGCTACTGCAAGGGCAAAGGCGGATCCATGCACATTGCAGACGTGGATAAAGGAAATCTTGGAGCAAATGGCATTGTCGGAGGCGGATTTGCGATTGCGGCTGGAGCTGCATTGACTTCCCAAATGAAAGGATCAGGATACGTTGTCCTTTGTTTCTTTGGGGACGGTGCTTCAAATGAAGGAAGTTTCCACGAAGCGATTAATTTGGCGTCAATTTGGAAACTGCCAGTTGTTTTTATTTGTGAAAACAACCAGTATGGCATGTCGGGTCCGGTACGTGAAATGATCAACATTGAAGACATTGCCGCACGCGCCGCAAGCTACGGCATTCCAGGCAAAGTGGTTGATGGCAATGACGTATTTGACGTTATGAACGGCGTCAATGAAGCGGTGGAACGTGCACGAAACGGCGAAGGGCCGTCCATTGTTGAAGCGAAAACCTACCGCTCAAAAGGGCATTCGAAGAGCGATGCCAAAAAGTATCGGACACGCGAGGAAGAAAAAGAATGGCTCTTGCGGGATCCCATCAAGCTGATGGCTGAAATCATGATTGAGCAAGGAATTTTCACCCAGCAGGATGCGGAAGAAATCAAAGCAGAAGCCAAAAAGGATGTTGAAGAATCCGTAGAATTTGCAAAAAACAGTCCAGAACCGACATTGGATGCTTTGATGGAAGACATTTACGCATAAGGCGGAGCAAAGGAGAATCGACGCATGAGAGAGCTGACTTATTTAGAAGCGGTAAGAGAAGCCATGAGCCAAGAAATGCGGAACAACGAAGATGTCTTTGTACTGGGTGAAGATATAGGCGTTTATGGCGGTGCATTTGGTGTCACACGTGGAATGATTGAAGAATTTGGTCCGGAGCGGATTCGCAATACACCGATTTCCGAAGCCGCAATTTCAGGTACAGCTGTCGGAGCGGCGTTGACGGGAATGCGGCCCATTCTGGAGCTGCAGTTTTCCGATTTTATGACCATTGCGATGGACAATATGGTCAACCAGGCAGCAAAAATCCGCTATATGTATGGCGGCAAAGGAAAGGTTCCGATGGTACTTCGGACGCCAGCCGGTTCTGGAACTGGAGCAGCAGCACAGCATTCGCAAAGTTTAGAAGCATGGATGGCCCATATTCCTGGCCTGAAAGTGGTCCAGCCGTCAACTGCTTACGACGCTAAAGGATTATTGAAAGCGGCGATTGACGACGACAACCCGGTCATTTTTTACGAACATAAACTGTGTTACCGGACAAAATCCGATGTTCCGGAAGAAGCCTATTCGATTCCATTGGGCAAAGCGGATATCAAAAGGCAAGGAACAGATGTAACCATCGTTGCTACCGCAATTATGGTCCATAAATCATTAGAGGCAGCTGAAGAGCTCGAAAAAGAAGGAATCCATGTAGAAATCATCGATCCCCGTACACTTGTGCCGCTCGACATCGAAACCATCGTTGAATCTGTTAAAAAGACGGGGCGTCTAGTAGTGGTCCATGAAGCGGTGAAGCGCGGGGGATTTGGTGGGGAAATTGCCAGTCAGATTGCAGAAAGTGAAGCTTTTGATTACTTGGATGCACCCATCAAGCGACTGGGCGGAAAAGCGGTTCCGATTCCTTATAATCCGGAGCTGGAAAAAGCGGCGGTTCCAGCAGTCGCCGATATCGTAGCGGCCGCAAAAGAAACGCTAAACCGCTTGTAAGGAGGAAACGTAAATGGCAAAAGAAATTTTTATGCCGAAGCTGAGCAGTACGATGGAAGTCGGGACATTGCTCCAATGGTTCAAGGAAGAAGGCGACTCTGTCGAAGTAGGGGAGCCGTTGTTTGAAATCATGACCGACAAAATCAACATTGAAGTCGAGTCTTATGAAGAAGGAACCTTGCTAAAACGATATTTTGAAGAAGACGATGAAGTGCCAATCAATCATGTCGTCGGCTATATCGGAGAAGCAGGAGAGGAAGTTCCTGATTCGCCGCCTGGAGAGTCAGGCGTCAGCAGCAAGCCTGCTGCTGCGGGAATACCGGCAGAGCAGCAGGAGACTGAATCACCCGAACCACCCTCTGAACAGCCGGAACGGGTCCGGGCAACACCGGCTGCCCGGAGAGTCGCCCGGGAAAGAGAAATCCATCTCTTTGAAGTCGAAGGCACCGGTCCGAACGGGCGGATTCACCAAGCAGATGTTGAAGGTTTTGCCCCGGCTGCCGCAGCCGCCGTTGCCAGCCGTGCTACGCCGCTTGCTGAAAAAGTAGCGGCAGCAGAAGGGGTAAACTTGCAGGAAGTGGCCGGCAGCGGACCACGAGGGAAAATTTACAGGGCAGACGTAGAAGAAGTGGGCCAACCAGCTGCTGCTCTTCAAGCGGAACCGGCTAAACGTGTGAAGATGGCCGGGATTCGAAAAGCTGTGGCAGACCGAATGCTCCACAGCAAAACAACTGCACCGCACGTTACCCTTAACTGTGAAATTGATATGGCTGAAGCCGTAGCGATGCGCAAGCAATTGTTAGGACCTATTGAAAAACAGACCGGTTACCGCCTCAGCTATACAGAAATCATTTTAAAAGCGACGGCTCATGCCTTAAAGCGTCATCCGAATATTAACATTTCGCTCGAAGGCAATGAAATTGTCCATCATGCGTCCATCAATATCGGATTAGCGGTAGCATTGGAAGATGGCCTGTTGGTACCGGTGATCAAGGAAGCCGACCAAAAAGGATTAGCTGAACTGACTGTCGCCTGCAAAACGGCAGGACAGGCAGCCAAAGACGGCAAATTGAAACCGGCTGAACTGTCCGGTGGCACCTTTACCATCAGCAATCTGGGAATGTACGCGGTCGATACGTTCAATCCTGTCATCAATCAGCCGGAATCGGCAATTCTTGGCATTGGGCGAATCAATGAAAAACCAGTTGGCTTAAATGGTCAGATAGTGCTGCGCCCGATGATGGGCGTCGGGCTGTCATTTGACCATCGCGTCATTGATGGAGCCCCAGCTGCCGCTTTTTTGACAGATTTGAAAGCAGTGCTCGAAAACCCATTTGAACTACTAATGTAAGGGGTAGATCCTATTGAAGACATATGAAGTGGCGGTGATCGGGGGTGGACCGGCAGGCTATGTAGCAGCCATCAGAGCCGCAAACCTCGGAAAAACAGTAGCGGTGGTGGAAGCGAGGGAACTGGGCGGGACATGCCTCAACCGTGGCTGCATTCCTTCCAAAACTTTGCTGCGGCATGCCGAAGTCATCGAAAATATCGAGAAAGCCAAAAGCTGGGGCATTGAAACAGGGCCTGTCACAGTATCTCTGTCCAAGATGATGGAGCGAAAAGACCAAGTCATTCAAAAGTTGCGGACGGGCATAGCTTATTTGATGAAGCAAGGAAAAATCGACGTTTTGAATGGCTACGGGGAAGTTCAGCCGGACGGCATCATCCGCGTAGAACAAAACGGCCGCCAGGAAGCCATCAAAGCGGATAACATCATTTTAGCTACCGGCTCAAAACCGATTGTTCCGCCAATTCCAGGTCTGCAAGAAGGCAAATATCAGACGAGTGACACCATTTTTGATATCACGAAAATTCCAGAGTCACTGGTAATTGTAGGTGGAGGCATCATCGGCGTGGAATTTGCCTGCATCTTTGCTGCGCTTGGTGTAAAGGTCACCATCGTCGAAATGAGTGACCGGATTGTTCCAAGCGAAGATCCCCAGGCTGTAAAAGTATTGGCAAAGTCGCTAAAAAAGAAAGGGATTTCCATTCGGGCCTCAACTAAAGTGACAGGAGTCGAGCCGGGGGAAGAGAGCCAGCGCGTCTCTATTGAAAATCAAAAAGGCCAGACAGAAACCTTGCAGACAGAAATGATTCTTTTGTCAGTTGGAAGATCTCCAAATACATCAGCGTTCAGTTCACTGAATTTGGAGATGAATGGACCTTTTGTAAAAGTGGACGAATACATGGCGACCAGCCAGCCTGCTATCTACGCTGCCGGTGATTTGGTTGGCAATTGGCTGCTCGCACACGTTGCAAGTGCTGAAGGGCTGGTGGCCGCCTCCAATGCAGCAGGAAAAAAAGAGAAAATTGATTATCATGTTGTGCCGCGATGTGTGTATACGAGTCCTGAAATTGCCAGTGTCGGAATGACGGAACAAGAGGCGGAGCAAAAAGGCATTGCTTTTAAAGTAGTGAAAGTTGACCATGCTGGCAACGGCAAGGCGCTGACTTTGGGTGAACAGGAAGGCTTTACCAAATTGATTGCGGACACAACCTATGGTGAAATTTTGGGCGTGACAATGGTCGGCCCGCATGTTACCGAAATGATTGCGGAACCTTCTGCCTATATGCGTTTAGAAGGAACGGTGGACGAACTCGCATCGATGATCCACGCACATCCAACTGTTTCGGAAAGTCTTTATGAAGCTGCTGCTTCTTGGCTTGGAAAAGGCGTCCATCACTAAAAAGCCGATTGGCCGATGCATTAAGCATCGAACCAATCGGCTTTTTGCCGTTTCCACTTAAATTCAATCCGTTGATTGTTTGGGATGAAGCAGCAAGTCTGCCGTTACGTCATCGATGACCAGCACATCCAAATAGCCGCCTTTTAAGGCAGCCCGTATGCTTTCCACTTTATGTGCGCCTTCAACAATACCAATAACCTGCGGTATGTTTTTAAATTCTTCAAGGTCCAAGCCAATGACCAAATCGTTCAATGGATGCTTGATTTGGTTGCCATCCGCATCGTAGAAACGTGAACCGATATCACCTGCAGCACCGGCCAGTTTCAATGAAGCCAGGTCTTTTGAAGTCAAATACTGCATTTCCGTCATCGTTGAACCTTCAAACGGATTGCCAAGCCCCACGACTGCCATTTCCACGCTGCGCCCTTCTTTCAAAACCATCGCAATATCTTCTGATTGAACAAGGCGTTTTTTTAGCTCCAAAGACTCCACCATCGCGGGTGCATATAAATACGAGCAATAGGAATTCATTTTTTGTGCCAATTGGTAAGCAAGCAGATTCGAATGGATGTCGACCAACTTCCGGCCCATCCCCCCAACCAGTGGAACAATCTGCAAGTCCCGATGCTGCTCAAACGGGTATTCCTGGACAAACTTAGACAAGGTGCTGCCCCAAGAAATGCCCAATGATTTGATGCCTTTTATGTTTTTGGATACGTAGGAGGATGCTGCTTTACCGAGCGCATGCTTCACCATTTCCGTACTCAAATTGGCTGCTGGCACAACCAATGCTTCTTTCAGTTGATAGGTTGTTTCCAGTTGCTGTTCCAATTCTACAGTATGCGCGTTTTCATCTTTAATATAAATTTCCACAATGCCCATTTCCCGTGCTTTGTTCAGCAGTTTTGAAATGACCGGGCGGGAAACGCCCATCTTACTGGCGATTTGCGCCTGGGTTTGACCGTCGAAATAGTAGAGGTTAGCGACCTTTACGATCTGTCTGCGTTCTTCCCAATTCATCATCCTAGCACCTTCTCGTCAGAGTCCGATTAGCGGCTTTAAAGCTAACTTGTAAACCGCTTTCATGTCATTATTATACGGTTTTCCTGCTTTTTTGTATACCATTGCCAATGGAGATAACGGCCTGATTCGATCAATTAATAGCAGGGAATCTTCCTAAGCCGAGAAATTGAATCTAATTTTCCGCCAGGTTGTGTTCTATTATGGATTTTATAGCATTACAGGTTCCACGATGCGAATGCCGAAAAACTTGCCCATTAAAAAACTGCCGTTGCCCAATAAAGAATGGACAACGGCAGTTTTAGCATTTGATAGGGCAGAGCCATTAAAATGCGTATTGGAATAAAGCATAATAGAGAGGGGCGAGCATCAACAGCATGAGCAGCCCTGAAAAGACAGTCATGGATAAGGTGCCGGCTTCCGGCTCTTGTTCCGTGAAATGTGCCTTGATAAAAAAGAAAAACAGTAGGTCCCATAATACTACGGCGCCAAGAATCACTTGCCAGGCAAGTGGCGTGAAAATCTGGAAATGGGTCACAAATCCGAACAGCCCCACCCAGGCAATGACCGTAAATGCCAAGTCAATCAGAAAAATGGAGCTTTTATAGCCGCCATGAATGAAAAATGCAATTGTTGACGTAGCAAGAAGAGCCGCGTAAACGTACCAAAAAATTTGTATCATGAATTTATTCCTTCTTTCATAGACATCTTCCCCATTATAAAAGAAGGCGAGCGAAAATAAAATGTTTACGCTTATGGTTTTTTAGACGATAAAAGCAAGATTGAGGAGGCATCTTCTCTTTTTTGGTTATAGAATAGAGAACACAAGCGAGGCGCTGGGCTGAAGAGTGTCCGATTTTGGGATATAATGAGGCAAAGAGTCCAGTGAAATGCTGCACCCAATTCCAGTGGAGGGAGGCCAGATAATGGAGAAGATCAATTTTTCCTTTGAAGAGATGTGGGAAAAGGTTTTGGCCTGCGACCGGAAATACGACGGTCTTTTTTACACGGCGGTTAAAACCACCAAAATTTACTGCCGTCCATCCTGCCGTTCCCGGAAACCGAAAAAAACCAATGTCGACTTTTATTTGACGATGGCAGAAGCTGAGGCAAACGGATTCCGCGCATGCAAAAGATGCCAGCCGGAAACGGAGTATTCACCCGACGAAGAACTTACACGCCAAGTGATGGCTTATTTGACAGCCAATTACCGCGAAAGCATCAGCTTGCAGGACATAGCGGGCCATGTTGGCATGAGCCCGTCTTACTTGGAGCGCGTGTTCAAGCAGGAAACTTCTGAAACTCCCCGGTCCTGTCTGGAAAAGATTCGGATCGACAAGGCAGCACAGCTGCTCAAGCAAACCCAATTATCCAACCTGGAAATATGTTTTGAAGCAGGATTTCAAAGCCCATCCAATTTTTATAAAATATTCCGCAAGCTAAAAACGCATTCCCCACATGAATTTCGAAAGCTAAACGAGCCGGTATCTTCATGAAAAAGAGTGAGGAGCCGTATATGGAAATAAAAACGCCGGATGACTTTAATTTTACAGAATGCCTCATCCATCTTGGCAGATCGTCACAGGAAAACTTGTACCGGCTTGAAGACGGGGTTCTGACCAAACTATTGAAGCTTAACGGGAGACTTGTTCTGTTTCGCGTAATTTTGGGGACCGGAGCTTTGCGCATCGATTTTCCGCTTGGTGCTCCGCCAGAAGCCGAGAGCCGAATGGTTGCTTCCCACGTGGAGGATTGGTTTGATCTGGTAACAGATTTACGGGGCTTTTACGCCATGTCGGAAACGGATCCGGTGCTGAGCGGAGTAGTCCAGCAATATTACGGATTGCGGATCATGGGCGTTCCGGATTTGTTTGAAGCGCTCGTCTGGGCGGTGATGGGCCAGCAGATCAACCTGACCTTTGCTTATACTTTAAAGAAACGATTTGTCGAAAATTATGGGGAGTCCTTGATTTACGAAGGTGAACAATATTGGGCGTTTCCAAGTGCTGAGGCTATCGCCGAGCTGGACGTCGCTGATTTAAAAGCATTGCAGCTCACTGGCCGAAAAGCAGAATACATTCTCGCCATTGCTTCTGCAATAGCAACCGGCGATTTAGAAAAGGAACGGCTGCTCCAGGAAGAGGATGCGGAAGCGGTGTTGCTGAAAATTCGGGGTATTGGCGCATGGTCGGCCAATTACGTCATGATGAAATGCCTGCACAGCCAATCGGCCTTTCCTCTAGCAGACGTTGGCCTGCACAATGCGTTAAAGGCTCAGTTAGAAATGGAACGAAAACCAACAATCGAAGAAATTACAAAACTGGCGAAAAATTGGGAAGGGTGGCAAGCATATGCCACATTCTATCTATGGAGGTCTTTATTATGAATGAATTGCATCAGGTTGAATTTCAATCGCCCATTGGCATCGTAGAAATCGTTGGAACAAAAGATGTGATCACGTCCATCTTGTTCAGTGAAAAAGATACAGTGGATTTTCCAGTCAATCCGGACAGCCCGCAGGTGATCGTCGATTGTCAGCAGCAGCTGGAAGAATACTTCAAGGGACAGCGTATGGAATTTGATTTTCCGGTCACCTCCACAGGTACGCCGTTTCAACAAAAAGTATGGTCGGCATTGACCGAAGTTCCGTATGCAACAACCGTCTCATACGGGGCCATCGCCAAAGCGGTTGGCAGCGACAAAGCCGTAAGAGCAGTGGGGAACGCAAACAGCAAAAACAAACTCACCATCGTCGTGCCGTGCCACCGAATCATTGGGGCTACCGGCAAACTAACGGGTTACGCTGGCACATTGACGCGGAAAGAATGGCTGCTCCGCCACGAAAAAGAGGTTGCCGAAAATCATCAGTCCGTCCATAAGGCGTGATGAAACTTAGCGCGTTCATCTGAGAACGATAAGGATACAAATAGACCGCTGATTCGCTTCTGAATCAGCGGTCTTAAAATTGAGATGGTTCCAGTCACGGGCCTTTACCTATCATCTTATTTGTTGAGTCAAACCATCTTGATCGTTGAACTGGATTTTTCCAATCTTTCCTTCTTGCGGAACAATCGTGTTGCCATCAAAATTATATTGGCTTGTTTCGCCGTCTTCATTTTCATAGCTGACGACAAAAGTGAAGTTATAAAGAGTGGGTTCATTTTCGCTTTGAGTGATTTCGATCTCAGTAGTGTTTAGATTGTATTCAGCATTAGAAAAACTGTATGAAAAAGCACTTGTATTGATGAATGTTTCATAGCCATTCTCTGTGAAATATGGGAAGTAGGTTTCCTCCATGTACTCAATGTATTCTTGGTATTCAGGTGTCTCCAGCCACGCGTTATACTCTTCTTGATCCATCTCGGCAGTTTGTATTTCCGTTGCACCCTCCCACAAGTCCCTGTATTTTTCATCAGGGCCATTAAACTCTTTCTCAATCACCGCTTGAATAGCTTGTTTATTTTTGTCTGCAGAGGCGGCTTCATTAGCTGCTTCGGGATTTGAGCAACCGGCAATGAGTAAAAAAGAACATATTATAAACAGAAAACCTAATAGTTTTGGCAAAAAGGCTTGTTCATTGTGTTTGAAATTCTTCATCACAATTCCTCCTTATAAAGTTAAACGTAATATGTTTGCTGCAGTGTTCATAACTTTAATACGGATGAACTTCTAGTAAGTTCCATTTTTTTACATGAAAATCTGTTTCATGAACCCATAGTTTATAAAAGATCAAAAAAACACCTTGATTCATCAGGTTCTTAAAACCTTAAGAATCAGGGTGTTGTTTTAACTTCCATTCTTATTTTACTTGCGCTTCTGCTTTTTTGGATTCATTTAAATCGACATCCACTGAAGTAATGAAGTAGCGCTTCGTATCATCTGTTGTCAGATCCACTTTCTTTCTGTCGAACAGTGAAACCGTTTCGATTTTCTCAATTTCACCTGTCTCCAGATCTTCTTCGTAGATGCGGTAACCGATAATGGCATCATCACGCACTGCGTGCCAAGAGATATTGAAAGCAGTAGCTACCACGTTTGAAGGCGGCTCCGGCTGTGCTTGGCTGACGCTGGAATCGGAGACCAATTCAGCTGTAACGACCAGCCGTTCTTCATGAGATCCAATGTCGCGGTTAAAGTCGCCAGTACAAGTAATCAAGTTGATCATTCGCTTGTCTGAGTTGCCGAAAATTTCTTCGATGGGCGCTTCGTCGGTTTCATAGCTGGTCAGGTTCTTCACTTCAAATACCATCTCGCGTCCATCGGCATCTGTTAAAATAACAGTTTCTCCCACTTTTACATCTGTCAGTTCATAAAAGACAGCCGGACCAGTCAAGCTGTCGACATGTCCTGCCAATACGGCATTGCCTTTTGCACCTGCTTTAAAACCAGGCTCAAACCAGCCAACCTGATCCACATCTTCCGGCACACCCATTTCACCGTTATCCAAAATGCCAGTTGGCTCGATGGCGGCTTTGACGCCAATGGATGGAACTTCAATCTGGGCAGGTTCCATGCCTTTTACGCTTTCCTGTCGTTCCCGCTGAAGCATTTCCAACTTTTCCCGTTGTTCCGGAAGGATCGGAAATTCCGCAATCTTGTCGACATAGTTGCCGGATACCTCTTCCTCATCTGGCTTTTGCTCTGCTTGTTCAGTTTGTTCAACAGGTTTAACTTTTTCTTCAACTGTTGGACTGGCAGCCAAAGGCTCTAAAATGATGAACAAAACGAGACATAACATGACGGCCGTTCCGATCGTGACAAGCTGCTTCATCAAAATTCCCTCCTTTCCAATCAGGAACAGAGAGAGCCAATGGCCCCCTCTGAATATTAGTTATTGCTGGTTTTTGGTTTGGCGGTACGTGATGGTACCAGCTGCCAATAAGATCAATGTGCTTAACGTAATCCAAAGGATCATCGTATTAGATTGGTTCTCCATGCCGCCAAGTCCTGTTGCCGGCATTTTTTCAGGTGCTGTGTTTTCAAAGTTCTCAGGGAATTGATCCACAATAGCCCCGCTCAATCCTTTGCCGATATCAAACATGATCGCATAACCAGCGCGGTATGTTTCATATGACGCTTCATAGTCGCCGGATACATATTGTTGGAATGTATCCACAACGGATGTTTCATGTGCCTGTACGCCTGAAATGGTTTCATCCAAAGGCATGCGGTCTTCCGTTGCGCTGTTCAAGAATGTACCCAACTCTGTTGCGAATGTGCTAGTCAATGTGTTGGTTGCTTCTTCTGCAGCAGCTTGATCATCAGCTGCTGTTGCGACAACCAGGTCGCCTTGTACAGAGATGTGCTGATTGTTCCACAGTTCGACAAACTGGTTGCTTGCTTCTTCACCGTAGACCGATGCAAGAGCTGCACGGAATTCTTCGGTGTTCTGGTCTTGTGCCCAATCGGCAAAGTCAAAGTCCTCAGAACCATTATACCCTTTTGTCATGCTCAATTGTGCTAAAGCGAAATGCTCAGCGGCAATGCGGTTCACGGTTGAACGGAAATCACCAGCTGGTGTGTTCGGATCGGAAAACTGATCTGGGAATTGAGCAGAAATCGCACCACTGATGGCACTGCCAGCTCCAAAGATTTGTGTAAAGCCTTCCAGGTAAGATGTGTAAGCTGCTTCGTAATCACCTTCTACATACAAGTCAAATGTTTCTTGAACGAAGTCTTCGTGCTCACGAAGAGCTGCAGTTGCACCATCTTCTGGGAGATTGCCTTCTGTTGCTGTGCCAAGGAAGGCACCCATTTCGTCAACGAATGACTGGATCTCAACTAATGCTTCTTCTTGCATCGCTTCGTCGCCATCTTTCACAGCAGCCGCGTAATCGTCCGTGCCCATATTGTGCTTATCGAAAATTTCGACGAAAGCTGCTCCGCCTTCTTCACCGTAAACGGAAGCAATGACCGGCTCCATGTCCGCTGCGTTGGCATCAAGTGCTGCTACGGCTGCGTCTGCCGCTTCATCTCCGTCATAAACTTTCATCATGGAATCAACAGCCAGTGCGTAATGCTCTGACAAGAGCGAATCCAATGTTGCGCGAAGTTCCACGCCAGTTGTTTCCGTAGGCGGCAATTCGTTTGCCAATGCCGTTGTTGCCATTCCTGGGATTAATAATGCGGCTCCGAGTACAGGTACCAATACTTTGTTCCATTTCATAATAAAACCACTCCTCTGTTTTAAGTTTCTTACATACATAACGGAGCGGGTTCGAAACTAGATCACTTTTTTGAAAAAAAAAAGAAGATGGCTGCAAGGCCATCTTCTTCCCCATCTTATCTAAATCCTGTTATTTTACGCCGGAGCTTCTAAGGAAGCTTAGCAATTCGTTGTTAAAGCGTTCGGGTTCATCGGCATTGATGCCGTGTCCGCTGTCTTTAAATGGAACAAGAACGGAGTTGGGAATTTGTTTTTCCAACTCTTCACCCAATTCATACGCACAAATCTGATCTTTTTTGCCGTGGAAAATGGCTGTTGGCACGGTAATGCCTGCCAATTCGCCGCGCAAATCTTCATCTCTCAATGCAATGGCCGAGTTAATGGTTGAATGCGCTCCGGCTTCAAGGCCAAGCTGCTGGAACCATTGCAGGAATTGCGGTGATTTTTTCTGCTCAAAGAACATATCTGCAAACTGAGCTAGGAAAGCCGGACGATCTTCTTTGATTTGCTTGATGATGTCATCCACTTCTTCAGGTTTCAAGTTGATCTTGAAATCTTCGCGTTGTGTGAACACTGGAGCAGCTGCTCCCATCAATAGCAATTTATCTACGCCTTGCTGGCCAAACTTCGTTAAGTAGCGGATCGCAATCGGCCCGCCCATAGAAAATCCGCCAAGTACGAAATTCTCAAGTTTCAAGTGGTCAACAACTGCTTTTACGTCGCTCGCCGCTGTGTCGTAGTCATAGCCCGACCACGGCTTGTCCGATTTTCCGTACCCTCTGAGGTCAATGCCGATAAATCGGAAGTTTTGCTGCGCCAGGATGCTGACCTGTGATTCAAACGATTTGCTGTTTAGCGGCCAACCGTGGATAAATACGACGGGCTGCCCCGATCCAATGTCTTCTACATAAACTTTTACGCCGTCTTCTACTTCAATATAATGTCCCAAAAATTTCTCCTCCTCTAATTTAAAAACTGTACTGATGATAAGCTTCCCTTTGCTAACGATAAATAAACTGCAAGAAATCAAGGATTTTTTTTGGCATACAGTTAAGTTGTTTAGGAAAACGATCTATAAAGCTGGAGTGGCCTGTTTCTAAGCCTCTAAAAAAAAATGGTTGAAATAAATAAAAATTTCCAAAAGACTGAACATTGATTTTCAAGTAGTATAGATTTTGTAAAGTATTCTGAAAGGGGAGAGTCGATGTTTAAAGAGCAATTTTTTCAAGAACTAAAAGAATTGGCAGCTTTGCCAGGTAGTTCAGGAAGAGAACATCAGGTGGTCAAACGGCTGGTTGAATTGCTGGAACCTTTGGCGGCGGTTGAGATTGACCACATGGGCAATCTCTATGCGGTTTTAGAAGGCAACAAACCAGGGCCAACCGTTTTGGTATCGGCGCATTCAGATGAAATCGGCTGCATGGTCAGCGCCATCGACAAGAAAGGGTTCCTGCGGATGGAACGAACTGGCGGCATGATGGACGCATTGCTGGTCGGACGCAAAGTGAACGTCAATGGCCATTTTGGCGTTATCGGCGTGAAAGCTGGCCACCTGCAGACCGCCAGCGAAAAAACCACGGTTTTGCCGATTGGCGACATGTATGTTGATGTCGGGGCTCACTCCAGAGAACGTGTTCAGAAAATGGGCATTCAAATTGGCGACTCCATCACCTACATCAGCGATCTGGACCGCTTTACCAATACGGATTTGATTTGCGGCAAGGCGATCGATAACCGGAGCTGCTGTGTCCTGCTTGTGGAATTATTCAAAGCCTTTCAAGATAAGAACTTTAGCGGAACTTTGGTTGGTGTGATTACGGTACAAGAAGAGGTGGGGCTGCGGGGGGCACAAATAGCCGGCTATAAAATTGATCCCGATTACGCTATTATTCTCGACACCATCGCGTGTGTAGACACCCCCGATGGCAATACCTATCCAATCGCCATTGGCAAAGGACCGGTGCTTCCTTTGCTGTCTGGCGGAGGTGCCCGCGGCAATTTGATGGCGCCGCAGATGAAAGACCTCATTTTAAAGTATGCCGGTAAACACGGTGTACCGATTCAATTATCGGTTATGCCCAATGGAACAACAGACTTGTCGGCGGTCCATCTTGTGAAAGAAGGCATTTTGGGGGCAGCTATTACATTCCCGCGCCGTTATTCCCATTCGCCGATTGAAATGGCGGATTTAAATGATTTCGAAGCAGGACTCATCTTACTGAAAGCGATGCTGAGAAATAGTTCAGAGTGGGGAGACATGAAATTTGTTTGATCTTGCAATGCATTAAAACCGGAGCCGCTTTAAACTGGCTCCGGTTTTTTTAGTTTTATTGAGTGGGGAAAATAGGTTTATTAGTTATTGCTGAACGCGAAAACTGTCCGTTTGCTATAAGGCTTTCCGGCTTGCAGCCTAATATCCGGAAATCCAGAATGGTGAAGGGAAGCGGGAGAACCTTGTGTTTCAAAGCAGACGCCAAGATACTTTCGTGACGGACTGCCGAAAAGGTTTAATCCTTCGCTCAACCCGTTCGCTGTGTACAGGACCATGCCTGGCTGGTCAGTTTCAATTGTCATGCTGCGCCCGCTCTTTGTGTCTTGCAGTTTGCTTGTGCCGGACCCGTGCTCATCAAAAATAAAATAATGATCATATCCGCTTCCGGCCCGTTTATTTTGTTCATAATTATCGTTGAAGCCGTCCCCAAGCCGGCGCTCGCTGCGAAAATCAAATGGCGTGCCTTCCACAGGGAGCCGCTTGCCTGTTGGAATCAATTCTGGATCAAGCTCTGCAAACGTGCTGCTGGCAATAGCCAACTGGTGATCATGCACCGTGTCAGTTAAATTGCCGCTCAAATTAAAATAAGAATGATTGGTCAAGGTGAGGACGGTTGCCTGGTCGCTGATCGCTTCGTAATCCATCAGCAGCTGATGATCGCTTGTAAGTGTATAAGTGACCGTAATTTCCACGTTTCCTGGAAATCCGCCTTGGCCATCCGGGCTGGTATAGGAAAGCGCAAGTCCCGCAGCATCATCTGTCTGGAAAGGGGAAACGTCCCACACTACTTGATGAAAGCCTTCCGATCCGCCGTGCAAGTTGCTTTTTGACTGGTTGGCTTCAAGCTGGTAGCGCTTGCCGTCGAGTTCAAACTGAGCCTCTTGAATTCTGCCGGCAACTGGGCCGATTAATGCGCCGAAATAATTGGAGTTTAACCGATAATCTTCATAATCTGTAAAACCAAGAACAATGTTTTCAAGATTTCCATCCCGATCAGGAACGAAAAGCTTTGTAATAATGCCGCCGTAATTCAGCACGCTAACGGAAACACCCCGGTCGTTTTGCAATGTATACTCGTGCCAGTTTCCGCCAAGTTCTTTCTTTTCAATGTTCATTTCTTTTGCCTCCTGCTCCGTTAAAAATGTTAAGTTTTATATAGGAGTTTAATATAGCTTGACAACAAGGAAAAAACAAGTAAAAATTAAGTAAAATAATTTACTTAGAAAAAATGGAGGTGGCAAGATTGGCTACAATTAAAGATATCGGGGAAAAATCCGGATTTTCTATTTCGACGGTTTCGCGTGTGTTAAGCAATGACCAAAGCTTGTCGGTGCCTGAAGAAACAAGGGAAAAAATATTTGATGCAGCAGAGCAGCTGAACTACCGAAAGAAAACGGTTAAATCACTGGTAAAAAATATCGCCTTTTTGTATTGGCTGACCGAAAGAGAAGAGTTGGAAGACGTTTATTTTAAGACCATGAGAATCGAAATAGAGAACATGGCCAAGCTTTCCAACGTCGAATTGACAACGTACAAAATAGAAGGCGGCATCCGTCAAATTCCTGATAATATTGAAGGTTTTATCGCAGTCGGAACCTTTTCAGACAAGGAAATTGCGCACCTCCGAAAACTGACGCCCCATGGTGTATTTATTGATTCTACACCTGATCCGGAGCATTTTGATTCGGTAAAACCGGATTTGGCGCAGATTACGAGAAAAACAATCGACTTTCTGATCCAAAAAGACCACCAGGATATCGGCTTTATCGGCGGTACTTACCACAACCCCAATACAGACGGGGACGAAATGGATATCCGCGAGCAAACATTCCGTGATTACATGGAGAAAAAAGGGCTGCTGCAGGATCGCTATGTGTATTGCCACCGAGGATTTTCAGTAGACAACGGGTACCAGCTGATGACCAATGCAATAGAAGAATTGGGTGACAAGTTGCCTACCGCTTTTTTCATCGCAGCGGATCCAATTGCGGTCGGATGTCTGCAAGCCTTAAATGAACATGGCATCCAAGTACCGAAAAGAGTCAGTGTTATCAGCATTAACAACATCAGCATCGCCAAATACATTTCACCGCCACTGACCACGTTCCACATCGATATGGCGGAAATTTGCAAAAATGCCATTGCGCTATTGCTTGAGCAATTGCTGGAAAAGCGGAAATGCACAAAGACCTTGTACTTGGGTGCACAATTAATTGTCAGAAAAAGCACAAACTAGAAAGCAGCCTGATAAAACAGGCTGCTTTTTATTTTCGTAAAAAATTTTACTATTTTTAGTAAATTAATTGTTTACAGTTTTTTCTAACAATGCTATATTAAATTTCAGGAAGCGCTTTCATCAGAAACTTGGGAGAGAGTTTCGAAAATGACTTGAGAGGGTGTATGTTCGTGAAAAAATCTACAAAGTATATCGGTTTGATGAGTGGGGTCGCGTTAAGTTTGGCTTTGGGAGCATGTGGACCGCAAGAGAGCGATGAAAGCTCAACAGGTGGAGAAGCTGCAGAAGGCCAAAACCGTGAACTGATCGTCTGGGAAGATATTGAAAAAGCTGACGGCATTCGAGACGCCGTTGCACAGTTTGAAGAAGAAAACGATGTAACGATCACAATTGTGGAAAAACCATATGCACAGCAGATTGAAGACTTGCGCCTTGATGGGCCAGGCGGAACTGGACCGGACGTTTTGACCATGGCGGGCGACCAGATCGGTACAGCTGTTATTGAAGGATTGGTGAAAGAAGTAGCGGTCGAAGAAGACGTTCAATCCATTTATACGGATGCAGCCATGCAATCACAAATGGTGGACGGAAAAGTCTACGGATTGCCGAAAGCGGTAGAGTCGACCATTCTTTACTACAACAAAGATTTAATCACGGAAGAAGAATTGCCGGCGACACTTGAAGAGTGGTACGAGTATTCAAAGGAAACAACAACAGGCGACCAGTTTGGATTCCTGGCATTGTTTGATCAGATCTATTACGCACAAAGCGTCATGAGTGGCTATGGCGGCTACATTTTCGGTCAGGATGTGGATGGCAACTACGATCCGACGGATATTGGATTGAACAACGAAGGATCGATTGAAGGCGCAAACTATATTCAGAAATTCTATGACGAAGACCTATTCCCAGCTGGAATCATCGGGGAACAGGGCATTAACGTATTGGAGTCGTTGTTCACAGAAGGAAAAGCGGCAGCCATCATTTCCGGACCTTGGAACGTAGATCCATTTACGGATGCAGGCGTGGACTTCGGAATGACAAAATTGCCTGAATTGGACAATGGCGAAAACATGAGTTCGTTTATTGGCGTGAAGAGCTACAACGTCAGCGCTTATTCGGAAAATGCAGAACTTGCCGAAGAATTGCTGTTGTTCCTGGCAAATGAAGAAAATTCCCGTACTCGTTTTGAAGAAACACAAGAAGTTCCGGCAGTAGAAGCCTTAGCTAACGACCCAGTCGTAGCTGAAAGCGAAGTTGCCCAAGCAGTAGCGGAACAATCTATCTTTGCCGAATTGACGCCGAACATTCCGTCAATGAATGAAGTATGGACACCGGCCGATTCTGCTTTGCAGACCATTGCCACAGGAAAAGCTCAGCCAGAAGATGCGTTAAACCAGGCTGTAGAAACAATTGAAGGACAAATTGAAGCCACTCATGGCGGCAACTGATTTGCAATAGCGAGAAATGGTGTCAAACGTTAAAGCGGTTGGCGCCATTTGTTGTAAAGGCCGGTAAACTTGTTTGTTTGCCGGGCCATACATAAAAAGAGGTGAGGAAAGTGCAAGCTCGTAAAATAGCCTTATTGTTATCAATTCTGCCCGGATTTGGCCAATTTTATAATAAGCAGTGGATTAAAGGGCTGCTGTTTCTCGGTTTTGGCATATCCTTCTTCCTGGTGTTCGGAGATCTCCTGAACATGGGCTTTTGGGGACTTGCCACACTCGGAACGGAAGTCCCGCGCGATAACTCAATTTTTCTGTTAGCAGAAGGGTTGATTGCAATCATCGTGACGATTTTTGGACTTGCTTTCTACTATGTAAATTTGCGGGATGCCTATAAAAACGGCCAGCGCCGTGACGAAAACCGGCCGATGAGCTCGCTGAAACGCGATTACCAAAACTTGATCGCACAGGGCTACCCGTATTTGATCAGCGGACCGTCGTTGTTTATTCTGATTTTCGCGGTTATTTTCCCGATTCTCTTTAGTTTTGCGCTGGCTTTTACCAACTACGATTTGTACCATTCCCCGCCGGCCAATTTAGCCGATTGGGTTGGCTTTGATACATTCGCGAAAATATTCACCGTTGATATTTGGCGCTCAACCTTTTTCAGTGTACTCGGCTGGACCGTGATCTGGACGCTTGTCGCTTCGACGCTGCAAGTCGCTCTCGGCATTTTCATGGCCGTGTTGGTCAATCAAAAAGATCTTCGCTTCAAGAAGTTTTACCGCACGGTACTCGTATTGCCGTGGGCAGTTCCAGGGTTTGTGACCATTTTGATTTTTGCCGGATTGTTTAACGACAGCTTTGGTGCCATCAACAACGACATTTTGGCGATGGTTGGCATCGATGCCATTCCTTGGCTGACCGATGAAAACTGGACCAAGCTGGCATTGATCCTCATGCAGGGATGGCTTGGCTTTCCGTTTATCTTCCTGGTCACGACAGGGGTTCTTCAATCGATTCCGGATGACCTGTATGAAGCGGCCCGGATTGACGGTGCATCGATTTTTGCGCAATTCCGCAACATCACCATGCCGATGATTTTAATTGCGACGGCACCGGTGATCATTACGCAGTATACATTCAACTTCAATAATTTCAACATCATTTACCTCTTTAATGGCGGCGGGCCATCTGTGCCAGGCTCCACTGCGGGAGGAACTGACATCCTCGTCTCCTGGATTTACAAACTGACCTTGCAGTCAAGCCAGTACTCGCTGGCAGCCGCATTAACAATCCTGCTGTCTGTATTCGTCATCGCAATTGCGTTATGGCAGTTCAGACGGACCGACGCATTTAAGGAGGGAGCTTGAAAATGAACCGAGCAAAATTTTTTCGTCTCCTGATTTCTCATGCGATTTTGATTTTTATGGCGATCATCATTATTTATCCGCTGCTGTGGACAGTAGGGGCCAGCTTTAACCCAGGCAACAGCTTGATCAGTACGACGATGATTCCTCAAAATCCAACATTGGACCATTACCGGGAACTGTTTGCGGGAAGTGAAAGCCTGCAATATGTTCAATGGTATTTAAACTCTTTGAAAATTAGTCTTTTTACCATGATTGGCGCGGTGATCTGTGTGTCGTTTACCGCCTATGCTTTTTCGCGCTTCCGTTTTAAAGGAAGACAAAATGCCTTGACGCTGTTCTTATTGCTGCAGATGATTCCCCAGTTTTCTGCCTTGATCGCGCTTTTCGTCTTGGCGCAGATTCTTGGCATGATGAACAGCCATTGGCTCTTGATCCTGCTCTATATCGGCGGATTGATTCCGCTGAACACGTATTTGATGAAAGGCTATATGGATTCCATTCCGATGGATCTGGACGAAAGCGCCAAAATCGACGGTGCCAGCAACACGAGAATTTTCCTGCAGATCATCATGCCCCTATCAAAGCCGATGATCGCGGTCGTGGCGATGACCGGATTTACGGGGCCGCTGGGAGACTTTATCCTGGCGTCAACCATTTTGCGGTCGCCTGAATATTACACATTGCCGATCGGCCTCTACAATTTGGTCAATGACGTCATGGGTGCGAGCTTTACAACCTTTGCCGCCGGCGCCATATTGATCAGCATCCCAATCGCCATCATTTTCCTCCTGCTGCAAAAGAACTTTGTGTCAGGTTTGACGGCAGGCGGAACAAAAGGCTGACAGCACAAACTGCAGCAACTGGAAGGAGAACATTATGCCTACAAATGAAAAAACCTATACCACCACAGCCCGTTTCATGCTGCACGGTGGGGACTACAACCCTGACCAATGGTTAGACCATCCGGAGATTTTAGCGGAAGACTTGAAATTGATGAAGCTTTCAGGCAGCAACACGTTCTCATTGGGCATCTTTGCCTGGAGTACGCTGGAACCGGAAGAAGGCCAGTTTCATTTTGACTGGCTGGATAGCATTATCGAAAATATTGCCAGCATCGGCGGCCGCGTCATTTTGGCAACGCCGAGCGGAGCGCGTCCCGCCTGGATGTCGCAAAAATACCCGGAAGTCTTGCGGGTCAACGAATCACGCGTTCAGCAATTGCATGGAGGGCGGCACAATCATTGCTTCACATCCCCAGTTTACCGCGAGAAAACAGCGAAGATGAACCGGATGCTCGCGGAACGCTACGGCAAGAACCCCGCCTTGCTCATGTGGCATATCTCCAATGAGTATGGCGGCGAATGCCATTGCGACCGCTGCCAGGATGCGTTCAGAAGCTGGCTGAAGGAGAAATACGCCGACGACTTGAAAGCTTTGAACGATTCCTGGTGGGGTCCGTTTTGGAGCCATACGTTCAGCGACTGGTCCCAAATCGAATCGCCATCGCCAATCGGTGAAAACATGGTGCACGGTTTGAACTTGGATTGGAAGCGTTTTGTAACAGATCAGACCATCTCTTTCTTTGAAAATGAAGTAACGGCCATTAAAGAATTGACGCCGGACATTCCGATCACCACCAATTTCATGGCAGACACGCACGATTTGATTCCTTTCCAAAGCCTGGATTACAGCAAGTTCGCCAAGCATTTGGACGTCATCAGCTGGGATGCGTATCCGGCGTGGCACAACGATTGGGAAACGACCGCCAACTTGGCGATGAAAGTCGGCTTTATCAACGATCTGTACCGCAGCTTGAAGCAGCAGCCGTTTTTGCTGATGGAGTCTACGCCAAGCGCCGTCAACTGGCATAAAGTCAACAAAGCCAAGCGGCCAGGCATGCATTTGCTGTCTACCATGCAGATGGTCGCTCACGGCTCAGACAGCATCTTGTACTTCCAATGGCGCAAATCACGCGGCTCTTCGGAAAAATTCCACGGCGCGGTCGTCGATCATGACAACAGCGCGGAAAACCGCGTCTTTAAAGAAGTGACAAAAGTCGGCGAGACCTTGGGCAAGCTGTCCGAAGTGGTCGGCACCCATCGCCCGGCAGACGTCGCCATCCTGTATGACTGGGAAAACAATTGGGCGCTTGACCATGCCCAAGGCTACGGAACCGAGACAAAGTCCTATCCGCAAACGTTGCAGGAGCATTACCGGACATTCTGGGAACAGGACATTCCGGTCGATGTCATTACGAAAGAACAGGATTTCTCAGGCTATAAGTTGCTTGTTGTGCCGATGCTGTACTTGGCAAGCGAAGAGACGATTGCCCGGTTAAAGCGTTTTGCAGCAGATGGCGGCACCGTGGTGATGACTTACATCAGCGGCATCGTCAACGAGTATGACCTAACGTATTTAGGCGGCTGGCATCAAGATCTTCAGGATGTGTTTGGCATCAATCCGGTGGAAACCGATACGCTGTATCCTAATGATCGGAATGCGGTCCATTACGGAGGGCGGTCTTACGAATTGACGGACTACGCGACGGTGTTGGAAAACCGTTCAGCGGATGTTGTCGGAACGTACGAACAGGATTTTTATGCAGACACGCCCGCAGTGACAAGCAATCGCTATGAAAAAGGGCTGGCCTACTACATTGGCGGCCGTTTGGAGGAGCAGTTCCACCGTGATTTCTACAAAGGCTTGATTCGCGACTTATCGCTCCAACCGGTATTCCCGGTTGCACACGGTCCCGGCGTTTCGGTCCAGGTGCGCCAGGATGCAGGCCAAGACTTCGTGTTCGTCATGAATTTCACCGAGCAGGAGCAGACTGTGTCGATCGACGCGGCCGCTATAGACTTAGTGACCGGTGAAAGTGTGTCTGGCGAGCTGACATTGGCGAAATATGAAGTGCGGATGTTAGTGGCAACTAGCTAGGCTGAGGGCTTTTATTACTGAAAAATAAAGACGGCTAGTAAAAAGACTGTTTGGAACGTATTTGAGCTGTATTGGAACGTATTTCGCTCGCAACGGAACGTATTTAGGGTTTTATAGAACGTATGTCCAATTATTTGGAAAATAATCTTGCGATAACAACTGAAATGCAGAATATAGGCTTAGAAAATCCCTTATATAAACGTCTCTGGCACCCGCTCTTCATAGGAAATCTATTGAGCGGGTGCTTTGTAATAAGTTCCAACTGTTCCTGGTTATAAAAGGGTTCTCAAAATCCTTTTTGACAATAAATCAAAGGATGTGGAAAGAGGATGACAAAGAGTGGGAAATGGAAAGCTTCACTTGCGGCTGCATCTGCAGCTGTCATGGTGATCGGTTCTCTAGGTTTGAGCAATACACCAGCAATGGCCGCAGAACCAGAGCCGGTACAGACGGATATTTTTGTTGAGCGCGTGCCTGGAATTGATGACGATTTTATTAAAGGCGTCGATGTGTCCAGCATACTTGCCCTAGAAGACAGCGGCGTGAAGTTTTACAACGAAGCCGGGAAAAAGCAGGACATCTTCAAGACATTAGAGCAATCCGGCGTCAATTATGTCCGGGTGCGCATCTGGAACGATCCGTATGATTCAGAAGGAAACGGCTACGGCGGAGGCAACAATGACGTGGAAAAAGCGATTGAAATCGGCAAACGCGCCACTGCCAATGGCATTCAGGTGCTGGTGGATTTCCACTACTCCGATTTCTGGGCCGATCCTGCCAAGCAGCAGGCACCGAAAGCTTGGAAAAACTTAAGTTTTGAAGATAAAAAAATCGCGCTCCATGAATTTACCGCGGACAGCCTGCAAGCGATGATTGATGAAGGCGTTGACGTCGGCATGGTGCAGATCGGAAATGAAACTAACGGCGCCATGGCAGGTGAAAGAGACTGGAACAACATGAGCCAGCTTTTTAATGAGGGAAGCCAGGCTGTCAGAGAGCTTGATCCGGAAATTTTGGTCGCGCTGCATTTCACCAACCCGGAAACTGCGGGAAGATATGCATCGATTGCGAAAACACTTGAAGACAATAAGGTAGACTATGATGTGTTCGCCAGCTCGTATTATCCATTCTGGCATGGCACATTAACGAATTTGTCGTCGGTCCTTAAGAACGTGGCGGATACCTACGGCAAAAAAGTCATGGTCGCGGAAACTTCATATGCCTACACAGCAGAAGACGGCGATGGCCACGAAAATACAGCACCCAGAAGCACCGGCCAAACCTTAGACTATCCAATTACGGTCCAGGGGCAAGCACATGCAGTCAGGGATGTAGCGGCGGCTGTTGCAGAAACAGGCGACGCAGGCCTCGGGGTGTTTTATTGGGAACCGGCTTGGATTCCAGTAGCGCCTGACAAAAAGTTGAAGAAAAGCAAAATGCTTTGGGAAAAATACGGTTCGGGCTGGGCAACAAGCTTTGCTGCGGAATACGATCCTGAAGACGCTGGTGAATGGTACGGCGGCAGTGCTGTCGACAATCAAGCCCTGTTCGATTTTAACGGCCGTCCGTTGCCATCTTTGAATGTTTTCAAATATTTGGAGACAGGGGCAACAGCGCCATTGCAAATTGACGAGGTAAAAGATCTCACTATCTCGGCTGTTGCGGGAGATGCAATTGCGTTGCCCCGAACGGTGACTGTCACTTACAACGACAGAAGCGAAGGAGCGGCGCAAGTCACTTGGGATGAAGCAGCATTGCAGCAGGCGATCGACAGCGGCGCCGGCAGTTATGTAATTGATGGAGAACTGGAAGATGGCCGCGCGGTCAAAGCGAACCTGGAAATCGCTCCGGAAAACTTCGTGAAAAATCCGGGGTTTGAAAGCAGCGACCAGAGCATGTGGAACATCGCACACCGAAACGGGGCAGTTCCTCACACGAGTTATCAGAACAAAGCATCGGATGCCAAATCCGGTAACTATTCGCTGCATTTCTACTCAGCGGATCGAGTCGATTTTCAGGCTGAACAAACCATTACCGGTTTAGAACCTGGCTATTATAAACTTTCTGCCTTTGTGCAGGGTGGAGATGCCAAGAACTCGGAAATGTATATTTACGCTGAAACGGCAGGCGAGCGTTACACGATGGACACCTCTGTAAACGGCTGGGCCAACTGGAGCCAGCCGGAACTAGACGGAATCCTTGTGGAAGATGGAACAGTGACGATTGGTGGCAGCATCAAAGCGGACGGGGGTGCCTGGGGAAGTTTGGATGACTTTTCTTTGTACCGGGTTCAAGATGCCGAAGCAGCTAATCAATAACTGAAAAGCTGATGTGGAGATCCAAGAGTGGTTGTCGTCCGTGAGCGGGTTTTGCTTACGGACACAGGCAGTTTGCCTCGGCAAACTGTTTCCATTACGGAACGTATTTGGGCTGTATTGGAACGTAATCGAGCCACTTTGGAACGTATTTCGCGCGAAACGGAACGTATTTTGGGTTCTATAGAACGTATGTCCAATTATTTGGAAAATCACGCGTCAATAAAACCGGATTTCAAGCTAATTACCCGCCTTGAACACCAGCGTTCTAGAAAAAAGCTCATTAAAAAAACCGCCAATTGGCGGTTTTTTTAATTACTTAGCGCGAACATCTTCAAAAGCATCCAGCTTTTGGACGTCCTCTGGAGAGATTGTGAACTCCAGTTGGCTGTTTTCGATGATGCGTTCTTCATTCGTTGATTTTGGAAGCGGCAAAGTGCCGTGCTCCAGGCAATAACGGATGCACAGTTGAGCAGGCGTTACGCTGTATTTAGCAGCCATGTCTTTAATTTCAGGGCTGTTCAAGATCTGTCCGGTTGCCAGCGGTGAATAAGCTTCGACTACAATGTTATGCTGCTTGCAGAACTCGAGCAGGCTCGCTTGGTCGCGGCCGATATAGAACGGAATCTGGTTGGCCATCGGCACGATGTCGCAAGCATCCACAAGTGACTGGATATCCTTCTCCGAGAAGTTAGAGACGCCGATTGCCCGAATCTTGCCGTCTTTATAAAGCTTCTCCATCGCTTTCCACGATTCGATATTGCCTTCGGTGCAATCTTTGCCGATTTCATCCCATGGCCATGGCGCATGAATCAAATAAAGGTCCAAATAATCAACGCCGAGATTCGAAATCGTTTCTTCAAACGCTTCGAGTGTCACGTCGTAGCCTTTGATTTGAGCCGGGAGTTTGCTGGTGATAAAGACCTTTTCCCGGGAAATATTGAAATCCTGAATCGCTTTGCCAACGTTTTCCTCGTTCTGATAAGCCAACGCCGTATCGATATGTGTATAGCCATTTTTTAAAGCAGTTGTCACCGCTGCGTGAGCTTCCTCGTTCGGAATCTGCCAAGTGCCGAATCCGATATCGGGAATTGTAACCCCATTGTGAAACGTGAAAACCTTGTCGTTTGCCATAGAAAAAGTTCCTCCCCTTTGCTTGTAGTTCCTCCTTATTGTACGACTTTTCTGGCAACAGGGTCCAGAATTTAGGATACTCCAGAGCAAAAAACTTCGAAATACGAAACTTTCTGTAGCCCCCACCCGTAAATATAGAAACAAGGAAATAAAAGGAGGTGGCTGAACGTGTGGCCAACTATCGCAACTATACTGCTTCTCATCGCCATCGGATTTTCAGTCCATAAAATCTTCGTGAAAATGAAAGACAATCCTTCCACAGATCCCAGAAGTTTGATAACTTCAATCTGCTTCTTGCTGATCGGCGTGGTCAACCTAGCAGGCTATTGGCTTGGATTCCTTGGAGTAGTCTTCATGGCGCTGACCGTGGCACTGTTGATCACCGGTGCTTATTTTGCCCGCTACTTGCAAGCAGATACCACAAGACATTCATGAGAAAAAGGAAGTGTAGAGATGCCAAGCTGTGAAAACTGCGGACGAAAATGGACATGGAAAAGGATTGTGTTAAAAACCTTAAAATTTACGAATAAAGCAAACTGTCCCCACTGTGGAAAAACACAATACATTGTGGCTAAGTCGAGAAAGAAAACAGCCATCTTTAGCTTTCTCCCAGCTTTCATTATTATTATGTCAGCGCTGATTTTCGATTTAGATGGATGGGACCTTCTGTTGCTTACGCCGACGTTAATTTTGACGAGCCTCCTCGTGTATCCGTTCTTTATGAAACTGTCCAAAGAAAATGAAGCAGGGCTGTTAAGCCGAGAAACTGCAACTAAAAAATAATGTGCGCCACCAATCAAAAGAGCTTTGCCCCAAGAGATCCCAGCTTGCGGCAAAGCTCTTTTTTGCCATTTTTCTTAAAAAGATTGACAACTCCATAAAAAACTTGTTACTGTGTATGTGAGTATATACAGTGGAACAGTAGAAGAGGAGTGATCACCCATGCATACATGGAAACAAGCATATTGGCTGGCGGGTTTTGAACTAAAGGCGCGATGGAAACATTCATTGCTAATGCTGGCTTTTTACACATTTTTGGGCTATATTTGCTTATTTTCGTTTGATCATTATGTGGCAGACAACTTTTATGCCTTCGATTTGATTTTTTTACTGCTGTTCATTATGTTTCCGGCCTGGATGAAGCCTAAAATATTCCAGATGCAGAAAATGGACGGGGATTTATGGACCGTGCCCGCAGTGATCATGCTCCAGCAGCTGCCGGTTCCAAAAGCGGTGATCGTTAAAAGCCGTTTTATCATTCACAGCGCATATTCTTTCCCATACCAGCTGATTTTATTGGCTACACTGTTGGCCGTGTCTCCAACTTTCCGTGACATGATGACGCCCTTAAGCTTCCTGGCATTTGTCGCCATTTGGCTGGCAGTCTCGGTTGCACTGGGCTTCGCCATGGCGGCAAGTGAAGCAGGCGGAACATTCGAAACGAAACTACTGGCCAAGTCGATGATTTATCTTGTGCTCGGCATTGCCGTTTTTTATACCGCTTTTCAGTGGCTGGCAGACGAAGGACTGATTTACTGGACGATTGGGCTGGCTCAAAACTGGCCGCTGCTGTCCATCGCGGGTTCTTTGCTGGCCGGTTCTACAGGATGGATCTACTGGCAAAGAGTCATGACAAAAGACATTGAACGAGCGGATTATCTATGAAAGGAGGGCCTGGTCTTGCTGCCGATACGCTTATCCAAAGAATCACGTGAACCCATTTACCATCAGATTGAAAAGCAATTGAAGGCATTGATTGCAGGCGGCCATCTCACTGCTGGAACGCCGCTGCCTTCCATCCGGGCCCTGTCAAAAGACCTTGAAATCAGCGTCATCACGATACGTCGCGCTTATCAGGACCTCGAGGCACAAGGTTTTATCGAAACGGCCCACGGCAAAGGCACCTATGTCGCAGAAATCAAAAACGCCTTAAAGCAGGAAGTCAAAACGGCTTCGGTTTCTGAAAGCTTTGAACGGGCAATTGAGATTGCCCGCAGCTACGATTACAGCGATGAAGAAATGACAGCGATTTTCCATGCAATTCTGAAAAAACGGCAGAAAGGAGACTAACCGATGCCTTCATGGATAGCAATAAACGAACTGCAAAAGAACATGGATGATTTTCAGCTGGGGCCAATCAGTTTGGCCATCGAGCCGGGGACCATCACTGCGCTGGTCGGCAATAATGGATCAGGAAAAAGCACCTTGCTGAAATTGCTCATGAATTTGGCGAACGCCGATACAGGAAACATTGAATTTTTTGGCAAACCCGCGGCTGGCAAGGACGAAAGCTGGAAGCAGCACCTCGCCTTTCAGCCTCAGAGGATTGTCGGGTGGGATGCTTATACCGGTGCGACGCTGAAAGAAATGATTTCCCCGCTATATGGCGAATGGGATGAAGCCCTGTTCGAGCGGATGGTTGGGCTGTTTGATATTCCGCTGGACAAACGGTTCGGCAAAATGTCACAAGGCATGCAGCAGAAGCTGAGCTTGGCCTTGGCACTGCCGCGGAATACCGAAGTCTTGATTCTCGATGAACCGACCGCATTTCTCGACATCCCCTCCAAACGGCATTTCATGGATTTGCTGATTGACTGGATGGACGCTAAAGAGCGGGCCGTCATCATCACCAGCCACCAAACAGACGATTTGCGCAAACTGGCGGACTATCTTTTTGTGATGAGAGATGGCCAAGCGATTGGCTGCTACGAAAAAGAAGCCCTGCTGGAAAGCTACCGGCGCTACTGGCTTGAAGGGCTGCCTGAAGGCTCCGTCCCCGGAGAAGTGTCGCGGGAACGCCGCCAAATCGTATCTGGAAATCCAGCTGCGACTGACCATTATTTAGCGGTCCAAAACATCGCAGTAATCGATCACGCTGCACTGGATTTAGAAGAAATTATCGATCTGTTGCTCAAATAACCCAATCTTGAACAAGAAAGGATGAAAGCAAATGGAGACGATGCTGACTGTAGAAAATTTAGGAAAGTCTTTCAAAGACAAAAAAATTGTATCGAATATTTCATTTGAAGTGAAAAAAGGAGAAATCATGGCGTTGCTCGGACCCAACGGAGCCGGAAAATCCACCACCATCCGCAACATCATGGGCATCATGTATCCGGATGAAGGAACCATTACGTTTCGGGACAAAGGAAAAAAGGACATTCCGCGCAATAAAATCGGCTATTTGCCGGAAGAGCGTGGCTTGTACAAAAACGTCAAAGTCATGGACATCCTGCTGTATTTGGCGGAACTGAAAGACTATCCGCTGGACCGCGCGAAAGAACGGGCGCTGGAACTGTTGAAGAAATTCGATTTGGAAGGAAAAGATAAAGTCTCGGTGGAAGAATTGTCAAAAGGCATGGGGCAGAAAGTCCAGTTTATCGCTGCGATTCTTCATGAACCGGAACTCTTAATCCTGGACGAACCTTTTTCCGGCTTGGATCCTGTCAGTCAGGAATTGTTCAAAAATGAAATCCGCGGATTAGCGGAAAACGGCACAGCGATCTTGCTGTCGTCTCACCAAATGAACCTGGTTGAAGAAATGGCGGACCGTCTGTTCCTGATCCATCGCGGCACAAAAGTGATTTACGGGCCGCTGGATGACGTGAAAAAACAATACGCTAATTTTAAATGCACCATACATGGCATTAATGAACAGAGCGTATTGGAAAGCCTGCCTGAAGTTGAGCGTTTGGAGCAAAATGAAGATACAGCGGTGCTTTACTTGTCGAAAGACGTGGAGCCGGCCGTGTGGCTGAAAAACTTGCCCGCCGAACTGGATGTCCAGGAACTATCCATTGACCGGATTTCCTTGCATGAAATCTTCATCGACATCGCAACAGATAAAAATCTCTTGAAGAGAGAGGAGAATTTGGATGCGTAACACGAAAAAAGTCGCCAAATGGGAAATCAAACGGAACATGAAAAACAAAACATTCCTGATTGGTTTGTTTATCTCACCTGTTTTGTTTCTGGCATTTTACCTCATTCCCGACCTGTTCAATAACTCGGATGAGGACACCGTGACGACCACGGTATTCGTCAACGATCAGCTGGGCGTCTATGACAATCTGGAAGCGACTGCCCAACAAGCTGGAGCCGAATGGGAACTGCAGCCAACCGACATTTCGGAGGAAGAAGCTGCAGGGGCACTCGAATCTGAAGAAAACAGCGCGTATGTCTTTATTGATGAGCGCGCATTTGACGGCGGCGTCTTGCCGGTTTACCAAAGTGAAGAAATCAGTCCCGCTTTTATAAATGAAGTGCAGCTGCTGGGGGCTCCTTTGCAGGCGATGCAAATTGAAGAGCTCGGATTGACGCCTGACGAAGCAAGTGTCATTACCCAAGGCATTGTGTTTGAAGAAGCTTCGGCTAATGCAGCTGCAGAAAACGAAGCAAGTTCAGGAATGGATGACGCCTTCCTGGAAGGCATCGTACCGGGGATATTTGCGGCAGCCGTCTTGCTGTCGATCGTTTTTACCGGCATGGCGATTTTCCAAAGTGCGTCTCAAGAGAAAAAAGACAAAATCGCTGAAATCATTTTGTCGTCCCTGACTCCGGGAGAGCTGATGCAAGGCAAGATTATCGGGTATTTTGTGCTTGGCATTATTCAAATACTGGTCTTTATTGTGCTGGTACTGCCGGTTTTGGTCTGGAAAATCGATGTGCCGATACTTGAGTATTTATTTGTACCGGAACTAGCGTTGATGTTGGTGATCGCGGTACTTGGCTACTTGTTGTTTGCCGCGCTTTTCGTCGGCATTGGGGCGACGATGGCAGACATTTCAACCGCTGGAAACTTCCAGGGGATGATCATGATGCTGCCGTTTGCAGCGCTGATCTTTGTCGGGCCGGTGTTTAATGACCCAAGCGGTATCTGGGCACAAATCGGTTCGTATATCCCATTCACTTCGCCAGCGATTCTGATTCTCCGCTTGTCGCTCCTGGAAGAGTGGCCGTGGATCGAAATCATCATCGCACTGACTATCCTCATTGCCAGTGTCTGGATCTTCATGAAACTGGCCGGCAAAATATTCAAAATTGGTATTTTGATGTACGGCAAAAATGCCACACCGGGCGAAATTTGGAAATGGATCCGTGCCTAGAAAAATAAATAGCTCCAATTGAAAAAGGGCCGCTCCTGTAAATCTTAGGAGCGGCCCTTTATATATAGAAACCGTCTAGCTTGGATCCGGTTTTATTTAGGATTTCAGTTTGTTAATCTCCTGCGTCAGCCCAACAAACCGCCGGTCAAGCGCTGCATAATCTTTGTCTTTTGCAGTCATAAAGCTCAGTTTCCCGAGAACTTCCTGCCGCTCTGTTTCAAGCCGCATGAGCAACTCCGCTGTGTCATCACGTTCCGGAGCAGGGGCATCGAGCTGTTTTTCAATGCGGTGATCCGCAATGACCAACTTGCTGGTGGTCGTTTTTTCACGGAAAGCCTGGTCATGGGAAACAACCAGCATCGTGCCGGTATACTGCGCCAGCGTTTCTTCGAGCTGCTCGCGCGACGGCAAATCGAGGTGGTTGGTCGGTTCATCGAGAACCAGCGCGTCCCGTTCTTCGAGGATATAGACCATCAGCTTGCATTTGATGCGTTCGCCCATGCTCATGGCGCCGATCGGTTCTTTCCACTGTGCTGCGGTAAAGCCGAGATGCTTCATCAAGTTTTGGACTTTGCCACGCGCTTCAAACGTCTCTTTGTAAAACAGCTCACCCGGTGTTTTCTCAAGCGGCAAGTCGAACACTTCCTGCGTCAAGTAGCCGATGCTCGCAGAAGGCGAAATCCAGACGCTGCCGTCCGCTGATTCCTGGCCAAGCAGGATTTTCAGCAAGGTTGTTTTGCCGCTGCCGTTTGCGCCTTCGATGGCGACTTTCTCGCCGTGTAATATGGTAAAGTCGGCTTTTTCAAACAGCAGCTTGCCGCCAAACGCTTTCGACAGATCCTTTACTTCGAGAAAACGCTTTCCGGTTTTATGCGTTGCGTTCATCGAGAAGCTCACTTCGTATTCAGGTTCTGGCGCTTCTGCACCGACCTTTTCCAACTCTTTTTCGAGTCGTTTTTGCTTGGATTTAACTTGCTTGTCCATACTTTTCGCTTTCATTCGGTAATATTCTTTTGCACCTTCCTGTTTGGTCGATTCGGCATGTGCCTTGTGCGACCAGGAAGTGAGCTCGTCCATCTGTGATTCGATGCGCTCGACCATTTTCTGCTGCTTGTCGTATTCACGCTGCTGGGTCAGCCGCTTTTGTTGCCGCGCTTCCATGTAGCTGGTGTAATTGCCGCTGTGTTCAATGAGTTTCTGATTTTCAAGCGACCAAATTTTTGTCGCCACCGCATCCAAAAAGTGGCGGTTGTGCGATACCAGAATGATAGTGCCCGGATACTTCCGGATTTGTGCCTGCAGCAGTTCAATGCTATTGCTGTCCAAGTGGTTGGTCGGCTCATCCAAAAGCAGCAAGTGAGCATTCCGCGACAGACCAGCAGAAAGGCGGGCCTTCAGTTTTTCGCCGCCGCTGAGAAGTGGGAAATCGTGTTGCGGCACGTGCCATTTTTTCAGCAGCGCGCTTTCAGAAGCCGTAACGTCAGTGAAGGAGTGCGCTTCCGTTTCCTGTTCCACAAAGACGGTTTCAATATTCGGCTGAAGCCAGTGGATTCCGCCTGTTGATGGCGCCAATTCACCAGCAATCAGCCGCAGCAACGTCGATTTGCCGGCTCCATTTTTGCCAATGATGCCGATGACCTCGCCTTGCTGAACGCTCGCGTTGACCTCTTCAAAAATCACTGTGTCCATCCATTCAAAACGGACATCTTGCAGTTTCAGTAGTTCTTTCATCCAATCAATCCCTTCGGTTCAGGGAGAACTAAAAAATCCTCCCAAATAAATTTGGAAGGATTAGCCGTATGGTGCCCGATCGAAATAAACCATTTGAGTACAATGGCTCGACAGTTATCAAGATGTGGGCAGACTAATCCTATTTTGCGTGAGTTGAAATTTACATTTCAGTCGCTAAAACAAGATTAGTTGCGCATTGTCCACCCATCAGCCTTTCTGTCGTTTGATAAAGCCAGTATAGCACAGGATTTCCCCCGTTTACAGCAGAAAACATAGAGAGTTCGGTGAATGCTTTTCAAAAATATGGGAAAGTATCTGTTTTGCTCTGGCAGCCAAAGGGTAACCAAGTATTGTCTAATATAAAAAAATGCATCTAAACAAGGAGGCAATTATGGAATATATTAATTTAGGAAAATCAGGATTGCGTGTTCCAAAGTATATACTCGGAACGGTCCCATTTAGTGGAACAAACGGTTTTGAAGCAGCGGGCAACATCGACGAAAAACTGGCGCGCCGGATGGTCGACATGTCGCTGGAAGCGGGCATCAACATGTTCGATACCGCAAACCTTTATTCAGAAGGCGATGCAGAGCGCGTGTTAGGGTCAGCCATTAAAGGACGGCGCGACGACCTGTTGCTGACATCGAAAACAGGCTTCCACATCGACGAAACCAACCCTAACGCTAGAGGAGCTTCGCGAAGCAACATCTTGACATCCATTGAAGGGTCACTTGAGCGCCTTGGCACAGATTACCTTGACGTTTATTTCGTGCACTTATGGGACGGGCAGACACCGGTTGAGGAAACAGTGGAAACGATGACCAGCCTCGTGAAATCCGGCAAGATCCGCCATTGGGGCGTTTCGAACTACAGCGGTTGGGCTTTGGCCAGAACGTTTACGGTCGCCGAGCAATCCGGCAACATTCCGCCGATCACCCAGCAGATCTATTACACACCAGAAGCGCGGGAAGCAGAATACGAATTGCTTCCAGCCGGCAGCGAACTTGGCATCGGTTCCATGATCTGGAGTCCGCTTGGCGAAGGCCTGTTGAACGGCAAAATCAGCCGCACCAAACAAGCGCCTGACAACACACGCCAAGGCGCCGGTTGGGCAGAACCGTGGGTGCAGGACCAGGAGCGGCTGTATCAAGTGATTGATGCTTTGGAAGAGGTCGCAGCCAACCACAACGCTTCGGTGCCGCAAATTGCCTACTCTTGGGTCCGTGATCGTCCGAACGTTGGACCGATCGTTATCGCTGCGCGCAATGAAGAACAACTGAAAGAAAACATCGCGTCGTTCGAAATCAAACTGACGCAAGACGAGCATGACTTGATTGAATCGAAAGCACGTCCAGTGCCGATTTATCCAAACTGGCACCGCACCATGAGCTCGTTTGACATGAGCAGTCCGTCTGAGAAGACGTATTTGGAAGGGTATAAAAAGTCGATGGGGATAGATGAATAAAAAATAATGAAAAAAACGCACCAATCCTGAGCTTTAGATGGCTTCGGGAGGGGTGCGTTTTTTCTGTAGCTTTTAATTTGGTCCCGAGTGGCAGTAACTGTTTAGATTCCACTTACTAATAGGGAAAATGGTTAGATGATGGATAGGAGTAGATGTAGCCATAGAAGGTTTCAACAATGTGGATATTGTGATGGTACAAGGCTTCCACGAATTCCAACATGTTTGAATAGGTAAGTTCTTTGTCTTCCACTAACATACTCGCAGCATGAAGTGCGCGGTCGTTGTGCAAGCTTCCGGTAGTGACCCGCAGTTCGAATTTCTCGAAGGTGCCGTAATCCGCTTTGATGGAGTCCCAAATCCGTCTTTTTACGTTGAGTGGGCACGTCAAGTCATTCCACCCGCTTTTGCCGCCCGTATCGCCGCGCTCAGTGGAGACGATCCAGTCGTAGGTTTCCTTGGTGACGATTTTTGCTTCAGTTTCGTCATGCTTGACCAATACTATTCCATAAGCTTTCATGCGTACCCCCTATTTTTGCGTTTATACATGTATTGTATGCCAGTTTCGTATAAACGCAAAATCAAGTAAAAATAATCGCCCAAATCCTTCTGTACTCTTTGAACTACCCAAAGAAAAGACTGCCGGAGCGGCACCATTTGAACATGACAGTGTCTTCTGAATACTAGATGCAGAGCTTTATCTATCAACATCGACTTTGATAAATATCTTAGTTTCATCGGATTTTTATGCACCTGAAAATATGCATCATATCCTGCCAGTAGGGCAATTGAAGTCGCCGTCTAAAACTGAGCCCAGCCAAATAGGCAGGAAATAGTGTGCTATACTTAAGGAATCTTAAAGAAAATTGGTTGGCCGAGGCAAAACTGAAGAGGATTTTTTCCGAAATCCACAAAGGAAAAATTGCAAACTTAATAGGTCTTTCAGTCGGGAGGAACGGTTCCCATACTGCCCCTCAAATTCTTGAGGATTCGTAGAAAAAGGCTAAGGCAACTTAAGAAAGCGACAGGATGCCGCGTTCTCAGTTTGCCTTCTTTGTTTTGTGCATGTGTTAGTTTACAATTTTTTAAAAAATTGATTTCGGCCAATAATTTTCGATTATAGAAGGGAGGTGTTTCAATGGAAAATTGGGCCCGGTTTCTTGAGGTCAACGCGCCTCGCATACTAGAGTTGACAATCGACCACGCCATTTTGGTTTCACTGGCAATTGTCGTCGCACTATTAATCGGCATTCCGCTCGGCATCTACCTCACCACGAACCAATACCTTGCTGATACAGTTCTTCAAATTGCTTCTATTACATTAACGATTCCGAGCATTGCCCTTTTCGGGGTGATGATTCCAATCTTTTCGATTATTAACCAGGGCATTGGATTTGTGCCGGCTTTTGCGGCGCTGGTCCTGTATTCCCAGTTGCCAATTATCCGCAACACTTACACAGGGATCAAGAACGTCAATCCGGAAATGCGTGATGCGGCGATCGGCATGGGCATGAAAACGCATCAGCGTTTATTGCGTGTCGAAATCCCGAATGCCTTGCCAGTCATCATGGCGGGTGTCCGCACCGCGGTTGTTATGAATATCGGAATTGCGGTCATCGCTGCGTATATTGGTGCAGGTGGCCTTGGCGTCCTTATTACACAAGGCATCAGCAGAAACGACAATTACTTGATCATCAGCGGTTCCATCGCTGTAGCAATTTTGGCGATCATTGCGGATGCTATTCTTTTATTGATACAAAAACGTTATACGAAAAAAGTGTTAGCGGATTAACTGCAGAGAGGTGAGTCTATGATTTCATTTAAGCACGTAACCAAAAAGTACGGAGAAGACATCACAGCGATCGAAGATGTGGATTTCACTGTAGAAGAAGGCAAGATTGTCGTATTGCTCGGCCCTTCAGGCTGTGGGAAAACCACACTGCTGCGGATGGTCAACCGGCTTGAGTCTATTTCAGAAGGCGAAATCATTATTAATGGGGAAAACTCCAAAGAGTTGGATCCTATTGAGTTAAGAAGAAAGATCGGCTATGTCATTCAAAGCAACGGCCTGTTCCCGAACATGACGATTGAAGAAAACGTCATGCTTGTGCCGGACCTGTTGGGGTGGAGCAAAAAAGACAAGCGCGAACGCTTCAAGTATTTGATGAAGCTCAGCGGCTTGGATGCAGAAGATTATGGAAAGCGCTTTCCGCATGAATTGTCGGGCGGACAGCAACAGCGCATCGGCGTGGTGCGTGCACTTGCGGCCGATCCTCCGGTTATGTTGATGGATGAACCGTTTGGCGCGCTTGACCCGATCATTCGGGAAAAGATCCAGGACGAGTTTTTACAGATCCAGCGCGAAGTGAAGAAGACGATTCTGTTCGTTAGCCACGACATTGACGAAGCAATCAAAATGGCCGATAAAATTGTCTTGCTGCGCGACGGAAAAATCATGCAGTTTGATACGCCGTCAGAAATGCTGGCGCATCCGAACAATGAGTTTGTTTCCCAGTTTTTCGGCAAAGACCGAGCGATCAAAAGCTTGAGTTTGCACACTGTTGAAAATTTACGGGAAGTCATCGGGCTGGGTCCGGTTGATGAAACCATCCAGGATACCAAAACTATTAATGTTCATCAGGATTTGCGCAATACCTTGTCGATGTTGTTAAACCAAGAAGCGGATCAAGTGATTGTAAAAGATGATGATGGTGAAAATATCGGGACGATCACAATCGATCTTGTCCAAAAATACTTGCATTTTGAAATAAAAGGGAAGATATCCGCCTCCCAGGAAGGGTGATCCGGTGAATCGTAAAAAATTGATAGGCAATATCGTCAGATACACACTTTATGCATTGGTCGCCGCCTTCTTTATCTGGGCGATTTCCAATAGCTATTTTGACTACATGTTCACGCAATCCGAAACATTTTTGCTGCTGCTGCGGCAGCACGTTGTACTGGTGCTGGTTTCTTCACTGCTTGCCATTTTAATCGCAGTGCCGGCCGGCATCCTCATCACCCGGCCGAAATTCAAAAAGTCGGAATGGCTGGTTTCGACCCTTGTTAATTTGGGGCAAACCATTCCGAGCTTGGCAGTTCTGGCGCTCATGATCAGTATTTTGGGCATTGGCTTTCAAACAGCTGTTTTTGCACTGTTCATTTATTCGATCTTGCCAATTTTCAGAAACACAGTAGCTGGCATTGACTCCATAGACAAGAACATGATCGATGCGGCAAAAGGGATGGGCATGAAACCGCACCAAATTTTATTCCGCATCGAACTTCCCAATTCCGCGTACTCGATTCTTGCGGGCATCCGGACAGCTGTCGTGTTGAATATCGGGACAGCGGCGCTTGCCTACGTAGTCGGGGCAGGCGGACTTGGGGTTTGGATATTCACCGGGATCAACTTGTTTGATAACGGCTTCCTGATTTCCGGGGCCATCCCTGTGACGTTACTGGCGATTCTGGCTGATTATATCCTGCGTAAAGTGGAATATGCCATTGTGCCAAAAGGATCAAGGCGCATTGAAAAAGCTTAACGAAGAGAATAGGAGGCATCAGAATTTGTGATTAAATTACTCAAACTTATCCCTCTATTGATGGTCGCTGTCATCCTGTCGGCCTGCTCGGGCTTTGGCGTGACAGGAAAAGAAGTGACGGTAGGCGGCAAAAACTTTACTGAACAATATTTATTGTCAGAGATGACCGCTTTCTTGTTGGTAGAAGAAGGATTCAAAGTAAACCAAATGAACAACCTTGGCAGCAGCGTGGTCCGCTCCGCATTGGAAAACGGCCAAGTAGACTTGATGTGGGAATATACTGGGACAGCGCTTATCACCTATATGGGTGAAGCATCCATCGCAGATCCCGAAGAAGCCTTCCAAAAGGTCAAAGAAATCGACAGTGAAAACGATATCCACTGGATGAACATGTCGGAAGTCAACAATACCTACGCACTCGCCATGAGAAGCGAGCAAGCGGAAGAGCTGGGCATCGTGTCCATCAGTGACCTCGCAGCTTATATCAATGAAAATCCGGGCGAGCTGTCAATGGCGTCTGATGCCGAGTTTGCGAACCGTTCAGACGGCTTGCCGGGCGTGGAAGAAACTTATGGCTTTGAATTTGGCTCCGGCCAAGTCAGCCAAATGGATCTCGGGTTGACGCAGCGCTCGCTTGACAATGAGCAAGTTGACGTGTCCGTCGCTTTTGAAACGGACGCGACCATCAGAAGCTACGACCTGATTGTCTTGGAAGACGACGAACAATTCTTCCCGCCATACCGGGCAGCTGTCGCGATCAACCAAGAAGTATTTGACGAATACCCGGAAATCGAAGAAATCACGGCTCGCTTAGCTGAAAGCTTAAACAGTGAAATCATGCGAGAGCTGAATTACATGGTTGATGTTGAAGGACAGAGCGTTTCAGTCGTGGCGTATGAGTGGCTTGTGGAGAATGGGTTTTTGGAAGAAGAGTAGGGCATTAAAGATTTAATATATATAAGTTGAACTACTAATCTTTCATTGTCGATATTCCGCAAAACAGCTGCGCTTTCCGCGGGCTCGCGTCCAAGCCTCCTCAGTCACTCTGTTCCCTGCGGGGTCTCGGCCGTCTCGCTTTACCGCAGGAGTCGCAGCTGTTTTGCTTCATATCGGATAGTAAGCAACGGATCTCAGCGCTGGTGCGTCCACGTAGGCGGGGGAGCGGTTGTCTTTGCTCTACCCAAAGCGACCGAAGCGGTATATAAAATGATAATTCCTAAGTTCAACTTATATAGTAACGGATGAAGAAAACGCACCAATCCTGAGCTGGAAACAGTTCTAGGATTGGTGCGTTTTTTCGGTTGAAAAGATCAAGTTGCATTAATGGGAATTTAAACCTTTTTCTTCAGTTATAAAAGAAAATTAGGTTAATTGAGATAGGGCAATGGGTATAAAAAGAGTACAATTCATTGGGTTTACAGTTTTATCAATGACAACTTAATTTGGGGGACAGGCGAATGAGCAGCTACGAAAAGTCAGAAAAAGAACGGAAAAAAATGATTGCAAAAGAGAAAGAAAAAGAATTCGAAAAAAGACTTGGCGATAACCCAAAGGCGTTAAAGAATCAATCGAAATTTAAACAAACAGTATCGTGGACTGTTCTATTTTTTATTATTTTCTATGGTTTTGAATTTTTCCTTTTTCTAGTATCATTTTTACAATAATCAACCTAGTTCTATATGGGAGAAAATCCTTTTACCATCACAAAGTTATTGACACCGACTTGCCAGTAAAATATAAGATTAACAACTTATGCATGTTTTCTAAAGACAGGTCAATTGATTAAAAATAGAGGGATGCAGTGCTAATAAGATTTTCACGTAGAATTTTTTGCCCTTTTATGCGTACTCGTTTTGTAAAAGAAGGGAAAGTAAAGACAAAAAAAGAGTAGCTTTCGCCAAACTTCTTTCTTAAGCAATCGTTCTCAATTGCAGTATAGTTACCTGTTGTCTTCCATACCAACTGATGGCGACGAATTTAAATCCACATCCTTGATTCCTTCCCAAGTAAAAAAGCGAACGGTAGTTTCACTCATCCATTCTTCTTTACCCAAACCTAAAACACCTTCAGGATCGATACTAGAAGGATGATCCCGGGACATAATCATAATGGAAATTGATTGGTCATCAAGGGGCTTGCCAACAAAACCGAAGTTTGTCTTGTAAAAATTATAGAAATAAGTGGTTTCTCCTAACGTGGCATGCCGGTATTCGATTACTAAGGATTGCTGGCTATCGGGATGAACGATTTTCCTGTACTCATTATCTATCCATAAAACGATAAAACCATGGAACAATAATATAGGTATGCCAATGAAAAGGGTGGCTGTTATCCAAACGTTAGAAAGTTTGGATCTAAAGACGAGGACACTAATCATAACAATGTTTAATACCAAGGGGATGACATATCCTGTTGGTTTCAAGAAGAGTAGAACATAATCTGTATAATGCAAGATAACAAGGGTGGAGTCCATAATTCCCAAAGTGACGAGCATCCATTTTTCTTTTGTCATAAGATTCCACGTCCTTATGGATTTTGTAGTTTCCCCCATCGGTTCTTACCCAACTTGAGCTGTTTATTGAAGAAGTTCTGACTCGCATAATTAGTAAACCAACATCTCAGCGCTCCATGCTATTCGTGGCCTTAACGTATACCACTTAGTGATAAAAATAGTGAATCGGCAGAGCCGGGGGCATCTAGGTAACCTGGGATGAAGGAAGCGATAATCAGCAATTAGTTTTTGCTTTTTAGTTCTAAAAGTATTGGAGTTATATTTAATAAAATTGATAATATTGTTAAAACCCATAAGGCCGCTGCCATGATCGGCACAACATCCAATAAGGCTGACCAGTCCTCCGCCTTTACCCAACTGGACACCATACTATAATCTGCGACAACGGTTAATGTTGTAAAGGACAAACCCATCGCCATCGCCAATTTATAATCTTTGCCTATTGCATACATAAAAAGATTGATGCAAGTTGCTGCTATTGCGACAAGTCCGAATATAAACCACATAGTTATACCTCCGTCTGCACTGGGAATTACTATTCCTTAGCTGTAGTCTGGGGTGGGATTGATACGTTTTTTATTCTTCTTAATAAACAAGCTAAATAAACCGAGTAGCATTTGAATAAAACCGAGCATTAATAATTGAACTGTTGGCAAGTACCATTCTCCGATTAAAAAGACTGGCATCGCACTGCAAACTAATAATAACCCTCCCAGTAGAATGGTGAATATAAAGACAACCCGATCTTTTTTTAGAAAGCCATAGACTGAAGCAATGGCATTTCCAATTCCAAAAATCATTATTCCGAAAACAGCTAAAGTTGCCCAACTGCCAAATGGCATTATACCTATCCACTCCTGTGGAAATGCACTAAACACTCCACGTTCTAAAAACATCAATGCTCCCATATAAAATGCACCTAGAGACAGTAATAAATTAAAAATAGCTAAGAAAAATCTCAATAATATCCCTCCGTTTAGCGTTGTAAAACTTATCTAATTAGCCGATATTCCCAACGATGAAAACACTCAATTAGAAGGTAATAGCCAGTTTCATCATCAAACATTATTGATCCACATTGTTCAGAGGATTCCATGACTGTGACCGGATTTTCTTCTGACTGCTTGAATCCACTTAAGTTTGGCGTTACGTGTATCCATTTTTGATCAGTATTTTTATCGTAGGAAGCAACTAAATCATAAATGACTACACCCTTAGCGCTCCTTTTTGGACCACTTTCAAAAGCATTCGGATATTCAGGAGTATCCGCCACTTCTACAGCAATCTCCACTGAGCTTTCTTTCCCATCCTCAAAATCTCGAATAAACCTTTGCAATTCCTTGTTCTGCGAGAGTTTTTCTTCTTCGGAAAGGCTGGAACATCCTGTTAAAATGACGGACAGAAAAAGGAGGATAACAAAAGCTTTATACATCTATACATTCTCCTTTCTTGCAAACAAAAAGTGGTTTTTGGGAAGTTATGGAATTGCTACAATGAATGACGCAACTGGAAATGTAAAAGTTCATTCTTAGTAGATATGTTTTATTTGTTTCGGAGAACAGAAGCTTCACAGTTAATTTTAGAATCATCTAATTTATCGGCATCCGCTTGAGCAAAAGGGAGGAATGGAACTTAATTGCACTAACTTCTCTGCCTCTATCGTTTTATCCTATAGCCGCTTCCAAAATCAATTGGCCACAACTAATAAATAGAGATCCTTGCGCTTGATAATACAGTACAATTTCACAATCGAACGAAGAATATACAATTGTCTCTAAAAATGCACAAAGGGAAAGTTTGCCCTTTGTGCATTTTTTATGGTATAACATGAAAGTATCGAAATGAGGTGACGGAATGTCCGACAGCAGTTTACGGGATAAGAAAAAAATTGCGACCCGCCAGGCTTTGGCTGAAGCTGCCTTCGATTTGGCAGTGGAGCGGGGAGTGGATGGTTTTGTGGTAGAAGATATCGTCACCAAGGCCGGCTATTCGCGCCGGACGTTTGCCAATTATTTTTCATGCAAGGAAGAAGCAATTGCCAATTCTTTGACGATGAATGATTATTTGGAGCAAGACGACCAATTTTCATTTTCTGCGAATGATTATACGCCGCTGAGCACCATTGAAATGTATATTCGGGGCAGCTTTACGATTAATAAACTAAAGCGGCTCAACTGGCTCATTTCCCTGTCCCGGAATCACCCGACACTTAAGTTGTATGTAACCGGTGCGTTAAAGGAAGTACAGGATTTTGCCAGACGCGGCATCAGTGAAGAGTTTGGCAGCGAATATCCGGAAGAGTATTACCATATTCTGATTGGCGCTGTGTTCGGTGCGGTTTTGCCGGTTCTTGATGAAAGCATCGACGTGAAATTGCCGGAAAATGGAGAACAACACGGAACAGACAATGAGTTTAATCAATATGTTGATATTGTCTTTGCTCATTTACGAAAAGGATTTAATTAAAGAAAATAGAGAACGGAGTTGCAAACGTGTCAAAGTTTTTTTACAGCATCGGAAAAACGGCATACAGCAAGCCTTGGATTTTCATTGCCAGCTGGCTGCTCATTTTAGGAGTCATCATTACTGCCATCGTCACAAATGGTGTGAACACAAGCAGTGAAACGAGAATTGACGGAACCGCAGCGCAAGACGTGCTGGATCAGTTGGCGGAAGATTTCCCGGTCGCTTCGGGTGGTCAGGGAAGTTATATTTTTGAGGTTCCTGAAGGGGAAACGATTGATGAAGCAGCAAATGCGGGAGCTCTCGCACTGGCTGTGAACGAAATTTACGAGCTGGATCATGTGGTAAATCCGATGGATATGCTGCAGGACGGGGAAGCGATGGCCCAAATGGAGGAAATGCAGGGCATGTTGAGCCAGTTGCAGACGCCAACAGTTGCCCACCGGCCTTTCGTGGTTCAGGAAATGCCGGTTCCAGGGGTCCAAATTTCTGAAGACGGCACCGTCGCCCTGTTCCAATTTCAGATGACGAAACAGGCGGAAGACCTGACAGAAGGTGAGCGTGCTGAATTGTCAGCGGCTGCGTCTACCGTGGAAGACGATACATCTATGAAAGTCATCCCGACAGGCACGCTGCAAGGGGTGGACATCCCGATCGGCGGTACGCATGAAATTATCGGACTGGCAATCGCAGGTGTGATTCTCGTTGTCACGCTCGGTTCGCTTATTGCGGCCGGTTTGCCGCTCGTTGTGGCATTGATCGGTGTCGGTGTAGGCGTCGGCGGAACGTTCGCCGTATCCAGCTTTTTTGAGATCAATAGTCTGACGCCGGTTCTGGGTCTGATGATTGGCCTGGCAGTCGGAATTGATTATGCGTTATTCATTGTCAACAGACAGCGCAAGCTGATCATTGACCAACAGCTGTCCGCAAAAGAAGCGGCAGCCCGTGCACTGGGTACAGCTGGCAGTGCGGTATTTTTTGCCGCCTTGACCGTCATCATCGCACTCAGCGGTTTGCTTGTCATCGGCATTTCTTTCCTGAGCAGTATGGCGATCGTTGCTTCTTTAACTGTTTTGATCGACTTGCTCGTTGCATTGACCCTTCTGCCCGCATTGCTTGGGCTGATTGGTGAACGAATCGTTTCCGTTAAGACAAGACAGAAAGAACAGGCAAAAACAGACGCCAAACCGAGCTTTGCACATAGCTGGATCGCCGGCATTCTCAAAGCCAAATGGGTCGCAGTGCTGCTTGTCATTGCAGTTCTTGGAACTCTTTCCGTTCCGGTACTGCAGATGAATCTTGGCATGCCATCCGGTGCCAGTGCCAACGAGGATACGGCGGTCAGACAAAGCTATGACATTATCTCTGATAGTTTTGGCGAGGGCTATAACGGCCCGCTGCTGCTCGTTGCAGAAAACCAGGACGCGGGTCCAGTTGCTCCGCAGGAATATGTCCAGCTGCTGACGAATATCGCTCAGCTTGACGGCATTTCAGAAGTGTCACCGGGCGGCTTTAACGAAGACGGAACCATCGCCATCGTTTCAATCATTCCAGCAAGCGGCCCGACAGATGACACGACAAAAGAATTGGTGGAAAGCTTGCGTTCAGACGCGGCAACTGTTGAAGGCACACAGCTTGAGGTTGGTGTGACCGGATTGACTGCGGTCAATATCGACATCTCAGAGAAATTAGCGGAAGTATTCCCGATTTACATCGGAATCATCGTCATCCTGTCGCTTCTCATTCTGCTTGTTGTGTTCCGCTCCATCATCATTCCGATCAAAGCAACTGTCGGCTTCTTGCTGAGCATCATGGCCACATTTGGTGCAACTACAGCCGTGTTCCAGTGGGGCTGGTTCGGTTCGATGTTCGGAATTGATACAGGCGGTCCCTTGTTGAGCTTTATTCCGATATTGGTGACGGGAATCTTGTATGGACTCGCAATGGACTACCAGGTATTTCTCGTTTCTTCCATGCGCGAAGCTTATATTCACGGACAAAAAGGCGACCGTGCCATTGTGAATGGGTATAAGACCGCGAGCAAAGTGGTTGTCGCTGCAGCGTTGATCATGGTCTCGGTGTTCTCCGGTTTTATCTTCACGGACGACATCATGATCAAGCAGATCGGCTTTGCCTTGGCATTCGGGATTCTTGTGGATGCCTTCCTGATCCGGATGATCTTTGTGCCAGCAGTCATGTCAATGTTCGGAGACAAAATCTGGTGGCTGCCGAAATGGCTTGATAAGCTTCTGCCGGATTTAGATATTGAAGGAGAAAAACTCCTGCAGGAACTGGATAAAAAAGAAAAAGTGAAAGTGAAAAATGCAGAAGAAAATCCTGTATGATCATACTTTAAGCTGCCGGGAAACTCTCGGCAGCTTTTGTTTTGCCTTGTAATTCTTTTCATAAAAGTATTTACTACCATAAAGTTAATATTGGAATATACTAGTATTAATATGTTTTAAAATGTTAATTTTTATAAATTACCTTTTTAAAACAGCATGAAACTAGTAAAGGAGCGTCTTCAAATGACAAAGAAAATGATATATTTAATCGTCCTTTTAACGGTTATTTTTATGGTGGGATGTACAAAAGTAGAAGATGCAGCAGTTACAGATGCAGAAACAGATACACAAGAAGTAACCACAGCTGAAGCAAATGAAAGCAGCGATAAAGAAGAAACGATCCCTGCGGTTGTAGAGGAACCAGTAGCAGAGGAACCAGCAGCCGAACCAACTGAGGAGGTGTTCGAAGGATACGAGCTGATCGAAGTGGATGGCGGGGATGTGTCTGGAACACGTGAACCAAACGTCGCCGTTAACATTGGCTATGGAGATCGTGACTATTGGGCCTTCACGAATGAACACGGGCAGCTGGCGCGTGTCGTTGCAGATGAAATCATTGTACAGGATGACAGCACTGAACCGGTCTTATCGTCTGGCAGGTACTATTCCGATGAAGCCAAGGTGCCGGGTGTCGAAAGTGACGTGTTAGACGAGGGGCATGTCCTTGCGGATTCTCTTGGAGGGGTGTCGAATGCCTATAATATTACCCCGCAAGAAAGTACGCTCAACTGCCATGGCGATCAAGCGTATATGGAAGACGTCATCCGCGACGCAGGTGGAGCCACGAATTTTGAAGCCATCATCACCTATCCGGATACGGAAACGCAGATCCCTTCCAGTTATCAATATACGTATACGGTAATGGGGAACGAAGTCGTGGATACCTTTGACAACGTGAACCCGGATGAAGTAAACGCATCCCTCGGGTTAACCGGCAGTGAGCCTACTGATTCTAGTGCAGACACAGACAGTCAGCCTGCCGAGTTACCCGTTGCAAACACAGGTGGTGATGTAGCCAGTGTCGATACGAACGGCAATGGACAGGTGACGATCAAGGAAGCCAAAGCAGCAGGTTTTAGTATGCCGATCATGAGTGATCATTGGTTATATCCGCATATGCGGGATAATGACAATGATGGGATGGTCGGGGAGTAAACCGCTCGAGCTTTGAGGCAAGATGAATGAAAGAACCATTTTCTCTTTGGACAATTTAAAGCAAGTGGCGATTTCCTTGTGGAATTCTATTTGAGTAAAGACCTCGATTCAAACGAGGTCTTTTTTTACTATAAGTAATAGAGATGAGTTTTAATGTGCAAAGGGCTAAAAATATATGTGTTCATTTATAGGAACACAAAGTAACATACCTTCTTTCCAACACGAAATAAGAGCCGAAATGATATGTTAAAATAGCCTTAACAAGTATTTCGATAAAGGAGCTTACCTATGCCCATCTATAACAAGCTAGTCCGCGATGCAATACCAGAAGTAATCGAAAAGACGGGAAAAGAGTTTTCAACTCGTATTCTTGAAGAAGATGAATACGAAGCTGAAGTGAAAAAGAAATTAGGCGAAGAACTAGAAGAATACAAAGATGTAGCAACTAACGAAGAAGCAATTGAAGAACTAGCCGACATCCTCGAACTTCTTCGCGCAGCTGTGAAAATTCATGGCTTCTCTTTTGAAGAGTTGGAAGGAGTCCGCCAGGCAAAAGCTGAGAAGCGTGGCAGCTTTGAAAAACGGATCTTCCTAATCGAGGTTGAAGATGACTAAGCTGGAACTGGTCACTTCTCAGCTTGTTTTGCATTTGGAGAAATTATCAAAAGAAGCGGTTGAAATTCAGTGGATCACGGCATTTGCGATGAAGTCTGGCGTGGAAAAAATCATTCCTTTCCTCCAACAGGCGTCTAGAAGAGGTGTGCCGATTAAGCTGTTGGTAGGCGATTATTTGTTTGTCACGCAGCCGGATGCGCTGCAACTGCTTTTAGAAGAATTGCCTTCTGCGGAAATACGGATTTGGAAGAGCGGGGGAGCTTCCTTTCACCCGAAATCTTATTTGTTTCGAGGAACAGAATCTTCGCAGTTAATTGTGGGATCATCTAATTTATCAGCCTCCGCTTTAACCACAGGGGTGGAGTGGAACTTAATTGCGCCGACTTCGATGGACGCGGAAGTTTTTGAAGAAGCGACCGTTCAATTTCTAAAAAACTTTTATGCTGATCAGACAGTGTCTTTAAATACAGAGACATTGGCAGAATATCGGTCCTTACATAAAGCAGCAAATCTTAGGCGGCCCATCAGCCCAGTGTGGTCAGAAGCAGAAGAAGTCGAAATGACGGTCGGGCCAACACTCCCACAGTCGCCGGAAGTAGCGGAAACCCCAGTGGCTTACGGCTCAGTGATTTCTCCTAGACCTGCGCAAAGCGAAGCGCTAGACGCTTTAGATAACGTAATGACGGAAGATTACAGCCGGGCAATGGTGGTGCTGGCAACGGGGCTAGGAAAAACCTATTTAGCCGCTTTTTTTGCAGAGAAATTTAAAAGGGTGCTATTTGTCGCACACCGGGAAGAAATTCTGACTCAGGCGGAACAATCATTCCGACACGTTCATCCGGATCGGACGAGTGCTTTTTATAATGCCTCCGAGAAAAAGACGGATGCGGATTTCATATTTGCTTCGATCTACACATTAGGGAGCCAGTATCACTTGGATCAATTTGAAAAAGATGCTTTTGATTTGATTGTGGTTGATGAATTCCATCACGCAGCCGCGCCAACTTACAAGCGTCTGTTAAATTATTTTGAACCAAGGTTTTTGCTGGGCATTACCGCCACGCCTGACCGCATGGACAATAGGGACGTTTATGCGTTATGTGATGGAAACGTAGCAATCTCGATTCATTTTCTGGACGCCATTGAGCGAACTTGGCTTGCGCCGTTCAATTACTACGGCGTGTATGACGATACTGATTACGCCGCGATCCCGTGGAGAGGAACCCGGTACGATGAAGAGGAATTGCTGCAAGTGCAGATGCGGGAAGAGTTTGCCGAAAAGATCTTTGAAGAGTGGAACCGGTACAAACAGACGAGAACGATCGTCTTCTGCTCATCAGTCAAGCAAGCTGTATACATCAACAGTTTCTTTCAGCACAAAGGCGTTCGGTCAATTGCACTTCACGGTGAATCTCACCCACAAGAGCGGAAAACTGCCCGTTCCAAGCTGGATTCAGGTGAACTTGATCTCATCTTCACCGTTGATTTATTCAATGAAGGCGTCGATATTCCGAAAGTGGATACACTCCTTTTCATCCGGCCGACCGAATCGCTGGCCGTTTACACGCAGCAAATCGGCCGTGGTCTGCGAATTGCGGAAGGAAAGTCGCATTGCGTCATCATCGATTTTATTGGCAACTACCGAAATGCTGACTTGAAACTGGCTGTTTTTAATAAAGAAGAAAGCCAGACTTCAAGTAAACCCAGTGAACCACTTGTGCCGGCTCTTTGCGAATTTAACCTGGACCTGCAAGTAATCAACCTTCTGGAGGAAATGCGCAGAAAAAGAGCGCCTCGAAAAGAAGCGTTGGTTCTGGCTTATCGGGATTTGAAAAAGGAAATGGGAAGACGTCCAACGTATTTGGAGTTCCACCTTCACGCCAACGTCGATTCCAAAACGGTAAAGCAGGAGTTTGGCAGTTACGTTGGAATGCTCGCTTTTGCGGATGAGCTGACGGAAAAAGAGCAGGACGTCTGGCTGAAGTTTAAAGGTTGGTTTTTGGAAGCTGAAAAAACCGGCATGACCAAAAGCTATAAAATGGTTGTTCTGAGCTATATGTTATCAAAAGGTGAGCAGAAATGGCTTGAGGCGATTACACCACATGAAACAGCACCTTTTTTCCATAAGTATTTAACTGAAAAAGATTACCGAATGAATATAGATTTCAGCGATGTCCAAGGGAAAAAACTGCGCACGTATAACCAGGAGAAAGTGGCAGACTTGATTGCTAAGATGCCAATGACTAAGTGGAGAGAAAGTGCGAAAGGAGAACTTGTTTCTTTTGAAGAAGGGATTTTCCGCTTCAAGCTGCAGCCTGCTGCGGAAGAAAATGAGATCTTATATAAATGGACTCAAGAGATAGCCGACTATCGATTGCATGCTTATTTTGAAAAAAAAGCTGAATAATTGACAGTTAACTGATTTCTTGAAGTTGATTATTAGTTGCTTATATTATTTTAATAAAGACAAATTTTTATTTAAAGTAGAGGTTGGAAAAATGACTGGAGTATTAGAAGTAGTCTCATCACATAGTTATTTAATTGGCGTATTTGCCTTTATAGTTGTTTCCATTAAAGCTGCAGTAGATTTTTGGTTTGTAACGGAATTAGAGAAAATTTTAATGACCGATTATCAAAAACTTAAAGGTCTTTTTTCTAAACTAACAATTACTGTTCTTCCGTCTGTATTTATAACTTTCATTTATATTGTGACTTCTGATAAAAATTTCTTAATAGAGAAAGAGGAGACAAATGAAGATTTACTTATTATAACGCTGCTTTTTATAATTTTTTTGTTAAATATGTTTTTACACCTTGCAGTCCGATCATTAGAATATTTATTTAACATAAAATCTGCTTACTTACTGGAAATTGATAATAAAGACTGGATTATTAAAAGACTAACTAAAGATAACCATCTATTGCTAACAAATTCAAACAATGAATTTTTAATAATAGATGAGTGGAAAGAGAGAAAAATAAAAAAAATAGTGGATAAAGATAGCTTTACTTATAAAATTTATAGCAATAAAATTCTATGGACAACTAGTTTGGTAATAATGGGAATTCTAACATCTCTATCAATAGGGTTTTGGGCTTTCACTACAAGTGTAATTATCTTGAACATATCATTTTTAACAGCATGTTTGTCTTCTATCGTTATTCTGATAATTATAGGTAATATTTTTGAATATAGAAGAGCTAGTTCAATAAACGCCTGAATATAATATATAGAAAGTGCCATCCTTGAAGAATGTGTTCTTTTCTTGTGTTGAATCTTACAATTTGTATGAATTCCATCTTCCTGTTAAAGGTATGTTCCTCTGTTCTAACAAATGGTAGACCAATTTTTTAATAGTCTCTTCACTAAAATTTGCATCGAAGCAGGCGATTAGGATCTTATTGTTTCTTTCGAAGGTATTATTTATACTTTAGAGCTACTGTCTTTTGAAAAAGCAAATCATTTATTATATAAACAGACTCGAGAGATAACAAAATACGATTGTACGCTTATTTTGAAAGAGAAACTAATTAAAAATTATATATTACGTTGTTGGAGGAGGAGAAGAAGTGGGATTCGATATTTTAATTGCATTTATCGGAAGTTTTTCTGTTAGTGGAGCGTTACTATTTATTTTTCAAAGATGGATTGTGAATAGTTTAGCTGAAGATCAAAGACAAGCAAATCGAGTACTACTACAAAAAATGAAAGATGAATATACTACTAGCTTAGAAGAATTAAAGAAAAGACATCAAAAAGAAGTAGAGGATTATAAAATAAACTTAGGCAATTACACTCGTTTTTCAAATGAACAGTTTAGATTATACAATGAGCTATATAGCTCTTTATGCGATTTACAATACTCAGCTGAAACATTATGGAATAGAGCTGATAAAGCTAACTTGTTGGAGTTTGCTCAGCAGTTAAAATTAACAAAAGAAAAATCTGAAAAAAGCGTACTTTTAATTGAAGAACGACACTACCATACGCTAGTGAGATTAATAAGAACTTTTTCTAATTTTGAAATTGGTAAAAAAAATCTGGTTGAATATGCGGGGCAAAAAAACAGAAATACATATATATCTGAATTAGAAATAAACAACTTAATAAATAGAAATAGACGAATGAAAGAAGAGTATTCAGATTTACTTCAAGAAATATTAATATCCTTTAAGAAGCATATATATTATCCAAATCCAAATAAATCGGATTGAACTTAAAGACGAGTTTATTTTCTAGCAAATTTATTAGGAAATTTTCGAATTCTTTATATAAAACTATAGTGTCATTCATTGAAGCTTATGATTTATTATCAGATTTTTAAAAATTATATATCAAGAAATCAACCTTTCTCATATAAAAGAGATGAGAGAAAATGTTGAAGCAGAATGAAAACTTATCTCAAATCAAAAAAATGCCTTCCAAAATTATTGGCTATTACCCCAACAACGCGTTATCATAAAAGCAACTGCTGCAGAAATTATGCAGTTGGTTGACCTTGGCAAAAGCAGGTCAGCTGCCAAATAGGAGAAACAAAATTTTTGTGAAGGGGGCTATTATTTGCCATACCAATTAGGGCAAAACTTTAAGTTGTTTACACTAAATTCAAATCCAGAACTGGCCCAGGAAATTGCGGACGAGCTCGGCTGTCAGCTGGGGAAAAGCTCGATCAAACACTTTAGCGATGGCGAAATTCAAATCAACATCGAGGAAAGTGTCCGGGGCAAGGAAATTTACTTGATTCAATCGACATCCCAACCGGGAAATGAGCATGTGATGGAACTGTTGATCATGATTGATGCATTGAAGCGTGCGTCTGCGGAAACCATCAACGTCGTTATGCCTTATTATGGCTATGCGCGCCAGGACCGTAAAGCGAGTTCGCGTGAACCGATTACGGCGAAACTGGTGGCCAATATGCTGGAAAAAGCAGGGGCTACGCATATCATCACGATGGACTTGCATGCTCCCCAAATTCAGGGATTCTTCAATATGCCGGTCGATCAGCTGCTTGGCGAAAAGATCCTGTCGAAGCATTTCCTCGATAAAGGATTGGAAGATGCTATTGTGGTAGCACCGGACAACGGCGGGTTGGGAAGAGCCCGTAAACTGGCGAACCATTTGGACGTTCCGATTGGCTTTATCGACAAGCGCCGGATGCAGCCGGGTGAGCCCGAGACGGTGAACATTGTTGGAGACATCAAAGGCAAAAACGTCATCATCATTGTGGATATCATCGATACGGCAACGACGATTTCGTTGGCTGCCAACGTCTTGGTCGAAAATGGCGCGAAAGCTGTTTATGCTTGCTGTACTCATGGAGTCTTATCCGGAAATGCCGTTCAGCGCATCGAAGAGTCTGCCCTTACGGAACTGGTCGTAACAAATACGATCCGTGTGCCTGAAGAAAAGCAGACGCCAAAAATCACGATCCTGTCCGTCGCTCCATTATTGGCTGAAGCAATTGAGCACGTGCACAACGAAAAACCGGTCACGCCTTTATTTGAATAAATTCTAATATGAAAAGCACCGCAGAAAATTTTCTGCGGTGCTTTTGCTGTTTAATGGCTATGCGCCTTGTTTTGTTGTTTTTTATGCAGTCCGTAAAAGAACGCGGCAATAACTAAAGAGGCGATAAAAGCACCAATGGTAATGTCGTCTGGAAACAGGAAAGACAAAATCAAAAAGGCTACGCCGACTGCCACCATCACGATCGACAACAACAGGTTTGCATTCAAGGAGCTTCCCTCCGTTCAGTTCTTGATTTTTGTTAAAAATCTTTTGGCAAATAAAGGGCAGAATTAAAAATCTATGTCATAATAACATTATACATTAATTGAATTATTAGTAAATTAAAGGGGGGAGCACATGGATTCGAGAAAGAATGCAAAAGAAAACAGAGAACGCCTCAAACAAAATGAACTGAAACGCAATCCGGGAGGCTCTGCACGCGATGGGTTCGATAACAGCGCTGGAAACGGCAACGTCACAGACATTGCGGGCGACATGGGTTGGAAAGGCATGGTTTTATTAATTCTTGTGTTGGTTTTAGGCTATGCTATTTATCAATTCTTTTTTAATTAAAGAGGCTACCAAGGAGGATGTAGCATGTTTTGGTTGAAAGTTGGATTAGGCCTCATCATTTTATACGTATTGATTAGGTTGGTTAAATTCTTTTTGAAAAAACAATTTACCATTGAGGAAGAGGAACGAGAGTGGTTTTCTTACAACCATATCAACAAGACGCATAAGAAAGTTGATTGGTTTATCCGAACTGTTGCGCTTGTGGCACAGCTGGCATTCTTATATTGGGTTATTTTTGAGGAGTATTCCATTCTATTTATTCTCGTTCCAATGTTTCTGGTGGTAGTAGCAGACTTTAGCGTTAGGGCATTCTTTGAGTGGAAATACTCGGACAACCCCAAGCAGGCGATTCTGACCGTTGGAGAAATGGTAGTTTTTGTAGCCGTGCTGGCCGTGACCTTTCAGTTTGATTTGCTTAATTTAGGATATTAGAACATGAATGAATCGTTGGGTGCTCCAGAACGCCGCAATGGTTCTATTTTTATTTTGCAAACTTACTCGACCAGTGACCTCACTGGGGAAGGAAGCTATACTTTCGGAATCGTTTAGTTCCATTTGAAAAAACTCAATTTCGTTCAATCTCAGCAGTTTCCTTTTTTATGTCGTCATTCTTTTCTCTCCTTTATTATCAAGAATCAATATGTTTGTTCTATTACTAAAAAACCTCGAAAACTTTTATAATCTTTCCAGGTTTCTCAGTTTTAAAAGACTAATCAAGCGGAGGCTGCCAAAGTGAAAAACTACCACGACATGCGGGCGATCCGGACGCGTCAAACTATCCGCGATGCGTTTATCGATTTGCTGGAGCATAAGCGCTATAACCAAATAACGATCAGCGAGCTGACGAAAGCGGCGGACATCAACCGAGTGACCTTTTATTTGCATTACAAAGACCTCGATGACTTTATTATGCATCTGGTCGATACACTGATCGAGGAGCTTTTTCAGTTTATGGAGCCGCTGAGTGACAAGCCTTATGAGCCCGGCTTTGAACTTGAAGCATTAACGCGTCTGCTGGAATACATTGCAGAACATGAACGCATTTACCGAATGATGTTTGTTTCAAAAGGGGTCCCTTACTTCACACCACGAATGATGGGCTTTCTGCGCAACATTATGCTGACGCATCCGCGAAACGAACACGGAACGCATTTTCCGGGCGTTGAGATTGAAACAGATATTGCTTCCTGGTATGGAACTTCTGCTTTGATCGGTACGATCAGCCTGTGGCTGGGTGAAGATATGCCGTATTCACCCAGTTATTTAGCTGAACAAATTGTGAAATTGAACCCTTTTCGCGCCTAAAATAATTTACAGTCTATCGATTTCTGTCAATTAAACTACAGGATGTAATAAGCTGTTGATTGTTTAATTTTGAGTGGAAGTTAAGATGGACGTAAGACGAGATGAGGGGGCATTATTTATGGCAAATGGACAAAAGACATACAAAGCAGGAATTTATAAATCAGGAAATACTGTAGTCATTGAAGAGCGGCCAATACCCGAAGTGGGTGCGACAGACGTGCTGCTGCGAAACGAACGCGGTGGAATTTGCGGGACAGACATCAACATCGTTAAAGCCGGAAATGAAATGGGAATTCTTTTCGACAAGGAGTTTGGACACGAATTCGCAGGAATCGTCGAGGCGGTTGGAGCGGAAGTCAAAGGACTGACAGCAGGCATGCGCGTAGCTGTCAATCCAATTACTGCAAAACGGGCGGGCCGCCGTTATAGCTTAATGGCTGGCGGATTTTCAGAATATGTATTGATTGAAGATGCAGCAGTAAACCATAACCTTTTTCCATTGGGTGAAGGCGTAACCGCCAATGAAGGCGCACTGGTCGAGCCAATGAGCGTTGGCTGCCATGGGGCTTTTTCCATCAATCCAAAGCCTGGTGAAAAAATCGTCATTCTTGGAGCAGGGCCAATCGGTCTGTCCGCTGCAGCTATGCTAATCGGCGAAGGCATTACCGATGTTGCCGTTGTTGATATGGTGGACTGGCGCTTGGCTAAAGCTGAAGAACTTGGCGCAAAGGCAATCGATACGTCGAAAATTTCACTTACAGAAGGCTTGATTGCCGTCTTTGGAACAACGAATGCCTATGGTGAAGAAGTTCCGGACGTAGATGGTTTTGTGGACGCGGCAGGGGCAGCGCCGCTGTTCCAGCAAGTGATGGAAATCGCTAAGCCCAACGCACGCTACGCGGTTATTGCGGTCTACAAGAACGAAGTTCCGGTAAGCCTTGTTCAGGTCATGAGCAAGGAAATTCAGATTCATGGCGCTTCAGGGTACTCGACAGCAGACATCTTGCGTGTCATTGATCACCTCAATAAAAAGAAAACACCGATTGCGACCATGATCACACAAGTGTATAAGCTTTCTGATATTCAGCAGGCATTTGATACAGCGATAGAAGCGAAAGATTCGATCAAAGTGCTAGTGAATCTGACGAACGAATAACCATTTTTGATCCAATCGCAAAAACACACCCATCCTGTAAAAGGACGGGTGTGTTTTTGCGTTATTTCACAGCAATGCGGTTGTTTTTGATAAACAGCGATCCGATCAAGCCAATAGCTGCGGCCACCAACACGGCATAAAACGCGTAATGGGTACCGAAAGCCAGAAACTCGGCAGGATTGCCTGCGCCAAAGTCGGCAATGAAGTTTTCTTGGCCGGCGGTGAACAAGGTAATGGCAATTGCCGTACCAGCAGCGCCTGCCAGTTGCGTGAGGGTGTTCATGGCAGCTGAGCCATCTGCGTACAATTCTGGCGGTAGCTGATTCATGGCGTGCGTTTGTGCCGGCATAATGGTCATGGAAATGCCCAGGAACAAAATGCACAAAGCGGCAATAATTTGCCATACCGGAGTTGTCGCTGACAAGATCAATAAGAATACGACGGCGGCAATTGTTACGAGAGCAAAGCCGGCACGGGTAAAGATTCGGGCGCCCACGCGGTCAAAGTTGGATCCAACAATTGGCGCCATGATGATGTTGATCAAGTTCGCCGGCAGCATCAAGAGTCCTGCGGCAATCGACGTGTAAGCCAGTACACTCTTCAAGTAAATCGGAATCAGGATCGCCACCGAAAGAATGACGAACAAGGTCAAGAACATCAGCGCGGTGCCAAGGGCGAACATCGGGTATTTGAAGACGCGCAAGTTGACCATAGGCTGCGGCATTTTCAACTGGCGGTTGATGAACAGCAGCAAGGCGATGACACCAACAAGCAATGGTGCCCAAACAGCTGGTTCGGTAAAGGCAGTTTCTGCCAAGGTCGCCAAGGAAAAGATAATGCCGCCAAATGCGAAGGTCGATAACAACAGCGAGATCACGTCAATTTTCGGCTTGGTAATATCCGAGACGTTTTCTGTATTCAACGCTCCGATCAGCAACAGGACATTTAACGCGACCATCATAAAGAAAATGTAATGCCAGCTGCTGGCATTGATGATCAATCCGCTTAAGGTAGGCCCAAGAGCTGGACCGGCGGTGATGACCAATCCAACGATGCCCATGACCGATCCGCGTTTTTGGATCGGGAAGATCAACAGGATGACACTGAACATTAACGGCAGGAAAATGCCGGTGCCGATTGCTTGGACCAAGCGGCCAACGAGCAACACGGAAAAACTGGGTGCCAGTGCAGCAAGCAGCGCGCCGAGTGAAGAAATGAGCAACGCAGAGACGATCAACTGGCGAGTTGTAAACCAGCGGACCAGATAAGCGGACAACGGCACCAAGATGGCCAAGACCAATAAGTAGCCGGTCGTCAGCCACTGGGCAGTTCCTGCAGTGATGTCGAAGTCTTCCATGATGTTGGTTAACGCCATGTTTAATGCGGTTTCACCAAATAAGCCGATAAACGATCCGATCATTAAAATAGCGGCCATGGTTTTTGGTTTTTTTACTTGTACATGTGAATTCATAATGCAACTTCTTTCTATCTATAGTTTTGAACTGCTGAGTTTTCAACATTCCCTAGATTCTATTTGCAACTATATCAAAAATTCTTTTAGAAATTCAATGTAATTCTTACGGACGAAAGAGCATGTAGACACAACTTCGCCATATTTTATTTTAGAAAATACCGTTGAAAAGATTGCTGCAGGCTATCCGGTTCAACAACTGGAATAAAACGGCATCTATTTGTTCTATTAGAATCGAATAAGCTTCCAGGAACATGAAAATAACCAGATACGACAAGGCTTCGTATCCACCTTCACCAGAGTGCTACCACTTTTTCGAAAAATTCAATAGCTTTATTGGGAAATGGATCAAAATTAACACAAAAGAATTAATTAGAAAAATACAACTTTACTGGAGTTTTCGTTATGTCGAGATATAAAAACACAATCACCTGCTTCACTTGGAATTTAATGTGACTGTAATCATATCACGAGCAATAATTTTCCCTGAGTGCCCACGCTGTTGTAAGTAGAAACAGGTATTGACAAAATATTATTTATCGTTAAAATTTATTTTAACGATAAATAATATTTGGGTGGTGTGGGTTTGTTCAAAAATAAAAATATACGTAATCTCTTTTTCGGAAGGCTGGTTTCGACATCCGGCGATAGTTTGTATGAAATTGCAGTGATTTGGTATGTGTTCGAGTTAAGCCAAAATGCTTTTTACACAGGAGTGGCAGCCGCCATTGTCATGATTCCGAAATGCTTTAATTTCCTCTTGGGTCCACTGATTGAAGAAATGAACAAAGCAAAAATACTGGTATATGCGCAGTTTTTTCAATTTTTATTGATGCTGTCGATTCCGGTAGGCATTTGGCTGGGGTATGAATCTGTTTTTCTCGTTCTTGGGATTATGTTTTGTATTTCGTTTCTCGAGAATTTCCAGGGAACGGCTGAAATTGCTGTTGTGCCTAAAATTGTGTTGAAAGAGCAGCGAGGAAAGTTCAATTCGCTGATCAGCAGTTTACAGCAAATCGTGGACATTACCATGAAAGCCGTTTTTGCCGGGTTTATTTTAACAATTGGCGTTCAAAACATTTACTTGTTCAATGCGCTGACATTTTTAGCGGCCGCCATCTTTTTCAGTATGGTGAAAGTGAATTCATCACCGGATGAGTTGAAACGGAATACAGGAGACTGGGTGGAATATAAGCACAGCTTGAAAACCGGATTCGTTTATTTTTTCAAATCGAGAATCGTTTTTATTTGCCTGCCGTTTTTGATTGCCAACTTTTCTTTCGGTATGGCTGAAGCTATCCTTCCTGTCTACGCCAATGAAAGAGGAGGAGCAGAGCAATACGGCATCATCATCCTTGCGATGACACTTGGCAATTTGGCGGGGTCGCTACTGGTGATGAAAGTGATGAGGTTTCCTCTCGGCCTTCTGATGATGGTGCTGCCGTTGCTTTCGTTTGTGCTGTGGGCGTCTTCAATTTTTATGAGCAGCAATTGGGTTTCAACGATTTTCCTGGGGCTGGCGTTCCTGCCGTTTGGCATGATGAGCATCCTATTGGTTACGTTTTTGCAGACATCGATCGACGAGGACATGCTGGCCAGGGTTTCTTCAATTATTGACAGCATTTTGGTAGCCGCAATGCCACTCGGTGCTTTGCTCGGAGGAATTTTGTCACCAATAATCGGAGTCAGCAATATGATGCTGATCAGTTCATCCGGATTGCTTGCTATCGTGTTTTACTTTTTATTGAACAAAAAAATTCGGACCTTGCCGAAAATCGAAGATATTCAGCTGCAGGAACAAACTTAAAACGAACAAAAGCCACTAGGCATCTTCAGGCTTAGTGGCTTTTTGCATCGGTTTCGTATGTTAGGACGGAAAAAGTATAGTCCTTGGCATCCTTTTGGTGTTTTTTGGACCGGCTGCTGATTAGTCTTTCGATTTCTTCGTTTACCTGCATCCACTCATCATGTGTAAGAGAAACAGTTGCTTCTCTGTACATCGCGCGCGAATATTCCTGTTCATCCTCATTTTTCGGTCCTTCTAAATCGGCTTTCAGCACATTCATTCCTTTATTGAAGGTCATTAAAACATGAGCAAGAAGAGAATCCGAATTCTTTCTCGCGAGTTCCCCCTCCAAGCCCATAAATTCCTCGCTGCTGAACAAATGGCGGGACGTGTAATACTTCTCGATCAAGTTGCCGATTTGTTTTTCTTCACTGACTTTAATCAGCTCGCTGCTCAAAAGTTTTTGGATCGGGTAATACAGTCGCGAAGGCTTGTCATCCAACTCAGCAGCAATCTCCTTAACCGTTTTGTCTTGAGTCTTAACAGAATAAAGGATAGCTTCTATTTTAGGGTCGGAAACTAATTTCATCAAATCAAAATTGCTGGTCATGTAGTCACTCCTTTATCTGACGTATAAATTAATTTTAACGGATTAAAAAATTTTAACAACAACTAAAAGAAAGTTTATTATGAGACTCAGAAAGCTATGTGTTCCAAAACTTTAGTGGTAATATTAATGGGTATTTTTGGTATAATGTATATAGAGCAATCACTGAGTTGTCTAAAGAACGGAATTTTAAAAACGGCGTAGATAATGGGCAAATGCGAAGGGGAAGCATGAATGCAATATTTAATAGATGAAGATCATTGGGATTTAGAAGGTTATGCAGAACAAAAGGAAAAGATTTTGGGCAGGTTCAATAAAGAAACAGCAAGGTTTTTAAAAAACAACTCTTTTCATGACGGGAAAGTCGTTTCAATCAATATTTTGAATCAAGAAAACGGAGAAACAAAAGATCCCACCACCGTCAAAATGATCATCGAGCACCGCAATGAGGAATTGTATGAAGTTCAGTGGATCAATGTTAGGAAGTTTTTTATGGACTATGATATTAAACGCAATGTATATGCCAATGCATCGCATAAAATCGCATTTGGCGGAAGAAGAGGATTGGATGAATGGGGCTATGATGAACTTCTCCCGTTGAGCAAAAAGAAACTCCAACATGAAATTTTATTGTTCTCGCAGACGACGATTAAAATCTATTGTTCGAACATGAAAATCAGAAAAATAAAAGCGTTGGATGTAACTTAATGCGAACCGAGCCGTATTAAAGGGAAAGAGGTGTTGTGCGTGACAGTTTTTGCATATTCTACTATAAGGTATTTCTCGTGGTTTCTTATTATTTTTCTATTGCACTGGACTGGCACACTTACTATTATTACCTTGTTCATCCCTTCAGTTTTGCTGATTTGGGCAAACTATTATTTTCAAAAAACCAATCGGGAGAAAGAATTTAAAAATAAATTAATCGATGGGTTATGGCTGCCTATTTTGGTTGGAACGATGGTTTTTGTTTTAGTTGAATACACGTTTTCATAGTGACAAAGAATTAGTTGAGGTGATGGAACTTGCATATAAAAATTTTGCAGTCAGTGCTGCTAATACTGGGGTTATCTTCAGGCATTTCGTGTATTTTGTTGAATATTTATTTGTTCAACAATCCCGGAATAGAGAATGCTAAATTTTTAACGCGAATTTCTTATTTCCTGCTCATTCTCCCAATCCCGATAGCATTGGGGCTGGATAAGCTGCGGAGTTCCCATCGAAAACAGGATCAAACGTATCGATCTAATTAATGCCGCAATCCAAAGGAAAAGCTTTAGACTTTAAAAAGAGGTGATCCATTGTTTAACGAAAAGCCGAAGTGTTTATTGTGCAACAGGGACATTGAAGGGGATGAAGTCGTGCATATTAAGATACGCTATCCCAAGAGAAAAGGATTTACGGAAATCAAAGCCTACTTAAAAAATGAAGCCCAGTTTACTTGTAAAGAATGCTTTGAAAAAAAGCCGTCTTGAACTTTGGGGTCAACAAGAGCCAATAGAAAAGCAGCGTAGGAATTTTCCTACGCTGCTTTTTTTTAGAAATACTCAAACTTTTTTTATTCAAACTAAATTTAAAGCAATCATTAAGCAGCAGTACCAGTTTTTCAGATATCGGGGGTTTATTTCTTAGGCAGCCGGCGTTGATAAGTTTTGCGCAAGTGATGAAGGCGATGCAGCTTCTCGAGGCCGCCTTCTTCAAGTTTTCGGCCAGTCATAATAATGAGTGTTTCCAATAAAGCGACGGGAGCGACCATCGAGTGAAAATCTGCTTGTTCGCCTCTAGCTGTATAAAGAACGTGGTCAGCCAAGTTCAGCAGTGGGGAAACCAGCATATCCGTAATGAGTAAAGACCGCATTTGGATTTCGCGGCTGTGATCAAACAAAACATCAAGTTCTGGGGAAGATCGAACAAACCCGAAAACAAGGAGGAGGTCGCGGTGATCCATGTGAATCATGTCTTCATAAAGTTCATGGCCGCTCGGCGCAAGTTCTGTTACCGACAAACCATATCTTTTTAAACGAAAACTAAGCAACTGGACTAAGCCCTTTGAAGACCCTGATCCATAAATATGGATATGCCTCGCGCTTGCCAACAAATCTACCACGTTAATCAGTTGCGCTTCATCTATATGTTTATGGGTCTCGTATAAAAAGGTGATAGCTTCTTTAAACAGAGGCTCGGTTGCGTTTACAGGTGATTTGCGGACAGCTGACTGTACTTTGCTTGCAGGAGTAACGCCGATTTCCTTTTTTAAATGAACTTTGAACTCGCGCAAGCTTTTAAAGCCGATTGCCCGCCAAAAGCGAGAAACGGTAGCGATGCTTACTCCGGTAGCCTCGCCAATCTCTTTTTCGGTCATATAGGGAATACCGTCAGATTGCTTCTGAATATAATCGGCTATTTTTTGATGTGATTTAGATAATTTCCATTTAGAAAAATCCAGGGTGCATCTCTCCTCTCAAATTATATTTTACATAAATGATAATTAATTATCAAATAAATTTAAATAATAATTTATTTACACTAAATTCATGTTGTCTTTACATTCTCCACCTATACTCAAACCAAGTTTGAAATTAGAGGAGGAGAACAATGAAGATCAATGAAGAACGGAAACTGACCCAGTCCCAGAAGATGATGGTATTCGTCTTGTCCATGGCCCTTTTTGGAATGTCAAAAATGATTACAGAGCTTTTGCCCTCAAACGAAGTCGGTCCAATTGAATTTTCTATTTCGTATTTTGCGTTTATTCCACTTATCTTGGCTGCTCTATTTCATCCGCTTTACGTGGCTTTAGGAGCCTCAGTGGGAAGCATCATTTTCGCTGGCCTCTTGATGGGGGATTTTGGCGGAGTCGGTGAAATAGAAGGCTTTATCGAACTGACACTTGCTATTTATATCGCGGGTTTACTTGTCCGCAACCCTTTAAACAAAGGCCAATTGGTTTTGGCTTCTCTAGTGGGTGTAGGAATTGATCAGTTTCTCAGCTCAGTCGTGGATATCGGAAAAGTGTGGTTTGGTGTAGAAGGCTTTGACGCAGTACCTGGGCTTCCTGAGAGTATTGTCATCCTTGAACTGGTCAGTTTTGTGAACGAAATGATCATTACGGGTGTTCTATTCGGAGTAATACCGGTGTTGCTGCTGACACCTAAGCTTTACGGGAAAATCGAACCGCTTCTTGGCATGAAACCTCGTGATGCCCGTGTTGAAGCTGGATTAACTTCATACATAACACCTGGCTTGCTTTTGGCAGTCATCACGTTGACTTTTGTAGCAATGATTGCAGAATTTATCGCTGAAATGGAAGTAAACCTGTCCTTTTGGTCACCGGTTTTTCTTAGTCAGTTTGAAGAAAGCCAGAGGTGGATTGGTTACAGTGCATATGCCATTCTTGCAGTTCTTATTGTTATCTTCATCTACCGCTTAGTGAAGCATTTCTTAAAGCGTACAAATGAAGAAGACAAGGTAGCATTATGATGGAGCGTCCATTGGTACAGATGGAAAATGTTTCTTTCCGCTATCCAGGGGCGGATAACTGGGTATTAAAGGAAGTCTCATTAAACATTGAGCGTCATGACTTTATTGCTGTAATCGGCAGCAATGGTGCAGGAAAATCGACGCTCTGCAAGGCAATAAATGGCTTGATTCCACATTACTATGTAGGGGATTTTGAAGGCGACGTTATTATTGACGGCACAAGCACACGAAACACTAGTGTAGCTTATATGTCACAGCATGTGGCCTATGTTTATCAAGATTTTGAAAATCAGCTCGTCCGTCCGACGGTCTATGAAGAAATTCTGTTTTCACCGATGAATTACGGCTTTCAGGATTATGAGGCGCGCGCGGAACGGGCAATGGCGATGCTCGATTTGACTCATTTGAAAGATAAGTATATTTGGCAGTTAAGTGGAGGCCAAAAGCACTTGATCGCATTGGCGGGAGCTCTAGCATTGGATCCACAAATTCTCATTATCGATGAGCCGGTCGCCCAACTGGATCCTGCCCATGCCAAAGAGCTTTACAAAAAGCTTAAGCACATACACGAGACAACGGATAAAACGATCATTGTCATTGAACACCATACCGAATTTATAGCAGATTACTGCAAAGATGTAATCTTAATGGATGACGGCCGTGTGGCATGGAGAAAGCCGGTTGAAGAGGCGCTGAATTGCATCGAAGAACTAACGGGGTTGAATATTTTCCCGCCACAAGTAACAATGGCGGCAAAACAAGCACAAAAAAATTGGGGGTCCGGACCATTGCCCACTACATTAGATCAAGCGGTCAAATGGTTCGGTCAGATGTCATCTCCTTCCATAACACCTAGTCCCGTCAAATCAGAAATTCCAGCGGTCGAAAAAATGCCGATTCTGTCTTTGGAACATGTAAATTATGGCTATAAACAACTCAATCGAAAAGTTAAAGTCTTGTTGGAAGACATAAATTTGAATATTTATGAAAATGAGCGCGTCGCATTGGTAGGCAGCAATGGTGCAGGGAAATCGACAATTCTTAAGTTAATTGCGCGATTGCTTAAGCCACTTGGAGGCCAAATTTCATTTGATGGCAAGTCGCTGATGAAAGCATCACCGGAAAAGGCGGCAGAACACATCAGTTATATATTTCAAAATCCAGAGGAAATGTTTATTGAAGATTCCATTGAGAGAGATGTTGCGTATTACTTAACGGCGAGAAAAGATCCTTCAGCAAAAAAAATCACCGGACAAGCATTAGAGACGTTCCGGCTACAGCCCATTAAGGAGCGGGACGGCAGATTGCTGAGTGGGGGTCAACAGCGCAGGGCATCGCTGGCAATTGGTGTTGCCATGAAGCCAGATATTATGTTGCTGGACGAACCAACTGCAAGTCTTGATCTTGCAACTCGAAGAGAGCTTGTGCGCATGCTGCAGCATATTGAAGGTTCTGTCCGTGCCAGCATCATCGCTACACACGATATGCAGTTAGTGGCTGAATGGGCAACGCGTGTGATTGTTCTCCATGAAGGAAATATATTGGCCGATTTAACTCCACGTGAGCTTTTTAAATCGGAAGCTATATTGGAACAGGCCTCTTTAGTGCCTCCGCAAATTGTCTCGCTGTGCCATCGATTGGGTTTGCGTCCGGCAGCTCTTTCGGTCGAAGAGTTTGTCCGGGTTTTAATAGGAGAGGAGGATGGAGATGAACAGCTTTCAAAAGTTCTTTCAGAAGCTTAATGTAGAGAATATAAAAATTGAATTGATGCGTACAGCTTATGGCAATCAGGACACTTTATTGGCCAGATTGGACCCGCGAATGCTGGTCATTTGGGTGCTGGTATATTCCATCATCCCTTGGCTGACACACAATATGATCATCCTGATTGGGCTCACCTGTTTTACGGCTGTTCTCGCATATATATCAAGGGTTAGTCCATTGCTCATTGTGCTGCTTATTCTTGGGGTTATTTCTCAATTCACGTACCTCATTTTTGCAGCTGTATTTCTGAGCAGCAGTTTTGGTGCATTGGCAGCCATTATTCCTGTAACATTAAAGATCACCACAGTATCACTTGCAAGTCTCGCTGTTTTTACCAGTATGGACCCAGAAAAATTCAGCGATGCACTGCACAGCTTTGGTGTGCCTGGAAAATTCAGTTTTGGTGTTTCTTACAGTTATCGCATGCTGCCCATCTTAATAGAAGAATACCAAAACATTATTCACTCCTTTCGTCTTCGGGGGAGAAGTCCAGAGAAAAAAGGATTTCTTTACAGTCGAGTGTTATTTTATTACTTAAAAATGTGCGTACTTGCCTTTTATCCGATGATGCTCAATACTGCAAAGCGCACCCGGACAACAATCGAAGCACTTGAAGTCAGGGGTTTCAGCTATGCGGCAGAGAACAAAGAAACGAAAAAAATGAAATTAGCCTACTTGAAGTATCAGCGTTCTGATTATTTATTTTTGACTTGCACATTCGCCATTACTTCGGGCATCTATATTGGCGGCAACTTATTTTCTATTTAAGAAAGGATGATCACCATGATAATGGATTTTCACACACACGTAAAACTCTCGAAAAAAACCAAATTTAGCCTCGCTTTTTTTCAGGAAATCGTATTAAATGCGAAAGAAGCCGGATTAAATGCAATCGCAATGACCGAGCATTTTAATACCGATCAATACGAGGAAATTTTTGAGGTGCTGGATGCGCACTATCCTTATACGGACGATCACTATACTGTGGATGGTCTGTACATCTTTCCTGGGATGGAAGTCGATGTAGCAAACACAGGGCATATTCTTTGCATCACTGGTAAAGAAAACTTGCTTGAGATGCGGCGGCAACTGGAAAATCATACGGATCCATCCAACTTTATCCCTTTGGAAAAGTTATTGGCACTTGGCCATTCATACGACGCGTTGTTGATTGGTGCACATCCTTTGCGTCCTTCCACTCCACTTTTTCATCATGACGCCGCGCTTTTGCAGCAATTAGATGCGTTTGATCTCAATGGAAAAGATTTGCATGAACATGGTGTCGAAGAAATGAAAGCTGCGGTGGAACAGTTTGCACAGAAATTGGACAAGCCAATTGTTTACGGCAGTGATTCACATCATCCAATTCATATTGGCATTAGCCGAAACTTCTTTCCCGAAACTTGTGAGACAGTAAAAGAACTAAAAGAACATATTCAGGAAAGGCGTTATACATCAACGGTTTCTCCAGTGCTTCACACTAAAGTTCATGCCGCTAAAGTCGTCAAAAAACAAATGAAAAAAGCCGCTATGGCTTTATGAAAAACCATCCTAAAGTTATTGAAGCATGATAATGAGGGAAATTGAATAATCGTTTTGAGATAGTTGCACCAAAAGTTAAGTGGTCGATAGACATGAGTTTGGTTTTCTGCCGAATTCATGTTTTTTTATTTGGTTTGTTCGTAATGGTTGCTTCCTGTTTCTAAAGAGAGTTATCCACACTTTTTATCCTGGTGTTATTCGGCAAGTTGCTGTTCGCAAAAAAAAAAAAAACGTGCCGAAATCAACCGAGCTAAAGCGACTATTCATCGTTTTTATTAGTATTATCTTCTATCTAATTTCTGATTTACAACTTTTTCATCTTTCCACATAACATGAGAATTGAGGACCAGAATGTAAACCGGATAAATCCACATTCCGCCCAGCGCCAAAAGGCCGACTGCCGGACCCGGATCGTCTCCACCATTGGTTATGGGGAATAAGAAGGCAACTGCCAAAACAAAAAGAACAAAATAAGGGAGCAACAAAATTACGGTTATAAAGTTCGTTTTTCTCTGGCCCAACCATTTTTTTGTTAAGAAGTGGATTAAAAATGTTCCTCCTATAAATGTGGCAAGCAAGATTGCAATGGTCAAACTGTTTACCGCATCCAGACTCCACTTCGTCAATCTGCTAATTCGGTAAACATTCAACAGGAGTTCGAAGGGAACAAATACAATAAGCGCGTACAGCATGCTGATTCCATTCAACTTTAAGAAATAGTTTATTTTGATCAACCCCCAACTATGTCTTTTTTTGCTTAACCAGCTCCCATAGTCAGTCAAAGCAAAACGGTTAGGTCATGAGAGGGACCAGTATCCATTCGATTCCCCATTTTAAGGCATACATAAAAATGGTGACAATTAATGCTCCTGCTACGAAATAACAGACCCACTTCAAAATATCTAAAAAAGCTCCAGCTAAATCGCTCATGAAATTTTCCATAAATATGCCTCCAACGGTTTTAGTATTTGTGCAGTGCTTCATCTTTTGCACAGAGGAAATATGACGCGAATTCTTCTTGGGTAGACTTAGAAAATAATGGGATTTTGTATTTATAATATACCACTATTTTAACGGTGTAACGGTGTCTACACTATTCGTGCTTTCGTAATGGTTTACCATTTTATTGGCTAATTTCTTTTATCTTAAAAAATTTAGGGTATTTGGAAGATAGAAGAAATAATTTTTACCTGGAGGTTTCTAAATGCCGAAATGCCAAAGTTGTGGACATCGCTGGAGTTTGAAAAATACCGGCAAAATAGCTTTTAAGTTTAGAGGGAATAATGGGAGAGCGTGCGCACGGTGCGGAAATACCCAGTACTTATCTAAAAAGTCGGTAAGCCGAATGGGCATCGCGGGCATAGTTGTAATAGTCCTGATGGTGTTGATTCGTCCTTTACTGCCGCCGGACTTTTTGAGTGCGATGGCTCTCGCCGTGCCGTTTGCCGTAGTGTTGATAGTCGTTGACCTTTTTTTGATGGAACTGTCCAGTATGCAGCCGGCGCAAAGGGGGCAGTAACATGATAGCCAAACTGAAGATTGTTTTTCCATTTTTTATTCTGATCGGAGCTGTTCTCTTACTTGCTGAAGTCGATCAAACGTTCAACTTATACAATGTTCCTTATGTACTGATCATTGTCGGTTCCATTGGTGTAGTTCTTTCGTTGATCTCTGCCAATACGGAATCGAGTTTTTTCTGCAGAGTGGGGCTTCATAAGTATCAGCGGATTAGCCAAGACAGCGAGCTTCCGGCGCTCTATGTCTATCGATGCGAAAGATGCGGCAAGCGGAAAAAGGCGTTTTCTGTCATTTAGTATAGGAGTGGGAGATCAAAGTAACCGTCTGCGTTGCCAAATATACAAAAGTGAAAATGAGCGTTCGTAAGGTGGCTAAACACCTTACGAACGCTCATTTTCTTATAGATATATTATATCTTTTATTTATATTAAGAAGATAACAAACCTTAGCTCATTGTCTTATTCTTAAGCAAATCTGCAATTGTCGTATTTCTTAACTCTTCTTCCATTTTCTGTTCAGCCGAAACCATGACCTGTTCAATTGGACAACCTGGACCGTGTCCAAAATGGCAGTCGAATAAAGAGGCTTTGCCTTCAATTGCTTGTATAATATCCAAGAAAGAAATAGATTCCCAATTATAAGGCAAGGAATAGCCGCCTTTCACGCCGGAAATTGAAGAAATCATGCCTTCTTTCACGAGTTTCGTTAAAATTTTGGAAAGGTAGGTCGGAGAAACATGTTGTTGTTCCGCAAGTTGTTGAACACCAACCGGTTTGTTCGTAGACGACGATCGGGCTAGGTGCAGCATCGTATGAAGAGCATAATTTGTGCCTCTTGAAAATTTCATGATTGTTCTCCTCCATTCAAAGACTTGCAAGGTATATAATATCCCGGTTAAAAGAAGCTGTCAATTATCTTCAATCAGCTCTTAAAAATCAAAAACCCTCAGTGGATCACTTATAAAGTGATCCACTGAGGGTCAGTTTAGTCATGCATGGCTCTTACGTAGCCAATCTTTTCGCCATGTAAATTTCGTTGTGCAGATTGTTATCGATAATCAGGGATTCTGTACGAATGCCTTCAGTTTGATATTTGTGTTTTTTGAAAAACTGCCGAGCTGCGGTGTTTGTCTCCAAAACTGTAAGTTCGAAGCGGCTGATTGCATTTTCGACTGCCCAGTCCTCTGCTTTTTGAAGAAGGGAAGAGGCGATTCCTTTGCCCTGTGCATCCGCTTGAACGGCAAGGAACAGATCGGCGCGATGCGTTGCCCGTTTGGCATCATTTCCATTGATCATCAAGTAACCGACATGCTGTCCATTTAAAATAGCCAGGAAGATAATTGAGTGACCACTTTGGTTCCATTCAATAATTTGCTTTCTCACTTTTTGGGTAGACAGCTCTCGTTCGGCTTTTCCGTACAATAAAAATTTCGACTCGCCCTCAGCTTTTTTCTGCAAATCAGCAAGAAAGCGAGCATCGCCATGGCCGGCAGAGCGTATCAGTAAAACATCCTCATTGCTTTTCTCGCTCGCTTCTTCATCAAGCGGTTCTACTCTTTCGAAAGTAACATATCGGTTTGGTTCAACGTGCTGGACAGCATAACCTGCATCTGACCATGCTTGAAAATGCCTTGCAGGTGCTTTTTTCTTTTTCCACCAACTTTGATTTAAGTAGGCGCTATGAGGAAGGTCGTGCCCCATAATTTTCTCGATTTCAGTAAAGTGTAAGGTAACCGTCGTATTTGTTGATTTCATAAAATAATCGGCCAGAGGGATATATTTTTTTTCTAATAACATTTCCATTAAGTAGCATTCCTTCCTAATAACATAATTTTTGAGAAAAAAGTTTACTATTCAACCGTGCTTTTTACTTAAACAGCAGAAGCAATGGTTTTCTTTTAAGTACAAGAGGCAACTCATTATTTTTACTAAAAATAGCCTGTCGTCAATTTCGACATATGTTGTGCAATCCATCAAAAATCAGCAATAGGTACCTCGGATAAATTAGGTCTTTAAACCTGTGTTTTCAGCTAATTTACAATGAAGAATAATTAGCATAGAACTTATATACCCGATTTTCTATTATATACCCATTATTAATAAAAAATGAAATTTTAGACACTAAAATTTATAATTTGAAATGAATTAGTGAAATGGAATTGGTCATGTAGGTATTTTTAGAAGAAGTTGAAATAGCGTCAGTTGTTACAGGGGAGTTTGAGGTGAATTTGACAGGTCGGCTTGTAATGCAGAACAGTTGATATAAAAACTTCCAAAAAGGAGAAGAGCAACGCAATGGGATTGCCAGGCTCAAACTCTTTTGTTGTTACTCATAGATTGAATACGGATTGAACTACTGCAGATCTTCCAGGAAACCAACCAATATGTCCGTGAACTCTCTCGGCTTATCGTAATGGATGCCATGGCTGGGGGTATCTACGTTAATCCTTTTTCCATGCTTTAATAAACCGGTCACTCGATCAGCATCCTCATCGGAACATGCAGCAAGCAGCATCTTGCCATCATAAGCGGTGTTTGCTTTTATGAACACGGTTGGGCTTTCAATCTTGGACAATACCTCTGCCTGCTGATAATTCTCAAACCATGAGTTATCGTAAAAGCTTTCGCTAAATTTGCGGTCGAATGGATAAGTTGCCGCTTCGAACAGCCGATTGATTTGCGGGGGCAAATAAACCAAGTGGACAGGCTTATTCGGGTATTTTTCGTGATAGGCTATGGCGTCTGTTGAAAGTTTGTTCCATAGAAAATCTCCAAATATTTTTTTCCAGTAACTGTGCTTCAAAGAGTAGGCAAAGTAGTTTTTTTCTTCTTGTTGATGTTTGAAGTTTTCATACATTTGGAATTCATAGACCCATACGTAAGTGTTTTTCCGTCTCTGTAATTCCGTTGAGAAAAATGGAGAATCTTCTATGACCGTACCGAGAACCAGCTCCGGTCGATGTGCCGCGATCCATGCCGCAATCATTCCACCTGAAGAATGGCCGGACAATACGGTTTTTTCGCCGATTGCCACTTCAATAAATTCACTGAAATCTTTTGCCATCGCTTTCGCTGTATACTTTTCAGGTTTCCAGTCGGATTCACCGTGCCCGTGACAGTCTATGGCGTATACATGATAATGCTTGGCTAGCTCAGGCAACACTTTTGAATAATCTTCCCAAGTTACAGCTTGCCCATGAATCAGCAAGAGTGGTGTTTTCCCATTGCTTGGCCCTTCACCATAGTTCAATAACGTACCATCCTCTACTATCAACTGCTTTTCAGTAAATCCTGAACTGTACATCTTTTCTAAGGGTTTATTCATATACGTGATATTTTTATAAAAATAAGAACCTGCTGCTGCCAGTGCAAGAAGTGAAATAATCTTTATTCGCATGTATTTTCCCTCTTTCTGCTTTCAGCATTTTTACTGAATAAAAGAAATCAAGCACTTGGCGTAAGAGTTCTCAAACTAAAACAGTGAGCATTAAATATTTCGATTCAACATGCGCAAGCCGTTTAAAATAACCAAAATTGTGCTGCCTTCATGTCCAATGACCCCAACAGGGATCGTAATCGACTGCATAAAATTCAATACGAGCAGAATGATGATGACCCCGACAGAAAAATACATATTCTGCTTAATGATTTTCTGCATTTTGCGGGCCAGCCTGATGGAATAAGCAATACGGGATAAATCATTTTTCATCAAAATCACATCAGCAGTCTCCAGTGCCACGTCTGTTCCTTCGCCCATGGCAATGCCGGTCGTGGCAATGGCCAGCGCAGGGGCATCGTTAATGCCGTCGCCAGTCATGGCAACATATTGGTATTGATCAAGCAAAATTTTCAGTTCTGCCACTTTGTCTTCTGGCATGCAGTTTCCGATGAACGCGTCCACGCCGCTTTCTGCAGCTATGACTTTTGCGGTCTTTGCGTTGTCGCCCGTTAACATGATGCAATGGATGCCCATGCGCTGCAGTTCCTGAATGGTGTTTTTAGTGTTTTCCCGGACGGTATCTTTTAGGGCAATGGCCGCGGCGATTCCGTTGCTGTCCCGAACGAAAGTAACGGTTTTTCCTTCATTTGCCAATCGGCTCAGCAGGCCATTTTGAAAAGTTTCTGCAGCAGCCTCGGTAACAAAAGCCGGATTTCCGATGCGGATTTCCTTTCCTTGGACCGTGGATTTTAAGCCATTGCCCGGAACGTCGATAATTTGAAGATTCGGCAGCGGAACAATGCCTTTTGCTTTGATGAATTCCGTGATGGCTTTGGCAAGCGGGTGATTGGACTGCAGCTCTATCCCGGCAATGATTTCCATCATTTCGTTCGGATCTAGTCCATCCCGCAGCACAAAATCGGTAACTTGAGGCTTTCCTCGTGTTAAGGTCCCGGTTTTATCCAAGGCAATTGCCCGGATGGTACTCAGGTTTTCCAAGTGGGCGCCGCCTTTGAAAATGATGCCGCTTTTTGCGCCATTCGAAATCGCAGCAAGGGTGGCGGGCATAATGGATGCCACAAGAGCGCAGGGAGAGGCGACAACAAGCAGGAGAATGGCCCGGTAGAACGTCGTGTTCCAGTCCCAGTCGAACAGGTAATGAGGAAGAAACAGCATGAAAACAAAGACAACCAAGACCACTTTTACGTATTGGCCTTCGAAATGCTCCACAAATTGCTGGGAAGGAGGCTTCTCACTTTGTGCTGTTTGGACAAGGTCGATAATTTTTTGGACCAGTGTGTCAGAGTTCGACTTGGTCATTTCCATGGTGATGGTTCCGCTCAAGTTTACGGTAGAAGCAAACAAATTATCTGCAGCATTTTTGGAAACCGGAACTGATTCCCCGCTTATTGTTGATTCATCGACAACGGTATGACCATCAACGATGACGCCGTCAACAGGCACCCGTTCCCCAGGCTTTACAAGCAGCACGCTGCCAACTTGCAATGAAGAAACGGCCACACGGGTAGTTGCTTCGTTTTTAACAAGCCACGCTTCTTCGGGTTGTATTTCCATCAATGCGGATACTTCTTTTCGGCTTTTATCCATCGTATAAGTTTCCAATGCCCCGCTCAGTGAAAAGATGAAGATCAAAATCGCGCCTTCAGTCCAGTAGCCAATAATCGAAGCACCGATCGCCGCGAGAATCATCAGCAATTCCACATTGGGCTTGCGCGTTTCAATGGTCTTTTGGATGCCGTATTTCGCTTTTGCGTAGCCTCCGATTAAGAAAGCAGACAGGTAGGTAATGACCGATAAGCTTTCCAGTGATTGGGTTTCGAAAATGTAAGCAAGAACAATTAATATTCCAGAAGCAATCGCCGCAATGAGTTCAATATAAGCTTTCCATTTTTTCTTCAATCCAGCTTCCTTCGCCAACTCAAGGACCCCCACGGTCGTATTTAAAAAATTTGTAGACCTACTTTCACCTGAAGTATGCTCTCCTTATCTAGAGTTTGTCAACGTTTCAAAAAGGTGATGATTTGTGTGAAATGTCACAACACAACTCAATTGATTGGCATAGAATAATGATGGGGATCGTACGCGTTTTATCTGTGCCGAACGACCGAAAATTCCCTCCCGGTATCGGTAATTTTCATTGAAAACATTGTGCGTTCAGGTGGTCTACAATCCATCAGTGTGACAAAGTTCAATATATACCTAAACTATGTTCTTGATAAAAAAATGATTAAGTAGTTATTATTTGATTATTATGATAAATTAACTTTTATAAAAATGTCAATAAACAGACAACTGAAATAATTTGCGACATCCCACCGGTTAAAAGTTTTTGTCCAATTTAAGAGAAGGAGATGGAAAGTCATGTTTTCATTGCCATTGCACCCCGTACTGGTCCATTTTCCGATTGCTTTGATCAGTTTGGGGATCGTGACGCAGTTTCTTGCTTTGTGGAAACGGGATTTTTTTGAAAAAGTTACACTGCTGCTATTGTCTACTGGATTTATAATGGGGGTTTTTTCTTATTTAACTGGTGAAGCGGCAGAGGAGTTTGCTGAAAATGCATGGGGGGAAGGGATAGAAACTTACCTGGAGCCGCATGAAACTTACGCGTTAGCAACATTAATCATTATTGGAGTTGTTCTCGTGTTAAAGGTCATTAACCACTATAAGAAAATTCCTTTTAGCTTGTCGGTTATACTCATCCTCTGCATAGCTGGTGCATTCACGCTAACGTTAACAGGGCATTACGGAGGAAAAATGGTTTACGATCAAGATTCAACCAACTTGCAAATAAACGGCCGTGAAAATCAGGAAGATGATGATTAGTCTAATAGAAATTCCGGAGGGAAAAACAAGCTGGAGATTCGGCTTGTTTTTTGTGGAGCCATACATTGGCATCAACAGAAAATACGTTTGGATTGTTGAGGAGAAGAGCAATATGGAAAAGAAAAAAACAGGTAGTTTTTACATTTACGTGATCCTTGGTTCAATGGGCATGCTTCTTTTAGCAATTGGACTTCTTGAATACATATCGCTTATCGGCAGCACGAACACCACGGGCTTTCTTTTTACTTTTGCTGGTTTTATATTCCTGGTTCAGTACATCTATTATTTAGAAAAACAGTCCGGTATGAGCAATGGCGCAATTTGGATGCAATCGGCAGTACTAGCTTCTGCGCTACTTATTTTCACATACATCTTTTACTAAAATTTAAATGCAGGTGATTCATAATGTCGCCATGCTCGAACTTTAAATGGATTTTGAAAGCAATTGGTCAAAGCAACCGGTGAGGGGTCTCTCCAGCAAACGAACATCGTCCATAGATTTGTTGTGGAGCTGCTTAATGTCGTAAAAGCTGTCCATACGATCAGTGATGCACTGATCGGTCCATTCTTTGCTGGTGCCGCATTTGTAAGAAAACAAATAAATCCTGCTTGTCATTCTTTTCATCCTTTCTATTAGTGACCCCGGGTTTTGGTAAATGTAATCTTATTTTAATTTGGTTAAGTTAGTAAGGTTTTTTAAAATAGAGCTCTTAGCTTATTTTTATGGACCGACATCCGATACTCCGCGATTTTCCTTGCGGAGTTTTTTATTTTCTTAAATAATGTTAGAAGAAAGTTACCCAAAACTACCTTCTTTCTTGCGCAGATTGCACTGTAAGAGAACCCCAAAATTATTTCTTCATCCAGGACTATATATATACAGCCCTAAAACCTATACAATAAGATATGTTAAATTTTTAAAAAAACGATACTTATAATACAAATTTTGGATATTAATTCACCGAAGATCATTTCTCTTCATTAGCAAAGGAGTTTCCCGTATGAAACGATTATTTACCGCACAAAAAGTGAACTTGGCAACCTTATTATCCCTTCTTGTATCCACCTCTGTCATTTTTACTTTGTTGATTCTCACGATCTCAACCCATCATTCGAATAAGGAATCCTTAATAGAGACTTATTTAACTCTAAACTCCTCCAAGGCTGAAAAAATGAGCCATTCTGTTGAGTCGTTGTTTGGCTCAATGAGAATCAATTTAGAGTCTACGGTGGATTTTCTTGAAGCGCACGAAGAAATGAGTGATCAGGAAATTCAAGAGCAACTAGAGCTTTTGCGCGTAAGCAGCGGCTATTTTAACTCTTTTTCATGGGTAGATGAAACAGGGCTTGTCCGCGTTATTAGTCCTGTAAGCATTGGATTAAAAGGAGAAAAAATAACGTCAGGCATCACTAAAGAGGTGTTGGATTCGGAAGAGCCGACGTTGACGCCTCCCTATATTGGCCCATCAAGCCGTCTGCTGATTTTGATGACTCAGCCTATTTATGCGAGCGATGGAACTTATAGAGGAATGATTGGCGGGAGTATTTACCTTCAAGAACCAAACGTCGTAAATGATTTGCTTGGAAATGATGAGATTGAAAAAAACGGTTCTTATTATTTTGTCGTGGGGCCTCAAGGAACCATGCTATACCACCCAGAAAAACGTTTAATTGGGGAAAGTGCCAATGAGGATAGCGTGGTCCGCAAGTTAACACAGGGAAAGAGCGGCATGGAGCTTTTTACAAATCGCATCGGAATTCCGATGCTCGCGGCCTATAGTTATGTGCCCGAGGCCGATTGGGGAATTGTGCAGCAAACGCCTTATTCATTTGTTGAAGGGGTGTTGGCAGACCAACTCAAAGATTTGTTGATCAATATGCTGCTTCCATTTTTGCTATTGCTGCTTTTATCGATTTTTATTGCCCGTAAATTAGCAGCACCCTTTATTCGTTTAGGCAACCTGGTCAATCGCTTAGCGGAAGGGAAACCGGTAGCTGAACCGTTAAAGGAGGCGCTGATGGAGCCTCATTGGAACCGGGAGGCTGACTTATTGACCAGAAGTGTCGGCATCGCTTTTGAAATACTGGAACGCAACAATCAGCAGCTCAGTCAGTCTGCATCAACTGATGCACTGACCGGCCTGCAGAACCGAAGAAAAATGGATGAAGTTTTGAATGCCTGGTCACGTGAAAATCGCCTGTTTTCCTTGCTGGTGTTGGACATTGATCACTTTAAATCGATCAATGACACATTTGGGCATCACGCTGGAGACGAAACATTAAAACAATTGGCTGAGACCATTCAAAATGTTACCCGGAATAACGATTTCTGCTTCAGGTACGGTGGTGAAGAGTTTGTCTTGCTGCTGGCTGACACAGACACACCGGGTGCTTTTAACCTCGCTGAAAAAATTCGCGAAAAAGTCGAAAAGACAAGCATGATTCCTGGGAGAACAATCACGGTTTCAATCGGTGTTTCCGAATTCCCTAAGCATACTGATTCAGCGGATGAACTTTTCAAGTTAGCGGATAAAGCACTGTATGAGTCAAAGTTTGAAGGAAGAAATCGAACTACGATATACTCTAACTAACAAAATGGAGCTGGCATAGGTTGATTCGAATTCCCAGATGGTATGTTAGGAGGGATGAAAATGCAGGAGGAAGCTAGACTGCCATTATTTCAAAGTCATGAGGCGGCAATCCAATATTTTGAAGAAAGTTACGGGGAAAAGTTCGTCTTTGAAGAGTCTTTGGATACCGAAGACGGGTTTTGTTCTTTTTACCGATTGATTACCGATGAAGAGGCCTATATAAACGGAATCTCGGATTTGAATTCTACCGGACATGTGAGGATAGGGTTTTTGGAGAGCTATCAGCCGGTTCAAATTATGCAAGATGGTCAGGTGCATATTGGGCGCGATGAGAAAAAAAGTTGAATTTCGTTCAAACTAAACAAATAAAGGACATCGAAATGTATGCACATCTCGATGTCCTTTATTTGTATGGAGACTTGGAGTTGGACGTTCTTCTGCTGACTTTCTTCAACTTTCATTTTCGATAGCTTGTGCTTTTTTACTCGGGTTCTTGATTCGCCATAGTGAAAATACCGTTAATATAATGTAGACCACAGTAATAATGATGAAGAAGTTTCGATTTTGGGAATAAGATAAAATATCACCGGTAAACAGTACGATAAAGTAAACGGTCCACATCCCTGCGATTCTGAGCAGTTGATTAGTAAGGTTTGACTTAAACATTCCGATGTTCCTCCTGCTAAAAAATGTATTTGAATCTAGTACATATACTGATTTTTTCAAGTAAAGTTTCATTTAAGATGCATTTTGTGCCGGGATTTCTTGTACTTACTGGATCAGAGATTAGGCATAGAGTCGTAAGGAAAGAAGTGGGAGTACATACAACTAATAAACGGGGGTCATGGTGATGGGATCAAAAGCAAAATACATGTTACTATTCCTTTTGGGATTTCTTGTTTACTTTGTCGTGGCAGCTTTAGTGGCGCTTTAAGTGTATAGATGTTCCGCGCTAAAAAAGCTGAGGGATTCTAAATGATCAAATTCATGTTCATGAGCGTTTGGCTGGTGGCAGTCCCGATTTTTCTACTGTTTGGAGCTAATTCGCGAGACATTTTTACTATCTTTATCGCTAGCATCTTGGCGAATGCCATTTTGCTGATTTGTACAACTGTCCGGAAGAGAGAGGTTATACAATAAAAAAGAAAGTGCTCGGCGAAAGCCGTAAATGTACAATGAATGCCACCTGAAAATCAAATTGTTGTTATTTTACAGTAAAAGGGTTATTTTTTGGTGGAAAGGGTAAACTAATGGATATAGACGAAATGTACTACTGGATGGAGGTATATTTATGACGAACATACTCAATATTTGTGAAGTTCATGAAATCAACGAATTGCTTTCCTTGAAAACATCTTCCCTTACAAAAAGTGAGCTGTTTCTTGAAAAAGTAAAAACCCATGAATGTGTCTGGTTTTTAGAAGACGATATTAAATTATCGATTCAAGAAATTATTGATTTGAAAGATCTACTGCTTTTCTCAGCTAACTAAAGCTGTGATTAAACAAGTAGATTCCTTCCCGCTTTGAAGAGATGTGATGATTATATGGTTTGTATTTAGCTGGTCAATCGACAAAGCATGCGCTGTAAGCGAATGTTTTATGTGATTGATTTTTTTTATGCGCTCAATTTGTATTTTTTCTCAAATTAGCAGTAAGAGCGGCATTAGAAAGAATTCCACAGCACACGCCAAAAGGCTCTGTCAATTGGTTTTGACCGAGCCTTTTTCGTATAGTTTTACACGTCTTAAGTAGTACGCCACGCGCCACCCCTTATTAGTGAACTTAGCTTAGTTTCAAAGAACCCCTTCGAGTGGGTCTTTTCCATGCAATTCCAGTCTTCAGCAATTCCTCAAAATCAACTGCAGAAACAGGTTTGGAAAAAAGGTAGCCTTGGCCGATTGAGCAGCCACTTTCTTGCAAAAACTGTAGTTGCTCTTGCGTTTCGATTCCTTCCGCCACGATGGTAAGGTTTAAGTTTAGCCCAAGTTCAATAATCGCTTTGACCATCGTGTATGGAGCTTGTTTTCCGACTTCATCAATAAAAGACTTATCGACTTTCAAAATGTCAATTGGCAGTTTTTGCAATACGTGCAAAGACGAATAGCCGGTTCCAAAATCGTCAATAGACGTCTTGACGCCCAGTTTCTTCAATCGGTTTAATAAATCGATGCTTTCTTGAATGTTCTGCATGATGCTTTCGGTAATTTCCAATTCGAGAAAAGGAGCTTCCAGTTTTGACTCTTTTAATGCCTTTTCAACTGTTTTTAAAAACTTGCCATTTTGGAATTGCGATACGGACACGTTGACGGAAACGCTGACGGCGGGAAGTCCTTGTTCCTGCCAGCGTTTATTCTGATAACATGCGGTTCGCAGCACCCATTCCCCAATAGAGATGATGTGTCCGGTTTCCTCCGCAAGCGGAATAAATTCTGCAGGAGAGATCCAGCCCAGTTCGGGGTGATTCCACCGCAGCAAGGCTTCCATACCGGTTATTGTCCCATCCTTCAGGTCGACTTTCGGTTGATAAGCAAGACTCAATTGATTGTCAGCAATTGCATGCTGAATATGTGTTTCAAGTGCCGTTTTCCGTGTGAGCTGGTTTTGCAACTCCATGCTGTAAAAGCTGCATTCATTTTCGCCTCTTTTTTTAGAAAGATCCACTGCGGCATCGGCATTTTTTAGCAGCTCTTCTCCAGAAACGCCATGGTCGGGATACAAGCAGATGCCTATACTAAGAGACAGAGTGATCTCATAAGCCAAGTCTAGGAAAGGTTTTTGGAAGCTTGCCAAAATGCTTTCAGCGGAGAGAACGGCCTCCATTTCGGTTACGCCAGAAAGAATAACAACAAATTCGTCTCCTTCCAGTCTGTACAGCTGCGTTTGGGAATTCTCAAAATTCTTCAGTCGTTCTGCAGTTTCTGCCAATATTTTGTCGCCTACGTGATGTCCAAAGGCATCGTTTACTTTTTTAAAGCGGTTTATATCAATCATCAGCATCGCAAAGGGCTTATCTTTCCCTTTGCCTAGAGCTATTTTAAGGTCCTCTGTATAACTGGACCGATTGGCCAGCCCTGTGAGGGGATCATGATAGGCCAAGTTTCCGAGTCGGCCCATCAATTTATGATTTTTATGAATGACAAAAATTTGAAGTCCCAGAACCATTAAAATAGTGATCAAAAGCCCTAAGCCTAGAGCATTGTAATTCCAGCGATTGTTGTGGCTAACCAATGCAATCAATATCAGAATACTGACATAAGGGAGTAGTAACGCCTTCTGATCGAGTGAAGTCACTATTTTTGGAGGTTCTTCCAATACGAGTTCTTTGTTATAAAATCCGATCAATCCAATTAGGTGAATAGCAATGATCCAGAGCAAATCAACGCTGCTTCCAATCTGATAATTTTCAGAGAGCGAAAAATATAAAAACAGAAAGTTGGCGATTATTTGCAGAAGAAAGCTGACCATAAGAAGCAATAAAATATTTTTTTCCTTCCTGTATTGAGAGAAATAATGGAGGAATAACGTGATAAAAAAAGTGCTTAAGGTTATGGTTTGGTTTCCAAGTATGTACAAGAAAGTTGATAATGAAATATTTGGAATAATGAGCATAGGTTCTAACAAATAATGATAGCCGATGGCAATGGCTGTGACTAGGTAGACCAAGATGTTGAAGAGATAGATCTTATTTGAAAAAATGATAGCTGCTTTTTTTGCTTTATAGACTAATGCGATTAGCAAAAAGAATGAGGATAGGAACCAAAAGAAAAAGAAGGATAAGGAGTTATTAATTGCAAGCAGTCCATCAGTTGAATAGATGTAAAGCCAAATAAAGCTGCCAATTGAATAACAGAATATCCCGATGCTTAATAGCAGCCCAAAAAATTTCTGCGTACCTGCTTGCTTCTGATAAGTTTGGAACATCCAGATAAAAGCTATAGTTCCGGCAATCAGCCGTATGGTACCGATTCCAGTTAGTCGGATCTCCTCTAGATTCTTGAAAAGTTCATTCCACACTACAAATCCACTAATAAAAATGAACATTAAGAGGATTGGAGCCTTTTTCACGTTGACCATTCTAGTATCCCCTAACAAAAAAATTGTGATTGCCTGAAGTATAGCTCTAATGACTTTTGGGTTAAACAGCCTAAATTCAAGGTTCTAAAAAATTACTGTGCTGTCAGCAGACAGGCGACTTTAGAGTTCTACCCAGCCGTTTTTGATCGCTTTTAAAACGATTTGTGTTCGATCAGTTGCCCCTAATTTCGATAGGATGCTGGAAACATAGTTTTTGACGTTTTTCTCCTTAATGTTCAGTGCCTCCCCAATAGCTCTGTTACTTCTGCCTCGAGTCAGCAGGCGAACAATGTCTATCTCCTTTTTTGTCAAAAGCTTTGGGGAAGGATTGGAAAGTTGAATTGAGAAAAGTTCGTTGCTGTTAAACGCGTCACTTAAACGCCGAACTTCATGTATCAAGAAAGGTGCTACCTGAGGATCTACGTAATAATGATCCTGAGAAATGATGCGCAGCGCATAAAGGACCGCATCGATTTCAGTCCTTTTTAAAAGGTAACCTATGGCCCCATTTTTAAGGGCTTCCAAAACATGTTCTTTTTCAGCTGAAGCCGAATATACCAGCACTTTTATTTCGGGATGTTCTGTGGTGAAGTTTTTTAAGTCACTGATTTCATAAGAATCACCGCTGAATAGTTCGGCTAGAATAATTTGCGGTTTGTAGTTACCAAAATTTTGCGTTAAGCTTCTCAAATCGCGCTGTTGATCAATAAATGAAAACTCATTATTAAGATCGTTCAAAATCGCTTTCAGGCCTTCTCCAAGCATTTGGTTCGAATCTGCTAAAGCAATAGAAAAGGTGCCTTTCGTACTCAAACAGCTCAAGATAATACTCCTTTCTGGGATAGAATTGTAGAAACTAATTTATTTCATTTAATGGATCTTCTTCAGAAGGGGAAGTGTGAATACCATTACAGACTTTGAAGACGGTAGGTGCCTCTGCCGGATTCTTTTGCTTCGTACATTGCGAGATCAGCATTCTTCAAAATGGATGAGGTTGTTGCGCCAGCCAACGGGACTAAAGTTATTCCCATACTGGAAGAGACGGACAAAGGACCATTCTCAATCGTCCACGAAGCTTCTATCGCTATTTGAATTTTTTCAGCCATCCTTTCGGCTTCTTCGCGTGTTCTCACGCTTGGAAGGAGCAGGACAAATTCATCGCCTCCAAGGCGGGCAGCCATATCACCTTCTTCAAGTGAATGCGTGAGACGCTTGCCAAATTCCTCAATTACCGCATCTCCTACTTCATGTCCCAGCTGGTCGTTGATTTGTTTAAAATGGTCAATATCCAACAAAATAACGGCCAATGTTTCTCCTTTTTGTTGTTGAGAGGCGATTTTTTCATTAAGCTGCTGCTTGAAAAAACGTCGATTTGGTAAACCGGTCAACGAATCGTGATATGCATAATAATGAAGTTTGGCTTCGTGTTCTTTTTGCAGCGTGATGTCCCGTGTAATCGTCAACATATGAATAAACTGGTTTTGTTCATTGAAGATTGGTGTCCCTTGTAATTCTGACCATCGCCATCCCTCAATTTTATGCTCCATGCGAATTTCAATCACATAATTTTTGGCTTCTTCGACAGCTTGGGCATAGATTTCTCTTACTTGCGAAATATCCTCAGGATGAACTGTATGAAAAGAAGGTTTTTCCATATATTCTTCTGGATCAAATCCGTAAACTCGTTTAATAGAAGGAGAAACATACAAAATTTCGCCTTTGTCATCCCGCAAGACAATCACATCATGTGCATTTTCAGCAATAATGCGAAAGCGATTTTCACTTTCAGCATACTGGTTGATCAGGTGGTCGATTTCTCGCATATCCCGCATTACAGCATATGACCCGACAATATCGTTTCCTTCTTCAATAGGTGCAAACTGAATAGAAATTCCAATTAAATTCCCAAATTTTCCACGAAATTTCGTGCGGACATCCTGATATACTCCTGTCAGCCCTTGTTTGAAATGCGTAATCAGCAAGTCATGATCTTCCTCGTTGATAAATTGACTGAGCTCCAGGCCCACTACTTCTTCGAGCGAGAAGCCAGTTAGCTGCTCGACCGTCGAATTGCCAGTTTGAATTCTGCCCGTCAAGTCCAGTGAAAGAATCGCATCAGCATTATTGTCATACAACGAGCGGTACCTGGAGCGATTTTCCTGTACATGCTTTGATTTCGTCTGGTATTCGAGTTTTGCGAGCCGTTCAGCAGTAGCTTCCTTGATAACCCCGATAATGTGGGTGCAGGTGCCATTCTCATCGAGCAACGGTGTTAAAGTAGACTCGGAATACTCGGAATCACTGTAAATGAATGCTTTTTTTGTTTTCAGCACGTTCTCATAATGTGCAGTCAATAAATCTGCCATTTCCTTATCATGAACTTCTTGGAAAGTTTTCCCGACAGCAGCAGATGTTAAGGTTGATCGTTCGTATACGGCCTGATTTAGGAATTCGTATGTGAAAACAGAGTCATTTTCAATGCTTACGATAGATACCATATCTTGTATCGCTGTCATAAAAGCTTTATCAAAAGGGAGTGCATGTACTGTTTCCATTTAGTACTTTCCTTTCTCCGTTGAATCCTTTCCTTCAGGTTAGGCATTCAATTATCAGGTGAAATTTGAAATGCATCAGCAGTCTGAGCACTGAAGTTGGCTTCGAATATTTTTAATATAAGATTTCTGATGGCGCATTATCGGTGCGGGACATAGAGAAATTCAGTGAAAAATTGGTCGGTAGTAGAATCACATCTAAAGTACCTTGCTATGTGAAATTATGAACTATACTTGTAGTTACTTATTATTAAATTTATCCCAGCAATACGTAAATATGCCTTTAAGCTCAATTAAAATTATATAAAAAGGCAATATACATTTATGAATATTGATTTTTTTTAGTTTTTCACATTGATATAAGTTAAAAAATATCATTTGAATAAAAAAATATTAAAAATCTAATACTTAAGATAATAGTCATATTTTTCATGTGGGTCAAAAGTATTTATATCATTTGAAAATTTCGGATTTCGTAATATAATTTTTTTGATGCATGATGAAAGATTACTTTAATAATTAATCTATTTTTGCATCTGAAGTAATAGCTGTGACGGAAAAAGAAGGGGTAGAGATGACAGTTCAGACAAATCCCACACAAAAACGGCAGAAACTTAACGTTCCCAGCGATCAATCAAGTGCTGCCGATCGTTCATGGAACGGATGAAAATGAGTTGAGTAGAGGGGGTGGGCAATTCGCAGGGAGTGTGTTGCCAGGAGAAAAAGATAACTCTGATTTAACCGTGACCACCTGCTACCCATTCAACTTTATTGGCAGTGCGCCAGACCGTTATATTCTGATTGCTGATCTCGTAGGCAGTATATAAGCTGGACAGAATAAATGAGTTTAAAAATAAAAAGCACCACATCTTCGATAGGTTAATCGAAGATGTGGTGTTTTGGGTTAAGGAAGAATTTTTCGTATCTATTCCTGTAAATGACTATTAGGAACCTTGGTTTATAAACCAGTAACCCGGAATGTACCTCTGCCAGCTTCTTTTGCGTCGTACATCGCAAGGTCTGCACTTTTTAGAATAGACGAGACTGTTGCCCCGGTTGGTGGAGTCAAGGTGATTCCGATACTGGCAGTAACTTTAGCTGGGCCATTGCGAACATACCACGGGCCATCCATAGCTGATTGAATGATTTTTGCGAGGTGTTCTGCCTGTTCACGTGTCTTCACGCTTGGCAGTAATAAGACAAATTCATCGCCGCCAAGACGGGCTGCCATATCGCCCTCTTGTAGTGGCTGGCTCAACCTTCTGCTGAATTCCTCGATGACGGCATCGCCAATTTCGTGGCCAAATTCATCGTTAATTTGTTTAAAGTGGTCAATATCCAGCAAAATGACCGCCAAATTTTCATCCGGATGCTGTGGAGAAGCAATTTCTTCAGCCAATCGTTGGTTAAAGAATCGCCGATTTGGCAATCCGGTCAAAGGGTCATGGTATGCGAAGTAATGAAGTTTTGTTTCGTGTTCTTTTTGCAGGGAAATGTCCCGCGTGATGGTCAGCATATGAATAAACTGGCCGTGTTCATTGAAAATTGGAGTTCCTTGGAGCTCGGACCAGAGCCAGCCTTTGGTTTTGTGTTTCAACCGCATTTCAATCACGTAGTTTTTCGCTTCTTTTGCCGCTCTTCTGTAGCTGCTTCGTACGTGTGGAATGTCTTCTGGATGCATATTGTGAAAAGGGGGCTTTTCCATAAATTCTTCCGGAGTAAATCCGTAGACTCGTTCAATGGCAGGAGAGACGTAGATCATCTGTCCTTTGGAGTCTCTCAGTACAATGACGTCGTGGGCATTTTCTGCAATAATTCGAAAGCGGTTTTCGCTTTCGGCATATTGGCTGATTAAATGGTCGATCTCCCGCATATCTCGAAGAACGGCATACATGCCGGTGATTTGTCCTTCTTCTTCAATTGGCGAAAGCTGAATGGATACACCAATCAAGTGGCCGGATTTCTCACGGAACTTTGTTCGGAAATCTTCAATTCCTCCATCCAATACCTTTCTATAGCCCGCTTCCAGTGAAACTATATCTTTTCCATAAATAAATTTACTGAATTCTACACCAGCGACTTGATCTGGGAAGAATCCAGTCAGTTGATCCAAGGCTGAATTGCCGGTCTGGATTTTTCCGGATGTATCAAGAACGAGGATAGCATCCGAGTTGTTTTCATATAGCGACCTGTACCGGGAGTGGCTTTCTTCCATACGCTTCCAGGCTAGTTGGCTTTCTATTTTTGCCAACCGTTCAGCGGTGATGTCTTTGACAACCCCAACAATATACGTGCAGTTTCCATCTTCGTCTAACAGTGGCGTTAACGTAGATTCCGAATAATAAGATTCTCCTGCAGGAGAAACGTAAGAATCGGCATAAACCACACTTTTTTTCGTAGCCAATACTTGTGTGTAGTTCATGATCAAAACATCGGCAAAAATGCCATTGTGTACTTCTTGAAATGTTTTGCCAATTGCAGCTTCGGTTAAAGTGGTTCGCTCAAAAACGGATTGATTCAAGAAGGCATAGGTGAAGGTAGAGGTACTTTCAACGCTAACAACAAATACCATATCTTTTATTGCTGTCATAAAAAATTTGTCGAAGGGAAGTGTTTTTGTTTTTTCCACTTGTACTTTCCTTTCTCCATTGAATCCTTCGGCTCTGCTTGAGGGTTCAATTATTAGGTGGATTGGGTAACGTTTTTGTACTTGCTGAAACATTAGCAGCCAGTTGAAGGTACTTGGCTTCAAAATCAGCCGGATTCATTGGTTTGTCATACAAATAGCCTTGGAAAACAGCACAGCCGTTGGCGAGAAGAAATTCAACTTCTTTCGGTCGTTCCACTCCTTCTGCGACAAGATCGCACTCAATACTTTTTGCTAAATGAATGAGTGACTTGAGTACAGCCTCTGACTTCCGATCATTCCCTATTTTTTGGATGAACGACCGATCTATTTTTATTTTATTTATCGGGAAATGGGTCAAATACGAAATCATGGAAAACCCAGTACCAAAATCATCAATCGCGATGGAGATCCCTTTGGATTTACATAACAGTAAATGCTGCAGAGTGCGGTCGGAATAGGTCAGTTCTGCTTGTTCGGTAATTTCAACTTCGACCAGTTGAGGGCGAATCTCGTATTGTTCGATGAGTCCGAAAAAATCATCAAAAAATGCTGGGTTTGCCAGAAGCGACGGTGTCATATTGATTGCTGTGCGCGGACTCCAGCCAAACCGCTGCTGCCAATCATTCATTTGAATAAATACATGTTCAATCAGGTGAAGAGTCAAAGGAGCGATCACCCCGGTTGCTTCCGCAACTTCAATAAATTCCAGTGGCGAAATGGCTCCCAGTTCTGAATGATTCCAGCGAGCCAACATTTCAATTCCGGCCATTTCACTTGAATTGCCATTTATTTGAGGTTGAAGGGCGTAATAGATTCCGATGCCATTCAAATCTCCAGATAGGCACTCTTCAATAGCAGATCTTCTGCTCCGCCGGATATGCATGGCGGGGCGAAAAAACTTATACGAAGGCCCACGGGTTTTCTTGGCTTCGTACATTGCTGTTTCTGCGTGAGCTACGAGGTCACTAAACAAAGACGCATCGTCCGGATAACAAGAAATGCCAACACTGGCACTAATAAAAAGGGGTTGTCCATGTTCAATAGCAAAAGGCTGCTCGAACAAATCAGTAATTTTTTCAGCAAAAACTTCTGGGTTTCCGCCCTCATAAACGATAGTGAATTCATCCCCGTTTAGTCGGAAAATCTCACATCGGTCACTGATGATGCTCCTTAGTCTTTCGGCAACCTGTTTTAATGCCATGTCACCGGTTTCATGACTGTATATCGTATTGATCAGTTTCAAGTTATCGATATTCAGATAAAAAATAGTAAAGTTCTTTTTTTTCTCCATTAATGAACGTGTTTTTTCCATTAAAAATAGGCGGTTCGGCAAATCAGTCAAATGGTCATAATACACAGATACCGATAATTGTTTTTCGATTTTCTTTTGCTCGCTGACATCCTTAAAATACAATGCAATCCCACCTTTTTTAAGGGGACAGACTTTGATTTGGTACCAGGTGCCGAGCGGATGATAATAATCTTCGAATTCGATAACCACTTGTTCATTCATCGCCCGTTCGTATGCCTGATGAAAAGAAGAGCCTTCAGCTTCAGGAAAAAAATCGAATAATCCAAGGCCAATGACGTCTTCACGTTTCACACTGAATAGTTGCTCGGCGATTTCATTGATGTAATTGAGTTGGAATTTATCATTCATTAATGCAAATCCATCTGTCATGCTTTCCAGAACATGTTCTGCAGTAATCGGTTCAATATCGTGGAGGCTAATCGGTTTATGGCTGATCAAAGCTCCATACGAGTCGGAGGAAACGAGCTTGATCTTTCGAACTTTAACGGAAAGCCATTGTTTTTTTCCGTTTTGTAATAGGAATGGGTATATTTGTTTGTGCTCAGTTTTTCCGCCTTTGATGACATCTTGGATAGCGCTAACTTCATTGAGTCTTTTTCGCTCGATTAATTGCATAAAATAATCAGTACCTGTTGTTCGGAGGGATTCCCTTACCGAATGTTCTATACAAAAGTCGACCCATGCCCGGTTTACGTGGACAATAGTGCCTGTTTCATCAATTACTATCAGAAATTCATCATTTGCATTCATCCACTCTTGTATTTGTTCGTTATGCATTGCGGTTTCCCCCTCAACTATTAACATGAAGCATCAATAAGTTTAAAAACTGCATATGAATTTTCGTAATTATTTCGAACTAAACTTATGTTTACCCACAATTATAACTTTTAGACTAATTTTAAAATGAGCAATTTAGATTATTTTTGGGTATATAGATGGAATGAACTTTGTGTCTTATTAACAATAGTTATTCTTTTAATTCGTGAATAAACGATAAAATTATTTAAAAAATAATATTCAGTTAAATAACTGAGCCATTAGATGGTTTTTTTAAAAACTTTTATAGTTCATAATTACTGTTTTTGTCTTATGTTCGATTCTCCAAAGGCATTCTTTTTTAGAAATTATATTAAATTTTAATTGAAAATGCAGTATGTCATGAAGCTGACTTTTGGCGTATAGAGCGCCGAGTGTTTCTTGTTGCAGTAGAAAAATATTCATTGATTGAGATTCCTTTTTTAGAAAATCTATAGCATTCGGCTGTCAGTATACAGTCCCTAATTTTTAGTATATAAAAAACGGACACGTTTGAAGTGTCCGCCATCTGCAACGAATTGTTATGGAAATACTTACACGCCTGTTTGAGCAAGCAAATACATCAATAAAAAATTTTAATCGGCTGAGAAATGTTTACCCGGTTTTGAGTGTGTAGTAAATTTGTTCAATCTCTGTTGGAGGAAGGGGGCGGTTAAAATAGTACCCTTGTGCTTGGTTGCATTGCTGCGTTTTGAGAAAGTCCAGTTGTTCTTTTGTTTCCACGCCTTCAGCAATCACATTCAAGTTTAAATCATGCGCCATCCGGATAATGGTTTTAACTAAAGCAGCATCTTTAAAATCCTTTTCGATGTTGCGGGTAAAATGCTGGTCGATCTTTAATGTATCAATGGGAAACAGTTTTAAGTAACTCAATGAAGAATAGCCTGTTCCAAAGTCATCGATTGATAGATGGACGCCCAGTGAAGATAATTCGTGCATCGTATCAATTGCACTCTGTGCATTTTGAATGATGGTTTCCGTCAGCTCGAGCTCTAGATATTGCGGAGGCAAGCCAGAGACTTTTAAGATATTGCTGACGATTTCAGTCAAGTCTTGTTGTGCAAATTGGCGGGCGGAAATGTTAACGGCTACTCGGAACGGAGAAAGGCCGGCATCTTGCCACGCTTTGTTTTGGCGGCAAGCTTCGGCTAAAACAAATTCGCCAATCTTCGTGATGCTTCCGGTTTCTTCAGCGATAGGGATAAATTCAGCAGGGGAGATATTGCCCATTACTGGATGATTCCAGCGCAACAGTGCTTCCACACCAATGATTTTTTCCGTTTCCAAACTGATTTGGGGCTGGTAGTGAACAAAAAATTCCCCTTTTTCAATTCCTCTGCGCAATCCTGTAGCTAATTTAGACTTTCTCGATGTAATTTGGTTCATGTCGTCTGTGAAAAATTGAAAGCCGTTTTTCCCTTCTTCTTTCGCTCGATACATCGCAATATCCGCATTTTTAATTAAGGTCTCAGAGTCGCTTCCATCCGAGGGAAAGAGGCTGATCCCGATAGATAAACTGGTGAATATTTCTTCGCTTTCGAATTGAAATGGTTTGTTCAATGCCGCAATCATTTCCTGGGCGCGGTCTGCGGCCTTGCTGTACTCTGTGCCCGGCAATACCATCACGAACTCGTCGCCACCTAGTCGGGAAAGTGTATCCTTGTCTGTTGTATACTGCTGCAAGCGTTCGGTTACATTTTTCAAAAACAAATCGCCAATCGTATGTCCAAAACGATCGTTAATCATCTTAAAATTATCCAAGTCCATATAAAAAAGAGAAAAGGTAAGTCCATTTTGATCGCCTTGTTTCAGCAATGAATCGATGCGGTCATTAAACAGCCGCCGGTTCGGCAGGCCAGTCAATGGATCCAAATAGACCAAGTCGTTTATTTTTTCTTCAGAGATTTTGCGTTCTGTGATGTCCCTTATGATGCTGCTGAAAAATATGCCTTTTTCAGATTCCCACGTTCCCAAAGACATCTCCAGTTGAAATTCACTGCCATCTTTTCTGGTTCCCGTGAGTTCGACAGTGTTGCCGATAACGTGTGGAATTTTGGTCTCCCGGTATTTTTCCATGCCACTGTGGTGAGCATCTTTAAAACGATTTGGAATAATTGTGTCAATATTCGAGCCGAGAATTTCTTGTTTGGTATAGCCAAAAATAAGTTCGGCGCCCTCGTTCCAATGAATAATGGCACCTGTGAAGTCGGCAACGATAATGGCATCTTTTGCCGATTCCACGACAGACTGAAACTTCAGTTCGGATTCTGCGGATTGGTCTTCTAATTTTTTGTCAGTCCATATGCTGGTAACCGCCAGAACAAGCAGCACGAGCATACCAGCTCCTATTCCCCAAGCCATCAAGGTGGTATTCATTGAAAATTGGCCGGCATGTTCCATCGTATGCTGGGAAGGGGAAAAATGGGCTGCAGACATGCCTGTGTAGTGCATTCCAGAGACAGCTAGCCCTATCAATATGGCACTTGCTACTTTTCTCCAGTGAAAGCGCGGTACGTTTGGCAAATAAAATAAAAGGTACAAGCCAATATAAGAAGCTGCAAAAGCAATGGCAGCTGATGCTGTCCACAAAACGGGATCGTATGAAAGAGCCGCTTCCATACGCATTGCTTCCATGCCAAGAAAATGCATTGAAATTATGCCTGCACTTATAAAAAAAGCGCCGAATAATAAATTAGCGCGGCTAACAGTAGGCCGGCTGATGATATAAAAAGCGATTCCACAGGAAATGACTGCAGGAATAACAGAGAGCGTGACTAGGCTGAAGCGATAGGTCACATCAATCGGCAAGTTGAAAGCAAGCATGCCGATAAAATGCATGGTCCATATTCCCAACCCGAGAACAAGTGCGCCTGCTGCAATCCATCGAATGGGTGCGACTCGCTTTGAGTATTTAATGCGGCTGCTGATATCCAGTGCAACCGATGCTGAAAAAATGGCTACCAGGACTGAAAGAATGACTAAAGGCAGATTGTATGATCCTACTATACTTGTAATTTCGTTCACGACACTTTCTTATGGTTTTGTACTTACGTCTGCGATTCATACAGTAAAATATAAATATATTAAAGGAAAATAATGTAATTTATAAACAGCGCTTTACCGGACTTATTTTCTTGAACAAGGGGTGTGTAGGTTTCTTATACCAGGTTAAACAGTTGCAAAAAAGCAAATTGAAATAGTTTTTGGAGAAATGCAGCAAAGAAATTAGTCTGAACAGATCAATTATTGGATCGATTGATTCACTAGAGTGGTCATAAAGAACGTTCGTTCTAGTAATTGTGCCTATTTTTCAGCATACCATATTTCTTAAGAAATGAAAGCAAAATAGTACATCAAACTTCAAAATTTTTATCATTTTAAAGTTGTTGATGCAAAGCGAATTTTTTCCAGAAAAAACCCTTCGGAGAGTAGGTTCTCCAAAGGGTGGTTACTGAGAAATTGAGAATTACTTATTCACAACGCGTTGTTTGCGTACAAAGCTGGATCCGAAAATGCCGGCTATTGAAGTTACAACCATTGTCAACAGCAGAGCAACAAAGCCCCAAATTGAAACGGTAGATGCGGTTTGCGTCACTTCTTCCGTTGACTGGCGAAGCTCGGCGATAGTTTGTTCCAGTTCCTGTGAAGCATCTTCCAGTGCTGCTTGAGCATTTTCAACTTGTTCGCTTGCCTGTGTAGTTGCTTGGTTTAATCCATCAACGATGTTGGCGGTCGCTTCTTCAGCTTCAGCTTCGCTCAACTCCGTATTAGTGGCAACTGCCTCAGAAATAGCTTCTTCATCAACAGAACCTTGAATTTCTTCTGCCTTGGCTGTTAAAGAGTCCGACAAGTCTTGAAGAATAGCATCCGAGTTTTCAGGGTTCACAGCTAACTCTTTCCCTGCATCCAATACTTCGTTTCTGCTTTCTTCCAGTTGTGTATCTAAATAGCCTGGCTGCAATTCAGGAATTTCTGTATCAACCAGGATTTCCTCAACATTGCCTTCCAGTTCTCCTGTATCGACTCCAGAAAAGTTTTCGGTGACATTATCAAATGTTGCTTGGATGGCGTCACCTGTTGTAGAGGCAACAGAACCGGCGCCTTGGCCAACAGCACTGCCGACACTGCCAAAAATAGATCCGACAGTTTGGAATGTGTTGATCGTTGTAAAGGTTAACAAAACAAACAGAACAATAACGCTTGTAGCCCACGTTAGAAAACCGTGAATCAAGCCGGCTCTAGCTGCTGTAATACCGGCAACAGCTCCAGCTGCCAGCAATGAGATAAGCAATGATAGGATTCCCCAGATAGCTAATCCTGTTCCTACGCCAGCAAATGGGTCATTTGAAGTGGCGTCTGTTACCCCCAGCCCGATTGCGGTGCCGATCAAACTAAACATAATTAAAAATGCGATAAATGTAACGACACCTGCAATGATTGAACTCCATGAAATGTTTCGTCCAGCGTCATCTGTTTCAGGGGCAAAGTATGATTTAAAATTTCTTCGTGTGTTCATCTTGTCATCTCCATGTTCTCATAAGTTATTTTGTTGTTGCTCTGTTTGTTTTGTCCTCCTTATGCCTAATATTATTGCCACAATAATTTTTTTTGAAACCTTTTATATTTTTTTATTTTATTTCTATACTTTGAAAGCCCTATTTTTCTTTTGCGGCAAGGTAAGAACTAAGATTTAATTGTTCAATCACTTGCTGAATTGTTGAGAAGGTCAGGAGGGATTGATCGTGTGTTCTTTGGGTGACGATGTCGATAGCTGTCTGGGAATTTATTCCTGTGATATAAAGTTTGCTTCCCATCAAGCGCAGCACGTCCTGAACTTCCAACAGTTTATCGTACAGAAAATTGACCTCCCAGATTGTTCCGGTTGTGTCGATGATGAGATGATGTGTCCCCGTTTGTTGAATAAACTCACTTAACTTTAAAATCAAAACCCCAAAGCGCTGGTTGTCCATTTTTCCCACAAGAGCAACAGCCCCTAAGTCTGGGTGGATTGGAATGATTGGCAAGAGCAGCTGGTTGATTTCTTCTTCCTTTTCATCCAGCAGAAATTTTTGGCGTACTTCGTTTGTCACATCGGTTTGGGTGCCTATGTAATACAAATGATCGTCCACCACAACTGGTTCAATACTCAAGCGGTTCCAGAACATGCTGCCGTCTTTCCGGTAGTTTCGGATGGTCACAGTGTTTTTGATCCGGCTTGAAACACTTTCTTTTATTTGGACAATGGCTTGGGGATCCGTTTCTGGACCCTGCAAAAACCGGCAGTTCCGCCCGATGATTTCTTCGGACGCGTAGCCGGTCAACTGTTCGAAGGTTTGATTTGTGTAGATAATCGGGTTGTCTGCCTGTTGAGGGTCTGTCACTACTGTGGCGACTTGGCTGCCGTTTAGCATGGCTTCCAAAATGGCGTTTTGTACATCGGTGCGTAAATGTTTCATTAATTTTTCTCCAGTCTCTAGTGGGTAATTGGAAATCTAAAGCAGATGGTGCGCATAAAAAAGTGTGTGTGAGCAGAAACTACGCTGTTAAGATAGGAGAAAATACTTCTTTTTTCTCGAGCAAACAAACATAAAAGACTAGCGTTTTTTATTTGTATAAGCTTATGAGTAGATAAGTGAGCAGTCTTTACCATACATATATAGCGCAAATCACGAATATTTAAACTCATTGTTAAAAATTTTGGGTTTTTGCGTAAAATAGGTGAACATTTTCGAGTCAGCTTTCCTTGGTTAAAAGATATTCTAATATATGTAGTTAGAATTTATTGAGGCTAAAAAATAAAGTAGACCTTTTGGAATACTTGGCATTAAAATTTTAAAATATAATGCTTGTCTGGATTGCAAAAAAAATAAAAGTCTCTCCTTTTTGAAGGAGAGACTTGAAATAAAATTATTTTTAAAAAACTAATTAAAAAACATATATATTATTTTAAAATAATAAAAATCATCAAAGATTTAAAATTTTAGGACCCTAAATTAATTTTTCAGGGTGGTGCGTATCACATGATGCACAATCAGCTGCTATAAATATGGATTCGGTTTTTTCCTTCTCGTTTAGCAGCGTACAATGCCTCATCTGCTGTTCTGATTGTCTCTTCGATATTGATCGGAGTGGAAGCTTCCCAGAAGGCAGCTCCAATGCTGCAGCTGACAGAAGCCTTTTGGCCATCGAGTGAATAGGGCTTGTTGATGGATGAAATGATTCTTTCTCCCACACTTTCTCCCCTTTTGGCGAGGTCTTCTTTGCCGGCCGGCAAAATGACAATAAATTCATCGCCGCCTACCCTGGAAATCATTTCTTCTTCTCTGACAATGGTTTTGAGCCTTTGAGCGACTTGAACGAGAAGTTCGTCACCAGCATTGTGGCCCAATGTATCGTTAATCAGTTTAAATCCATCCAAGTCAATGTATAAAACAATCGCTGTTTGGTGTTTTTGAATAAACTCACGCAAATAATAATCCAGGGCATAGCGGTTAGCCAATCCTGTGAGTTCATCCCGGTTGGCAACTTCCTTCATTTCCACTAAAGCCGTTTCCGTGTGGGTAAGGTCTGAAACGAGTTTTCTTAGCGAAAGAGATAAGGTTTCCAGTTCCGAAGTTCCTTTGTAATACGGGATTTGAACTTGCTCCCCCAATCTGAGCCGGTCAGCTGCCGATGCGATTTTTTTTAGTGGAGAAGCTAGTCTTCCGGCAAGAAACCAGCCGAGAACCGCAAACAATACAACAAAGATTAATCCAGCTACAAGAAAGAATGTTATGAGTTCTTTGGTGGATGCATATGCCACATCTACGGGTTGCCGGACTAAAATCGTCCACCCTAAACCTGGATAATCCATATAGCCGTTTTCCGTCATATAACCGGTCACGTACTCTTCTTCATTTGGCCACGTCTCAATAATCGATCCGTTCTGGCCGGTGCGGGCCAAATCAATGCTCTCCAGATCCAACGGCTTGCCAATAAGATCATCGGGACCCAGAATAACGACATCATCTATTTCGCTGACAATTAGAAATTCAATGCTATCTCGATTGTTAATGGAATCGAGCATAGAGGCCTCAACTTCTTTTATCCATTCCCAGCTTAAGTGCGTAGCTAGGACGCCGGTGAATTCGTCATTGTCGTTGTAAATGGGTGTGCTGATATCCACAAATTTCATTTCTTCTCCAGTCGGGTTAGGCAAAAGGTCGGCGAGCAAGACAGCTTCGTGAACATCGCCAATGAAGGTTCCTTCCAAGGCTTCTGTATAAACTGGACGTTCAGAAACATCGACTCCTGTCAAAATGGAGTCCGTAGAAGCAATGACTGTGCCATCCGGATCTGTCAGACCAATCCAAGAAAATGATGGGAAAGCTTCTTGTGTTTGGTCGAGCAGTGAAGCAATCTCTTCCGGATTGTCAGGTTGCCGAATGTCCGGCAAACCGCTGAGCAAGATGGTTTCACCGTATCTGGACCACATGTATTGATCCAAGTTGTTCTCCATTAAGTAGGCAGATTCACTGAGTGAATTGCCAATTTCAACTTCTACTTGTTTGATTGAGCGGTCCCCATAAACAAGGCCGAAAATAAAAATTAGTAAAATAGTTGTGCTGGCAAAAATGATCGATAATTGTGTCCGCAGACTTAGTGAAAAGCGCATTGTTTTTCCTCCATAATTCTTAAAAATTCAAATTCTGCAATAACAGGCACTCAACAAATCAGCCAAGACAGAATAGGTCTCACTTAAGCTTCCACCCTTAAATTTGTTTATAAAATGAAAGTAGATATATATACTTATTTTAAACACGCGCTAGAGAGAATTATATACACCGTCCCTCAGACTTTAAATAGTTCAAAATAACTAATGAAGCACTATTACACAAAACGCTAGCAGCTGAAGAAAGAGCGTCGACGGTTGCTTACTTTGAAATAATTAAATTTTATAAAAAAGTTAACATCGGATAAGACTGGAAAATAAAAAGGAATTGTTATGTTCTTCTCGAATACTTCCGTTAGTTGCTAAACAATTAAAGGGGGGAGTTTCTATGCTATTTATGCTGATTGTCAAAGCTTCTGCCAGTTCAGAAGCTGGAAAACTTCCGAGTTCCGAGCTTATGGAAGCAATGTCGAAGTACAACGAAGAATTGGTTGAGGCAGGGGTCAGGGTTATGGCAAAAGGACTTTATCCAAGTTCAAATGGAATGCGCCTCGCATTTTTGGATCCAGGAAAAGAGCCTTCAGTTTCCCACGGCCCATTTTCAGAATCGAAAGAGTTAGTCGCTGGATTTATTTTGATTGATGTTAAGTCACAGGAAGAAGCTGTCAGCTGGGCAATGCGCATGCCGGACCCTATGGGGAATGGAGAAGGCCAGATTGAACTGCGCCAAGTTTTTGAAGGAGCAGACTGAATTTACGCAACAAAAAGAAAAGCAGCCCAGGTATGTATTTCAAACTACCTGAGCTGTTTTTTGTTGTTCTTACCTATTAGACATGAGCAAAGTTAAATTTGATTATGTTCTATTGAAGAATCTCATTTTCAAAGAGAATAGCCATTCACGCCTATTACCTATATACGAGTGTAGTGTGTTGAGAATTAAATATGGGACGAAAAAGATGTCTGCGTACTTTATGCAGCTGCAGTTGTTCTAGTTGGTGCTGAATCAGTTGTTTCATAGGAAAGCGTCTGCTAATTATCAATACATAAAGATTGTCAGTTCAACTAATAAAATTAAATTTTAAAAAAAGTGATCTAAATCATTTCTTTGTGCGTTATCCCTGTATAACCAAAAAAAAAAGAAAAAGGGAGCGATTTTTTATGAAATTAAACAAATGTCTTTTAGCACTTCCACTATCATTAGCCTTATTGGTACCAACGGCGGCATTGGCAGACAGCCATGGCCATTCAACTCCAGCAAGCGAAACGGCGATGGAGTCAAGCACGGCGACACCGGCAGCGGAATTACGCATTGCCCTTGATACGGTATTAACGGAACACGCATTTTTAGCGGTTGAAACCATGCGCAAAGGCGCAGATGGAGCGGAAGATTTTGATCAAGCTTCTGCAGCTCTTCTAGCGAACTCCGATGACTTGGCAGCAGCCGTGACTTCGGTCTACGGTGAAGAAGGCGGAGCAGCATTCCTTGAAGTTTGGAATTCTCATATCGGCTATTTCGTGGATTATGTCGTGGCAACTGGTGAAGACAACCAAGAAGCGAAAGACCAGGCGTTAGCTGCTTTAGAAGAATACAAAGTTGAACAATCGGCATTCTTCGATACAGCAACAGAAGGACTTCTGCCAGCAGCAGCGGTTCAAGAAGGACTGGATGTGCACGTGGATCAGCTGATTTCAGCTTTTGATGCGTATGTAGCAGGCGACTTTGAAAAAGCTTACACAGACGAACGCGAATCGATTCACCACATGAGCATGTTCGCTGAAAGCTTGTCTATTGCGATCACTACGCAATTCCCAGAGAAGTTCGAAAACACGAACCCGGATACACCAGCAGTAGATTTGCGCGCATCATTGAATGCGATCTTTACTGAACACGCTGGACTTGCCGCAATGGCGATGCAAGACGGTGCTGACGGCGCAGAAAGCTTTGACCAGGCATCGGCTGCACTTTTAGCCAATGCGGATGACTTGTCTGCAGCAGTTGGATCTGTCTACGGCGAAGAAGCTGGCGCACAATTCTCTGAAATCTGGAACTCTCACATCGGCTACTTTGTTGATTATGTCGTGGCAACTGGTGAAGAAAATACAGAAGCACAGGACCAAGCAAAAGCTGATTTGGATAGCTACATCGTGGAACAAGCAGCATTGCTTGACGCAGCAACAGAAGGACGCGTTCCTGCGGATGCATTAGAAGAAGGATTGACAGCACACGTAGACCAATTGCTAGTAGCATTTGATTCGTACGTAGCTGGTGATTATGAAACAGCATACAGCTCGATCCGTGAAGCTTATGCACATATGACAATGCCTGCAGCTGGATTATCAGCGGCAATCGTTGACCAATTCCCAGAAGAATTCGGTGCAACAGAAATGCCATCTGAAATGCCTGCAACAGGTATGGGCGGCACAGCAGATACAGGATCGTTCCCATTCATGTGGGTACTGGCTGGCTTAATGCTTGCAGCTCTTACGACTGTAGTAGCTGTTCGCACACGCAAACAGTAAGATTTGTGGACGCTAATGAAAAGCTAGCCTTAATCGGCTAGCTTTTTGTTTGCTTAAATAGCGCCTTATAGCCGGCGAATTGGTTAGGAATACAAAGGAGGGATTCAATTGTGGAGATGGAATGCGACCTTGTGGTAGATTACATCAACGGATCTCTGCCAGTTGAAAAGCAGTGGAAGGAAGAAATTGATAAGCACTTAGCAAGTTGCTGGGAGTGTTTGGAGCTTATGGAGTTGATGAATGAGCTTTCTGAATTCGCGAATAAACAACTATTTTCTAGCGGCATGAAGGCGAGGATTTTGGCCATGGTATTTGAAGAAGGGACCGATTCAAGCACTTCATCACCTGGCTATAGCTTATAATAAACGAGTAAAGTCAAAAGAATGGAGGACCACAAGATGAAAAAAATCATCAGCTTACTTATAATAGCAATTTTTTCGATGCCGTTAATGGGGCAGGCACACACTACGCTGTCTTCATCGTCACCTGCGGAAGGAGCAGTGATAGTCGAACCCTTGGAAGAAGTGGTTCTGACGTTTGGGACAGTCATCGAACAGGGAAGTACGATGACGTTGGCAAACGCAGACGAAGCGTATGAATTTGGCGACATCGCAATTTCAGATGGGGTTATGACTGGAACCCTTGCAGAAGAGCTTCCAAATGCAGCTTACACCATTCAATGGAAAATCATTGGGGCAGATGGCCACCCGATCGAAGGTGAAGTAGCATTTGAATTGAACGTTGAAGCTGCAGCGGAAGAACCTGCAGCAGAAGAGGCGGAGTCCGAAGCAGCACCAGAAGAATCGGCAACAGAAGAAGAGCCGATAGTTGAAATAGCAACACCAGCGGCAGAAGAAAACGTTGCCGAAACGACAGAAGATGAGGGGAATTCGTTAATTACGGTTTTCCTTGTGGTTGCCTTGCTGGCCATTGCATTTATTGCTTATCGGTTGTTGAAGAAGAAATAAAGAGTGGCCAATTCATACGTACGATTTTAACATCATAAAAAGCTTGCAGTACCGAAAATCGGTTGCTGCAAGCTTTTTTTGTAGAATGTTGAATTATGATTAAGCTGTCGGCATTCCGCCAGTTATGCTGTAAATTTGTCCAGTTACGTAGCTGGATTCGGTTGACGCTAAGAACACATAGACAGATGACAATTCAACAGGCTGTCCTGCACGTCCCAGTGGAGTTTCAGGTGTGCCTTTTCCGAATTCTGGAATATTTTCCTGTGGCTGTCCGCCGGAAATTTGCAGAGCAGTCCAGATTGGTCCTGGCGCAACTGAATTTACACGGATGCCTTTGTCTGCCAATTGCTTAGACATCGCTTTGGTGAATCCGATAATCGCAAATTTTGTTGCTGCATAATCGACAAGCATCGGGCTCGGGTCAAAACCTTCAACAGAGCTGGTTGTAATAATAGAAGCTCCTGCAGGAAGGTGCGGAAGTGCTGCTTTGACCGTCCAGTACAATGAATAAACATTAACTTGGAATGTTTTTTCAAGCTGCTCGGTAGGCAATTCTAAAATATCTTCAACGGCCTGCTGCTTGCCGGCAACTAATGCAAGAATATCCAAGCCGCCGAGTTCCGAATGCGCCTTTTCAACCAATTCTTTGCAGAAAGATTCACTGCTCAAATCTCCTGGAATCAAAATAGCTTTTCGCCCTTCAGCTTCGATCAGTTTTTTAACTTCTTCTGCATCGGGCTGTTCAACCGGTAAGTAGTTGATGGCGACGTCTGCGCCTTCTCGTGCATAAGCAATAGCAGCTGCACGACCGATTCCGGAGTCGCCGCCGGTTACCAGCGCTTTGCGTCCTGCTAATTTTCCTGATCCGGTATAGCTTGTTTCGCCGCAATCTGGAAGTGGGCTCATATCTTTTTGAAGGCCAGGCGGCTCTTGGTATTGTTTCGGAAAGTTATCTGTTGTGTATTGTGTTCTAGGGTTTGGGATATTCGACATTTAAATCGCTCCTCATATTGGCAATAGTTGGTTACCTAGTTTATCTACCACTAAAAACCAAGCTGAAACATACAAAATAAAATGTAAGCGTTCTATGATAAAAAAAGTTCGGCTTTTTAACCATTCATACTATGAGTTTCCTGTTGTTCTCGTATCGCTAATTGAAGAATAGGTGAAAGTGACAAGAGCCAGCCAGATAAATACTAAAGCGATCAGGTGAGCCTGTGACAACCGTTCATCATAAAACACTCTGTCACCATCATTCCCAATACTCCCGGTAATCGTAAATATATGCCTCGATTTTTCGCGGCTGCTTGCCCGTTAGTTTTTGATAATCAGAAGTTATGCCTTTTGCCAAACCCAACTTGGTAGGGAAGTGGATGCCGACGACGACATTGATGAATCCTTTATCTTTTCCACGGCTTATCATATATTCCTTGAAATCTTTCGCCGATGGATTTGTGTAGGAAATGGGTTTGCCAAGAACATGGGTCATCTTTTCAGCTACTTGTGAAAAATTTAACGCTTCAGCGCCCGTGATTGTATAAGCTTTGTTTTTATGAAGCTGTGGATCTTGGAAAGATAAAGAAACCACTTCTGCCAAATCACGGACGTCGACAAAGCTTGTTTGGCCCTTCCCGGCCGGAACAAAAATACGACGATTTTCTTTGATTTCCTCGAGTAAAAAGTCGTTCAGGTTTTGCATGAAATAGCCGGCACGGACAAAGGTGTACGGAACACCTAATTTTCTAATCAGCTTTTCGTTTTTATAATGGTGGATGAACGGCAAAAACTTGACGTCCTTTACCGACAAATAAGTAATGTGTTGAACGCCCATCTGTTTGGCTTGCTCCAGGAACTCCGCAAATTGCAGGTTTGCCCCTGGCGGATACATTAGAAACAGTTGGCTGACGCCTTGCAACGCCCTCTCAAAGGTGTCTGGATCTGCAAAATCCAAAGCGGCAAACTCATACTCTTCGCCATATTGTTGTACGGCTTTTTCTACGTTGCGCACTGCACACTTGAAGGACATACTTTTGCTCTTTAAAATTTGTGCAACTTCATAGCCTGAATTGCCGGTAAAGCCGGTCACGAGAACAGTCATTAGCGTCACCACTTTCTGTCAAAGTTGCTTTCTAAGTGCAATGGGTATGGACGATTGCCCAATCAATATCTACTTTCGTGTACAAAAGAGCTTCTTGTACTACACTTTTTCTGTCGCTTTTTCCTCGATGTCTTTTCGTTTGGCATAGAAATTGGAAACAATAGTTTTGATGACGGCGTAAAAAGGAACGGCCAGTATGATGCCCCAAATGCCGGCAATGTTCCCGGCGGCCAGTATTAAAGTGATGACGGTAAGTGGATGTACATTCAGTGCGTTGCCCATAATATTCGGCGTAATGAGGTTCCCCTCAATTTGCTGTGCCACCAGCATGATGATGGCTACATAAACGGCCATAATCGGATCTTGAACCAGTGCAATAATCATCGCTGGAATAACGGCGATATAAGGTCCGAGAAAAGGGATGACGTTGGTCATGACCCCAATAAGAGCCAACAAGAATGCATATTCAAGTCCAATGATCAGGTAGCCGACTAGCAGCATAGCGCCGACGGTCAAACTGACAAATAATTGTCCCACAATATAAGATTTCAAGGTCTCATCTATATCGTGCAACGTTTTGCGAATCCAGGTTTTTCGTTCTCCAGAGAAAAACTGAGCGACAAATGGTGCAAATTTCCGGTGGTCAATTAATATATAAACCAAGAAAAAAGGAACCAGGATGAGCGCAAGCACACCTGAAAACAGTCCCATTAGGAACGTCAAGAGCCAAGAACTGATATTTCCAGCCCAGTCAGTAAATTGTCCGGTCATCCCATTTACTTGTTCCCGCACCGAGTCCGGCAAATGTTCGCGTTGGTTCAACAGGTATTGTCCATACTCCTCTGCGCTTTCGATAATTTCCGGCGCATTGTCCGCAAGTGAATTTACTTGCTCGGAAACAATGGGAGCCAGCAAAATATAAAATAACCATAGAAGAAAGCCCATCAATGCGAAAATCAGTAAGATTGCCGCCCATTTGGGAACTTTCTTGTTTTGCAGAAAATGAAGAATGGGCCTCGTCAAATAAAAGAGTACTCCGCCGATTAGCAAAGGCAGGAAAATGGTTTCTGCCACTACAAAAAGTGGAGAGAAGACACCTTGCACTTCGATAAATAAACGAATGATAACCAGTGTGAAAATAATGGCGACAGCTGTTTGAAACCAGACTTTTTGTGTCATTTGAACACTCCTTTCTATATGTATAGGATACCTGCTTTTATCTTACCTACCCTCAGCTTACCCCCTTCAACCTGTATAACATGAGATCATAAAACAAAGCGGACTGCATGATGTTGCAATCCGCTTTGTTTAAGCATTTTTATTGGCTTCTATCGTCGTATCTAAATTTTGCTCCATGTAATCTTTGCCCCATTCGTACATGGAGTCGAGGATGGGAATCAAGCTGCGCCCCTGATCAGTTAGAGAGTATTCCACTTTCGGCGGCACAACCGGATAAATTTCGCGGTGCACGATTAAGTGCTCTTCCAGTTCACGCAATTGGGTGACCAGCATGCGCTGGGTAATGCCCGGCATCAGGTTTTTCAATTCGCCAAACCGTTTTGTTCCTTCTTTGCCTAAATGCCAGAGAATCAGCATTTTCCACTTTCCGCCGATGATGGAAAGGGTCAGTTCTTTTTCGCAATTAAAGCTTTTTTCTCCCAAGTTAGGCATGATTTTCGCTTCCTCTCTTCACTGCGGCAATTTTCTGGGGCTCTAAAATAAACCTATCGATTGCATGGCGTACACCTTCGTCATTGTTTGTCAGCGAGGTGTAATCGGCAATCTCTTTGACTTCCGGTACGGCATTGCCCATCGCAATGCCAAACCCGGCTGCTTTGACCAATTCAAGATCGTTGTGATTGTCGCCAATCCCGATAATTTCTGATTGGGCGATGCCAAGGTGGTTTGCCAGGAATAAAAGGGCCGTTCCTTTGTTGGCTTCCGGATGCGTCACTTCCAAGTAATTCTTTTTCGATTTTTCGATATAGGCAGACTCACCGAATAGTGCCCGCAATTCTTTTTGAAGGATATCCAAGACATCGGGTTCGTCGATAAAGAGCAATTTGGTAAACCCTTTTTCCGCAAGCCTGATCAAGTCCGGTTCTATAGCATACGGCACTTGAACAGCTTCGGCATAAGCTATTAGCTTCTCCGTTTCCGCTACTCCGTAGAGAATGTCGTCTTGATACACTTGCAAGTGAATCTCTTTTTCACGGGCAATGTGAATTAATTTTTTGGCAATGTCAGGGGAGACGGCCTGCTCATACAAAGCCTCTCCTTCGCCTATGGCCTTGATCATGGCGCCTTGGTACGTAATGAGCGGGGCATCGATCCCCAACTGTTCTGCCACAAGTTTCGCAGAAGAAAACATTCTTCCTGTCGCAATCGTGACTACAGTCCCCAGTTCGATCGCTTTTTGAATCGCGGCCACAGTTCCGGGAGAAATGGTCAGTTCGTCTGTGAAAAGTGTTCCGTCTAGATCAATTGCAATCATTTTATACATGGGTTCTCTCCTTGGAATTTCTTTTCAACGTTTTAAACGTTCAATCCTTCAAACAGCATCACTCTGGCAGGTGACGCGTCGGTACCGACTAATTTAAGCGGTGCTGCGACCATAAAGTATTCGCCTTGCTCGACTTCTTTCAGGCGCAAGCCTTCAATGATGATGATGTCATGTTCGAACAAGGTCTTGTGCGTCGGATGACCTTCTTGGCTTCGTTCGATTCCGAGCGCATCAATGCCAACTCCACGAACGCCGATCTCGGACAAGTAGGCTGCACCGTCTTCTGCAAGAAAAATAAAGTCGAAGTTAAAATGATCATCAAATGAATTTTTTGTTTTAAATAGAACAAAGTCATCCTTTTCAAGCTCAAACTTTTCCAGCTCCGCTTTTGAAATGCCGTTCTCAGATGCTGTTAAATCCAACACTTTGCATTTTCCGACAAGCTTGTCCAATGAAATCGATTCAAAGGTTTCGCCGTCCACTTTCATATGAAGCGGGGCATCGATGTGCGTACCCGTATGGACATCCATTTCCAACCGTGTTTCTGTCACATAGCCGTTTGTCAGTTGGTTAATTTTTGGCTGTTTTTCCGGTTTGTCTTTGTATACAGCCATTCCCTCAAAGATTTCACCTGTGATATCGTACATTTTCATTTGATCAACCCTTCCATTGTATGTAATTTTTTCGCAGTATATTTAGCTTGGCATGCTTTTTGTGTCTCTGTCCAGTGAAAGTGCTTGGATTGTTCGGGATTTTGGGTTCTTAGGACAATAAAAAGGAGCCTGAGCCTGAATAAATTCAGGTTCAGGCTCTTTTGTTTTTACTCTAAGTTTGCGTGCCGGCCGTACATCGTGTTGGAGTTCAGACCTTTTTTATCCATGAATCTCAAGATCACCGCATCATAGAAAAGGAGAAGCGACTGCTCGAACAGCGAGCCCATTGGTTGAATGGACTTGCCGCTGGCGCCGTCTGCTTTTGCTTGAGCAGGAATGGTGATGTGGATGTCTGCCAGACTGCCGATTGTAGACTCCGGGTTTGTGGTAATCGCCACGACTGTTGCACCGATAGACTGGGCTTTTTCTGTCATTGCTGCCAGGCTTTTGGTTTCGCCGGAACCGGAACCGACGATAAAAATATCATCAGCTTCTAAATTCGGAGTCACCGTTTCGCCGACAACATAGGAATCCAAGCCTACATGCATCATACGCATGACAAAAGATTTTGCCATAAAACCGGAGCGGCCACCGCCAGCCACGAATATTTTCTTGGCCTGGAGGATGCCGTTGACCAGCTTTTCAGCTTCTGTGTCATCAATGAGCGACAGTGTTTGCTTTAGTTCGGCCAGAATTTCTTCTGTAAAGCCTGTGGTGTTCATGTTAGACAGTTACGCTTTCTTTGATTAGCTTCTGGATTTTCTCAGCTTCTGCGCCTTTGTCGTCTTTGCTTGTGATGCCGCCGCCGACAATGATCAAGTCTGGTTGTGCCTTGATCACTTCTGGCAATGTTTCCAATTTGATGCCGCCAGCTACAGCTGTGCGTGCGTTTTTCACGACGCTTTTAATTGTGCGAAGATCTTCGAAAGAGTCTTTGCCTTCTGCTTGCAGGTCATAGCCCGTGTGTACACAGATGTAATCTGCTCCAAGAAGATCAAGTTCTGCAGCGCGTGTTTTGATGTCTTTTACTGCGATCATGTCTACAAGGATTTTTTTGCCTTGTTTTTTAGCTTCTTCAACAGCACCTTTGATAGAAGAATCTTCTGCTTGTGCAAGGATTGTGATAATATCTGCACCTGCTGCAGAAGCATTCGATACTTCATAAGCTGCAGCGTCCATGATTTTCACGTCAGCTAAAACTTCCAAGTTCGGAAATGCTGCTTTCATTTCAGAGACGGCTTTTAAGCCTTCTTTGTTGATGACTGGGGTACCGATTTCAACGATATCGATAAACGCTTCTACTTCTTTAACCAATTCGATTGCTTGCGGAATGTCTACTAAGTCTAATGCTAATTGTAATTTCATGTATGTGGATCTCCTCGTATTCGTATTTTGACTCACACTCAGTATAAGGCCTACTGTTATTTGTGTGAAGTACGCACTTTGAAATCACATACTGACAAAAAGTATACCATCAGTCATATCAAGGTTTTGCGCGTGCGACAAAAGGCCGTCCAATTTAATAAGGCAATAAAGTTCTTTATATTTCTCATTGAGTAAGCTCCCCAGTATAGTATTTGTGACTATGTGTTTTGAAACTACGTACTTACATTAGAGGGAACAAGCCACTATACTAGAAACTGTTGTGATGATCAGATGTATTTAAAAGCTGGAGATAATAGAGTGGGAGGATTTAACATATGAAGATCGAGAGTTTAACAGAAGAATTTTATCATATAGATGAATCGGATGAATTGCAAAAAGAATGGGTTATGCAAGACATGACATTTGTGTTATTCGGCGCGACCGGAGATTTGGCACAGCGAAAACTGTTTCCTGCGCTTTATAATTTGTATCTTGATGAAAAGTTGCCGGAAACAATTTCAATCGTGGGATTGGGCAGAAGAGATTATACAGATGGTGTATTTCAAGAAAAAATAGAACAGTCACTCCATACCTATTCCAGAAGAGCCGTTCAAACAGCGACGTTGCAAAAGTTTCTAGACAAGTTCCGGTATTGCATATTCGATGCAACCGAAACAGAGGCGTATCACCAGCTGCATGAACTTATCAAAATGAGAGAAAGCGATCTGGGCATTCCGCAAAATCGCCTGTTTTACTTGTCAGTGGCTCCTGGGTTAATCGATTTGATTGCTTCCAACCTGGATGCGGCCGGTGTCTCACAAAGCAACGGATGGAACCGCCTCATCGTTGAAAAACCGTTTGGACGGGATCTGGAGACGGCAAGACAACTCAATCATAATTTGGGGAAAGTGTTTGAGGAAGAAGAGATTTACAGAATTGACCATTACCTAGGCAAGCCGATGGTTCAAAACCTGAAAACCTTGGTGATGGCGAATCCGGTATTGGGGTCGCTGCTGAACCATCACCAAATTTCCAATGTCCAAATTACAGCGAGCGAGACGGTCGGAATAGAAGATCGCGCAGGCTACTATGACAAAGCCGGTGCCATTCGTGATATGGTGCAAAATCACCTGTTGCAGCTGGTGATGATGACCGCCGTTCATTTGCCGGATAATCTGATGGTCAGCACAAGCCGGGTTAACAAGACTGAAATTATTGAGTCGCTTCAACCGATTGTGAAAGAACAGGCTCATCTGGACATTATCCGTGGACAGTACGAGCCTGGAGAAATCCAAGGGTCTGCGGTTGCTGGATACCGGGAAGAAGAGGGAGTTGCCGATCTGTCGAAAAATGATACGTATGTTGCGGCACGCATCGCGATTGACCATCCCTCATGGAGAGGTATTCCCTTTTATATCCGCACCGGCAAGCGAATGAACGAAAAATCGACACAGATTGTCATTGAGTTTGAAAACCGGGCGATGGATTCAGAAATGCTAAAAGGAGCGGCTCCCAATTTGGTGATGGTGGAGATCAGCCCCAATGAAAGCATTTCGCTTCGAGTAAACTTGAAAGATGCTGCCAGCAACCAGTTCAAGCCGGTCTGGACCAACTTGTCCACAAACTCAGAAGATCAGCCGGAAGCTTACGAGCTGCTGCTCTATGACGCACTCCGCGGCAATTCCACCTTTTTTGCCAACTGGAAAGAAGTCGAACTGTCATGGGAATGGATTCAACCGGTATTGGAAGCTTTTCAAGAAGATTTAGTGCCGCTGAATTTTTATGCTGCAGGTTCAAAAGGTCCGGAAGAAGCCGACGAATTACTAATGAAAGATCAGTATAAATGGTGGTAAAAAGATGCTCGGAAGTTTCCATGTGATTCGTACTAAAAAAGAATATTCGGACATTTAGTTTGAAACTGAGAGTTATTTGTCTTATGATAAAAGGGCATCAATGAGTGAAAGTTCACAGCTGAAGAAGGATCACAATTTGAGGAGGAATTTATTCATGACAAAGATTGGTATTATTACAGGAAGCACACGTCCGGGGCGCAACAGTGTACAAGTTGCAGAATGGGTTAAAAGCATTGCAGACAAGCGTGGAGATGCCGAATACGAAATCGTGGATTTAGCGGATTTCAATTTGCCGATGTATGCAGAGCCAGTTTCAGCGGCATATAGCCAGGATTATCAAACTCCTGAAGCGATTCCATGGTCTCAAAAAATTGCCGAACTTGATGGGTATGTCTTTATCTGTCCAGAGTACAATCATGGCGTAACATCTGCATTAAAAAATGCCATCGATTATTTATATGTAGAGTGGAACAACAAGGCAGCAGGGATTGTCAGCTATGGTTCTGCAGGCGGCGTTCGTGCAGCTGAATCGTTGCGTGTCATCTTAGCGGAGTTGCAAGTAGCTTCTGTCAGAAGCCATCCGGCCATGTCTCTGTTCACTGATTTTGAAAACATGAGTGTTTTCAAACCAGCGGAAGTTCATGAAGGTGCAGTTACAACCTTGCTGGATCAGGTTAATGCCTGGACCAACGCGTTTGAACCACTTCGAAATAAATAAGATAACAACCTATACGATAGATAATGGTTAGGAGCAGCCCGTTTTACGGACTGCTCCTTTTCGGCTTGAAAACAGTTGACATTTTCTTTTTCGGGTGTATATTTGATTTAACGTATATTCAAATAATCAGATATACTAAAAAGAAAAGAAGGTCTTTATTATGAAGAAGAAGCCGTTTTTCACTGGAAGATACACAGGCTATTCTTTCCAAAGTTTCAAAAAAGACCTCCTCTCAGGGTTGGTTGTGGGAGTAATTGCAATTCCTTTGGGAATGGCTTTTGCCATTGCATCCGGCGTCAATCCGGAATACGGAATCTATACCACCATCATTGCAGGGATTCTCATTTCAATTTTTGGTGGATCCAAGTTTCAAATTGGAGGTCCAACAGGAGCTTTTATCCCGGTTTTGTTTGCCGTTGTCATCGCCTACGGATATGAAAGTTTATTGCTGGCAGGATTTATGGCAGGGATTATCTTGCTCTTTATGGGGATTTTTAAGCTGGGCTCGTTGATAAAATACATCCCGCGTCCGGTAACTATTGGCTTTACCTCTGGAATCGCAGTCATTATTTTTGTAGGCCAAGTGGCCAATTTTTTAGGATTGACCGGTGTAGAAAAGCACGAATCCTTCTTGCCTAACGTAAAAGAGATTTTTCTCCATATCCAAACAGTCAATCCATATAGCGTCTTAACCGCCGCTGTTTGTCTTGCCACAGTAATCTTAACGCCAAAGATCATTCCCAAGGTCCCAGGGCCGTTAATCGGTCTATTGGTCTCCGCTGTAGCGGCCAGTGTATTTTTCCCTGGCCAGGTGGCGACAATCGGTTCAACTTTTGGAGAAATTCCAAAAACGCTTCCGGAATTTCATTTTCCCGAAGTCACATTTGAGAAAATCCAGCTGCTAATCGGCCCGGCCTTTGTGATCGCCATGCTGGGTGGAATTGAATCCTTATTGTCTGCTGTTGTTGCGGATGGCATGACCGGCGGCAAGAAGCATAACAGCAACCGGGAACTGATCGGACAGGGAATCGCGAATATGGTCACACCTTTGTTCGGTGGTATCCCTGCAACTGGCGCCATCGCTAGAACAGCCACCAATATAAAAAACGGAGCAGTTTCTCCTTTTTCAGGGATAATCCATGGTGTGGTTGTTCTTTTAGTCCTGATTCTTTTTGCACCTTACGCTTCGACCATTCCCCTGGCCAGTATGGCGCCTGTTCTGATGATTGTGGCCTGGAATATGAGTGAAAGGCATATATTTATAAGTTTGCTGAAAACCAAAACAGCAGATTCGCTCGTTCTGGTTGCCACTTTTTTATTAACCGTTTTTGTCAGTCTGACAGTCGCGGTGGAAGTTGGTTTGTTATTGGCTGTTATCTTGTTCACCAAACAAATGAGTGAACTGCTGATCACTGCCAAGGTGCTGCCGGATCCGGCCCATAAAGATGAAAAAATGGGGACCCATATGGTGACGGATATCCACGATTGCCCACAGATCAGCATATACAATGTGGAAGGGCCTTTGTTTTTTGGTTCTGCTCAAGCTTTCGAGCAATCCATCATGAATACTATCCACTACAAACCGAAAGTCCTGTTGCTTCGAATGGGGAAAGTCCCATTTATGGACACAACGGGTGAGTCTTATTTGTCCAGCATCATCAAAGATTTTTCAAAACAGGGCACGGTCCTGATCTCTGGAATGAAGCCGCATCCGGTAAGTGTGATGAAAAAAACCGGGTTGTATGACTATACTGGAGAAGAGCATTTCTTTGAACATACCGGGGAAGCCATCAACTTTGCCTTGGATAAGCTCGACAGAAACAAATGCCTGGGCTGCCAGCATTTTGCCTTTAACGAATGCAGAGCTCTTTCTGTTGGAAATGAACTTCATAAAACGGAAGCAAATGCAGAAGAGAAGGGTGAAAAACTGTTATAGAGAGGGAGAGAGATATTTTGGATATGGAAATGCAGCGGTTCAAGTCTGAGTTTTTTAAGGCTCTTGCCCATCCGCTTCGGATTCGCATTCTGGAGATTTTAGCACAAGGGGATAAGAGTGTGAATGAAATCCAGCAATTAGCTGAAAGCGAAGGTTCGGCAGTATCCCAGCAACTGACCGTCTTAAAGGCCAAAAACATCGTCACAGGAACCAAAGAGGGGAATCGCGTAATTTATTCCTTACGGGACCCGATGATTATTGATCTATTGGATGTCGCGAGAAAAATTTTCAATAACCAGTTGTCGGAAACAATCACTATTTTGGACCGATTTAACTACACGGATAAAGAAGAGTGATAAACCATATAAGCTGACGGAAAAGAGAGGATGTCCTTTTCTGTCAGTTTATTTTTTATGAACAAAGGAAAAGCAAATAAAAGTGAATGAAAGAGGATAGTTGACGTCAGAAAAAGTACATGATACAATTATCTCGAATTAAAGATATATTAATTCAAGGTAAATGGGGTCAGTCGAATGGAAGTGTCGAATCTCAACTTGAAAGCATTAACGGTATTAGTTCAAGCAACAGACGCTCTTCACGAACTAATTAAAAGGGATGTTGCGCAGTACGGGTTGAATCCGACCGAGTTTTCGGTGCTGGAGCTGCTGTATCACCGCGGAAAGCAACCGATTCAGCTGATCGGCAAAAAAGTGTTGATTGCCAGTAGCAGTATCACGTATGTCATTGACAAACTGGCAGCAAAAAATTACGTTGAACGCCAAGCATGCCCGGAAGACCGGCGTGTGACGTTTGTAGAACTGACAGACGAAGGCAGGAACTTGATGGAAGCAATTTTCCCAAAGCATGAACAAGTAATCAATGATGTGTTTCAAGGCATGCAGCAGCGGGAAATAAAAGAAATGATCAGCACCGTCAAAAAAATTGGCTGTCGCTCGAAAAACACTTAAATTTTTTTAATTCATTATCTCGAATTCGAGATAATGACAATACTTATACTAAAAAATGAGGAGAGATAGTTATGAACGAATTAAAAGGAATGCACCATGTCACTGCCATTACGAGCAGTGCCGAAAAAAACTATGAATTTTTCACTTATGTACTGGGCATGCGCCTGGTTAAAAAAACTGTGAACCAAGATGATATCCAAACTTATCATTTATTTTTTGCCGATGACAAGGGTTCAGCGGGAACTGACATGACGTTCTTCGATTTCCCGAACATTCCAAAAGGCACCCATGGCACAAACGAAATTTACAAAACGGCGTTCCGTGTCCCAACGGACGAAGCACTGTCTTACTGGATCAAGCGCTTTGATAAATATGAAGTGAAACATAAAGGCATCCAAGACGTATTCGGCAAGAAAACTTTATCGTTTGTTGATTTTGATGATCAGCAGTACATGCTGGTATCGGACGAGAACAACGAAGGCGTAGCATCCGGCACGCCGTGGCAGAACGGCCCGGTTCCATTGGAGTTTGCAATCACTGGGCTCGGCCCAATCCATATCCGCATCGCGGAATTTGAGTCATTTAAAGAAGTGCTGGAAAAAGCAATGCTGATGCGCCAAGTCGCAAAAGAAGGCTCTTTCTATCTGTTTGAAGTCGGCGAAGGCGGAAACGGGGCGCAAGTGATCGTTGAACACAATAAATTGCTGCCTTCAGGACGCCAAGGCTTTGGTACGGTCCACCACGCAGCCTTCCGTGTAGCAGATACGAGCGTATTGCAGGAATGGATCGACCGCATGCAAAATCTTGGATTCAATACGTCCGGCTATGTTAACCGCTTTTTCTTCGAATCGCTGTATGTGCGTGTAGCACAAGGCATCTTGTTTGAATGGGCAACAGACGGACCCGGATTTATGGGCGATGAGCCTTACGAAACAATCGGCGAAAAGTTATCCTTGCCGCCATTCCTTGAGCCGAAACGCGATCAAATCGAGAAACTGGTGCGTCCGATCGACACGGTGCGCAGCACACGTACCATTGAAAAAGAATATCTGTAAAATAAATAGGTAAATGAAAACAAGCTACAGAATGTGCACAAGCAGCTGCACATTCTGTTTTTTTGTTAAAATGAATGAATAGGCAGTAATTATTTTAATGCCGATAAAAGCCGATGATAAAATCAGCAAAGGAGCAGGTAAACATGATTTCAATTGATCCGCAGCAAAACAATGAACGCGACAACTACAAATTTTTGGTTGGTTCGATCATTCCAAGGCCCATCGCATTTGTCACGACACAGTCAGAAGCAGGAGTGGTCAATGGAGCACCGTTCAGCTACTTTAACATCGTTTCCTCCAACCCGCCCATGGTCTCGGTGTCGATTCAGCGGCCAACAGATAAGCTGAAAGATACGGCCCGCAATATTTACGCGAGTGGTGAATTTGTGGTCCACATTGTGGACCGCGATAATGTGGAAAAAATCAATGAGACTGCGGCTTCCTTGCCGCCTGCGGAAAGTGAAGTCGACTTGGCCGGACTGACACAAGTGCCAAGTTTGGTTGTGTCCGTGCCGGGTGTCAAGGAATCAAAAATCCGTATGGAATGCCGCTTGCTAGAATCGGTTGCACTGGGAGGCGATGGACCTGGCAGTGATTTGTTTATCGGCCAAGTCGTCCAATTTCACATAGACGAAAGCATTTACGAAAATGGCCGCATCGATCCCATCGGCCTGGATGCTGTCAGCCGGCTCGCGGGGACGAATTATGCCGCCATTGGAGACATTTTTTCACTGGAACGGCCAAAATAAGGCAAAACAAAAGGAAGAAAAAACGCAGACCTGCTGTCGTTTTTCTTCCTTTTTGTGTGGTGGAAAATTACACCAACTTTATAATGGGTCTTTTTTTGGCGAGCATGCTCGTGAAGTTTTCGACGGTCAACGGTTTGCTGTAAAGATAGCCTTGAATTTCATCGCAGTCCAGCTCCTTTAACAAAGCCAGCTGTTCTTCCGTTTCTACACCTTCTGCAATCACCGACATATCAAGGCTGTGGGCAATAAAAATCATGGCTTCCACCAGTGCTTTGTCGTGGGCGTTAGAGGCCATATCCTGGACAAATGGCTGAGCGATTTTCAAGTTATTGAGCGGAAACCGTTTCAAGTAGCTTAAGGACGAATAGCCGGTGCCAAAATCATCAATGGCAATTCGGACACCCAAATCCCGCAGCGCGCGCATTCGCAAGATGGCTTCTTCGGCATCATCGACAGCGACGCCTTCTGTGATTTCGAGCTCCAGGGAAGATGCGGGAAAGCCGGTTTTTTCCAAAACCTGCTCAATGGCGGACATTAACCCGTCATCCATAAACTGCAAAGGCGATAAATTCACAGCCAATTTCAAGTGGGGAGAGCCGGCATCGTGCCATTTTTTAGCTTGTCGGCAGGCAGTATGCAGCACCCATTCACCCATAGGAAGGATCAGCCGCGTTTCTTCTGCCAATGGAATAAACTCACCCGGAGAAATGTGGCTTCCATCCGCAGTTTGCCAGCGGATCAAGGCTTCCATGCCGATAATTTCTCCCGTTGTGGCTTGAATCTGCGGCTGGTATTGTAGGATGAACTCTTCATTTGCAATCGCACGGCGCAAATCGTTTTCAAGCGCTATTTTTCGGGAAGCAGTAAAGGCCATATCCTCGGAAAAGAATTGGAAGTTGTTTTTGCCTTTTTCTTTTGCGCTGTACATGGCACTGTCGGCATGCTTCAGCAATTCACCGGTCGTTTCTCCATCTTTTGGATAGACGGCAATGCCAATGCTCATCGAAATATGCAGCTCCTGGCCATAAATCACCAGCGGCTTTAAAAAAGCAGACTGCATTCGGAGAATCAAAGGCACAATGTCTTTTTCATCTTGAATATTATTGAGAATCAGTGTGAATTCATCACCGCCTTGCCGCGAAATCACATCATTCGAGCGCAGGCTATTGCTGATTTTTTGCGAAAAATTTTGCAGCAGCAAATCACCAAATTCGTGTCCAAATGTATCGTTGACATTTTTAAATCGGTCCAAATCGATAAACACAACCGCAATTTTTTGGGAAGTTTGTTGTGCTGAAGATATCGAGTCTTCCAATTTTTCCAGGAACAGCCGCCTGTTTGGCAATCCGCTCAGTACGTCATGATAAGCAATGTGTGTCATCTGATGGACAGCTGCCTCCAGCTCTTCGTTCTTGGAAGTGACTTCGACCGTTCGCTGGTCAATTTTATGTTCGAGGACAGAAGTCAGGTGATGGTAATTGTACAACAGTTTTTGGTTGTTCCGGAGAGTAAAAATCTGCCTTGTAATGATGAGGAAAAAGGCGATGGCTGCTCCTATAATTAGGGCCAACATGTCTTCTTGCTGCTCAAAAATCATGACGGTAAACAATAAACTGATGCTTGTATAAGGCAACAACAGACGCAGAGTGGTGATGCTGTTGATTGGCTCGATTGTTGCTGGCTGTACGGATTTTGCAACCGATTCTAGAGCAGTCAAGCCGGCCAATGCCATCAAGAATAGGCTGAGCGAAAACAGCGTGTCATAGAAATTGCCCTGGCTATACGTACCAGCAAGCATGGAGTAGAGATGTGCATTGCCCGCCAATACTTGCACGATTAAACTGGTTGTGATCAATGCTAGTACACGGACAGGGAAAAAGTGCCCCAGGCCAAGATATAAGCTGATGGCACTAAATAGCAATAGCAAATCACTCACTGGGTAACCGATTGAAACCGCGAACAATAGGGGAGAAGCTGTTTCCAAAACAAGCTGCGGTTGAATCAAAAAATGCCAGCTAAGCGCGGTGAAGACCGTCACAAGGATGGCCATATCAAAAAGAAACTTAATCTGGTACGCATTTTCTTTTGTTTGCATAATTTGATAAGCGAAAGCAGCTAAATAGAAGGAAATCTGAAGGAAATAAAACAAATCTGGCCATCCTGGATAGTTGATGTCAATCGTCGTTATGAGGATGCTGTATACCCCGAAACTTTCGGCAATCGTGTAGCTGAGGCAACCCAACGCCATCAATAGCCAAAAGTAACGTTCCTTTCCGGCTAACTTAAAATAGATCGTGAAAAGGATAATGGCCGATATCAAAGGAGGCAGCCATGCAAACAAGGAAAGTATTATGGGCTGACCATCGCTGAATAAAATCCAACCACAATAGGAAGCAATGTATAAAAAGATAAAACCGACGAACAGTTTTTTTAGTTTAGGAAGAATGATTGTATCCACCTCGTTTTCACGCGTTAGAGTTTTAAAGCCTGCCTGTATTTCCTTTATTATTATAAAGAACTACTATATAAAAATAAACAGGAATATTACATATAATAACATTTATGTGTAAAATATTTACTACAAAACACACGTTATAAGGTCTTGATGCCTATGAATAAAGGGTTTTGCAATTGGAATAAAAAAGAAAAAGATTGAAAAAAACACACAGAAAAGGACTGATCCTGGATAAAGAGACAGTCCTGAAAGATTATTCTATAGTGTACTGATGTTGTTCTATCGCTAAAATCTAACCGAATGCTTTAAACTTTAGCCGCCCAAATCTCGATTTCGATTTTGATTTCCGGCAATCCCAGTTCGGTGATATAGCCGACCGTCATGGCCGGATAGTCTGTACCAAACAAGTGCGACCACTCAGCATATAGGAAATCCCAATCGATTTTTTGGGTTGCCCAAATGTTCACTTTAATGATATTGTCCGCGGTTAATTGCTCGGCCGCCAACACCTTTTGTACGTTTTCAAAGGTATTGGCAATTTGCTGATTGGAGCCTTCTGGAAGATCTCCATTAAAATCTACGCCGATTTGGCCAGAAGTCACATACAGCTCAGCATTTTTAGGGATTTTGGTAATGTGTGAATAATTGCCGACAGGTTTTGGCATACTTGCGGGATTGCTTCTTGTAATTTTATTGTGTTCCATTAAAATGTTCCGCCTTTCTGGAAGCTGAAAAAGCTGGTCATAAATTCTTTTTTGCTGCCTGGTTATAGTTATTCCATACTCCAGGATTCAATCCCTTTTTCTCGATTGGTACATCTAGTTTGTAACTGCCATCAAAAAGCAGGATACTAAGACTGTAGGAAGTGAGTAAAATCTATATAGATTTTAGAGACTTTACTAAAACCACCAGATAACGTTACCTATTCTGAACTCAGGAAAGAGGAAAAGCATATGTCCATTTATTCATTTCAAGCGAAATTATCAAACGGAGAAGAAATTGATCTCCAAAAATTCAAGGGGGAAGTCCTGCTATTGGTGAACACTGCCAGCAAATGCGGATTGACCCCTCAATATAAAGAACTAGAAGAATTGTACAAAACGCATAAAGAAAAAGGATTTGAAATCATCGGATTTCCATGCGATCAGTTTGGTGGACAAGAGCCGGGAACAGATGCCGAAATTTCGGAATTTTGTTCGGTTAACTATGGCGTCAGTTTTCCACTCGCCCAAAAAATTGAAGTGAATGGCAAAGCTGCCCATCCGCTTTACCAATATTTGCGCAAGCAAGCTCCCGCTGATGAAGAGTTTGATGAGGCAGGTGCGTTGCAAAAAGAAGATCGGGACATGCTGGAAAGCTCCGACATTACTTGGAACTTCACCAAATTCCTTGTTGATCGCCAGGGAAATGTGCTGCACCGTTTTGCGCCGGCTGTAAAACCAAAAAGTATCGAAACCGTTATTGAGCAGCTCCTGACTCCACCTGCCTGATATGTTTACAACATAGAGTAACAACAAGCATAGCTGAAACAGTGAAAACTGCTGCAGTTGTGCTTGTTCTATTTGAACCCCATAAACCGTTACGGATGGATCGTTTTCTTATTTAACCAGAAATTCAATCGTCACTAAAGAATTCAAAAGCTAAGAGCGAAACGTGGAAAACAAGGGTATGGAATCTGTAGTATGGAAAGTTACCTTTATGGAGGAGGCACTTAATGAAACCAAAAGTTTATATTGCCCGTACTGTCTCAAAAGAAGTGGAAGAATACATCGGAGAACATTGTGACTACCGGAAGTGGCAAGGAGAAGGTCGAATCCCACTGGACGTTCTGAAAGAAGAGATAAAGGATGTGGCAGGTGTGTTGGTTCAGCATGCGCCAATTACGGATGAACTGCTGGCAGGTGCGCCGCACTTGAAAGTCATCAGCAATTCGGCGGTTGGCTACGATTCATTCGACTTGGAAGCAATGAAGCGGCATAAAGTGCTCGGCACGCATACGCCTTTTGTGCTGGACGAAACGGTGGCCGATTTAGTTTTTAGCCTCGTCCTTTCCACTGCCAGGCGCATACCTGAGCTGAACAATTTGGTGAAGCAAGGAAAATGGAGCAAGGATACAGAGGCCAGCGAACTGTTTGGCACTGACGTGCACCACGCCACGATGGGCATTGTTGGCATGGGGCGCATCGGCGAGAAAATTGTTCGAAGAGCGCGGTTCGGTTTTGAAATGGAGGTTCTTTACAATAGCAGAACCCCTAAGCCAGAACTTGAAGAAAAATACGGCATTGTTTACAGTGAGTTGGATGCACTGCTGGAAAAATCCGATTTTGTCGTACTGATCGTGCCATTAACGCCCGAAACGCATCACCTGATGGGAGAAGAACAATTTAAAAAAATGAAGGACAGCGCGATTTTGATTAATGGAGCCAGAGGAACGGTTGTGGATGAGGAGGCGTTGATCCATGCTTTGGAACAGGGCGAGATCAGGGGAGCAGGCCTAGACGTCTTTGAACAAGAACCTGTCAGTCCAGACAATCCCTTGCTGCAGATGGAGCAAGTCGTTGCGCTTCCACATATCGGCTCAGCTACCGCAAAAACGCGTGCTGCCATGGCTATGAAAGCGGCGGAGAACTTGGTCGCGGGTGCGACAGGAAAAGTTCCACCGGATGTGGTCAAGGAATTGCAGGGGCTGTTGGATGACCCATCTTAAATCTTAAAGAAGTTCAATACAAAATGAGAACGACGAGCAGTTCTTTTAAGATTCCAATCGCTCACATTAATATCATAAAGACGACCCTCAAATTGCATATAAATTTGAGGGTTTTCCTGTTGATGCGACAATGCCTGTTTAAATAAAAGTGGACTTGTCAACTAACAGGAGCGGGAGCAGACCCATATTATTTTCTAAATTTACTGGCAAAAAACTTCCATTAAATTGAATATTTATTTATTTCTGACTTTTTATGTTAAAGTAAATACAAGGTTCGCAGGCACTTACAGCTTAGCCAAAGAGATACTAGAGTTAAGAGAATTGTCAGATTGAAAGGTAGGATAAAATGTATGAAGCACAATGGGATATCCAAGAAGTTAAGCAGTTAAAAAAGAAGCAATTAGTTCAAGGCAATCTTGCAATGCTGCTGTTATTCCTGTTGCTTGTTTATTTTGCTGATAGCGGCAACTATGCCATCATTATTGGGATATTTTTTGTAGTGATGTGGATCGTACTGGCTATTATCTTGTACACCTTGAAGACGGGACGGCCAGTTGGTACAAAGACAAGTAAGCGTGTGCAGGAATTTGATAAAGATCGCCTGGGAGAGAAACGTTGGAGACGAAATAGAATAATTGAAGCTGTCGGCATCAGTATCGCAGGTGTTGCTATTGCAATTTTATTGTGGGATACAGATTTTAGCGCTGTACGATTGGATTCTCCCAGCTATCATTTCCCATTTATTGGAGCTTGGATAGGCTATAACATTGGAGAGATTTTCAGAATGAGCAGTTTATAAAGGGCAGCTGTATGTACGCAGAAACTTTTTTAACCATGAAGATTTAGCTGAATAAGCAACTTGACCTTTAGCTAATAGTGCATCAAAGAACCCGTTAATTCCAATGAGAATTAACGGGTTCTTTGATGGAATTACTAATGCAGCCCAGAGAATAGGAGTTTTGTTGTTCAGTTAAAACTTATGTATCCTCTGCCTCTTTTTTAGAAGCACGGAGGTACTCGAGCCAGAAGATCCACAGCGTCACAGCGGAACCGATCCACAATGAAGGACTCGATAAGGAAATGCTGTTGTGGGATTCTCCTCCAAGTGCCGTCAAGACAGCCAACACAAGCATAGGCACTACAATCATCAGCAGGGGAAAGATGATCATGTAGCGCTTCTTTTCGCGGCGCGGCCTAAGCGTCAACGCACTCAATGCGATCATCAGCACAATGACGGCAAACAAAATCCATGTTGGAATGCCAAGCGAAGCCAGCGTTCCCGGAAAATAGTCATTAACCAGCAGTGTACACAAATTAATCAGTAATACGGCAATAATAAGCCAATAGGTTTTCAACAAAAAAATCCTTTCCGTGTTGGCATAATCAATCAACCTTGCCTTCAGTGTAACAAAATAAGTTGGGCATAACAGGGAAATAAGGGAATTGGTTTCTTATTGTGAAGTTCGGGTGACCATTGTTTTAAAATCCAGAACAAAAACCAGTAACTTCCTTTTTAGGAAGCCTACAAAATAAAATACAGAGCTGATATCACCAAATAGCAGACGATCCAAATCAATACGGCAAACTTAAAGTTCAGTTTAAACGCGATATAGACAGAGTTCTTTTGGCTAATCGCCGCCAGCAGCAGGTTCAGTCCAGAAAATGGAGAAGACAGAATGGCCAGGATCCAACCCGCAAGCAAGCCAAGGCTTAAATACAAATGATCATCCGCAAACAACGGGGAGTTGCTCAAGGTGATGGCCAAAATAGCGGCGGTGATGATGGGGTGGACGCCAATCCAAGCGGGAAAGGTCATCAACAAGGCCAATACCGGAATCAAAAGCAAAACATGGGTTATATTCAAAGTTTCCAAAAGGCTCCGAATCCAATCGTCCGCTCCGTTGTTTAACAAAGCCGTACCGAAAGCGCCGGCAATGATGAAAATCGACAGCTCATTTCCCATTGATGGAACTTTGACGTGAATGTATTCCTGAAAGTTTGCAAAAAGCTCACCCAAAGTGCCAAGGAACAATGACCATACGATAGAGACGACAAGCGCGGTCAGCGGAATGATGGTCAACACCGATAAGCCAGTCACACTTTCAATAACTAAGATCGCAGCGGTGACAGCGAGCAGGATAATGGCAAGTTCCAATACTTTGCACTTAGCTTCACCGAGGCTCACCGGATTTTTGACAGGTGAAACTTCTGGAATAACAATGCTGTTTTTGCGCTCTGCAAAAAATCCGATGCCCATCAAAATAACGGTGACAGCGAGGCCAACCGGGAACAGTTGCAGCCACGTCACATCAAAATAAGACAGCACTAGCGCCATGGAGATAAAGTAAGGGGACCACATGAACGCCATGACAAATCCGCGGCTCAAAGCTTTGATGCGCACTTCATTAAAAGGCTTGAACGACTGGGTGTTTGTCAAATCGTAAAGAATGGGAAGGGTGCCGACATTCATGACGGCACCGACACTGCCGGCAGCCACGGTCGTAAAAAGGTACAGGTGATGCGTTTTCTTAATATAGTAGGCAAAAATAACTTCTATATACTTTAGATACTGCCCCTGCTGAATCGGAATCGACAACAACGGCACAAAGATGAAAATTGCCAAAAGATTGGCATTGGTTTGCAGCGCCAGGAAAAACTCACGCAGCCCATTGCCACTGGCGTCCATCAACAACCCCACAACGAGCAGCACCGAAATCAAAATCTTCGGCGTCCGCGGAAGGTAGGGAAAATATGAAACAAGCACAGCTAGTGCAAACAAGCTGACCAGAAAAATCGAGTAAGAGAAAGGGACAAAGAAAGACAGCAAATAGGTTCCACCCATGAGCAGGGTGCTGAGGGGGCGGATGATTGGTTTCATGTGAAAGACTCCTTTTGAAAGTGGGACGGTTTTTATTTAGTTTGACAGAAAAGTTTGTGGGCGTCTTGAATAGTGCTCTAGCTAGTAGGCTTTACTAAAACTTAGCATCTAATAACCGGATAAAATACTTACAAATATTTCAATTTAGCTTAAAAAGAAGAATGTATTGCAAATAGAAAATGTTAGAATAAAGAGAATTAAATGTTTAATACTAGTAGGATATATAAAAAAATTTAAAAAGCAGGTGAAGCTTATGAAAAAAAATATAAATGTAGTGGGAGCAGTTATTACAAGCGGTGATACGATCTTATGTGCGCAGCGAGGAATGGAGAAGAGCTTGCCGGGCTTATGGGAATTTCCGGGCGGTAAGATTGAAGAAGCAGAAACACCGCAAGAAGCTTTGCAAAGAGAAATACAAGAGGAAATGCAGTGCACAGTAGAAATTGGTGAGCAGCTTGAGTATACGGTGTATGAATACGATTTTGGAATCGTCCATTTGACGACATTTTATTGCCAGCTAGTCGAAGGTATTCCAGTGTTAACAGAACATAGCGCGATACAGTGGTTGGAAGCGCATGAGTTGGAGCAGCTGGAATGGGCACCAGCTGATATACCTGCGATACAGAAATTAAAACAGGTGCATAAAGCTCAGAAGTAATTGAGTTATTTGGAAGAAGCGAGGGACGAATATGAATTTTCTTCAGAGTTTAGAAGACTCAATTTACAAAGGATTTATTGATCAAACCAAACCGAGTGGGGAACGCTTTAAGCCAACCCTGCTGATCAACAACACCAAAACAAACGAAACGGTATTGAACTCGATCATTGAGGAGTTGGATAGCTGCCAATCGTTTCTTTTTTCTGTGGCTTTTGTCACGGAGAGTGGGTTGGCGACGTTGAAAACCCACTTATCGGACTTAGATCAAAAAGGAATCAAAGGAAGAATTTTGACCTCGACATTTTTGAATTTCAATCAGCCGAAAGTATTCAAAGAACTTATGAAAATCAGCAATGTGGAAGTACGATTATCGAGTATGAAAGGCTTTCATTCGAAGGGGTATATTTTTTCTCATAACACGCATAAAACCTTGATCGTCGGGAGTTCTAATTTAACGGCGCAAGCCTTGAAGGTGAACTACGAATGGAACATAAAATTGAGCTCGCATGAAAATGGCGAATTGGTTTCTCACTTTTATCATCAATTCGAAGAAGTGTGGGAAAGCGCGCAGCCGCTGACAGAACAATGGATCACAAGCTATGAACAAGCGTACGTGCCGATGGAATACCGAAAAGAATGGACCAATGTGGCCGAATTTCCGGAAGTGTATACAGAAAATCCATTAGAAGAAGCCATCCATATCAAACCGAACAACATGCAAAAAGCTGCTCTTCGGGAAATACAAGCGGTGCGGGAAGCTGGGAATGACAAAGGCTTGGTGATTTCAGCGACCGGTACGGGGAAAACTTACCTATCCGCGTTTGACGTGCGTGAATTTGCACCAAAACGAATGTTATTCATCGTTCATAGAGAACAAATTCTTCAAAAAGCTAAAGCTGATTTCATTCGAATATTGGGTGGTGTAGAAAAAGATTTCGGAATTCTGTCGGGCAATTTACGGGAGACGAATGCCCGTTATTTATTCGCGACCATTCAAACGATTTCAAAAGAAGACACACTCCGTCAACTGGATCCGCAAGCATTTGACTATATTTTAATTGACGAAGTACATAAAGCAGGAGCCCAATCGTATCAGCGGGTGATAGAGCATTTCCGACCGAAGTTTTTAATGGGGATGACTGCGACACCTGAACGTACAGATGATTTTAATATTTACGAGCTGTTTGATTATAATGTGGCATACGAAATTCGCTTACAGGAAGCATTGGAAGAAGACATGCTTTGTCCGTTTCATTATTTTGGCGTAACGGATGTGGAATATGAAGAAGGCGTGATTGACGAAGCGACGGTTTTTTCAAAGCAGATAACGGAAGAACGTATCGAGCATCTTCTGCAAAAGGTCGAGTATTACGGCCATTCAGGTGACAAAGTGCGAGGTCTCATGTTTTGCAGCAGAAAAGAAGAAGCGCTTCAACTTTCAGAAGAGCTGAACCAGAGAGGTTTGAAGACTGTCGCATTGACCGGCCAAAATTCTCAAGAAGAGCGTATTTTGCAGGTCGAACGGTTAGAAAACGGCATTATCGATTATATTTTAACTGTTGATATTTTCAACGAAGGGATAGATATTCCGAGCGTTAATCAAGTCGTCATGCTGCGGCAAACGCAGTCGAGCATCATCTTTATCCAACAGCTCGGGCGCGGCCTTCGAAAGCACGGCTCCAAAGAATTTGTCACGATTATTGATTTTATTGGAAATTACAAAAACAACTACCTCATTCCCATCGCTTTGTCCGGCGAACGTTCGCAGAACAAGGACAACATTCGCCGTCGAATGAAGGATACGAGCTACATCAAAGGCATTTCCACTGTGAACTTTGAAGAAATAGCAAAAAATCGTGTGTTTTCGGCGATTAAAAAAAGCAATTTAAATGACATGAAGATTCTTCGGGAAGCCTATATCGAACTTAAAAACAGAATAGGACATATTCCACAGCTTCAGGATTTTATTCACCACAATTCAATCGATCCTTTAGTGATTGTTCAGAAGTATACAACCTATCACCAGTTTTTAATGAAGCTTAAAGAAATTGATCCATTGGTCAATGGATACGAAGAACAAGTGGTAACCATGCTTTCTTTGGAGATCTTAAATGGCAAGAGACTGCACGAAATACTACTTCTTGAATTATTGCTGGAAAAAGAAAAGGTCACGATGGCAGCATATGAACAATACCTAAGATCTCATAACTGCTCAGGTGACCCAGAAACTTTAGCATCGGTACAACGAATCATGGACCTGAGCTTTTTCAACCAAGGCCCTCGGAAAAAATACGGCACGAAACCACTTGTGGTTTTTGGCTCAGATAGCATCGAGTTTAATAAAGAAATTCAAGAAAGCCTAGCGCGAAATGCAAGCTTTCAAGCGATGCTGAAAGATCTCGTCACAAGTGCCAAAGAGTTAAGCAAAAGTTACAGATGCGACCAGGCTTTAACACTGTACAAAAAATACACTCGTAAAGATGCTTGCCGGCTATTGAATTGGACAAGCGACGAAAGCTCAACGATTTATGGGTACAAGACGAAGCATGGGACCTGTCCGATCTTTGTTACTTACCATAAAGATGCCGAAGTGGAGTCGAGTGTGGCATATACAGAAGGCTTCATCAGCCCCGAAATCTTCACATGGTCGACCCGAAGTAACCGTACGTTAGCGTCTGCAGAAGTAAAAACCATTTTGGAAGCTGCGGAAAACGGCATCGACCTCCATTTATTTATTAAAAAAGATGATGACGAGGGTGGAGATTTTTATTACCTCGGACAGGCTCTTCCAGATAAAGAAAATGTAGAACAAGCATTAATGAAAGATAAAAACTTAAAGGACATTCCAGTCGTTCACATGCAGCTGGCATTAGAAAATACAGTAGAAGGAAAACTTTATCGTTATATTGCGAGCGAAGAGGGATCGACAACAGATTGATCTTTGAGGAAACGGAAAAAGCGGAAAGGCTAAAATCAGCCTTTCCGCTTTTTCATATTTTTTATTCGAAACCATTATTTGCTGAACCTATAATTTCACAACTGTCCGTCCCAAATGCTGGCCATTTTTGATAGCGTCGATTGTTTCGGTCAATTCTTCCAGTGAAATCTCGTTTACCAGCGTTGTTTGTGTGATGTTCCAGTCGCTCGCCATTTTCTCCCACAGGCTGCCGCGCTTTTCGATCGGTACGTTGACCGAGTCGATTCCGAGCAGACTGACGCCTCTCAGGATGAATGGCAGCACTGTAGTGTTTACTTGAAGTCCGCCGGCGTTGCCGCACATGCTCATGCTGCCGTCATACGAGATCTGTGGAATCAACGCAGAAGCCACGTCTCCGCCGACCGTATCCACTACATAGTCGAATCGGGTTTTGCCTAATGGCTTTTTGGCATCTCCGAGTTCTTCCGCAAAAATGATATTTGTTGCGCCCAGTGATTTAGCGACTTCGGCTTGGTGTTCTTTCCGTACCAAAGCGGAAATGTTTTGGTATCCGCTTTTCGACAGGATCTGCAGCGCGATGCTGCCGACTCCACCAGTTGAACCTGTCACTAAGATGGCCGGATTTTTTGCCGGATCCATGCCGTTTTGTTCCAGTGCACGAATGGAAAGTGCTGCGGTAAATCCGGCTGTTCCGAATACCATGGCGTCTTTCAAGCTCAAGTTAGCGGGCAGCGGCACAATCCATTCTGCCGGGACGCGTGCATATTCTGAAAAACCTCCCGTATGGCTCATGCCCATGGCAAATCCTGTGACGATTACTTCTTGTCCCTCAGTGAAGCGGGAGTCTGTTGACTCAACGACAGTGCCGCTCAAATCAATTCCGGGAATCATCGGATAGTTCCGGATAACGCCTGCATTTTTCTGTACTGCCAGCATATCTTTATAGTTAATGGAAGAATAGGCAACTTTAATCAAAACTTCCCCTTCGGAAAGCTGATCGGAATTGATCTCCTCCAAACCATAGATTACTTGGTCTTCTTGTTCTTTCACTCTAACGGCTTTAAATTGATTCATGCAGATTGCCCCTTTCTGGAAAATGGATTGAATGCAAAAACTACCATATGGCTATGGCTGCCGTCAATTTAGGACAGCCTGTGTATTTACCGCAATTTCTTCTTCAAGCTCAACTGTTTTTTCTTTTTCTTTTCAGAAACCAGTGGCTTTGGCGCCGGATTAAAGTCGTCGTCGTACAGGCCGGTATAAGCTTGGTACCAAGCGAACAAGTGGGCAAGCACCACTTTGCTGACGGCATAGGCGGGAATGCCGAGAATGACGCCCGGAATGCCGAACAGATTTCCGGCTGTTAGAAGTACGGCAATAATGGTGACGGGATGGATGCTTAAGTTGCTGCCCAGAATGAGAGGCTGAATAACGCGTCCTTCCAGTGTTTGCTCAATAAAGAAGACAATCAGCACCTTGACTAGCATGATGGGCGAATGGACCACCAGAGCAATGATGACAATTGGCAATAAGGCAATGAACGTACCCAAAAACGGTATCAAGTTCAAGGCACCCGCCAAAATACCAAGTGTCAGTGCATACTCGAGGCCGATGATGCTCAAACCAATCCAAAACATCAGTCCGACAAAAAAGGCGACAATCAGCTGGCCGCGGATATACTGGCTGATTTGCATGTTCATTTCACGCAACAGAACATAAGTATGTTCCCGCATTTTCGATGGCACAAGCTTCATGATGTGATAAGGCAGCTGATGGCCGTCCTTCAATAGATAAAAAAGGATAAAGGGAGTCGTAATCACTGCGAGTACAGTCGTCGACAGGACACCGAAGACGCTGCCAATGCCGGTGACAGTGGTCCCGACAACATCATCTGCCTGATCTGTGATGGAAGTGGATAGGCTGTCTGCATTGCCGGTCAATTGTGTTTGCAGCTGGGACAGGATGTCGCTTTGGAAAAATCTATCGATCTGAGAGATAAAAGTGGCTAAATAGTCTTGCCAATTTTCCAGCAAGCTTAGTGTCTGCTCGCGAATAATCGGAATCAGAGTTGCGATGCCCCAGGCAAGCAAGCCAATAATAATCACAAAGACAATAGAAATACCACCGATGCGCTTGATGTGTTTCGTTTCCATCCAGTCGATAAACGGATTTAGCAAATAGTATAAAACACCCGCCATGATCAGCGGCAAACCCATGACATCAAAAAAAGCGGAAAATGGCTGAAAGATATAGCTGATTTTTGGCAGCAGCAGCAAGTTCAGCATAAGCAATAACAGGATGACCAATACAGATACCGCCTTGTTGTTCAGCACCCATTTCACAAACCAGGAAGCTGCATGGCTTAACGCATGTTTGTTTTTGTCCTGCTCCATCACGTGCACCTCTTTCCTGAATAAAACAGTTTGAGACGCTGGCCCCGCATCTTATTATTATTTTCATTATATGCCTAAAATACCCGTATAGCGCAGTTCTCACACCGCCGCTGAACTTTATTTTTCTAAACAGGGATGCCTTATCCACATGTGGATAACTGCTAAAGAATAACGAAACGACAAAGTTATCCCCGTTTTATAAGGAAATCATCCACATATCCAGCAACGGGCAGGATAAACCGTAAAAATCCTTTTTAAAAACCCAGTCTTCCATATTGATGGAAGACTGGGTTGCGATCGTCTATTGGTTTGCTTGTATGGATGCGACCAGTTGGGTTAATCCTTCTTTTATAGGGGTAACGGGCCGGCCAAGAAGTTTTTCAAAGCCACGACTTTCTACATCCAATGTGCCTTCGCGGATGCTTTGCTGGATGCCGACCAACATCGGAATGAGAAAGTCAGGCAATCCTGCACCCAACATGGTTTCTGCGTAGGCCGCATCATCTACGTGTTGGACTGGTACTGTTTTTCCAAGAACCTCCCCCAAGACAGCGGCAAATTCGTCCTGAGTCAGTAAACTTCCTGAAAGTTCGTAGATGGCATTTTCATGTCCTTCTTGTGTTAACACAGCTGCGGCTGCCGCAGCATAGTCCTGTTGCGGTGCCCAGCCAACTTTGCCATTTTGGGCTGAAGTTAGCCAAGGTGCGCCTGCCAATACACCTTGAATGCCTGAAGCTTCGTTTTCCAAATACCAATTGTTGCGCAGAAATGCGTAAGGAATGCCGGTTTTCTGAATGGCTTGTTCTGTTGCCTTGTGCGGCGGTGCCATAAGATTTGTGCTTTCCTGTGCGTTCACCACGCTTGTATAAGCGATAAAGGAAACGCCGGCTCGTTGTGCAGCAGCGACTGCGTTGCCATGCTGGACGATGCGCGTATCGTTATCTCCATCTGTGGAAACAATCAGCAGACGATCAATGCCGGCAAAGGCTTTGTCCAAGGTTTCCGGCTGATCAAAGTCTCCGTGGCGCACATCAACACCGCGGTCTTTCAGATCCTGTGCTTTCTCCGGACTGCGAACACTGACCGCCAATTGCTCTGCGGGAACGGTTTCCAATAAAGTGTTGACTATTTTTGAACCTAATTTTCCTGTGGCGCCTGTCACTAACAGTTTCATAACTGATTCCTCCGCTTCGTCTATTTTTGATAAATCCGCTAACCTGTATCCATCGTTGATACATGTGATCATCATAGATTTTTCTGTTTGGTTTGTCAACGATTCGCAATCCGCTCTTTTTTATTTGTGCCGTTTTTAAGGTATACTGGCTTGTAAGCAGCTTAGATACAGGATCAGAAAAATTTATAAAAGAGGCAGGTGAGCAAAATGTCCATCAGCAGCCGTTTTACCGTAGGCATTCATATCTTGACCTTGGTTGAGTTAAATAAAGAAGGCATCAGTTCGTCCGAATACATTGCGGGCAGCGTCAACACAAATGCAACTTTGATCCGAAAAATAACTGGCATGTTGAAACGGGCAGGCTTGGTTGAAGTGCAGCCTGGCATTGCCGGAGCAAAGTTGGCCAAGCCCCCTTCGGAAATTACCTTACTGGATGTCTACAAAGCGGTGGACGTGGTTCAGGAGCAGGAACTGTTCAGCGTCCATGACAATCCGAATCCGAATTGCCCGGTAGGCAGGAATATTGAGGATGCGGTTCTGCCAATTTTGTCGGCAGCCCAGCTGGCATTGGAAAAAGAATTGGGCTCAGTGACGATCGAAACTATTTTGCAGGACATCGCTTCTAAAGAAGATGCGGCGATCTGATTGAATAAGCATTCCTCTGTGGAATGCTTTTTTTGTGGACATTTTTTGGAACTTCTCTCCAGTTGATGCGTAGAATACACAAAGGTTCAGGAGGTGAGGAGTATGTGGGTCCTCTTTATATGGCTATTGGTTATTTTTGGACTCGAGTTTTTGAGGATGTACTTGAAAAAGCGTTTTGGCATCGACAAAGAAGAGCAGGCAGGTGTGCCGGTTAAAAAGTTTGAGCGTTGGAACGGCTGGGTCATGTTGGCCGCAATCATCGTTTTGTATGTCTTTTTCATCGATACGCTGGCCGCATTTTTCTCCTTATTACTTGGGATTTTCGTCTTGGTATGTGCAACGCAAATTTACCTGGAGTGGAAATACTTGAAAGGATCCCGGAAATACCAGGCTTCGATGGTTTACTTCACCATCACTGCTCTGGCAATCATCGTTTTTCTCTCTGTATTAAGATGGCAAACAGAGTTTTTTTAAGCTCAGGCGAAAGGGCAAAGAGGCTCTTTGCAAAATAAAGCACTGGGGAGGTGAGTGGAATAGAAGCGGTAATTCTGTTTGGATTTATCTTAATTATGTTTGTGATCGCTTTGAGTTTGAACAAACTTGAAAAAAAGTATGGTGTGAACCGTGCAGAAGCTGGAGAACCGCTGAAAAAATCAGAGCAGACGGCAGGGTGGGTGAGCATCGGTTTACTAGCTGTGATTGTAGCTGTGGCTATCAGCGGGTCAGACATCAACTACATCTTGATCATGTTGATTGCCGGTGTTTTGGCATTGCTTCAAACCATGAGTGAATGGAAATACGTCAGAAACGCACGGCGTTCGATGGTCAGTTTTACGCTAACGGCTGTTTTGCTTTTGTCTTTGCTGGGCTTGATGCAGATTGTTGAGTGGACGACTTCCTTTTTATAGAAGGCGGAAACTGGTCATGTACTGAAAAAAGGTGACAATTTTTCGCGGAAATGTTAAATGAGGTATCGATTCACACAGCAAAAAAAGCCGTTATGCAAATTCCAGCATAACGGCTTTGTACTTAACATGTTAGTTTTTTTTATTGGCAAATAGTACAAGAATCGGTCCGATAATCGGAATCCATGCAAGCGCTTTGAGCTTTGCTTCCGGGTAGAAGCGGTGGACGGCATAAATGGATAAGCCCCACAGCACAAACCAGTCGACGGTCATGACAGAGACCAGACCCGATGTGAAAAAAGCTTCGCGGTAAGCAGCCAGCGAAAAGCCCTGCAGCAGCGTCAATCCATTCGCTAACCATGACACCATAAGAAGAATCAGCCAAAAGCGGGAACCGAGAAAGCGGACGAGCCAAGCTGGAGTTCGCAGCTTTCTTTCAGCCTTTCGGTCACCAAAAGCGAAATACAGCAAAAGTGAAAAAGCGCCAACCATAAAAGACAATAGTGCAAACGGCCACGCCGGCCATTTTTGCCGGTCATTCAGCAGCAGCAACGTCAAAAACACCATCGGAAACAAGCCGAGTGAATTGAAAACGGCAAACACCAGCGGATCAATCGCTCCAAAGTTTCCGCTGAAAATATTCGACAGGACAGGATCGGTCTCGCCGCCAGGTGCCAGAAAAACAGCATAGCCAACGAGAAGGAGCCAAATAATAAAAAAGATCACAGTCAACACCCCTTTTTTTATCTTATTCTATTAATCAATGGGTTCCCTCAAGGAGCAGATGGCAAACCGTCGGCCCACGTTGAAGTAAATCATCAACCTTCTTGGTTTGCTGATCTTTGGTCACCTGCATCCAACTTTAAATAGGCTTGCCTACTTATAAAAAAAGACAACGTCCAGGCTAATAGAAACAATCTAAGCAAAGTTCCTCTTGCCTAGTGCCACAACTTTATCATAGGAAAGTTATAAAGGTGAGTTGTTTTTCATTAAACTTAGCCTTCATTAAAGAAGGGGAACGGGTCCAAAGTGTAGAAGTACTTTAGTTAGGAGGGCTACCCATGCAGCCAGCTTTGATCGTTGGATTACTTGTTCTTTTTACATCCTATTTCCTTTTTGCACATTTTTATTTGAAGCGGAAACGCGGAATAAAAAGAGCCTGGAAAAGTATTTTTCATGAAGATAAAAATCGTTATGGCTTGGTTGTACAGGGGATTATTTTTGTGGCTTTTGCCTACGCACTGATGTATGTAAATTTGGAAATGGACGTCACCGAACTGTCGCTGGCTGTCCGCCTGAGTCCTTTCGCGGGCCTGTTTATTTTACAGGCGTTTTTCACAGGGCTTGAAGAGTGGCTGCTGCACCGGGAAGAGGAGCGATATTGGTATGAATGGTCAGAATCTTTTCTGATTCTGTCGGCTTTCTGCCTAATACTTATTATGGAAGGGTGAATGGAATGAATGAATTAACAAAAAAACGGATAAAAGCGGTAGCGATTGATACAGTAATTTCTACAGTGGTTTCTTCCGTGCTAGAACCTTTTTTGAAAAAGAAAACGAAAAGCAGTTTTTCTTATGTAGTACTATCGCCAACCGTAGTTTTCTGGGGCTTGGAATATGCCCAGCTGCGGCTTAGCGGCCAGACTGTCGGCCAGAAATTAATGAACATCGAAGTGCAAAACGAGAATGGCGGTGAGCCGACCTCAGAACAGATTTTGAAACGGATGGTGCATCGGGATACGGTCAGTTCCATTCTTTACTTGAAAGACCGTGAGGCTTATGACAAATACCAAGGCGAAAAATTCCCGCACGATCTTTACGCGCATACGATGGTGAAAGAGTTGAACTAAAAAGAAAATTGCTATGGGGCTTTCCTTGAGAAAAGGAAAGCTTTTTTCAATCAGCAGCCATTCTCTCTCTCCTTTTTTTGTGAAAAATTAGTCAACGAAAAACTCTTCCACCGTATAATCATCTTTAATTTCCCCAATTAATTCTTCATCTTCATTCAAAAAATTAAGATTGGAAGACACTGTGTCTTTTTCCAACTCCTGAGGGAAAAACCAGAGAACGACATCTTCGGCATCGGCGTTGGAAATATAGTTTGTCAACGCATGAACAGCCAACGCCTCTTCATGTTCTGGATACCATGAATCTGCTATGTATTTTATCTCTTCATTTTTAACAAGGCCGTAGGTGTACTCCCATTTTCTAGGTGCGTTTAGAAATGCGACGGTTTGATTGAGATCCACATCGAACGCGTTGAGATTGGTAGGGAAGATTTCAAAGTCTGTATAAAGTGTCGTGACTAAGAAGCGATACTCGGTAGTCATCAGCGCGATGGAAAGTGCACCTGTATCATCAATCAAAATGACATGTCCCTCATCTACCATCTGAATAGGTATGGCATCTGTCGATTTTTTCAGTTCGTTGAATGCGCCTTGAGGAGTGGTATGATAACTGGTCACGAGATAGATAGTCAGAGCGATCAGAGCCATGGTAATTATCCCTAAAAGAACTTTTTTCATACTTCATCTCCTCTTTTTAATATATTGTAGTTTAATAGTCCTGTTTTCACTAGCCCGTATTTACTCATACTATACAAAAGGTGTTCCGCTGTATAATAAAAGAAAAATCGGAAGGGTGATCCACATGAAGCTGTACAACGAGTTGGCACAGTGGTGGCCGCTATTGTCTCCGCATACGGAATACGAGGAAGAAGCCCATCTTTTCTTGGAAATTATGGAGCGGTACCATCCCGCAATTAAGGATGGGCTGGAGTTTGGTTCAGGAGGGGGCAGCAATGCTTTTTACCTGAAAAAACACTTTTCGATGACGTTAACAGATCTGTCTCCAGAAATGTTGGCGGTCAGCCGCGAGTTAAATCCGGATTGTCCGCACATACAGGGAGATATGCGAACAATCAAAGTCGAGGGCAAGTTTGATCTGGTATTTATCCACGACGCCATCACCTATTTTACAGACAAAGCCGATTTGCTGGCGGTCATGAAAAATGCCAAAAAGCATCTGAAACCGGATGGCCTGTTGTTTATCATGCCGGATGAGTACACGGAAACGTTTGAGCCGCGGACAAATCATGGTGGGGTTGATCAGGATGGTCGGGGCCTGCGCTATTTGGAATGGAGCTACGACAGCGATCCGGATGATCAGATGCTAACAACGGAATATGCCTATATTATGCGGGACGTGAACGGACAAGTTACCCATGAACACGACAGCATGACAGCCGGCTTGTTTTCCATGCCGGAATGGGAGGCGCTGCTTGCAGAAGCCGGGTTCCAGGCGCATTTCGAACGGGTGGAATTTTCGGAAGAACCGGGAACTTATTTTGGCATTGCCGCGACGCAGTTTGAGTAAAAAGAACGCAAGACCCTTGATATAATGTTTAGTGTGTCATTCGATAAATATGATTAAAACGAAATAAATAGATGCAATAATTGGAAGTGCGGTATTTATAAGTTCTTGGGAGGTCATCTGCAAAATCTATAGCGCTTTATTAACTATGTAGACTTTGCTTATTGATTGCCTATTAAAAGGAAAACATCAGCTCAAACGCCGTAGAAATTCTAGAAGTGAGAAAGTACAAGTACTTAAAAAATCATATGTATTTTAAAGGATTATCGGAATTCGATAATCCTTTTTTTTGTAAGTTTAAAATTCCGGTGAGAAAACAATTTGTGTCAAAATCTTATGCAATTGAAATTATGTGCAACTTGTTAGAAAGCGCTTCCTTTTGACGGAATAGTCTCTATAATCTAACTATAAAGTGAAATAAATTATTTTTAGTGAACATAATTTCAATTCGAAAGGAGGCGAAGAGATGTATACAAATCAGGAAATGATCATTGTTGCGAGAATGTACTATGAAATGAATTTGACGCAAAAAGAAATAGCTGAGAAGCTTCGTTACTCCAGACCTACTATTAGTCGTATCGTGGATGCGGCATTTAAAGCAGGAATTGTAGATGTAAAAATCAATTATACTCTTGATTCTGTTGTGGAATTAGAAGATGCAATTAAAGAGAAATACAAACTTAAAAATGTTTTTGTAGTCCCTGTCTACATAGATGATCCGCTTCTTATCCAAAGTGATGTTGGAAAAGCTGTTGCGAATTATTTATATGAAATTTGTGAAGATGGTTTGACGCTTGGGGTATCGTGGGGGACAACATTAAGTCACGTAGTACCACATTTGAAATCTAAAATCTTACCGCATATGAAAATTGTTCAACTGAATGGTGGTGCAGCAAAGAGTACTTTTTCTACAGGGTCAGCAGCATTACTTGAGAAATTCTCTAAAGCATTCTCCTCTGATCAATATCTCTTACCAGTACCATCAATTGTTGATTCTTCCTTAATTGCTGAAGCGATTATGACCGATTCTAGTATTGAACAAACCCTCAACTTAGGAAAAGCAAGTAATATTGCTGTGTTTGGAGTCGGAAATGTGTCCCATAATTCAGTTCTTTATAAAGGTGGATACTTCAAAGAGGGAGCATATGAAGAATTGATTGCAAAAAAAGCGGTTGGGGATATTTGTTCCAGGTACTTTTCAGTAGAGGGACAAATTGTGGATGAAGATTTAAACAGCCGTACTATTGGACTTGGGTTGGAAGAATTAAGGAGCAAAGAGTTTTCTATTGCAATTGCTTCTGGAAAAGAAAAAGCGGAGAGCGTAAAAGGAGCATTGAATGGTGGATATGCAAACACTCTTTTTATAGACGAAAACTTAGCAAAAGAAATTGTATAAAAAATGGAGGTAGGAAAATTGATGAAAGCAGTGAAATTATACGAACCTGGAAACTTGCAAGTTGAACAAGTGGAAGTCCCAACCATTTCCTCAACGGAAGTCTTGATAGAAGTTAAAGTAATCGGAATTTGTGGTTCGGATATTCCAAGAGCATTAACAAAAGGAGCTTATTCAAAAGGGCTGACTCTAGGGCATGAATTTTCTGGGAAGATAGTTGAATGCGGATCAGAAGCAACTGAATGGTCAGTCGGAGATCGTGTAACAATTGCACCTTTAGAGCCTTGTATGAAATGTGTTTACTGCAAACAAGGCAAGTTTGGATTATGTGATGATTACAACTACTATGGTTCACGGACTGATGGTGCAATGGCAAACTATATCAAGGTTGGCAAAGCTAACATTCTGAAGCTTGATGATGGAATTTCTTATGATGCAGGAGCAATGGTGGATCCGGCGGCCAATGCAGTGCATGGAATTTGGAGAGGTAATCTTCAGAAAGGCGAAACAGCTGTTGTGATAGGACTTGGAGCTATAGGCATGTTTGCAGTACAATTTGCTCGAGAAATGGGGGCGAAAGAAGTTATTGCAGTTGACATTTTTGATGAAAAACTTGAAATTGCTAAAAAGTTGGGAGCAGATCGAGTAGTAAATTCGAGAACGGAAGATGTAGTTGAAGTATTGGCCGATACCCATATTGATTTTGTCATTGACACATCCGGTTCGGCAATTGCCCAAGATCAAGCTGTCCGTATCACAGGCAAAATGGGAAGAGTGGTTTTCTTAGGTATTTCCAATCAACCTCTAACACTTTCAGCCAAGACGGTAGACCGTTTACTGCGTTATGAAATAGGTATTAACGGTTCTTGGAATTCATTCTCTGATCCTTTCCCAGGGAAGGAATGGACATACGTAATTGAAAGTATGGCTAAAGGAAAAATTCGTACGGAAGAGATTATTTCTCATCGTTATTCAATCGATGAAACACCAGCTGTATTTGAAAAGATCAAAAATAAAGAAATTGTCTTCAGTAAGATACTGCTTTATCCAGGAGAAACTCTATGAATCAAAATCTTGTTCTCGGAATGGATTTTGGAACCCAGTCTTTAAAGGTAGGTGTCTATTCGATTGCAGGAGAACATATTTTTACGGCCAGTGCTTCTTATAAAACTCAGCACAGAAAAAACGGATATTCTGAGCAAGATGCAAACGATTGGTGGAAAGCTTTAAATGAGACAATGAAAACTGTTTCTCAAAACGTCGATTCACGATCGATAAAAGCTATTTCACTGTGTGCGACTTCATCCACTGTTGTTCTGACAGATGATAAATTGAATCCTATCGCACCGGCTCAATGCTGGATGGATCAGCGTGCTATTCGTGAAGAAGAAGACATCAATCACAATCGACTTCCTCAAGTTGTAGATCAATTGCGTTTTTCAGGTAGGAAAACATCTATTGAATGGATGACGACAAAATCTTTATGGCTGAAAAACAATTATGATTTAACGGATAAAATGATTGTTGAGCAAATCGATTGGATTAACTATCAATTAACCGGACAACTTGTTGCATCTAAGTGCAATGCTACATGTAAATGGAATTACGTGGAGCAACTTGGGGGATTCTCAGAACCATTTTTTGAAGCAGTAAGTCTTCAAGGGATTACAAAGCATTGGCCGCCATATGTGATAAATGTGGGTGATCAAGTAGGTGTAGTGAAATCTGGGGTAGCGGCTCAATTAGGGTTAGTAGCTGGTATACCAGTATATCAAGGAGGTATTGATGCTCATATAGGGATGATTGGCTCAGGAGCACTGGAACCCGGAAAGCTAAGTATGATAACAGGTACAAGTTTTGTTCACTTGATGCACCATGACGAACCTATATTTAATGATTCACTATGGGGACCTTACGATTCTCCTTTGTTGGATGGCCATTGGTTGTTGGAAGGCGGGCAATTATCGTGTGGTTCGATCATATCCTGGTTTTTGCAGGAATTCTATACAGGTCGTACTGATAAAGAAAAAGTATATAAAGAGCTGGAGAAAGAAATTTTGACTATTGATGCAGGTAGTGAAGGTCTAATGGTTTTAGATAGTTGGAAAGGAAACCGAACGCCATACAAGACGCCCCATGCAACCGGAGCATTTATTGGTTTGACTCTTTCGCACAATAAGTATCACATATATCGTGCAATTCTAGAATCCATCGCTTTTGGAACAAAAAATGTAATCCGAACTATGGAGCTATCCGCCATTCCAGTTGATCGGATTATTGCAGGAGGCGGAGGAACGCATAACCAGTGCTGGATGCAGATCATCAGCGATGTGACTGGATTGCCGATTTCGATTCCGGAAGATATAGAAACAGGTTCAAAAGGTGCAGCCATCATTGCTGCCTATGGGCTTGGAGAGTATCCAAGCTTGATTGATGCATCATCTGCCATGGTGGAAATGAAGAAAACATACCACCCTGATTTAGAAAAAACTCGGAAATATGATGAGCTATTTGAGATTTATTTAAATTTAAATGAAGTATTATTTCCTATTATGAAAAAGCTGAAGGATGGGGAGGCCGGCCAACATGAGCAACATACTCGAAATGAAGCAAGTGTCTAAATCTTTTCCTGGAGTAAAAGCACTTCAAAAGGTTGATTTTTCACTGAAAAAAGGTGAAGTACATTGTCTCATTGGTGCAAATGGTGCAGGGAAATCTACATTAATGAAGATTTTGGCAGGCGTTTATACAAAAGACGAGGGCGAGATAATTTTGGAAGGAGAACGGGTCACGATCAAAACTCCTTCAGATAGCAAAGAACTTGGGATTTCTACTATCTATCAGGAATTATCGTTAGTTGAAGAACTAAGTTTGGCAGAAAATATTTATTTGGGAAATTACCTTAAACCCAAGGGCGGATTTGTTAAATGGAAACAACTCAACGAAGAGGCAAAAAAAATATTTTCGCTTTTGGGGTTGTCTATCTCACCCACGCGCCAAACCTCAACAGCGAGTATGGGTTTAAAACAAATGACAGAAATAGCTAAAGCGATTGCAGCAGATTGTAAGATTATCGTGATGGACGAACCTTCCACAGCGCTATCTGGAGATGAAGTAGCAAAATTATATGAAGTAATCAATTTGCTAAAGGGCAAGGGATACACCATCGTTTATATCTCACATAAACTAGAAGAATTGTATGCGGTGGGAGACCGTGTAACGGTATTGAGAAATGGAGAATGGATCATTACTGATAGTTTGGCAAATCTTTCTCAGCCGGAACTGATTCAACATATTACGGGAAGAAAAATCGAGAAAAAAGAAAAAGTACATGATTTGGTTGAAAGAGACGAATTTTTAGTCGTAAAAGATTTCAGCAACAAAAAAATTCATGATGTCTCATTCTCTGTAAAAAAAGGTGAAATCGTCGGTTTGTATGGACTTGTAGGATCGGGAAGGACGGAGTTGCTTAGAGCAATTTTTGGGGCTGATTCCATCGATGCTGGAGAGATATATATAGAAGGTAGGAAAAAAAATATTTCTTCACCTCAAAAAGCGGTGGATAGCGGTATGGGTCTTGTGCCGGAAAATCGCAAAACTGAAGGTGCAATTCTGGATTTATCAATTTCAGAAAATGCCTTCCTGCCATCACTTGGTGTGTATTCAAACCGTAGCTTCATCAAGCAGCAGCAAATGAAAATTGTCATGAATGAGATGATAAAAAAACTAAATATTAAAACGAGTAGCAACGATGTCCCTATGAGGAATTTAAGTGGAGGGAATCAACAAAAAGTCATTATTTCAAAATGGCTTATTCACCAGTCGCGCTTGCTATTATTCGATGAACCAACTCAGGGAATTGACATTGGAGCAAAAGATGAAATTTATACCATCATGAAAGAACTCTCCAATGAAGGAAAAAGCATTATTATGGCTACATCGGAAATTGAAGAATTACTTGCAGTTTGCGATAGAGTACTGATCATGTTTAATGGAAGGCTCATTAAAGAGTTCTCAACTCCAGCCAGTTATAAGAGTGAAATTATGAACGTTGCGGTATCAGGTTGATATAAAAAGGAGGCTTATTATGACTGTTAATATAGAGAGTGGCGGAGAAAAAGAAAGACGACTCCCTTCTTTAAAAGTTATTTTAAAAAAATACAATCTATTTTTTATCTTTCTGGGATTTATTTTAATTGGAAGCCTATTATCTGATCAATTTCTTTCAGTCCAAAACATACTTAATCTTCTCCAACAATCTTCTTTTGTCGGGATTATCAGTATTGGGATGACCTTTGTTATTTTAGTAGCGGGAATTGATCTTTCTGTAGGAGCTGTATTGGCCTTGACGGGCATGCTTGCATCACTTCTAATCAGTACTGGAATGAATCCAGTGTGGGCAATTATAATTACGCTTGCAGCAGGAGCCTTCCTAGGTTTTGTAAACGGATTCATTTCAACCAAATTTAAAGTACCTGCCTTTATTGCAACACTTGCCATGATGGTGAGTGCAAGGGGACTTGCATTTCTGACAACAGATGGAACCCCGATTTATGATCTTCCGGCCAGCTTCACTGCTCTGGGAGGAAATGTGTTTGGCAGAATCCCACTAACAGCCATTATATGGATTGTTTTAACCATTATTGCAGTTATTGTATTAAAATATACAACCTTTGGGCGAAAAATCTATGCAGTTGGGGGCAATGCTGAATCTGCAAGACTTTCGGGAATTCCCGTTGAAAAATATGTAACTTGGTGTTTCATCATATCAGGCACCTTGGCAGCTGTAGCAGGAATATTGATGAGCGCTTGGCTTACGGTAGGGCAGCCAACAGCTGGAACCGGTCTTGAATTAGATGTAATTGCTGCAGTGGTATTAGGAGGAACCAGTTTATTTGGTGGAAAAGGAAGTATCGGTGGAACATTCATCGGTGTGCTCATATTAAGCATGATTGTTAACATTTTCAATCTATTGGGATTATCTTCGTATTACCAATCTGTATTTATGGGGTTAATAATTGTCTTGGCTTTAATTATGAACCAATATATTACCAATAAAAAATAAGGGGGAAATGATGATGAAGAAAAACTGGATGGTAATTGTTTTAGCTGTGCTACTGGCTTTGGTTTTGGCAGGATGTGGATCAGAAGAAGCAGCGGAAGGTTCAAATGCAAGTGGAAGCGGAGAGGCAGAAGATTTGGTCATCGGCTTTTCACAAGTTACATTGGAATCTCCATTTTATACGTCTTTAGTGGACGGTGCAGAAGCAGAAGCTGAGGCGGCTGGAGTGGAACTGAAGGTTGTAGATGCACAAAATGATATTGAAAAACAAAATGCTGATATTCAATCTCTTATTACACAAGGAGTCGATGTTTTACTGATTAATCCTGTAAACCCTTCGGCTATAGCACCAGCTTTACGAGCTGCAGAATCAGCAGGAATTCCAGTAATAACCGTTGACCGTGCAACCAAAGAAGAAGTCACGTCGTATATTGGACGTGATAACGAAGAAATGGGAAGGCTAGCAGGAGAAAAAGCTGTTGAATTACTTGGCGGCGAAGCTGCTGAAGGAAAGATTATTGAACTTCAAGGTGATGCAGGCGGTACTGTAATGCAGGCTCGTCATGATGGATTCCACGAAATCGTTGAAAAAGTTCCAGGAATTGAAATTATTGAAGGGCCATATAGTGATTATATCCGTGCAAAAGCTGTTTCTTCTATGCAGGATCTTTTGCAGGCACATCCTGATGTAAAGCTGGTTTACGCGCATAATGATGATATGGCTCTAGGAGCTATGCAAGTTTTGGAACAGTCAGGAAAACTTGAGGATGTTCAAGTAGTTGGAATTGATGGACTGATGGAAGCTGTTAAAAAGATTGAAGAGGGTTCATACCAGGCTACTGTTATCAACGATCCGATTTCGTTAGGCTCATTAGCTATTCAAACAGCTGTAAAAGTAGGAAATGGAGAAGAAGTAGAAAAAGTGATGAATGCAGAAACTGGTTTAATTGATGATACGAATGCAGCAGACTATGTAGATGACACAAATACATTTGCGCCAGTTAAATAAGGAGGCTTCTAGATGCATTTATCAACATTTATAGATCATACATTACTAAAAGCAGAAACGACAAATGAACAAATAAGAACCTTATGCCAAGAAGCGAAAGAAAATAAATTTGCAGCAGTTTGTGTAAACCCGCATTACGTATCTTATTGTGCAGCACTTCTCAAAGATACACCTGTAAAAGTTTGTACAGTTATCGGATTTCCGCTAGGAGCTAATAAAACAGCAGTTAAAGTGTATGAAGCGCAACTTTCGCTTGAAGAAGGTGCGGAAGAAGTGGATTATGTAGTAAATATTAGCGATATAAAAAATGGAGAGTTCGAAAAAGTAAGAGAAGAAATGAAAAGGATACTGGAACTTAAAAGTACTCATCCTGATACTACAATAAAAGTCATTTTTGAAGTCTGTTACTTATCAGATTTTGAGTTGATGAAAGTTTCAGAGATTGCTAAAGAGTGCGGCATCGATTATGTCAAAACGTCTACAGGATTTGGCAGTGGAGGTGCGACAGAGGAAGCCGTTAAAATTATGAAGGAAACAATTGGAGAAAAAGTGAAAATAAAAGCTTCTGGTGGTATCCGGTCTTCTGAAGATGCAAAAAAATATTTTGACCTAGGTGTTTCAAGAATTGGAACAAGCAACAGTATTGCTATTCTTAAAGGAGAAGTTTCTGCAGCAGACAGCTACTAAAAAAATAAAATAGCAGTGCCCCTTATATTAAAGCTAGTTGTTGCTTCGGAAGAACAAATAGAAATTAAACACAATAGCGTATTATATACGTAAACAGACTATCCATTTGTGGGTAGTCTGTTTACGTTGTCGGTTCATATTCTTCTGTGGAAGAGAATCTACTTCAGTATTCTATTGTTTTGTACATATTCGATAACTTTCTGTAAATCCATATCCGCCATCGAATTCAATCGGTGTTCGACTTCACAAAAATCCATGGTATGGGTTACTTTGTTTGGCACGATGACGCAGCCCATGCCCGCACGCTTCGCGGCCATTGCGCCATGCGCGGAGTCCTCAAAAACAAGGCATTCTGAAGGATGCAGCTCTAAGCACTGCGCCGCCTGGATATACAAAGCAGGGTCAGGCTTCACTTTTTCCACATGGTCCGAAGTCCGGATGCAGTGGAAGTAATCGTAAAGATCAAGATTTTTCAAATGGCCGGAAACCCAACGATAGCTGGAACTGGATGCCAAACCAATCTTCAGATCCATTTCTTTTGCCATCTGCAGGTAATCTTCTACACCGTCCCGTGGTTTTTCTTGAGATAGCGTCGATAGGAATTTCTCTTCGTACTTTTCCGCGAGCAGCACATGTTCGACTGGCTTTCCAATCTGCTCCTCCATATAGTGAAACGGAGAAAATCCGCTGTCTGTACCAATTTCATTTTGCCACAGTGCAAGCGGCAATTCACTGCCATGTTCACCAAACATTTCCTGAAGGATATGGTATTGGTGCGTTTCTGTATCAAAAATCAATCCGTCAAAATCAAATATGATTCCTTTTATCATAAGGCACTTCCTTTGCTGGTATCTAGGTTTTTTACTATCTGCAGCGCGTCAGAACTCTGCTTTAACTAAGCAGCTTTGTTACTTCCCGTGAAATGGCATGGGTATTAATCGAGGATTCAAGTTGTCCATTTTTTACGCAGTCGATAAACTCTGCCAGTTCGTAGTACATCGTATCAAATTCGTGCGCTACAGAAAGGTCTGCTGTGCTGCCGTCTCTGTATTTGATGGTGATGTTTTTGGGGTCGCTGATCCGGTCGATTTCAATGATGCCGTTCTCGCCTTGGATTTCACTCGGCATAAACGAATCCGAAATCTTTGAATACATAATGATGGCTTCCATATCCGGATAGTTCAAGATCATGCTGCCTTGGCCATCGGCACCTGTTGACAATAAGTACTGGTTTTTCATAGCCGACTCGGGTGCGCCCGCTAAATGGATAACAGGTGCGATGCCGTAAACGCCAAGGTCCATTTTAGCGCCGTTGCCAAGCTCTGGCTTAAAGGCATTTTCAATGATGCCGTTTTTGTAATTATCATAGCGCGAAGAATATTGATTGTAATGAAAGACGAATCGGCGAACCGGACCAATTTTATCTAAGTTCTTTTTCAAATTCAGGAATGACGGAGTGACCGTTGATTTCATGGCTTCCATAAAGGTGATGTTATGCGTATGCGACGCTTCGATCACGCGGTCCATTTCCTCGACTGACGTTACTGCAGGTTTTTCGCACAGTACATGAATGCCATGTTCCATGGCCAAGATGCTTTGTTCGGCATGGAAGGAGTTGGGGGATGCGATATAAACAGCTTCAATGTCTCCGCTGTTGAACATCGCTGTCATATCGGTATAGACGTTCTCCACCTTATGCTTTGCCGCAAAGGCGTTGCCGGTTTCCAGCGTGCGCGAATACACAGCGCCGATTGTGAATTCTGGATGTTGCTGCGCCGCTTTAATGAACCGGTCAGTGATCCAGTTGGTACCTATAATGCCAAATTTCATTGCGATTCCTCCTAATAAACAAGTGATGATGTTTTTCTTCCTTCTATTCTAACCTAGATTGCCCCAAAGCGAGCAGTTACTCTTTTCCTCTATAAGGCGGAAAATTAATAGGTAGAGTTGTAAGCGTTTTCAAATTAAACTTTAGTTGTAGTCAAAAATTTCTGAAAAATAAACGGAGAGGGGATCAGGAAAATGAAAAATATTTTATTGGCATGTTCAGCCGGCATGTCCACCAGCTTATTGGTCACCAAAATGGAAGAAGCAGCAAAAAGCAAGGGACTCGAGGTTACCATCTGGGCAGTTTCACAGGACAAAGCGACAAAAGACATGGAAAAGGCGGATGTGCTGCTGATCGGACCGCAAATGAGATTCTTGAAAAAGAAATTTGCGAAAGTAGCCGAAGAAGTGGGGATTCCTTTGGAAGTCATCGATTCGATGGCATACGGCAGGCTGGACGGCGAAGCCGTGTTGAATCAAGCGTTGGAATTAATCGGAAACCACTAAAAGGAACGGAGGAAAGAAAATGGAGAACAATAAATTTATGCAGTTTCTGGAAAGCTTCCTATTGCCTTTAGCGGATGCACTCAACAATAACCGGTATTTGACTGCTTTGCGTGATGGCTTCATGGTCGCATTGCCGCTGATTATTTTTGGATCCATCTTTGTCGTCATCGCCAACTTTCCGTTTCTTGACCGGATGATCAGTCCGGAAGCTTTCACGGCTTACCAAAGTGCACTCGGACCGGCTTCTGCAGCGACGCTTAGCATCATGGGGCTGTTCGTTATCATCGGCATCGGCTACAAGCTGACTGCTCATTACGGAGAAGAAGCGATTTATGGTGGTGTAGTTGCATTAGCGGCATTTCTCATCTTAACGCCGCAAGTTTTAGAAGGTGTTCCCGGAGTCATCCCAACTTCTAGCCTTGGGGCACAGGGCATGTTCCTCGGGATTTTCACCGCGTTTATTTCAGCAGAGCTTAACCGTTTTTTCATCCAGCGGGGATGGACGATCAAAATGCCGGCGGGCGTTCCTGCCGCGGTATCGAAATCGTTCAGTGCATTGATTCCCATCACATTGACGCTGTCTGTATTTTTGCTTATCCGCGTGCTATTCAGCTTTACCACATTTGAAACGATGCAAAATTTCATCTTCACAATCATCCAGCAGCCGTTAACGATTTTAGGAAGCGGGCTGCCGGCAACGATTGTTATTGTACTTCTGACACAGGTTTTTTGGTTCTTCGGCTTGCATGGACAAATCATCATCAACTCGGTATTCGATCCGATTTGGTTTGCGCTGAATGACCAAAATTTAGTGGCATTCCAGTCAGGAGAAGAACTTCCGAACATTGTCACAAAACAATTCATCGATTCGTTTTTAGTGGGGATGGGCGGAACGGGAATGACACTTGCTGTTATTGTCCTGATTTTTGCCATCGGAAAGAGCAGACAGCTGAAGGAGTTGGGCAAACTTGGAGCTCCGGCAGGGCTATTCAATGTCAATGAACCCATCATCTTCGGTTTGCCAATCATTATGAACCCTTTAATCATTATTCCGTGGATGCTGGCACCGGTTGCCGTAACCGTCATCACGTATTATTCGATGGCGACGGGCCTTGTCCCAAGACCAGCCGGTATTATCGTGCCATGGACGACGCCTCCTATCATCAATGGATTTCTGGCAACAGGAAACGCATGGCAGGGCGGGGTCTTACAGGCGGTGAATCTGCTTGTCGTAATGGTTATCTGGTGGCCATTCCTGCGAATTTTAGATAAAGACTATTACGAAACGGAACGTGAAAAACCTGATCGTTTACCAGAAAACTAACTCCTAGAGGTGACCGTAAATGGACAAAATCACAGAAATCGCTTTTCAAATAATCTTAAACGCCGGTAACGGGAAATCCAGTGCGATGGAAGCCATACAGGCTGCAAAAGCCAATGATTTCGAAGAAGCTGACAGGCTGCTGGAAGTGGCTGGCAAGGAAATGGGCAAAGCTCATGCCTACCAGACGCAATTGCTGCAAAAAGAAGCTAGCGGAGAAGAAAACACCATTACGGTCATGCTGATTCATTCACAGGATCATTTAATGACGTCAATGACAGTACGAGATTTGGCTGTTGAAATTGTTGAAATCTACCGCAATAAGTAAGCAGATGGAGGTTGTTGGATGTCTGAAAAGTATAAGTTTCCAGAAGGTTTTTGGTGGGGCAGCGCAACTTCTGCGGCGCAAATAGAAGGCGCTGCCGATGAAGGGGGAAAAGGCCGTAACATATGGGACAAGTGGCATCAAAACGAGCCAGGCCGCTTTTTTGACGCGGTTGGTCCTGAGTCCACTTCTGATTTTTATCACCGGTATAAAGAAGACATTGGGTTGATGAGAGAGATTGGCCACAACACTTTCCGGTTGTCGATTTCCTGGTCCCGTCTGATTCCAGGTGGACGCGGAAAAGTAAATCCGGAAGCGGTCGATTTCTACAACAAAGTCATCAACGAATTGATTGCGCAGAAGATTGAACCCTTTATTACTCTATACCATTTCGATATGCCGCTTGAGCTGCAACAGGAAAATGGCTGGGAAAACCGAGCAGTCGTCGAAGCATACGCAACATATGCACAACAATGCTTTCGCTTGTTTGGAGACCGTGTGAAAAAGTGGTTTACGTTCAACGAACCGATTGTTCCGGTGGAAGGGGGATACTTGTATGATTTCCACTATCCGAATGTGGTAGATGCCAAACGTGCCGTCCAAGTGGCTTATCACACAATGATTGCCCATGCCAAAGCGGTCGAGGTCTTTCGGTCAGCCCATGTCGAAGGAGGCCAAATCGGCATTGTCCTGAATCTAACTCCCTCCTATCCAAGAAGCCAACATCCGGCAGACGTGAAAGCTTCCCAGGCCGCCGATTTATTTTTCAATAGAAGCTTTTTGGATCCGGCGGTTTTAGGGAAGTATCCGGTGGAACTCGTAGAAATGCTGAGAGAGCATGGCCAGTTGCCGCATACAGAACAAGAAGACAAGGCGTTGTTGAGAACGGGGACTGTCGATCTTCTTGGTGTTAACTACTATCAGCCGAGACGGGTCAAGGCGAAAGCCCATTTGCCGAATCCGGAAGGGCCATTCATGCCCGACTGGTTTTTCGACAATTACGAAATGCCTGGCAGAAAAATGAATCTGTACCGAGGCTGGGAAATTTACGAAAAAGGAATCTACGACATCATGGTCAATCTGCGCGACAACTATGGCAACATCCAATCGTATATTGCGGAAAATGGAATGGGTGTTCAAGATGAGTCCCGGTTTATGGAAAATGGGGAGATCCAGGATAATTACCGCATCGATTTTATCCGCGGCCATCTGAAATGGCTGCATAGAGCAATAGAAGAAGGATGCAATGTGAAAGGCTATCACTTGTGGTCGTTTATGGATAATTGGTCGTGGATGAACGCCTATAAAAATCGTTACGGTTTCTTTTCGGTCGATTTCGACACGAAGAAGCGAACACCGAAAAAAAGTGCCCATTGGATTAAGCAGGTTTCTGAACAGAATGGTTTTAGCTGAACCGGAAGGAGTGGTGATATGGAAGGCCTTAAAATCGTAACAATCGGTGGGGGATCAAGCTATACACCTGAGTTGATCGAGGGTTTCATTAAACGTTACCCTGAATTGCCTGTTCGGGAACTATGGCTTGTAGATATTCAACAAGGCCAAGAAAAACTCGAAATCGTAGCGGCTCTTGCAAGGCGCATGGTTGAAAAGGCGGGATTGCCCATTGCCATCCATGCCACGCTTGACCGCCGAAAAGCGTTGGTAGGAGCAGATTTTGTCACGACCCAAATTCGCGTCGGGCACTTGGCAGCGCGTGCCAAAGATGAACGGATCCCGTTGAAATACGGTGTCATCGGCCAGGAAACAAACGGCCCTGGTGGATTGTTCAAAGGACTGCGTACGATTCCAGTCATTTTGGAAATTTGCCGGGATATTGAAGAACTTTGTCCGGAAGCCTGGTTTATCAATTTTTCAAATCCCGCTGGAATGGTCACAGAAGCTGTTTTGCGCTACAGCAGGATTACGAAAACAATCGGCTTGTGCAATGTGCCGATCGGTATGCATATGGCTGTGGCTGAAATGCTCGGAGTTGAACAAAGCCGGATCCACATCGACTTTGCCGGATTGAACCATATGGTTTATGGGCTGGAAGTTTATTTAGATGGCACAGCCATGATGGGAAAAGTATTGGAAGAGCTGACAAGCGGGACAGCGATGACAATGAAAAACATTGTTGATGTCGGCTGGGATAAAGATTTTATTCAAGCGTTAAACCTGTTGCCATGTCCGTATCATCGCTATTACTACCAGACGCAGAAAATGCTTGCGCAGGAGCAGCAAGCTCTGCAAGAAAACGGGACGCGTGCGGAAGTAGTGCAGCAGTTGGAAAAAGAACTGTTCGCACTATACAGCAATGAGAACTTGGCAGACAAGCCAAAGCAATTGGAAGAGCGGGGAGGAGCGTTTTACAGTGATGCCGCTTGTAACTTGATTGACTCCATTTACAACAATAAACGGGATATCCAAGTGGTTAATGTACGGAATAACGGGGCGATTTCCAATCTCTCAGCTGATTCGGCTGTGGAGATCAGCTGCATTATCACCAATAACGGACCAGAGCCAATCCAAATAGGTGAATTGCCTGTTGCAGTCAACGGATTGGTTCAACAAATCAAATCATTTGAGCGGCTGGCTGCTGAAGCTGCAGTGACGGGGAGCTACCACGCGGCTTTGCTAGCAATGGCGATCAACCCGCTTGTCCCATCCGACACTGTAGCAAAACAAATTCTGGATGAAATGCTGGAAGCACATAAAGAGTACTTGCCGCAATTTGAAAAACAATTTCTTTAAAAATTTCAAATTAATTAATTATTTAAACTTCAGTTATAATGAAAATAAGGTATTGGATTCTATTGTTCAAGTAAGCAGCTGTAAGGAGAAGTGGCGATATGTTGACCTCAAGAATGAAAACGATTTTTCGTGAATTGATGGCGGCGGAAACGCCGGTTACAGGCAAGTATTTGGCGGCAATCAACCAGGTTTCAGCACGGACCATACGGGAAGACGTCAAAGGTTTGAATTCGCTGTTGGGGGGACAAGGAGCTTCCATCGATTCGATTATGGGACAAGGCTACAAATTACGCATCATAGAAGAGCCGCTTTTTCGCAGTTATATAAAAAAGCTTGTCCTGAATGATACGGAAATGGAAACCCTTATTCCAAAGATGCCCGAAGAACGGATTGCTTATTTGATGAAACGATTTCTGTTAAGTGATGGGTATATCAAACTGGAAGAATTGGCAGATGAAATGTACATTAGCAAGTCGACTCTTCAAAATGATTTAATCCATGTGAAAAAGATGCTGTCGGATTATGACATTCGTTTGGAAGCGCGCCCAAACTACGGGTTGCGGGTTCACGCAAATGAGCTGAAGCGCCGTTTCTGTATAGCGGAATATGTATTTGTCCGTGAAGAACCGATCAATGAATTATTCAAACCTCATTTTGCTTCCTTGTCTCAAGAGGAACTGGATGTCATCTTTGCACTTGTCATGGAGCAAATTCAAGAAAATGAGGTGTTTGTATCTGACATTGCTATCAACAATTTAGTGATTCATTTGGCCATCGCCTATAAACGGCTAAAAGAAGGCTATAACGTTACGTTATTCCCAGCAGACGTTGATGAAATAATAAAGCAAAGAGAATATAAAGTAGCTGAAAAGATTGTAAGCAAGGTGCAGGAGAGGTTTGCTGTTGAGTTTCCGTTGGAGGAAGTAGCTTATATTGCTATGCATTTACTTGGCACCAAAATAGCTGCGCATCCGGCAGCAGGTGAAAAAGTGGTCAAACAAGTAATCCAACAAGAAATTTCAGAGCTGGTGAGAAGGGCTTTGGAAAGCATTGAATTAAAGCTCAATTTAGGCATTCTGGATGATCAAGAATTGATTCTCGCCTTAAGCCTTCATTTAAAACCCGCTGTAAACCGCTACAAATATGGTATGAACATTCGAAATCCAATGTTGCAGGACATTAAGTCAAATTATCCCGTGGCATTCGAAGCCGGTATTATCGCAGGATTGGCCATAAACAAGGCAATTGGGTCAGTCATTGATGAAAACGAAATCGGCTATTTAGCCCTCCACATTGCGGCTGCCATTGAGCGTAGAAAATCTGAAATTGTCCCGAAAAAATGCTTGATTGTCTGTGCTTCAGGATTGGGAACAGCCCAATTGATTTACTATAAACTAAAGTCTCAGTTTGGCGATAGCCTAGATGTAGCCGGCACAACCGAATATTACAAGCTCGGACAGTATAAGTTGGATGGCATTGATTTTATTATCAGTTCGATTCCGATACAGGAAGAATTGGACATCCCCGTAATTGTCGTCAATGCGATTTTGGGAGAGGCGGACATTCGAAAAATTGAAAAGTTCATTTTAAAGGATGGGCAAAACATCACTTCATATTTTCAAAAAGACTTAATGTTTCTCGGAAAAGAGCTGCGCTCAAAAGAAGAAATTCTTGAATTCTTAACCGAAAGACTGTTCGAACGTGGATTGGTAGACGAAGGCTGCCTGAAGGCGATATACGAGCGCGAAAGAGCCGCACCGACTTCCTTTGGCAATTTAGTGGCCATACCACATCCCATCACACCGCATTCCAAAACGACTTTTTTAACGGTTTGTACGCTGAAAAAACCTGTTATATGGAAAGATAAGCCAGTTCAATTTGTCTGTCTGCTGAATGTTATGGAAGACAGCCGGGAAGATTTGCAGTTTATGTACGATGTACTTGGCAGAATCATTCATAACAGCGCACTGGTTGAAAGGCTGATCAAAGCCAGAACCTACGAAGAGTTTATGAAAGTGATCGCCTTTTGAATTCAATAGATATTCGACGAAAAAAGGAGATGAAGCATTATGGTGGAAAAACAATTTACACTTACAGACGAGGCAGGAATTCATGCACGTCCAGCTGCCATTCTGGTAAGTCTGGCAAATAAATTCGATTCACAAGTAAATTTGCTTCATAAGGAAAGGACGGTGGATTTAAAGTCTATTTTAGGGGTGATGTCCTTGGGGATTGCTTACGGTTCCGAGTTTAAAGTGAGTATTGTGGGAGTAGACGAAGAAGACGCCATCAAAGAAATTGAAAGTGTGATGGAAAAAGAAGGATTGGCTAAATAGCTCGTTTCCACAAAGAACCCGAGGGATCATTTCTGATTCCTCGGGTTCTTTGTGGGTAAACAACTTTCATGGGGAATAATCTTTGGAATCAGTCGAAATCTTTTTTCTCCCATTCGTCATCCGGAATTTCCAAATCTTCACCGGAAAAACGTTCTTCCTGGAACGGATCGCCGTTCATGTGAAAGCCGTTCTGTTCCCAAAAGCCCGGCTGATTTTCATCGATAAACTCGATACCGCGGACCCATTTGACGCTTTTCCAAAAATACAATTGGGGCACTACAAAACGCAGCGGGTAGCCGTGCTTGGCCGTCAAGGGCTCGCCGTCAAGAGAATGGGCGAGCAGCACATCCTCACGGTCAAGGTCTGACAGAGCAACATTGGTCGTGTAGTCATAATCGCCGTGAAGCATGACGTAGCCGCTTTTTGGCGTGACGCCCAATTCTTTCATCAAGTCGATAAAGCGGACGCCGGTGAAGGTATTGTCGAAGCGGGACCAGCGTGTCACACAGTGGATGTCGCGGGTCACGGTCGTTTGCGGCAATTTCAACAAGTCATCGTAATGCAAGGTGACTTCCTTGTCGACCTGCCCAAAGATTTTCAATGTCCATGTAGCCATGTCGTATTCTGGCACTTCGCCTTCGTGCAGAACAGGAAAGCGCTCGGTCAAGACTTGTCCAGGCGGCAGGCGTTCAGCCAGCGCAGGATCCACTACAGGGACCCGTGTTCGTTTAATCCGTTCGGCTTTGCTCAACTTCATGCAATCACTCCCTAAAATTAATAAAACTCCTCCGCTGAAAAGTGGAAGAGTGGCTGTCTGTTGGTGAATTTCTCTTCCTCATCTTTCAGAACTTCTAAGCTCTGCTGGATTTGGCACCATTCCAGTTCGTGAACTGGCGGTTGCCGGGCGTCGTCGGGCCATTTCCCTCTGCCTCTCTTGATAAGGATGGTGCAGTATTTAATTTTTTGCTTGCCTCATTTTACCTAATCTATCCGCTTCTTACAAGATTATTCGGAAAATTATTCAGCTTCTCTCTCGCTGGCGTTATACTAGAAAGACGTAGAGAATTTTGGTCATCGGAAATAAACGTTACTTGATGCAAATGAGGAGTCCTCCAAATGAAAAAAATGATCGGTCTTATAAGTTTGACGCTCTTCATGAGCGGTTGCAGCAACACTTCGGCAAGCGACGGGGAGCTGTTGGTTTCAACAGCTTCCAGCTTGACGGAAGTAATGGGGAAGATGGAAGAGGAATTTCAAAAGGCAGAGCCCGATATTGAACTGAGCTTTAATTATGGATCATCCAGCAAACTGCGGAGCCAGATCGAGCAAGGGGCGCCAGCGGATCTGTTTTTGTCTGCCAGTGAAAACGATATGAATTTGCTTCAATCGCAGCAGCTTGTCGAATCAAACAGCATTGTATCTTTCGCTGAAAATCGGCTGGTCCTGGCTTCGCTCGAAAAGTTTCCGGAAACAGCCGATTTTGTGGAAACATTAATGAGTACAGAAGAAACCATTGCAGTCGGAGAACCTGATAGTGTACCACTAGGAAATTATACGAAGCAGGCGCTGGCCAACCAAAATTTATGGCAGCCGCTTGAAGGCCGCCTTGTCTATGCCAAAGATGCAAGGCAAGTAGTAACTTATATCGAGAGCGGAAACGCTGAACTCGGCGTCATCTATTCCTCCGATGCGGTTATTTCCCAGGAAATAACCGGGACGCTCGAAGTGCCCGGACAAATAAGTCCTGTGGTTTACCCAGGTGCTGTCGTAGCGGCTTCCCAAAAACAGCCCACCGCAGAAGCTTTTTTGGATTTTGTCACTGGTCCAAAAGGCCAGGAAGTTCTTAAAGAGTACGGATTTTTGGCGCCAAACGGAGAAACACCATGATGCCCTATGATCTGTCTCCGCTATGGCTGTCGTTGAGAGTTGCAGTTATTTCCACATTTTTTGTGTTTTTGGTCAGCCTGGCTCTGGCACGATTGATGAACAGGCGCGACTTTTTCGGCAAAAGCTTTGTGGAAGCCTTAATACTGCTGCCGTTGGTTTTGCCACCGACGGTCATTGGCTTTGGTTTGATTGTTTTGTTCGGTGCTAATGGTCCGCTCGGCATCTTACTGGAACAATGGTTTGGGTTCCGTGTTGTTTTTACCTGGATCGGTGCGGCCATAGCTTCATTTGTTGTTTCATTGCCGCTGATGTACCAAAGCGTCCTTGCAGCTTATGAAAAAGTAGATCCTCGCTGGGAGAATGTGGCACGGACAATGGGTGTCTCTGAATGGCGCATCTTTCGGACCATCACGTTTCCGCTGGCCTGGTCGGGCATTCTGGCAGGTCTGATTCTTGCTTTTGCACGCGGCATCGGCGAGTTTGGGGCAACCTTGATGATTGCCGGCTATATTCCAAGGGTGACAGAAACGGTGCCATTAGCGATTTACTTTGCCTATGAAGCAGGAGATATGGAAAAAGCCTTGTTTTGGGTAGTGATTATTTCCTCTCTTGGAGTCGCTGCGATCACTTGGGTCAATTATTGGCGCAAAAAAACGGCCATACGAATCGGGAGGGAATGAGCCCATGCTTTTAGTTGATTTTCAAAAACAATTGGACCATTTCAGTTTAAAAATGCAATTCGAGCTGGACCGGGAAATCTTGGCGCTGGTCGGCTCTTCCGGTTCGGGGAAAACCACGCTATTGAATTGCCTGGCTGGTATTGTCCACCCGGATGCTGGTACGATTTCCTTGAATGGCAGAAGTTTTTTCAGCGGAGAACAAAAACCATTAAAGATCCAGAAAAGAAAAGTTGGTTATTTGTTTCAAGATTACGCCTTGTTTCCGCATTTGAGCGTCGAACAAAACATTCTGTACGCACTGTCGCGGGGGGCAGATGTATCGCATATTACCGAACTGACAAAAATTCTAGGCATCACCGGTCTGCTTGGCAAATACCCGCACCAGATTTCTGGGGGTGAAAAGCAGCGTGTCGCGTTAACGCGTGCAATGGCCGTACAGCCGGATATTCTGTTGCTTGATGAACCTTTTTCTGCTTTGGATGACGCCAATCGTGACCGCTGCCAGGATGAACTGCTGCGGATTCACCAGCAATGGCAAATCCCAATTATCTTCGTGACTCATCGGATTGCGGATGCTGAAAAGCTGGCAGACCGGGTGATGCGGATTGAAAAAGGCCGGATGACCGAAGAAACGGGCCATTAAAGCAGACTGTCGTTTGGAAATGCCAACAGTAAACTTATTATAATGAAGAAATGGCTTGAGCGATCAAGCGATAGGAAGTGGGAATCAACGTGGATGAACGCTATTCAAGACAAGTCCTATTCAAGCCGCTTGGCCAAACCGGCCAGGAAAAGCTGGCTTTATCAACTGTCACAATAATCGGCTGTGGAGCATTAGGATCGGCTATTGCCGAAACACTGACGCGTGCCGGTATCGGAACCATACACTTGGTCGACCGCGATTATGTAGAGCTGTCGAATTTGCAGCGCCAACAGCTTTTCACCGAAAAGGATGCCGAGCAGATGCTGCCGAAAGTGACTGCGGCAGAGCAAAGGCTCAAAGCCATCCGCAGTGATCTGCGTTTGTTCACTTATTTGGAGCATTTGGATGCAGCGGGAATAGAAAAACTGGCAGCTATCAGCGACTTGATCCTTGATGCCACTGACAATTTTGAAACCCGCCTGTTGATCAATGACGCATCCGTTAAATACGGTGTGCCTTGGATTTATGGCGCCTGTGTTGGCAGTTCGGGAGTGGTGTTTCCGTTCATACCGAGGGAAAGCTCTTGTTTCCGCTGTTTGCTGCCAGTACTGCCGGCCATTAATGAGACTTGTGATACAGTCGGCATCATCTCGCCGGCGGTTCAAGTGACAGCTGCGCTTCAATGTACAGAAGCCTTAAAATGGTTGAGCGGCAACCGTGAAGCGATGCGGAAAAAGATCCATCACTTCAACTTATGGGACAATAGCCAGCTGGATATCGGTGTTTCACGCATCAAAGATCCGGATTGTAAAACATGCGGACCGGCTGCCGTTTTTCCATCGCTTAACGACACGGGCATAAGCACTTATGCGGTTTTGTGCGGCCGCGATGCCGTGCAAATCTTGCCTGATCCAAACCGGCCCATTACATTAGACGATGCCGAAAAAGTCGGCAACCGGCTGGAAGCTGGAGTGAAACGGACACCTTATTTTGTCGAATTGAAAGTGTTTGATCACCGCATGGTGCTGTTTGGAAATGGCCGGTTGCTGATTCACGGTGTCCACAATGTAGCAGAAGGCCGAAAAATGTACCATCAAGTGTTTGGGTAAACAGAAGGGGGAGTTTGCATGTCGGAGTCGTTTCAAACAAATCATCGGGTGCGCATGGCGGTATTGACCATCAGCGACACACGGACACGGGAAACAGATACCGGAGGGCAGCTTGTCCAGCAGCTAGCTTTAGACAAAGGACTGGAACTTGCGGATTATGCTATTGTGGCAGATGACGTAGCAGCCATTCGCGTTACCCTGTCTGACTGGCTGGAGAAGGATAGAGTGGATGTGATTGTCACCACTGGCGGAACCGGAATTGCTAAACGCGATGTTACCTTAGAAGCGATCGAACCGTTTTTTGAAAAGAAAATAGATGGATTCGGAGAACTCTTCCGTTACGTTAGTTTCGCGGAAGACATTGGCACAAAAGCACTCTTGAGCCGAGCGGCTGCTGGAGCAGCTAATGATAAAGCCATCTTTGTCCTGCCAGGTTCTCGTGGAGCGGTGAAATTGGCGATGGAACGGCTCATTTTGCCAGAAATTGAGCATGTCTACTCTGAGTTGACCAAACATCGTGAGCCTCTTTCGTAGTTGGCTGACAAGAAAATATGGCATGTTAAAACCCTAAGTGGCCGTCAGTTCCCGACGGCCACTTAGGGTTTTCATTGGATTCAGAGCATATAAATGCTGTCAGCTGCGCTCGTAGTCGCCTGACTTCCCACCAGTTTTCTGAAGCAGCATGGTTGGCCCAATGACCATTTCCTTGCCAGCGGCTTTGCACATATCGTAAATGGTCAAAGCAGCGGCGGAAGCAGCCGTGAGAGCCTCCATCTCGACACCTGTAGGTCCTTTTGTTTTCACCTCGGCTGTCAGCAGAACTTCAAAATGATTGGCGTCTTCATCGACGCTCCACTGGAATTCGATATCGACTCCACTAAGAGCCAAAGGGTGGCACATGGGGATGATTTGTGCAGTATTTTTGGCGGCCATAATCCCAGCAACTTGGGCAACAGCAAAAACATCGCCTTTTTTATTGGTGCCTTCCTTGATCTGCAGGTAAATGGCTTTATTCAACAGGACAGAAGTGGTGGCGCGCGCCGTGCGGACGCTGTCTTTTTTATCAGAGACATCGACCATTTTGGCACGTCCCTGGGAATTAAAATGAGTCAGTTCAGACAAGGAGATCATCCTTTCGATATGAAGTTCCTTTAGTATAACATGACTTGCAGAGGTCGATTGATTCAAGAAAAGTGAATAACTGCTCGACAGTTGGCATCAAGAAGCAATCCAGTAGTTTCGGCTCTTTCGTTGAAAAGCAAAGCTTGAAAGGACTCCTCTTCATTAATTCCAATATTTACTATCATTTACATTATTACTCCAGTATGTTTGAATAGAGAGAACACAACAACTGAAAGTGGGAATCAACATGCATAAAACAGAAGGCTATGAAAACTTAAATCCATTTACTGCAATTTGGACCCGGCCGCGTACTGCAGTGCGGCATGTAATTGAAGAGAAGTCTTCCGGCTTTATTTTCCTGCTGCTTGTGCTGGCTGGTTTTGCCGCGGGTCTACTGAGCACGATGAGCTCCGAACAGGTGTTTCCGGTCTTGGGAATTTTGCTGGGAGCACTTTTGTTGGGTCCGATTGGTGTTGCAGTAAGTACCGCCATTGGTGCTGCCATTTACTTGGTAGTCGGCAAGCTGTTTAAAGGCCAAGCTACTTACACAGAAATGTTCCGAGCGATTTTGACAAGTCAGATTCCGCAGATTTGGATTAGTCCAATCATTCTTTTGTGGATGCTGATTTTGCCGGAAACTTATTTCTTGCAGGAAAATGAAGTGCCATTTACAGCGCCCGATCTGCTGTCACTGTTGTTTATTATCATCTTAGCTGTTATGTCCATCTGGACGTTCTTTATCCAGTGCAAAGCAGTGGGGGAAGCACACAAGCTTTCGGCCTGGAAAGGTTTTTTCATCATCATTATCCCTACAGTGCTATTCATTATTGCCATTTCGGCTATAGTTGCTGTTATTGTAATGGCACTTCTATAGCAAATCAAAACAAGGCAGCCGTTTCGGCTGCCTTGTTTTATTTATCAGTTTTATGGACAGTCCCGTTTTCTTCAACATCTGCTACTTCCCGACGGACGGTTTCATTGATGATTTGAACATCTTTGACTTTGCGTTTGCCAATGACAATCTCTTCGCGTACCACTTTCTTTTTGCCGATATCCAAACGCTCTTCGGAAAGCGGAATGTAAATGGCGTCGCCTTTTTCATAAGCTTGTTTTGGTGTCAGTACCTGTTCTTCTTTTTCGGCATCTGTTTCCTCAGAAAGGGGGCGCCGGTCGATGACGATTTCCTCACGCTCAATGGGCACCTCGATTTTCCTGTCCTCTTCCACCACATTTTTCTGGACATGAATTTCACCTGTCTGAACCTGTTCTTTGCCAATGCTTAAACGTTCTTCGTGAAGTGCCAATCGCTGCTCTTCGGGATCGCTACTTGCAGTGCTGCTCTGGTCAGCAGCCGCAGCTGTTTCCGCCTGAAGCGCAGCCGCTGGTTTCCTGTTTGTGTGAAGCAGGAGTTTGCCATTTTCAACTTGCTGAAAATAATAGTCCGTTTCTTCGGCACTTAAACCCATTCGGTTAAAGGCATCTTTTGTAATATCTTCGCCGGCTAAAAAGGCCATGACTTTGCCCTTGAAGTTATCCCGATCCTGCGTATCTACATAAACACTCGTGTATTCAATCAGCAAGTCGATTTGTTCATCATGCTTTGCTACAAGATACATTTCCTCTTCTTCATAACCTGCTGCTTTCAATTCACCAACTTGAATCAATACTTGTGCTTGTGCATCAAAAATACCGACGAGCTTATTTCCTTTTTTCTCCACGCTCAATTCCTCCAGTTTCAGTTGCACCAATTTACTTTGTTAAAGCACATTTACCCACAGTGCCGTACAGGGTAAACCTATGCAAAACAAGGCACATTCGAAAGTTCATTCGAATGTGCCTTGTGTGCTGATCACTATGAGTTGCGGTTCTCTTTTTTTGATGGAATTTGTTCGTCGATATCGGCTTCTTCACGGCGAACGGTTTCATTTACCACTTCCGTGTCCTGAATTTTGCGTTTGCTGACAATAATTTCTTCACTGACGACGTTTTTCTTGCTGACCTCAATGCGTTCTTCGGTAAGCGGAATATGGATGGCTTCTCCGTCATCATAAACTCCAGTTTTTGTTGAACCAGCTATTCCAGAAGGGATTTCGTCGTTTACTGGGCGGCGCTCGATATAAATTTCCTCACGCTCGACGGGTACTTCAATGGTCTGTTGTTCTTCCACCACATGTTTGCCGACGTTGACTTCACCGGTTTGGACACGTTGCTTATCGATGCTTAAGCGCTCTTCGTGGAGATGCAGATGTTCTTCTTGCTCGTGGCTGTTGCCATCAATTGTATTTTTGGCTTCTGTTTGGCTTGCTGTATATGGCTTGTATGAATTGCCATAATTGCTATTGACGTAAAGCACAAGCTTGCCATTTTCCACATGCCGATAATACTCATCTGCTTCCGTGGTTCCTAGGCCCATCTGCGTGAAGGCATCACGTGTTGAATCTTCTCCTGAAATAAAGGATTTGAATTTGCCCATGATGTCTTCGTCATCCTGCGTGTTCAGTTGAACATCGGTTTGTCCTTGCACCATCGAAAGTTGGTCGTCGTGCTTGGCAATTACATACATATCCTCTTCTTTATAGCCTTGTCCTTTCAGTTCATTAATTTTGTGCAAAACTTCTGCCTGTACATCATATGCTTGAATCAATGCTGTCTCTTTGTTTGCCATCGTTGGTTCCTCCTAATTAGTATAAAATTTCTGTTAAGTAAGTAATGATAATCTACCCTGTTGCTTTTCCGAGTAAACAATCTTGTGGCAATGGTTGTGATTAAAGAAAGGCTTGCTTTCCTGAATAAACTTTTATACAATATAAAACGTAATCATTACTATTTAAGGGAATGTAAAAGGAGGAGATGCACGAATGGATAAACTTGTTCCGGTTACAGTGCTGAGCGGATATCTTGGAGCCGGCAAAACAACCTTGCTTAATCATTTGCTCCATAACCGGGAAAACTTGAAAGTTGCCGTGATTGTAAACGATATGAGTGAAGTGAATATAGACGCATCGCTGGTTCAGCAAGGAGGATTTTCGCAAACAGAGGAGAAATTGGTGCAAATGCAGAATGGCTGCATCTGCTGTACGTTGAGAGAAGATCTGATGATAGAAGTCGAGAAACTGGTAAGGCTTGGAGACATCGATTGCATCGTCATTGAATCCTCTGGAATCAGCGAGCCGTTGCCAGTCGCTCAAACCTTTACGTACAGGGATGAAGAGAGTGGAATTGATTTAACCAAAATGTGCCGTCTGGATACTTTGGTTACTGTGGTGGATGGCTACGCATTTTGGAAAGACTTTGCGTCTGGTGAGTCGTTGCTGCAAAGAAATCAAGAGGCGACTGCGGAAGATGTCCGCGAAATTTCAGACTTGCTGATTGATCAGATAGAATATGCCAATGTCATCTTGCTGAACAAAATGGATTTGGTGGCGCCGAAAGAACGGCAGCAACTGAAAAATCTGCTTGCAGTTTTGAACCCAGAGGCACAGGTTATTGAATCCACACATTCGCAAGTGGCACTGAACCAGGTAGTGAACACTGGCTTGTTTGATTTTGAGAAATCGAGTCAAAGCGCTGGCTGGATAAAAGAACTGAATGAGGAACATATTCCTGAATCAGAAGAATACGGCATTGCATCGTTTGTCTACCGAAGCCAGAAGCCCTTTCATGCGCAACGGCTGATGGAGTGGATTTTGGAGTGGCCGGCGGAAGTTGTTCGAGCCAAAGGATTTTTATGGCTGGCCACAAGAAGCGACACAGCTGTTTTATTGTCGCAGGCAGGACCGTCGCTCGGCATTGAGCATGCTGGCGCATGGGACTTGGAAAATGGCGTTAAAATGACCGAACTCGTGCTAATTGGCATTGATATGGACCAAGCCAACATTAGCCGGGAATTGGATCGGTGTTTGTTGACAGCGGAAGAAACTGAACAAGACTGGACAAGATTTCATGACCCGCTGCCAGGATTTCAACTACTTTCTTGAGGAGGAAAAACAATGAGAGTCAACATAACATTGGCATGTACAGAAACCGGGGACCGAAATTACAGCACAACCAAAAACAAGCGCACGAACCCGGAGCGCATTGAATTGAAAAAATACAGTCCGCGTCTTAAGAAAGTTACCATTCACCGCGAGACCAAATAATTTTTTATAAACTTTAAATCGTAATTATTACTGTTAGGAGAGAGTAGAATGGCTAAAAAATCAAAAGTTGCCCGTCATAAAAAGCAGCAGGCAATGGTGGAGCGGTATGCAGAACTAAGACAGGAATTGAAAGAAAAAGGAGACTTTCAAGCATTGGCTAATTTACCGAAAGATTCATCCCCTGTTCGATTAAATAATCGCTGTGAAGTAACAGGAAGACCGCGCGGTTTTATGCGGAAATTTGGCATGTCCCGCATTGTTTTCCGTGATTTGGCACATAAAGGGCAAATACCTGGAGTGAAAAAAGCCAGCTGGTAGAGAAGTGTTCGAGCATATTTTTGAAGAAAGCAAAATTATAATTTATTAAACAGCAGACGACATGTCTGCTGTTTTTTATTGTACTAGATAATAAGTTATGGAAAATATTTCGTAGAAAGAAAAAAATTATTATTTATCGTCTGATTTGATTCATTAATGCTATTATTAGGGTATATTATACTTTTAAATATTCCTTTACGAGTAGATTTAATAAGGGGGAATCCTAGTGGCCATCGATATTTTAAAACGCAATAACGTCCAAATTATCGGGCAAGGAGAAAAAACTATATTGTTTGGGCATGGTTTTGGCTGTGACCAACAGGTATGGAATGAAACGATTGCAGATTTCGAAGGTACTTACCGGGTCGTCACCTTTGATTATGTAGGTTCAGGAAACAGCGACAAAACAGCTTATTCTAAAGAACGGTATAGTACACTTTATGGCTATAAGCAGGATCTTTTAGAAATCTGTGATGCGTTAGAAATAAAAGAAATGATATTTATCGGCCATTCTGTCAGTTCCATGATTGGTGTGCTGGCTTCAATTGAGCGTCCTGAGTTGATGGAGAAATTGATTATGATTGGACCGTCTCCTTACTATATGAATGAACCTGGCTACAAGGGTGGGTTTGAACGAACGGATATTGAAGAATTACTGGATATGATGGAAACCAATTACAAGGAATGGGCAAAGTACCTGGCGCCAGTCGTTATGCAAAATGACGAACGTCCAGAGTTGACGGAAGAATTTGAGCAGCTATTGTGTTCAAATGATCCCCTGATTGCACGGCAGTTTGCCGAAGTGACCTTTACTTCCGACCTTCGTGATCAGCTAAGCATAGTAGCAGTGCCTACCTTAATTCTTCAGCCGAAATTTGATGCCATCGCTTCACCGGAAGTCGGACAATACGTCCATGACCAAATTGCAGGCAGCGAGATAATATTAATGGAGGCTATGGGACACAATCCGCATCTTAGCGATTCGCAGGAAACCGTTGAATACATTAAGCAGTACCTGGCAAAATAGAGGAGTGGGGACATTGGAACAGCAACTCGATAGGGCGCCATGCGGTTACTTGGTTTTGGACCAAGAGTTGCAGATAGTCGAAATGAACAAAACGCTGAAGGCTATGACAGGGACTGCGAGTCCAAAGCACATGCATGATTTGCTGACAATGGCTTCCCGTGTTTACTTTCAAACGTATTTCACTCCTTCCATTAAAATGCATGGTACGGTAATTGAAATGTTTTTAAATTTGAAGAGCGAAGCGGGGCACTTGCCTGTCTTGATGAATACGACAGAGCTAAATGGCTTTTACGAATGCGCCTTGATGCAAATGAGTGTCCGTGACGAATACGAAAAATCATTGCTGCAGGCCAAGCGCGATGCTGAAAAAATAAATCGTGAGACAGCGGAAGCCTATGGCAAACTTCAAACTTTGATGGAAAAAGTAGAGTTCAAGCAACAGGAACTGATAGACCTTAACTTAAAGCTCCAGCAATTAGCGATTACAGATCAATTAACGGCGTTGAAAAACCGTCGGTATTTGGAGGGAAAGCTCAAAGAACTTCTGGAACAGGCAAAAAATGGCGGGCAGTTTGCACTTTTAATACTGGATATTGATCATTTTAAAAAGGTCAATGATACGTATGGCCATCAAACAGGTGATGCCGTGCTGCAGGAATTGGCTTGGCGTCTGGAAGAAGAGATTGGGGATTCCGGTATTGTAGTACGCCTTGGGGGTGAGGAATTTGTGGTGGTCATGCCTGACACTGGAATTAAAGAAGGCTTGGCCATAGGCAATGCTTTATGCACCCAGCTGGCATCAGCTGTCTGGCAGCACGTTCCAATTACGGTGAGCATTGGAGTCGCAGCCTATGAGCCCGGAGACAAAGTAGAGAGTCTGCTGTCCCGAGCGGATGCTTTTCTTTATAAAGCCAAAGCGAATGGCCGTAATTGCGTAGTTGGAAATTGATGAAGTCCGTTGTTGAACATCCGCCTTTGAGGCGGTTTTTTTTACGCAATAAATCGATTACAATCTGCTGTTCAACGGCTATAATAAAAGAATAAAATAATTTCGCCTTTTGGAGGTCGCAATGAAAAACAACAATCAGTTGATAGGTGAACGGGTATTGGCGGATAAAGAGCTGATTGCCCAATTGATCCACGAGGAAGCGGTCAAGGATGTTCCAATGGAGCAACTTCAAATAAATCAAGCATTTCTAGACGTGGTCAATAAAGTTCGAGTTGATTTTGTGGCCTTGATTGGAGAGTCAATCACGAATAGCTGTGATATGCCACAGGTCTATGCGAATATTCAACAGTGGGGAGAAACGACAGGCAATTTTTTTCTTGAAAACGATATGCTGCTTGAAAATGCACTGGCGGAAACTTCACTTTACCGGAAACATATCGGGATGGTCATCAAGACAGAAGCAATCCGAGAAAAGATGGAATTTCAGGTTCTGTTTGATATCATGGAGCTCTTCCATTCCTTGCTGGACTATGCTGCTTTTTCCTATACACAGGCCTATACAAGTTCGTATCAGCAAAAATTAAAATCGGCCAGAACAGAATTTCTCGAATTGTCGGCACCCGTCGTGCCAGTCAGCGACCAAATCGCCATCTTGCCATTAGTGGGAAGCATTGAAATCGATCGGGCCCGCTACATTTTGGAGAAGACATTGCTGTCTGCCAATCAGTTAAAAATCAATGTGCTGATCGTAGACCTCTCAGGAGTGATACGGGTAGACTCGATGGTTGCTGAGCAAATCATCAAAATTATTCAGTCATTAAAGTTGGTTGGCGTACGTTCAGTTCTAACTGGAATCCGACCTGAAATCGCCAGAACTCTGACAGAAATCGGTGTTGATTTAAAAGATTTGGAAATCGGCGGCAGTTTAAAGCGCGTCCTGAGCCAGATGAAAATTAGTTAACAGAAAAAACGCTGAAGCCTGAGGGGCTTCAGCGTTTTTAAATAGTGAATTTAGTTAGTGACTCCTTCTGAATGAAGATTAGGCAAAGATTTTTGCAATGCTGAAGTTTCTTCTTCAGTGAGGGGAATCATTGGCAAGCGAACGCCGCCTACATGTATACCAGTGATGTTAAGTGCTGCTTTGACTGGGGATGGATTTGGTGCGGCGAACAATGCCTTCATTGTTGGCAGCAAGCGTCTATGGATGGCAGCTGCTGTTTTCACGTCGCCCGTTTTAAAACTCGTAATCATGTCCTGCATATCGTTTCCGATTATGTGTGCAGCAACCGATACGATGCCAGTTCCACCAATAGACAGCATCGGCAATGTTAGGCTGTCATCACCGCTGTAAACAGAAAAATCTGGCGGTGTCTGTTCAATGATTTCTGCAGCTGCGTCCAAGTCGCCACTCGCTTCTTTAACCGAAACGATGTTGTCGATCTTGGACAGGCGAATAATCGTCTCTGGAGACATATTGACGACACTGCGCCCCGGGATGTTATACAGCATGACCGGCAGGCTGGTCGATCGGGCGATTGCCTCAAAATGCTGGAACATGCCTTCCTGCGAAGGTTTGTTGTAATAAGGAGTGACCAGCATAATGCCGTCAACTCCCGCTTCTTCCGCTTGTCTCGTCAATGAAATGGACGCGCGCGTATTGTTGGAGCCCGTTCCGGCAATGACCGGAATCCGTCCAGCAACTGTATTGACGGTGAACTGGAACAACTCCGCTTTTTCATCTGTTGACAAAGTTGGCGATTCACCTGTTGTTCCTGCGACGACCAGACCGTCTGAACCGTTTGCTATCAAATGCTCTATTAGTTTCTGTGTTGCCGGAAAATCGACTTCTCCATATTGATCGAACGGCGTCACCATTGCTGTAATTACTTGGCCAAAATTCATAAAAAACACACCCTTTTCTAATTTTTTTCAAAGCTTAGAGGTGGGGGAGCCAGTCAGGAGGGAACAAAAAAGCAGCAACGAGGGGTCCCGTTGCTGCAGTAGAAACAATGTTTGCCATTCGTTTCTGTGCATCAGATAGCCCTCCATATAGTCTCCTATATGACAGTCCTGCATTTATTAAATGCAGACCCAGCGAACAGAAACATGAGATTTCCGCCACTTCGGCAAATCCCCCTTTCGGCAAACGTCAATGGATCTCATCGTCCTCGTTTTGCGTACTGATGGTTTTTGCGCCTCTATCCTACTCCATAAAAACTGGAGCAAGAAATATTTAATTAGCTGTACTATAACAAATTCCCTTGTCAATTGCAAGATAGAGAACGTAAAATCTTATGAAGAAGGAGTGATCTGGGATGAATGAACAGGCTTATGAACGCCTGCTGAACATTGCGACAGCGGGAAATCAGCAAGGCTTCACGGATTCACTGCACCACAACCGCTATGAGCCAACTTCATACGAGCTGCTGGATGAACTCTTTCAGCATTATACCTTATTGCCCGGAGATCGGCTGGTGGACGTAGGTTGCGGAAAGGGCCGCCTGAACTTTTATATTCATCATCTGTTTGGAGCGGAAAGCACAGGCATTGAAATGAATCCTGCATTTTACGAAGAGGCTTTAAACAATAAAAAGGAATATTTTAAAAAACATAAAGGATCAGAGAATTGTATCCAGTTCTATAACGGCTTGGCGCAAGACTACCCGATTGAAGCGCGCGATAATAAGTTTTATTTTTTTAATCCATTTTCGGTACAACTGTTCATTCCTTTTATTAATAAAGTTTTGCGTTCAGCCGAAGCCGATCCGCGCACGGTAGAGATCATCCTATTTTTTGCTTCTCAAGACTACAGCGACTTTCTTGAAACCAGTACAGCTTTTCAATTGGTGGAGGAAATTTCACTGCCGGGTTCTCATAAGGATCTGCGTGAACGTTTTTTGATTTACCGGCTGCCCGAAATGGATTAGAAGCAGCCCGGTAATGGGTATGCTTAAAGTAAAACAATTGTGAAACGAGGAACCTGTATGAAGTGGAAGGGCAGAACCAGAAGCAGAAATGTTGAAGACAGACGAGGAAAAGGCGGCGCGATGGTTGCAGGCGGGGGCATCGGCGGCATCCTAATTGTGCTGCTAGTGGCTTTTTTAGGTGGTGATCCTGGGGTTATTCTCGACCAAATGAGCGGCTCTGGGACTCCTTCCAGTCAGCCGTATGAAGCAACTGCTGAAGAAGAGGAGCTGGCTGAATTTGTATCGGTCGTCTTGGCAGATACCGAACAAGTCTGGACACAAGTATTTGAAGAAGAAGGCATGGAATATATCGAACCGACACTGGTGATTTACAGCGGAAGCGTTGAGTCTGCATGCGGAACGGCCGGTGCATCTGTTGGCCCCTTTTATTGTCCAGCTGACTACAAACTGTATATTGATTTGAGTTTCTACGATGAACTTCAAAACCAGTTCCAAGCGCCGGGGGATTTTGCTATGGCTTATGTAGTGGCGCATGAAGTTGGCCACCATGTTCAAAATTTGCTTGGCGTCATGGAAGAAGTGCAGCCGCTCCGCAATCAATTAAGTGAAGAAGAGTACAATAAAGTGCAGGTCCGCCTGGAACTTCAAGCTGATTATTTATCGGGTGTCTGGGCGCATCACGCACAGGGCATGGGCTATTTGGAAGAAGGCGACCTGGAAGAAGCGTTGACAGCGGCAAGTGCCGTCGGAGACGACACGATCCAGCAGCGTGCACGCGGTTATGTGGTGCCGGAAAGCTTTACCCACGGCAGTTCAGAACAACGCAAAAATTGGTTTTATAAAGGCTTCGAAGCCGGCAACTTGAAAGAAGGAGACACTTTCAATGCGACTGATTTGTGACCGCCGCCTGTTCCGGAAAATAGAATTCAAAGAGCGCGGCATTGATATTTTCGCCGTTGTGATTCATTATAAAGAATAGACAGTCTTTTCATATGGTATGAAAAGAAATCCAGTTCTATAAAGGAAGTACAACATGATCGATGACAATATTACACGCATAACGTATGGTGAAAAAGAATTGATTTTGATTGGTACAGCCCACGTTTCAAAAGTCAGTGCAGAACAAGTCAAAGTGGTCATTGAAGCCGAACAGCCAGATTCCGTGTGCATCGAATTGGATGCGCAGCGCTATGAGTCGGTGACGCAAGGCAGCAAGTGGAAGGAAACGGATATTTTCAAAGTAATCAAAGACAAAAAATCCAGTCTTCTGTTGATGAACTTGGCCATTTCTTCGTTCCAAAATCGTCTGGCCGACCAATTTGGCATCAAGCCCGGACAGGAAATGATCCAAGGAATTGCTTCAGCTAAAGAAAGCGGTGCCGAACTCGTGTTGGCCGACCGAAACATCCAAGTGACATTTTCACGCATTTGGGGAAATATCGGCTTTATGGGCAAAGCCCAGCTGTTGACTTCGGTATTCTTCAGCATCTTCAGTAAAGAAACGATTTCAGAAGAAGACTTGGAAGAAATGAAATCACAGGATACCTTAAATGCGGTCATGAACGATTTCACTCAGTCTTTCCCAAAACTGAAAACACCGCTTATTGACGAACGTGATCAATACTTGGCCCAAAAAATCAAAGAAGCACCAGGTAAGAAAATTGTCGCAGTTTTGGGTGCTGCGCATATCCCTGGAATCATTAAAGAAGTTCACAACGAACACGACTTGGAAGAGTTATCAAAAGTACCGCCTAAATCAAAATGGCCAAAAATCATTGGTTGGGCGATTCCGTTGGCATTGGTCGCTATGATTGCTGTGACTTTCATGAACAACCCGGCAGCTGGCATCGATCAGACCATCAGCTGGATTTTGTGGACAGCTTGTCTCGGTGCAATCGGTGCAGCAGTAGCATTTGGCCATCCCTTGGCCATCTTGACCGCCTTTGTCGGCGGGCCGATTGGTGCTTTGCATCCGCTATTGGCAGCTGGCTGGTTCTCTGGGCTTGCGCAAGCATATATCCGCCGGCCAAATGTCGGAGACTTTCAGACCCTATCAAAAGATGTTTTTACCCTCAAAGGATTTTGGGATAACAAAGTCACGCGCGTACTGCTGGTTGTTGTCTTGACCAATTTGGGGACCGCAGCCGGTAACCTCATCGGCGGCATTGATGTGATCCGTTTGTTTTTCCAGAATCTATAAGTAAACGAAAACCGGATGGCGAACGCGGCTGTCCGGTTTTTCGTTTGTTGACGATGTTTTATTCTGAAAAAAGGGTATAGATTAGTGAAGATTCATAACAACGAGGAGGCGTGTTGTGGTGGGCTTATTTCTAATGGGGATATTGCTCTGGTTTCTGGTCATTGCTGCAGCCTTTCTGGCGTTTATTGGTCTCTGGAAACGTTCATGGAAAGCACTTGCTTGGAGCGGAGTTGCGCTGCTTTTGCCAACGCTGCTGATCTCCATGGACGGACAAGGAATTTGGTTCAGTTTAGCTGTCCTCTTGCCGCTGCTGTTATTTGCTGCCGCTTTCTTGATGAAAAAACAACAGGTTCGGAATGTGTAAAACCGGGTGAATTTTACCCGGTTTTTCTGTGCGTCTTGCTAGTATTTTAAGGAAAATAGTTATACAATAATTATACAAAAATTAAAGGGGATAGGCCGATGAACTATCTATTGGATCGCAGCAAATTATTTATATTTCTGATTTTGATATTCTCGATTATTGGAGCCTACACATTTCTAACCTTGCCCCAGCGCGAAATTCCTGAGACGCCATCAAGTTTGGTTTTAGTATCGACCATTCTTCCGGGTGCGGGACCGGAAGAAGTGGAGACATCGATCACCAATCCATTGGAACGTGAAATCCAGAGAGTCGATGGCATCGCGTCAATGCAGTCGGTTTCCGCCAATTCAGCATCCATCATTACATTGGAAATTGAGGATGGTGAAAATCCAGATGAGTTGATTAACAGCATTCAACAGCAGGCAAGTACTGCGGCTTCGGGATTTCCTGATACTGCACAGGCACCTTCAGTTGAAACCTTGGATCTGACCTTCCCATTAGTATCGTATATGTTTTATGGGGACGAAGAAGAACTGGCAAATATGGAAAATGCCTTGTCTAATTTATCGGAAGATGTGGAAGCGGTTTCTGGGGTTGCTGGAACGACTGTCAAAGGCTTGAATACGCAGCAAGTCTTGGTTGAGTTGAACAGTGAAGAACTGGCTGCCAATAACCTTCAGCCATTCGAAGTGTTGGAATCGCTCCAGCAGGCCAATCAGCCCTTGTCGCTCGGAACTCATAATAACGGCAACGAACAAGTCAGCTTGACCGTTCAGCAAAACGAAGGCATCGCAAAGCTGGAGCAGCTGCAAGTGGGAGGCGCTGCTATTCCGCTGGCAGATGTGGCAACGATTGAAACGGTGGACCAGGAAACGACAGACATTGTCACGTTTGAAGGGGAGCGCGCGATTTCCTATACGGTCTTCTTGCAGACAGAGCAAGATGTTCCCTCGGTAGATGACAATGTTTCTGAAGTGATTGAGGCATTTACCGAAACTTTGCCTGCCGGCGTGCAAGCAGAAAAATACGAGTCGCAGGCTGATAACGTCAATGCCATTTTCAACAGTTTGTATGTGTCCTTGGCCATTGCAGTGTTGGCTGTCCTCATCGTCACCACGGCCGGCTTGACTTTATATGGTTCTTTTGCGGTTGCGTTGACGGTGCTGGCTTCGGTGCTGATTGGAATGATTCCGATTCCGTTCTTGGGCGTCGACTTGAATCAGATTTCGGTTATAGGGCTGATCATTGCCATCGGGATTTTGGTTGATGACAGCATTGTGGTCAACGACAATATTCAGCGGCGCTACAAATTAGGAGATTCGCCGCGCAATGGAGCCGTTAATGGTGTCCGTGAAGTGTATCCATCAATTATTTCTTCAAGTTTGGCAATCATCGTGACATTTTCGCCTTTGCTGCTGTTGTCAGGAGGAAACGGAGCCTTTATCAAAGCATTGCCAAGTATTCTGATTACCACGATCTTGGCTTCTACGGTGCTGTCGATTACGCTGGTACCGATGATGCAGTATTTAAAAACAAAACGAAAAGCGAAAAAAATTTCAGACACACCCGGATTTTTAGGAAAGCCGCTTGAAAAGCTGGCCTTGTTTTATTCCAATAAAGTGCTGCGTGGTGTATTGAAACGACCGGTTTTTGTGGGAGTTGGCGGTTTGTTGATATCGACAGGTTTGTTATCGCTGGCGCTGTTCACACCGTTTGAGTTTTTCCCGGCAGCAGACCGGGAGGAAGTGACGATGGATGTCCGTCTCGCAGAAGGCACAACCATCGAAGAAACCGATGCATTTCTTGCTGATTTGACCGAACAGGTGGTATCGGAAGATGAGGATGTGGCTGAAATAGCCATCTTTACCGGTGAAGGTTTGCCAAGCTTGTTCTCTGCTTCAATGGACAACACAGGAGGCAATACGGGACAGGTGGCATTCCGCATTGATCGCGAAAATACCACAGCTGCCGACTTTATCAGCAAATGGCAGCCAGAGTTGCGCGAGCGTTTCCCTGAAGCGGAAATCTTCCTGGAGACAATTGTCCAGGGGCCGCCTGTTGGTGCTCCTGTAACCGTAGCGATTAAAGGTGAAGACATCAACCAACTGGAATCGCTGCGTGACCGGTTGAAAGAACAGATGCTTGAAAACGGAGCCGATATTGTCGCTGACAACTTGGGAGATCCAGTACCCGCTATTGAATACGTGCCGAATCAGGATGCGCTGCAGGAAAACACAATAGCGCTCAGCACGGTGACCAATCAGCTTCAGCTGTTGACCCAGGGCGTGCCCTTGTACACGATTTATGAGGGGCAAATGCCATACGATGTGTCTTTGAAACAATCAGGGATTGTCGATGGTGAACCAATCGACTTGTCTCAGTTCAATGTACCGTCACTTTCTGAACAAGGACCGCCTCAATTGGTTCCAATGAATGAATTGCTGACGGAAGAAGAAACAACACGTTTGGCTCAAATTCCACATCAAGAAGGAAACCGTTCCATTACACTGCGTGCATTTGGTGAAGTGGATGATTTTGAAAATAAGATGCTGGACCTAGTGGATGCTGAACGTGCGTCGTTGCCAGAAGGCTATGAATTATCGACAGGCGGCGAAAACTCGGATCAGGAAGCATTTTTTGCCGAGATTGGCGTGCTCTTCCTAGTCGTTTTGCTGCTGGTTTATCTGGTTATTGCTTTCCAATTTAAATCGTTCAGCCTGCCATTTTTGGTACTGATCGCTGTGTATCTAGGGATTTCGGGTGCAATTCTTGGCTTATTCCTTACACAGACGCCATTAAGCTTCCTGGGTGTCATGGGGATCGTTTCCCTGACAGGGATTGTTGTACGAAATGCAGTCGTTCTCATCGACTTTGTGGAAACACGCCGTTTATCAGGAGACTTTGATATCAATGAAGCGATCGTGGAATCAGGCTACGCCCGCATCAAGCCGATCCTTCTGACATCGATTACATCAATCATTGCCCTGGTACCAGTTGCTTTGTCAGGCGATCCGCTATTTGAACCGCTGGCTGTGACAATTATTGCCGGATTGACGTTCTCCAGTTTGTTCACATTGGTGATGATTCCGGCGTTGTACCTGGTGTTTTACCGGGTGAATCGCCGTAGAAACAGAGTTGCAGAATAATCAGGAACTGCGCAGCTTATTGGCTGCGCAGTTTTTATTTGAATGGATGAGTATTCGAAAAGTGAGCGGGTAAGCAATAAAGTAAAGATGATTGGAGGAGAGGGGTATGGAGGAAATCCAACAGAAGAATGCAAAAGAGGATATTGCGAAAGGCCCTTTCCTGGCAGTTTTAATGGCTGGTGTTTTTATCGCCATTCTCAATCAAACTTTATTGGCAACGGCTTTGCCGCATATTATGGATGACCTGAGTATTACCGCTAACACGGCACAATGGCTGACAACCGTCTTTATGCTGGTCAATGGGGTGATGATTCCGATTACTGCCTTTTTAATTGGCAAGTTTACAACGCGAAACCTATTTTTTGTGGCGATGGGTTTATTTGCGACGGGCACGATTATTTGTGCCTTTGCTCCTGGATTCTCAGTACTTATGGTTGGGCGGATTGTGCAAGCTGCAGGGGCGGGCATCATGATGCCGTTGACACAGACAGTACTGTTCATCATTTTCCCTGTGGAAAAACGTGGACAGGCGATGGGCTTGTTCGGTTTGGTCATTTCCTTTGCTCCCGCAATCGGGCCTACGTTATCAGGCTGGATTGTAGGGCAATACCCATGGCGTGCCTTGTTTTATATCGTTATCCCAATTGCGTTGCTGGATCTTATTCTGGCTTACTTTTTCTTAAAAAATGTCACAAAGCAAACTTTCCCCACGCTGGATATTTTATCGATTGTTTTTTCTACACTAGGGTTTGGAGGAATTCTTTACGGTTTTTCGAGTGCAGGTTCACTCGGGTGGGACAGTCCGGCTGTGGCAATTTCTATAGTGGTTGGTGTTGGTTCACTGGTATTCTTTATCCGCCGCCAGTTCCGATTGGATGAACCAATCTTGGAATTTCGAGTTTTTTCTTATGGAATCTTTACCTTGTCTACAGTGCTCAGTGTCATCGTTTTTATTTCCATGATCGGCAGCGCTACGATTCTGCCGATTTATATGCAGAACATGCACGGCTTTACGGCCCTTGAATCCGGCTTGATGCTGCTTCCAGGAGCTATCATAATGGGCTTGATGAATCCGATTACCGGCCGTATTTTCGATAAGATTGGCGCCAAATGGCTGTCCATTGTTGGCTTGTCGATTGTTACAGTCTCCACTTTCCAGTTTACGGTGTTGACTGCGACCACTTCTTTTCTTTACTTGACCGTTATGCATGCGGTCCGCATGTTTGGTGTGGCCATGGTGATGATGCCGGTGACGACGGCAGGACTCAATCAATTGCCGGAACGGCTGATTCCGCATGGCACTGCAATGAGCAATACGATGAGGCAAGTATCAGGATCAATCGGCACCGCGCTTTTGGTGACCATTATGACCAGCACCGCGCTTGATCCGGAACAATACGGAGTTCAAGGATTGATTCGCGGCGTCAATATCTCGTTTATGGTTGTGGGGGTTTTAAGTGTAGTTGGAGTAGTTTTGGCTTTTTTCCTTAGGAAAGCCGATCCGGAAAACGAAAAGGAAAGATAAAGCCCGGTATAACGGGTTGTAGGACTTATGTATGCGTTATCATTTTGTCACACGATAGCCATTTACTTCTATCAACAGATTTGGTAAGATGTCTGACGACAGTAGATTTAAACAATTTATTTGCTTAATTTTCTGATAAAAAATATACCAATGAGGTGAAGTTGTGAATTTATTGTGGGGCATCTTTGGCGTATTCGTTGTTCTTGGAATCGCCTTCCTATTATCAAGCGGCAAGAAGTCTATTAAGCCACGGACAATTCTCGGCGGACTAGCCATCCAAATTACGTTTGCATTTATGGTATTGGAATGGGACTTCGGCAGACAGCTTTTGTTGGGGCTTTCAAATCTAGTCCAGAACGTCATTGATTACGCAGGTGAAGGGATCGCTTTTGTATTTGGCCCAGCGGCTGATACGCAGAATTTCGGTTTCGTCTTTGCTTTCCAAGTATTGACGATCATCATTTTCTTCTCTTCATTGATTTCAGTTCTTTATTACCTAGGTATTATGCAAATCATCATCAAACTTCTGGGAGGCGCATTATCGAAGCTTCTGGGAACGAGCAAAGCAGAATCGATTTCAGCAGCGGCGAACATTTTCGTCGGCCAGACGGAAGCGCCGCTTGTTGTGCGTCCGTTTATCGCGGGAATGACCAAATCTGAATTGTTTGCCGTAATGACAGGGGGGCTCGCTTCAGTTGCTGGTTCTACCTTGGCGGGTTACGCACTTCTCGGCGTACCGCTTGAATATTTGCTGGCTGCAAGCTTCATGGCTGCACCAGCTGGTTTGATCATGGCGAAAATGATGATGCCGGAAACAGAAGTGGTTGAAGAAAAAGAGTTCGTGATGGAAAAAGACCAAACATCGGTCAACGTTGTGGACGCGGCGGCACGTGGTGCATCTGACGGCCTGCAACTGGCGTTGAATGTTGGTGCGATGCTTCTTGCATTTATCGCATTGATTGCCTTATTGAACGGTGTGCTTGGTGGAATTAGTGGATTCTTTGGCTTTGAAGGATTGACCATCCAAAGCATATTGGGTGTCATCTTTGCACCGCTTGCTTGGGCGATTGGTGTTCCTTGGGCCGAAGCGGTGCAAGCCGGCAGTTTCATCGGACAAAAACTAGTACTTAACGAATTTGTTGCGTACACAGCCTTTGCTCCAGAAATTGAAAACTTATCACCTAAAACAGTTATCGTGATCAGCTTTGCCCTTTGTGGATTTGCCAACTTAAGCTCATTGGCTATTCTGCTTGGCGGTCTTGGTGCTATGGCGCCTAGCCGTCGTCCGGATATCGCCCGCCTCGGCATTCGCGCCGTTGCGGCAGGGATGCTCGCTTCACTATTGAGTGCAGCTATTGCCGGAATGTTCGTCTAAACTTTATATTATTGAGAGATCTGCAGTTGCTGCAGGTCTCTTTTTTGATTTTAATGCTTTCCGCTTGCGGAAAGCGGGGCACATTGGGGTTTCGGCTAGAGAGTGAAGCCGGCAAAGTGGTCATGGAGCAAGATGGACGCGGCTTATGCACGCTTGATTTGAAATACGCACGTTTAGAGCTGGTTATGCACGTTCAGAAATTTTTATGCACGGTTAAGAGAGACTTATGCACGTTCAATGAAAAATATGCACGCTCACTTCAGTAAATCCCATGAACGCAAAAAACCTCACACCTTAGTGGAGGTTTTGCCGATTTACTCCCACAAATGATAAGAGCAAGTTTTTAAGTCGCCAACTTTCTTCAGGTTCAGCTGGCTTAGCAACCTTGTGGCAACTGCCCTGGATTCCAAACCGCAAAACTCACGGAATTTTCGATTGGAGATCTCCGGCTCTATAAATGTGAAGTATTCCCGAATAGCCAACAGATGCGCGGAAGCGTCGCGAATACTGCATTTTTTGCAGAGCCAGCTCCGCTTGTCGCGCTGCATCGAAAGCGCCTTGCAATTTTGGCAATAAACACCGGGCTGCAAATCTTTCGGATCAATGAAATAGTACACGCACAAAGGGGATTGTTTATAAGGGGTTTGATTGGCCATAATCATTTTTTTGATTTTAGCCAATTTGATGTTTTCAGCTTCTAGGGGGAAAGCTTGCAGAATCCGTAAGAGGTATTCGACCATTTGGTAGGTTTTACAGATAGGAGCACGATGCGGTTTGGATGCGAATTCGCAATCTTTGGCAGTAAAGACGATCAGGCCGGATACTGGGAGATTGATTTTTTTCGTTTTAAAGAAGTGTGTCAAAAAACGGATGTGCTTGTTCAACTGGACTCTAGGGTCTTCCATGACAGTCTTTTCTCCAGCTGAATTAATACGGAAAAATTCGCTCGTCTTATCATCGAAGTGGAGTTGCCCATTGATGTTTTTGGACTCGATGATGATGGCGCATCGTTCCGTGAGCAAGAGACCATCCATTTGAACGGGCCAGGTGCCGATTTTCAAACTGACGTCCCACAGGATCTGGAATTCTTCCTCCGAATAAAATTCATCGAATTTCTTCTGCAGCCGGCTTTCACCTCTTTTTCCGGCAGCGGTCCAGTGCAGCTCCCGTTCAAGAAAGGTTCGCTGCGGGTGCTGTTCGTCGAGTCGCACCAGAAGCAATTCCAATGCTTCCGCCCGGGCTAATGGGTCTAGTTTTCTTTCGATATGAATCCCTCCTTTTTAAAATTAATAGAATTATAGCACTCCGCCTTTCTGCGTGGCTATTTTATTTTAGGGACTCATGAAAAATCTGATTACCGGCTTTTCGCAGGCGAAAAGCGATCAGTTTCGTCATTTTCAGTCGTTCAACAATTTTTTCAGTCGTTCGCGGCCAGCACAACTGCTTATCAAGCATATCCCCTTGACAGCGCCTTCTTTTTGGATTACACTCCTATCTTGGCTTACCTATTTCGATAGGCAGAGCGGGTAGGGAGAGGGCTAATTTAATAGAAGGTTATGACTATGTTTAATTGGATGGATCAATTTTTTGGTCTTCAGGAGAACGGCACAACGGTCAAACGCGAAATCACAGCGGGCTTGGTTGGCTTTTTTACGGTGGTTTATATTATCGCCGTCAATTCCCTAATTTTGTCGGAAGCGGGCATGCCGATTGAAGCAGCAATTGTTGCAACCATTGCGGCGTCGGTGTTCGGCTGCTTGCTTATGGGATTTTGGGGCAATGTTCCGATCTTGCTGGTTCCTGGTATGGGAATCAACGCTTTGTTTTCCTACACGATGGTCCAGTCGATGGGCTTGTCTTGGCAGGAAGCACTGGCAGTTGTTTTTGTTTCCGGAGTGATTTTTGTAGCGGTGGCATTTACACGCTTTGCAAAAATATTGAGCGCAGCGGTACCGCATTCATTGAAGGAAGCAATTACAGTTGGCTTGGGCTTGTTCCTCATGCTGATCGGCCTTGAAAAAGGTGGGATCGTCGAGCGCGGGACGAGTTCGATCCTGGCACTGGGTTCGCTTGCAGAAGCGCAAGTGCTGGCGACGGTGCTGACGTTTCTGATTGCGATTGTTCTGTTTATCCGCAACGTGCCGGGGAATTTCCTTATTACGATTGTGGTGGGAACAGCCATCGCTTCATTTTTCGGATTGATTGATTTCGGCAGTATGAACGAGTCGTCGATCAATGCGGCGGAAGCCTTTGCAGTGTTCGGGGCATTGTCCTTTGGCAATATTTTGTCCATGACATTTTGGGTGGCCGTCTTTTCGCTGACGATGGTGTTGGTGTTTGAAAACATCGGGCTTGTCCACGGGCAAGTGGCATTTATTGAGCGTCCCGAGAAGTTCGGCCGCGCTTTCCAAGCGACTTCTGTGTCTGCGATGACTTCTGGCGTTTTTGGAACCAGCCCAACAGTGGCAACGGTCGAAAGTGCAGCGGGCATGACAGCAGGCGGACGGACCGGATTGACGACCATTACAGCGGGACTTTTGTTTCTGGTCGCATCATTCTTCATTCCGGTAATCAAACTGATTCCGGACAGCGCAATTGCGCCGATCTTGATTATTATTGGGGGTTTGATGCTGCAAAATATCAAAAACCTGGATATGAAGGATATGACGGAAAGCTTTCCGGCTTTGCTGATTGTGGCGCTCATCCCGTTTACGTACAGCATTGCGGACGGCATCGCCATCGGGTTCATTTTGTATCCGATTTTGAAGGTCGCCACCGGCAGAGCGCGTGAAGTTTCACCGATTTTGTATGTAATCTCAGGCTTGTTCCTGGCGAATTTCGTATTTCATTATTTAAGCTAAAGGCGATAAACAGAAACGCATTTGCTGAGGCAAGTGCGTTTTTTTCTATGGCGGTGTACAATAAAGGCAAGAAGATCCAAAAGGAGCGGATAAAGATGAAATACACCAAATCCAAAATGGAACAGTTGGTCAGCGATCACCCGGACTTGAAAAAACGGTTGAAAGTGCTAATGAAAGAAATGGAGCTTGAAAAAGGCTTCGCGCTAAAAGCGCTTTACCATTCAGAAGTGACGGACAATGGACCTTACCAGAAAGATTATCAGGACTTGGATTGGGAATAAAAACACAAAAACTCTCTCAATATAAATTGAGAGAGTTTTTTATGTTAAAAATTTTGTTTGTCGAGCCATTCCTGCCAGTAGTTGACGTCGCTTCCCAAGTACCAGCGGTTGCCTTCAACTTGTTCGTAATCGACTCCGAGGCCTCCGAGAATAAAATGCATTTCTGGATTGGCTTTCGATAGCGCATCAATATACTCATTTGCAACTGGCAGCATTTTGCGCGTCGTGATGGACATGCACATTAACTTGAAATTTTGCTTGCTGACCATTTCTTCTAGGCCTTCAAGAGGCGTGTCCGGTCCAATATAAACGACGGAAAAGCCATTCTCCCGCAGGAATAGGGTGAACAGCAGCAAGCCGAGCTGATGCTGTTCACCACTTGGGCTAAGGGCTATAACTTTCGGCAGCTTTGGAGAAGTTGGAAAGATGCGGAAAAATTGGTTAAAACGCTGGTGAACAATGTGTGTAATCATGTGTTCATGCGCAACGCTGATAACGCCGTTTTCCCATGCTTCTCCAATACGGACCATCAACGGTGCGATAATATGGAAAAAGACTGTTTGATGGTGGAATAAAGAAAAATGAAGGTCCAACAAATAGTTGAAGCGCTCAGTATCCATTTCGGCGGCAGCCTGGAAAAGTTGATTTATTTGTTCATCATATTCCAGCGCTTTTTTTTGCGGCTGTTCTGCATTTGGTATGATGAATTGTTTGCGTGAAGCGTGAAGCTTTTTTACGGCTTCGCTAATTTTCATGCCATTGTCCTGAACTTGTATTTTTAGCCATTTTAAATCTTCCAGATTTTGATCCGAATACAGGCGGTGTCCAGATTCCGTTCGGGCGGGAGTGATTGCGCTGTAGCGCGTTTCCCAGGAACGGATTGTCACTTTCGGCATATCTAAGATTTTGGCAGCTGCCTTAATATTATACATAGCATTACCTTCATTCTATAGATTTATGGTATTTGTTGTACAAATATTATACAACGTAGAATCAAACGCGTAAAGCTACAGACAATATTCTACAAAAAGGACAAAAAAAACAGGTTCTCCTAAGAGAACCCGCCACTTACTTGCCTATTGAATCAAATAGTTGCAGAAGCTTTTGCGGCACGTGAACGCTGCCAAGCAACTGTAATAAACATGGTTACCATCAACATAATGAGGCCCAAAATAAATGGATACACAATATTGATATCGTAGAGAACACCTGCAAGCAAGGGACCAATCACATTTCCGATGCTCATATAGGCGTTGTTCATGCCCATGGCAAAGCCGACTTCACCGTCAGCCATTTTCGAAATCAAGGTATTGAGGACAGGGCGCAAAATAGAAGTGGCCAAGAAAATGACCAAGGATACGGCAAAGAACATCGCATAGCTTCCGGCAAACAAAGACATCAGGAAGCCGAATGCTGCAACACCCAAGAAAGCAATTAGAATAGTCACTTCTCCGTAGCGGCGAACAATCCGGTCAACGATAAACAATTGGACAATCACACTGACGACTCCTGTTGCGGTAATCATAAAGGCAATGTCTTTTGCCGTTGAGTCAAACTGATTGTCTAAATACAGGCCTACTACAGATTCATAAGCCAGCAAACCAAAACTCATGACGAGTGTAATAATCAATGGAATGAAATATGGCATCTTAGTAGAACGACCAATTTTGACAAGCATCGATTCTTCATCCGTTAATTTGGCAGCCAATTCAGGATTAGCTTCTGTTGCATCGTGTTCTTTCAACCAGATGATTGAAAAGAGAACGGCACCTAAAGAAACAAGTGCTGACACGAGGAAGGGCAACTTTAATCCATAATCAGCTAAAAATCCACCGATTCCGGGTCCGACAACGATTCCGAGAGACATAGCGGCTGACACCAGGCTGGTACCTTTTGCACGTTGGTCAAACGTTGTGATATCTGCAATATAGGCGAAAATCGCAGGAATCAACATAGCAGCTCCAACTCCGCCAATGACGCGCGATAAATACAAGATCCAAATTGAGTCAGAAGCATAGAAAACGAACATGGAAATGGTCAACCCAAGCAATCCGTAAATAATCATTTTTCGGCGGCCGTGTTGATCGGCCCATTTGCCGGCAACTGGCGAGAAAATGAATTGGGCAGCAGCGAAAATGGCAATCATTAAGCCTGCTGCCATACCGCCTTGATTGATGGATTCCAGATAAGAAGGCAGAATCGGAATAACAATTCCGAAGCTGGCGATGGCGATGAACATATTGATCATCAGAATGGAAATTTTCTTTTTTTGGTCAGCAGACATAAGGTAAATCCTCTTTTCTTCTATAATATGTATCCGAATTTATTTTCTTCAGCTTTTCTATATTATTTGAGCAAAAACCTCTTGTCAACGGAACAGACTTGATATATTTTCCAACTTTTGGTTGTTAATTAGGTGCATGAACCCAGCAACAAAAATTGGGGTAAATGAAAAACCTTTTTGATTGCAAGAAAAATGGTTTGGACTAGTGAATAACTGTCTTAGATTGTTGCAGGGATGTGAAAGGAAGAGGATAAAAGCGGCTATTCCAGAGTCGCGTCAATTTTGGAGCAAAGCGGAATAAGATATAATAAATGTACAGGCTAACAAACTAGAGCCTCCGAAAGGTGATAAAGGTGGAAAATAAACTTCATCGTATTAAAGCCATTGAATTACAGAACCGGGTCGTCTCCGCTGACGAAGCGGCGTCTTGGATCAAAGACGGAATGACACTTGGATTAAGCGGATTTACACGTGCGGGAGATGCTAAAGCAATTCCATATGCATTGGTTCGCCGTGCGGAAACAGAACAGTTTAAAGTGAATGTATTTACAGGCGCTTCTTTAGGCTCAGATGTGGATAAATTGATGGCTGAAGCCGGAATCGTCCACAAGCGTTTGCCATTCCAGGCAGAACCGGCTATGCGCAAAAAAATTAATAGTGGCGATATGCTATTTGTTGACCATCACTTGTCTCAGACGGCAGAATGGGTTCGGGCAGGCGTCACTGAACCGATTGATTTTGCTGTGATCGAGGCTTTGGAGATCACTGAAGACGGGATGATCATCCCAACGACTTCAGTCGGAAATTCTTCAGTTTTCGTCACGCACGCCAAAAACGTTATAATCGAAATTAATCTTGCGCAGCCCCAGTTGTTTAGAGGAGTACACGATATTTATGAACCTGGAAAGCAAGGACAGCGGTCACCAATCCCGTTGACACGTGTCAATGACCGCATCGGGACCATCGGAATACCGGTCGATCCAGAGAAAGTCAGAGGAATCGTCTTTACCTCGCAGGAGGATTCCCCTTCGACAATCCAGCAGCCGGATGCTGAAACTGAAGTGATAGCTGATCATTTATTGAGTTTCTTGCGTTCGGAAGTAGCATCTGGGCGGTTGACCAATCAGCTTGCTCCGCTGCAATCGGGAATTGGTTCAGTAGCGAACGCAGTTTTACACGGGCTCGTCGATTCGGAATTTCATGATTTGGAAGTATATTCAGAAGTGCTCCAGGATGCCGTTTTCGATTTGATTGATGCCGGGAAAGTGAAGTTCGCTTCTGCATCTTCCATTACCTTGTCGAAAGAAAGAATGAAAAAAGTATTCGGCAACTTTCAAGAATACCGCGACAAAATCATCTTGCGCCCACAGGAAATCACCAACCACCCTGGCTTGGTTCGCCGGCTCGGCCTGATTTCCATTAACACGGCATTGGAATTTGATATTTACGGCAATGTGAATTCCACCCATGTGTCCGGCACTAAAATGATGAATGGAATCGGCGGTTCTGGAGATTTTGCCCGAAATGCACGGTTGTCGATCTTCGTTACCAAATCGATTGCCAAAGATGGGATCATCTCCAGTATCGTGCCATTTGCTTCGCATGTGGACCATACCGAACATGATGTCGATATCGTTGTGACCGAACAGGGGTATGCAGATTTGCGTGGACTTGCTCCACGTGAGCGCGTCGAGTTAATTATTGAAAACTGTATGCATCCGATGTACCGCGACCAAATGCGACGCTATTATGATGAAGCTTTGCTGCGCGGCGGCCAAACACCGCATGTGCTCGAAAAAGCTTTTTCCTGGCATACTAACTTGGCGAATAACGGCACGATGCAGCTAAAAGAAGAAAGTACTCAAACCAGTCCTGCTTAAAGGGCTGGTTTTTCTAATGAAAGAAAAGCTTTTCATGTATAATTGAAACATTGAGTTGAAGCAGGAGGGTTATCATGGAAAGTTTTACATTGGGTTCACTGCTAAATGTCATGGGGGAACTGTTCTCCGATGAAATTTCGATTGCTGTGACAAACACGAAAGAGTATATTTATTACCGCCCAAGCAAGCGAGTGGATTTAAAAATTAAGGCAGGGGATCCGGTAAAGCCCGGAACCATTGCCCACAAAGCGTTAACAGCAAATCAGAAAACATCGGAATTTATCAATCGGGAACTTTTTGGCGTTCCTTATCATGGCATGGCGGTGCCATTTGACCATGAGGGTGAATTGCAAGGATGTGTTATGGCAATCTACCCCGCATTCACGGAAGGGAAGTCGGTGGTCACCGTGAAAAGTCCGGATGGCTGGAAGCCGATTCCTTTTGCTGAAGTGAAGTACTTGGAAGTAAAAGACCGCAAAACCCATGTTCACGCAGGAGGCTACTCAGGAACAAATAAAAACTCTCTTCAGGAATTTGAATTTCTGTTGCCGCGCGAATCGTTTATCCGGTGCCACCGCTCATTTATTGTCAACGTCAATCATATAGAAGAAATCTACCCCGATACACACTCAACATTCGTACTGGCCATGAACAATGGAGAACGAATCCCTGTCAGCCAATCCTATTCAAGCTATTTTAGAAAACTTTTAGGGTTCTAAAGAAAAGCGAAAGCGGCCGTGTAGCTCTGCCGGGCATAAGACGCATTAATAAAGCGGCGATAAGTCGCAACAAGCGCTGAAAGATGCGCTTTTTTGTGTTTTTTTCAAAAAAATGCTGCTTGAGACAGTCTTTTCTCTGCTTCGCGGATGTAAACGCTTTTCCGCTCTGTAAACCTCAATTCCGAAATAGAATAAGTTAAAATTATCTAATAATTAAAAGATGATAGATGATGAGTAGTCTCACCCTTTTTAAGCAGAATGTGATTTTCTATTGAGCAACCATTCATGAAAACGCTTTATTAATAAAGGTGAACTGTCAAACTAACTTCGGAAGAGAGTGATAAAGATGGAAAAGAAACTTGAACGCATTAAAGCGAAACAGTTGCAGAATCGTGTAACGACACCAGAAGAAGCAGCTTCATGGATAGAGGACGGCATGACACTTGGGCTTAGCGGATTTACACGTGCCGGAGATGTGAAAGCGGTCCCTTTCGCATTGGTGCAACGTGCGGAAAATGAAAGTTTTAAAGTAAATGTGTTTACAGGCGCTTCTTTAGGGTCAGATATCGACCGGTTATTTGCAGAAGCCGGAATCGTCAACAAACGTTTGCCATTTCAGGCTGAACCGGCTATGCGAAATAAAATCAACTCTGGCGAAATGCTGTTTGTGGATCACCATTTATCGCATACGGCAGAATGGATTCGTACGGGCGTCACTGAAGAAATTGATTTTGCGATTGTAGAAGCTTTGTCTATCACAGAAGATGGCATGATCATTCCAACAACTTCTGTCGGAAACTCAGCTATTTTTGCCAAACATGCTAAAAACATCATTGTTGAAATCAATCTGTCTCAGCCTGAACTATTTGAAGGCCTGCATGACATCTATGACATGGGTAAACAAGGTGAACGTTCACCGATTCCATTAACGGCAGTTGATCAGCGCATCGGCACCATCGGAATTCCAATTGACATGGAAAAAGTCAGAGGGATTGTATTTACTGAACAATTGGATTCACCTTCGAATATCGTACCGCCGGATGAAGAAACAAAAATCATGGCAGATCACCTGCTTGAATTTTTACGTTCAGAAATTCGTGCTGGGCGGTTGACCGAGAAATTGGCTCCGTTGCAATCAGGCATTGGATCTGTCGCGAATGCAGTATTGCACGGCATGGTCGATTCAGAATTTAAAGATTTAGAAGTGTACTCGGAAGTGCTGCAAGACTCTGTCTTTGATTTGATTGATGCCGGAAAAGTGAATTTTGCATCTTGCTGCTCAATCACTTTATCCGAACCAAAAATGAAGCAGGTTTTCGGTGAATTTGAAAACTACCGCAACAAAATCATTATGCGCCCACAGGAAATTTCCAATCACCCTGAAATCATTCGTCGACTCGGCTTGATTTCAATCAATACGGCTTTGGAATTCGATATGTACGGCAATGTAAACTCGACGCATGTATCCGGCACAAAAATGATGAACGGCATCGGCGGTTCCGGTGATTTTGCACGAAATGCCCGTCTGGCAATTTTCGTTACGAAATCGATTGCTAAAGGCGGCAATATTTCGAGTGTAGTCCCGTTTGTTTCCCATGTTGACCACACTGAACACGACGTAGATGTAGTCGTAACCGAGCAGGGCTACGCAGACCTTCGTGGACTGGCACCGCGTGAGCGCGTAGAAGTCATCCTGGCAAACTGTGTTCACCCAACGTACCGCGCGCAACTTCGTGAATACTACGATGAAGCTTTAACACGCGGCGGCCAAACACCGCATGTGTTGGAAAAAGCTTTCTCATGGCATGCAGACTTGGCTAAAAACGGCACAATGCTCCAGAAAAAAGAACAACTGGTCTAAAGAAAAGCGCAAGCGCCCGTGTAGCTCTGCCGGGCATAAGACAGCCTGGCGGAGCGGCGCTCTTTGCCGCACAGCTGGGTGGTCTTATGACCCAAAGAGCTGGGCGCTGGAGTCTGGACAATAAGAAAAGCGGAAGCGCCCGTGTAAGCTCTGCCGGGCATAAGACAGCCCGGCGGAGCGGCGCTCTTTGCCGCACAGCTGGGTGGTCTTATGACCCAAAGAGCTGGGCGCTGGAGTCTGGACAATCAAGAAAAGTGAAAATACTATATAAGTCAAAAACCAGGCTGCCTTTTTCAGGCTGCCTGGTTTTTCAATTACCGATTTCCATAAACCTCAGAGGTGCTGCGTGTGTACAGTTCAATGATATGGCCGAAAGGATCCTCGGTATAAACTAGATAATGAGGCTTTCCTTTATTAATGTTCCATATCTTGCTTCGCTGTTTGCCGCCATGCTGAACCGCCTTTTCGATTGTATCGATCAAGTCATCGACAATCAGGCAGATATGCATGAATCCAGCATGTGGTGCATAGTGTTCAGCGTGATATGTAGGATCCTGAAATTCAAAAAGTTCAATGCCGACACCACTCGAAGACATCAAATGAACATTGCGCATTTTTTTCAGTGCATCGCCTTGAAGATTTAAAGTCATCGCTTCTGGATTATCATCCGCCGCATCAAAATTGAATGGACCTGCTAAGACGTAGAAGCCGAGGACTTTTTTATACCATTCAATGGCTTTGTCCAAGTCCGGGACGGCGAGCCCCACATGGGTGATAGCGCTCATAACAACCACTCCTTTCTACTTCTCTCTACCCGCAAGAATAATAAATTAAGCAAAAAGTAAAGTTAGACTTTTCTGTCTAAACAAAAATAGTTGTTGTCAAGCGTTATTTTTAGTATTATAATAAGCAATTGTGAAATTTGAAATGAGGGTACTAAAATGAAAAATTCCATCTATGGGTTAACGATAGATCAGTTAAAAGAATGGTTTTTAGAGAACGGCCAGAAAAAGTACCGTGCCGAGCAGGTATGGGACTGGTTGTATATTAAACGTGTCACGGAATTTGCAGAAATGAACAATCTTTCGAAGGATTGCATCCAGTTGCTCGAAGACAACTTTGCCATCCGGACATTGAAAGAAACCGTCAAACAGGAATCAGCGGACGGAACAATCAAGTTCCTTTTCCAAATGCAGGATGGCAACTTGATTGAAACAGTATTGATGCGTTTCAAATACGGGAATTCAGTTTGTGTCACGACACAAGTCGGCTGTAACATCGGCTGCAGTTTTTGCGCCAGCGGACTTTTGAAAAAGAGCCGTGATTTAAACGCGGGCGAAATTGTTGAGCAAATCATGCAAGTACAAGCACATTTTGATACTCAGCAAAAAGAAGAGCGCGTCAGCCATATCGTGGTAATGGGTATTGGCGAACCGTTTGATAACTACACGAACTTGATGGGCTTCCTGAACATCGTCAACTCGCAAAAAGGCTTAGCTATTGGAGCTCGCCACATCACGGTTTCGACAAGCGGCATCGTACCGAAAATTTATGACTATGCGGACGAAGGGTTGCAAGTGAATTTAGCTATTTCGATTCATGCCCCAACCAACGAATTGCGTACACGCATCATGAAAATCAACAAAGCGTATCCAATCGAGAAACTGATGGCTTCCATTGATTACTATTTGGAAAAATCCAACCGCCGCATCACATTTGAATACATTTTATTGCGCGATGTCAACGACCACGTTGAAGAAGCCAATCAATTGGCGAAATTGCTGGAAGACAAGCGTCATCTATCATATGTCAACTTGATCCCGTACAACTCGGTTGATGAGCACGATCAGTATCAGCAAAGCACTCCAGAAGCCATTACGGCTTTCTACGACGCTTTGAAGAAAAAAGGCATCAACTGTGGAGTACGCCACGAGCAAGGCGCCGACATCGATGCAGCTTGCGGACAATTGCGAAGCAAGCAAATCAAAAAAGAGAAAAAAGTAGCAACCGTTTAATAGAACCGAGAAGAGCGTTCCTGGAATTTCAGGAACGCTCTTTTTGTTTTTCATCCTTTAGGTCTTTTTCGGCCGTTTGTAATTTACAGATAATTGTCTATAATTAAAACAACAAAGAGATAAAAGGAGAATGCGGAATGGCAGAGATCAGGATTGAAAAACTGGGAAAACGATATGATAAAGGTACTCTTGCCGTATCGGATTTTAATCTTCATATTCAAGATGAGGAATTCATTGTTTTTGTCGGTCCTTCAGGATGCGGAAAATCTACCACGCTTCGGATGATTGCAGGATTAGAGGAAATATCAGAAGGTGAATTATATATAGATGACAAACTGATGAACGAGGTCGAGCCGAAAGACCGGGATATCGCGATGGTTTTTCAGAACTATGCCTTGTATCCTCATATGACCGTGTCTGAAAATATCGCTTTTGGCTTGAAACTGCGCAAGGTAAAAAAATCTGAGATTAAACGGCTTGTCGATGATGCAGCAGCCATTCTCGGGTTAGAAGATTACTTGGACAGAAAACCGAAAGCCTTGTCAGGCGGACAGAGACAGCGCGTAGCTCTCGGCCGCGCCATCGTTCGCGATGCGAAAGTCTTCTTGATGGATGAGCCGCTGTCTAATTTAGATGCCAAGTTACGCGTGCAGATGCGGGCTGAAATTGTTAAACTGCATAGGCGGCTGAAAACAACCACTATTTATGTAACGCATGACCAAACAGAAGCCATGACGATGGCTACCCGTATCGTCATCATGAAAGACGGGTTGATTCAGCAGGTCGGTTCGCCAAAAGAAGTCTATGATTTTCCGGAAACCCGCTTTGTGGGTGGTTTTATCGGCTCTCCTGCCATGAACTTCTTTGAGGGAAAAATCGATCAAGGTACTTATATAATGGGCGACAAAGTACTGGATATCCCGGCACCGATAATGGCCACGCTGAAGAGTGAAGGCTACGAAGGCAAGTCGGTGACGTTGGGAATCCGTCCAGAGCATATTCACGTCAACAATGAAGATTTGTCAGGTATTCCGGCAAGTGAGTTTGAAGCGGTTATTACGGTTGCTGAATTGACAGGGGCTGAAACCATTCTGCACGCGGTATACGCGGAGCAGGAATTTATTGCACGTGTTGAAGCTGCGACCACCATTGAGCCCGGAGATACCGCTACGCTTGCATTTGATATGGCCCATGCCCATTTCTTTGATGAAGAAACGGGAAATCGCATAAAAGCTATAGAATTATCAGAAACTATGATATAGTAATTTCGAAAACTTAAATAAAAACACCACTAGGGGAGCCGGATATCGGCTGAGACGAGCATAAACTCGGACCCTTTGAACCTGATCTGGATCATACCAGCGGAGGGAAGTGGCGACCGTCTGCTATTTCCTTTATCGACTGCATACGCCGCTTCCCTTTACTGGGAAGCGGCGTTTTTATTTTGTCCAAAAAGAAAGGGAGATGGGAATATGACATTTTGTAAAGAAGCGAGAAAAGAATGCAACAGTCTGTGGCAGGCAAGCTTTGATCATCCATTCGTCAAAGGAATTGAAGATGGGACATTGCCGATCGATGTTTTTCGTTTTTATGTAATGCAGGACGCTTATTATTTATCGCATTTTGCCAAAGTGCAGGCCCTGGGAGCATCCAAAGCAACAGATTTAGAAACCACCCAGCGTTTTGCCGTTCATTCTGCGCATACGTGCAGTGCCGAAATGGCGCTCCACGAATCATTCATGGAGCTGCTTGAAGTCACAGAAGCAGACTGGACTGCCTTTGAGCCTTCGCCGTCTGCTTATGCTTACGTATCGCATATGTACCGTGCGTCGGCTGGTGACTTGGCCGATGTGCTGGCCGCTATTTTGCCCTGCTATTGGCTTTACTACGAGATTGGGGAACGCCTGAAGAACGCCAAGCCAGATCATCCGATTTATGACCGGTGGATTGAAACATATGGCTCCGAGGAATTTGGGGCGCTTGTCAATGAACAGATTGCCCGCATGGATCAATTGGCGGAAGGACTGCCGGAAGAACGCCGAAAAGAGTTGAAAAGCCATTTCCACAAGAGCAGTTATTACGAGTGGAACTTTTGGGACCAGGCATGGCGAAAAGAATGCTGGTCTATAGATGCTAGTGAAAAGGCAGGTGTATAAAATGATTCATCAGATCAAAAGAAAAACCCCGATTATCCACTGTATCACCAATCATGTGGTATCCAATTTTCAAGCGAACGGCTTACTGGCCATTGGTGCTTCGCCGATCATGGGAGAGGCACCGGAAGAAGCCGCAGAGCTCGCTGCTTTGTCGCAAGCCTTGTCATTGAACATCGGAACGCTGCATGCAGAGTCGCTGAAAAGCATGTTGATTGCTGGGGCGACTGCTAATCGGCTTGGAATTCCAGTAGTGCTGGATCCAGTGGGGGCAGGAGCGAGCCTCTTTCGGAAAGAGACTGTCCGCAAAATTTTGGATGCAGTTGACGTCAGCGTCCTTCGCTGCAATGCAGGAGAGCTTGCAGCTATAGCAGGTGAACAGTGGCAGTCCAAAGGAGTAGATGCCGGAGAGGGGCTTCTAGACGTCAGAGAACTGGCCATCTCGACTGCAAAAAAACTGGGCTTGCTGGTCGCAGTTACAGGAAAGACGGATGTTGTTACTGATGGAAAATCAACAGAAGAAATCCCTTTCGGCGACCCGATCATGGCTTCCATCACAGGAACGGGTTGCTTATTGAGCAGTGTGGTTGCTGCAGGAATGGCCGTTGAATCTGAAGATCCTTTGAAAACAGTTAGCCGCATGCTGCAGTTTTATGCAATTGCCGGTGAACGGGCTGCTAAACTTGCGGCACTTCCAGGTGATTTTCAGCTGGCTTTTATCAATCAGCTGGCCACCTTGACCGACGATAAAGTAAAAGAACAAATCTATTTGCAGGAGGGAAGGCTATGACTAAGATTCCGCAAACTTTGACGATTGCTGGATCTGATTCAGGTGGGGGTGCGGGGATCCAGGCTGATCTGAAAACCTTTCAAGAGCTGGGTGTTTATGGAACTTCTGTCATCACGGCAGTGACCGCACAAAATACAACAGGTGTCGCTGCTATTTATCCGATGTCCAAGGAAGCGGTGCGCGAACAGCTAAAAGCAGTGGGCAGCGATTTTGAAATTGCGGCGTTAAAAACAGGCATGTTGTTTGATCCTGGAATTATAAAAGAAACGGCTGCTGCCATCCGGCAGTTTAGTTGGCATAAGCTAGTTGTAGATCCGGTCATGATTGCCAAGGGAGGTGCCAGTTTATTGCAGCAGGAGGCGGTGGAAGCACTTAAAGTTCATCTATTGCCGTTGGCGTTTCTGGTTACCCCAAACATTCCAGAGGCGCAGGCACTGACAGGGATCTCCATTACAGACCCTGCCAGCAGGCACCTGGCAGCACAGCAGATTTTGTCCATGGGTGCAGAGGCAGTTGTTATTAAAGGTGGACACGGTAGGGATCCAAAGTACGCAGAAGATTATTTCCTGCATGCCAATGGGGAATCGGTGCTGTATCGTTCTACCCGCATTGCAACGGTGCAGACGCATGGTACTGGCTGTACATTTGCCGCAGCTTTGACCGCGGAACTCGCTAAAGGCCAAGAACTGCCGGAAGCAATTTTCATTGCAAAACAATTTATCCAAGCAGCGCTTAGGGTGCCGCTAAATATTGGAGCTGGCCACGGACCAACTAATCACGCTGCATATAAAGCAGCGATAGCAAGCCACGAAGGAGTGGAAAGCATTGAAGTTTTCCGATAAAGCAGCAATTTATTTTATAATGGGATCAAAGAATTCGGGAATACGAAATCCTCTTAAAGTATTGGAGGAGGCATTGGAAGGGGGCATTAGCTACTTTCAGCTGCGTGAAAAAGGGGAAGGCGCTTTAACAGGTACCGATTTGCTTGAATTTGCTTCGAGCTGCCAGCAATTATGCCGCGGCTATGGTGTCCCGTTTATCGTAAATGACCTTGTCGATCTGGCATTGCAAATCGATGCTGATGGTGTTCACATTGGACAGGATGATGCAGAAGCTGGGCAGGTCCGACAAAAGATTGGGAAAGAAAAGATTTTAGGTGTCTCTGTCCACTCGATAAAAGAAGCTCAATTAGCTGCAGAAGCCGGCGCAGACTATATTGGAATGGGTCCGATTTTCGGTACTACTTCAAAAGCGGATGCAAAAAGGCCAGCTGGCGTTAAAGAAATTCAGGCGGTTGCAACAGCGTTTCCGTTATTGCCAATTGTGGGCATCGGGGGCATCAAGCCTGAAAATGTGACACAAGTATGGGAGGCAGGCGTTGCGGGAGTTGCCGTTATTTCTGCAATCTCAGAAGCACAGGATATTGCACAGCAGATTGCCGCGCTGCAGCCCCAAAGTAAAGTAGGTGACGGGAAATGAACACGAAAAAACTAGTTATTATGGCAATGTTCGTTGCCATTGGAGTAGCAGGCTCTGCTTTTGTTTATTTTCCTGCGGGTGTTGCCCGTGCCTATCCTCTTCAGCATGCGATCAACGTACTGGCAGCAGTTTTTTTTGGACCGGGTCCGGCTGTGATGATCGCTTTTTTGACAGGAGTCGTTAGAGTGCTTACAGGAACCGGCTCTCTTTTAGCTTTTCCTGGGGGAATGATTGGGGCTTTACTTGCGGGAATCCTGTACGCTAGATTCGGCAAAGTCTGGTTTGCTGCTATAGGAGAAGTTTTAGGAACTGGGATCATTGCCTCATTAGTGGCCGTTCCTTATGCGCGGCTTTTTCTTGGGACAGAGTTTGGAGCGCTATTTTTTGTCCCTCCATTTTTCATCTCCAGTCTGGCTGGGGCCATATTAGGAACGGTCGTGGCAGCCCGTCTCGCAAGAGTGGAAACCTTAAAAGCATAACAAAAAATTACGGGATTTTCTGGAAGGTGTTTATAAATTCTTAATTGCGGGGAAACAGTGCAATATAGACTTTTAAAAAGGGAGTGGACAGAATATGGTAAAAATTGCAGTTGAACATCCATTTACGTCAGTACGCGAAGCTTTAGAGAAAAAAGGGTATCAAGCAGATATGCTGGAAGAAAAATCAGATTCTACGGATTATGACGTCATCGTCGTGCGCGATCAGGCAGATTTGGCTGATTACCACATGAGCGTTTCACTTGTTGAAGCTAAAGGCCGTACATTATATGAAATCGTAGAAGAAGTAGAAGAACGTCTTGTACGTGGCGGTAAAATTCAAGCGCCACAGCCTACAGAAGCTGAACGCAAAGACCATCACAGCGGTGGAGGCGGCGGATTCTTGGCCGGTGCAGCGACTGGTGCAGTAATCGGTGCAGCAGCCGGGCTTTTGTTTGCACCAAAGAGCGGCAAAGAGCTTCAAGAAATCGTCAAAGAAAAAGCTGCCAGTGTCAAAGAGCATGACGATGACAGCTCTGGTGGAGCAATGGATCAAGTAAAAGAAAAAGCTAATCAGCTGAAGGACAAAACTAGCGGCATTACAGATAAAGCCAAAGATAAAGCTGATGAGTTAAAAGCGAAACGTGTAGAAAAGCAAGAAGAAAAAGAAATCAAGAAACAAGAAAAAGTGATCGAAAAAGAAGTAAAAGAGCAAGAAAAAGCTGAAAAAGAACATGAAAAAGCTGAAAAAGCAATTGAGAAAGAAATCAAAAAAGCCGATAAAGAAGCTGAAAAAGAAAAAGGCGGCATCGAAGTTGTTGAATTGGGTGACGCATCTGTCGAAAAAGACAGCACTGGCAGCGTAACGGTTAAAGCTGAAGATAAAAACAAAAAGTAATATAGTATAAAAAAGGTGTCTGCCGTGTATTTGGCAGACACCTTTTTGTATTGGAAGCAAACTTCACTGCAGTATGCCAGTCAGAGCTACACGGGCTTTTCCGCTTTTCTTTATTCCGAGGCGACTTTGTCTATAGGGTCATGAGGTGTCGGTTCGGGTACACGGGATAGGACCGCTAGACCAATGACAAATAATATGACAAGGCTGAATACACCCATGCTTGAGTTACCGGTTACTTGTGAAGTGATGGCCACAAGCAGAGGCCCCGTGATGGCGGCGAACTTGCCGAAAATGTTGTAAAAGCCAAAAAATTCATTGGAATTTTCTTTAGGAACAAGTTTGCCGAAATACGAACGGCTGAGTGCTTGGATTCCGCCTTGACTGGTTGCCACAAGCATAGCCAAAATCCAAAAATCCGTAATCGTTTCCAAAAAGAAGGCATAAATACAAACGACAATGTACACACAAATTCCAACGTAGAGCATCTTCTTGCCAGTAAACCGATTAGCCAAGCGGCCGTAAAGGAGAGCAAATGGAGCGGCGACTACTTGGGTAACAAACAGCACGATCAACAGATTGGTTGCACTCAATCCCAAATCAGTACCGTACGCAGTCGATAAGGAAATAATTGTGCCTACACCATCAATATAAAAGAAGTAGGCAATCAGGAACAAGAACAAGGAACGATATTGACGGATTTCCCTGATGGTTTTCCCAAGGCGCTTAAAGCTTTGGTAAACGGGATTGGGTTCTCGATCAATGTAGTAAATTTGCTTGACATGGCGAAACATCGGCAGTGAAAAGCAAGCCCACCAAACTGCTGTAATCAAAAAGGCAATTCGGCTCGCAGTAGTAACAGAAATTGGCAGTACGCCATTTTGAGCGAGCAAGATAATCGCAATAGAAATAATAAATGGAATGGTTGAACCGATATAGCCGAGTCCATAACCAAAAGCGGAGACACTGTTCATCCGTTTTTCCGTCGTGACATCTACAATAAAGGCATCATAAAATAAATTGGCACCAGTTGCGCCAAGTGCTGCAAAAACATAACAAATTAGCATCAGCAACCAATCATCGCTTGGTACAAAAGCTAATAGAGCTGTAGAAATAGTACCGAGAAGGAAGAAGGCCGTAAAAAACTTTTTCTTCATTCCTTCGTAATCTGCAATGGTTCCTAAGATAGGTCCGATCATAGCCAAAATAAATGTGAAAATAGCAATTGTATACCCTAAATAGGCTGTTGAATCCGATAAACTGACGCCAGCTTCCGTTGCCGATGCTTTATAATAAATAGGGAAAACTGCGGTTGTGATGATAATCGAATAAGCAGAATTTCCCCAATCGTACAAAGCCCAGCTTTTTTCTTCTTTTGTAAACTTTTTCATAGCTCTACCCCCTGTGTCCCGCTTGAAGCAGCAGTTAATCAACCGGCACTTAATGGACTTTCTAGATGATTGAATTTTCTCTGTATATGCTGATTTTATTGTACAAGAAGAATCCTGAAAATGATGCTTATTGTTTAAAAAAATACAGAAATTTTACATATTTTAATTAAGGCAAAAGCAGTTATAAGGATTAATATAACGATCAGCGCTGGGATCTATGAGCTTGTTGCCATATTTATCGCATTGGTTGAGTGCGGCTTACTCATCGTTTAAACTTGAAAGTAAGAGAAAGTAGGGATTAGTTTTGAAGTTAATTTCATGGAACGTCAATGGCTTGCGAGCTGTGATGAAAAAAGGTTTTATGGATTTTTTTACTGAAGCAGATGCAGATATTTTCTGCCTGCAGGAAATAAAATTGCAGGAAGGACAGATAGAAATGGACCTTCCGGGCTATTATGCATATTGGAATTATGCCCATAAAAAAGGCTATTCTGGAACAGCAATCTTCACCAAAAAAGAACCTTTATCCATTCAATATGATTTGGGTTCGGAAGAACACAATACAGAAGGGCGCATGATTGCATTAGAGTTTGATGATCATTATGTCGTCACCGTCTATACACCAAATTCTCAGCATGGTTTGCTTCGTTTGGATTACCGTCTGCTCTGGGAAGAAGCCATATTGTCATTTGTGAAAAATTTGGAGCGCCAGAAGCCAGTTATTTTATGCGGTGATTTGAATGTGGCCCATGAAGAAATCGATTTGAAAAATCCAAAAGCCAATAAAAAAAACTCAGGCTTTACTCCTGAAGAGCGAGGCAAGATGACACAGTTTTTAGCGAACGGTTTTGTGGATACATTTCGCCACTTCCATCCGATGGAAACAGGTTTTTATTCGTGGTGGTCGTATCGTTCCAATTGCCGTGAAAAAAATGTGGGATGGCGAATTGATTATTTCATCGCTTCACAAAAATTGCTGCCACAGTTGAAAAGCGCAAAAATCCATGCGGACATATGGGGATCAGATCATTGCCCAGTTGAATTGCAAATCGCGCTATAAAAAAGCACACTCAAATGTTTGAGTGTGCTTTTCAGGCTGTCGAGAAAATTGCAACAAGCCGTGGATTTCCGAAGCTTACCGTTCGCTTTCCGCGGGCTCGCGTCCAAACCTCCTCGGTCATGTCTTTGCGACGCAGCGTGAAACGCTGTGGGAGCAGAAGGGTTTATGAACAGACACTCCACTTAATAAAGGCTCTCTTTTTTGACTGCAGTGGAAGGTGGCCACTCCAACGAGAACAGTGGCGGAGCAAGACGGCAGAAGCAGTACCCGTGGAACGCATCTGACTGAAGCCAAATGAATGAGTAATGCCCTTTTTCAACAAGCTGAAAACCACACTCAAATTTTTGAGTGTGGTTTTCTTTGATTGTTTAGTAATAGTTTCACGTGAAACTATTAGAAGTTCATGACACGCTTTGTCAGACGCTTGCAGTTATCCTGGTCAAAGTAATCAATATAATCCTTTGCCTTTGGGTACCATTCGTTGTAAGAGATTTTTTCTTCAATAATTTTTTTCAAGTACTTATAGACGTGGTCAATTGAACCAGCGTTATACCCATAAAAATCTGTATCGAGGTTTAAGTAGGCTCCTCTTTTGTCGAGGTATTCTTGCTTGTCAAACATATAGAAAATGATGGGTTTATTCAGGTAAAGAAAATCCCATGACACGCTCGTAATATCAGTCAGGAGCATGTCATTGTGGTCAATTGAATATTCAATAGTTTCCTGATCGAAATCAAGAAATTTAATGCCATGCTCATTGTCAGTTAAGCCATCAAAGTATTTTTCGAACTTTTTCATAAAAGGGTGCAATGCAATGTTTAGGTGAAGGTTGTGATCCGTAAGCAGTTTTTGAATGCCTTCGTGCTTTAATATACCAACAGTGCTTCTAAAATAAGCGCTATCGGTAAATTCTTCTTTTGTCAGATCAAAAAGCCACTCGCGCCACGTCATCATCATCAAAATATTTTTGACTTCTGTAGAAGGGTGATTAGGCGGATACCGGTCAAATCTGGGGAAACCGGTTATAATCAATTTTTGTTCAGGGATTTTCCATTCGTTGAGCTTCAAGTTGTATTCATATTGCGAAGCACAGTTGAAATAATCGGTTCTCTTCAGTAAAGGTATGTCTTCTTTTTGAATTAAGATTTTTTTGAAACCTTCGATTCCGTGGCTAACATGGGTAATGAGGGTTTTCCGGTTGAGGAAAAGAAACTTGTCGGCCGAGGGAACAATATCGTATAGAAGAGAGTGTCCGTGGAACGTATAATCAGCTTGAAAAAACAGCAAGTAATTCTTAAAGCTTCCAAGTGGAACTGCATTTTCAATCCTTTGATCTTGAGCATAGGTGGTTTTTGGATCGTACATCCAATAGGCCGTTACTTGTTCGTGATGATTGTTTACTAAGTATTTATGATAAACCGCAGCATTATCTTCATACTTTTCTCCGAGGTTCCCCCCGACTAAAGCGATTTTTTTTCCATTCCTTTTCTTCGTGAAAAAGGCGAGGAGATACGCGGCTGAGACTTTTGAAAATACCTTCAAAGGATCCCATCTCCCTTTTTCTTTTAATTCTACACTCATCTAAAAGCCCTGCTTTCTACTAGTTGTCATTCCTTTAGTTTTTCATATATCGTTGCCTTTGTCTATCTTCAGCTAATAAACTAATTTTTCATTCACTTTGAGTCGGATTTATGATTTTGAATTGCACCATAGGCAATAAAAGCGAGAGCCTGCGAAATAAAATTCTGCTGGCAGGAATTTAAAAAGGCAGGCACACCTGGGCAGCGTTGTCTGTTCTTTAAAGCAAAGACCATATTAATGATCCTTGTGCAGCTGATTTTGGCGGTCGAGAGAAGAATGATTAACGCCAAAGACCCTTTCAACATCTATGAGAAACGCAATCCCTTTGCCTGGAGCGTTTAAATCGACGGCTTTTTCAATGCTCTTGACGACACCTTCTGCATAGCTGGCAGGCACTAGCGTCAGTACCACGTCTTTTTCAGGATCGATGGTGAAATTTAAAAACTTTTGCTGCTCATTGACGCCGGTTCCACGGCCATTCAAAATGGTTCCGCCTTCAGCTCCAGCCTTCGAAGCGGCTTTTACGACAGCTGCAGAGTCTCCGGAATTTACAATCGTTACAATCAATTGAAAGATGTTTTCTGTTGTCTCCATTTCATTGCCTCCATTCTTTTTTCTCCTGTCATCCGTTCGTTTGGAAAGATGGGGCACTCCCAATAACTTGCTTAAATGAACAGTAAAACCAAGCCCGTATCCTGATTTCCCCAATTCTCCGGCTTTAGAAACGGCCTCTGTTACAACATTCTCAAGATGGCCGTCCAGGGCTAGGAAAATCACGTCCTTCTCATGAGTTGCCGGCAAGCCAAAGAAAGTTGATTTTTCATTTCTCCCGATGCCTTGTCCATATATAACGGTAGCACCGTCAACACCGGCATGTTTTGCAGCAGAAATGACGTCACGTGAATGACCTCGTTTAACGATAGCGATCATCAGCCTATGATTAAGAGTCATCAGTATCTCTCCCGCCTTTTCTAGTGAAAATTAGCCCCACTATCAGTACAGCGATGATTGGGGTAAGGGCAACGAGTGCGATCATTCCAAAGCCATCTATCAATGGATCACTGCCTTCTATCGCTGTTGAAATTCCAACAGCGATAGCAACCACAAATGTAACCGTCATGGGACCAGTTGCTACTCCGCCAGAATCAAAAGCGATGCCAATAAACGTTTGGGTTGAAAAAAATACAAGTATGAATACGAGTAAATAACCTGGAATAATGAAATACCATAAGGACCAGCCAGTTAAAATTCTAAGCATGGACAAAGCAATGGCGGTCCCGACGCCTACAGACAATGCAGAGAGCATTACATTTCGTGAAATATACCCGCCGGTTTCCTGGTCGACTTCATCGATCATAATGCTGACTGCCGGTTCAGCAAAAGTGGCGGCAAAGCCAAGGACAAAGCCTATCGGAATCAGCAGCCACTTGTTTTCCAAACTGCCGAGTTCTTGTCCCATCATGGTTCCAACTGGCATAAAGCCGACATGGACTCCTTGAAGAAAAAAAGAAAGGCCAAAGAACGTTAAAATAAATCCGAGTCCCACCTGTAAAACACGTTGCAAAGGCAGTTTTAGCATAAACACTTGAAAGGCAGCAAAAAAAATAAGGAGCGGAAGAAGGGCCATGCTGACTTCTAACATCACAGTTTGAAAGCCATCGAAAACATCAAGGTTCACCTGAATAACACCCCCAGCACCATGACTGCCAGTATCGGTCCAATGGATGCCAAGCCAATTAGGCCAAACTTTTCACCAGAACTTTCATTTTCCGTGCGAAGTACAGAGGCTACCCCAATGCCAAGTGCCAGAATAAACGGAACTGCCATGGGCCCAGTTGTAACGCCTCCAGAATCGAAGGAAATAGAAATAAAGGATTCGGGCACGAACAAGGACAAGAGGAAAACAAGCGCATAACCGCCGAACAGTAAATAATGAAGAGGAATTCGATAGATGGTTCGGATCATGGCCAATGCGACAAAAGCAGCCAAACCAATAGAAACGGAGAAAATCAGAATTGCGGAGCTAACGGCTCCTTGCGAAACTTCATCAATTTGTTTAGCAAGAACACGAACATCTGGTTCAGCAATAGTGACTGCCAGACCAAGCAAAAATCCGGTTGCAATTACAAGTCCAGCTTTTTTTGTGCTGGGCAGTCGCTTGCCAATCATTTCGCCAATCGGCAACAGTCCAGCATTCACACCAATAAGAAACAGGAAAAATCCAAGGCTGACAAAAACGACTCCAATAAAAAATTGGAGCACGGCTTCAAAAGGCACTCGGATAAAGAGGAGCTGCAAAAGAACAACGACTACCGTGACGGGAAGGATTGCGGCGGCAACTTCTTTAAAAGTTTCGGTCACATTTTCCATCAGATGTCCGTCTCCATTTCTGTTTTTTTATTCCTATTCCCTGCGAATAGAATCATAAACTTTTGCTTTATTATTAAAAAAAGAGCATTTGCATATTCCGAAGAATAGCCATGCTCTTGTCGTCTGAAGTTATGGATGGCAAGAAAAGATAGTGAAATTCCTATTTCTTACTTTTTTCGCAATATCTCTTCCAATGCATCTTCTGTGGAAGAGTCAGCTAATTTTACGTTTGAACGGTATGCAGCCCGCGTAATCAAATGGCCTGAGACAGGAGCTGTTAAAAAGACAAACGCGATGCCTAATAAAAGCCGGACGCTGATAAAATTTTCGGATGCCCAAAAATAAATGAAGGTACCTAATAAGGACAACAACACAGCTAATGTTGAGCTTTTGGTGGCAGCATGAGAACGCGTATAGACATCTGGCAGTCTAAGGATCCCAATAGCGCTGATGACAGCCATAATGCTGCCGACTAGAATTAAAAGTACACCGACATATTCACCGATCATGCTTATGCTCAACGATATCGCCCCTTTCAACAAAACGAGCTAATGCGATGGTACTGATAAATGCTAGAATACCCACAATCAGGATGACTTCGAGAAAAGCATGTGTGCCAAGAACTACCGAAAATACGGCAACTCCTGAGATTAAGTTGACTCCGATCATATCAAGTGCCACCACCCGGTCTGGCATTGATGGCCCGCGGATGATCCGATAAAGTGCCAGGATGATGGCCAGGATGAACAGTGACAGCGCAACAGTCAATATAGTACCAATCAATTTCTCGTCACCTCCATAATTGCTTTTTCGAACACTTTAATGGATTTCAATACGGAATCGTGAGAGCTTTCCATATCCATCGCGTGGATATAGAATGTTTTTCCATCTGGAGATACTTCCATGACAACAGAACCCGGGGTCAACGTCAGCAAAAGGGCGAGCGTGGTCAACTCATAATCGCCTTCCATGCTATGTTCGTATGTGAAAATTCCTGGTTTTATTTTTAGCTTTGGGCTAAGAATCTGCTTCATGATCAGCAAACTGGATTGGGAAAGTTCCGAGATAAAAATGAACAGCAATTTGATGGTAGAGTAGACGCGCAACAAGTAAAACTTGGTTCCAAAGAAACGATGCATAAGGAAAAGAATCCCAATACCAATCAAATAACCAGTTAGAAAAGTCGTGATATAAAAAGCGTCTTCATCCATCAACAGTGTCCAGAGCAAGGCGATGGTGATATTTAATAGGAACTGAGCCGGCACTTTAATTCACTCCTTTCAATAAAAAATGGATTTATTGGATGATGCCCAACACAGCATCAATATATATATCAGGGTTTAGCAAAGTTTCAGCTGCATCCGTTACGTAAATGGACAAGCCCTCGACGCCTAAACCAATGGCAATGGTCATAAATACGAGCGCCAAGCAAGGAAGAAGGACGCCTCTGCGCAACGGCAGCTGTTCTTCCTTACTGACAATGGTTTCACCCCAGAAACAATTTTTAAAGATACGGAGCAGCGAGTACAGAACAAAAATACTGGACAATAGCGCTAACGCCAGCAACACATAAGAGCCACTGTCAATTGCTGCACTCGAAATCAACACTTTGCCAATAAACCCACTGAGTGGGGGAATGCCGGCAAGCGACAGCATGGCGACAAAGAAAGACCAGCCAAGCAACGGATAGTTTTTCATCAGTCCGCTCATCCCGACCATTTTCGAAGTGCCGCTTAAGGTAATCATGGTACCGATCAGCAGGAATAACAGCGCTTTGGCAACCATATCATGAATGATATAGTAGATAGCTCCTTCAATTGCCTCCGGAGTAGCAATTGCCAAGCCGACAAGCATAAATCCGACAGCAATGACTACGTTGTAAGCCGCAATGCTGCGGATATCATTAAAGGCAATCGCCCCCAAACTGCCTCCGATCAAGGTGATAGCAGCCATGATGCCGATAATGGTGTGAGTAACTTCCGGCTGGTGATGAAAGATTAGTGAAAACATGCGAAACAGGGCATAAATCCCAACCTTCGTCAGCAAAGCTCCAAAAAGGGCGGAGGTGACAATAGGGGGTGAACTGTAAGAACCAGGAAGCCAAAAGTACAAAAGTAAACCTGCCTTCAAGCTGAAAACCACTAAAAAGACAATGCTAATGGTTGTCAAAAGTGGGGTTTGGCCAACTTCTGCAACCCGTTCGGCCACGTGAGCCATATTCAGTGTACCAACGCTTCCATAAAGGAAAGCGAGAGCTACCAGGAAGAACCACGAGGAAACGATGTTGATGGATACATATTTGATGGCTTCGCGCAGCTGGCGTTTGGAATTTCCCAAAGTTAGCAATACATAAGAAGATAACAACATTACTTCAAAACAAACAAATAAATTGAACAAATCACCGGTCAAGAACGAACCATTGACGCCAGCTAACAAAAACAGCACAGTTGGATAAAAATACATGGTCTGCAGTTCTTTACTGGTAGAAATCAGGGCATAACTCAAGCAGACGGCCGTCACTATGCTGGAAGTCAGCACCAACAAAATGGAAAAAGAGTCCGCGACGAATAGAATGCCAAAAGGTGGTTCCCACCCCCCGAAATCCAAGCGGAAAATCCCTTCAGTCTGTACTAGATGTAAAATATAGAACGAAATTCCGGCCGTCACGACCATGGCCGCAATACTGATCCAAGCTTGAATACGGCCATAAGTACGGAGGAAAATTAGCAATACACCAACGATAATTGGAATTAGCATGGGGAGAACTAAAATATTATTCATCATCAGAACCTCTCATTGCTTCCAAATTATCTGTTCCCAGTTCCTGATAGGCGCGATAGGCGAGCACAAGGACAAAGGCCGTAACAGCGAAACTGATGACAATGGCCGTTAGGATCAATGCCTGCGGCAAAGCATCCACGTAAGTTTCAGCTTCTTCACCAAGTAGAGGGACTGTCCCGAGCTTCAAACCACCCATGGATAGAATGAGCATATGGACCGCGTGGGACAAGATCGCAGTCCCTAATATGACGCGTACTACATTTTTGGATAATACGAGATAGATGGCGACCGTGGTAAGGACGCCGACCAAAATGATGATCAATGATTCCACAGGCTACTCATCCTCACTTATACTAAGAATTATATTTACAACTACGCCAACAACCGTCAACGCGATGCCAGCTTCAAATATGGTGACCGTGGCAAGTTCTGTTTTGCCAAAGATCGGCAAATCGAAATAACCAAAGCTTTGGGCCAGAAAAGCTTCACCAAAAAACATGGGTACTGTTCCGCTTACCATCGCCAATAATACACCCAGTGCCGATAATTTTTTGAAATCAATCGGCAATGCATCGCTGACTGTTTCTGAATCGTACGATAAAAACATCAATACAAAAGCTGAAGCAATTACCAAGCCCCCGATAAAGCCACCGCCTGGCTGATTGTGTCCGGAAAGAAACAGGTAAATGCCGAAAGTTAAAATAATCAAGACGACGGCTTTAGAAACAGTTTTTAAAATCACGTCATTGATGTTCATCTTTTTCCGGCCCCTTTCCATGCTTTAAGCGAATCAACGTGTAGACGCCAAGTCCGGCAATGAACAGAACCAGTGATTCCAGCAAGGTATCAAAGGCGCGGAAATCACCAAGAATGGCATTGACGATATTGTCGCCGCCGGCCAATTCATAGGAATCTTCAAAATAGCCAGAGATGCTCTCAAACAAATTCCCGCTGTTGACTGTCAATCCAATCAGCGTAACTGTAGCGCCGGCTCCGATTGCAATAACAGCATTTCTGATCTTTGTCCGTTTTGAAGCGTCCTCTTTTGTCCATTCCGGCAAAAAGTTGAAACATAGAAGGAATAATGCCGTAGTGACTGTTTCAATAACCAATTGCGTCAACGCCAAATCCGGCGCACGGAAAAGAACAAAGAAAATAGCGATAGAAAAGCCCAGCACACCGTTCAATAAAATAGCAGTAAGCCGTGATTTTGCAAACAGAATGCTGATCGCAGCGGCGGCCATAACAAATACAAGCATGCCTTCATATAAAGCAACAGGCGAATCGTTGGCCAAATCAATCGATAATGCGCCAGTCAAGAATAGGGCCCCGCCGGCTGCCACAATAAAGAAGACAAAAATATAAGCAAAATAAGCAGGAAGGTAGCCTGTCATATAATGTGTAGTGATCCAATTTGCAGCTCTTTTCAAATCCTTCAGGAACGAATTGTATAGAACTGTAAAATTCCATCCTGCCGGCTGGATAAGGTAAATTTTGCGCCAGCTGCGGAATGTGAGGAAGAGAAGCGTCCCGATTACAATAATTCCCAACGTCATATACAACTCTGTATTAAAGCCATGCCATGCATAAATGCGTTCGGGTGCTGCTCCTGAAATTCCTGGGATAACGCCAGTTAATGCTGGTTTTAGAAGGTGATCGCCCAACAGGTTAGGCGCAAAGAACAAACCGACGATCAATACACAAAGTATTGCTGGAGAAATAAGCATACCGATAGATGGCTCTACTGGTTTTCTATCTAATTTCTTTAACTGGGGTGTGCCAAAAAAAGTACGGAAGACAAAAATCATGCAGTAAACGAAAGTGAAAACGGATGCGGTCCAGGCAATGATTGGAATCAACAAGCCCCAAGCAGAAACTCCAAAAATTGGCAGGCTAACCGCATTGACAGAGGCCGTGAAAAACATTTCCTTGCTCAAAAAACCGTTAAGCAGCGGAAGGCCCGCCATTGAAAAACTGCCAATGACAGCAAATGTAAATGTAATTGGCAGAAAAGCCATAAGGCCGCCAAGGCGTCGGATATCCCGCGTTCCGACCTGATGATCGACGATACCGACTACCATGAACAGTGCGCCTTTGAATGTAGAATGGTTAACCATATGAAACAAGGCAGCGAATATGGCGAGCCCGTACAGCGCTCCCTGTTCGCCATCTCCAAAGTGCAATGCAGCCGAACCAAGGCCCAGCAAGCTCATGATGAGGCCGAGCTGGCTGATGGTTGAGTACGCGAGCAGAGCCTTTAAATCAGTCTGACGAACGGCACAGAATGCCCCCCAGAATAAAGTAATGAGGCCGACAATTGTGACTGTCCAGAACCACTCGGCTGTCCCTCCAAAAATCGGAGTGAACCGGGCAACCAGGTACAAGCCGGCTTTAACCATCGTAGCAGAGTGCAGATAGGCACTGACAGGGGTTGGCGCCTCCATGGCATCCGGCAGCCAGATGTGGAAAGGAAATTGGGCCGATTTTGTAAAGGCGCCGAGCAGCACTAGGAACATTGCCGGATAAAACAGCGCATGGTCTGTATACTGACCAATACTAGCCAGAATTTCACGGATGCTGAAAGTGCCGGTCATGGAATGTAGCATCAAAAATCCTGCCAACATCCCAAATCCACCAAATACAGTAATAAGCAGTGACTTTTGAGCACCGTAACGTGAGTTTTTCCGGTGATACCAGAAAGCAATCAGCAGGAATGAAGAGATGCTAGTCAGTTCCCAGAAGACGTAGAGAACAAGGAGGTTGTCAGATAAGACGACGCCAAGCATAGCGCCCATGAATAAGAGCAAGTAGGCATAAAAATGCGGAAAAGAATCGGATGATGATAAGTAGTAGATGGAGTAGAGAACTACCAGGCTTCCCATGCCGGTAATCAGCAACGCCATAATCAAACTGAGGCCATCAAGATAAACTGTGAAGTTAATGCCAAGTGAAGGAATCCAATTGACCGCCTGAATCAGCGTTTCACCATTTGAGATAGCGGGGATTTGAATGACGAAAATAAGGAATAATGCGAGCGGAACAAGCAAAACAAGCCAGCCGATATGAAGGGCTCCTAATCGTTTATGTATAATCGGTATGAGAGCGGCGGCGATAAATGGGACTAAAATAGCTATAATCAATAAATGCACAGCAGAACCTCCTGGAGTAGAGTAGAAAACAAAGGTGAATGAAAAAATGGGAAATGGGTATATAATAAGGAAAAAGGATTTAGATTTTTCTAGCACATGGTATGCTGAGGGCTCGTAAAGTAGCCAATGTAAATTATACAGGAAAATCAAGTGTTTTTCATTTGTCAGCCAACGCTGCAGCGAAAAGACTTGCAAACCTTCCCGAATGGAAAATCTAAAAGTAGATGAAAACCCTTGATTTTCTATAGCGGAAGAAGTATAATTTCATAGTTTTGAACATCAGGATATGAATTATATTCCCGGAGGGGTGAACATAAATGAAAAAAATTAGAGGACGAATGGATGAAAGCATCCTCGTATGTGTTTTTTACGGGCCGAATGGTGAACGTTTAATCAATCGGGGTAATAAACTTGCTACTATGTTGGATTGTCCCTTGTATATTTTAACAGTGGATCAGAAGTCTGCTGATGAATTTGACGCCGAAAAAGCATCTTACATTGAACGGTGGAGAGAACTTGCCGAAGAATATGAAGCTGAAGAGTTTATTGTTCGCGATAATGAAAAACGTCCATCTGCGAAAGTAATTGCGGAAGTTTCTCATGAATTTAACATTACTCAAATCATTATTGGGCAAACGGCAAGAAGCAGATGGGAAGAAATTACCAAGGGTTCTTTCCTGAACATGTTGCTGCGTGAAATTCCGCTAGTGGATCTTCACGTTGTTTCACTGGCACGCACTGTCAAAGGCGTTGAAGGGGACGAATTTGAAAAAGGCGTACGCTGTTATTTGGTGAAGGATGAAGAAAGCTATAAAATCAACTTTACCCAATCGAAAAACTGTCAGCTTGAAGGGATTTTCTTCAAGGAAATCGGCACCGATTTTGATAATGGCATTTTTAAGTTCATGCACGACAACAAAGTCTATCAGGTTGAGGTAACCGAAGACTGGATTGACTTGCCTGAAATTATAGATGAGTGCCTGGGCAAAGAATTAGTGAAAAATAAATAATAACAATAAAGGGCTGCTTCGCCATAGAGGCAGCCTTTTGTTGATTCAAGAGGAGGATCAGGAATTTATGAAGAAAACCAAAAGGTTGGAACCCGCGATCGCTAACGAACTTGAAACCAAACTGTTTGCCGAAGCATTAGATGACAATTACATAAGCAATTGCAAAATTTTTCAGGAAACCATTGATTTCCAAACAGAAGAAGCACTTCACGTTGATAATGTCATTTTTGAGAACGTCAATTTTCTTGAAATTGTTTGGCCGCGTTCAGAATTTGTCGATGTGATTTTTTTAAATTGTGATTTATCCAATGCTGATTTGACCCGTGCCGTTTTTCACCGGACTGAATTCCGAAATTCCAAACTGCTGGGCACCAATTTTGCTGAAGCTGGAATACGCCACACACTTTTTGAAGAATGCATTATGAATTATGTTACTTTCGGATTTTCTTTGTGCAATACGGTTCAATTTCTTTCCTCTTCGCTTCGTTTCGCAGACTTTTACGAAATGGAGCTAAAGGCCAGTGAATTTCTTAAGTGTGAGATGAACGATATCAATTTCACTGAAACGAGCTTAAAAGGAATTGATTTGAGCACAAATACTTTTGAGAGCATCCAAGTATCCATTGATAAGTTGCGAGGTTGCAAGGTATCGCCAGATCAAGCTATCGCTTTTGCACGGCAAATGGGAATGATTGTAGAACATAACTAATATTATAGAAGAAACATGAAAAAAACCCGGCAGTTTTCACTGCCGGGTTTTTTTCATGTTTTAAATATATCTTCAACTATTTTATTAATGTTCCAAGTAGAGCTACATGGGCGCTTACGCTTTTCTTTATTGTCCAGACTTCAGCGCCCAGCTCTTTGGGTCATAAGCCAGCCCGACTGTGCGGCAAAGAACGCCGCTTCGCCGGACTGTCTTATGCCCGGCAGAGCTACATGGGCGCTTCCGCTTTTCTTTATTGTCCAGACTTCAGCGCCCAGATTCTAGTGTCATAAGCCACTCTGGCTGTGCGGCTGAAAACATGCCGCACAGCCAGTGCGTCTTATGCCCGTCGAATCTACACGGGCGCTTACGCTTTTCTAGTTACCGGACGCCTTTCATGAAGCTCTGAATGCGTGGGGCGAAGATGAACAACAGAATACTGAGGGCGATTGATGCACCGCCAATAATTCCGAAATACATCATTTCATTTTCTACTGTGTAAAACTTAACCAATTGTGCATTGATCGCCTGAGCGGCAGCGTTGGATAAGAACCAGAGGCTCATTGTTTGTGCTGAGAAAGCGGCAGGTGCCAATTTGGTAGTCGCTGATAAGCCTACTGGAGACAAACAAAGTTCGCCGAGCACAACGATGAAATAACTAAGAACAAGCCAAAGCGGGTTGACGAGTGCTGCAGGACCTCCAAAATAAGCGGGCAATAAGATCACCAGGAATGATAGGCCTGCAAACAGGAGTCCCAGAGAGAATTTCTGTGGAATAGACGGTTGTTTGCTTCCGAGTCTTACCCATAGCCAAGCAAAGACTGGAGCTAGCATGATGATGAACAATGGATTTAGAGATTGGAACCAGGCGGGAGAAATAGTAATTCCCGCAAATTCGAGATCTGTGCGTGTATCGGCATATGCAGCAAGAATGGTAGACCCTTGTTCCTGGATCGCCCAGAACATGACTGAAGCAATGAATAATGGAATATACGCCAACAGATGTGAGCGTTCCACTTCTGTAGTTTTCTTGCTGCGATACATTACGGTGAAATAAGCGACTGGAATCAAGATGCCAAAAATACCGACAATCGCTACAAAACTGTCAAAAGTCAGCAATCCAGTGGGGATGCCGACGGCTACTGCCGCAGCGATGATCAAGGCACCAATAGTAAAGATTTTAATGGTAGTCTTGCGTTCCGAAGGCAATAACGGATTTGGCACTACGGTTCCTGCCAATCCAAGATTTTTCTTTTTCGTAACTACAAATATCACTAAACCTAGGAACATGCCGATAACTGCGATACTGAAGCCCAAGTGGAAGCTGATTCTCATGCCGACAGTACCGACAAGAAGTGGAGCAAGGAATCCGCCCATATTGATGCCCATGTAAAAGATGCTGAAGCCAGCATCGCGGCGGTCATCATTGTCCGCATAGATTTCACCAACGACACTGGATACGTTTGGTTTCAGCAAGCCGGTACCTAAGACAATCAGTACCATGGATACAAAGAATAAAGCAAGGCTTCCTGGAATCGCAAGAGCAATGTGCCCAAGCATAATAAGTATCCCACCATAAAAAACAGCTTTTGAAGTACCAAATATCCGGTCGGCTAGCCAGCCGCCAATGATTCCTGACATGTAAACTAGTGAGCCATAAATGGACATGATCGACAGTGCAGTTGTTTGGTCGAGGCCGAGGCCGCCATCAGAAATTTCATAATACATATAAAAGACCAGGATGGCTCTCATCCCATAATAGGAGAACCGCTCCCAGAATTCAGTGAAAAACAGGGTGAAAAGCCCTTTTGGATGACCAAAAAAGCCTTTTTGAGGAACGCTATCGACAATATCTTGCCGAGAATATTTTTCAGACATCTTCATAACCTCCAATTGTTTATTCTAACATAGTAATTTTTTTGTTTGAAAAAGTCAAAATTAATTTAATTTCTAATTTAAAAGGGTTTTAATTCGTTATTTTGGTTCTTTTTGATAGATTATAAAAACCGATAAATTTTATTAGAATAATTATTATATTCTAATTTGTATTAAAAATTAATTTTCTACAGGTGAAGTGGCACTGGAATGAATAATAATCTTTAAAGTGTCTATTTACCTGCTATTTGAAAAAACTTTTAATATGGTAAATTAAGTAACGATAATATCCTATTAAATAACCATATTTAGTAATCTTTAGTTAGTGTTCACTAATTATTCACACTTATTTAAAGAATTATCCAAAAAAGATTGTGAAAAAGCGCAAGGTGCAGTATATTTAAAATAGTTAGAATATTAATTAGGGAGCAGGAGTATATATGAAACAGTTGAGTAAACGAATCAAGGACTTGAGAGAAGCGAAGGGACTATCTACTGAAGAGTTGGCAGAAGCAATCGGCTTTGCGAAAAGTACGGTCTGGGCTTATGAAAGTGGAAAGAAACAAGTTTCTGTAGTACATCTCGAAAGACTTGCCGACTATTTTGAGATATCGGTCGACAGTTTGTTGGATCGCAGCGAACGGACAATTAATGTGGACCTTCAGAATACGAGTTTCTTAAACGATTACAACCTAATGCTTGATGATCAGCCGCTTAATCAGCACGAGATTGCTGAAGCTGCTTCTTTTATCCAAGTTAAGCGCCGTATGGGCAGTTATGGAGTAGCGACTTCATAATTGCTGCAAAGACCAATATAAATGCCCAATCCATTTCTGTGGATTGGGCATTTATTGCGTTGTTTAAAAAAACTGGAGAAATGCGCGAGCTTAGTTAAAACTTCGTTTACTTCATACTTTACCGGGAAGACAAGTAGTATGGGAATTTAATTATTAGGAGGATGAAATAAATGAGTAAAACAATCTTTATCACAGGTGCAGGAAGTGGACTGGCGAAAGGAACAGCATTCGGGCTGGCGGCGCAGGGGCATAAAGTTATCGCTCCGGTAGAAACAGCTCCGCAAGTAACAGCATTGCGTGAAGAAGCCGCCGCAGAAGGTTTGGATCTAGAAGTGTTCAAGATGGATATTAAAAATCCCCAGGACTTAGCGCAAATGTTGGATTACGACTTTGACATTTTTGTGGCCAATGCCGCAGTCAACGAAGGCGGACCGCTTTCGGAAGTGCCAATGGCGAATTTTAGAGAGTTATTCGAGGTAAATGTTTTTAGCACTTTGGAAACTGCTCAGATCGCTGCACGAAAATTTGTGGATAAAGGCAAAGGCAAAATTATTTTCATGTCTTCAATGGCTGGAATCATGGCAACTCCTTATGTAGGCCCATATACGGCGACAAAGCATGCGATTGAAGCTATTGCGGCGACGATGCAGCAGGAGTTAGAAGGCCACGGCGTTCAAGTGGCAACCATCAATCCTGGAGCATTTGCGACAGGCTTTAACGACCGCAGTGCAGAGGCAAAATGGAAGTGGTACGATGAATCCATCCATTTCACTAGAAAAGAAGATATGGAAGAAGGCGACAAAGCGCTGGAAAATCAATACGATCCAGCAGACATGATCAAGAAAATGATTGAAGTCATACCGCTGGATACACATAAATTCCGCACAGCCTTTCCTGAAGAAACGGAAAAGCAGATGAAGGAAGAAGAAGCCAAGCGATGGGATTTGGAAGTTTAAAACTAATAGTATGCGTTATAAAGGAAAAAAGTCAGTTGATTTACTGGGAAAACAAGCATTCTTTTCCTTTGCTTGAAAATATGTCTTGAACGAGAGAACCGTCTTGAAAGCGAAAGCTTAAGGGACGGTTCTCTCTGTGTTTTCATAGCAGTTAATCAAAGAAAAAGGGGCGAAAATGTGGTAAGCTAACTCATACGATACGAGTATTAGGAGTGTTCTATTTTGTTGGAAAGTGCGAAAAAATTATTGCAGTCCCATTTCGGTTACGAGTCTTTCCGGGTCGGTCAGGAACAAGCAATTACGCAGGTATTTGAAGGACACAATTCGATTTGTGTCATGCCGACAGGCGGGGGCAAGTCCATGTGCTATCAAATTCCAGCGCTAGTTATGGAAGGGACAACGATTGTCGTGTCTCCTCTGATTTCATTGATGAAAGACCAAGTGGATGCCCTTTTGGCTGCCGGTATTCCAGCAGCTTATATAAATAGCTCTTTAGGTTTTGATGAAGTACGAGAAACGCTGATAGATGTTCAGCGTGGAGCCATCAAGTTGCTGTATATTGCTCCTGAACGGCTGGACTCGGAAATGTTCTTGAATGAACTGCAGGGAGTCCATGTTCCGTTGATTGCGGTCGATGAAGCTCACTGTATTTCTCAATGGGGCCATGATTTCCGCCCGAGTTACCGGTTGATCAGCCGTATGACAGAACTGTTTCCAAATAATCCGACAGTACTTGCTCTAACGGCGACAGCTACACCTCAAGTGCGTGAAGACATTTGCCGAATTTTGAACATTGAAGAACAACATACTATAATGACTGGATTCGAACGGGCCAATTTGACGTTTTCCGTCATACGGGGACAAGACCGGGAACGTTTTGTAAAGGAATATGTGACGAAAAACGACAACGAAGCAGGAATCATCTATGCTGCCACTCGCAAAACAGTAGATTCAGTATATGAAATGCTGGTAAAAAAAGGCATTAAGGCAGCGAAATATCATGCGGGAATGCCGGATCAAGAGAGAAAGATTGGGCAAGAACGTTTCTTAAATGACGAGGTGACGGTCATGGTAGCTACCAATGCGTTTGGCATGGGTATCGACAAATCCAATATTCGGTTTGTCATCCATTATCAAGTCCCTAAAAACATGGAAAGCTATTATCAGGAGGCAGGACGTGCTGGGCGAGATGGTTTGCCGAGTGAATGCATCGTGCTATACGCGTCACAAGATGTCCAGACGCAACGTTTTCTGATTGATCAAGCGCAAGATCCTAGCCGTATTCCAGGTGAATTGGTGAAACTTCAGGGAATGGTTGATTATTGCCATACTGAAAGTTGTTTGCAGCAATTTATCATCCACTATTTTGGGGATACAGCCGCTGAAAAATGTGGACACTGTGGCAATTGTTTAGATGACAGAGAAAGTCTGGATGTGACAAAAGACGTTCAAATGGTGCTGTCATGCGTCATCCGGATGGGCCAAAAATTTGGCAAGGCGATGACTGCCCAAGTGCTGACGGGATCACGAAACAAAAAGGTGCTGGATTTTGGTTTTGATAAGCTGTCGACTTATGGCATTTTAAAGCATCAAAATGCCAAAGAAGTTTCGAACTTGATTGAATTCATGATTTCACAGGAACTTTTAGCAGTTGAACATGGTTCATTCCCTACTATTTATGTACCGGATGGTGGAAGAGACGTGTTGCTCGGCAAGCGCCAAGTGTTGAGAAAAGGGGCGGTTGTTACGAAGCGCATTGCTTCAAACGATCCTTTGTTTGAGGAGCTGCGGGTAGTTCGAAAGCGGCTGGCTGACGAAGCAGGCGTGCCGCCTTTCGTCATTTTCTCAGATAAATCCTTGCAGGATATGGTAGCGAGAAAACCCAAAAATGAAGAAGATTTTTTAGAAGTCAATGGCGTCGGCGCCAACAAGCTTGAGAAGTATGGCGAAGCTTTTTTACAAGCTATTCGGTCATTTGATAGCCTTGAAAAGTGAATAAATATAAGCAGAAAACTCCGTTTAAATCGGGGTTTTTTTATTTTTAAATTGTCTGACTTGTATAAATATGCAGGTTTCTATTATAAATAACGATTTCATTTTTTAGGATTTGGAAGCGTTTTCAAATAGGTATAGGATTTTTGACTTAGAATTAACATTTTTTTACTCGGAGTAATTGTATATATATTCAGACTTATGATATACTATCAAAATATTATGACACAACAGTGTAATGAAGGAGGCGGTTTGATGAGCAAGAAAGAATATCCAATCCCACAAGGACTTTATCATCCAGATCAAGAGCATGAGGCGTGCGGAATAGGTATGATCGCCAATATTAACGGACATAAATCACATGCAATCGTTCAAAATGCCATAAATATATTGTGTAACCTGGAACATCGCGGCGGCCAGTCGTCTGATACAAGCACGGGAGACGGTGCTGGAATCTTAACTCAAATTCCCCATCGTTTTTTCCTAAAACAATGTGAAAAAGAAGGCATTACATTGCCTGAAGAAGGCAAGTATGGAATTGGTATGCTATTTATGCCGCAGGATTATGATCTTCGCATGAAAACAAAAGAAATGATTCAGCAAATCATTCAGGAAGAAGGACAAATCTGCCTTGGATGGCGTCCGGTTCCGGTCAATGATTCGTTTGTTGGAAAAGTTGCAGCAAAAAGCAAGCCAGTTATTCGCCAAGTATTTATTGGAGCTGCCCACGGTTTAGAAAACCGAATAGACCTTGAGCGCCGGTTGTATATTATTCGCAAGCGGATCGAACAGGTAATGCTTGGCCACGAGGATTTTAAAGATGTGTATTTTAGCAGTCTTTCAGCGGGTACCATTGTCTACAAAGGCATGTTAATCCCTGAACAGCTGGATTCCTTTTACATTGACTTGAACCATCCGGAATTTAAATCGGCAGTAGCCCTTGTCCACTCACGCTTCAGCACGAATACCTTCCCGAGCTGGCAGCGTTCACACCCTAACCGCTACTCAATCCACAATGGCGAATTCAATACACTGCGAGGCAATGTCAATTGGATGCGAGCCCGTCAGATGCTGTGTACGTCCCCGGCATTCAACGAAGAAGACCTTCAAAAAGTTCTTCCAGTCATTGATGAAACAGGCAGTGACTCATCTATGTTTGATAACTGTTTTGAATTTTTGCATTTGTCTGGCAGATCGTTGGCGCACACTGCGATGATGATGGTACCAGAACCTTGGGTCAATGATCCGACCATCAAACAGGAGAAAAGAGATTTTTATGAATACCACAGCACATTGATGGAGCCATGGGATGGACCGGCTGCATTGGTCTTTACTGACGGCAAACAGATTGCGGCTTGCCTGGATCGAAATGGCCTTCGCCCTGCGCGTTACTATGTGACAAAGAGCGGCATGATTGTTATGGGATCAGAAGTAGGGGCATTGGATATTTTTGCGGACGATATTATTTACAAAGATCGTCTGCGTCCAGGAAAAATGCTTTTGGTGGACCTGGAAGAAGGAAAAATCATTCCGGACGAAGAAATTAAGCTTCAAATTGCAGCGGAACTGCCATATAAGGATTTTATCGAGAAAAATATGTTCGATTTGGAAGATCTTCCAGAGCCGGTAAAACCTTCAAACCCTGACGTTGCGCAACCCTTGATCAAACGGCAGTTGGCTTTTGGCTATACGATGGAAGAAGTCCAAAAAATCATCAAACCGCTTGCAACCGAAGGCAAAGATCCTGTCGGTTCAATGGGCTATGATTCGCCATTAGCTGTCTTATCGAAAAAACCACAGCTACTCTACAATTACTTTAAACAATTGTTTGCTCAAGTGACGAACCCGCCAATTGACGCGATTCGTGAACATATTATTACAGCTGCACGGACCACTATCGGCGCAGAGGGAAACCTGGTTCAGCCAAGCCCTGAAAGTGCCCGCCACATTCGACTGGAAACTCCAGTTTTGACTGATGCCGAACTTGAAAAGTTGCGTCAGCAGAATATAGAGGACTTTAAAGCTGAAACCATTTCTATTTTGTTTTCAAAACATGATGGTGTGGAAGCAATGGAACAAAAGTTGGCAACAGTTTTTGCGGAAGCAGATCAAGCACTTGAGAACGGTGCGACATTATTGATTTTATCTGATCGTGGCGTAAATGAAGACTTTGCAGCCATCCCTGCGCTTCTTGCTGTATCAGGCCTTCACCATCACTTAATTCGTCAAGGAACGCGCACGCAAATGAGTATTTTATTGGAATCTGCGGAACCACGCGAAGTGCATCATTTTGCGGCTCTTCTTGGCTATGGTGCAGAAGGCATCAACCCTTATTTGGCTTTTGAGACGATCCAGAACCTCGTTGAAATTGAAGATATTCCAAATATGAGTTTTGAACAAGCAGAACAAACATATGTGAAAGCTGTTACAGACGGCATCATCAAAGTGCTGTCCAAAATGGGTATTTCAACTATCCAAAGTTATCGTGGCGCACAAATTTTTGAGGCAGTCGGCATTCATATGGATGTAATTGATAAATACTTCACGCGTACATCTTCACGCTTGGGCGGTATTGGGCTTGATATCATTGCAAAAGAAGTCCTTATGCGGCATGCAACAGCTTACCCATCTGCTCAGGGAGATGACCAAGCACTGGAGTCGGGTGACGAATTCCAATACCGTGAAAATGGGGAAAATCACCAGTACAATCCAAAAACGATTCATACTTTGCAGCATGCATGTCGGACCAATAATTACGATGTTTTCAAAAAATACACCAATCTTTTAACTGATGAAAAAGCCAATCTTCAATCCCTGCGCGGTTTAATGTCCTTTAAAAAACAGACGTCAGTCCCGATTGAAGAGGTAGAAACAATTGAAGAAATCTGTGCACGTTTTAAAACAGGTGCTATGTCTTATGGTTCTATCAGCAAGGAAGCGCACGAAGCTCTTGCGGTTGCGATGAACCGGATCGGTGGAAAGAGCAATTCTGGAGAAGGCGGAGAAGAAATTTCACGCTTTATTCCCGACGAAAATGGCGATAATCGCCGCAGTTCCATTAAACAAGTGGCATCCGGACGTTTTGGTGTAACCAGCCACTATTTAGTGAATGCAGATGAAATTCAAATTAAAGTAGCACAGGGAGCAAAACCAGGAGAAGGCGGACACTTGCCTGGCAAAAAAGTTTATCCTTGGATTGCAGAAGTCCGTGGATCAACTCCGGGTGTCGAATTGATTTCGCCGCCTCCGCATCACGATATCTATTCGATTGAAGATTTAGCAGAATTGATTTTCAACTTGAAAAATGCAAATCCAGATGCGCGTATAAGTGTTAAATTGGTATCTGCCGTCGGTGTCGGAACAATTGCTGCCGGCGTTGCAAAAGGCCGTGCTGATGTTGTGTTGATTAGTGGCTATGATGGCGGTACAGGTGCAGCACCGAAAACCAGCTTGAAGCATACGGGTCTTCCATGGGAAATTGGTTTGGCTGAAACGCATCAGACCCTTCTATTGAACGGTTTGCGTGATCGGATCGTTGTCGAAACAGATGGCAAGATGATGACTGGACGCGACGTAGTAACAGCGGCTCTTCTTGGCGCTGAAGAATTTGGTTTCTCCACTGCACCACTTGTCGTGCTTGGCTGTGTTATGATGCGCGTCTGCCATTTGGATACGTGTCCTGTCGGCATTGCTACTCAGAATCCAGAGCTGCGTGAAAAATACGGCGGAGATCCGGAACATGTGGCGAACTTCATGCGCTTTATCGCACGAGAAACGCGTGAGCTGATGGCAGAACTCGGCTTCCGTACTATTGATGAAATGATTGGACGGACCGATGTTATCGAAGCCAATCAGGCAGTAGACCACTGGAAAGCTGGCGGTATTGACTTGAGTGCCTTGTTGTATCAGCCGGAACTTCCTGAAAAAGTTGGGCGTTATGCAACTATCAAACAAAATCATGAATTGGAAAAAACTTTGGACCATCAGGAACTGTTGCCGCGTTGCCGGAATGCTATTGAAACGGGTGAACGCGTTGAAGTAGCGACTGCTATCCGCAATATCCACAGAGCGACTGGTACAATTGTGGGCAGCGCGATTTCGAAGCGTTACGGTGCAGAAGGCTTGCCTGAAGACACGGTTAACTTGAACTTCCAAGGGTCTGCAGGACAAAGTTTTGGGGCGTTCATTCCAAAAGGAATGTCGATGAACCTCATCGGAGATGCCAATGACTTTGTTGGAAAAGGCTTATCGGGCGGTAAAATTATGGTGTATCCGGCATTGGATTCAACATTCCTGCCAGAAAACAATATTATTATCGGAAATGTATCGTTTTATGGAGCATCTGCCGGTGAAGCTTATATTTACGGAGTTGCAGGCGAGCGTTTTGCGGTCAGAAACAGCGGAGCCAAAATTGTCGTCGAAGGTGTGGGCGACCATGGCTGTGAATACATGACGGGCGGCCGTGTTGCGATTCTCGGACAAACCGGCAAAAACTTTGCAGCCGGCATGTCTGGCGGCGTAGCGTATGTACTTGATGAAGAAGGTACATTCAGCGAACGCTGCAATGCGGAAATGGTTCATTTGCAGCCGCTTGCGGACCCAGCAGAAATTGAAGAATTGCGCCAAATGATTCAAAAACACGTACATTACACAAGCAGTGCCAAGGGAACTCGTTTATTGGCGCATTGGGATATTTATACCGCCAAATTTGTGCGTGTCATTCCAAAAGCTTATCTCCAAATTAACGAACGGATCAGCAAACTGCAAAGCAGCGGCATGGCGAAGCCCGAAGCAGAAATGGCTGCTTTTGAAGAAAGCAAAATGGCAGGCGCTGGGAAGTAGAAAAGCGACAGCGCCCATGTAGCTCTGACGGACACAAGACAGGCCAGCGAAGTGGTGCTCTTTGCCACACAGCACGAAAAGCGAAAGTGCCTGTACAGCTCTGACAGGTGTAAGACGATTTGGCGAAGAGGCGTGTTTTCAGCCGCACAGCCAGAGTGGCTTACATCCCGAAGAGCTAGGCACTGCAACTGGACAGCTAGGTTGGTTTATGACCCGAAGAGCTGGGCGCTGGAGTCTGGACAAAGAAAAGCGGAAGCGCCCATGTAGCTCTGACGGGCATAAGACAGACCAGCGAAGTGGCGCTCTTTGCCACACAGCTGGGTTGGTTTATGACCCGAAGAGCTGGGCGCTGGAGTCTAGACAAAGAAAAGCGAAAAGATACTAGAGACTCGACAAAATAAAAATCCCGGGTTTTCGCGAATAGGCGAAAGTTTCGCGGATTCATCATGAGAAACTGTGAGTAGGAGGGAAATGATGGGCAAACCAACTGGATTTATGGAATACGACAGACAAACAGTCAAAGAGCGCCAACCGGCTGAACGGACAAAAGATTGGAATGACTATACAATCCCTATGTCAGACGAAGAAGTGGCAAAACAAGGTGCACGCTGTATGGATTGTGGCGTGCCAACGTGCCATACCGGTATGGACTTGGACAATGTAACGACCGGTTGTCCTGTGAACCATCTTATCCCTGAATGGAATGATCTGGTTTACCGTGGACAATGGAAGGAAGCTTTGCACCGCGAGCATTTAAAGAATAACTTTCCTGAGTTTACTGGAACTGCCTGTCCTGCTCCTTGTGAAGGAGCTTGTGTTCTTGGGATCAACGAACCGCCTGTAGCCATCCGCACAGTGGAAAGATCCATTATTGAGCGAGGTTTTGCTGAGGGATGGGTTGTGCCAGAACCGCCTAAATCGCGGACTGGCAAAAAAGTCGCGGTAATCGGTTCAGGACCTGCTGGACTTGCAGCAGCGGCTCAATTGAACAAAGCAGGGCATTTGGTAACCGTATTTGAAAAAAGCGACCGCGTGGGCGGTTTGCTGACATACGGAATTCCAGAAATGAAATTGTCTTACGATATGGTGCAAAGACGTGTGGATATTCTTAAGCAAGAAGGAATCACGTTTATCACCAGTGTCGAAGTTGGGAAGAACTATCCATCTGCAAAACTGAATGAGGATTTTGATGCGGTGGTTATGTGCACAGGGTCGACTGTTCATCGCAACATTGACGTAGAAGGCCGTGATTTGAAAGGCGTTCATTTTGCAATGGACTTTCTTCACGCCAGCACGAAAAGCTTGTTAGATTCAAATTTTGAAGATGGCCAGTACATTTCCGCAAAAGGTAAAAACGTCATTGTCATTGGAGGCGGAGATACGGGAACTGATTGCTTAGCAACGTCCGTCCGTCATGATTGTGCGAGTCTTGTGCAATTCGATGTTTATGATAAAAAAGGTGCGATTCGTGACGAAAAAGGCAATCCATGGCCGCAATATCCAAAAATTCACCGCATAGAGTATGGCCATAAAGAAGCGGCTGCCACTTTTGGTGAAGATCCTAGAGCATATGCTGTTATGACAAAGAAATTTGTCGGCGATGAAAGCGGGCAAATCAAAGAAGTGCATACAGTAAACGTGAAATTAAAGATAGATGAAAACGGCAATCGAATTCGTGAAGAAATTCCGGGTACTGAAAAAGTATGGAAAGCAGATTTGGTATTGATCGCTATTGGTTTCAGCGGGCCTGAGCAAGATCTCATTCAGCAGCTGGAACTGGAAACGGAAACAAATTCACGAGTGAAAGCAGAGTATGGAAAGTATACAACCAATGTAGAAGGTGTCTTTGCTGCCGGCGATGTACGCCGTGGTCAGAGTCTGATCGTTTGGGCTATCAATGAGGGCCGGGAAGCAGCACGCGAATGTGATCGCTATTTGATGGGTGCAACGGTGTTACCTTAAAAAAAGATGAAACTATTGCGAAAAGCTGCGGCAAACTCGATTTCGAGTCTGCCGCAGCTTTTTCTACAGCAATTATTTGTGCACAAACAATATTATATAGATGAAAAGAAAAATGAAAGACACTGGAATTCTGATAATTACATGATTTCAAATTATTATATGGATGTAAAAATTGTGTCTTTTATCTAAATAATTAAATAATTAGTTGTGCAAAAGACCTGGTAGGTATATACTATAGAAGGTGAGAGCTGTCATTTTAAGTAAAATTTAGGTGATATGATATACACATTCACTTATAAGGTTTAAAATTTCAGTACTTCTAAAAAGAAAATTGGAGGAATGTGTATGTTGAAAAAGAGTTTGATCGCCGTATTATTTTCATTTATCATGGTTTTAGGAATGGGCATGAACGTGTTTGCAGAAAGCAATAATGAAGCTTTAAAATATGAGGTTACAAACGAAATGACACCAGAAATTGCTAAAGCGATTACTGAAGTCAATAAAACAAATGATAAAATATATGATGAAATCAACAAAGCGGTAGAAAAATCCGAAAAGATGTACGCTAAATACCAAAAAGACAAATCGAAATATAAAGATGCAGCCAAACAGGCTAAGTTGACGAAAGAATATGAAAAAAAGTCAGCTAAATTAATCAACGACTTAAAAGAAAAAACTGAAAAAATGACATTAAAAGGGATCGGGAAAGCTGAGAAATCAGGATTAATAGTAGCAATTGAATTTGTTCCAATTGAGTTTGCCGATCGTACTGAATTAATTGATCCGATTGTTGTGATTGCTTGGTAAACAAGTTGTCTAAAAAACTTTAATTGGAGTAATATGAGAGTAGAGAGATTCTTCTCTATTCTCATATTTTTTTGGAAAAGGAAGTGCGTGTGTGAAAGGCTTTAATATATTAACAAACGGTCATCTAGAAAAAGTGAGAAACGGCTCAACCACGCTAAGTCTTTTAGCACGTGGAAGTGGAATAGAATTAATGAAGCAAACTGTTGTTCAAGGAAGTACTTTTATGCTTTTTCCAGGAGATCAGGAAGATGCACAAGAATTTTTCTATATATTAGCTGGTGAAGTAGAAGCCGAAGTAGACGGCGGTGTTTTAAGGCTGACAACCGATGATTTTTTTTCATGTAAAAATTTAGAAAGCGCAATTCATTTTACAGTTTTAAAAGAAGTTACCTTCCTATCCGTTTCTACCACTCCGGTATTTCACTATTTGAGCAATATGATCAGCGAGTTAAGGAAAATTGGCGAAGCTGTTGAAAAAAAAGATCGATATACATTCAATCATAGTTCAAGAGTAGCTAACTACTCGGTAAAAACCGCGGCAAAAATGAAGTTGGGCAAAGATCAGATAGAGAACTTGTTCTTAGCTTCAATACTGCACGATATTGGTAAGATAAATATTCCAGAAGAAGTTTTGAAAAAACCGACCAAGTTAACAAATGATGAATTTGAAGTTGTGAAGAAACATCCTAGCGATGGTGCAGATATGATAAGAAAAACAGCCTATGCTGATTTGGCAAATATTGTTGAACAGCATCATGAACGTGTTGACGGAAGTGGCTATCCATTTGGATTAGTAGGCGAAGAAATATTGATAGAAGCAAGAATTATCGGTGTATGCGATACGTTTGACGCGATGACTGAGGACAGAGCATACCGCTCAGCATTTTCTTCTGAATATGCGATGACTGAACTTAAAAGTCTGGTAGGAGTTCAATACGATGAGAACGTTGTGAAGGCTTTTGAACAAGTTTTGAAAGAAGAAGGAAAGCTAAGTGAATAGCTGCTGAATTTAGACACCAAGAATGTTTTAGGGTGTCTTTTATTTTATTTGAAATGTTTAAAATAATGAAATTTAGTCAATACTTTATACACAATGTTTTATACAAAATTAAGGAGGAGATTCATATGGCTAGAAAATCATCAGGTGGCATGTTCGGCAAACTTGTATTGATTGGTCTTGGTGCAGTGATTGGTGCAGCAATGACACAAAAGAAAACAGAAACAGGCGGAACTTCTCAAACCAATAAAGAAGATATGAAAGCAAACATTAAAAAAGGATTAGACCGTCTAAATGAACAATCAGGCGGTATGGTTGATAAAGTGAAGCCAACCGTCAACAAAGCGGTGGAAAAAGTGAAGACGGCAATTGATGCACAGCAAGATATGATGAACAAAGAAAAAGACGCACTGGATCAAGCCAACAAAACGTTTCAGGATGACGTAGGTGGAAATGCTGATAAGAGCAACGATTCAACGTCTGACAAATCTGATTCAAGCAGCGTTTCTCCTAGCTCCAACAAGCCAACAGGTGGAGTTTATGGAGGCAGCACAGCGTATACTGAATCATTGAAAAAAGATTCATCGGATGATGCGTCTTCAAAGAATGAGTCGACGTTTGGAAAAACGAACTCATCAGCTACCCCTCCTTCCGGTGCAAGTACAGAATATGCGGATTCCCTAAAAAAGGATTTATCGGATAAATCAACGAAAAAAGACGATTCATCTTCAAATGATTCAACATTCGGAAAATAATTTAGGTATAATAGAATGAAGATAAGCTATGCGCATATATAGAAGCGGCATAGCTTTTTCTTAATTCATTTTTTATCTGAATATTCTACGTATGGAAGGAGCTGCTCGTTTGTTTAAACGTTATTCGACAGGAACATTTTTTGATGAAATGTTCACACCGCAAGGAAAACCCAAATCGCATTACCAAAAGTTTTTCGATGTCCTCCAAAATTTCTCAGCGGAAGAACTGAAAGAAAAACATGAGACAGCTCAGCTGTCGTTCTTAAGGCAAGGGATTACGTTCACGGTTTATAACAATAATGTCGGTACAGAAAGAACGATGCCATTTGACTTTGTTCCAATCATTATCCCATCTGAAGAATGGGAAGTGGTGGAAAAAGGAATGATTCAGCGGGCCGAAGCACTCAATCAGTTTTTGGAAGACGTATACCATGAAAAACGGATTCTTCAGGATGGCGTCGTACCAAGGCGATTAGTTGAAGAAAATCCATATTATTACGAGGAACAGGTGAAAGGCGTCGATATTCCGTTGAAAAATCATATTTTTTTAGCGGGAATTGATTTGATTCGCGACGAAAGTGGCAAGTATCATGTGCTTGAAGATAATTTACGCAATCCATCCGGCTTGTCTTATGTTTATCAAAACCGTTATGTGATGCGCCAAGTTTACCCCGAATTTTTTGCAAGCCAATCGGTTCATACCCTCGAGCACCAGCTTTCCCATTTGCACCAAGCGATACTGGATCATGCACCGGAATCGAGAAAAGACAAGGCATTTGCTGTTCTGTTAACACCGGGTATGTACAATTCTGCTTACTATGACCATGTGTTTTTAGCGCAGCAAATGGGAATTGACTTGGTCGAAGGAAGGGATCTGATCGTCAAAAAGAACATTGTCTATATGAAATCGATACGGGGGCTAAAGCGTGTGGATATTATTTACCGCCGAATTGATGACGACTATTTGGATCCGGAAGCATTTCTGGCAGAATCCGCACTGGGTGTTCCCGGTTTGTTAATCGCTTATAGAAAGGGCAATGTGGCCATTTTGAATGGCATCGGCAATGGAGTGGCAGACGATAAGGCTATTTATGCTTATGTTCCGGACATGATTCGGTATTACCTCGGCGAAGAACCAATCATTGACAATGTCAAAACCTACCTATTGGACAATCCAGAAGAGCGGGAATGGGTATTGGACCACTTGAATGAATTGGTGGTCAAAAATGTCGGAGCTTCAGGCGGCTATGATATGCTGGTTGGACCGCACGCTTCTGAAGAATTGATTGCGGAGTTCCGCGAAAAAATTATTGAATCGCCGCATCAATATATTGCACAGCCCACTATAAAATTATCCAGAGCTCCGGCATATCAAGGAGAAGAATTTTATCCGTGTCACGTCGACTTAAGGGTCTTTGTAGTCCGGGGAGTAGATACGCATGTTATGCCGGGTGGACTTTCCCGTGTAGCTTTAAAAGAAGGATCGCTCGTTGTAAACTCTTCGCAAGGCGGTGGAGGCAAAGATACATGGGTGTTCAAAAAAAGAGATGAAGAGGGGGACGCCTGATGCTGAGCCGTGTAGCGAATTCACTATACTGGATGTCACGAAATGTTGAAAGGGCCGAAAACAACGCCCGTATTTTAGATGTACAGTTGCTGCAGATGATTGAAGCAGCTGATGAAGAGCTGATTCGGGACAGCGATTGGAAACTGATTTACGAAATTTGTGCGTCAACTGAAACCATGGAGCAGATTAAATCCTTGCCCAGCTATCAGGAAGACCAGCTTGTCCATTATTTAGCGATGGAGGAAAACAACTTCAATTCCGTTGCAAGCTGTGTAAAAGTTGTTCGGGAAAATGCCAGAATTAGCCGAGATCATATTCCGGATGACTACTGGGAAGCTTGGAACGGATGCTATTTGACTTTAATGGATATGGATCAAAAAAGCTGTACCGTTAAAGAGATGCGCCAGTTTCTCGAACAAGTTAAATTGACCTCGCTGATCACCCAGGGAATTGTTGAATCCGCGATGTCCCGAGGTGTTCCGTACCAAATTATTAGAATTGCAAAATGGCTGGAACGGGCCGAAAAAACAGCTCGGATTTTGAATGTGGTATGCGAGCGCACGCGGGAGCGCGTATTGCAAGCACAGTCTGAAGATTACTATTACTGGCTGGCGGCATTGCGAATGACAAATGGCTATAACGCATATTTGAAAGCAAATCCGCCGCAGATGAATCCAAAAAGAGTTTTGACTTTCTTAATTGCCAATATGGACTTTCCGCGGTCGATTCGCTATTGCTTAACGCATGTCCGAAAAGCGGTCAATGAATTGGAAGGCGGCAAAATCTCTCATTATTCTTGGGAACTGTACGCAAAGTTAGATCAACTGCAGGAAGAGTTTGAAGAGATTAACATAGACGAGTTGAATTCTGATGAAATCATGGACTTCCTCAATGATTTTCAAAATGGCTGCAACGAAGTCGGAGAAGTTTTTTCAAAAACCTATTATTTAAGCGATTCCGAGACTAAACCGAGGGAGTCCAGCCAATCACAGAGCATGGGCGCGAAAGGAATAACTTCTATGAAATATAAAGTTGAACATACCAATATTTTTCAATATGAAACCATTGTAGACCAAAGCATGAACTCAATCCGGTTAAAGCCGAGAACCGATGAATGCCAGCGCCTATTGTCTTACCGTGCGGACATAACCCCTGCCTCATTAACAAAAGAACATATTGATATTTGGGGCAACCATGTTGAAACATTTTTTATCGCAGAACATCATCAACATTTGGAAGTAAAGACAACGTCTATCGTCAGTATCCAAAAAAGTCCATTTATTCATCGAATTGATTATTCTCCCGAAATGAGTGCCATTTTTCATTCGCAATTATTCAGGGAGCATTATTTAGCATTTTTGAGCAATACGGCGTATACGTATTTAACGATGGAACAAATGAGCCAAATCGATCGGGAATTGGGGATTATGAAAAACCCGGTGCAGTATGCGATTGATGTCATGGAATATATTCATCAGCATTTTACCTACGATGGGGAGTCAACCACTGTCGAAACAAAGGCTGAAGAATCTTTTGATTTAAGAAAAGGCGTTTGTCAGGATATCACCCACGTGATGCTGGGAATTCTCCGCAGCAAATACATCCCTGCGCGTTACGTCAGCGGTTATTTATATGTGGGGGAAAATTCTGCGCTGGTCGGTGACGCTGCAAGCCATGCATGGGTGGAAGTGATGGTTCCAGGCATCGGTTGGGTTGGGTTGGATCCGACCAATAATGTAGAGGCGCTGGAAAATCACATCCGTGTTGGTGTGGGACGCGACTATAACGACGTCAGCCCTGTCCAAGGCGTTTACCGGGGCGGCAGCCAGTCGTTGGATGTTAAAGTCTCCGTGAGCCTGATGGATCAATAAAAGCCAATTGGTGGCCAAGAGCATTGAATGGGATAAATCTTAATAATTGTTTAACAGCAGAATTTTCTAATCCGTGCGATAATAGGAGAACCTGAAATTTTGAACGGAGATGGAAAATAATTATGAAAACGCAAAAATTTAGCGATTACGAAATAAGTGAACCTATTGTGAAGGCGCTTGAAGGCCTTGGCTATACAGAACCTACAGAGGTTCAAAGAAAAGTCATTCCAGTCGCGCTGTCAAAGACTGACCTAACGGTAAAGTCTCAAACAGGAAGCGGTAAAACAGCGGCATTTGGCATTCCGATTTGTGAACTGGTCGATTGGGAAGAAAACAAACCACAGGCGTTGATTTTAACGCCTACCCGTGAATTGGCGGATCAAGTAAAAGAAGACGTCACGAATATTGGCCGTTTCAAGCGCATTAAAGCGGCGGCGGTCTATGGCAAGCAGCCTTTTGCTTATCAGCAGGCTGAACTGAAGCAAAAATGCCACGTAGTAGTTGGAACGCCGGGGCGTGTTTTTGACCATATTGAACGCGGGACATTAAACCTTGAACGAATTGAGTATCTGGTCCTGGATGAAGCAGATGAAATGTTGAATATGGGCTTTGTGGAACAAGTGGAAGCCATCATTAACAAATTGCCAAAGCAGCGTACAACGATGTTGTTTTCAGCCACCTTGCCTGAAAATGTTGAAAACTTGCAAAGAAAATACATGATCGATCCTCAGCACATCGAAATTGCTGCTTCAGAAAATTTAACAGCTCAAATCGATCATTCATTATTTGTTGTGGCCGAACAGAAAAAATTTGCTTTGCTGCGTGATGTTTCCATTATTGAAAATCCGGACAGCTGCATTATTTTTTGTCGGACAAAAGACAATGTCGATTTTGTCATGGAACAATTGGAGAAACATTTTTACACGTGCGACAAATTGCACGGGGGCATGCTTCAGGAAGACCGTACTGCGGTCATGAACGATTTTAAACGTGGTGAGTTCCGTTATTTGGTAGCGACAGATGTCGCAGCAAGAGGAATTGATATTGACAGCATCACACATGTTATCAATTATGATTTGCCGATGGAAAGAGAAAGTTACGTGCATCGTGCTGGCCGTACCGGCCGTGCAGGAAAGACTGGGAAAGCGATCTCGTTCGTTACACCAAACGAAGATAAATTCTTAACTGAGATTGAAGAATATATCGGATTTGAAATTCCGCGCAGAACGTCACCTTCTACATACGAAGTAGAAGAAGCAACGCAGGCATTCACCGAAAAACTTGAAAGCCGTCCGAAACTGAAGAAAAATAAAAATGAACAAGTCAATAAAGATATTCTGAAGCTCTATTTTAACGGAGGCAAGAAAAAGAAGCTTCGCGCCTTTGATTTTGTCGGAACGTTAACTAGCATCCCAGGAGTAACAGCAGAAGACATTGGGATCATCAAAATTCAGGACACGGTAACGTATATCGATATTCTGAATGGCAAAGGACCAATGGTATTGAAAGCGATGAAAGACAAGACCATTAAAGGCAAGACATTGAAAGTGCACAAAGCAAATAAATAAACAGAAAGCATAGGCAAATCAAAGCCTATGCTTTTTTATTTCCCTGGAAATAATTCTATGGCAATGTCATATAGAATGGTAAAAAAGTCTTTTTATGTTCCATTATTTAGGGTTCTAAAAGAAGTTAAACAATACTTATGTCACAAGTTGAAGCGGTATTGTAATGAAACATGCGATTTATTGTTACGTGTTTGTAATATTCCCATGCTATTTTAATTGTACTTACAAAAAGCAAAGGGGATAGCAAATTGAAAAAAATAGTAGCAATCTTAAGTTTTGCACTGATTTTATTCCTAGCAACTTCGATTGACAGCTCAGCTGCATCAAATACATACACAGTAAAAAGCGGGGATACATTATATAAAATTTCAAAAACGCAAAAAGTGTCAATCAGCAACTTGAAGATTTGGAACGGCTTAAAGTCCAACACAATTCACCCAAAACAAAAACTCCAACTAAAGAAACCTGTAGCTAAGACAGTTTCCAAAAAAAATACTCCATCCCGTTCAACAAGCGGATCGGTAGTAAAAGAATTTACGGTTAGTGCAACGGCTTATACGGCCTACTGCAAAGGATGTTCAGGGGTTACAAGAACTGGGCTTAACTTGAAAAAGAATCCGGGACTGAAAGTTATTGCGGTAGACCCGAAAGTCATTCCACTAGGAACAAAAGTCCATGTTGAGGGCTATGGTTATGCTGTCGCTGGAGATACAGGCGGCGCCATCAAAGGAAACAAAATCGATGTCTTCATTCCAACTCAAAGCAATGCACTGAAGTGGGGACGCAAGAACGTAAAAATAAAAATATTGAAGTAAGCAATTCCGGCTCATAAATTCGAGCCGGATTTTTTGTGCTTTTAATTTCTTGAAAAGCTCTAAGGGGTAGTTTTCATCAGTGATGCGTCCGCTCTGTGATCGGATGTTCATTCTAGAGTTTATTCTGCTAAATGGAGATTCGATGGGCTAAAAGAATATAAAAGAGGGTAAATTCAAATAAATAGTCTTTTTTTGAGATTGACGGTATAATATTTGTATAATAAATGTAGAATTATTAGGGTTAATTGAATTGGAGGCATCTGTTATGTCGGAAAAGATGATTGTGATAGGAGCCGGTCCTGGCGGCTTAGCTGCGGCTATGTTATTGGCCAGTAGAGGTTACGAAGTGGACGTTTACGAGAAACAGCCATGGATTGGCGGCAGAAATGCAGAGCTGCGTTTAGGTGATTTTACGTTTGATACGGGCCCGACCTTTTTGAGCATGCTTCATTTAGTAGAAGAGTTATTTGAAACGACTGGCCGCAATTTAAAAGATTACATGAATGCAGTTGAATTAGATCCGATGTACGAGTTGATCTTTGAAGATCAGAACCTGATTATGACACGCAACAACCAAGAAATGAAAAAACAAATCAATGAAAACTTTAAAGGCGACGGAGATGGCTACGAGCGTTTCATGAAAGAAACAGGCAAGAAACTGGAAGTATTGTCGCCTATGCTGCAATCGAAAATGGACAGTTATTTCAGCATGATTCAACCGAAAGTGTTAAGAGCTTTGCCTGAACTTGAAGTGAACAAGACTTTGTACGATGTGTTGTCTCGATACTTTAAGGATGAACGACTAAAAATGGCTTTTGCGTTCCAGTCTAAATACTTGGGGATGTCTCCATGGGAATGTCCTGGAGCTTTTTCAATCCTGTCTTATATGGAACATGCTTATGGCATTTACCACCCGATTGGCGGAGTGAACCAATTATCTCAGGCAATGGCTAAAGTTGTTGAAGAACTTGGCGGGAAGATTCATACTAGCACAGGCGTCAAAAAGCTGTGGATCGAAAACCGCAAAGTTAAAGGAGTAGACCTTGAAAACGGTGAACGGATGGCCGCAGATGAAGTCATTATAAATGGTGACTTTGCCCATGTCATGAATCATTTGGTCGAACCAGGGATTTTGAAAAAGTACACGCCGGAAAAACTGGCGAAGAAAAAATATTCCTGTTCCACATTTATGTTGTACTTAGGTCTGGATAAAAAATATGACCTTTCTCACCACACCATTATTTTTTCGAAAGATTACAAGAAGAACGTGGAGGAAATGACGAAATCGCGCATTCTTTCTGCTGACCCTTCCATCTATGTACAAAATGCGAGTGTGACAGATCCAACGCTTGCGCCTGAAGGAAAATCAGCGATTTATATTTTAGCTCCAGTGCCAAACAACTTCAGTGACATTGGATGGGAAAACGAACAGCATGCATTCCGGGAACTGGTTTTGGATATTATTGAAGAAAAATCCGAGTTTAAAAATCTGCGCGACCATATCGAAGTCGAAAAAATGCTGACGCCTATGGGATGGCAGGAAGATTACTCGGTGTACCAAGGGGCGACCTTTAACCTGGGCCATCAATTAACTCAAATGATGGTATTCCGTCCACACAATAAGTTTGAAGAGTTAGGCAATTGCTGGTTGGTTGGCGGGGGAACTCATCCTGGAAGCGGATTGCCAACGATTCTGGAATCTGCTCGCATTACAGCCAATGGTATTCTGGAACAGCATGGCAAAAAAGGAATTCCGATTCTGCCGCTTCCGGCACTGGAGGGATTTGCATGAAAATTGCTATGATTGGCGGGGGCGTCGGCGGTATGATGGGGGCCCTATATTTAACGAACATGGGCTTTGATGTGACCATTTTTGAAAAAGAGGAAAAACTTGGCGGTCGTTTGACTTTTGTGGAAAGAGATGGCTTTAAGGTCGATCAAGGACCTACCATTGTTTTGCTGCCCGAAATGTTTCAGGATTTGCTTCAACAAGCAGGGATTGCTGCTGAAGATATCGAATTATTACTGTGTGACCCACTTTATTCAATTCGTTTTCCGGACGGTACTGTGTACACGAAATATCCCGATATCGATCGTCAGTTGGAAGAAATTGAAAGTGTCTTTCCGACTGAAAAAGAAGGGTTTCTTCGGTATATTTCAGAAGGACGCAAGCGGTTTGAAATCGGAAAATCTTCATTTTTAGAGCATTCATTCGTAAATAAATCCGATTTTTTTACCGCTGCGAACATAAAGAAATTAATGAAGTTAAAACCTCAGCAGTCTGTGAAAAAGCTAACGTCTAATTACTTCCGTGATGAGCGGCTTCAGTTGGCTTACTCTCTGCAATCTCTGTACATTGGTGGGGATCCATTCCGTGCACCAGCCATGTATTCACTTGTTCCTTTCAGTGAACATGAACATGGCGTCTATTATTTAAAAGGCGGCTACGGCAGCCTCATTCCCGTGTTGGAAAAAGCATTGCGGTTACGGCAAAATGTCACCATCAAAACAAGCAGACCGGTTAAGCAGATTGTGACAGAAGACGGAAAAGCTAAAGCAATCGAAACAGCAGACGGCTATGAAGAGTTTGATGCTATCGTCTATAACGGTGATTTCCCTGGCATTGAAAAAGTACTGCCTGAACAGAAGAAGAAAAGCTACACAGCTTCTTCCGGATGTGTGTTATTGTATTTTGGCTTAAACAAAGTGTTTGAAGAAGGAAATGTCCATCAATTCTTCATCGGGGATAGCTACGAAGACCATATGGATGATGTATTTGTGAAAAAGCGGAAAACAGAAAATCCAGCCATTTATACCTTCCATCCGTCGAAGATAGATGATTCATTGGCTCCTGAAGGAAAAGGCGTCCTGTATGTATTGGTTCCTGTGCCTTCAGGGACGGATATTGATTGGGCAAGTGACACAGCTTGGATCGAAAAAATCATTGACCGTATGGAAGAGTTGGCTTTCCCGAATTTCCGGGAAGCAGTTGAATGGATGGAAGTCCGTACGCCGACCGAAGCCGAAGCTTTTGGCCTATTTAAAGGCGGCAGTTTTGGAATCGGTCCAACCTTGTTCCAGTCGGGTGTTTTCCGTCCTCAAGTCAAACCTTATAAAACGGATCGCTTGTATGCAGTTGGCGCTTCTGTCCATCCCGGAGGAGGCATTCCAATTGTCATGCAAGGTGCAAAGCTGCTGGCAGAGCAAATCCAAGGCGATTTTGCAAAGGAAAGGAGCAATGCATGATGAATTTAAAAGATGCTTATACCTCCTGTGAACAAGTTATCGCTGTAAATTCAAAAAGTTTTTACAAAGCATTTTCCTTGTTGCCGAAGGAAAAACGCAAAGCCGTTTGGGCTGTTTACACGTTTTGCCGGACAGTAGATGACATTGTGGATGAAGGGCAGAATTCCAAAGAAGAACTTGAACAATTCAAAATTGAATTCGAAAAATTTCTAACTGGCATTTATGATACTGAAAATCCGATGTGGGTAGCTTTAGCGCATGTTTTCGAAAACTACGAGATGGATGTCGAAGCCTTCTCTGGCCTGATTACCGGTCAGGAAATGGATTTGACCATCAACCGGTATCGAACGATGGAAGAGCTGTTGAATTACAGTTACCATGTCGCGAGTACTGTTGGACTGATGCTGCTGCCGATTTTGGCGCCAGGCAAGACTGGTGCTCTAAAGGAAGGCGCGATTTCACTTGGATATGCGATGCAAATCACGAATATTCTCCGTGATATCGGTGAAGACCTGAAAATGGGTCGAATTTATTTGCCAGAAGAAATCATGGGAAAATATGAACTGTGCGAAGAAGAGCTGCGCTCCGGCGTGGTAACCCCGCAATTTATCGCAGTGTGGGAAGAACTGGCGGAAAAAGCCGAATTTCATTACAAAAAAGCGTTCGAAACGATACAGGATTATCCATTATCTTCGAGAGTTCCTGTAAAAGGCGCCGCATTAGTTTACCGGGAAATTCTCGTCACCATCCGTTCCAAGCAATACAATGTCTTCCGGGAAAAACATTACGTCCCGGAAGAATCAAAACAAGCAATACTCGCTTGTTTGTAACAAGAAAAGCGTAAGCGCCCGTGTAGCTCTGCCGGGCATAAGACAGACCGGCGAAGCGGCGTTCTTTGCCGCACAGTCGGGCTGGCTTATGACCCAAAGAGCTGGGCGCTGAAGCCTGGACAATAAAGAAAAGCGTAAGCGCCCGTGTAGATTCGACGGGCATAAGACGCACTGGCGAAGCGGCGTTTCTTCAGCCGCACAGCCAGAGTGGCTTATGACCCTAGAATCTGGGTGCTTCCAATAACTGCAAAAGACACCGCCATCACACTGATGGCGGTGTCTTTTTGGCTTTCGCAATGATGTTATTCGCTACATTCAAACCGCTTAAGACGACCATGGGCGACCCGCCGCCAGGGTGAGTGCTGCCGCCGACAAAAAACAAATTGCGAATATCACGGCTGGCATTTGGCGGCCGCAGGAAGGCATCTTTTGGCCGATTGGAGGAAGGGCCATAAAGAGCGCCGCGGAAGGAACCGAATTTGTCACGGATAAACGATGGTGTAAAAATTTTTTCTTCTGCTAAATAGCTGCGAATATCGACCCCGTAGCTCAAGAGAAAGTCATAAATTCGTTCTTTATAAGCTTCCGGTTCAATTTGCAGGTGTCCTTCTTTGGTCAATGCGGGTGCGTTAACTAAAATAAACAAGTTGTCGCCATCTGGTGAAACCGAAGGATCAGTGAAGGACGAGTTGCTGATGTAAACGGTTGGCTCATTGCTGTAGAGTGAAGCGTCAAATAAATCACGAAACTCCTGACGGTAGTCCGATGAGAAAAAAACATTGTGGTGCTTGAGCACCTCAAGCCTTCGAGTCAACCCAACAGTGATGACAAAAGCTGAAATGGAGGGTTCAAAAGCATCCACCTTCGCATCGTTCAGTGAGGGACGTTCAGATTCTTCGACCAATGCTGGGAAAGCTGATAACAAATCTCCATTCAAAATGACGAGATCCGCTGCGATTTGTGTCCCATCTTGAAGCTCAACGCCTTGTGCTTTTCCGCCATCTGTCAGGATTTTTTTAACTTCTGTATTGGTATGCAACCGAGCACCACATTTTCTCGCTACAGCAGCAAAAGCGTTAGCGATGCCTGTATTGCCGCCGTTGGTGTAATAGACACCTTCTACCAATTCCAGGTAAGCAATCATGGAAAACGTCGCCGGTGCTTTGTAGGGTGAAGAGCCAATATACGTGGCATATCGATCGAATGCTTGAACAAGCAAAGGATTTTTGAAATAGCGCTGAAAAAAATGGTGCATTGATTCTGCTGGACGCACTTGAAGAAGTGCAAATCCAAGAGAGGGTGACAGATAGTCTCTCCAGGACTGAAATGTTACCGGAAAAAAATACCGTTCTGAATAACGATACAAACGGCTGATTTCTTTGATAAATGCCGGGTAGTTAGCGGCGGCAGCCGGATCAAGAATTTTGAGTTGTTGAATCATTTGTTCTTGGTCGTTGGTAAAGTCGAATCGACTGCCGTCTGAAAAGTGATTGCGGGTATGGGCTTGTAACAGAATGAAATCCAAGTAATCTTTTGGATGTTCACCTGTCTGTGAAATGACTGTATTGAAGACAGCTGGCATCGTGATGGTATTGGGTCCAAAGTCAAAACGGTAGCTTCCCAGCTCGACAGGCATTAATTTGCCGCCCAAGTGGCTATTTTTTTCAAAGAGTTCTACATCGAATCCAGCGTGGGCGAGCGTCACTGCTGCAGCAAGTCCACCCAATCCACCACCGACTATGACAATTTTTTTCATGAGTAATGCCTTCCTTTCCACGAATACGGCTGTTTTTTAAAGGATTTGCGCATTGATTCCACCAACACAGCAAGCATGGCAAGTGCCTGAAGGGGGATAAGAAAAGACAGGTACCAGCGCTGATTGGTCACCATGTCCACATACCAGCGCTGCGCAACTGTCAGTGCGTACGGAAGAACCCACCAGTAAAGTCCGCTGAACAAGCCGTAAATCGCTAGGAAAGGCGGCAAAATGTAAAAGAAGGAATAAAATAAGATCAGAATTGCTGCTATCACGGGTGATCTGCCAATTCCGGCATAGCTGTTTTTTAGAAAACCTTCCCATACGTCAGCATTGGTCGTATACATACGACATTTTACGGACATTGTAATGTTTGCCAGCACAACTTTAAAGCCGTGCGCTTTTACTTGGCGAGCAATATGGACATCCTCGACCAGTGAAGTTGAGACAACTGCGTGTCCACCTATTTGTTCATAGCTGTCTTTTTCAAACATCATCCACATGCCATTGGCTGCCGTAGCCGCTTTAAATTTGGTGTAGTTGGCCAATGCGAGAGGCAGATGGAATAAAATCACGAAATGCAGCATTGGGACAAGAAGTTTACTGAGAAAAGGCGCAACATCAAAAGCAGGAAAGCCCGTCAACAGCTGGGCATTTTTTCGCTGCAGCAACGACAGCGACTGTTCAATCGCTTTTGGCCGGAAGCGGACATCTGCATCCACAAACAGCAAATACTCACCGGAAGCTGCTTGTTGCAGCTGATGGCAGGCATGTACTTTGCCGACCCAGCCATCCGGGAGTTGAGCGCCCTGCAGGATAGTAAAACGGGGATCTGCGGCAATCTCCCTTTCCAGTTCAGCTTGAGTTCCGTCCGTCGACTGATCATTTAAAATAATAAATTCTGTATTGCCGTAAGAGGAGTTTTTTAAGGATTTTACTAGAACTTCGACATTGCGTTCTTCATTTCTCATCGGCACCAGAACGGATACCAGAGGTTCAGTTGAGAATTGTACTTGCTTAGGCAAGGCTGGAAGAAACAGGCGGTTAAGGATGATCCAGGCAAGAAACAGCAGGTGGATTCCGATATAGGTGGCCATAATCATGTTCTCCTTTTTCCAAGCGGCTGAAACGCTTCGCTGTCTTCACGGATTACTGTACTTTTCAAGGAATCGAGCTGTTCGATGCAAAGTTTTTGAAGAAAGAGTGTTTTTTCTTTACGGGTCATGTGTTTGATTGTATCGGTAGCTATCGCCTGGTGTTGGCGAACCCAGATTTCCGGTTTTTGCTGGTGGCCGAACGAATAATAAAAGCTGAGTGGCACAACAGGCACTTCCGGGCAATGTTCCATCAAGTAAGCGACGCCTGTCTGAAAAGTCAGGGGCCTTGTTTCAAGATGGAATTCATCTCCTTGAGGGAACAGCACAACAGACTTTCCTTGTTTTAGCAAGGCTTCTGCATACTGGAGAGAAGTTAAAATTTCTTTCGGTTTTTTGCGGTTGATGGAAAATGCACCTAAATAGCGGAAATAACGATGCTTTTGGAGTCCTTCTTCGTGCATCATCATATGGATATCATGCCGCCAGACTGTGCGGTTCAGATAGAAAAACAGCAGACCGTCCCACCAAGAACTGTGATTAGCAATAAATAATACCGGCTTCTCAGGAATGGGTTCTACACCTTGCCCGAGCAACCGTGAAAAAGATGTACGGATGAGCGGCGTCAAGTACATATTAAAACCAGTTTCAAACAGCGCAGATTTTTTGGCATTGATCATACAGGTCGCCTCTTCCATGCTACTAAAACAATCAAAGCAGTTAAACTAGTGGTTAAGAAAGCAGCCAGCCATAATCCACCGATTGCTCCAAGCATAATGAACATGGCAATCATCAAGACATACAGAAGAACCATCCGTTTTTCAGGCAATTCAGATGCCATAACCATAGATTTCTTTTTCATCAGCATATCGATTATCAGATGAAGGACAAATGCCACAATGAACCAGCCGGAAAAATTAGTCCACGGTATATCATAGTAAAGTCCGGTATCTTCCCAAATCCAATACTGTTTGATTTGAAAGGCTACAGGATCAATAATCAAATCAATGATGACCGCCCCGATGCCTCCAACTGCTGCATACAATAAACCGCCGCCAGGCACAATCCAACGTGCCACAACGTGTGTCGTAGCCATGACCATTAACCAGGCAAAACCAATGGCAATTGGTACGCCGAAAAGATTCGGTGCAAAGCGGTCTGTATAGTCATAGGACCCAAACAGGAAGCCGCTGTCTGCACCTGCCCACTCCACAATAAACGTGGAAAAGAAAATAACAATGCCTAGAGCCGAACCGCTAATAGCGCCAAAACGCTTTATGAAATATAAAAAACCGAGTGTACCGGCCAGCATCAGAAAGAATGCATTTGCCCATTCCAGCCAGGAAGGCAGAAGGTCAAAGCCAAGCAAAATGACACCACATATGTACCAAAAAATAAAAAGCTTAAAAATTCGATTTTCCCACACCCTGAACAGCCCCTCAATAAAATTGACTTATACAAAGATTATACAGGAGTAGGATCGAAATATGAAAACCATAGCCGTCGGGAAAGCAGAATCTATGTAGTTAAAGTCGAAACAATGCTCTGCAGCGTTTTGATTTTGCGAAATGAGGGCATAAAATCGTATATCTCTATGCATTCATATAATATTTTTGCATACTCTGCGGCCATAATTTTTAGGAAATAGCGTGTTTATTTAGATAAAAGTAATAATTTTAATAAATTTTTTTGAGTTAAATTCTAACCCTAATGCCTTCTATAGCAAGCTCTCAGCTTGTTATTCTGTTTATCTGATAATATTGTCAGTGTTGAATTTTCTGTAAACTGTTGCAGGGTTTCCTGCATAATAGTATACTTTAGAAGAGTAAACGAGTGTGTTCTTCATGTGGAGGCGTTAAATGTGCAGGATTTACTGCGGAGTGTGTCTAATTCTTATTCGGAATTTAGTTCCGGGCAAAAAAAAGTTGGTGACTTGTTCTTTAAAGAGCCTATTTTTTTAGCGTTTTCTTCTGCTCTCGAAGTGGGCAGAAGAGTCAATGTTAGTGAGTCAACGGTGATTCGGTGGACACAAAAGCTTGGTTACACAGGGTACACTGAATTCCAACAGGTCGTGCAGCGAAAATTGGCTGAAGAACGCATCGAAAAGGCAGAGCAAAAAATACCAGAACCTGTCGCAGATCAGTCTTTTTTAGAAAATCTTCTTGACGCGGACATCTCGAGCATTGTGAAACTGAAAGAAACCATCAAAGAAGACGAACTTCTTCGAGTGGTCGACAGCATTAGTCTGGCGGATCGGATTTATGTAACAGGGAATTTTTTCGATTATGGTATCGCGCATTGGTTTTCCAACTGGCTGAATATGGCACTTGATCATACGGAGATGATGTATTCATCAACCGGAGAGTACTACACCCAACTTTCTAAAATGGGTAAAGGAGATTTGGTTATTGCTTTCGTGTTCCCACGTTATACCAGGGCAGTCATCGATACATTAAAAAGCGCCAAATCACAAGGTGCAGATATCGTAGTTTTGACAGATTCGGCAGATTCTCCAGCTCTTGCTTATGCCGATCACGTTCTAAAGGTATCTGTGAATACGAACCTAAACATTGATTCCTATACTTCTGTACATGCACTTTTGACTTCAATTATGCGATTTGTCTACGTGAAAGAACAAGAAAAAATAAACGGCAACTTGGCAAAAATTGAAGCGCTCTACAAAGAGCGGAATATCTTTATGTAATCACGCTCAATTTACTGGGAACTTCCAAAACGTCTCGACGATTTGGTCAATTATAAACGAAAAGGGGAGAGAAAGATGAAAAAGAATTTATCATTTTTAACCGTAGTTTTTTCCGCAGGAATGTTATTGGCAGCTTGCGGTGGGGACGACTCAACCAGTTCGGAAGAAGGATCAAGTACAGAGGGCGACAACAGTGATTTGAATTTGCTGGAAGAAGGAATGTTTACAACTGCATCAAGTGGACTTTACAAGCCGTTTAATTTTGAAGAAGGCGGCAACTTGACTGGATTTGATATTGATATTGGCAATGCACTTGCAGAAGAAATGGGTCTGGAACCAAACCCAGTGACAACGCCATTTGAAACGATCATCCAAGGATTAACGACAAATCGTTACGATGCCATTTTAGGATCTATGGCTATTACTGAAGAGCGTGCAGAGCAAGTCGCATTTTCTGATCCTTATTACTATTCAGGCGGTGTTATTTTCGTACGTTCCGGAAATACGGAAATTACTTCAGAAGCTGATCTTGAAGGCGCAACAATTGGTGTTGTTGGACAAAGTACGTATGACACAGCTGCGCAAAACTATACAGATGATATTCAATACTACAGCAGTGATGTAGTGGCATTGCAGGATTTAGAAGTTGAAGGACGTTTGGACGCAGTTATCACAGCGGATGTAGTAGGATTCGAAGCGCAAAATGCTGGAATTGAAATCGAAATGATTGGCGATCCATTATGGATCGAACAAGCTGCTGTTGCTGTACGACAGGAAGATGAGGCTTTGCTCGAAGCGATAAATGAAGCTCTAGCTGCGATTGTTGAAAATGGCACATACGATGAAATTTCTCAGGAATGGTTCGGACGTAACCTCCTCGATGTAGATCTTGAAGGAATTGAAATTCTCAACTAAACAAGCTGAGAACGGGAGGAGTGGCGTTTATGCCAGAGATATTTGCAACAGTTTACGATGTATTTATGCGAACATACCCTGGATTTTTAGAAGCCACTGTCGTTACACTGCAATTGACAGCAATTGGTGTTATTTTGGGAACAGTTATCGGGTTGGTCTTTGCACTGATGAAAATTTCAGGATCGAAAATCTTACAGGCTATTGCCAATATTTACATCACAATCATTCGTGGTACACCACTGATTGTGCAAATCATGTTTTTATATTTCGGGATTGTTGAAATTTATACCATGTCCAATTTTTGGGCAGGAGCTATAGCACTGGGTATTCACAACGGTGCCTATATTGCAGAGATTTTCCGCGGCTCGATTCAAGGGGTTGATCCAGGGCAGCGTGAAGCCAGTATGTCGCTTGGGATGGGACGTCGCCAGACCATGAGCCGGATCGTCTTTCCGCAAGCTTTGCGCCGTTCGATTCCGCCGCTTGGCAACCAGTTTATCATTACATTGAAAGATTCTTCACTTGTCTATATTATCGGTGTAGCAGAAATCTTCTCACTCGGAAATCGGGAAGCTGCGCAATCGTACCAGCCATTTGAGTCTTTCTTGGTCGTTGCACTTTACTACCTGGTGCTCGTCATGATTTTCACATTCTTGTTGCGTTTGTATGAAAACAAACTCGATGTCGATAAAGCCTAAGGAGGGCCTAACATGATTATTGGAGAAAACATTCATAAATCCTTTGGTGACCTCGAGGTGTTGAAAGGCGTAGATCTTCACGTCAAACCCCAGGAAGTTGTGGTTCTTGTCGGAGTCAGTGGCTCCGGGAAAAGCACACTCCTCAGGTGCTTCAACTTTCTTGAAATGATTAATGATGGCAAAATCACCATCGACGGCCATACCGTCGATCCGAAAAAGGATAATTTAACAAAAATCCGCGCTGAAGTTGGTATGGTGTTCCAGCACTTTAACCTTTTTCCTCATAAAACAGTATTGGAAAATGTAATAGAAGCACCCGTTACTGTAAAAAAGATGAAAAAAGAAGAGGCTAAAAAACTGGGAATGGAATTGTTGAAAAAGGTAGGCTTGGAAGAAAAAGCAGATGTTTACCCGAGCAAGCTATCTGGTGGGCAAAAACAACGCGTTGCAATTGCCCGGTCACTTGCCATGCAGCCGAAGGTCATGCTGTTTGATGAACCAACGTCAGCACTTGATCCAGAGCTTGTGGGAGAAGTTCTCCAGGTCATGAAGCAACTAGCTGAAGAAGGTATGACCATGGTCGTTGTTACCCATGAAATGAAGTTCGCGAAAGAAGTGGCGGATCGCATCATCATGATTGACGAAGGAACGATTATTGAATCAGCAGATCCAAAGAATTTCTTTGAAAATCCACAAAATGAGCGGACAAAGCAATTTATTCAGCTAGTTGAGTAACGAATTGGGTAATGGGCTTAAAATACTAAGCGGATAAGGGGGAGTCAGTTCAAATGAACTGATTCCTTTTTTCTTTTATTAATTGGTGTTTGCTGAATCACAAATCGGTTAAGCTATAAGTAATTAGAGAACTTGAGGAGGCAGAAGGGATGAGAATCGAAGATATTATGACGACAGACGTCGAGACATGTAGACCTGGATCAACGCTTCAAGAAGTTGCCTCGATGATGCGTGAAATAAACGTAGGATCAATTCCGATCTGTGAAGATGGCCGCTTGGTTGGAATTGTTACAGATAGAGATATTGTAGTTCGTGGAATTGCTGAACAGATTCCAAGCGACGCTGCTATATCAGAAATTTTGTCAGCGGAAGTTATTACCGGAACGGTGGGCCATACCATAGAAGAAGTGGCTGAATTGATGGCAACTCACAAGATTCGCAGACTGCCCATTGTGGCAAACGAACGAATCGTTGGGATTGTTTCATTAGGAGACTTGGCTATAAAAGACCTTTCGTCTAATCACAATGCAGAAAATACCATTATTGAAATCTCAGAACTGGATTAAACTGAAGATCGCAAAGAAAGCCCTTCCACGTAGGAAGGGCTTTCTGCAGCAAAATTATTCATCTTTTTCAATGATAGAAGCCGAAATCATCGGCATATCTTCTTCGGCGTTTCCTTCAAAGATGCCATCCGCTGTAATGCTGTCACCCACTTCTACTGGAGTTTCTGCCATATTTCGAACGTAGATACGGTTTTCTCCAGCAACAATAATAAACGAAGGAAAGGCGATGTCGTCTGCCAACTCTTCGACAGTTCCTTGTACAGAAACTCCAGTGCCTTCTTCAACCGTTCCGGAAGCAAGTTCTTCAAAACTCACAAATTCCGCGTTTTCAGCTTCTTCTGGCGCGGTTGGATCCAATTCTCCATCAGGGGCAGTCACTTCCGTCTGGCTTTCTTCCGTTACATCAGGTGCCTCGTCCCCACAGGCAGTCAACAACAAAACTAAACTTAGTGGAACCAAAAATTTATACATACTGCCACGCTCCTTCAAAAAATACTAATAGTTGAATATACCCTGTATAAAACACTTCCTAACCCTTAAGTTTGAGTGCGGAAGTAGCGGACATTATATATTGTTAAACCGAGAAAGAATCAAAAGTATTTATTTTAATCCATTGAAACGGTCGAATGCATGAAGCGTCCATATATTTGGTTAGAAAAACAAGCTTATTCAAAGGTCTTGATTTTGAAACATACGGAGTTGCAAAATAGAAAAAATGAAATACAGGATCCTGCGATGAATATTGTCACTATCATCCAAATCAAAAGTTTTTGGGGAGGAGTTGAGTACATTTTATATACGATCCAAAAGATCAATATAGCCTACTCGCACTCAACCAATCGATGCATTAGTGCTATAAATTAGAACATGAAAAAAGTTCACGCATCGTCAACGTGAACTTTTATATAGTAAGATGTCTTGCTTATCTGTCTTCTGCCTGCAATTCTCACTGACTTCTTCCGCATTTCACCAGTCAAACTCTTCCGGATACTCTGCTTTTACAGCAATTTCATGAATCGGCTTTTTGTGAGGTGTAGCGGCTGCCAGTACCTGATTGCGGAAGGCTGTATAGTCCTGATCCTGCACAGCGAGTTTCATGGCGATAGCGGACAAGCTTTGTTCCCGCTGCTGTTTGGTCATGCCGATGTATTTCAAGTTTAAAAGGTCAACATATTGGATGGCATAATCATTTACTGTCACCGGTTGGTTGAAAGCTTTTGCAATTAGAGCGAATTCTGTCTCGGGAATATGCCCTTGCAGGCAGTCGAGAACCAAAGATTGAAAGCGGATAATGACTGGCAAGTGAACATCCCATGTTGGAAACTCTTTATCTTGCTGATAAAATTTCACGAAATCCTTCAAGGCGATGGCGGCGTAAATCAATTCCGGCCATAATACTTCGACAGAAAAGTAGATGTTTTTATCAGGAGCGATAAACTTGTGCTGTTTCATGGTATGTTCGTGCAGTCCGTTAAAGACGAAATCCACATTGCGGTCTCCCTGGGCAGCGTGGCGAATTTCATAGGAAATGCCAAGAATCCGCATGCGCGATCCTTCGTAGCCGTAATACTGGTCTTCCTGTCCGATTACTCGGTAGATGGCCTGATTCAGTTCATCCAAATCAAAATAATCACCGCTTATTTTAACACCTGTATGGTTCGGCGTGCTTTTCATCGTCAGCATGTCAATGTCCTCCTCAGCGTTTAGGTGTGTAACCGAGTTGCTTAAAAAGCTCGTCGCGTTCTGTTTGGGTCAAATCGCGCCATTCGCCAACAGGCAAGTCCCCCAACGTAATATTCATAATTCGCACACGCTGCAAGGTCCGAACCTCATAGCCAAGTGCTGAACACATCCGCCGAATTTGGCGGTTCAACCCTTGCTGTAAGGTTAGTTTAAATGTGTAAGTGGATAGTTTGTCCGCTTTTGCAGGAAGCGTCTTTGTATCAAGTATTTCTACGCCAGATTCCATTTTGGCTAGAAAGGATTCCGTAATGGGCATATCCACTTTGACGATGTATTCTTTCTCGTGTTCATTTTCTGCACGCAAAATTTCATTGACGATGTCACCATCATTGGTCAAAAGGATAAGCCCCTCAGAATCTTTGTCGAGGCGCCCCACATGAAAAATGCGCTCGGAATGATTTACATAATCGACAATGTTGCCTTCAATATGCCGTTCGGTTGTACTGGTAATGCCAACCGGTTTGTTTAAGGCCAAATAAACATATTGATGTTTTGGCTGTTTGATGAGCTTGCCGTCTACATAGACTTGGTCGCCGGCCTCGACTTTGCTGCCGAGTTCTGCTGGCTGTCCATTGATCGTTACACGGCCCGCTTCGATAAATTTATCGGCTCCACGCCGGGAAGTAATTCCTGTTTCGCTTAAAAACTTATTGATTCGCATAATCGTTTCCTTTCAGTTCCAGATTTCCGACTGTCGTTCTTATTATACATGAACTAGATAAGCGAATAAAAATTTTTGATGTTTCACAGTTGCAATTTTTAGATTAGTTTGACAATATAGAAGGGAAGCTGTTATTGATGCGCCACGGTTAAAAAAGGATAATGTAAGCGCGTACATAACGGTAAACTGAGAAAAAGGGAGAGATGGGAATGGTCTATGCAGTTCCAAACACAGAGGGCTCGAAAGTTACGTTTAAAAACAGATATGAAAATTTTATAAACGGAGAGTGGAAAGCACCAGTAAAAGGTCAATATTTTGACAACGTGTCACCAGTAACCGGCAAAAAGTTTACGGAAATTGCCCGCTCTACGGCTGAAGACGTCGAACTGGCTTTGGATGCAGCGCATGCAGCAAAGGATGGCTGGGGCAAAACTTCGGTCACTGAACGTGCCAATGCACTGCTAAAAATTGCAGATCGGCTGGAACAGAACCTGGAAATGCTGGCAGTTGCTGAAACTTGGGATAACGGCAAGGCTGTTCGTGAAACGTTAAATGCTGATTTGCCTTTGGCCATAGACCATTTCCGTTATTTCGCTGGAGCAATTCGGGCGCAGGAAGGTTCACTGAGCCAAATTGACAACGACACTGTAGCTTACCATTTCCATGAGCCGCTGGGTGTTGTCGGTCAAATCATTCCGTGGAATTTCCCGATATTGATGGCTGTCTGGAAACTGGCACCGGCTCTTGCTGCTGGAAACTGTGTGGTTTTGAAGCCTGCTGAGCAGACACCGGCAAGTATTCTGGTGCTGGCTGAACTGATTAGCGATATTCTCCCTCCTGGCGTATTAAATATCGTCAATGGATTCGGCCTTGAAACAGGGAAGCCTCTTGCTTCGAGTCCACGCATCAGCAAAGTTGCATTTACAGGTGAAACAACTACCGGACGCATGATTATGCAATATGCTTCCCAAAACCTGATTCCAGTAACCTTAGAGCTGGGCGGAAAATCACCTAATATTTTCTTCAAAGATGTTATGGATCAGGATGATGCGTTTCTTGATAAAGCAATCGAAGGATTTGTCATGTTCGCTTTGAACCAAGGAGAAGTTTGTACATGTCCATCCCGTGTGCTGATTCATGAAGACATTTATGATGAGTTTATGGAACGTGCAATCAAGCGCGTGGAAGCAATCAAGACCGGCAATCCGCTTGATCCGGAAACAATGATGGGTGCACAGGCATCTACAGAACAAATGGAGAAAATCCAATCTTACTTGGATATCGGCAAACAAGAAGGCGCTAAAGTACTTGCAGGAGGCGACCGCAATCACTTGGATGGCGAACTGGCTGAAGGTTTTTATATCCAGCCGACAGTATTCGAAGGCCATAACAAGATGCGTATTTTCCAGGAAGAGATTTTTGGGCCGGTCGTATCTGTTACGACGTTTAAAACAAAAGAAGAGGCACTTGAAATTGCCAATGATACCTTATATGGACTTGGTGCAGGGATTTGGACGCGCGATACGAATACCGCTTACCGTTTTGGCCGCGGCATTCAAGCGGGTCGCGTTTGGACAAACTGCTACCACCAATATCCTGCTCACGCAGCATTTGGCGGGTACAAAATGTCCGGATTTGGCCGTGAAAACCATTTGATGATGCTCAATCATTACCAACAGACGAAAAACATGCTGGTCAGCTACAGTGAAGACAAGCAAGGGTTCTTTTGATCCCACGGAATATCCATCCAGAATTTTGAGGATTACTTGAAAGTAGGGATAGCAATGGTCGAACGTGTAATTGCGACAGATGCTGCCATTGAATTGATCGAATTGCTGAAGGAAAAGCACGGACCCGTCATGTTTCATCAATCTGGAGGCTGCTGTGACGGCAGTTCACCGATGTGTTACCCAGAAGGTGATTTATTTATCGGAGATCAAGACATCCTGATGGGAGTCATCGGGGACAGTAAATTTTACATGCACAAAAATCAGTTCGAATACTGGAGCCACACCCAGCTAATCATTGATGTCGTACCTGGGCGCGGCGGAATGTTTTCTTTGGAAGGCGTAGAAGGCAAACGATTTTTGACAAGGTCAAGAGCGTTTACCACAGAAGAAACCAAGGAATTGCAGGAACAGATGTAAAAGCAAGCCGGATGCAATTGCATCCGGCTTTTTATCGTCCATTAATATTGAAAAATCTCTGGAAACCTTTATGCATCAAGGGTTTTGGGTGGAATTCATGCTGGGGAAATGGTATAATTTCAGTATGAAAGGTGGTCATCCAGTTGACGAAATTAGTGAACCGAGTTTCCCATGAACAAGCCAATCACGCGATTTCCCGCGCTTCGCATTCTCTGGTTACAGAAGGATTTGATGTAACACATGAGGATGAGAACTTCGTTCGATCGGTATTGACTGGTGAACGGACGGAAGCACAATTCCATCAGGCCATCAAAAGGAAGTTTAATGTCTAAGTATCAACACAGTTCAATGTATTGCTATCCTGGGACCGACGTATTGATTAATCTATTCGATGTGCAGGATGAAGAAAAGCTGAAGGAGCTTGAGAAAGTCTACTCGCTGCTTCGTCTTTCAGAACTTCAAATACAAAAACCGGCAGACCCTTTGGATGTTCAGGCATTTTTAGCTATCCATAAAGTTCTTCTCCAAGACATTTATCCTTTTGCCGGGGAGTTGCGGAAAGAAATGATTTCCAAAGGGTCTTCTTCTTTTGCTCATCCGAAGCACATTGAGGTCCACTTGCTGAAAATTTTTGCTGAATTAAAAGCAGAGAAATACTTGAAAGAAATGCCGCGGGATCAGCTGATTTTACGGCTTGCTTACTTTTTATCAGAATTGAATGCACTTCATCCTTTCCGGGAAGGCAATGGGCGCAGTGTCCGTGAATTTGCACGTCAATTGCTGCTGAATGCCGGCTACCGGCTGGACTGGGAAAAAGTGCTGGAACCCGCAGAGATTATCAATGCTTTTGTTGATTCGTTTAACAAAGACAACGATCGTCTGGAAGGGCTATTGGATGAAATTATTACGCCATAAAAATGCCAGTTGCTCAAGGAGCGCTGGCATTTTCTATTCGCTGGGATTAGGATGCTTCTGAAGCCAGTCGATGCCAAATTCGATCAGTGAGTTCATCTGCACAATTTGGGTTTGTGCTTGGCCTAACCAGCCTTTTGAAATATTGCCTGGAAAAGCTTTCGCGATTTCCGGAAACCGGTCTGAATCCATCTCGACGCAATCGTAGGTCTGCCAAACGCGATTTCCATCTTTTAAAACCGCTGCTCCCTGCGGGGAAGTAGAACGGTTTTTTTGTACAAATTCAGCATAATGGAGAGCTGTACACGAATCAAAACCGACGCCAACCAACAGGATTTTCACATTAGTCTGGAGCATTTTTGCGAGTGGGGATCGTTTTCCGAACGAATCATCTATCGGCTGTTCACTCATCCAATCGGCTGCTTGGCTGCCCCACGCAATAAAAGAATGCGAAGGGTGAGGGCTCCGTATCGTCAATGGGTGACGATGGAAAGTTTCCGCGATTTTGCCCATGCCGCGCATTCCGCTTAAATGGGGATCGAATGCCGGCAGCTGTTCACGGATTGGCTGATGCCAATTTTCAGGAACTGGCGGCTCCATCCAGTACACAGGGTCTGAGTTGTCCGCTGACTGGGCGGGCATGACCAATGTGCCTGTTTCAGTAATTGTCTCCATCAACGCTTCTACGACCGCTTGAGCGCCCCCTGCGATCCACCCCATAGACTTCAGCGAAGAATGAACCATTAGCGCATCTCCTGCCGCAATGCCAAGTTGCTGAAGTTGTCGTTTTAACGTCGTTTTTGATTGAAATTCGGGTGTGTTTAAAATATTCAATAACTCTGACATAAAGTATCCCTCCGATTTCATTATATTATAAAGGAAAGCCTGCTGTTTGGGGAAACCCCCCATCGGTCCGGCAATAGAGAAAGGAATGATGGCAATGGAAGCAAGACCTATGAAAGACTCAAGAACCATTCAGACAAAATTGGTGCTCCCGCCGGACACCAATCACATGGACTCTATATTTGGTGGCAAGGTATTGTCCTATATTGATGAAATTGCAGGAATTACAGCGATGAAGCACGCACGGCGCCAAGTTGTAGTAACCGCATCCATCGATTCAGTGGACTTTCTGTCTTCTGCGCGTGTTGGGGATGTATTGGAGCTCGAAGCGAACGTTACATCGACGGGACGGACTTCGATGGAGGTTTACGTTCGAGTAAAATCGAAGAACCTGCAAACAGGCGAAGAAAAACTGACGACTGAATCGTTTTTGACGATGGTCGCCATGGGAGACGATGGCAAACCAACGCCAGTTCCACCAGTTTTAGCTGAATCAGAAGGCGAAAAACGATTTTTTGAAACAGCTCCTGCCAGACGCGAACACCGGAAAATGAGAGTAAAAACACCAAGATAACCAAAAAGGTGCATGGACTAAAATCCATGCACCTTTTTTCATTATTCAATCGGTGTTTCACTGCCTGATTTTACATTTTCCAATGCATTGCCTGGTTCGCTGCTGATGACAGACAGGCTGCCGTCTGTTTCCAAAACCACTGCCTTAACTTTCTCGGTAGAACCGAATCCCGTATTGCGGATCGCCTGCAAAATTTCAATTTCTTTAATTCGCTCTTTTTTCATGGCACCCCTCAAAAATTGTCCATCCAAGAACAGCAGGCTGGGTTCTGATTTGATGATGTTATTAAACCAGCTGGAGTGGACGGACATCAAGGTGAATACATACTGCAAAAATATCAATGTAGCAAAAGCAGTAAGCCCTTCAAGAAGGCTGGTACTGCTGTTTAATAAAACAGTGGCCAAGGTTGAACCTAAAGCTACTGTCACCACCAAATCAAAAGCGTTCAATTTCGTTAATGTCCGTTTACCTGAAATGCGTAAAAAAATGACCAATCCAACATAAGCCAGGAAGCCAACTGTCACAATCCGAATAAAACTGTTGAGTGTAATTTCAAACATAATTATTCCTCCTCAATTTGTATTTCTCTTATGAATTTATCCACATGTTGATAAGTTCTTTTTATGCAAGAATATCAGCAAAATTCAAATATCTTATCCACATAGCACACAAAATCGAGGCTTTTTCTGTGTATAAAGATGAGGAAATCAGAAAAATCACTCATGAATGACAAGCTTGGGTGTTTTTGCTGATGTTCCCTGTGTTTCCCTCTAGGGTTATCAACAAACATGATTTGAAAAGAAAGGGTTGCTGTTTTGTGCAGCGGGAATAGAAGGAGAAATAAATTGAAGCGGGGAGCAATTGCCATGAAGGATATTTTAAAACTGACTCGTTATGTCGGCCTGTTGATTTTTTCGTTAGGAGCATTGTTTACGATTGCAACTTTAGTCAATTTTATATTCAGTTTGACGGAGGCTTTGTGGCTTCAAATTTACTTTATCCGGTTGTATTTGTTTTTTGCAGTTTCCGGAATTCTGCTGTATATTCTTATCACATTTCGACGAAAAAAAGAGTAGCCGAGGCTACTCTTTTTCTGTCTGAATGAATTTTATTTTTTGGCCAATAATTCTTCGAAATATGTGCCAAACTCTTTCGAACGCTTCAAAATGGTACTTGAAGACACACCGAATTTTTCGCTTAAGTCTTTTGCAGACAACATGGGGCCTTTAACCAATTCATGGTCCTGCAAGAATCTCCAATAGCCGGCTACAAGAGCTTCCGGTTTTTGGACAGTTGGCTGCTGGCTGACGAGATAGCTGTTTAAGATGCTAGTGATGTTGTTGATTGTTTCTTCATCAAAATCCGCCTGCTCAATGTGCTTATCAAGTTCTGCCATCACCGAATCGTGTTCTGGAGAAAGCTGGATGCTTTCTTCTACGCTGCCAGTTGAATACTTAACGATCTGTTCAACAACCGCTAAGTAATTATCGCGCAAGTAACTTTCATCCTCTGAAGCATTGTCAGCAGCGATTTGCGCTTTCAACTGCTCGAAGAACGGAGTAAACTCTCCGACGATCGTCAAATAGCCATTAAGGAACAGAACGCCTTCTTTGCCAATGCGGGAGTCCGGAAGCAAGATTGCAAGCAAGCCTTGTCCGTTTTCCATATCTGTTGGCGGCTGATCAGCCATTTGGAACGATTCGCCTGTAAAGATGTCCGTGAACTGAGCCATTTCAGCATTGCCTTCGATGTATTGTCCAAGGAATACTTTTACGTCTTTCCAGTTTTCAAGCACTTCTTTTGTTGAAGGGCGTTGAGCCAATTCAATTTGTTTAGCTAAAAAGTCTTCCCATAGTTCTGGTTTTTTCATGAACAGGAAGTTTTCGATAACAAATGCCTGCGCATCGTTCTCAGCCATCGATTGCATTAAGCGTGGCTGCCATTCCTGCTGAAGTTCACGGAAGTCAGCAAGCTGCTCCTGATTCGGGTTTTCCGAGAAGAACTGCTGGCGTACTTTGAACAGTTCATCATTTACCAAATCATTGATGGACACAGTTTGTTGTTTCCCGTGACATTTCTTGTATTTTTTGCCGCTGCCGCATGGGCATGGATCATTTCTTCCTACCATTCTAATCACCTACATTTTTTATTGAGTGTAACATAAAATTGCGATACGCTCAAAAGTCTGACGATTCAGACGTCGCAAGACTCAGCTAAACTAATTCAAAAAGGCTTGTAGTTAGCCTTTAAGCGGCATAGTCTAACCAAACTTTCCGGAAGAGGTTAACAAAAGTAGGTTTGGCGCAAAAGCCGTATTATAATAAAGTGAAACAAGCGATGAGCAGGAGGGGCAAATATGTTTGAAGATCCCGTAAAAGAGTCATTTTTGTGGATGAGAGTCATCTTTTTGACAGTGCTGATTGTCCTGGTGTCCCGTCAGTTCCTGTTTGAACCTGTAGCCGTCCATGGCGAATCCATGATGCCAACGTTCGAAGACGATGACAAAGTCATGCTCGTAAAAATTTATGCGATAGAGAATTTCGATATGATCGTGTTTACTGCACCAAATGGAGTGAATTTCATCAAGCGGGTAATTGGCGTGCCGGGTGACCGTATTTCCATGGAAGGTGATCAGTTGTACGTAAATGGCAAAGCTACAGCAGAGCCTTATTTGGATAATAATCGAAAAAAAGCCAAGCAGCAGGGATTGTCCCGGTTAACTGAAGATTTTAATGAATTTATTGTGCCTGCCGAATCTTATTTTGTATTAGGGGATAACCGTTTAAACAGCATGGATTCAAGAGTGCTCGGATTTATATCACAAGACTCGGTCGTGGGTGAAGTGAAAATCAGGCTGTCACCTCTTGATCATGTGGGAATTGTGGAGTGAGAAGAAGCTGCTTGCCATTCCGAAACGCAAAACAAGACAACTAGCCTATAGCGGGCAGCTGTCTTGTTTTGCGTCAAAATAAGTTTAGTTTATCAATGCGGTTGATCGCTTCGACGATACGGGTTTCATCAACCAGTAGTCCAACGCGGACAAAACCTTCTCCGACATCACCAAATCCGCTGCCAGCAGCAACGGAAATATCGGCTTTTTCCAAAAGGAAGTCGGCAAATTCCACACTGGTAAATCCTTCGGGAACCGGCAGCCAAGCAAAGAAAGAGCCGGGTGGGGCGTCAATGTTCCAGCCGATGCGTGCACATTCTGCTGCGAGGACGTTGCGGCGTTTTTCGTAAAGGTCCACCAGCTTATCCACGCATTGCTGATCAGCGTTCAACGCTTCAGCTGCAGCCAGTTGGACGGCAGGAAAAAGACCGGCAAATAAATGGTCTTGAATTAAATTCAATGCTTCAATCATTTTTGAGTTGCCGACAGCAAATCCAATGCGCCAGCCGGCCATATTATAAGTTTTTGACAAGGTATACATCTCGATGCCGACTTCTTTGGCTCCTTCAGATTGCAAAAAGCTTACCGGTTTTTTCCCATCGTATCCAACGGCGCCATAAGCAAAGTCATGAACGACTGCAATGCCGTTGTCTTTCGCAAAAGCGACGGTTTCATCAAAAAATGCTTTGTTCGCGACGGCACCTGTCGGATTGTTCGGATAGTTTAAGTACATCAGTTTAGCCTGTGCTCGAATGGATTCCGGCAGTTCGTCGTAGTCTGGCAAATAGCCGTTTTCAGGGTCCAGCCGCATCAGCTCATAGCCAATGTCAGCAAGTGGCGCACCGGACAAGTAATCAGGGTATCCTGGATTCGGCAGCAGCAGGAGATCCTCGGGATTCAGCAGGGCCAATGGCAGTTCAACAAGGCCAATTTTAGTGCCGGCGAGGATGGCCACTTCAAGGTCGGGATCAATATCGACACCGTATTCGCGTTTGTAAAAGGTTACTGCAGCTTGCCGAAGTTCGGCAATGCCGCGAAAAGGTGAGTATTTATGCGTTTTTGGATCAGCCGCCGCTGTTTGCAGCGCTTTGATAATATGATCAGGCGTCGGCTGGTCGGGATTGCCCTGGCCAAGGTTGATAACATCGCGTCCTTCAGCGATGGCTTTGCTTGTTTTGGCAACCAGCGAAGCAAAAAATTGTGTAGGCAGGTTTTGCAGGCGATTTGAAAATTCCATGAGATTCTCCTTGTTTTCGAAATAATTGCACATCTACCCCAAATCTTATAGAGTTTAAGGTAACTTGTCTACTGGAGGAGAAAATATGAAAATTGCATGCGTACAGATGGACATTGCTTTTGGAGAACCGGAACGGAATTACCAACAGGTAATGGCGTATTTGACAGAGGCAGCCAATAATGGAGCAGAGACCATTGTTCTGCCGGAAATGTGGAACACCGGCTACGCGCTGACAGAACTGGAGACTTTGGCAGACAGCACGAACCGAACATTGGAGATGCTAAAGCGTTTTGCAAAAGAGCACACTGTGAATATTGTGGGAGGGTCGGTTTCCACAAAAAAGAAAGACGGTTTCTATAACACAATGCTTGTTGTCGATAAAACGGGTGAACTTGTTTCGGAATACGACAAAGCGCACCGCTTCGGTTTGATGGATGAGCATATTCATCTGGAAGAAGGCGTTTCGCTTGGCACATTCGAATTGGACAATACCGTATATGGAGGCGTAATCTGTTACGATATTCGTTTTCCTGAATGGATTCGTGCCCAAGCGCTGAACGGTGCGAAACTTATTTTTGTGTCAGCAGAATGGCCGGAAGCCCGTATTGACCACTGGCGTATCTTGTTGCAGGCGCGCGCCATTGAAAACCAGTGTTTTATCGTGGCGGTAAACCGCATCGGCAGCGATCCAAACAACGAATTCGGCGGCAGCACGATGGCTATTGCCCCTTGGGGAGAAGTTCGCCTCGACATGAAAAAAGATGAAGGCATCGGTTACGTGGAAATTGATTTAGCTGAAGTTGAAGAAGTCCGGAAACGGATTCCGGTGTTTGATGACCGGCGCGAAAAGTTGTATGAAAAGTTCAAAAAGCCAAACACCTTTCAGCAACTCCTGTAATTCCGCAATAAAACATATTTCTTTATAGTAAGAGCCGCTTCAGATATTTTCTGAAGCGGCTCTTTGATAATTTAAAGATAGGGTGTTGTTACCCCGTACTCAATCACTTTGGGAAATCACTTTGACCATGTGGTGAAAAGGTTCGCCGATAATCGTCCACGGTTCAGAAATGGAATAGCCTAAGTGTTTGTACAGGCGGATAGCGCCTTCTTTATCGACATCTACATTCAGCGGAAGTTTGCCGCCTCCTTTAGAAGACACCAGCTCTTCCGCAAATTCAAATAGTTTGGAGCCAATTCCTTGGCCCTGGTATTTCGGATCGACTGAAACGGTGTCGATGTACCATTCGTCGGTATGGGCTTCGGGTTCAATTGTCCGTTCGTGTCCTTGCTTTTTAAGCTGATCAATTAAATAGCGGTCCAAGCTTTCGGCTTGATTGCCGTGATAAAGCACTAAAATACCGGCGATATCGCCATTTACTGGAGCTGTGTAAGTGTAGCGGTAGCTATGGCGTGTGTGTTCACCGCGAACCATCTCTTCTACTTTTTCCAGCACAGCTGCCGGCTCTTGCTGCGCCGTCATATGGTTGGCAATGTCTCCAATGGCATTGATGATGAGCGGTGCAACTTTTTCAGCGTCTTGCGGCTGGGCTTGTCTAATGAGGATATTCAATGGGATCCACTCCTTTTGCTTGCATTAAGTCTGGTTTGGCTGAAATAATAGTATATCAATCAAACAGCCCTTTAGCATGAAGGAGGCAACAGTTATGGGAAATACTAAGCACGTCTTGACCTATGGAGACGCATTTGTCGATTATATTGCAGCAAATACAACAAACGATCAGTTTAACCGCCACCTGGGTGGCGCGACAGTAAATGTGGCCGCAGGCGTCAGCCGACTTGGCTTGCCTTCAAGGTTTGTCACGATTACTGGCAATGATGAAACCTCAGCTTTTGTTCGAAACGAATTAGCAAAAGAAGGCGTTGATTTAACGCACGCGATTCTAGTGCCTGAAAAGCGGGTAAGCGGCGTGTATATTCACCTGACACCGGAATTTGACCGTGTGTTTGCAGATTATGTCAATGAAACACCGGACCTTCAAGTAGCAGGCCGTGAACTAAAAAAGGAAGCTTTTGAAAGAGCCAGTGTCTTTCATTTTTGTTCCGGAACGCTTTTCCACCCGGAAGCGAGAGCCACAACTCGTAAAGCTCTGGAACTGGCAAAAGAGCATGATGTTTTCTGTTCCTATGACGTGAATATTCGGCCATTACGCTGGGAAAGTGAAGAGCATTGCCGCGAAACAGTTCTTGGCTTTTTGCCATTGGCAAGCATTGTTAAGCTGACAACGGCGGAACTCGCCTTCTTAATGGAAACCGAATCTTTAGACGAAGGAATAGCCCGGTTATCGAATTTTGACATTCCGCTGGTTTTTGTGACCGACGGTGAAAATGGCACACATGCAGTTTTTCAAAACAATGTTCTGCATGTTCCAGTCATCCCGGTAAAGCCAGTGGATACTACCGGTGCAGGAGACGCCTTCATGGCAGGCGTCATTCGCCACATTCATTTGCGCGGCTTGCCCGAAAACAGGCAGGACGTTATAGAATGTGCTGATTTTGGCAATAAATTAGGAGCGCTTTGTGCAACCAAAGCGGGTGCGTTAACGGCAATGCCACGCCTCGAAGAGATAGAAAAAATCATGAATCAAGGGAGCGAAACTCGATGACATTGCACAGTTTTCATTTAAAGGCGGATTGGCCTGGACTCCGCAATGATGTGGGAGATATTGAAGTCGGACGTTTAAAAACACAAATTTCGATTCCACCTGAAATGGATGGCCCGGGAGTCGGCACGAATCCGGATGAAATGCTGTTGGGCGCAGCAGCCACTTGCTACATTATTACGCTAGCAGCCATGATGGAACGCAGCAAGCTGGAAAAGCAGTCCCTGACGATGGAATCGGAAGGCATTGTGGAAGTGGAAAAAGGTGTGATCACTTATAAGCGCATCATTCATAAACCTAAAGTCGTGCTGAGAGCTGACGCATCTGAAAAAGACTTGTCCTTGGCACAAAAATTGGCGGAAAAAGCTGAGAGCTCCTGTATGATTACACGTGCCATCAAAGGCAACGTGGAAATTGAATTGCAGGCGGATATCAAAGCAGGAAGCTAAATTTTAAAAAACCTTCAACCTAACAGGATTGAAGGTTTTTATTCGGCCTATTTTCTCTGTGGTGTTTACTAATTTATATACCGGGTAGGGTACTTATAGATCGGAAAAATAAGAGGAGGAACAAACTATGTTTAATTATACAGTTAATACATCAAAAACAGTCAGCGAGGCAGTGGAATCATTAGAGGAAAACTTAAAGGCGGAGAAATTTGGCGTCCTATGGAATTTCGATTTAACGGCCAAGCTTCAGGAAAAAGGAGAAGATTTCGATACCCCCTACACTATTTTGGAAGTCTGTAATCCAAAAGAAGCAAACCGTGTGCTGTCGGAAAACTTAATGATCGGTTATTTCCTGCCCTGCAAAATTGTCGTCTATAAAGAAAGCGATGGCGTAAAAATTGGGATGCCAAAGCCTACTGCATTGATCAGCATGGTAGAAGATGCCAATATCAAAACGATTGCTGAAGACATTGAAGAACGGTTAATCAAGTGCATCGATCAGTCCGCGTAGAAGTGTAAGGCAGTCCAATTTCACTCGAAAGCGATTAAGTTGACTTTATACCTCAGGGGGTATAATCTGTAACTGAACAACATATCCTTTGTATTACAGGAGGCAAGATGAAGATGAAATACGATAAACTCGTCGAAAATCGATTGAAAAGAATAGAAGGCCAGCTTCGTGGTGTTCTCAAAATGGTTGAGAACGAGGAAGATTGCAGAGATGTTGTCATGCAGTTGTCCGCAGTAAGAAGTGCAGTTGACCGTGCTATTGGTGTGATCGTCAGTGATAACCTGGAAACATGCGTACGTGAAAGCATTGAAAAAGGTGAAAGTACAGAAGGCATGGTAAAAGAAGCTGTAGACTTGCTGGTAAAGAGCCGTTAGAAAGTTTTTTATTTGACAGCAGATAATATATCCTCTAATATACCGGGTAGGGTATAAAGTGCGGCGCCACTATAAAACGTTCTTTTTTTTCGCAAAAAAATATACCCCTATGGGTAATTTAAACTGGAGGCAATAAAATGGCACAAGAACAAAAGAAAACAACGATCGTATTATTCAGCGGTGACTATGACAAGGCGATGGCAGCTTATATCATTGCCAATGGTGCGGCGGCATACGATCACGAAGTAACAATCTTCCACACTTTCTGGGGATTGAATGCATTACGTAAAGAAAACCCGCCAGCGTTGAAAAAAGGACGCTTAGAAACGATGTTCGCAAAAATGATGCCAAGAGGTGCAGATAAACTCGGTTTATCGAACATGCAGTTTGGCGGAATGGGACCTAAAATGATCAAGACGGTCATGAAAAAGCATAACGCAATGACTTTGCCACAATTAATTGAAATGGCAGAAGAACAAGAAGTTAAAATGATTGCTTGCACCATGACGATGGATCTTCTTGGTTTGCAGAAAGAAGAATTGCTTGATGGAATTGAATACGCAGGTGTTGCTGCTTATCTTGGAGATGCAGAAGACGGCAACGTTAACTTATTCATCTAATCGGACTTAAAGTGGAAGGGAAAGATGCAGCATGGAATGGATGATATGGGCTTTGATCGGAGCAGCTCTTCTATGGATGGCTTACCGGTTCACTTCACCGGCTAAGGGAGTCGAATCGATTTCTACAGAAGATTTGAAAACGCAGCTCGGTAAAAAAGATAAGCAGTATATTGATGTTCGGACACCAGCAGAATTTAAAGGAAACCACATAAAAGGCTTTAAAAACATTCCGTTAAATGAATTGCCCAAGCGTATGAATGAATTGTCAAAAGAAAAAGAAGTGCTGGTGATTTGCCAGAGCGGTATGCGCAGCAGCAAAGCCAGCCAACTATTGAAGAAAAATGGATTTACTGCGATCACGAATGTTAGAGGCGGCATGAGTACTTACCGCGGATAAAGAAGGAGGAATCGGTTATGAAAACAATGACAACTCAGCAAGTTCAGGAACTAGTGGAAAGCAAACAGTCTATCAATTTGATCGATGTTCGGGAAACCAATGAAGTGGTAGCAGGGAAAATTCCAGGTGCCATCAATATTCCTCTGGGATTATTGGAATTTCGGATGAGTGAACTCGATAAATCAACGGAATACATCATGGTATGCCGCTCAGGCGGACGCAGTGGACAAGCAACACGGTTTCTTGAAAATCAGGGATACACAGTCACGAATATGGATGGCGGAATGCTGGATTGGAACGGTCAAACAAACTAATCGCCTGCAGAAAAACAGGCAAATTTCCAAGGAGGAAACCAAGTGGTACAAACAGATTTAACATTAGATGCAAAAGGATTGGCATGTCCAATGCCAATCGTGAAAACAAAAAAGATAATGAAAATGATGGATTCAGGTAAAGTGTTGGAGATCCTGGCAACAGATAAAGGATCCACAGCCGATCTTCAAGCATGGGCAAAGAGTTCCGGACATCAGTATATCGGAACTGATACAGAAGGGGATGTATTGCGCCACTATCTTCGGAAAGATGGAGCAGGAGCTCCTGAAGAAACCATCACCATACCAGAAATCTCACTGGCTGATTTCTCTCAAAAGGTTGACGGCAATGAGCAGATGACGATTCTGGATGTTCGGGAAAAAGATGAATTCGAAGAAGCGCATATTCCTGGAGCAATCCACATTCCTTTAGGCGAAGTGAATGAGCGGATGGATGAGCTGAAAAAAGAAGAAGCAATCTATATTATTTGCCATTCCGGCAGAAGAAGTGGCATCGCAGGAGATATGATGGCTAAAAAAGGATTTGGCAGTCTTTATAATGTAGTTCCTGGCATGAACAATTGGACAGGAAAAACAGAATAAAAAATTTTAAGCGAATATATACCCCTGGAGGTAATTGGAGAATGACTGTAAAAGCAATGAAGGCCAGTGAAGTGGCAAAAAAAGTAGTAAATAACGAGCCGTTGTTCATTCTGGATGTACGAAACGGCGATGCCTTCGCTGATTGGAAAATCGAAGGCGGCAATATCCAATATTTGAATACACCTTATTTCGATTTATTGGACGGCGTCGAAGAAGTGGTTTCAGAACTGCCGACAGACAGAGGTATTCTTGTCGTCTGTGCAAAAGAAGGCTCTTCCGTCATGGTAGCCGAAATGTTATCAGAAGAAGGCGTTCATGCCGCTTATCTTGAGGGCGGCATGAAAGCCTGGAGTGAGCACCTGGAACCAGTGAAAGTCGGTGAGTTGCAGGGCGGCGGCGAATTGTATCAATTTGTCCGTCTTGGCAAGGGATGCCTTTCGTATATGGCCATCTCTGATGGGGAAGCTGCTGTTATTGATGCAACGCGTATGGCAGATATCTTCTTGGACTTCGCGCAGGAAAAAGGCGCAACCATCAAGCATGTATTTGATACTCATTTGCATGCTGATCATATTTCTGGAGGGCGTGCGATTGCAGAAGCAACGGGCGCAAGCTATTACTTGCCTTCAAAAGATGCTGAAGAAGTCGTATTTGAATATGAGGACCTGGAAAATGGCTTGGAAGTAGCGATTGGAAGCTCGAAAATTGAAATTGAAGCTCTTTATTCACCGGGGCACACGATTGGCTCTACGTCATTCATCGTGGACCAGAGCTATTTGATGACTGGCGATATTTTGTTCATTGACTCGATCGGTCGCCCGGATCTTGCAGGTCTTGCGGATGACTGGGTAGGCGATTTAAGAGAATCCCTTTACACACGCTATAAAGATCTAGCAAACGAGCTTGTTGTTTTGCCGGCCCATTTTATGATCATTGAGGAGTTGAATGAAGATGGCAGTGTCTCCAAAAAGTTGGGTGACCTGTTCGAGGAAAATCATGGTTTGAATATTGCAGACGAACAGGAATTCCGTGACATGGTCACGAAGAACCTGCCGCCGCAACCGAATGCATATCAGGATATCCGTAAAACCAACATGGGTAAAATCACACCGGACGAAGAAGTACAGCGTGAAATGGAAATTGGACCAAATCGCTGTGCAGTCAGATAAATAAAAGAAAAGACAACTCAAAGGAGAGATTTTGATGAACGCAGATAAAGTATTGGACGCAAAAGGGCTGGCATGCCCGATGCCGATTGTAAAAACAAGAAAAGTTATGAAAGAAATGGACAGCGGAGAGGTTCTTGAAATTTTGGCAACTGACAAAGGAGCAAAAGCAGATTTGGCAGCTTGGGCTAAATCAGGCGGCCACGAATTGTTGGATTCACAGGAAAACGGCGATGTCTTTTCATTCTGGATCAAGAAAGGCTAAGAGCCGGATTGAAGGGTATCGACCAGATGCCCTTTCCCTTTTAGAAAGGTGAAATAAAATGAGTATGGACTTTATCATTGTCATTTTTATCATCGGCTTCATTGGCTCCTTTATCTCCGGTATGGTGGGAATTGGCGGTTCAATTATTAAGTATCCGATGCTGCTTTATATACCGGTCATGCTGGGATATACGGCATTTAGTGCCCATGAAGTATCCGGCATCAGTGCCATTCAAGTCTTTTTTGCGACCATCGCAGGAGTATGGGCATACCGTGGCAGCGGGTATTTGAATAAAACATTGATTGCTTATATGGGCGGCGCCATTTTAGTGGGGAGTTTTATCGGTGGCTACGGATCTACCTTGATGTCAGAGCAAGGAATCAATATTGTGTACGCGGCATTAGCCACCATTGCGGTCGTGATGATGTTCATGCCGAAAAAGGGAGTCGACGACATTCCACTCGATCAGGTTACTTTCAATAAATGGCTGGCCGCAGGATTGGCGTTTATTGTCGGAATCGCAGCGGGAATCGTTGGAGCAGCTGGCGCCTTTATTTTGGTGCCGATTATGCTGGTTGTACTGAAAATACCGACTCGGATGACCATCGCAACTTCGCTCGCGATTACGTTTCTTTCGTCTATCGGTTCAACAGTCGGCAAAATTGTTACGGACCAGATTTTATATGGTCCCGCAGCAGTAATGATTGTTGCAAGTATACTGGCAGCACCGCTGGGAGCGAAACTGGGGCAAAAAATGAACACCAAATACCTGCAATGGATTTTGGCGTTGCTGATTTTGGGAACAGCCATTAAAATTTGGACAGATATCCTGTAATGCAAAAAGAGAGGACGCCTTGCTTAAGGCGTTCTCTCTTTTTATCTGACAGTGCTTTCTGCACTTATATTTTCAATGCGATGGGATGGATAAGTGTAGTTTCCGGAGCGCTCGACTTGCGCTGCCTCGTACATGGCAAGTGCCACATTTCTCGCTTCGACAGGCTTGTATTTTTTCATCTTTCCCTTCAGCAATTTGCTGAAAGCTGGGCTTAGGATCGTTGCTGCTTTTTCGCCTAAGCGAAATTCCTCGCGATCTCCAAGCAGCAAAGACGGCTGGAATATGTGCAGGGCAGCCAAACCGATTTTTTTCAGTCGGACTTGCAGCTCTCCTTTGGTTCGGCTGTAAAAGACTTTGGATTCAGCATCAGCACCGAGAGCCGTGATGATGAGGAAATTCTTAACTTGCTGCGACTTGGCCAATTCAGCCATTCTTAGTGGGTATTCATAATCGACTTTTTTGAATGCATCCTGCGATCCTGCTTTTTTAATGGTAGTGCCGAGGCAGCAAAAAACATCATCAACGTCAAAATGCTTGGCGCAATGATCCAGCTTGTCAAAATCCGTGATCACTTGTTCGAGCTTTTCATGCGTCATGTCCAGTGGACGGCGAACCAGGATTTTTACTCCGCTGTAATTGGGGCTGTTTAAAAGGATATGGAGCAATTCGTTGCCAACCAGTCCGCTCGCGCCTGCTAGTAACGCAGTTTTGTTTTTCATAGTGAACCGACTCCTTTTTCTTTGTCTTCTATCCGTTAAAATCTACTATACCCCAAACGGCAGGGAATTGTCTTTTTGCTTTGAATCTTTGGCTAGAAGAGTACAATAAGAGTAGGAACGAACCGAAAGGAAGAAGTGCATGAAACCAGTGATCGTCGCTGAAAAACCAAGTCAGGCCAAGGCCTATGCCGAAGCGTTCAAAACCACAAAACGCGACGGTTACATTGAAGTCGCACCTGATGCGATTTTTCCGGAAGGTGCCTACATCACGTGGGGCATCGGACATCTTGTGGAATTAAAAGAGCCAAAGGCCTATGATCCGAAATGGGGCAAGTGGTCGCTGGCTGCGCTGCCGATTTTGCCGGATACCTATCAGTTTCAAGTGGCAAGAGGCAAAGCACAGCAATTTGGCATTATTAAGAAATTGATTTTCCAAACCGATACGGTCATCAATGCTTGTGACGTTGACCGGGAAGGATCTAATATATTTTATAGCATTTACTATCAGACAGGCGCTAAAAACAAAAAGATTCAGCGTTTGTGGATCAATTCACTGGAAGCCGACGAAGTCAGAAAAGGCTTTCAGGAGCTGCGGGACAACCGGCAGGATCTCCTGTTGTATCAGGAAGCCAAAGCGCGCCAAATCAGCGACTGGCTGGTCGGCATGAATGGATCGCGTCTTTATTCCTTGCTGCTTCAGGAAAAAGGGATTCGCGAAGTCTTTGCCATCGGCCGTGTCCAAACGCCGACTGTGTTTTTGATTTATCAGCGCGAAAAAGAAATTGAAGCGTTTGTGCCGGAACCTTTTTATGAAATTGAAGGTGTTTTTGACGCGGAAAAAGGCCGCTACAAAGGAAAGGCCAAGCTGCGGGCAAAAGAGCGGAAAGAGGCAGAAGAGCTGTTGGGAAAACACGCCATTGCCGCCAAAGAAGAAGGCATCGTGGCGCAGGTAAAGACCACAGAAAAACGCACACCGCCGCCACAGCTGCATTCCCTATCCACCTTGCAGGCAACGGCCAACCGAAAATGGAAATATAGTCCGGCTAAAGTATTGTCTGTCATGCAGGGGCTGTACGAAAAAAAACTTGTCAGTTATCCAAGAACCGACACCCAGCACATCACGCCGGGTGAATTTAATTATTTGGCGGGACAAGTTGAAAAATATCAGCAGTTGATTGAAGCACCATTCCCGATTGCTTCCAAAGCGCCGAAAAAGCGATTTGTGGACAGTTCCAAAGTCCAGGAGCATTATGCCATCATCCCAACAAAAACCATCCCCACAGCTAAAAAATTAGCGGGGCTGGCAACAGACCAGCGCAACTTATATGAGGAAGTCTTGCGCACAACGTTGGCAATGTTCCATAAAGATTATCGCTATGCCGAAACCAAAGTGACGACAGAGGTTAAAGGGTTAGCGTTTTTCACCACCGGCAAAACGGAACTTGAAAAAGGTTGGAAAGAGTTATTTCCTGTTGCTAAAGAAGCGAAGCAGGAACCTTCTTTGCCTGAGTTGCGGGAGCAGGAACCGGTGAAAGGTAAGATTGATATAAAAGAAAGCATGACCTTGCCTCCAAAACCTTATACGGAGGGCCAGTTGATCGCCATGATGAAAACTTGCGGGAAGTTTGTCGAAGACGTGGAAGATACTGAGATCCTCAAAGAAATTGAAGGGCTTGGAACAGAAGCGACCAGAAGCGGCATTATTGAAACGATCAAACGCCATGAGTATATTTCGGTTGCCAAAAACATCGTTTCCATTACGGACAAAGGGCGTATTCTATGCCAATCGATCGAAGGGAATTTACTCTCCAGTCCATCGATGACCGCAAAATGGGAGACTTATTTAAAGAAAATTGGCAAGGGCGAAGGCTCATCAGAAGTGTTCTTGGCAACCATCGGCAAGTTTATCCAAAAGCTGCTTGATGAAGTCCCGGCACAAATGCAAAAGAACGGGTTGCCGGACAAGATGGCGACACCAGACGCTAAAGATGAAATTGCCGTCTGCCCCAGATGCAAAAAAGGGATGATCGTATCACGGAGAGGCTCGTACAATTGCACCGAATACGACAATGGCTGCAAGCAATCATTCCCCGCCACATTCCTGAAAAAACGGTTGACGGCCAAACAGATTGAATACCTGTGCACAAGAGGAAAGACACCAGTCATTAAAGGCTTTGTGTCGAAGAATGGCAAAAAGTTTAATGCCAAACTGGTATTGGAAGATGGCAAGTTAAAAATGGAGTTTTAAAATGGCAGATAAAAAATTCACTTTCAACGGCTGCTTTAAAATCAGGAAGCTTGTTTGGTTGCAATGGTTCCTTTTTTTCTTTAATAATGAAGAGCGAAGGTAAGGCATATCATCCAAAAGAAAGGGAGTTTCGTATGAAATATAATTTTGATGAAATTGTTAACAGAAGAGGCACCTATTCCATGAAATGGGATGGAGGAGAATTGATCAAGCAATTCGGGCTGACCGAACGATACGACGCGGAAACCATTCCGTTGTTTACGGCCGACATGGATTTGCCGGTTCCCCAGCCATTGGTTGATGCGCTTCACAAGACAGTGGACCACCGGATTTATGGATATTCAGTTTTTCCGGATGAGTATTTTGACGCCATTCAGTCATGGCTGCAAAACCGGCATGGCTGGAAAGTCGAGAAAGAACAGATTGTCTACAGCCCTGGAACGGTTCATGCATTGAATATTGCGGTTAAGGCATTCACAGATGTAGAAGAAGGCATTATCATCCAACGTCCTGTTTATCCGCCTTTCACTTCAGTGATTGAAGGAAATGGCCGCAAAGTGGTGAATAACGCGCTGAAAGCAGATGACAAAGGGTATTATTCAATCGACTTTGAAGATTTTGAAGCGAAAGCAAAGGATGACAATACGACAATGTTCATCTTATGCAACCCACATAATCCGACAGGAAGAGTTTTCAACGAAGAAGAGTTGAAGAAAATGGCTGCCATCTGCCACGAAAACAATGTGTTGATTGTCGCCGATGAAATTCATGGAGATTTGCTTCGCCGCGGAAAGACATTTGTTCCAATGGCAAAAGTCGCCGATCACACTGAACACATCATCACTTGTACTGCGATCAACAAAACTTTTAACGTTGCTGGGTTGCATTGTACGAACGTCATCATTTCCGATGAAGAGTTGCGGACTAAGTTTGCTACTGAAATGGGTATGCAATTGGCGTCGCCATTTGCCATTGCGGCGTTGATTGCGGTCTATAACGAAGGGGAAGACTGGCTGGAACAGTTGACCGACTATATCGATGGGACAATGTCCTACATAAAAGAGTTTTTGGCTGAGAAAATGCCCGAAGTGAAGGTTTTTATTCCGGAAGGGACGTATATCATGTGGCTGGATTTCAGCGGATACGGCATTTCGGCAGAGGAAATTCATGACCGCATTTATAACAAAGCCAATGTTTTACTGGAAGATGGCAGCATGTTTGGTGAAGAAGGAGAGTTTTACCAACGGATTTGCACGCCTTCTCCTCGACCGCTTATTCGGGAAGCTTTGGAAAGAATCACCCATGAGTTTGAAGATATTTCCGGAAAAAAGCTTGAGAAATCAAGCAACCAATGAGTGAGTTGTCTGAAAAGATGCGCAATTGAACCTTTAGGCTCTCTTTACCTTTGGTGGAAAATCTAGTACAATAGAATGACTGGGAAAACAATAGCGTTTCCAACTTGGTATGAAATTTCATTCATCTGTTAAGATTTTTGTCCATACAATATGTAATTTTATATCTTGGTTAAATATTTCAGACAATAGAGCTGTTGTAAAAGCCGAAAAGAATGCCGCGAAAAAGGCGGCTCTTTTCGGCTTTTTTTATTTCTGAAAAAGAAGGGAAGCGATTTTTCATGCATTACTTCGTGGATCATAAGAAGAAAAAGATTCATCAACGGCAATTTGCCGGAGACCGGTGTGGATTTGTAGAAACACCTGTAGAAAAAAGAGAATTTACTGATCGAGCTGATTATATTGAGCAGCTGGAGGTTAAAAATTCATATGAATTCTGCCCCCATTGCCAACAAGCTCAAATCATCAGCTGAAATTGCTTCAATCTTAAATTTAAGTCAGCTGAAAAGTCTGATCAAATTTCATAAAAAATGGAGGCTGCTTTGAGCAGCCTCCAACCTGGAAAGTCAGCTAAAAGCTGGCTTTTTTATTTGGCAGGATCCAGAAGTACCACAATATAACCTTTGTCTGTGATAAAATCCCAATCCAGAAAAACTTCTGAGATGGGGTGCTTTAAAATAATTTCAATGCGCGTATCCAGCAATAACCTTCGTTCCAGCGGACGTTTGACTAATTTTAATTCTTCAATAAAACCGCCGCGTATCAACTCTTTTTCGATTTCAACAAAAATTCCTGAGCGCTCGATTAACAGCGTGCGCTTATTCAGCCAGTACAGCTCAGTCGCTTCAGGTGTTTTTTGTGCTTTTCGGCTGGCTTCATTTACTTGCTCGCGAATGCCCTCTACTTCAATATCCGAGTCCCATTCAAAATCTTTGGCAGGTGATTTGTCTGCCATAACAGCCAAAATCATGCCTGTGTGGTCATCTAAATTCCAATCGGCATATACTTCTTGCACTTCAAGCTTGCCAATTTTCCATAAATCCAGTTTAATGTCCGCGGCCAATTGATTCATCAGTAAGTCCCTTGTTTCCAAAATTCTCCGGTGTTCCTGCTGCTTGAGCAGAATTTTTTCAGTTGGGGCCAAAAAGCCGCGAAGGTGGATAGAGATAAACGGCGGTTTTACGGTTACGAATACAGATGTAGGGCCTTTTCCAAAATGATCGCGCAATAAAGTTGAAATATAGCTGCCGACTTCTGTGTGAATTGCTTTTTCATTAGACATGATTCGGTCTCCTTTAGTCTATAGCTATAACCATGTTGGCTTTTTAGCTTATAGTAGTGCATGTCCTCTAGACTTATTTAAGCCCCCAAAAGCACAATGACGTACTTTTGCTAGGAGCAGTAGTTTTGTAAAAGACACTCAGCTTAATGTGCTTAATTATACGGGATTTGCGCTATTTTATAAAGAAGTGATTGAATGATGTTAGAAATTTGATGACTAATTCATTTATTTTGCGAGAAACAAAAAAGTAAGTAATTAAATTAGTCTTATTGAATCAAATTTCAAGCCTTTTCAATAGTTTTTTTGTTTTATCATGATACAAAAAGGGTATTATCTGGAAAAAGCTAAAATAAAGGTTTTATTAGCCCAAAAACGGTTGAGTGAATATGAGAGGGGGATTTTATGCCTTCAGCTACTGTCAAGACCACTGACTATACAAAAGAAAGAAATCGAAGAGTCCATGCCAAGAGAAATGTCTGGTCTGGACTCCTATTTGGAATCGGGTTGGTGGCTTTCATAGATGAAACAGTTTTTCATCAATTGCTGCATTGGCATCATTTTTATGATCGTTCTACTGCGGATGCAGGGTTGGTTTCAGATGGCCTTTTTCATGCTTTCAGTTGGTTTGCGACCGTAGCGTCTTTGTTTCTGTTGGCCGATCTTCAACGCCGCAAAGCCTGGTGGCCAAAGCGGTGGTTAGGCGGAGTGCTGCTCGGTGCCGGTGCTTTTCAATTGTATGACGGCATCGTTCATCATAAATTATTGGAACTTCATCAAATCCGTTATGGAGTAGACTTGCTGCCATATGATCTCGTCTGGAATATAACCGCAGTGATGATGCTGGTAATTGGTCTGGTATTGCTATGGCAAACGCCCAATACACCGGTAAAGCCAAATGGCAGCCGTGAAACTACCTAATTCAGAAAATAGAAATGCGCTCCACTATGGCCAAAGCCAAGTAGAGCGCATTTTTTATTTTTCATATTTCCCTTTTAGTGGAACAAATCTTACATGATTCAACAACGTGGCGAAAATTTTGCCATTATCGTCCTTCTCAATCAATCGAAGTTCCTGGTCAAAAGAGCTGCCTACAGGAATAATCATCTTGCCTCCAGTGCTCAATTGCTCGAGCAGCTCAGTTGGCACTTTAGCTGCCGCCGCTGTCACTATAATCCGATCAAAAGGAGCCTGTTCTTCCCAGCCTTCACTTCCATCGCCAAACTTAAAATAAATGTTTTGGAAGTCCATTTGCTCGAGCCGCTCTTTGGCACGCATTTGTAATTCTTCGATTCTCTCTATTGTGTAAACAGAGCTGGAAAAAGCTGCAAGCAAAGCAGTTTGGAAACCTGAGCCTGTTCCTAGTTCCAACACTTTGTGTTGAGGTTGAAGGTCGAGCGCCAATGTCATTTCGAGAACGAGAGACGGTTGAGAGATGGTTTGTTCAAACCCAATTGGCAAAGCTTGGTCAAAAATGGCCAAGTCTTTATTGGAATCCATAAAAAAGCTGCGGTCCATCTTTTTGAAATAGCAAATGACCTCTTTTTTAGAGCTGTTCATTGCAGATTCCCACTTTCTTTTGTAGTGGCTTTATGAAATGAAGGGCTGAGCTATGCATTTTCTGAGCAGTCTTGTTACATTAATTTTAAGAGAATAACCGTGATCTGTATAGTAGTTGAAACAGGCTAAATCTTTTAAGAAGAAAGGACGATGGGCGAGATGGTTCAAAAAATGACGATTCAAGAGCTTGAAGAGGGCCTTCATCAACAAGGTGACCAACTGGAATTCGCCACTTTTGGCATGGGTTGCTTCTGGGGACCAGAGGCTCGATTTGGGGGCATGCAAGGAGTCATACAGACCAGTGTTGGCTTTGCAGGAGGAGCAGAGCCAGCGCCTACTTACAGAAAAATGGGCGATCATACGGAAACACTTCAAATCCAATTTGATCCTTTAGTGATCCGATATGAAGATGTACTGAAGGAATTTTGGCAGAATCATTACCCGAATCGTGATAATTACAAAGGAAGACAATATATTTCTTTGTTGCAGTACCATACAGAAGAGCAGCGCCTGATGATTGAGGAGGTTCAAAAGGAAATGGAGATGCAATTGGGTGAACCGATTGAAACAGAAATTTCGCCTTTTACCGGATTTGTTCAGGCTGAAGAACGCCACCAAAAATACTACTTGAAACGATACCCAAAGGCATTAGAGCAGTTGACGGAAATGTATCCAGATAATGAAATGCTGGTGGATTCGACTTTTGCTGCCCGGTTAAACGGATTTGTAAAAGGCTACGGAACCAAAGCCAGCATGTGCAAAGAAATTATGGAATGGAACATTGGGGATGCAGAAAAGAGTTACCTGATGGAATTCTTCTTAAAAATGAAATGGTAAACTTCAGAAGCGTTTTGACGTATTTTTTAGGAAAAATACGTCAAAACGTTAAAAAACCTTGATTTTAATAGTAGATGTTTTGCAAATAAAGGAAATAGCAAGGAATGCCGAGAACATAGCTTATAGGATCTTTTCCGCGAAAAGAAAAAGAGGTGACGTTTAATGGATCAAACTACATTGGTTTTGGCTTTGCTGCCAATCGTTATTATTCAATTCGCATTAATGATTTTCGCGTTGGTAGACTTGATAAAAAATCCCAATCCATATGGTCCCAAATGGATGTGGGGCATATTAATTGTCATCGTCAATATTATTGGACCTATTCTATACTTTGTTGTCGGGAGGAAAAACTATTGAGTATTCTAGAAGTGGAAAAACTGGCAAAGCGTTATGGACAGGAAAATGCAGTAGAAGATCTTTCTCTTGTGTTGGAACAAGGAACAGCCACTGCTTTAATTGGCCCAAATGGAGCTGGAAAGACAACAAGTTTGTCTATGTTAGCTGATTTGTTATCTCCCTCTAGCGGCTCCATCAGAATGGATAAAAAAACCACCATCGGTTTTTTGCCTCAGTATCCTCAGTTCTTCCCTTGGTTGACAGCGCTTGAATTTACAGAAATGGCCGCAAAACTGAGTGGCATTGATCCTAAAAAAGCAAGATTGCAGGCAACCCGTACCCTTGAATTTGTTGGGCTAGCGTCGGCTCTAAATAAAAAAACCGGCGCTTTTTCAGGTGGGATGAAACAGCGTCTGGGTTTGGCACAAGCAATCGTCCATCAGCCAAAGCTTCTATTGTTGGATGAACCGATTTCCGCTTTGGATCCAACCGGACGCAGAGAAATTATGGACTTGTTGAAAACGTTGCAGCAGGATACCACCATCTTGTACTCTACCCATATACTAAATGATGCAGAAGAAATGACCGATCAGTTACTTTTTATGAAAGATGGGCGTTTGATTGAGTATGGCTCGTTGAATGACGTGAAGAATCGGCATGCCCGTCCACATATTCGAATACGGTTTTCTAGCCCTGACCAAGCGGCAGTGTTTGCTGGCAAACTCCCATGGGAGCGTGACCTCAAAGAGAATATGATTTTTCTTCCGATTCGCCAAAACGGACCATCCATGCAGCAAATCCTTGAAATATTAGCTTCTGAAAAACAGGATATTCTGGGAGTCGATGTTCAAACAGCCTCTCTGGAAGAAATCTATCTGAAGGTGGTCGCTGCCAAATGAACCAATTTACTATTTTAATGCAAAAAGAATGGCGGGAAAACATTCGAAATTATAAAATTTACTGGTTGCCGGCTGTTTTCATTCTTCTCGGAATCACCGAGCCGGTCGTCAATTTCTTTATGCCGCAAATTCTTGAGGCGTCAGGCGGGTTGCCGGAAGGAGCAGTGTTTGAATTTCCGGTACCAACACCCGAACAGATGCTGATTGCAGTCATGGGCCAATTTCAAACAATCGGAATGGCCGTTTTGATTTTAGCCTATATGGGAACCGTTGCTGGAGAGCGTAAAAGTGGAACAGCGACCTTGTTGTATGTGCGCCCGCTTTCTTTTCCATTTTATTTTCTCAGCAAGTGGTTAACAGCATCAGCCATTTCTTTAGCGAGTGTTTGGCTTGGTTTTCTGGCGGGCTATTATTATACTTTTTTATTTTTTGATCGAGTGGAATGGACGAATCTTTTGCAAATGGTCGGAACTTATAGCGTCTGGGTACTGCTCATTGTTTCTATTGTGGTGGCAGCGAGTGCAACAATGCCAAATAGCGGGCTTGCGGGGGCTGTGGCATTTGCGATTTACCTCCTTCTTCAAGTAAGTGATGGCTTGCTTGGGACAAATTGGTCCGTTTCACCAGTAAAGCTGCCTCAATATGCAAACACTTGGTTAACCGGAAGTCCGGACAGTGTAAACCTCGCGGGGGCAATTGGGGTAGCGGTCTTCATTATTTTGGTATCCATTGTTTTTGGAAGCTGGGCATCCCGTAAAAACAAAGCGAAAACAAAAGTTTAATGGGATGCAGACCATACTGACATACCCAGTTCGTAAAAAAGAAAATCGTTTAAATTTCTGGAAAAGAGGTGCAGTGAATGCTTCATCATGTTGAACTGAACGTTTCAAATTTGCGAGAGGCCAGATCTTTCTATAGCGAATTGCTGCCGCCGCTGGGGTATGTGTTGTTCCAAGAGTGGGAACAAGGCTTTAGTTATAAATCAGGTCCTACCTACATTGTTTTTGTACAAACCGAACGAGCGTTTCTTCAACCTGCGCATCACCGCAAAAGACCAGGACTCAACCATTTGGCGTTTCATGCCGATTCACGCTCACAAGTGGACGAAATGACTGAAAAAATGCGACAATGGGGAGCGCGAGTGCTGTATGAAGAACTTCATCCTTTTGCGGGCGGGCCGGATTACTATGCTGTTTTTCTTGAAGGGCCCGATCACGTAAAGCTTGAGATTACAGCACCCAGTGAAACAACTGGCAATGCTTAAGAAAGAGCCTTGCATCTTTTTTGGTAAATCAGGCGTCAATTAGCTCATAGAACAGTTGGGATTAGCCCCAATAATTTAATAAGAATTGAATAGAGGTTAATTTTTATGAAGAAACTCGCAGTATTCATACTGCTCATACTATTGGTATGGAGTGGAATTTGGTACAGCAACAAGTGGATACAAACCACTGAATATACGGTGACATCTAACGAGCTGCCAGAAGCTTTCAACGGTTCAAAAATCGTTCAAGTATCGGATTTGCATAATGCGACTTTTGGGAGAAATCAGTCGTCGCTGATCGAAAAAGTGGAAGCGGCTGATCCGGATGTTATTTTTTTAACAGGAGACCTTGTTGACAGCAACCGCTACGATTTGGAAGCGAGCTTAGTGCTGGTAGACGCATTGATTGAGATGAGCAATGTGTATTTTGTAACCGGGAATCATGAAGTGGCCTCTAACGAGGTAGAAGAAATAACGGAGGCGCTGCGGCAACGTGGCGTAACTGTCTTGAAAAATGATTCAGTGGAATGGGAAAAAGGTGGATCATCAATCCAGATTGCAGGAATCGAAGATCCATTGATGGAACCGGATATTCATGAAGAAGAAGCAACACGCCACAGTCTTGACGATGCACAAATGACCGACGATTTTACGTTGCTGCTCGCACATCGTCCAGAGTACTTTCCAATTTATGCAGAAGATGAAGTGGACGTTGTTTTCTCTGGACATGCTCATGGTGGGCAAATTCGTATTCCAGGACTTGGCGGTTTGATTGCTCCGGGACAAGGTTGGTTTCCAAAAGTGACCGAAGGAATATTTGAAATAGACCAATCCCAAATGGTTGTCAGCAGAGGGCTTGGCAACAGCACTTTTCCTGTGCGTATTTTTAATTTGCCGGAAATTGTCGTAGTGACGCTGGAAAAAGAATAATGCTGCTGTGGCCATTTTTCAGGAGCTTTTTTATCATTAAACCCTAGTTTGCATTTGAAGATGTACTGTAAATAAGGAGGCTGCTCAGCGTGATCAAGAAAAAGGAAGTTACATTGCATCGGTATTCCTCAAAAGTGTCAGTTGACTACGATTTGCCGTCAGACCAGTTGGAATTTACACGGCTGCCGACAGAAATCATTGAAAAAGATGCTAAAGACCCCTTAAAGCACTTCATCATCATCAAAGCGAGGGGTGAAGATGCCGGTTTTTTTGAATTGGATGAGTCAGAAGACCGGAAAAAGTATTCGGATAATCCAAATGCCCTTCTATTGAGAGGATTTTCTGTAAATCCAAAATTTCAGGGCCGGGGCATCGCGACAGGTTCCATCTATGCATTGCCGGAGTTTATGGGAGAGGAATTCTCTAGTTTTGATGAAGTAGTGCTAGGTGTCAATGCGCGTAACATTCCGGCGCAACGGCTGTATCAAAAAGCAGGATTTAAAGATACTGGCAGGCGAATTATGCGCTCAAAAGGTGAGCAGTACGTAATGTCTTTGTACATCAAAAAAGCCAAGTAAGAGCAGTATTGCTCTCACTTGGCTTTTACTTTATTCGAAATAGAGATGCTTGTGCAAACTGCAGCCGGGATTGAACGGCGAGGAGCAGGATGGGCAAGTTGATGCGCAGGCTACATAGTCATCGACTGATAATTCATGTCCACAAGTTCCGCACAACACGGCTTTTTCATGAAATTTTTCCTTTGGCCATACTTGGTGATTGTTGCATCCAACAGCTTCATGACACTCAAAGCAAGGAAAGTATTGCTGGCAGCAAAAAAACTTGATAGCAATCCGGTCAATGGGTGAGTGGTAATGGGCACACCTTGTTTCAGCATCAACTCCAATCCCTTTCACTGTTTGGCGATGTGGCATACAAAATCTCCCTTTCTAAAAATGGACTGGATAAGTCGAATGAAAGAAAACAGCTTCCAACTAAGACATAATTATGAGTTTTGAAGTTCAACTTATTTGGTTTGTTTTCTTTCTATGCTACTATGAATAGGACGAAACTACGAATCTAATTCTTCGGGGCAAGGTGAAATTCCTTACCGGCGGTGAGCAGGAAACTGCAAGTCCGTGACCCGGTTAGGCGAATGCAGGCATAGGCCACTATGCTGTGCGCGTCCAAGCGGTGGAGCTGGTGAAATTCCAGCACCGACAGTTACAGTCTGGATGGGAGAAGAATTTAGAGATCGGCTTCGTTATGTGCCTCTTCTTTTCAATTGAGTTGAAATTGAAAGGAGGAATTTGTATGACCAAAAACCGTTATGTGGGACCAGTCTCTGAAATTTCGAGACGACCATCTTTAATCCTGCTCCTTTCCTCCGTGGAAAAAGAGCTTTTTCAAGGTACAAAAAACAGCTGGGAAACTGGCAATCTTGACAAAGAAGCAGGGCACATGCACAGACCAACCTTCAGAACTTTCCTTTCCTCACCACCTATACGCCCCATGGTGGAAAGCACCCAATTACCCATATTACCCCAATTAAATCTGCTCTTGCGGCCTGAACGGAGGAGTGTGACCAAATGTTTACAGGCATAGTCGAAGAAGTGGGACATGTTGCTTCAGTTCGTACTAAACCACAGGCGATGGAATTGACCATTTCCTGCGGACTGATTTTAGAGGACATCAAACGTGGAGACAGCATCTCCATTAACGGTGTGTGTTTAACAGTTTCGACATTCAACTCTCATACATTTACGGTTGATGTTATTCCGGAAACCGTCAAGTCTTCAACAATGATTGGTTTAAAGGCCGGATCCGGTGTGAATTTAGAACGTGCGATGCCAGCCAATGGACGCTTTGGCGGCCATTTTGTCAGTGGGCACATCGATGGTGTCGGCGTAATTCGCTCTGCAAAAAAAGAAGCGAATGCCGTGACCAAAACCATTGAACTTGAGCCTCGGCTGATGAAATACATGATGCTGAAGGGTTCGATTGCAGTGGATGGGACTTCACTGACCATTTTTGCGCTTGGCCATAATACGGTGACCATATCTCTTATTCCGACCACGCAGGAAGATTCGCTGTTAGGAGATAAAGGCATTGGGGACAAGGTCAATATTGAATGTGATCTGTTGGCGAAGTATACCGAACGCATTCAGACAGCAGAACCGAAAATCAGCCGAAGTTGGCTGGCGGAAAATGGATTTTAAAGGGAGGTACATCAGAGATGTTTTACACAGTAGAGAAAGCCGTCGAAGACTTGAAAAATGGCAAAGCAATCATTGTGATTGATGATGAAGATAGAGAAAACGAAGGCGATTTTATTGCATTGGCAGAGTTTGCTTCACCTGAAATTGTCAATTTGATGGCGACAGAAGGCAGAGGATTGATTTGCGTGCCTGTTGCCCAGTCCATCGCTCGAAACTTGGAAATCGGTTTGATGACGGACGATAATACAGACGAATTTGGTACAGCCTTTACCATTAGCATTGATCATAAAGACACAACTACAGGCATCAGTGCTTACGAACGTTCTCATACCATTACCAGTTTGATAAAGCCGGATGCGAAAGCGACGGATTTTAAACGTCCAGGCCATATTTTCCCGTTGATTGCAAAAGACGGAGGTGTGCTTGAACGGATGGGACACACCGAAGCGGCTGTTGATTTAGCGAAGCTGGCAGGATCGCCGCCTGCAGGGGTCATTTGTGAAATTATGAATCCAGACGGCACAATGGCCCGAGTGGACGATTTGCTGAAAGTAGCAGAACGGCTCGGACTGGGAATTCTCACAATTAAAGAGTTAGTATCCTACCAACATAAAAATCAAAGCACAACAACCTATTAATCTACCAGAGGAGATGGAATTGCATGACTGTACATTTTGAAGGATATTTAAATGGTGAAGGGCTGCGCATCGGCATCGTTGTCGGCCGCTTTAACGAATTTATTACAAGCAAGCTGCTGGGTGGTGCAGAAGACGCATTAAAACGCCACGGCGTTGGAGAAGACGACGTGTCAATCGCTTGGGTGCCAGGTGCTTTTGAAATTCCGTTAGTCGCCAAAAAAATGGCGATGAGCGGAAATTACGATGCAGTCATCACTTTAGGAACTGTGATCCGAGGCGCGACACCGCATTTCGATTATGTCTGCAGCGAAGTTGCTAAAGGCGTTTCAAGAGCTAGCGACCAAGCAAATATTCCGGTTATTTTTGGCGTTTTGACAACCGATTCTATTGAGCAAGCTATTGAGCGGGCAGGAACAAAAGCCGGCAACAAAGGCTGGGAATCAGCTGCAGGTGCCATTGAAATGGCGAACCTAATGAAAAAACTATAACATCCAGCTCCTGGGCTCCTGCTCAGGGGTTTTTTCAAGATTTAAAAACGGAATTTAAGGGAATAAGATGTATAACAGCAGTGGGTCTCCCGAATTTGGGGCAAGAGAATTAATAGAAAAAACCGAATCCAATTTATGGGTGAACGAACTAGAAAAGTGGGAAATAAAATTGAACTAGGGTGGGGAATCATGAATAAAACGATTTATTTGATTAGACATTGCCAGGCAACGGGGCAGGCGCCCGATGCAGAATTGACTGAAACAGGTAAGCAGCAGGCGCAAGATTTAGCCGAATTTCTGCAGCATCGGCATGTGATTCACTTTATCTCAAGCCCTTTTACGCGTGCCATTCAATCCATCGAACCAGCTGCTGACCGAATGAACTTGCCGATCGAAATCGATGATCGGTTGGCAGAGCGGGTATTGAGTTCTGAAGATTTGCCGGATTGGATGGAAAAACTGGAGGATTCCTTTAAGGATGCCGATTTAAAATTTGCCGGTGGTGAATCGGGAAAAGAAGCAACAGATCGCGCAATGGCTGTATTGAATGAAATGGAAGATAAAACCGCAGCAGTGACTCACGGAAATTTATTAGGATTGCTGCTGAAACAAATTGATGAGAGTTATGGTTTTTCAGAGTGGAAAAGGCTGACAAATCCAGATATTTACGAGGTAGAAATAAGCGGCGGCGACCTTTCTGTAAAACGTGTATGGGAATGATTTTACGAAAAAACCGGCAACATGTGAATGCCGCCGGTTGGACTATTTACAGTTATTCCAATGTGTTTCCTTCATTTGGAATCGGGTTGTTTTTTAGCATTCCTGCTAAGTGGTAGGTGTTGTAGGCAAGGCGTTGGATCGCTGACTGAGTAAATTCGTTGTCTCGTCCCGCATCCATGTAAGAGTCGCCAGGACCTGCTTCACCTACCCAATAGGCATCTACATTAGGTGGAATGACAAAGCCGATATGGGAGAGTCCATAGAGAATAGAAGCAGCGGCGTGTTTGGCGCCGTCTTCATTTCCGGTAATGGCCACTCCGCCTACTTTATTGTAGAAAATAGATTGGCCTTTATCATTGGTCACGCTACTGCTGCCATAAAGGCGTTCAATTGCTTGGGTAGCGAGTGAACTTTTTTCTCCAAGCCATAGGGGTGTGCCGATCACGACAATATCTGCAGCCAGTACTTTTTCAAGAATTTGTGGCCACTGATCTCCGTCCCCCATGTCGTCTTGAACACCATAGGCAATCTTGTAATCCGCTAAACGAATAACCTCAGACTCAACCCCCAGCTGATTGTAATGGAATTGAACGTCCTGAATAAATCCTTCGGTATGAGAAGGTTCTGTTGAACTTTTTAATGAAGTATTAAGAAAAACTGCTTTCAATGTCTGCATTTTATCTCTCCTTTGAATTGATTCTGTTGAAAAAATTATACGAATGTAGAGCTTCCTATATGCCTGGAATGCACCAATGTAAAAATGGTAGAATAACGGAAGGTTTGGATTTCCCTATTCTCATGAAGGTGTAGTGAAATATCGACAGGCGAAAAGGCTTAGCTCAACTTACATAGTTTCTATTCCCTTTTTAAAAAAATATATGCACCATTCAATTTAGATAGTTTGCTGAAGAATAGAGGTGTTCCAAATGAAAAAAACAGATGTACTGCCTTATGTATTAGTTTTTCTTTTCTTGTTAATTAAAGTGAGTGCTTTTCGCGTGCTGATTTTTGATACCAAATCGATTTTACATATTGCATTGATTGAATTTCCTATGTGGGCTTTGTTCTTATCGATAGTTTTGCTGTTGGCTAAAAACCATCTTTGGCGGACAGTTTGGGTTTTCAATTTGCTGGTATCGGTTATTTTTTTTGCAGTCACGCTTTATATTCGCTATTATTCCACGATTCCTTCCTATTATGATTTGCAGCAGCTCACCCAATCAAGTTCTGTCAGCGGCACAATCACAATGCTGTCAACACCGTGGGATTTTTTGTTTTTCTTGGATGCGATTTTGCTCATATTCCTTGCACGGCACTGGGAGCAACCTGCAAAGACCGGCGGTATGAAGTATGTAGTTGCCGGGATGGCCGCGGTATGTGCGGTTACAATTGTCTATGCCATCAAGCAGCCCGTCATCGATGTTTCTTATTTCGCGAAAGAAAATGGATTTCTGCAGTCGCAAGTAGTCCAATTGTATAACCGCTCAACGGAAACTGCCCATGCGTCTTCGAGCAAACTGTCCGCAAAGGAATTGGAAGAGCTGAAAGGCAATGAATATGTAAACGTCACTGAACAGGAAAGTTTTGGGATTGCGGAAGGCCGCAACTTGTTTGTTATCCAAGTAGAATCATTGCAGAATTTCGTAATTGGACGAACCTTGAACGGTCAGGAAATTACTCCTAACCTCAACAAGCTTTTAAATGAAAGTGCTTATTTTTCTAATGTCTTCCAGCAGGTTGGAGCAGGGACAACTTCTGATGCCGAATGGATGACCAACACAGGATTGTATCCGCAAGGCATGATTCCTACAGCAAACAGCCTTACTGGAAAAAAAGCGCCATCTTTGGCACAAACACTGAAAGAAAAAGGCTACGGATCGGCTACTTATCATGCAGATGATATAACATTTTGGAACCGAGACGTTCTTTATCCGGTTCTTGGCTATGAAGAGATTTTTTCCATCGATGATCTTCCCGACATTAAAAAAGTAGGTTTTGGTCCAGCTGATGAGGTCTTGTTCGATTTTGTGGCAAACGAATTGCCGAGACAGCTCGAAACCTACGATCGCATTTATGCGAATATCGTGACGGTCACGAGCCATACTCCGTTCGACATGCCAGAATCCATGCAGTATCTAAAACTGCCGGTAGAATACGAAGACATGTATATCGGCAATTACCTGCAGTCCATTCGCTATGCAGATGAACAAATTGGTGCATTTATTCAAGAATTAAAGGCGCAAGGAATTTACGACGAGTCCCTGATCGCCATTTTCGGCGATCATTCTGGAATGCACGGCACGCTGGTAACAGGAGAAGATCAAGCGCTATTGGGCAATTTTTTAGGGCATGATTATTCTTTAAAAGACCAATACACCATTCCGCTGATTTTTACAGGAGGAAATCTTTTCGAAGAAAGCAAAATGACACGTCTGGCTGGACAGACGGACATTATGCCAACGCTTCTGGCTTTGCTCGGTGTCGAACACGAAGAGCCAATGATGGGCCACAACCTGTTTCAATACAAAAAGAATTTACTGGGCATGCGTTATTATTTGCCTGGAGGATCTTATATCCAGTCGGAACAATTATATAAAGCACCCGGAGCCAAATTGTCTGGAGTACTTTATGATTTGAAAAGCATGGAGAAACGCAGTAAAAACAGCGAAGCCCAAAAGCACATTGATGATACTCAAACCTTGATGAACTATGCAGACTTTTTATTAAAAGACTATATCGAGGAATAATTTCCTCAGGGAAAGAGAAACTACTATAATAGACAGTAAGCAAGAGATGAGGGGGAAAAGTCTATGGTAAAAGAGTTTGAAAAAGAAGTGATGCAAGCGATGGACAAAATGTTTGAAAACGAAATGAAAAAAGTCAACGATGCGCTCGATCAAGAGCTTTTAATTTCCTTAATCGGCGAGGTTAATGCCGGCAAATCTTCCACTGTCAACAAGATTATTGGAGAAGATATTGCCAGTACGAATCCGATGCCAGGTGAAACGGTCAGTGTAGATCCTTATAATATTCGCGGTCTGGAAAACATCAAATTTATGGATACGCCGGGGTTGAACGATCCGAATGACGAAAATCCTAAAAAAACCTTGGAGTTTGTGCAGAAATCCGATGTTGTGTTATTTTTTCTGAACGCGGCAGGCACCGTGTTTTCTGAAAGTGAAAAAGAGAAGTTTAAGGAAATTGAGAAGCACAACAAAGACATCCTGATTGTTTTGAATAAAATTGATGCAGCGGAAAACATTCCGTCCATCGTCCAGTTCGTCAAAGATCATACAGGAAATAAATACAAAATCATTCCGATTTCTTCGAAAACAGAAGAAAATTTGGAAACCTTAAAGAGGGAGATTCTTTTTTTGCTCGAAAAGAAGGGTAAGGACCTGCTCTTCGCCAAAAGCCTGAAAGAAAAATCTTCTGCTGCCACGCGTTGGATCATTGGAGCGGGAGTTTCAGCAGGTGTTATTGGAGCATCGCCAATCCCAGGTTCAGATGTATTGCCATTAACCACGCTGCAGGTTGGGCTGATTATCAAATTATCGAATCTTTATGACAAACCGCTAACTAAAAAAGCGGCGAAAGACATGATCGTCATCACAGCAACGCAAACAATTGGACACACCATTTACCGGCAGGCACTGAAGTTCATTCCAGGAGCTGGATCCATCATTGGTGGAACTGTCGCTTCATCTATGACATTGGCGCTGGGCTATGGTGTGAAATATGCCTACGAAAATAATATCGCCATCGATTATGATATGATTGGCGACTTGTTTGTAAAGCTTAAAACACGCGAGAAAAAAGCCTAAGGGCTGCCGAACCGCTCTTCCTATACGGAAGGGCGGTTTTTCAATTTGCTTGCGTCTTTCGGATTTGTCATTTACCTTTAGGAGAAAGATAGACGGAGGTGCGGGATGAAAATATTGGTTGTGGAAGATAACCCGAGCGTCAGCTCCATGCTTGAATTGTTTTTCTCGAAAGAAAACATCCAGGGCGATTTTGCAGCCGATGGACTGGAAGGTTACCGGAAATACAAAGATGGCTCATACGATTTGCTGATTCTGGACTGGATGCTTCCGGGAATGGATGGCATCGCGCTGTGCCGAAAGATCCGTGAAGAAGGAAGTGCAGTCCCAATCATCATGCTGACGGCGAAAGACAGCGAATCGGACCAGGTCATTGGTTTTGAGATGGGTGCAGATGACTACGTGACAAAGCCGTTCAGTCCACTGACGCTAATGGCCCGCGTCAAAGCAGTCACGCGCCGAACCCAAAAAGCGGAACCCCTGTCGGACCTTATCCAAACGGCTCATTTTACCGTCAACAAAGAAACGCGAAGCATTCTGAAAGATGGTCGGGAAGTTGATAGCCTGACACCTAAGGAATTTGATTTGTTGGTCTTTTTCTTGCAGCATCCGAAGCAAGTGTTCAACCGGGAACAATTGTTGGAGCAGGTATGGGGCTACCAGTTTTATGGCGATGAGCGGACAGTAGATGTTCACATCAAGCGCCTCCGCAAGAAAATTGATGACGGGGACAAGCTGTTCCATACAGTATGGGGAGTTGGCTATAAATTTGAAGAACACACGAATTAAGTATTTCTATCAGCTGATTGCCAGCCATATGAGCATCTTGCTGATTGCTTTTTTGATTTTAAGTATTTTATTTGTCCGCTACGTGGATGATTTTGCTTACAACGAAAAAGCGGAAGAGCTGGAAAATTACGGCGAACAGATTATTGCAGAACTCGAACGTGCTCGGCCGGGCACCAACCTGCAATCCTATGTCTCAATTCTTGGAGCACAGAATATCAATTTTATTGTCTTTGATCAGCAAAGCCGTATTTTGTATCCGGTAGCTGGCGCATTTCCACCAGTAGAGTTGACGCAAGAAGAATGGAATGTCATCGAACAGGGAGAAACGCTGGTAGTCAATCGTGACGTTGAGCGTTTCGACTTTACCGTTACATTTGTGGCCATGCCTTATTTCGAGAATAACCAATTGGCTGGCGGCGTATTGCTTGCCTCTCCTGTCAGTGGCATCAGCGAAATGATTGCGGAATTGAATAAAACCTTAATCACCACTATTTTAATCGCTCTGGCGATTGCGCTGCTGCTTAGCCTGTGGTTGTCGAAACTGCATGTTAGCAGGATCCAGCGCATGCGCAAAGCGACTTCTATGATCAGTGAAGGCCATTATGATGTTAACTTGCCAGAATCGAATTTCGACGAATTTGGTGACTTGGCGCACGACTTCAACAAAATGGCTGCCAAACTGCAACATTCCAACGAGGAAATCGATCGGCTGGAAAACCGCCGCCGCCAATTTATGGCGGATGTATCTCACGAAATGCGGACCCCTTTAACGACGATCGCAGGCATCATTGAAGGGCTGCGGAACAATATGATTGAAGAAGGCCAGCGGGAAAAAGGCATCCGCCTGGCGAGCGAGGAAACCAAGCGGCTAATGCGGCTGGTCAACGAAAATCTGGATTACGAGAAAATACGGTCCAATCAAGTGGAACTGACAAAAGAAGAGATTGACGCGGATGAACTGCTGGAAATTATTCAGGAACAGCTTTATCTGCAGGCAAAAGAAAAAGGCAATGCGATTGTTATCCATTCTCAGCCAGGGGATATCATCTTTGGGGATATGGATCGACTGATTCAGATATTGATGAATATTGTCAAAAACGCTATTCAATTTACGGAGAACGGCACCATTTCCTTGATGACGCATTCTGAACCGAATCACATGGTGATTACCGTGGAAGATGATGGCGCAGGAATTGACGTGGAGGAAATCGATCTGATTTGGCGCCGGTTTTATAAAGCGGATTTATCCCGCGGGAGCGGCCAGTTCGGATTAGGATTATCGATCGTTAAAAAGTTGGTGACGCTGCACAACGGAGAAATCCATGTTGAAAGCGAAAAAGGGCACGGGACGAAATTCATCATCCGTCTGCCGCATAAGGAATGACTTGGGAGCAACTATCCCAAGTCATTTTTTTGCATAGGAAACTTTTCATGTTTGTTAAAACTCTGGTCATAGTTTATTCATAATTGCTTGATAAGCTATGTATAAGAACTTAGGAAAAGAGGAATTATACATGAAAAAATTTTTATACATCGCAATTGGCGTACTGGCGGCAACAGCTATTTTTATGATGGTGGCATTTTCAGGAGATGAAACAGTGGCTTCGGTAGGAGATGCAGAAATAACGAAAGATGAACTTTATGACAAAATGGTAGCTTCTGCTGGAGCCGCAACACTTGATTCCATGATTTCCACTGAGGTCGTCAATCAGGAAGCGGAAAATGCAGAGGTGGAAGTAACGCAGGAAGAGCTTGATGCGGAAATGGCGGTTTATGAAGAGAGTTACGGCGGCACAGAGGCGCTTGAACAGGCCCTTGCATCAAGTGGCATGTCGATAGCGGACCTGGAAGCGGAAATGGAAACGTACTTGAAGGTTGAAAAAATTATTGGACCGGATATCGAGATAACAGACGAGCAGATCAATACGTATTTCGAAGAAAATAAAGAATCGTTCGAACAGCCTTCGCAAGTAGAGGCGAGCCATATTCTGGTAGCGACTCAAGAAGAAGCCGATGAAGTAAAAGCAAAGCTGGATGATGGAGGCGATTTTGCCGAACTTGCAGCGGAATATTCTACAGACACAGCTAATGCTGAAAGCGGGGGTGTCCTTGGCGCATTTGGAGCCGGGGAAATGGCAGCAGAGTTTGAAGAGGCAGCATTTAGTATGGAAGTGGATGACATCAGTGATCCTGTCCAAACGGATTACGGTTTCCACATTATTCAAGTGACTGGAAAAACCGAAGCTGTTGACGCAAATTTGGAAGACAGCACGGAAGAGATTAAGGAAACCTTATTTGATGAAGCATTGAATACCAAATATGCAGAATGGTTGGCAGAAAAAACTGAGTCGTATGACATTGTCAATACATTGACAGAATAGAGGAGGAAATAAACATGGGGTACTATAATTCAAACGAACCGAAAAGAACGAAGAAAGGTTATTTTGCATCCAGCTTTACGGGATTGATAGCAGGAGCATTATTGGTTGGGGTTATTCTCCCGGGAGTGACTGATGCAGATCTAGGAGAGAGTGAAGCAGCATCAACAACTGAGTCTGTCAGCGGGCTGCAAACCACCTCAACTGTTGTCACTTCCGATGTGACAGAAATCGTGGAACAAACCACAGATGCTGTAGTCGGCGTTTCCAATTTACAGGCAGCACAGCAAAACCCATTTGCTTCACAGACCAGTGAAGATGCAGAATCGCAAGAAGCCGGTGCAGGCTCGGGCGTCATTTACAAAAAAGACGGTGATACAGCATATATCGTTACCAATAACCACGTTGTGGAAGGCGCAGAAGAAGTAATGGTGACCTTGTCTGACGGCACAGAACTTGATGCCAAAGTATTGGGTACAGATATTTGGACTGACTTGGCTGTGTTGGAAGTTCCAGGAAACATGATCACGACGGTAGCAGAATTTGGAGATTCCTCTGTATTGCAGGCCGGCGAGCCGGTTATTGCGATTGGCAACCCTTTAGGACTCCAGTTTTCGGGATCGGTAACTACGGGTGTCATTTCAGGAACTGAGCGCTTAGTGCCAATCGATGTAAATCAGGACGGCACGGAAGATTGGCAGTCTGAAGTTCTTCAAACAGATGCTGCCATTAACCCAGGGAACAGCGGCGGTGCCTTAATTAATGCCGAGGGCCAAGTAATTGGCATTAATTCCATGAAAATTGCGCAGGATGCTGTAGAAGGCATTGGGCTAGCCATTCCGGTTAATACAGCCATTCCAATTATTTCAGATCTGGAAGCAGAAGGCGCTGTAGATCGTCCATCCATGGGCGTTGCTATTGTCGATTTGGCTGAAGTGCCAGCACAATACCGTACGAGCCAGTTGAACTTGCCTGCAGAAGTAGAAGGCGGCATCGTCGTTGAATCAGTAGTCGAAGGTTCTGGAGCAGCAACAGCAGGGATGAAAGCTTATGACGTCATCGTTGAAATGGACGGAAACCCAGTAAATTCAGTGCTTGAACTTCGCCAATACCTCTACAACGAAACAGAAGTCGGCGATACACTAACCGTAAAAGCCTATAGAAACGGAGAAATCATGAATTTCGAACTCCCGTTAACAGAGAGTATTGAATAAGAAAAGCGTAAGCGCCCGTGTAGATTCGACGGGCATAAGACAGACCAGCAAAGTGGCGTTCTTTGCCACACAGCTGGGTTGGCTTATGACCCTAGAATCTGGGCGCTGGAGTCTGGCCAATGAAGAAAAGCGTAAGCGCCCGTGTAGCTCTGCCGGGCATAAGGCAGACCGGCGAAGCGGCATGTTTTCAGCCGCACAGTCGGGTTGGCTTATGACCCAAAGAGCTGGGCGCTGGAGTCTGGCCAATGAAGAAAAGCGTAAGCGCCCGTGTAGCTCTGCCGGGCATAAGGCAGACCGGCGAAGCGGCATGTTTTCAGCCGCACTGTCCTAAAAATGAGTATTATAAAAATTTGAAAAAGGCTTCCCACATAGTGGGAAGCCTTTTGTATGGAAAAAACTAAAAATTATGCACTACAGAACTTAGCTGAAAACACCGAACCAATCAGTTCCAATCCCGAATCCGACAATGATAAGAACTAGAACCACAAAGATAATAATGCCGATTTGCAATGGTTTGTAACCGGTAGTTTTTGGTTCTTGGATTCCTTCTTTATCTTCGGGCGGACGGCTTTTGGCCTCTGCTTCGGTTTCCTTCATGTAATCTTCTTTATCGCTATTACTCATTTAACTGCCTCCTCGAACTTACTTATAGTTATATTTACCCCAAATAGCTAAAGGTTAATCCTGAAACTTTTCTTCTGCCTGCAGTTCACGCTGAGATAGCTTTTGTGCCAACTCACGGCCAAACAGCTGAGAGGATTGTGGGTCGCGTCCTGTAAGAATTTGTTTGCTGCCCCAGACAACATAAGCGTCCTGTTCTTTTTCTTCGTGGTAGTCTGCAATTTTTTTCAATTCATCTTCCAAGCTAAATGGCAATAGATCGACCACTTCTTCCGGTTCGTTGTCGTTTGGATAGCCAGTGACTTTAAGTCCGTCGAGAATTCCGCGGCCTTCTTTGGTTTTTGTATATACAAGCGGTGCTGGGCCATGGCAAACTGCCGAGACAATCCCACCTAAGTCGTGAACAATATTGATGACTGCATGCAAGTCTTCGTTATGTGCCAGGTCAAACATCGCGCCATGTCCGCCAACTATCATGATAGCATCGTATTCACTGGCCTTAACGTCAACAATTGGTGTTGTTTTGTCTGCCATGCCTGACTCGTATTGCTTTTTATAAATGCCATCTGGATCGTAATCTGCGCTAAGGCTGATTGGGTCAACAACAGGCTTGCCGCCGTTGATGGATGCCAGTCGAACAACATGTCCTTCTTTTTCAAGTTCTAACGCAGGCGCGAAAAGTTCTTCTGCCCACCAGCCGGTCACGTAATTATTTTCTTCATCCGTATAGCCATTTGATAAAACTGCTAATACTTTTGCCATCATATCTTCCTCCCACTAATAAAACATCCTTGTTTCTTCACTTACCCTGTAGGAAAAATCTTGAAACGTTGCAGTTAGCATGGACTTGGAAATGAGTGAAAAATTATGCTACATTTATTAAATGAAACGAAAGAAGAGGTGGACCGCTTGAAAGAGCTAACCCAAGAAACCCAAGTAACCTTGCTTGAAGCAATGATCGATGGAAGTAAAGTAGGTACAATAGTGACGGATCCATCACAACACGACAATCCAATTATTTATACAAATAAAACCTTTATCGAAATGACTGGATATAATCAAGAAGAAGTAATTGGGCGCAACTGCCGGTTTTTACAAGGACCTGATACAGCAAAAGAAGATATTAAAAAGATGAAAAAAGCAATTGCCGATGAAGAAAAAGTTGTATTGACCTTGCTCAATTACCGCAAAGATGGTTCTGCTTTCTGGAATCGTCTCGCGATTGAACCTGTCCATATAGACAACAACCTGTATTTTATCGGCACGCAAACGGACATTACCTTGGAGCGTTCTCAGCAGCAGGCCATTATGGCCAGTGAAAGCGAAATTGAGAAACTCATGCTGCCTATTTTATCTATTCAGGAGAATGTTGCGACTGTTGCGCTAGTCGGTACGATGAATTTCCAGCGCTTTGAGACGCTGAAAGTGAAAATATGTGAATATGTTCAAGAACATCGGATTGAACATGCCATCATTGATATTACTGGTTTATCGTGGACAGAAAAATCACCGCTTTACTGGTTTATGCAAATCTATGATGCACTGCGTATTATGGGAAGCAAGCTTTATGTAACAGGCATTTCCCCGGTGGCGGCTCAGCAATTTGCTACTGATTTAGATCGCGATAGCCGATTGATCACGTTCTCAACAATTGAAAAGGCACTGAACTTTATTACACTGGAAACAGAAGGCGGGAACATATCAGTTGACTAAGGATTGCGATAAGAGGTAAGTTTTACCTGTTCCCAAATACAAATCAGGAAAGAGGTTGGAAAAATGTCAGCATTATTTACAACAACAGTTACAGCAACTGGCGGCCGCGAAGGCAGAGTCGTTTCCGAAGACAATGTATTGGATCTTCAATTAGTATCGCCAAAAGAATTGGGCGGTCCAGGCGGAGAAGGCACGAATCCTGAACAATTATTTGCAGCAGGTTATTCAGCTTGTTTCGATGGTGCATTAAACTTGATCATCAAAAGAGAAAAAGCGGAAGTTTCCAGCACTTCCATCAAAGCCGACGTTCATTTCTTGAAAGACGAAGCTGATGGCGGATTCAAAATTGGTGTTACTTTGAATGCCCATTTAGAAGGTGTAGATGAGGCGACAGCAAAAGATCTTGTCGAAAAAGCTCACGCGTTTTGCCCATACTCCAAAGCGACTAGAGGCAACGTTGACGTAGAATTGAAAATAGTATAAGAAAGCCGAAAAAAGCCGGAAAACAAAATCTTTCCGGCTTTTTTTGTGCTCAATCATAAAAACACATGTTGAGAAAAACTGGGAAAATACAAAATATGGTTTTAAAAAGAAACAGCCGGGTAAAAAGAGAGTGCAGAGTTATTAAATTTTGAGGAGGAGGATGGCAGAATGGGTGAAAAGCAAAACAAACAGCAGAATTCCCTGGAAAGTGAACCTGCTTCAACAAATTCGAAACACAATGATCGACAATTTAATGCAGGCGGAAACGAGTCTGATTACGACGGCGGACATCCTGAGGATGCTTCAGCTCAAAAAAACAAATCCAATAACAAACAGCAAGAACATTCGACCAGCAATTCCTACAACTCAGGTGGAAATGACTCTGATTATGACGGTGGGCATCCAAAAGATACCATTCCAAAGAACGAGGATAAGTGAGCTCCAACGATAAAAACTAAAATCAAACAGGAGGTTTTATTTATGTTTTTTCACACAGGAGAATTACAATATCATGCTAAACCGGACTCTCCAGATCCGGTATTCGCAAAGCAAGTACAGGAACTGATTGGTGGACAATTTGGTGAAATGTCAGTTGCCATGCAATATTTATTCCAAGGGTGGAGCACAAGAGGAAACGAAAAATATAGAGATTTACTGATGGATACAGGAACACAAGAGTTGGGGCATATTGAAATGCTGGCGACTTTGGTAGCAAGACTCCTTGAAGGGGCACCTGTTTACGAGCAGGAAAAAGCTGCAAGCGATCCGATTGTTGGTGCCATCATGGGCGGCATGAACCCTCAGCACGCCATCGTTCATGGTCTAGGTGCTTCTCCAAAAGACAGTAACGGTGTTCCTTGGAACGCTGGATATATCGTAGCGAGCGGAAACTTATTGGCTGATTTTCGTGCCAACGTCAATGCCGAATCACAAGGCCGTCTGCAAGTAGCCCGTCTTTACAGCATGACAGACGATAAAGGCGTAAAAGACCTGTTTTCATTCTTATTGGCGCGTGACACGATGCACCAAAACCAGTGGCTCGCAGCTATTAAAGAACTAGAAGCAAAAGAAGGCCCAATTGTGCCTGGCACGCTTCCGCCGGAATGGGAAGCAACCGAATATTCACATATTCTTTACACGAATTCTGAAAGCAGCAAAGATTTGAAATGGATGCATGAGCCTGCACCAGATGGCCATGAATTCACATTCGGCAAACCAGAACCGCTTAGCGTGAAGCCAGAACTAAAACCGGCACCACCACAAGCTCACAATTCATTGCCTGAAGACAAATTAAAATAATTTTTTGAGAGGCTGTCCCTAAGTCACGAACAATGGCTTTGGGGCAGCCTTTATTTTTGGGGTCATAGGCTTAAGAGTTAAGTGTTGGTTCTGGAACAAAGCGAAAAAAACCCCTGGCAAATTGCCAGGGGTTTTAAAATTATGAGCTGATAAAATCTCCGCCGTTTATATGAATGGCCTGTCCTGTCACATAAGTCGAATCTTTTGAAGCTAGATAAACATAAGCAGGCGCTACTTCAGATGGTTGGCCGCGCCGTTCCATCGGAGTGTCCCCACCGTGCTTGCCGACTTTTTCAGCCCCGAAAGTTGCCGGAATGAGAGGGGTCCAAATAGGGCCTGGCGCAACAGAGTTTACACGGATTCCCTGCTCCGCAATGTTCGCTGATAAAGAGCGGGTAAAACTTGTAATGGCACCTTTGGTCGCTGAATAATCAATCAGCTCTGGAGAGCCTCGGTAAGCTGTTACAGAAGAAGTGTTGATAATGCTGTCTCCTTTTTGGAGATGCGGCAAAGCTGCTTGTGTTAAATAGAACATACTGAAAATATTGGTTGAAAAAGTTTCCATTAATTGATCAGGACTGATGGCTAAAAAATCATCCTGCGGGAATTGCTTTCCGGCATTGTTGACTAGAATATTCAATTGGCCGAATTCAGAAATAACGTCCACTACCAATTGGTTGCAATTTTCTACGTCGCTGAGATCAGTAGCAAATTTTACCGCTTTGACACCATAGCCTTCAATTGCTTTTATTGTTTTGTCGGCATCTTCGTGTTCATCCAGATACGCAATGGCGATGTTTGCGCCTTCTTTTGCATAAGCCACTGCTACTGCACGGCCAATTCCGCTGTCACCGCCAGTGATAATGGCAACTTTTCCTTCTAATTTCCCAGAACCTTTATAGTCTTTATCATCATAAATCGGTTCAGGGCTCATTTGCTCCTCCGAACCGGGTTGTTGAGACTGTTCTTGTGGATCGACTTGCTCGTCAATTTCTTCGAATTTATCTTTAGTCATGTGAATCCTCCTCAGAATGTAAGTGGCTTTATATTCCTTATTCCCGTTGGAGTTTCACTTAAACACATCTAAAACCTATTTGAATTTTATCAAAGGGATGTTGCTTTTTAAAAAAATATAAAACGAAAACCCCTTAATGGATAAGGTGTTTTCGTTTTATAGGAAAGTAAGTTCATCGTCGTTACGATTCTCCCGTGACGACACCACAAGCAATTCGATCTCCAGACTCTCCAGACGGGTCTGTTGCTTGATCATCTTCACTCTCGTGAATGACAAGCGCCGTACCGCCTTCTTTAAGCAAAGAATTGTCTTCGCCGGTAGCCAGTGTTACGTTCTCAGCTATAAATTCCTGCATAGCGGTGCCGTCATCTCCGACTTCAATATTTGGAAGATCCCCGGCATGTGGGCCATCGGAGTTGTCCATACCATGCATGGCATCAGTTGGATTAAAGTGGGCGCCTGCTGTTTCAAAGTCAGGAACTTCACACATTCCAGCCTCATGAAAATGAATGCCGTGAATGCCCGCTTCTAAATTTTCAACTTCAAGTACTACGCCAACTCCAGCGTCTTCCTGAGATAATTCTGCAGTGCCTATAGCCTCGCCGTTACTGTCCATCATCTCCACAGTCAACAGCAGTATTTCTTCTCCGCTATCTTCTGACTCTTCATCCACTTCATCTCCGAGCTGTGGCAAGTCGTCCCCATCCTCTTCAGGTTCTTGTTCTGTTGCTCCATCTGATTCTGTCGGTGGATCTTCTGTGCTCTCATTTCCGCAAGCTGCCAGAAACAATAAGAAGACCAGTGCAAAAACAAGTAAAAGCCAACGCTTCATTTGAACTCCTCCCTTGAAATCGTGTTACTCTACATTACACCCATCCAAAGTTAAATAAACGCAATTTTCTGTAAACGATTCTTTTGTAGGAGAAGAATCTTATGTTTTTCTATTTCGGAAAATAAACCAAACGCCAAGCAGTGCAGAAAAAACACTTAAAATTAAAGTGGATTTAAAAAATGGCGGCCGGTAAGTTAAGGAAATCGTGTTGTTTCCTTCCTCTAAAGGAACAGCTGTAAACCCATAATCGGCTTTTAGCACCTCAGTTTCTTGGCCATTTACAAAAGCCCGCCAGCCCTGTTCGTAAGGAATCGACAACTTTAAGTATTCATCGTTTTCAGTGTTTGCATAATCGAGGCTGACTTTGCTGCCATCAATTAGCAGATTGCTGGATTTATCCGGCTTGTCAGCTTGATCCAATAGAGTTTCGTAAGTCTCTGAATAAAGCTCGATTTCGGATAATTCATATACGCCCTTAGGCAGTCGTATTTCAATTTGTTCATCGGCAGAAACACGGATCGTGAGATCATCAACAAATGTCTTGTAGACAGATTGATTGGACTTTCTGGTTGTTTCATAGTTGTTGACCATGAGCGTAAACCCTTCGTCAGCAGCTTGATTTTCCAAGTGGAAGGAGACAAACAAATCAATAATGGATTCATCCAAACTCTCCACATTCAAGTCCAAGCCACCGAGTTCTTCTGTGACTTCAAGCGTGCTGCCGTTATAGGAGGCGCCAACTTCTGTTATTTCATAGCCGACTGTAATCTCTTCTGTTGCGCTTATGCTCCCAGTACCTTGCGTCTGGTCAAGCACCATACCTGTAAGCATTGCCTGTTCACGTATCAGCACAGACATCTCAGCCAGCTGTTGCTCCTGATAAACAGCGGAAGTAGAACGCGCAAACGGCAAAACGTATTCATTTTCATAGACGGTGTAATTTTCGGATGCCTGAATTTCTGTAAAGCCAAATGGAATATTGTCATCATCAGTTGGCCGGATCAAGTATTTGCCTTGCAGCATACTGTAAAGGTTTGCCCGATTTCCCAATGTGGCATAACGGCTGACGCTTTCACGTTTCATATCAATTTCGAGATCGTACAGATAAAAGAACAGTAAATTTTTATTTAAAATACTGGAATATGCACTCAGTCCCTGAAAATCCTGGACAATTGGTGTGTTATTGCGCACACCTTCCATCCATTCAATACGGTAAGGGCTACCAGTTTCTTTAGTATGAATAAAATCTAGAAGTTCAACGATTTCCGGATCGTCATATTCATCACCGGTTATCAATTCCTCATTAACTTGAGCAATATCTCCATCCTCCAGAATTTTCTCCAATTGATAGAGGTTAGCAAACAGCAAAGCCCATGCAAATAAGGACGTCATCAATAATGCTTTGAGTGCGGGCTTTTTGTATTGGATATACAAAGATAGCAGTAAAATCGTCAGCAACAGACTGCCGACCGCAAGAAATGAAAATTGCGAATCAATTTCAAAATATTCATCTTTGAAGGCATACAATTTAAAAACAAAAGCGGCAAAAGCTGATGCAGTCAATAAACGCAGAATCGTGAATTTATGAAGTTGGTCGAGTGCAACAGCTACAGCCCCTCCAACCATCAAGGATAAAAAGTATTCCCATCGGTATTGAGGAGCAGAAAATCCATTAAAGGCACTGCCAATCAATGGACTATGGTGCATCATAATCCCGGCAATTCCGAGAAGTGCAAAGAGGCGGAAAGTTTTGTGGCGATACAAAAAGCCGCAAAACAACAGCAGCACAAAAATGGCTGGCAGGACAATCAAGCTGCTGTCGAACAAAATATTGTCCGTCACATCAATCCATGGGATTTCCTGTTGAAAAGCAGGCCTATGATTATTCAAGTATGCATAGACAGCAGGTATAAAGGAAACTGCACTGATACCAGCACCGATTAGGCCGGCAATTCCAAAACTCATAATCGCTTTCATTTTGTCCTGCTCATTGGGTTGAAGCGGGATGAACAACCTGAAAAGAATATAGAGGGCAGTCAGCAAAAAATTGATGTAAGCAAAATAGAAATTGTCGATCATCGACACAGCGACAGCCGTTAAAAACCAACCAGGTTTTTGTTCACGAAAAATTTTCTCGACCCCAAGCAAGAGAAGCGGCAGCCATAGAAAAGCATCAGCGAAAAATTCCCAATACGTGACATGCCGGAAATACATGCCGGAAATTCCATAAAGAGATGCCCCAAGCAAAGCTGCCGGTTTTGAAATGTTCATGTACATGAACAAACGTGTTGTGATGAACAAGACGGCAGCCAAACGAATCACGCTAATAAAGACGGCTGCGTTTGCCCAAAACAGTACATCTGTTGTCTGAACAATGTTGGCTATTTCCAGCACGAACACAACGAATACAGAAATCAGGAATACGATGGATGTTGAAAAATAATAAGATAGTTCACTGAACGTACCCGCTCCTAAACCAAAGTCAAACGAATAGAAAAATTCTCCTTGGGTATATTGCGTATATAAAAGATGCTTAAAGGGCATCATTTGGGAAAGACCGTCATTAATTCCCACCATGAAATGGCTACGTGACCATTGAAAAAGAAAAACAGCGTGTCCAATTGCTGAGAGTAGCACGCTAAAGAATAACAGCAGAAGGGCAGAGCGTAACTTGTGCATAGGGTCACCGTCTTTTTGCTTATTTTGGATGTGCTGTATCTTTAAGAATTTTTCCGGATACGACAAAGGTTATGGGAATCGTAAACAGCACTGCCGCAAAAGGTGCGATATTGCTGTTTAGATGAAAAAATTCAACGAACATAAAAATCAGAGCAGTAGATACAGATATATTAACGATCTGTGTTAAAGGAAAGTACAAGTACTTTTTGAAAGTGGGCTTAATTCGGTAAGTGACATAGCAGTTCAAGAAAAATGAAATGTTCAAACTGATCAAAAACCCAATGATATGCGCTGCTAAATAAGACCAAGACAACACATTATGAAGCAGCAGGTAAATGCTGTAATAACTTACTGTATTCACGACACCGACAAAAATAAAACGGGTAAATTCAGTGTTTAATGCCTTAACGTTCATCGTATTCATCCACATTGCTGATATCCACCAGAAAATGCGGGCGTTGTTTGGTTTCGTTGTAAATGCGTCCAATATATTCCCCGATGACGCCAAGGCTGATTAATTGAATGCCTCCAAGTAAGAGAATTGCCGTAATCGTTGTAAAGTAGCCTGGAGCTCCGACGCCTTCTTGCATAATGTTATAGAGCGTGAAGAAGATATAGATAAGTGACAGGAACAGAACCAGAAACCCTGTATAAAAACAAATGCGCAAAGGCTTCATATTAAATGAAATGATTCCGTCAATTCCATAGTTGACAAGACTGTTAAATGACCATTTTGAATCGCCATCAGTGCGCAGCACATTTTCGTAGTTGATCGTTTTTTTGCTGAGCCCGATCCATGAGAACAGCCCTTTGGAAAAGCGGTTGCTTTCACTCAATGCCAAAATTGCGTTGATGGCTTTTCGGCTTAATAGACGGAAATCGCCTTCCCCATCTTGCAGGTCGACATCGGTAATCGAGTTAATCAGTTTATAATAGAGGGAAGAAAACAAGGAGCGAACTTTGGAGTCACCGGTGCGGGACCGTCTAGCGACAACTTGGTTAAAGCCTTCTTCGTATCCTTCCACCATTTCCTTTATCAGAGTGGGCGGATGTTGCAAGTCACTGTCCATGACAATAGCAGCGTCTCCTTTGATGCGTTTTAAACCGGCGAGCATCGCGGATTCTTTCCCAAAATTCCGGGTCAACGAAATATATTTTACGCTATCGTGTGCTGCGGCCAGCTTTAAAATTTCCTCGAGTGTCCCGTCGTTGCTGCCATCATTGATGAACATAATTTCATAATGGTATGGAAGCGAATCAAGTTCTTGCGCCAACCTTTCGTACATAGAAGCAATATTTGCTTCTTCGTTATAGGCTGGAACAATGATGGATATAAGTTTCATTCGTTTGCCCCCTTTCGAGCTATCAATAAAATCTCTTCATGCTGTATTTACCCGTGCCATTTAAGAAGTATGCCTTGCGAAAATGAAACTTCCCAGCGTTACATACGTATTAGTATACGACAGGTGTTTTAAGAAAACATTTGTCTGAAAATTCAGCGTGAGCGGGCTCCTATTAGCGTTTCTTAACACCAGATTTACAAGACCTTATTCGTTGAATTTTACATGTTGGACCTATACCTTTAAAATAGAATACATACTGATGAATGGAGAGTGTTAAGAATGGCGATTAATCTTGTAAAAGGTCAAAAGATCGATTTAACAAAAGGACGTTCATCTCTTTCAAGCATTATGGTTGGCTTGGGCTGGGACCCTGTTGCAACCAAAAAAAGTGGAGGCTTTCTAAGCGGCCTATTGGGCGGCGGAGGCGGCGGTGCTGATGTTGACTGTGACGCATCCGTCTTGTTGCTTGATGAAAACGGCAAGCTGACGGCAAAAGAAAACCTCATTTATTTCGGCAATAAGAAAAGCAAAGACGGCAGTGTTGTCCACTCAGGCGACAACTTGACTGGCGAAGGCGAAGGCGACGATGAAACGATTAATATCGACTTAAAGCGCATTTCACCTTCTGTTCATCGTTTGGTCTTCGTCGTTAACATTTATAATGCGAAACAAAAGAAACAAGATTTCGGCATGATTGAAAATGCGTTTATTCGTTTGGTTGATAATCAGTCGAAGGAAGAACTTGTCCATTATAATCTGACGGACAATTATGCAGGACAAATGTCGCTGATTACTGGTGAGCTTTATCGCCAAGGCGCAGAATGGAAGTTTTCTGCAGTCGGTGAAGGCGCATCAGAACCAGATATTGGCTCAATTGCAAACAAATATTCTTAAGGAGTGATTGGAAAAATGGCTATTAACTTATCAAAAGGACAAAAAGTAGATTTAACGAAAACTAATCCTGGTTTATCAAAAGTAATCGTAGGTTTAGGTTGGGATACCAATAAGTATGATGGAGGACAAGATTTCGATTTGGATTCTTCCGTGTTCCTTCTAAATGGTGAAGGCAAAACAGCTTCCGAAGCTGACTTTATCTTCTATAACAACACAACAGGTGCTGCTGGAGCTGTGGAACACACTGGCGATAACAAAACCGGTGAAGGTGATGGCGATGATGAGCAAGTAAACGTTAACTTATCTGCTATTCCAGCTTCGATTGAAAAAGCGACTTTTGCCATAACAATTCACGATGCAGAAGGACGGAGCCAGAACTTTGGCCAAGTAAGCAATTCATATGTCCGTATCGTCAATGGGGACACAAACGAAGAATTGATCCGCTATGACTTGGGTGAAGATTTTTCAATTGAAACGGCAGTCGTAGTCGGGGAACTTTACCGCCACGGTTCAGAGTGGAAATTCAATGCCATTGGCAGCGGTTATCAAGGTGGCTTAGAGTCTCTTGTGAAAGACTTTGGCTTAAACAGCTGAGTAAACGATGGAAAAGCAAGGAGACTGTCTCCTTGCTTTTTCTCCATTCATATACGAAATGATAATTTGAACGGGCTGTAGCAGCAGCATGCCGGGAGGGACCACGCATGAGACATTTTAGCGGATTGACAGATTCTGATTTAAAAACTTTTTTTAAATACTACCCGGCAGAATTTAACCGTGATACGGAACGGGAAACCCTAGGCCTGGCATTAGGTGCAGCACTTTATACACCAGGATCCAGATTGAATTTTGCGCAAAAAATAATAAGCGGAGATTATAGCAGTGGTGCGTTTTCCGGTTTAACCACATTGATTATCTGTTTGGAAGACGCAGTAGCCGACTCAGAGTTGGAACAAGCAGAAAAGAATGTGGTGAGCGAGTTTAAAAAACTGGCCGAGGCAAGTGCGGAACAGCTGGCATCCGGTCCAGCCTTGTTTTTGCGAATTCGTACGCCCAAACAACTAGATAAATTAATCAAACAGGCAGGCGTGTCATTGAACATATTGACTGGCATTGTATTCCCGAAATGCTTGCCCGCTACGTTGCCGTTGTTTTTTGATGCATTGGATCGTGCCAGTGCAGCGGCTGGGAGAGAGTTATATGCACTGCCCCTGCTTGAAACCAAAGAAGTGCTGTACAGTGAATCGCGTGAACAGACTTTAGCGGAATTGCACAAAATTATGAAATCTGAAGCTTACCGTGTTTTGACTGTTCGTGTAGGCGCAACAGATTTTTCCAGTCTTTATGGCTTACGTCGTCCTGCAGAGCGGACCATTTATGATGTTCATATCATCCGTGATTGCCTGACATCTATTTTGAACCGTTTCAATCGTGCAGAAGATGGTTTTACGGTTTCTGGTCCAGTATATGAACATTTTTCAGGTGGGGAGCGGTTATGGCTTTCCTCAAAACCAGAGCAAACGCTATGGGAAGAAGTTCAATTGGATGTTCTGAACGGTTTTAAAGGAAAAACCTGTATCCACCCGTCTCAAATTTCCATCGTCAATGCCGGCCATATTGTATCGCTTGAAACTTTTGAAGATGCCAAATTGATCCTCAATCAAAGTGGCAAGCGGAACGGTGTCCTGCAAAGTCCTAAACGAAACAAAATGAACGAAGTAAAACCGCATTTGAGTTGGGCAAGAAAAATCGCTGCTCAAGCGGAAGTCTATGGGGTGCTCAATGAAAACTATCAACAAATCGACGTCCTTAACCACATCCGGGCAAACCAACTTTCAACTCAATACTAAGTTGTGGGACAACCTGGATATTCGTATTTCGATCGCAAGTTCCTATGCTGAACTTTCACCGGAATCGCTTTTTTCGGTAGCTTTACGTGTCAATAAAAAGCGCCAATTCCTCTTCGTCAGCAAACTTATTGCAAAACACCTCGCTGTTGATCCAGCTGTGGCTCTTGGAACTGGCACGTTGTTAGCTTCGTTGCTGATGGAAAGAGCAGGGCTTGAAGGGCATCCGGATGCAGCCGCATTGGTTGAAATGATTGAAACTGGGAAAATAGATCGAAAAGCAAGTGTGAAATCGCTCCAATTTAAAAAAGCGCTGCCTCAAAAAACAGTGTTCATTGGCATGGCAGAAACCGCAACGGGCCTTGGGCACTCGGTTTTTCAGCATTTTGAGGACGCGGCTTATATTCATACAACACGTGAAGAGATTGTTGGGATTACCCCGTCTTTTGTCTTTGAAGAAGAGCATTCCCACGCAACGTCCCATAAAGTATATGCACCTGCTGGTATGCTTGAAGAAGCAGAAGCCATTGTTTTAATCGATGATGAAATTTCGACTGGCAATACCCTGCTGAATCTGGTTTGTGCATTGGACGAGCAATTCCCTGGAAAGCATTACGCTTCTCTTTCTATTCTTGATTGGCGAAATGATATACAGAAAGAGAAGTTGGAAAAAATGGCGGACGATCGGAATATCAGTCTGAAAATTATGTCTTTAATGGCTGGCGAGTTTGAGCTGGTTCACAGTAAAGCCCCTGAAGAACCTGAACTGGTTTCATTGACTAGTTTAGGCTCCAGGTTGCCGGATATTGAATTGCCAGGCGAGCAATTGGCTGCTCGTTCGAAAACGGCACAGCAGTATATATCTCATACAGGCCGTTTCGGCATTACCAGCAAGGAGCACGATGAAATAGAAGGCTGGGCAGAATCGGCAACCAAATTGCTTGAACAAAAAAGCGATAAGGCGTTAGTTATTGGTATAGGAGAAAATATGTACCTGCCATTGCGTTTTGCTTCAGCTTTAGGAGGCAACCCGGTTGTGCAGACTACAACACGCAGTCCGATTTTCGCTTCTCTGACAAATGGCTATCCGATTAGGGAAAAAGCCAGATTTGAACTGCCAGATGCAGAGGGCATTAGCCAGTTTATCTACAATCTCAATGAATTGGATATTGACCGCATTTATTTGCTTGCAGAATCTGTCATTGAGAAATCTGACTGGCAACCACTGCTTACATATCTGGAGAAAAAAGCACCAGTAGAATGGATTTCCCTGACAACCAGTAAAAGGAGTGAAAAGATCGAATGATAGCAACGGGTTTAGTGAAAACGAGTTATCCGAAAAGAGACATCACCTTCCTATTGAAAGACGTCAGCGATGAATTTGTTGAAAGTACCTTGGAGGAACGGGAAAAAGCGGTCCAGACGGGTGCACATTACGCAGAGCGGCTGCCGATGGAATACCGTCCTTCTGATGAGTACACAAATCTCTATCATGAAACGGTAAAGAAGACCAAGCAGCAATTAAGCTATTTGGTGGGATTAGTAACACGCCGTATTTTTATGAATGCAGGCACAGATGACGTTGTTCTAGTATCTTTAGCGCGTGCTGGCAGCCCAATTGGCATCCTTATCCGCCGTTATGCCGAACAAGTGATGAAAATGGACTGGCCGCATTACAGTGTTTCTATATTGCGGGATAAAGGAATTGATGAAAAAGCGATCGACTCGATTCGGGCTGCACATCCGGCAAGCCGCATCCAATTTGTGGACGGTTGGACCGGAAAAGGAGCCATCCAAAAAGAATTGACCAAATCGGTCAACAGCCTTAATAAAGAAAAAGGCCTAGACCTGTACGATGATATGGCGGTGTTGGCTGATCCTGGTGCCTGTGCAGTATTATTCGGGACACGTGACGATTTTCTTATTCCGAGCGCTTGTCTGAATGCAACGGTATCCGGTTTGGTGAGTCGAACCATTCTTAACAAGTTGTATATTGGCAAAAATGATTTTCACGGAGCCAAGTTTTATGGCGAGTTGCTTGAAGAAGATTTGTCCAATGATTTCGTCGATCAAATTACAGAGTGCTTTGCGGAGACGCGTGAAAGAGTCGAGAAAGACGCGGTTTCGACTCCCGTGACAGCTGAAAGAACTTGGCAGGGCATGAAGGAAGTTGAAGCAATCGGCCAGCAGATGTACAGTGAAACGGACTACCACCTAATCAAACCGGGAGTTGGCGAAACAACTCGTGTTCTGCTTCGCAGAAGCCCGTGGAAGATTTTGGTCAACAGTTTGGATAATCCGGATGTCCATCATATTTTGATGCTGGCAGAAGAAAAAGAGGTGCCGGTGGAAGTCGTTCCCGACTTGTTCTATCGCGCAATCGGCTTGATCCGATCGGGTAAAGAAATATGACGGTTTTATTCGCCAGTGATTTGGATCAGACTTTAATTTATTCCCGCAATTCCATGGGCATGGACGTGACAGAAGAAGAATTGGTCGAAGTTGAGCGTTACGAAGGCAAACCGTTATCCTTTATGACCCAAAAAAGCCAATCTGAATTGTGGAATATTAGTGATTCTGCATTCTTTTTGCCGGTTACTACGCGTACACAGGCTCAATACGAACGGGTGACAGGGATTTTTAAAGGGCAGCAAGCGCCGCGTTTTGCAGTCATATCCAACGGTGCGGTCATATTGGAAAATGGTCAACCAATCAAGGAGTGGTCGGACGGGATTCGTCAGCAATGCGTTAGCCGCAAAACGATTATTCAGGAATTGCTTCCAGAAATTGAACGCCATTTCTCGGAAGACTGGGTGTTGAAAGTGCGGCAGGCGGAAGATTGGTTCGTTTACCTGATTGTCGACCGGGACCGTTTTCCTGAAAACAAACTTGAATTTTACACAACAACCTTCAAAAAGCTCGGATGGGGAATGTCTTTGCAGGGCCGGAAACTTTATTTTATGCCGGAAAGCATCACAAAAGCAGCAGCTATGGAATACGTGAAAGAACGATTGGGAGCAAGCTATGTCTTTGCTGCCGGAGATTCATTGCTGGATCTCGATCTACTGGAAAGTGCAGACTACAGCATGCTGGCTTCCCATGGTGAAGCAGTGAGAAGTGCGATTCCGGTATCTGAGCATATTCGCAGAACCGATTATCACGGCATTAAGGCAGGAGAAGAAATCTTGGCTCGTGTTGCTGAGATTTCATTGCAACGCAAGTAAGCAACAAAGCAAGGAGAGATTCCGATGGTTCAATTGCATCCGATCCCCGCAAAAACCTGGGATCCGGAAAAAATCGGGGAATGGCTGAAAAAACCGATTGTGGATCACAGCGAAACCAAAATTGAAGAAAATCAGATTACGTATCCACAGTTGCTTGGACAAGTCACAGGCATGCCGCTTGATAGCGACGAGTATTTTGCCGGCATCTACGATGTCATCGAAGCTGCGGATGGACGATTAATTCGGCTTTCCGATAAGATGAACAAACATATCGAACAAGATCGTCTCCGGACATTACAGGATTTGTTCGAAATGAACAAAAAAGAAAATGGATTGTCGCCAAACCGTATGGTGGCATTTCTCGATGGTAAAGGACTGCTGCCCCGATTGAAAGATTCTGATTTGAATCGGCGCCTTCGGGTAGTACTGATTGATATTTTAAAAGCTTTTCAGGAGCAATCGGGAGGAAGTACCACCCATTCTTCTTTCCGGCGCGTTACGACTGACTTGGTCAAGTGGATGTTCAATCACTTGGAACCTGAAATTGAAAAATTGTCGTTGGAAAAAGGACTGCCAGGCTTTTTGTGGTATGGCAGCGCTTCAGAAAGTGAAACTTGGTTTTTGAAGCTTTCCGCAACTTTTGGTTTTCATATCATCGTTTACGATCCTAAAGGAGAAGGCTGGTTCGAGCTGGCAGTTGGAAAAGAAGGGCTTCACAGCCACAGTTTCCAAGTAAATGCTCCAACACTCTTGCCTTTTCCGGAAGAAAAGCCGAAACGTGTTGGGACGGTTGCCTACCGCGCAACTCAGGAAGTGGACCGGTTGTTGCATCACGATGATTCAGGGCTTTATAAGCCCTTCCAGTTCAAAGCCTATTTGACCCGTTCGGTCCGGCTTAAAACGACAATGGATGAAGCGTTCATGCTGGCCAAAGAGCGTGCGATGGTTCGGCCATCGTTTTCGGTTGCGGGAGGCAGCGTTAACATTCCAGTCGTTTTCTCCAAGCTCATGGGCATCGAGAAAGACCGAAGACGCTTTTGGGAAAACGTCCATAATTTAACTGAGCGTGAAGATACAAAACTAATCCGAAGCTTTCCGTTTATCGAAGAGCGAAAAGGCAATCAGCAATTCCATTATCGTGCTGCTCTTGGAAGAGAGGGCCTTCTGGATCCGGAAAAAATGAAAGCTGCACATTGGTGGAGATACAATAAATTGCCGGATGGTGTTCAAACTGCGATTGCAGCAGCGATTGCCCGACATGTAGAAAAGCCGATCTTGTTGCCTCAGAACAATGAGTCGCACGAAGAATTACAACTTTATGCTTTTTCACAATGCATGTCGCTGCCGGATTCGGTGATTCAATTGATCCAACTGTTTGATTATCCGCAGTTTGTACCGACCATGCTGTTTTATAACGAAGAAAAAGACGGTGAGTTGAGCCGTGCAGATGCCAATATGATCGCCTTGATCCACATATTCGGACTTGATGTCATCATCATCAACCCACAAGGGCATCAGGATATCGAACGTTGGGTAGATCCCGAATCATTTGATACGCATTGGCTGGACGAACGCAGCTTTAACGAGCCTTATCGTGAACCCTCAGTGGTGAAAAAGATATTCAGAAAATGGCTTTAGCCAAAAAGGAGTGAAATCGGATGACCAATATGCCAGATCAAATTGAACAACAGGAATTGGTAATGAAAGATGAAAATCAATTAAAGGTTCAGTTGAAAAAAGATCCTGAAGTTCTCCAGCTAGCTGCCAAGATTGATCCGAAAAACCAAATCGCTTTATTGGAATTTGGCCGCGAACCTGCAAATGAGATTTCGGCCTTTACAGGAAAAGTCTTAAATTCTGTCCAGGCAAGCAGCATGGAAGAGTCCAGTGAATTGCTGAAGCAACTCGGCAAAATTATGGATAAGTTCGATAAGAAAGATTTTGTTGAAAAGAAAGGCTTTCTCAGCAAAATTTTCAACAAAGGCAATAAAGTGATTGAACAGCTCTTCAACAAGTACCAGACTATGGGGAGTGAAATCGACAAAGTTTATGTCGAAATCACAAAGTATGAAGGCGAAATGAAAAAATCAACCACAACATTGGAAGAGCTGTACAACCAGAACTTCAATTACTTTATGGAACTGGAAAAGTATATTGCTGCAGGTGACATTAAAGTAGAAGAACTGAGAGCTAAGGAGCCTGATGTCCGGGCAAAAGCAGAGTCAGGCGATCAACTGGCACTTATGGAATTGAACTCGCTGCAAAATGCCATCGAGCTTCTAGAACAGCGCGTCTACGATCTTGAAATGGCCAAGCAGGTTTCTTACCAGTCAGCACCACAAATCCGTATGCTGCAGCGTGGGAATACGAAGCTGATTGGAAAAATCAATTCGGCTTTCGTTACTACCATTCCAATTTTCAAAACTGGCTTGATCAATGCCATCGCAGCAAAACGCCAAAACTTGGTAGCTGAGTCAATGAGCGAATTGGATCGCCGCACCAATGAAATGTTATTGAACAATGCCAACGACATTTCCCGCCAAAGTGTTGATATCGCAAGAATGTCGGGACAACCGAGCATCAAGATTGAAACCATTGAGCAAACATGGGAAACTATTATGCAGGGGATGAATGACACGCGCGAGATTGAGCAGGAAAATCGCAAAATGCGTGAAGAAGGACGTCTCCGCATCGAAGAATTGCAGAAGAAATACGAAGACACGCAACGTAAAGCTAATTAATCGGAGGAGGAAATCAATATGTCAACAATCAACCTTTCAAAAGGACAGAAGATCGACTTAACGAAAACGAATCCGGGCCTAACAAAAGTGGTCGTCGGTTTGGGCTGGGATACCAATAAATACAGCGGTGGCGGAGATTTCGATTTAGACGCTTCAGTCTTCCTTGTAGGAGAAAATGGCAAATCACGCGGACCTGAAGATTTTATCTTTTACAACAATCTTGTCGGGGCGAATGGTTCGGTTACCCACACTGGCGACAACTTAACAGGCGAAGGCGAAGGCGATGATGAGCAAGTAATTATTGATTTGCCAAATGTACCTGCTGATGTCCATAAAATCAGTTTTACCGTAACGATCCACGAAGCAGAAAGCCGCGGACAAAACTTTGGCCAGGTTTCAAATGCCTTTATCCGCATTGTTAATGAAAGCTCAAACGAAGAATTGATCCGCTATGATTTGGGGGAAGATTTCTCGATTGAAACAGCGTTAGTGGTTGGTGAATTGTACCGCCACGGCAGCGAATGGAAATTCAACGCAATCGGCAGCGGCTACCAAGGCGGCCTTGCAGCATTAGTAAATGATTACGGCTTAGGTTGATCGTAATTAAAAAACCGTTTATCAGTTTGCAAACTGATAAACGGTTTTTTTGGTTTAAAAATGAAAGAGTAGCTATATCTGACTAAATCTAGTTTACAACACAATATTAGTAGGATTCAGTGGTCCTGCTTATGCATAGTTTTGATTAAGTGATAGCGCTTCAGTGTAGTAAAATTGTCATTAAATTATGAATACTCGACATAGATTTTTTTATCTATGCTATCCTCAAAAGAAGATATAAAACTAGAGAGGATGAAAAAACGATGGCAATTATCGATCATGTAAAAGAAATTAGAAGAGCGTTGCATCAAAATCCGGAATTGGGTGGAGAGGAATGGGAAACGTCAAAACGGATACAGGAAGAGCTGCAAAAAGCAGGAATTTCCTTCAAAACTGGTTTTGCGAAAACGGGTGTTCTCGGTGTGATTGAGGGCAGCGGTGAAGGTGGAACAGTAGCATTGCGGGCTGATATTGATGCGCTTCCGATTTTAGAAAAGACGGTTGTCGATTTTAAATCCAAAGTGGACGGAAAAATGCACGCCTGCGGACACGACGCACATACTTCAATGCTGCTTGGGACAGCGTTCAAGCTACAAGAAATGAAAGAACAACTTTCAGGCCGTGTCCTGCTCGTTTTTCAGCCAAATGAAGAAGCATCGCCGATTGGAGGAGCAAGACCAATGATGGAAGATGGGCTTTTTGATGAATTTAAGCCCGATGTTATCTTTGGCCAACATGTTTGGCCAGATTTGCCTGTCGGCCAGATTGGTGTGCGCGACAAAGAAATGATGGGTGCATCTGATACCTTGTCTTTCACCATCAAGGGAGCAGGCGGACATGCCAGCATGCCACATCAAGGAAAAGATGCGATTGTTGTAACAGCTGAGTTTATCTCAAGTCTGCAGTCGATTGTCAGCCGCAATATAAACCCACTGGAATCTGCTGTCATTACCATCGGCACAATCAACGGAGGTTACCGCTATAACGTGATAGCGGATCAAGTAGTGTTAAAAGGGACTGTCCGAACTTATAGCAAGAAGGCCAAAGCAACCGTAAAACGTCGACTGGAAAACCTTGTGAAGGGCTTCGAAATGGCTTATGAAGTAGAAATCGAATTTGATTATATTGACGGTTATGGTGCGACGATCAACACTCCTGAATGGGCAGAGTTGGTACGAGGCAGTGCGACTCAATTGTTGGGAGAAGGCGCATTGCCAGAAGTAGACCCTTCGATGGCGGGAGAAGATTTTTCACGATTTTTGGAAAACATTCCGGGTGCATTTTATTGGCTTGGCTGCTCGAAAGCAGACGAAGAATCTCCCAAACCCCTGCACGATCCCGAGTTCTTTTTTGACGAATCTGCTTTGGAAGTAGGAGTCGAAACCATGGTGAAAGTAACTGTAGATGCACTGAATAAATTAAAAGGATAATTAAGGGAAATGCGTATAATTATTAATAAAAGTGAATTAATTATCGTAATCGCTTGATTATTAGCTATTTTTTTGCCTATAATATTAAAAAAGTTAAGATTTTAAAAGAGTGAGGAGGAGAATTATGAAAAAGCCAGAGCAAAGCGGAGAAAAGAAAGGGTTTTTTATCCGTTTCTTAAATGTTGTCGAAAAACTTGGCAACAAGTTGCCGGATCCGTTTATGATTTTTGTCTATTTGGCAGGTTTCGTCATAATTGCATCATTTATTTTTAGTTTGTTTGACGCTTCTGTAGTTCATCCAGGAACTGGTGAAACCTTGGCAATTGAAAATCTATTGTCTTGGGCAGGATTGCAGTACATAATCACTTCCATGTTGACCAACTTTACTGGTTTTGCTCCTTTGGGAACTGTTTTGGCCATCATGCTCGGAATTGGACTCGCGGAAAAAGTAGGATTATTGGAAGTTGCTATCCGCAAAACCATAATGAAAGCTCCTGCTTCAATCGTTACATATGCAATTGCTTTTGTAGGCATCATGGGGAATATCGCATCCGATGCTGCCCAAATTTTAATTCCTCCATTAGCTGCAATGGTATTTTACAAACTGGGAAGACATCCGCTTGCTGGATTGGCTGTTGGATTTGCCAGTGCGGGAGCCGGATTTACGGCCAATTTATTGATTGTTGGAACAGATGCGTTGCTGTCTGGGATTTCAACAGAAGCTGCTGCTATTTTGGATGACACGCTAATTGTCACACCTGCAGATAACTGGTATTTCAACATAGTATCGGTATTTGTTATGACCATTGTAGCGGGACTTGTAACAGAAAAAATTATTGAACCAAAACTTGGCAAGTACGAAGGGACATCAGTTATCGATGTCAGTGCCAAAGAACATCCGAAAGCCAATAAAGGATTGCGCAATGCCGGTTTGGCTGCTCTTGCCTATATTGCTGTTCTGGTTCTGCTGATTGTTTGGCCGGGATCTTCTCTTCGAAATGAAGAGGGAGGCATGATTCCTTCGCCATTCTTAACAGGAATTGTTCCGATTATTTTAGGGCTATTCCTGGTTCTGGGAATTGCTTACGGAAAAACAGTTGGCGCCATCAAAAATTCTGGAGATGCAGTCGGCTTTATGGCTGAATCCATCAAGGATATGTCAGGATTTATTGTGTTGATCTTTGCGGCGTCTCAATTTATTGCGTACTTTACATGGACCAATATTGGAACTTGGATTGCTGTAAATGGAGCAGAGTTTTTAACGCAAATCAACTTTACAGGCATTTACCTGATTGTCGGCTATATTTTATTCACGGCGTCCTTAAACTTCCTGATTACTTCAGGGTCAGCAAAATGGGCTTTGGAAGCTCCGGTATTTATTCCATTGTTCATGCAATTGGGGTACCACCCAGCGTTTACCCAAATGGCGTATCGCTTGGGCGACTCTTCAACGAACATTGTGACACCGCTGAATCCATACTTTATTGTGGTACTTTCTTTCCTAAAAGAGTATGACAAAAAAGCGGGTATGGGAACGTTGATTTCATTGATGATTCCGTATACTGTGTCCTTCTTGGTTGTCTGGATTATCCTATTCTTGATTTTCTTCTTTACCGGCTTGCAATATGGACCGGGAATTACTCCATATCTATAACAGATAACTCAAAATGAGGAGGGGAAAAATTGGCAGAAAAATTAATCGACGAGCACTTGCAGGAACAGATGATCCAATGGCGGCGCGACTTGCACCAGCATGCAGAATCTGGTTTTTTGGAAATGCGAACGGCTTCGCTGGTCGCCAAACGCTTGACGCAACTTGGCTACCCGCTGAAAATGGCTGGAGAAGTAATGATAGCCGACCAGCGGATGGGTGTGCCAAGCCAGGGAATTTTGGCGGCACATTATAAATGGGCCGAAGCGAACGGAGCTGACTTGGAATGGCTGCCGAACTTTAAAGACGGTCTGACAGGAATCGTTGCCGTACTGGAAACTGGAAGGCCAGGTCCGACCTTAGCGTACCGCTTTGATATGGATGCCCTGGACATACAGGAAGAGCTGGCTGAAGGCCATATTCCATTTGACCATGGCTTCCAGTCTATCAATGCAGATAAAATGCATGCCTGTGCACACGATGGCCATACATCGATTGGGCTGGGATTTGCTGAAACGCTAATGACCAATAAAGATAAGCTGGCAGGAACCATCAAGCTGATTTTCCAACCGGCAGAAGAAGGGACACGCGGAGCAAAATCTATGGTAGCGGCAGGAGTCGTTGATGACGTAGAGGTCTTTATCGCGATGCACTTGGGGACGGGTGTGCCGACAGGTGAATTTGTGTCGGGCAATGCCGGATTTTTGGCTACTACCAAGCTGGACGTGGTTTTCAAAGGAATTGCGTCTCATGCAGGCGGTAAGCCGGAGGAAGGGCGCAATGCCTTGATGGCTGCTTCTTCTGCAGTTCTCGGGTTGAACGGAATTCCACGCCATTCGGCCGGAGCTTCCAGGATTAATGTTGGTGTTCTAAATGCAGGATCCGGACGCAATATAATACCGGCAACTGCTCAAATGAAAATCGAAACCCGTGGAGAAACTTCTGAAATCAATGATTATATTCGAGCGCAGGCGTTTGCGGTTCTCGAAGGCGCCGCGGCAATGTATGGAGTCGAAGTAAGCACAGAAGTGGTCGGTGAAGCCAAGAGCAGCATTCCGAGCAAAGAATTGGTGGAAACCTTGCATGCTGTGGCACAGTCCTCTCCTTTCTTTACGAAAACCATTGATTGGTCCACTGATTCGGCTGGATCTGAAGACGCGACTTATTATATGGAGCATGTAAAATCACGCGGGGGACAAGCAACTTATTGCATCGTCGGCAGCGATTTAGCGGCCGGCCATCACAATGAACGATTTGATTTTGATGAAGCATCGATGCTGGCGGCAGTTGACGTGTTGTATCGATCTGCACTGAAAATAAGCAAGGCATAAGAAAAAGACGGCGGGGATTTCCTGCCGTCTTTCTTATGGCTAAAAAACTTTGTTATTTTACAGCTGAAGGCTGAACGCCTTCAGGAATCGGGCAGCTATAGGCTTCTTTTGCCCGTTTTGCTTCGTGTTCAGCTTTAATGGCCTGCAGGTCTTCTGGATGATGGTATAAATGGATGGCTGTGTTCGCCATGGCTTCAGAAGACAGCAGCATGCCGCTGTGGGCAAACGAACCGATGCCTTGTGTCACCATTTGCCATGTGTGAAGAGGCGTACCGATAGCCGAAGTGGCAGTAGTCAGTTGAGCGGTCGGAACAATCCAGCTGACATCCGAAACATCCGTAGAACCGGCCATAACCTCATTGGAAGGAGCGTAATCTGAAATGATATCCGCTAGATACTTTCCTTCGAATTCATTGCCGTCCCCATTGTATCCAAAAGTTTTCATACCGGCGAGAAAATTATTTTTTTCGCCCTCGGACAAGGTTTGCCAAATCCCTGCAGCAAATTCCTTTTCTTGCTCAGTTGGTTGGATGGCTCCGGCTTCCTGCAGTTTTTCGTTCAGAATGGTTTCCAGCATCCGGTTCGGTTCATAGTTGGAACAGGCTTTATCGAAGACAATGGTCATCTCGGTTTCGGTCATTAGCGCAGCGCCTTGCGCAATTTTACAGACGCGTTTGTAGATTTCATCGACTTGTGCAACTTTGGGGGCACGGATCAAATACAAAACTTCCGCTTCGGATTGCACGACATTTGGCGAAAATCCTCCGCTGTTGGTGATGGCGTAATGCATGCGAGCTTCTTGCACGACATGCTCGCGCAAGTAGTTGACGCCGACATTCATCAATTCGACTGCGTCCAACGCGCTGCGTCCCAAGTGAGGAGAATTTGCCGCGTGCGATGCCACTCCTTTGAAACGGAAATACACTTGGTAATTGGCAAGGCTCGACAAGCTCATGATGGAGTTGGAGTAAGAAGGGTGCCAGGTCAAAGCAATATCCAAACCATCAAAGACGCCTTCCCGTACCATGAAAGTTTTGCCCGAGCCGCCTTCTTCGCCGGGGCAGCCGTAAAATTTTACGGTTCCACTAATGTTGTTATCAGTAAGATAAGCTTTTACCGCATATGCCGCCGCCAGAGAACCGGTCCCAAGCAGGTTGTGTCCGCAGCCGTGTCCGATGCCGCCTGGATCAATCGGTTCCTGCTTGGTGAGATTGGCTTTTTGGCTGAGTCCGGATAAGGCATCAAATTCACCTAGAAATCCGATGACTGGCTTTCCTGTGCCGTAACTTGCTACAAATGCGGTTTCAATTCCACCCACTCCGCGTTCGACTGAAAACCCCTCTTTTTCCAATTCATCTGCCAAAAATGCAGCGGATTCAAATTCCTCGTAGCGTGTTTCTGGATGCTCCCAAATATATTGACTGATGGATTCAAAATGCTTCCTGTTGCTTGTTAAGTAGTTGCTGACTGCAGAATCAATTGCCATCCCAGTTCCTCCTTAAAAATAAATTCATCTTTAGTATAACAAAATTATGTCGTATTCTAAAAACAAGTCAGAGTGGATCTGCTTTATCGAATTGTGAAAAAACTTTTATCTTTTTTTATACCTTACGGCTTCTGGGTTTGCAATAATGGAAACGGTTGCAAAGAAATCTAAATATTTTTTATATATTGACAATGGATTTTGGACTGTATATGATGGAGTCAATTCAAATATACAGATTAACTATGTTGATGGAGATACGCTTTATGCAAAGAAATCTCAAGAGAGCTGATGGTTGGTGAAAATCAGTGGTTTCGGCATTTTGCAGCACTCCTGAATAGATGGATTGAATACCCCAGTAGGTCCATTCGCTTCATGTCCGTTACGCATGTGAACCAATGAGGCTGTCGGGTTGCTGACAGTGAATTAGGGTGGTACCGCGAAACAGAAGACTCTTCGCCCCTTGCATCTTTATGTAAGGGCGGAGAGTCTTTTTTGCGTCTCATACAATTACTGCCCGCAAAAGCGGGAAATCGAGAGGGGAATGAATTTTACTATGCTGACAGACCAACAAATTTTACGAATCCCAGGACCAACGCCAATTCCGCCAAGCGTGCAGCGTGCCATGGCACAACCGATGATTGGCCACCGCGGACAAAGTACATCCGAAATGATTAATGACATCAGACCTAAGATGAAACGCGTTTTTGGAACCAAACAGGAAGTGCTCATTTTGACAGGCAGCGGTACCGCTGCTCTCGAAGCAGCGGTCGTTAATACGGTTGCGCCTGGCGAAGGAGTTTTGGTTCTTGTAACAGGCGCATTTGGAGATCGTTTTGCGAAAATTTGTCAAGCATATGAAATTCAGACCCACGTATTCGAAGTGGAATGGGGGCAGGCGGTTGATCCGGAAGCGGTAAAAAACTTTCTTCTGGAACATCCTGAAATCAAAGTGGTCTTTTCGACATTCTGCGAAACTTCAACGGGTGTTCTGAATCCCATCAAAGAGCTGGCCGCTGCTGTGAAAGAAGTATCAGAAGCCTTGGTCATCGTCGATGGTGTATCCTGTGTAGCAGGTACGGAAACCGAGATGGACAAATGGGGAATCGATATAGTCGTTACTGGCTCACAAAAAGCCTTCATGCTTCCGGCCGGCCTTTCGTTCATTGCTGCGAGTGACCGGGCTTGGAAGAAAATCGAAGTCAATCCGCAGCCTCGGTTTTATTTGGACCTCAAAAAACATAAAGACAATATGTTAAAAGATACAACACCGTTTACACCGGCTCTTTCCATTTTATTCGGATTGCAGCAAGTGCTCGAATTGCTGGAAGAAGAAGGGCTGGAGCAGGTATACGCCAGGCATCACTTGATGAAGGACATGACCCGTGCGGCTTTCAAAGCATTGGGCATCCCATTGCTGACTTCCGATAAAGATGCATCCCCGACAGTAACAGCCGTGAAACCGAATGACTTTGATCCGGAAGAATTCCGGAAAGTGATGAAGAAAGAATTTGCGTTGGAAGTGGCAGGCGGCCAGCAGCATTTAGCGAAAAAGATTTTCCGCATCGGCCACATGGGTTATTGCTCTCCGGCTGACATGTTGCAAACGTTGGCAGCCATGGAAATTGGTTTGATCAAAGTAGGGAAAAAAATCGAACTTGGCAAAGGAATCGCCGCTGCACAACAAGTGTATTTGACAGAAGGGAAGGAAATTAAATGACTTTTCACGTTTTGATCAGCGATCCACTTAGCGAAGAGGGAATTTATCCCTTGCGCCAGGCAAACGGCGTAAACATTGTCATGGAAACCAACTTGACGCCGGAACAATTGGGCGAGCGCATTGATGGTTTTGATGCGCTGCTTGTCCGGAGCCAAACACAAGTAACACGCGAATTAATTGAAAAAGCTTCGAACTTGAAAATTATTGGGCGCGCAGGTGTTGGTGTCGACAACATCGATTTGGAAGCGGCTACCGAGCACGGAATTATCGTTGTCAATGCACCGGACGGCAACACCAACTCGGCCGCTGAACATACGATGGCGATGCTGATGTCAATGGCGCGCAAAATCCCTCAAGCGTTTCACGCGTTGCGCAATCAAAATTGGGACCGCAAATCTTATGTGGGCGTCGAATTGAAAAACAAGACCCTTGGAGTAGTCGGATTCGGCCGAATTGGCCAGGAAGTGGCAGCGCGTGCGAAAGGACAGCGAATGAACATCATTGCATATGATCCTTTCCTGACAGCTGAAAAAGCAGAAAAGCTTGGCGTGGATTTCGGTTCTGTGGAAGATGTACTGAGAGTGGCGGATTTTGTGACGGTCCACACGCCTTTGTTGAAAGAAACCAAGCATTTGATCAATAAAGAAGCATTTGCCATCATGAAAGACGGCGTGCAGATCGTCAACTGTGCACGCGGCGGCATTATTGATGAAAATGCATTGTTTGACGCAGTGAAATCAGGGAAAGTAGCGGGGGCTGCGCTTGATGTGTTTGAGCAGGAACCAATGGTCGATTTTCGGCTTTTGGATTTACCCGAAATCATCGCCACGCCGCATTTGGGCGCCAGCACATTTGAAGCGCAGGAAAGTGTCGCAGTAGATGTCAGCATGGATGTTGTCAGCTATTTCACAACAGGAACTGTCCGGAATTCAGTGAACTTGCCGTCTGTACCGAAAGAAATCATGAAAAAAATCGAGCCTTACTTTGATTTATCAGAGCGTTTGGGTGCTTTTTTGACCGATTTGACCGGTGCAGCCGCAGAAGAAGTGACGGTTCGCTATGCTGGCGATTTGGCCAATATGGAAGTGGGGCCTTTGACGCGCAATATGCTGAAAGGCATGCTCAAGCGCCACCTCGGCAAGCACGTCAATGATGTCAACGCGATGTATATCGCCAATCAAAAAGGCATTGTCGTCAGTGAACAAAAAACGACCGAATCAAAAGGGTTTACGAGCCTGATCACGGTGGAAGTAAAAACGGCAAAAGGAACCAGAAAAGCTGCGGGAACTTTGTTGAACGGACAAGGCGCACGCATCGTTAAAGTGGATGATTATTTGGTGGATGTTGTGCCAGAAGGACATCTGCTGTACGTTCGCCACAATGACCGTCCAGGTGTTATCGGCCGTGTCGGCACCCTGCTTGGTCAGGAAAATGTCAACATTGCCACAATGCAGGTAGGACGTTCAATTGTTGGTGGAGACGCCATCATGATGCTGTCCATCGATAAACCTGCAGAAACAAGCAGTTTGGAGCAACTTGCAAAATTAGAAGAAATTGAGGGAGTTACTGCCATCAATTTATAGAAAACACAAAAGAGGTCCTCATAGCGAGGACCTCTTTTGTTTAAATTTGTTCCAGCAGCTGAAGCAATTCCTCCAAATGCTGGATTTCGTATGTTGGAATGATGGATTCATGCGGTGCCTTTTGTTCCCGGTTGACCCAGACAGAGCGGATTCCTGCTTTTTCAGCACCGATAATATCCGTCATTAAGTTATCACCGACCATCAACACTTCACCCGCAGATAAACCGAATTTCGATAAAGCATGGTGAAAGATGGTGGGATCCGGTTTGCCTTTTCCAAATGCCCCTGAGACGACAATATGATCAAAAAAAGGAGCAATCTCCGGTGTGATTTCAAGCTTGGTCTGCTGCAGACTTGGCGATCCATTGGTCAACAACAGCAAGTGGTAATGGCCTTTCAAATCTTCCAGTACCTTTAAGCTTTCTTCATACAAAATGGGATTTCTTTTTCGAGCTTCGGGAAAATATTCTGCAAGCTGACCACCGATTTCTGGGCTGTCGATTCCCATCTTTTTCAGGCCGAGCGTCCAGGCGTCCCGGCGATAAGCAGGAACAATCGTTTTCATTTGCTGAAAATCTGTTCCTTCGTCATCAAATGTTCCCCATAGCCCCTCGAACGGATTAATGCCGATCATTTTGGTGAAATCATATGTATTGTATCCGGCATAAAGCATAGTAGCTGCAGCTCTTACCGCTTCTTCCAGACCGGAACAATCTGAGCCTGTTAGTTCTTCTGCCAACGTGCACGTTTCCTGGAATGCTTTCTCCACACTCTTCTTGTCCCATAACAAGGTGTCATCTAAATCGAAAAAAATCGCTTTGACCATTGGTGTGAGTTCCCCCTGACAATAATGTTGCTTGGCTCTAGTGTACTGGAAAAGCTTTTAAAAACATAGCGTGTTCAGAGTTCTCTCACTGAAAAAAATAGAGACTGAGTGCTATGATATGGACAAGGAGTGAAAACAATGATGATAAGCAATTCGACGATGCTTTTATTGGAAGATGCTACTGAATATATAGAAATTTGCTACGATGAGCTGGGGAAAAATGAATACCAGAAAGCTGAAAGGCTGCTTGAAATTAAATCAGAAATCGAGCAAACCGGAACTTATACACACAGTTTCGAGGAGTTAGAGCACGGAGCACGTATGGCGTGGCGCAACAATAATCGCTGCATTGGCCGATTATTTTGGAATTCACTAACGGTCTTTGATGAACGCCACCAAACAACGGCAGAAGGAGTCTTTGATGCATTGGTCCAGCATATTGATTTTGCTGGCAATAATGGAAAAATCCGTCCCACAATTACTGTTTTTCGTGCAGCAAAGGAACATGAAGAATCGCTGCGTTTATGGAACCATCAGTTGATCCGCTATGCGGGATATGAAACCGAGGCCGGCATCATTGGAGATTCCAGTTCAGTGGAACTGACGAAGGTTTGTCAGGAACTCGGCTGGCAGGGAGCAGGAACGGCTTTTGATATTTTGCCTTTAGTCATTCAATTACCGGGTGAAGAACCTGTTCTAAAGGAAATTCCGCATGAGTCGATCATGGAAGTCGAAATTGGACACCCTGAAATTCCCGAATTTTCAAAGCTTGGCATCAAATGGTACGGAATTCCAATCATTTCAGACATGATGCTGGAAATTGGCGGCATTGCATACAAGATGGCGCCTTTTAACGGCTGGTATATGGGCACTGAAATCGGTGCCAGAAATTTGGCGGATGAGGATCGATATAACCTTCTGCCTGCAGTGGCAGAACTCATGGAACTAAATATACAATCGAACCGTTCATTATGGAAAGACAAAGCGTTAGTCGAATTGAATATTGCTGTGCTGGAGTCGTTCCAAGAAGCAGGCGTGACCATCGTCGATCACCACACAGCAGCGAAACAGTTCAAGAATTTCGAGAAAAAGGAAGAGGTGGAAGGGCGCGATGTCACCGGAAATTGGGCGTGGCTCATTCCACCGATGTCTCCCGCCACAACACATATTTTCCACAAGCCTTATAAGAACAATGTGGTTAAACCAAATTATTTTCATCAAAAAGCTCCCTATCAATCATAAGGAGAGGATACGAATGAAGGAATTCAAAATAACCTACTTTTTTGATGAAGAACATTATATCCGCCGCTTTATTCACATGGAGTCACAGGAAGAAGCCGAACAATTGATACAAAGTGAACGGGATCAATACATTTCGTTCCGTGACAACCGCGGAATCTATCACGAATTGAATACACGGAACGTTCGGGTCATTCAAGTCTCGGAATATCATCGGATGGATAAATTCTGAAAAGCGCAGCCTGCAGTGGGCTGCGTTTTTATTAGAAGGGTTTGGGGTTATAATTAGTTGAAGCTGTGGAAAGTTACTTTTATACAGAGTATTGGATCAGACAAAAACTGTGGTTTTTAGCTGTAAAATGCGTTACTTCCGAAAGATTTGTACTATAATAGTACATAGTGAACTTTATAGAAACTGAGAATTTATAGAGAGAAGGAAATTGAATGGGACGCAAATGGAACAATATCAAAGAGAAGAAAGCATCCAAAGATGCCAATACAAGCCGGATTTACGCAAAATTCGGACGTGAAATATATGTAGCTGCCAAACAGGGCGAACCGGATCCGGAATCAAACCAAGCATTGAAAGTGGTTTTGGAGCGTGCAAAAACCTACAGCATTCCGAGAGCAATCATTGACCGGGCTGTGGAGAAAGCTAAAGGCGGCTCGGAAGAAAGCTATGACGAATTGCGCTATGAAGGATTCGGGCCAAGCGGCTCTATGGTGATCGTAGATACGTTGACAAATAACGTCAACCGTACCGCATCAGACGTCCGTGCGGCGTTTGGAAAGAACGGCGGCAACATGGGAGTCAGCGGATCTGTTGCTTACATGTTTGACCATACGGCAGTGTTCGGAATCGAAGGAAAAACTGCTGACGAAGTGTTGGAACTGATGATGGAAGCGGATATCGATGTCCGCGATATCCTGGAGGAAGAAGACGGTGTCATCGTCTATGCTGAACCAGACCAATACCATTTGGTGCAGGAAGCATTTAAAAATGCAGGAATCACTGAGTTTACAGTAGCAGAATTGACCATGCTTGCTCAAAATGAATTGCCGCTTCCGGAAGATGCGCAGGCACAGTTCGAAAAAATGATTGATGCTATCGAAGATTTAGAAGATGTTCAACAGGTCTACCATAACGTAGACTTAGGTGAGTAGCATCAAGAGAAGTTTTGATTAAATCAAAACTTCTCTTTTTTATGGATGGAATTCTGATAATTAGAAATTTGGCTTGTAATTCAAAAAAACAATGCCTATACTAGCTTTGAATCTATAGAAGAATCAGTTTGGTTAAAAATGCAAGGGCTCTCATTTGTGCAAAGATTTTCATCCGAAAACATATTGGGAAATTGGAGGAAAGCAAATGTTGAAAGAATTATCACCAAAGGCCGAAGAGTTGCGAAAGAAATTAATCAAATTTATGAACGACTATGTTTATCCGAATGAATCAACTGTCGAAAAATACTTGCAGGAAGCAGAGGACCGGTGGACGATTCCGCCGATTATCGAAGAGCTAAAGGAAAAAGCGAAAGAGCAAGGCTTATGGAATTTGTTTCTGGATCATCCGGAATATGGAGCAGGATTGTCAAACTATGACTACTCCCATTTATGCGAGATCATGGGCCGTTCTTTGATTGCGCCAGAACTGTTCAACTGCAATGCGCCAGATACGGGCAACATGGAGGTTTTTGTAAAATACGGAACTGAAGAGCAGAAAAAACAATGGCTGGAACCTTTGCTGCGTGGGGAAATCCGGTCCTGCTTCTCAATGACAGAGCCTGCAGTCGCTTCTTCTGATGCTACTAATATCCAAAGCAGCATTGTCCGTGACGGCGACGACTATGTCATCAACGCGAAAAAATGGTGGACAACCGGAGCAATGGATCCCCGCTGCAAAATTGCGATTGTGATGGGAAAAACAGATCCAAATGCAGCAAAGCATCAACAACAGTCGATGATCTTGGTTCCATTTGATACGCCTGGAGTAGAAATTATCCGTCCGTTGACGGTCTTTGGCTATGACGATGCACCACAAGGACATGCCGAAGTCCATTACACCAATGTGCGAGTGCCAGCTTCCAATATGCTGTTGGGCGAAGGGCGTGGATTCGAAATTGCACAGGGTCGTTTAGGACCCGGAAGGATTCATCATTGCATGCGCGCCATTGGAGCTGCTGAACGAGCACTGGAGCTGTTGTGTGAACGCGCTGATAGCAGGGTAGCGTTCGGATCCACCTTAGCAGAAAAAGATGTTATTAGAGAGATTATCGCTGAAAGCCGGATTGAAATTGAACAGGCGCGTCTGTTGACTTTGCATGCTGCTCATAAAATTGATAGGGAAGGCGCCAAAGCAGCACGCAAAGAAATTGCGATGATCAAGATTGCAGTACCCCGGGTTACACTGAATGTCATCGATCGCGCCATGCAAGTTTTCGGGGGTGCCGGTTTAACGGAGGACTTCCCATTGGCAGCTCACTATGCTTATGCTCGAACGCTTCGGTTGGTTGATGGTCCGGACCAGGTTCATCTGCGTGATGTTGGGCGTCTGGAACTGAATGATCAGTTGAAAGAAAGTTCCAAAGTGACATAAAGAACAACACTGGTTAAAAATTATAAGCTCCCTATTTATCGATAAACAAAGTAATAAAGAAAATATCCAAGACTGTGTCTAAACGTCATGCAAATGGCTTTTGAGATGCAGTCTTTATTTGTGTAGCATGAATCTCTCTAAGCATAATAGTTTACTCAATATACCCCTAGTGGTATATTGAGGTTAATAAAAAACTGAAAGGGATTGATGAGATGTTATTGCGATATTTCTACGACGAAAATTTAGCGCACGCTTCATATGTAGTAGGCTGCCAAGCAACGGGGGAAGCGGTAGTAATAGATCCAATGCGTAATATTGTGGCTTATGAAGAGCTTGCTGCCAAAGAGAACCTAAATATTGTAGGCGCTCTTGAAACGCATATTCACGCTGATTTTGTATCGGGATCGCGTGAATTAGCCGCTCGTTTCGGTGCTACTTTGTATTTGTCCGATGAAGGCGACGCAGAGTGGAAATATCAGAACATCAATCATCTAAAACATCAATTATTGAAGGATGGAGACCAGTTCAAGGTCGGAAATCTTGTGTTTGATGTGATGCATACGCCAGGCCATACACCTGAAAGCATTTCGTTCTTGTTGACGGATCGCGGCGGTTCGGCAGATAAGGCAATGGGTATTTTCACAGGAGATTTCGTATTTGTAGGAGATGTGGGAAGACCTGATTTGCTTGAAAAAGCAGCAGGCATGAAAGGAACTTCCGAAGCAGGAGCAAAAGAGTTATTCAAATCACTCGAACGCTTTAAAAAATTGCCTGATTATCTTCAGGTGTGGCCAGCACACGGAGCAGGAAGTGCCTGCGGCAAAGCGCTTGGCGCCGTGCCTTCCACTACTGTCGGGTATGAGAAGTTGTTCAATTGGGCTTTGCAATACGAGGATGTTGAGGCCTTCCGGAAAGAATTATTAGATGGACAGCCTGAACCGCCCTATTATTTTGCGGTTATGAAATCGGTCAATAAAACAGGTGTGGAACTATTGAAGGATCTTCCTGAGCCCAAATTAGTCGAGTCAGTAAAAGAACTGGAGGCATTAATTGCAGATGGTCAGCAAGTTCTGGATTTGCGTCCTGCATCTTCATTTAGCAATGGCTACATTTCAGGAACCATCAATATTCCATTTAATAAATCGTTTGCCAATTGGGCAGGATGGATTGTGGATTACAAAAAACCGCTGTACCTCTTGCTGGAGCCCCAATTTCTGAATGAGGTGCTAGAGGTCTTGCATTCAATTGGGATCGATGATATAGCCGGCTATGTGGATGCCGAAAAGGCGATCAATGAAGCAGCGCAACTGGATTCATACAAAAACGTCTCTCCGGAACAGGCAAAGCAGATGATCGAGGATGGAGAAGGCTATGTACTCGATGTTCGCAGCCAAACCGAGTATGATGAAGGACATATCAAAGACTCTGATCATATTATGATAGGCACCTTAAAAAATCGGTTAGATGAAGTCGAATCGGACAAAACCGTAATCGTCCAATGTCAGGCGGGCGCACGTTCAGCGATTGCAGCGAGCATTCTCAAAGCAAATGGCTTCGACAACCTAGTGAATCTCACGGGCGGCTATTCAAAGTGGAAAGAAGAAATACTGGTTTAGTGAATAGGAAAGATAGTTAAAATTTAGATTTAACTGATATAAAAGAAGGAGAAATAAAATGATTACAAGTGTCTTAGTGATTGGAGTACCGCTTTCTTTAACCGTTTACGGAGCATATAAACGGTATATTCCAGTTGCCGGATTAAAACAGGAGCAGCTCGATCACCTGGATGACAAATCCTTTGCTTTGCTGGATGTCCGAGCTTATAATGTGTCCGATAAAAAAACAGTTCCAGAAGCTTTTAAGCTTCCGATTTCATATTTTACGAGAGGGTATCAGGAAATACCAAAGAAACCGCTCCACCTAATCGCCGAAACCGAGCTGGAAAAAAACTTGGCAGCTCGCCTGCTTCGTCAAAAAGGATTTCATGTGGCAAGTTATAGTTTAATAGGACAAAAAAGACTGGGCAATTTGGATAAGGCTTGTTGTTAAGCTGAAACCTATGTAAATGGATATTCATTTACATAGGTTTTTTCTATTGCGAAAAAATATTTTATTTAGAATACCCAGTAGATTTGGTGAATTAATTAAAGCTTGTACCAAACAGATACTTTCCTATAAAATAGTTTTTATGTCTAGAAACGAAAGAGGGAACTGAATGAAGAAGCCTGGATTAACTGTAAAAGTACTAACTGGACTGGTCTTGGGAGCAATTGTTGGTTTACTGATCAATCTATTCGCACCCAATTCATTTGAAACGTTGAATACATACTTATTTGTGCCGCTTGGCCAAATATTTTTAAGTTTAATTAATATGCTCGTTGTTCCGCTCGTATTGTTTTCTATTATTTTGGGAACTGCGGGACTGGGCGACCCAGCCAAGTTGGGGCGGATCGGCGTTAAAACGGTCAGTTATTTTCTAGTGACTACCACCATTGCGATTCTAATTGGATTGTCTTTGGCAGCAGTTATTCAACCGGGTCTTGCAGGTGACTTCGACCTGGCAGCAGCAGAGTTTGAAACAGAAGAAGCACCATCTGTTGGCGAAACTTTGTTGAATATGATACCAACGAACCCCATTGCCTCTTTGGGTGAAGGCAACATGCTGCAAATTATTGTGTTTGCTGTCTTTATCGGCTTGGCATTAACAGCGCTTGGCGAAAAAACCAAAGGCTTGGTTCATTTGTTTGAACAAGGCAATGACGTCATGATGTACTTAGTAGGCATTGTCATGAAGTTTGCTCCATACGGCACGTTTGGTTTGATTGCTACAGCTGTGGGTTCTCAAGGGTTCTCAGCCATGAAAGCAATGGGCTCTTACATGCTAGTTATTGTGGCGGCCCTTTTAATTCATGCGATTTTCACGTATGGAGGAACCGTAAAGTTTTTAGCGAAGAAAAGCCCAATCTGGTTTTTCAAAAACTTTGCACCTGCAATGAGTGTTGGTTTTAGTACATCGAGCAGCACGGCGACTTTGCCGATTTCGATGGAAGTGGCGCAAGACAAGCTGGGTGTGCCAAAGTCTGTCAGTTCGTTCGTGCAGCCTTTGGGGGCTACAATCAATATGGACGGAACAGCTATTATGCAAGGGGTAGCGACAATGTTCATTGCACAGGCTTATGGCATTGAATTGTCTGCGGTAGATCTGGCGACAGTCGTCTTGACGGCCGTACTCGCAAGTATCGGTACAGCTGGTGTTCCGGGTGTTGGACTCATCATGCTGGCCATGGTATTGAGCAGTGTTGGACTTCCTCCTGAAGGAATCGGCCTTGTCATCGGGATTGACCGTTTGTTGGATATGACACGAACAGCTGTTAATATTTCAGGCGATGCTGCATGTGCAGTTTATGTGGCAGAGACAGAAAAAGACAGAGACGAACGATTGGAAAATATGAATGCATAAATAAGAAAAGTTCCCACAATTTTGTGGGAACTTTTCTTGAAGGAATAGAAATATTTGTCTTCAACTATTATTAAATATAACTCTCGTCATTCTCTGTGCAATGTCGATTGTTTCTTTCTCTGTTATACTTTTATGAAAAGCAGGAACAGGGGGCCAACGTATGAGGGATGTATGGACAGTAAAGTATGGTGAACATGCGATTCGCGTCGTTACTACATGGACCAATCAACAACTATTTGTGGATGGGGTATTACAGGATGAACAAGTAGGACTGCATTTGTCTGCCCGTTTGTTTGGGAAAATAAAAAATGGAAACAACGAATTTGAAAAAATTAAGGTATCAATCGGATTGGGTTTTTGCATGATGGAATGCCGTATTTTTGTAGGAGACAGCTTAATTTATACGACAAAACTGCAAACAGGCGGATGAGCTCAAGGTACTGGCATCAGATCCAAGCAATTGAATATTTATTAGATTTAGTAGAAACGGGAAGCTCACAAGCTTTCCGTTTTTTTCTTTGCAATCCACCACTAGCACTAACGGGTGCTGGTATTCCGTCAGAAAGTTCTGTATGTTTGGTATAGACAAATTTTACAAACGGGATGATTCCTGAAATCTTTAGTATCCGTAGAGGAGAAGTTCGATCTAAATGTACTGAAAAAGGAGAGAAACAAATGAAGATTTTTGACACACATTGCGATGCACTGCTGAAGCTGCAGGTGGCGAAACGCAATGCGTTATTCAAAGGAGAATTGCTGGACTATCAAAATTCACGTGAATTAGATACCAATTTTGAACGTCTGCAGGTTGGGGGTGTTAAAGTTCAATTCTTCGCAGTCTTTGTCCACCCGGAATTGCCATCTGATGAAAAATGGCAGCATGCACTAGAACAAATAGACTTGTTTTACAGTGAGATTCTGGGTAAAAATCCATTAATGATACATATTAAAAACTGGCAGGACATTGACCGATTAAAAGTACATGAAATTGGCGCTGTGTTGACCCTGGAAGGAGCAGATGCGTTCGGCAATGACTTAATGAAACTGCATCAGTTGTATCGGTTAGGCGTGTTATCGATTGGTTTGACCTGGAACAATGCCAATCTTTGCGCAGATGGTGTCGGCGATCCGAGGGGCGCCGGTTTGACGGTATTCGGAAAAGAAGTGGTCCGCTTAAACAATGAACATCACGTATTTACTGATGTATCGCATTTGTCGGTAAAAGGATTTTGGGAAGTTATAGAACTGGCCGACTACCCGATTGCGAGCCACTCCAATGCGCGTGCGCTTTGCGATCATCCACGTAATCTCAACGATCAGCAAATTCAGGCGATGTTCGCCAATAAGGGCATGATCGATGTGGTGTTCTATACGCAATTTATCAATAAAGATAGCGAGCAGGCGACCATCGCAGATTTGATTCGTCATATCGATCATCTTTGTTCGCTCGGCGGAATCGGTCAAGTCGGCATCGGATCCGATTTTGACGGGATATCTTCTTATATTACAGGACTCAGTAATGCCTCGGAATTCCCGAACTTGATCAATGAGCTGCAGAAGCATTATACAGAAGCGGAAGTGGAAGGGTTTGCGTACCGCAATTTCCTGAAACATCGCCCAGGAATGTAAGTCAGAAAGAAAAGGATGGATAAGATGACAAAACAAAAAGTAAAAGAAGTATTCGGTAAAAATGCCGAAAAGTACGTAGCCAGTGACAGCCATGCTAAAGGGGATGATTTGTCCAAGCTCGTCGAATGGCTCGAGCCGGAGAAGGTGTGGACGGTCCTTGATATCGCAACCGGTGGGGGACATGTAACAAAAACAATTGCTCCTCATGTGGGAACAGTGTTTTCTACAGATTTGACGGAAGAGATGTTGGAGAATACAGCGAAGCATTTACGGCGCAGCTTTGATAACATCCACTACGTGTTGGCCGACGCTGAAGCGTTGCCTTTTTTAAAAGACACCTTTGATGCAGCCATTTGTCGAATTGCACCTCACCATTTCCCCAACCCGGAAAGATTTATCGCAGAAATGTCGCGTGTCTTAAAGAAAGGCGGCCGTTTCATCCTGATCGACAATGTCGCCCCCGCTGATTCAGAGCTGGCTGAATTTATGAACAAGACAGAAAAACTGCGGGATGACAGCCATTCGCGGTGCCTTACAAAAGAGGAGTGGACTTTGCTGCTGCAGGAAAACGGAATGGTGGAACGAAAGTCTGCCGACCGCCGGAAAACATTCGATTATCCATCGTGGGTAGAACGCACGACTGAAAATGACGAACAGGTAGAGCGAGTTTCTCTGCATTTGCTCAACGCAGAGGAGAAGGCTGCTGATTATTTTGCGATAAAAGTCCAGGAAGGCAAGGTTCAAACCTTCACCATTGATGAATGGATGGCGCTATATGAAAAAATGGATTGACTAATAGATAAATTTAAAACAAGCCCCTCACCAAATTGGTGAGGGGCTTGTTGGTTTAATAATTGTTCATAGATGACTCAGTGTTTTTCGCTTCTTTTTGGTTTGTTTCGCTTTGTGCAACAGGATCAGACGAAGCTCCTGCTTTCGCATTTCTTCTTCTGTGGAGAATGGCATTAATTTCAGCCCCAATTACCAAAATCAGGCCGGTCAGGAAGAACCATAACATCAGAACAATAAGTCCTCCAAGGCTGCCATATGTAGCAGAGTAGCTGCCGAAGTTGGATACGTAGAATGAAAAACCGAGTGAAACGACTTGCCACAATACTGTTGCGATTACTGCTCCAACAATAACTTCTTTAAATGGGAAGTGTTTGTCAGGAGCAAATTTGTACATGAATGCCAAAACAATACTCATAACTGAGATGGAAATCACCCAACGCAAAACTTGGAAAATGATTTCAGTCTGCTCAGGAAGGCTTAGGGTCGTTTTGATCAAATCGATAATTGCACCACCGAATATCGGCAAGATCAGCGCAACAATGACAGCAACTAACATACCAAGCGTTAAAATAATGGCTGTTGCTTTCAGTTTGATGAACGAACGAGTTTCTTCAATGCCGTAAGCCTGGTTGGTGGCATTGATAAAAGCAGTTAACGCGTTAGAAGCGGACCAAAGTGTACCCAAAATACCAAATGTCAACAGACCGCCTGATGGAGTCGTAACAACGCTGACGATTGTGTCCTCAAAAGTTGAAGCTACTTCTCCCGGGAGAATGGTGCCGATAAAATCTACGGCTCTCTGCGGGTCGATCTGAAGGTAAGGCAGGATAGCCAACAGCAAGATCAATAAAGGAACGATAGCTAGAAGATAGTAATAAGCTTGTGCTGCTGCAAGGGTTGTTGCATTATCTTTCTTGAATTCACCGCCAAGTTCTTTGGCGAAGTCTACAGATTTACTCATGTGACAACCTCCTTTTTTTCTATATTGGTCACTCTTTATATGCCCCGTTGTGCCGCCTGCTAATCCTAAAATGATAAACAAACGCCTATTATATTTGCATATAAAAAAGAGTGGCCATCCACAGGCCACTCTTTTCACTATGATTTTGGCAGCAAATCGCAGGCCACTTTTAAAATATGATGATTCTCCATTTCAACGATGGACCATTGGCAATCTTCTTTGATAAAGCGATCCCCGGTCTCGGCTTCAATTAGCTGATGCTGAATCCAACCGGCAATTGTATCAATATCTTCACTGTCTTCAAATTTAAAGCCAAAGCGTTCCTCCAGATCTTTTAAACGGACACGCCCACTTAAAAGGTAACGCGCATCGCTTTCTTTCACTATTTCTTCGTCTTCGTCTTCATCAAATTCATCACGGATTTCTCCGACAATTTCTTCCAATATATCTTCCATCGTAATCAATCCCGAAGTGCCGCCGTATTCATCAATGACCAAGGCGATGTGTGTACGCTCTTTTTGCATTTTCACCAAAGCACTTTGAAGCGGTGTTGTTTCGTGGAAATAAGGGAGATCATGGATAAGTTCCGACATTTCAAACTGTCCGTTAACGGCATAATGTGTCAATACTTCTTTGGCGTTGATAAAGCCAATCAAATCGTCCTTATCGCCGTCCCTCGCAATGGGGTAGCGTGTAAAGCGATGTTCACGGATTTCAGTCAAAAGTTCATCATTCGTCAAATCGTCTGAGAAGGCAACCATTTGAGTGCGTGGAATCATGACGTCTTTGGCACTGCGTTCGTCAAAAGCAAAAATATTCTGCATGTAAGACAACTCAGTTTGGTTGATTTCTCCACTTTGAAAGCTTTGGGCCATGATGATTTTCAAATCTTCCTCAGAATGGGCTTGTGATTCTTTGGCTGGTTCTACACCAAAAATCCGCAGAAGGACACGAGCTGCACCATTTAGAATAAAAATGAATGGATACACGAGCTTTCCAAATCCATACAGAAAAGGTGACAGCAACAGCGTCATGTGTTCAGAGAACTGAAGAGCTAATGATTTCGGTGCCATTTCTCCAAAAACGACATGGAGAAAAGTTACCAGTGAAAAAGCCAGCGCAAATGAAATGACAGTAGACGCTGCAGAAGGAACATCGAGCATTTCGAACAAAGGACGTAAAAGCCTTTCGACGGTTGGCTCGCCCAACCAACCCAATCCAAGGGCACTGATGGTAATGCCGAGCCGACATGCGGACAGGTAATAGTCAAGATCACTGGTGATCTTTTTGACCAATACAGCTTTTTTATTTCCTTCATCAATCAACTGGTCGATGCGCGACATCCGGACTTTAACGACAGCGAATTCCGAGCCGACGAAAACAGCCGTTAACGCGATTAATAAGAAGAGCAGTGCTAAATTCAATATCAGTATGGGGTCCAATAAATTCCCTTAATTAAGGGATTCACCTCCGAAAGTATTTCTTGGTGTTAAATTTACCATAATTTGACCGTGAAATATAGAGCGGAGACTAGTGCTCAGCAATGATTTGGCGTGTGATTTCTTTAACATCAATAGCCGTATCTTCATTAATTACATCATCGAGCATGACATTTTTAAAGTACCCAACGCTAGCAGGCAATGGAAGATCCAGCAGTTTCGTTAATGCAACTCGGTACATGACCACAAATTCCTTGTCGGTATTGCCGCGTTTCAACTCTGCAAAGGCCTCGTAAAACTGATCCAACTTGTCCGCCATCTCAAGCAGTCTTCCTTCAATGGTTGCATCTTTTCCTTCTTTCATGCGATTAAAAAAGACTTCACGAAATTCTTCGGGTATCTCCCGAAGAATGAACTTCTCCATCATGCCTTCTTCTACTTTTGCGATCATTTCCTTTAACTCGGGTGAAGCATACTTGACGGGTGTTTTAATATCGCCAATAAACACCTCAGCAAAATCGTGGTTAATGGTTTTTTCATATAATGATTTCCAATCGATTTCACGGCCTTCACGTTCTTCGATCGTGGCAAAGAACATCGCGTACTGGCTTACTTTCCACGAATGGGCTGCAACATTATGTTCTTCGAATTTAAACATGCCCGGTGCCCGAATAATTCTTTCCAAATCATTCAATGAAGTAAAAAAACGGTGAATGCCCATAATGACGCCTCCTTGTGATTGGGTTAAACTAAACAAGTATTAATAATCAAAGATGCTATCTTCAGCATACATGATTTTTAGTATAATAAAAATGACAATGATATCGCGCGATAAAGGAGAAGGAAAGTATGACAGGCAAGACTCACATCATAGGAGGCGTAGCAGCAAGCCTTGCATTTGCACAAATCACAAATTACGAACCGGTTCTCTTATTGGGAGCGGGCGTAGTGGGCTCACTCATTCCAGATATTTGCCACGGCAGCAGCAAAATTGGCCGTGCTTTGCCAATCATATCTAAACTTATTAATGGTCTTTTCGGTCATCGCACATTTACGCATAGTTTGCTGTTCTTAATTATTATTGCAGTTCTGCTGCATAATTTTATGCCTATCGAAGATATTTCGGCCGGATTGTTGGTAGGAATGGCCAGTCATATTGTATTGGATATGGCGACCAAAAGAGGGGTTAAACTGTTTTTTCCATTGAAATGGAATGCTCGTTTCCCATTGACAGCTACAACTGGAGGTACTTCAGAATACCTGGTTTTTGCCATTTTGTCGCTTCTTTGTGTCTATTTCGGATACGGAGTAATCTTTTCACTGTAAACGTTTTACTCTTTGACAGAAGGGAAGTGTACAAGTACACACTTAACTAGGAGGAATGATTTTATGTCTAACAATGATTTTTCTAAGGACGCAAATCCGCAAAGCAGCCACAACCGGAGACAGCGTGAAGAATTTGAGAGCATTGATCAGGAGTCAAGAGAAGACGGCAGGAAGATGGACAAGAGGGGCGCCCATAGCAATACAGGAGTCGGCGATGAAAAAAACCAAATAGGCGAATCCGAAGAAAAGTAAGATGGAAAGCCGAGTAGATAAAAAAACGATTAAAACCAGGAGCGGGAAGCTCTTGGTTTTTTATTTTAAAAAGGTAAAAAAATCCATCTTATTCTGTCTTGTTAAACATGATATTAACAGGTACACTAATAAAGATAATTATTGAAAAATTCTTTTTTTTAAGACAATGGAGGGATCAAATGATTTCAGCAACATGGAACTGGATGTGGGAAAAGCATGATCAGGCAAAAGATACATTTCGTCTGTTTACCAACCCAGGGTCCGGTATACCCGATGACCGCGATCGGGCAGAAGACGCCGGATCCTATGACGAACGCAAGAAAAACCGCAGTTACAATACCCCTCAATTAATCGGTCTGTTTCTCGGACCACTGCTCTTCATTTTAACCTTGCTATTTTTTAATCCCGATGGGCTGCCTCCTGAAGCGAAAGCGATACTGGCCAGCACAATCTGGATTGCTACTTGGTGGATTACGGAAGCGATTCCGATTCCGGCCACATCGCTCTTGCCGATTGTTCTATTTCCAATGACTGGCGGACTAGATGTAAGCGCTACAACTTCTTCGTATGGCAACGACACAATCTTCCTGTTTATGGGCGGATTTATGATTGCCTTGACTATGGAGAAATGGGATTTACATAAGCGAATTGCTCTTACAATCATCTCCTTGATTGGGACCAATACGGAACGTATTATTCTTGGCTTTATGGTTGCCACTGGATTTTTGTCCATGTGGATTTCCAACACAGCAACGGCGATGATGATGGTGCCAATCGGCTTAGCAATCATCTATCAAGTATCAGATGCATTGAAGGACGACCCTTCAATTGATACTACAAAAGAAAATTTCGGCTTTGGTAAAGCCCTTATGCTAGGGATTGCTTATTCCGCTTCACTAGGCGGAATTGCCACTCTGATCGGAACTCCACCAAATACGTTATTGGCAGGTGCGGTCAACGAAATTTATGGAATTGAAATTACGTTTGCACAATGGATGATGTTTGGTGTGCCATTAGCTTGGATTTTCATTTTAGTCGCCTGGGTTTACTTGGTGAAAATTGCTTATCCGCAAAAGTTGAAAAACTTGCCGGGCGGCAGTGAAGTAATCTATCAACAAAAAGCAGACTTGGGGAAACCCTCGTATGAAGAAAAAGCTGTCTTCGTCGTTTTTGTAGCTGTAGCACTCGCTTGGATCAGCCGTTCGTTTGTTCTAGATGCTTTTGCGCCAGACTTGGAAATGACAGATGCAATGGTTGGATTGATCGCTGCAATGATCCTATTTATCATTCCTTCAAAAAACAGAAAAGGCGATCACCTGCTTGATTGGGCGACAGCCGTGAAGTTGCCTTGGGGAATTTTGCTGCTGTTTGGCGGCGGATTGGCGATTGCAGCTGGTTTTACAAACTCCGGTCTGTCTGAATGGATCGGCAATCAATTGATCGGGCTGCAAGGTGTTAATGTCTTGATTATTGTCCTCGTAGTGGCTGCACTCGTATTGTTCTTGACTGAAATCACGTCCAATACAGCAACCGCTTCAATGATGTTCCCAATCATGGCATCTCTTGCAGTTGCTCTCAGCATTCATCCGTATGCATTGATGGTGACTGCTGCAGTAGCGGCATCGTGTGCGTTCATGCTGCCGGTCGCTACACCTCCGAATGCCGTTGTCTTTGGTTCTGGATATTTGAAGATCTCAGACATGGCAAAAGCGGGATTAGCTCTTAATTTATTCGGTATTTTCTTTGTCGGACTTGCGGTATTCTATTTCCTTCCGCTTGTTTGGGGAATTGACTTATTGTCGATACCACCTGAATTTCTTGAGTAAAATTTAATCATTAGCAAAAAGCAGGCTCACCTTCCGGTTAAGCCGTTCAGTTTTGAATCGCAAAAACCGAAATAACCACCTAAATAGACTACCTTTTAGCACCTATTTAGATAGCATTTTATAACACTAAAAAACACCTAAATTCGACAGGTTTTCGAACCTACGATTTTAGGTGTTTTTTAATAGCTGAATTCTCCATAAGAACTTAACCTTATGGTTTATAATGGAATTACAATAGAATCCAAGGAGTGATTGTTTGTTCCCCAAAGACGTTGTTTACGAATTTTTAGCCGAAATAAATCGACAAGAAGCAAAACAAAAAGCTCTTATCGCTGAAGTTCTGTCAAAACCATTGTTCAATTTCACAATGCCTGTAATTAAAAACCCAAACATTAAAGTAGACTATGAACGAATCGAACGAATCATCAAGAAAAACTCAAAATACGGTTGGACTCTGACACAAGAGTTAGAGTTTTCCTATTACTTTAAAGACGAACTACTTAACTCTTCATTTAATCAACTAGATAACCATTTTTACGAATACTATTCAAAAAACGATTGGGAATTCTATCACCATACAAAAAAGCTCATATTGGAAACAATTGATCCAAAATGGACGGAACTACTTAATGAGTGTTTTGACAACTTCGAACAAGACAAATACAAATCAATCATTCCTACCTTGTTTTCGGTCATTGAAGGTGAAACAGCTTTTATCTATGGATCGACCGAAGTAGGAACCGAGCTGTTTAAAACAATGAAAGAAGAGACGAGAGATGTAGAACACGAACTAACAAAACTCACTATTTATTCGATGGCAGAATTTTTACGTTGGCAATTATTTGGTTATCAAGACTTCTCCAAGTCACGCAAAGGTGTAATCAACCGCAATCGAATATTGCACGGACGCGACGATCCTAAGTATTGGCACAGAGTTGATGCGCTTCGTTTAATTAATATATTGTCGAGTGTTCAACTTGTTAAAGAAAATAAAGACGGCTAAAGGAGAATAAAAAATGGGATACGAACTAATGGGAACAACCGAAGAAGCTTGTCCGTGTGGAAAATCATTAACTAAAACACATCGATATATGGATGATTGGAACAGAACAAAAAGCGATTACGTAATGGTTTGCGAGACTTGTCGTAACGAATATACACACGAAGTAGAGCAATGGGTGAAAATCGAAGATTGGCAAAAGAAACTCAATGCCGTGCAGAAATATGACGCGAAGAAACGGTCAGTTGAAGAACTGGCTGCGGTAGAACTGGCAGATGAATGGTATCAGCACTTTGCCCACGTGAAAACAAAAAAAGCTTTTTACGATGCGATGGCAGAGAATACAGGTGCAGGTCTCACCAGATCGCGTTTCAACAAAGAAGTTGCTGGTAAGTCAATGGAAGAAACAATCAATCATCTATTAGGTGAGATGTTAAGGTCTAAGGGAACTCAAGATGTAATGGAGAAAATTTCTTCTAAAAATCCACTTATACTTGCAGAAGTAGAAGAACTAGATAAGCTCCTAGCAGAGAAGAAAGCTGCCGAGAGTGAATTTAGAACCAAATTAAATTAAGTTTATCAACGCTACCTTCGGGTGGCGTTTTTTCTTGTTCTTTTTCTGGCTTTCTTATTCCTTTTCATTATGATTAATCAAAATTGTTCGACTTTTTTATTAGGAGAGTGTGAAATGAGCGAGACGCAAACACAGAAAAAGGCAAAAATTTATATTGATTTAAACCATCTGAGAGAAATTCTTTCTCAAACCAAACAAGAGGAAAATTTAATAGAATTTGTAGAAAAATTCTCAGATAGAATATACAAGCACAATTTAAATGTCTTAGATATTATATGTTTTGGTAATTTCGATGGTGGTTACTTAAAAAAAGAAAACATCCAATCTGCTTTGAATCTAATCGGAGTTAAAACAAAATTCCAACCAGATTCTGCAATTACAGATGTTTCATATATCATTTCTGATGTTCATAGAGATTTATACGAAGAAGATATTGATGTATTTGCAATTTTTTCACGACTTAATAATCTTAGACCTTTGTTAAAAAATATAAAATCAAAAGGAAAAGTAATGATTTTATCGGATCAAAAATCTTTTCTTGAAAACGATAAGATTTTAAGTAAAGAAAAATTTTATGGATTGGAGATTTTCATAAAACAACCCAATCCAGAAGAATTAAATATATCAAAAAATGAAAAATTAATAGCAACACTTGAAAAAATGGATGTTACTGACTTGTCTTTGGAAGAAAAAATAGAAGTAAAAAAACTTTTCGATTTCTTCATCCAATCACCACTTTCAACAAAGTTCGATAACACTAATAATAAAGAAGACCTATTATCTGTAGGTGGATTTATTCAGTTGTATTGTGATTATTCGAACTTGCCACGTGTAAAAGTGAAGGAAAATTTATTTAGAGCGCACAAATTAAAATACGTAGAAATATATTATTCAGAAGATAGAAAAGCACTTTGTATAAAAAAATTTACTAAATCTAATTGACAAATCACATTTTTTAAATACAATTTAAAAAAAGAGAAAAAAGGAAATTATGATGTTGAGAGATTGTTAATTTACGATATTTACTTTCACGTTATTCACCTTTACGATATTTACTTTCACGTTATTCACTTTTACGATATTTACTTTCACGACAATAACTATAAATGTTATTTCATAAAATACTTGATTATTTCCGTAATCAAGTATTTTATTTTACCTTTTGGGTATACACTAATCAAAAGGAGGTATCCAAAATGAACGAACACCAAGAATTCATAGGTTGGATCATCGAAGCATTAATAGATGAACACAAGCTATCGAAAGAAGATGCTGAACGCATATTTAATGAATCTGCAATTAACAGAGTTTTAGAAACGGATGAATCTTTCGTATACCACTATCAACCCGAAGATTGGGCAGACTGGTTAATGGAAAGGAATGTTCAAGTTAAACAGGGATAAAGATATCGAAAATTATATCAACTGTGTTAAATTATATATGAACGCCAGATGCCTCATTTCCGATAGACTGGAAGTGATTTTTTTATTGATACAAATAAAAAATGAAATGGATGAAATGTTGGTACAAAAAAACAGCCGCTTTTTCAACGGTTGTTTTAAGTATTATATTTTTTTGCATTGTTAAATTTTAGTTTTATATATGAGGCTTATTCAATTTAACCCTCTGTTTGTTTTTTTAGCTACCCTTAACTTTGAATAAAAAAAGATAGTTAGAAGAGTAATTAAACCAATAAGAATCATTCCACCACCATAGAATAAAGATATACCCATTCCTTCCCATCTTCCTACGTGCAGACCCCAGTAATGAATTCCTACTCCTATAAGAAGAATGATAAATCCAATTAAATAACTTCTTTTTTTCACAACACTCCAAGCGATTCCGATAGAAGCAAAGATTAAAATAATAATTGGAGTATACACAATTAAAAACTCTGTCATTTCAAAGTTCATCCTAAAAACATCTCCCTTCATTTTAAATAGAAAATTGCTTTAAGTTAATCACGAATTAAATCTGTGTTATTATTCTACCTTATTTTTCTGATAATTATAACAAGTTCCTTAATTTAATTGAAAAAGCTCAACAAAAGGAATGGTTAAGCTCTCGAAGTTTTAACGTTTGTAAATAATATCTTCCCAAGTATAAACACGGTCGGCAATGCCTAAGCGTTCGGCTGGAGTTTTCTTTACACCTTGGGATCTGTATGGCAAACAGAAATTGTAATAGGTTCTTAAAATCGTAATTGCCATTTGTGAGTACCGTGGATAGAAGTTGGCATAAATATAGCTCTTACCATCTCCACGTGCCGTTAAAAGCGGTCTTTCTAAAATAGATAACCTACGGCGAATGATTTGAAGAAAGCTGTTAATCGCGTTGTCATTTGTGTTTAACAATAAGGCTGCTTGTTCAAAATCAGTTAAATGAGATACATCGGTTAAGATATCCAATTCCCTATGACCACGATCGCTTGTCGGTATCGGGTGCTTCATCGGATTCGAAGCGTGAGTGTAATAGATTTCACCGTTTTTAGAAACTTGTTGATTGTGGAATCTATGACCATCCCTCAGTGAGTCTTCGATGTAGTATAAGGCAAGTTGCCGAAGGTTGAAGTTCTCATAGCCTTTTTGCTTTCCCCAATCTTTCAAAGCACGAATGGATCTAAAAAACGTTTTCTGCGCTTGGCTACGTGTTAATGCCTTATCGGTTGTACAAACCATTTGATGTGCGTCTTTTGAGAGAATTTCATCTTTAAAGACACGTTGATACGAGTTGATAAGGGAATCATCGTTATCTGTGATAAATCGCCACTTCTGGACATTGAGTTGGTTTTTAATCAACCAGAGTTGAGCTTTCGTTGTATAGCCAGAATTCACGTGTAAGCCATCAACATACAATCTCCTTGCTTGGAACTTCTTAGACAAGTCTTGGTACTCTGGAAAAGTTTCTGTGTCGTTTTTGGTCGGTAACATCGGTGAATGGGAATACTTGCCGAAGCGATCGTTCCTTCTTTGGAAATCATTTAAATGGTCTTCTTTGAAAATTTGTGTATCGTCCTCAATCTTGTCGATTGAAGCGTCCCAATCATAGGCAATATCCGTTCGGAATACATAATTTGAAACGGCATCAGCTGTTCCAACAATATGGGTTGGCAACTGCTTTTCGTCCAAATGACGGCTGCTGTTTTTGCCTTGTCCTCTTTTCAATACATTGTTGAGTACATAATGGAGTTTGTCCGTGTTCAACCACATATGCTCAAACGACTTTTTGGCTAATGGTTTGGTTTCACGCGTTTCTAAGAATTCTAAGCAACATCGGTAAAGCCATTCCAACTTTTGATAGTATGTTCCTTTTGAAATTTGTAAAATCTCACACGTTCGGTTGATTGGTGTTTTGTTGACCAATTGTCTAGCGAACAACGGAAGTATTTCATTTCGTTGTTGATGGTAAGACGTATTCCGTTGCTTAGTCGGCAAGACATTCGTATATTTTTTACAGGTCTTACACTGATAGATTTGAGATTTGGCTTTGCTGACACCGCGTTTATAGAAGTCTTTGGGTGCTTTAAATGGAGTGGAGTCTAGGGTGCAGGAATCTTTGTGGAATTCGTAGTCTGGTTCGATTACCTTTAATGAATTGATGCGGATAAGGCGTTCGATTTCCTCGGATAATGACCAGTTTGACATTGCGGTTACATTACACTTTTGAGGTTGAACATCGTCTAGGTCACGTTTATCGGGATTGCACTGAATTGATTTCTGTCTATCGTTTCCTGATATGCGATATCTCCCAGGTTTACTTTTAATATTGAATTGTTCCTGTGGCAAACCGAAGTTCTTGCACAACGGATTGGTGCAATGATTCATCTGAATTTCATAGGTCTTTCCCTGCCATTCGAATTTCATCGGACGAAAAGCAAGTTTGTTTTCCTTGAAAGAGAATTTCTTAGGTGTGAGAAGTGGATAATCATTTTGACGGTCTTGAATTTCCTTGGGCGTGAGAAATGGTTTTGGTTTGATGAATGTGTCGGCAGAAGTGCAAAGCTCTTTATATATCGTCATTCGGCTTCAACCCCAATTCCTTTAAAACCCGCTTGTTGTTCTTTTTGTTGCGTACCCATTCAACGAAGTCTTCGTCTTCTAGAAGTCCTACGATTAAACGGCCCACGATAGCTTCTTCGGATCGTTCGCTGTATTCAGAGAAATGTTTGACGGTGTTCCGTGCGAGTTCCGATAGTTCCCATTCTACAGGTTGTTTGTTCAGTCGTTTTGGTTCGATTTTTGACATTGCAATTCACTCCCTTTTTAGTGTGCCAATTAGACACTGAAATAGTTGGTTTACAATTTTAATTGTAGTCTTGATAATTCGGGTGTCAATCGAATGTCTAAAAAAGACGGAAAAGTGGTGGAAACCCTTTGGTATCAATAAAAAATAGACCGCTAATTAAGGTTCTAATTAGGGGTCTATTTGAGGTTCTAATTGCGATTTTGCGATTCAAAACTGAACGGCTTACCTTCCGGTTGAGCCTGCTTTTTTTCTATATAACGTGATTGCCAGTATATAAAGAAGCGGCAAGATGGCTGTGAAAAGAACCAAGCCTGTCCAGCCGACAGAAGTCCACAGAGGACTTAACAGGGAACTGCCTGCAGCGACGCCAATGTAGTAAGCGACCAAATATAAACTGGAAGCACTGCCTTTATGATGATTGGCTTGTTGGCCAACAGAGGCGGCAGTCAAAGAATGGGAAGTGAAAAAGCCAAGACAGGTTACACAAAGGCCAATGACAATGATCCAAAGGTAGGGGCTGAGTGTCATAAAAATGCCAACTGACAATAAGAATACTCCTGCCAGGCGAACATTGCGCAAACCAAATTTTTCAGCTGCACGTCCTGCCATAGGGGAACCAATGACGCCAATGCCGTAAGCAAAGAACAAATACGATATCGCCTGCAGCGACATAGAATATGGTGGAGCTTGCAAATAGAAAGGCAAGTAGGTCCAAATACCAGTAAAGGAGATCTGGAGAACGGCACCAAGCCCGAAAACGACGAGAAGGGCCGGGTTTTTCAAATGGAACAGGAATCCTTCAATGTCTTTTGCGAAACTTAATTGGGTAGAATGGAAGTTTCGGGACGGTGGCAGCAAGTAGACAACCGCTGCGAATAATAGAAGTCCTGTCACTGCAAATACATAAAAGGAGGTTTGCCAGGAAAAATGATCCGTCAAATAGCCGGTTAAGAAACGGCCGAGCATGCCTCCCAATGCATTGCTCGAAATATAGAGAGCCGTAGCATAGGCAATGTTTTTTCTGTCAATTTCTTCGCTAATATAGGCGAGCGCCGCAGCAGGAACACCTGCCAGCGCAAACCCTTGGATGAACCGGAGAAGCAACAGAACGGTGAAGGAATCGGTCAGCGGAATGATGAAAAATGGAATCGCTGAACCGAGCAATGAATAAATGATATAGGATTTTCTGCCGTTGCGATCAGAGAAAAAACCGAGAACAATTAAGCCGACTATTAAACCAATGATGGTCAAAGACAGTGATAAGCTCGCTGTTGAAACGGAGACTTGAAATTCATCGACGAAAACAGGCAATAAGGGCTGAACGGCATACATGTTCGCAAAGATAAACAAAGAAGCAAACAGGAGGCTAAGTATAATTTTCCAAAACTCTCGATCTTTTACGGTATAGCGCTGAGGTTCCATAGTCCACATCCATTCACTAATCACTGTCATGCTATTTGTTAGTTTACCATTACCAAACAAGCAATCCATATAATTGAAAAGAAAGTATGGATAATCGGGAACTCCGGCTAGATCGAGCTCGTTTAATGGTAGGACGGAACAAAAAAACCCGCGTGCGCACAGGCAGCGGGAAAAATTTATATTTTCTTAAAGAAAGAAGCGATTTGTTTTTTTGTCGGTTCCTGCAGTCTGTAACGCAGTTCCTTGTTTTGAGTATTAACGATATGATAGGCCGGGTTTTCAGCAACTGTGAATTTCCAGTGCGGTTTTGTATTTTTCTTTTTGATTTGAAGTTCAGGAAGCATCATTTTTTTCGTGAAGCTTTCAAGTTTTGCCATTAAAAAGGTATCCATGTACCGTACGAGCAAAAAGCCTTGTTGACGTTCCGGATCGAACTTTGCCAAATTAAATTCACTGACATCAAATCCTTTTTCATATCGCTGAACAGATGGGGATAAGACAAAACAATCTTCATTCATAAAGATAGTTGAGTTTCCTTGTTGTTTCAGCCCTAATTCTTCAACCAGAAAATCCTTGTTGACGAGACTCATTTCGCGTGCAGTAGCCATGTGATTCCTCCTAATATAACTCGTTGTTCTTCTATTATAACACTATTTAGCCATTTAAGGGACCTTAACGAATTTTCCATGAATTTTGAGTCTAAGCGAGTGCAGAGGCTTAGGGCTATGGATTTAACAGAATAAAGATAGGTGCTGAAATTAATAGAATGCCTAGACTGAAGGTTAGTAAAAATGCCAATAGCTTTTATTGTAACGAACAAAAAATTGTCTGAATATTTTCGGGTACAAAGACAATAACGCGGAAATAAATAGAATTATCTGTTATATTTAGGGTGAGCGAACCATTACCTAAAGGAGTGATGAGCGTGTGTGGAAGATATTCGTTGTTTACGGATTATGCGGTAATAATTGAACGTTTTCATATTGAAAATACAACGGTACATGAAGATGAATATTCCGCCAGTTATAATGTCGCCCCTTCACAGCAAGTGTTGGCGGTTGTAAATGATGGAGATAAAAACCGCCTTGGTAAACTTCAGTGGGGACTGATTCCTCCATGGGCAAAAGACGCCAAAATTGGGTATAAGATGATTAATGCCAGATCAGAAACAGCGGCGGAAAAACCAAGCTTCCGCAATGCCTTCAAAAAGAAACGCTGTCTGGTGGTGGCCGACTCTTTTTATGAATGGCAGCGAAAAGACGGGGCGAAAATTCCGATGCGCATCAAATTGAAAACCGGAGAACCTTTTGCTTTTGCCGCCCTTTGGGAATCATGGCACTCACCCGAAGGAGAAATTATCAATAGCTGTTCGATATTGACGACTGGCCCCAACGCTTTGATGGAATCCATCCATGACCGGATGCCCGTTATCCTGACGAAAGAAGGCGAGAAAATCTGGCTGGATCCCCAGGTAGAGGATATTGAAACATTGAAAGACCTGATGAAACCATACAAAGCAGAAGAGATGGAAGCCTATCGTGTATCCGAGGAAGTTAATTCGCCTAAGAACAATAAACCGGAGTTGATTGAGAAAGTCGGTTAAATCAGCCTTAGGGGGGATTTAGATGAAGAGTGGCTTGATATTGGAATGCGGCGGAATGCGCGGGGTTTATACCGGTGGCGTTCTCGAAAAACTTTTGGAAGAAAAGATTTTTGTCGATTACGTAATAGGCGTTTCAGCAGGAGCTTGCCACGCCTCATCTTACATCTCCAGACAAAATGGCCGCAATCGGGAAGTGACGATTGGTTATATTAATCATCCTGAATACATCTCAGTAAAAAATTTGCTTGTGAAACGGGAACTTTTTGGTATGGACTTGATTTTTGATCGAATTCCGAACAGTTTGGTTCCTTTTGATTATGGACGCTTTCAAGACGCGACAGAAGAGTTTGTGGTGGGCGCAACAGATTGCCTAACTGGTAAAGCCGTTTATTTCCAAAAGCCAAATCGGCCGGAAGATGTCCTGGCTATTGTTAGAGCTTCGAGTTCTCTTCCCCTCATGTCACGGCCAGTGGAATTTAACGGCAAACTACTAATGGATGGCAGCATTGCCGATCCATTGCCGATTCGGAAAGCTTTGTCAGATGGCGTGACGAAACCGGTAATTATCTTGACCAGAGAAAAGGGATACCGGAAAAAGAAAAGCCGATTTGCAAAAATCATGCCAGCATTTGTCCGCCAATACCCAGCAATCGCTAAAACAATGGAAAATCGGCATATGTATTACAACGAAACCATGGAATTTATTGAGATGTTGGAAAGCGAGGGCCTTGCTTTGGTGATACGGCCAATGAATTTATATAAAATTAAGGGCATTGAGCGGGATCCAAAAAAACTCGAAAATTTGTACAATCAAGGCTACCAGGATGCAACCGCCAGATTTGACGAATTGCTCCATTTTCTACAAAAATAAAAATTGTGAACCTCAGGAATCGCATCGTGGTAAAGTTAACATGAGGTGATGAATTATAATTCTCAAACTAGATCATCAAAACGCACAAATTGCCAAAGAAATTCAACAAATCCAGCAAGAAGCTTATAGGGTTGAGGCTGAGCTGATGGGCTTTGATGGAATTCCACAGCTTCATGAAACCTTTGCAGAAATTCAAAACAGCACTGAAATATTCACTGGCTATCTTGAAAGGCAGTTGCAAGGAGTAATATCATACCGAGTTAAAGAGGGAGTTGTCGATATCCATCGACTGGTCGTAAGTCCGAACCATTTTCGTAAAGGCATCGGCAAGAGTTTGGTGGAATATTTGCTGAAGCAATATGACGGCTATGAGTTTGCCGTCAGTACCGGCACTGCAAACAAACCAGCGATTAGCCTTTATAAAGCTTTGGGGTTCCAGGAACAGGGCTCAATAGAAGTAGCTCCTGGCATCCATTGCACGCAATTTTACTTAAACAATTAGATTTTCTAAGCAAAAAAATGAAAACGTTAAAATAAAAGCATGAGGTGTATTCATGAAATTAGATCAGATCGATCGAAAAATATTAGAGTTATTAACCATAAACGGTCGGATTTCATATGTAGATATTGGCAAGGAACTGAATTTGTCTCGCGTGGCGATTCGAGAAAGAGTCCATCAGTTAACGGAAGCCGGCGTTATCGAGAGCTTTACAGTCGTGATTAATAGCGAAAAAGTTGGGAAAAAAGTATCCGGATTTTTTGAAGTGGACTGTGAACCGGCTTCTTTGGTTGAAGTGGCTCAAACTTTGGCAGACAACCCAAGTGTCGCCAGCTGTTACCAAATGACTGGTCCATCTACGCTCCATATGCATGTCTTGGTAGATGATTTTGCCGGTCTCGAAAAATTTATCAATGAAGAGCTTTATGCTCTCGATGGCATCACCAGAGTGGAAAGCCATATTCTTCTCCGGCGCTTCAAGAGCAGAACCGGCATGAAACTATAAAATCTTGCATGTTACTAACTGTAGACAAACTCGATTCATACGAGTTTGTCTACAGTTTTTTTATGTGGCACGGAACAGTTCAACCGCTCTGGCCGTTTAGTTTCTTGGTAAATGGTCATGGTAGGGGGAAATTAGCCTGCAGCTAAAAAGCTGCAGGCTTTTAATATTGGCGATTGTATTTATGTTTACTAAATCGTTCGCTTGTGAAAAGTAAAAAATATACAATAAGTTGGAAAAAATAAAGAAAAACAGACTTTATGAAAGATATTTTACAAAAAAATAAACCTTTCGAAAAAATAGTGTGGATTTATTCGCAATCATGCTCTATAATCAAAATTATCAATTTATTTACTTTTAGAAAGTGAAATTAAATAAATGCTTAACAAATGATTAGGAGGTGGAGAATTGATTGCTTTAATAATACGTCGCGCTTTGCAGTTGTTGTTCTTATTGTTTGGTATTTCATTTCTGGTGTTTTCTTCCATGTATATCGCGCCAGGAGATCCAGCAGCAGTTATTGGAGGGCCCACCGCTACAGAATCAGACATTACTGCAATTCGGGACAACCTGGGATTGAATGATCCATTCCTCACACAATACGCAAGGTATGTAGGAAATGCGGTTCAAGGAGATTTTGGCTACTCGTATCAAACCGCTCAACCGGTCGCGGACGCAATTATAGTCCGATTCCCCAACACCTTGAAATTAGCCATCGCCAGTATGATCGTGGCGGTAATCATTGGGGTCATTACAGGATTGGTTTCTGCATTGAGGCAAAACTCCTTTTTGGATCTTTCAGCAACCACGTTTGCTCTTGCTGGGATTTCGATTCCGAACTTTTGGCTGGGCGCCTTGCTGATTTTGGTGTTTGCTGTAAATCTTCAGTGGCTGCCGGTTGGAGGGATGTCGAATCCCTTCTATACAATTGATGGCATTAAAGAATTGATTCTGCCGGCGATTACTTTGGGAACAGGGTCGGCAGCAATGATTGCCCGAATGACCCGATCGTCCATGCTGGAAGTGATTCGTGCGGATTACGTGCGGACTGCACGGGCAAAAGGGGTCAGAGAAAGAAATGTGATATGGATCCATACGTTGAAAAATGCCATGATACCCATCATCACAGTTATTGGATTGAATTTCGGTTTCTTGCTGGGCGGCACGATTATTACAGAAAAAGTATTTGCCATTAATGGTGTTGGCCGGTTAATGATCGATGCGATTGCAGCCAGGGATTTTCCAATGGTTCAAGGATCCGTGCTGCTCGTAGCAACCTTGTTCGTCATCGTCAACCTCATGGTGGATATCGTTTATACGTATATTGATCCACGCATCAAATATGAATAGGGAGGAGGGGGAGCTATGACAACAGCGGACACTGTCGAATTGAAACCGAAAAAAAGAGAAAAATACTACATTACAACAATTCGGCGATTATTAAAAAATAGGTTGGCGATTGTTGGCCTGGCGATTGTCATTCTTCAAGTGCTAATTGCCATCTTTGCTCCATTTATTACGTTTCATGATCCCATCACACAAAATTTAGCAAACAGAGAGATGCCGGTTTTCAGTGAGGGGCATTGGTTGGGGACAGATAATTATGGCCGCGATGTCTGGAGCCGTATCGTCTATGGTGCCCGAATTTCCCTTGTTGTAGGGAGTGTGGCCGTCGTATTGGGACTTGTAGGCGGCATCATCCTCGGCATGTTGGCTGGTTATTACCGGAAAATGGATGCCGTCATCATGCGCTTTGTCGATTTGCTGTTTTCATTTCCTGGTATTTTGCTGGCGATGCTGATCATTGCCATTCTTGGAACAAGCCTGGTGAACGTAGCGATCGCCATCAGTATTTGGTCGATTCCAACCTGTGCTCGTATTGTCCGAGGATCGGTATTATCTATAAAAGAAAAAGAATACATTATGGCCATGCGATCGATGGGAGCATCCGACTTGCGGATTATGGTCCGCCATATTTTGCCGAATGCTTCAGCCCCAATTATCGTTTTTGCCACAATGCGAATGGCTACAGCTATCTTATCGACAGCTGCTCTGAGCTATTTAGGGCTCGGTGCCCAGCCGCCAACACCTGAATGGGGAGCCATGATTTCGCAAGGGCAGGATTTCATGTGGTCTTCACCTCATTTAACCATTGTGCCGGGGATCGCGATCATGTTGACTGTTTTTGCTTTTAACGTATTGGGCGACGGCCTGCGGGATGCGCTTGATCCGAATATGGATTTACAACAATAAAACATATAGGGGGACGTTATTGATGAAGAAACAATGGCTGCTTTTATTAACATTAATCGGGTTGCTGATTTTAAGTGCATGTTCAGAGAGTACAATTCCTGAAGGCGCAGAAGGCGGGAGTGATGAAGGCGCAACGTCTTCAGAAGCTGCTGAGCAGGAAGTAATTTATGCTTCTACAACGGACGCAGTAGGGCTTTCGCCAACTATGACGAACGACTCGGTATCTTCGAGTGTTATGTCACAGATCTATGAAAACCTGTTTGAACGCAACCCTGAAACAATGGAACTCGAGCCGCAATTAGCCGAGTCTTATGAAAATCCAGACGAGCTGACATGGGTTATCACATTGAAAGAGGGAATCGAATTTCAGGATGGTACCCCATTTAATGCGGAAGCAGTTAAGTATACGTTTGAAAAATTGATTGATCCTGCTACTGCTGCTCCACGGGCTTCTTTGCTGGAGCCAATCGATACTGTAACTGCAATTGACGAAACAACAGTAGAGATCAAAACGAAATATCCATATGGACCGTTGTTGGCGGCTTTGTCACACTCAAACGCAGCTATTATTTCACCAACAGCTGATGAAGCCCAAGATTTGATGCAAGAGCCAGTAGGCACCGGACCTTTCAAATTCGCAAGCTGGAATCAGGGAGATCAAATTGTATTGGAGAAAAATGAAGACTATTGGGATGGCGCTCCAGATTTAGACAGAGTGACATACAAAGTCGTACCTGAAGTTTCTACAGCCATTTCCATGCTGCAAACGGGTGAAGTGAACTTTATCGATGCTTTGCCGTCAGAACAATTATCACGCGTTGAATCATTGGAAAATGTTGAAGTGACGAAAAAAGAAGGAACACCGGTTTATTACTTAACGTTCAATCATTCGACAGAACGCAATCAAAATCCGGATTTCCGAAAAGCAGTGGCAAGTGCAATTGACCGTGATGCATTCGTAGAAAACTTAAACGGGCTAGGTGTCAGAAGTGACAGCGTTCTTGGGCCGCAGGTTTTTGGCTATGATGAATCAGCAGATGACGCGGGAACTGCCTACGATCCGGAAGCGGCTAAACAATTAGTCGAAGAAAACGGATTTGGCGACGAGCCGATTAAGTTGCTTGCTGCTAACCGTGATAATTTTGTCTTAATGGCAGAAATTGTACAGTCTCAATTGACGGAAGCTGGATTTACCGTAGAAATTGAAACAATGGAATGGGCAACGTTCTTGGACACAGCTCGTGCAGGTGAATACGACTTAACATTCTTGAGCTGGTCAAACGTAACAAGTGATGGTTCTGAAATGTTCTATCCGAACTTCCATTCAGATAACGTCGGCGCATCCAACCGTGCACAATACAGCAACCCTGAATTTGATGAACTGGTCGAAGCATCACGCACGACAGTCGATCAGGAAGAGCGTGAAAATTATTTGGCACAGGCGAACCAATTAATGTTGGACGAGGATGTAGCGATTGTTATGTACCATGGTGTCGTGACGGCTGCTACTGACGAATCAATCCAAGGCCTTCAATTGGATCCAAACGGACAATGGTTCTTACAAGACGTAACAAGAGAGTAGGGAAAGTATGGCAGAGGCATTACTGGAAGTTAAGAATTTAGTAACGTCGTTTCGTACAGCGGATGGTTCATTACAAGCGGTCAGAGATGTCTCTTTTCATGTGAATAAAGGGGAGACTCTCTGTATCGTTGGAGAGTCTGGTTGCGGCAAAAGCATTACTTCTCTATCCGTCATGCGGCTGCTGCCTTCAAATGGCACGATTGAAAACGGAGAGATTTTACTGGATGGTGAATCTCTCCAAAAACTTTCGAATGAGCAGATGCGGCAGCTTCGCGGCAATAAGATGTCCATGATTTTTCAGGAGCCGATGACTGCTTTGAATCCGGTGCTGACCATTGGTTATCAATTGCGCGAGCCGCTGTTCCTGCACCATAAATTATCAAAGGCAGAAGCCAACAAACAAAGCATTGAATTGCTCAGGCAAGTGGGGCTGCCCAATGCTGAAAAGCGGTTGAATCAGTATCCACACGAACTTAGTGGTGGGATGAGGCAGCGTGTCATGATTGCCATGGCACTTGCCTGCCACCCGAGCTTACTAATTGCCGATGAACCAACAACCGCTTTGGATGTAACGATCCAGGCACAAATTTTGGATTTGATCAAAGACTTGAAGGATAAAATGAATATGGGTGTATTAATGATCACACACGACATGGGTGTTGTGGCAGAAGTCGCCGACCGCGTCATGGTCATGTATGCCGGCAAAAAAATTGAAGAAGGACCCGTACGTGAAATTTTTGAAAACCCTCAGCATCCCTATACAATCGGCTTGCTGAATTCGGTGCCGAATGTAGACGATCCAGAGTTTGAATTAGAACCGATTCCAGGGAATATGCCAGGGTTGAATGAAAAAATATCAGGCTGCCGTTTCCACCCTCGCTGCAAGTTCGCGATGGATAAATGCAAAACAGAGGTGCCACCGGAATTCAAGGCTGGAAAAGAGCATTATGCCAGTTGTTGGCTTGTAGACAAGGAGGTGGAGCCAGTTGACGACACTCAAAGAAAAATCACCCTCGAAGTCTGAAATTCTTTTGGAGCTGGACAGTGTTAAAAAATATTTCCCGATCAAAGCCGGTGTTTTAAAACGCGTAAAAGGGAATGTGAAAGCGGTAGAATCCGTTTCCCTGAAGCTCTATAAAGGAGAAAGCCTTGGAGTGGTCGGAGAATCTGGATGCGGCAAATCGACATTGGGCAGAACCATTTTAGGATTGGAAGAGCTGACTGATGGAAAAATTTTCTTTAACGAGCAGGAAATTCAAGATTTAAAGCGAAAAGAGAAGAAGAAGTTTGTCAAAGAAATGCAGATGATTTTTCAGGATCCATACGCATCCTTAAACCCACGCCAGCGGGTTGGACACGCGCTGGATGAGGTCTTTAAAATGCACACCAGCATGCCCTTGCAGGAAAGAAGGGATGCAGTGGAAGATTTATTGAAGGAAGTGGGTTTGAAGCCGGAGCATTATGACCGGTACCCCCATGAATTCAGCGGCGGACAGCGGCAACGGATTGGAATTGCCCGGGCAATTGCTTTAAATCCGCAATTTATCATTTGTGATGAAGCTGTTTCAGCGTTGGACGTTTCGGTACAAGCGCAAATATTGAAGCTATTGAAAACGCTGCAGGAAAAGTACAATCTGTCTTATTTATTCATTTCACATGATCTTGGAGTGGTTCGTTATTTCTGTGACCGTGTATTGGTTATGTATTTAGGGCATACTGTAGAGATGAGTGATGTTTCCAAAATTTTTAAGAATCCACTTCATCCTTATACACAGGCTTTGTTGTCTGCGATTCCGCGGCCAACCGTAAATGCGAAAAAGGAACGGGTGCGTTTGGTGGGAGATATGCCAAATCCGTCAAACCCGCCTTCAGGCTGCCCTTTCCACACGCGCTGCCCTATCGCACAGGAAAAATGCAAAGTGGACAAACCAGCATTTATTGAACACGAAAAAGATCATTTTGCTGCTTGCCATTTTGCCGGATAACCATAAGCCGAATGCGGGAAGTGTTTCCGTATCCGGCTTTTATACTGACAGGAGGAATTTTCATGGACTATTTAAACCATCCGTTTGCATCACAACGCCATACCGTATTTTCAAAAAAAGGAATGGTGGCTACTTCTCAGCCGCTGGCAGCACAGGCTGGCATTGAAGTTATGCAAAATGGAGGAAATGCGATTGATGCAGCGATTGCAACAGCTGCCGCTTTAACGGTTGTCGAGCCAACTTCGAATGGAATTGGAGGAGATGCGTTTGCTTTGGTTTGGGTCAAAGACAAACTGCACGGCTTAAACAGCTCCGGTCCCGCACCCAAAAGCATTTCACCAGAAGCAGTCAAGGCACTTGGATTTGAAAAAATGCCGACATTTGGCTTAGTGCCAGTGACGGTTCCGGGGGTTCCGGCTGCTTGGGCAGAACTATCGAAGAAGTTTGGCAAGTTGACGCTTGCTGAGGCACTGAAGCCAGCGATCCGTTACGCAGAAGAAGGATATCCGCTAACACCGATTCTCGGGAAATACTGGAAAGGTGCCTATGCGAAATACAAAACCACATTTACAGGCGAAGAATACCAAGGATGGTTTGATACATTTGCACCCCATAGCCGTGCACCTGAAGTAGGCGAAATGTGGTCATCTCCGGGACATGCCGCTACCTTAAAAGAAATTGGACAAACCGATGCGCGTTCTTTTTATGAAGGGGCGATTGCAGATAAAATTGATGCCTTTATGAAAAAGCATGATGGCTTCCTATCCAAAGAAGATTTGGAAGCGTTCGAGCCCGAGTGGGTTGAACCAGTCTCAGCAAAATATCGGGGCTACGAAGTGTGGGAAATCCCGCCAAACGGGCAAGGAATGGTTGCTTTGATGGCATTGAATATTTTTAAAGAGCTCGGTCAGCCGAAATGGCAGTCTGCAGACACGTTCCACGAACAGATTGAAGCGATGAAACTGGCGTTTACGGATGGCAAAGCATTTATTACAGAACCTGAAAATATGCCGGTTAGTACAGAGCACCTGTTATCTGAAGAGTATGCTGCATCTCGTGCGAAATCGATCGGGGAAACTGCTTCAGACCCAGAGCCATATGAATTGCCTAAAGGCGGTACGGTTTACTTGTCTGCGGCAGATGAAGAAGGGAATATGATTTCTTATATTCAAAGTAATTACATGGGCTTTGGCTCAGGAATCGTTATTCCAGAAACTGGCATTGGCTTGCAAAACCGTGGGGCTGACTTTTCCTTGGATCCTGAGCATCCCAATGTACTGGAAGGCGGAAAGCGGACGTTCCACACCATCATTCCGGGATTTCTTACAAAAGACGGAAAAGCTGTCGGACCGTTTGGTGTAATGGGCGGTTATATGCAGCCGCAGGGCCATTTCCAAGTAGTGACAAATACAATTGATTATTTAATGAATCCGCAGGCTGCACTCGATGCACCTAGATGGCAGTGGATGGAAGGGAAAACCATTCTTGTGGAACCAAGTTTCCCGAATTACCTGGCACAGGCTTTAAGCCGTAAAGGCCATCACATTCAAGTTGCAACAGATGGCGGCAGTTTCGGCAGAGGGCAAATTATTTGGCGGAATCCGGAAACAGGCGTTCTAGCCGGGGGCACCGAATCACGGACAGACGGCGCGGTGGCTGCTTGGTAAGCGCTAGAAAAGCAGAGAAAAAGAAAAGGGAACACTCCAACTTGAAAACCAATAGAGATCTTTTTCTCGCTTTTTTCCGCGTCGGCCTTCTTGGATTCGGCGGCGGGCCAGCCGCTATCCCACTTTTTCATCGTGAAGCCGTTATCAATTATAAATGGATGACCGAAGATGAGTTTGGCGATACCTTAGCGTTAGGCAATACCATGCCAGGGCCAATTGCCACAAAAATGGCGGGCTACATTGGCTATCGTGTCAATGGGATGATGGGATGCCTGATCGCTTTGGCCGCTTCAGTCGTTCCGACAGTGGTCATGATGATTGTCCTTTTGGGAGTTTTGCAAAGGTACAAAGATCTTGAATGGGTCAACAGCATGTCAGCCGCAGTCGTACCAGTTGTTGGCGTTATGCTGGCGGTAATGACATGGGATTTCTTTGAAAAGTCGGGCAAGTCTTTGGGGATGGGTCGCGCGATTCTGTTTACAGCCATTGCCATCGTCTTGCTGGAACTGCTGAATATCCATCCGGCGTTTGTCATACTAGGTGTTTTGATTCTTTCCTTAACTACCTTTAAGAAAGGGGTGGGGTCAAAATGATTTACTGGTCCATTTTTTTGGCATTTTTTATCCCGGGTATTTTGGGTTATGGAGGCGGACCTGCTTCGATTCCGCTTGTGGAAAAAGAAGTAGTGGACCGTTATGGCTGGATGACAACGCAAGAGTTTGGTGAAGTTCTAGCTTTGGGCAATGCATTGCCAGGACCGATCGCTACAAAAATGGCGGGTTACATCGGGTATATGGAAGGCGGCATATTGGGGTCGATAGTCGCTTTGTTCGCTTCTGTGGCGCCGTCACTTATTTTGATGGTCGCTTTAATGGTGACGCTTTTGAAATACAAAGATTCGCCGAAAGTCAAAAATATCACAAAACTCGTCCGTCCGGTTATTGCTGTATTGCTGGGCGCCATGACACTGCAATTTTTTATGACCTCAGTTGATACTTCAGGTACTGTGCAGACGGTGATTCTGATCATCGTCAGCTATTGGCTGCTTGAAATCAGGAAAATCCATCCGGCTTTTGTCATTTTACTGGCGCTGGCATACGGTGCGGTATCCGGAATCGTTTAGCTTTTGCATGGTTTAAGTATACGAACAGGTTATTCGTTTAAATAACAAGAAGCTTAGACCATCCAATGCGGGTGGTCTTTTTTGGTCTCCCGGGAGTGCGAGCATAATTATTTACTTTTAATTCGAGAAGGTTTAATGTGGATAACGAGGATAATTTTTATCCGTAATTGAAAGAGGGTGATTCGGGTGCATATGAAACCAGGTGTAGAACAATCCGTATATGCCATACTTTTGCTAAATATGCTGCCGGACAAAGCGGTGCTTCCGGGTGAAGCGATCAGCCAGCAGCTCGGCACTTCCCCAACCTATTTTCAGAAACTGTTAAGAAAGTTGGTCAGTGCAGGCTTGATTACCTCCGTACCAGGGGTAAAGGGTGGATTTAAACTCAATAAAAAACCACAAGAAATAAGTGTATTCGATATATACGTTGCCATTGAAGGACAACAGTCACTGTATTCACCCAGTGGGGTATTGGGCGATTTGTTGGAACTGGAAGAGCCTGAGCGGTGCTGCCTGTTGACGGACTTAATGCTGGAAGCAGAAAATGCTTGGCGTTTCCGGATGGAGCAGGAAACCATCTCATTGCTTTCCGAGAAAATGAAGGAAGAGCGATTTCAGGAAAAAACACGGAAACTAACCGAGTGGCTATCTCAAAAGCTGGTCGGATAAAAATGAAAAGAGGGAACACTATGATCGGAATTTTGCCGCGCATCAACCAATTGGCGAAAAAAGCACGTGAAGAAGGACTGACAAATGCTGAGATCGTAGAACGGCAAGTATTGCGCGAAGATTATTTGCGGTCAATACGCGGTCAGGTGGAGTCGACTGTGACCAGCATGAAGGTCATTGACCCGCTTGGTGATGACGTTACTCCTGATAAAGTACGTTTAAAAAAACAAGTGACTCAACTATAGGAAGCTTAAGTAGAAAGGAAGAAAAAAATGAACGATTATTTAGTAAAAGCTTTAGCCTATGATGGGCAAGTGCGTGCCTATGCTGCACGTACGACTGAAACGGTAGGAGAAGCACAACGCCGCCACTATACGTGGCCAACGGCATCAGCTGCACTTGGGCGTTCGATGACAGCAAGTGTAATGCTTGGCGCCATGATGAAAGGCGAAGAAAAATTGACCATCCGCATCAACGGAGGTGGTCCAATCGGAACCATCTTAGTCGATGCAAACGCTAAAGGAGAAGTTCGCGGATACGTGACCAACCCTTTGACTCATTTCGATTTAAACGAGCAAGGCAAGCTTGATGTCAGAAGAGCTGTTGGTACAGAAGGGACATTGTCAGTATCCAAGGATATCGGATTGCTCCAGCCATTTGTCGGGCAGGTTCCTATCGTATCTGGTGAACTGGGAGACGATTTTACACATTATATAGTGACTTCTGAACAAATTCCGTCTTCGGTAGGTGTGGGCGTTATTGTTAATCCGGATAACACCATCCAGGCTTCTGGTGGGTTTATTATTCAGTTGCTGCCGGGGACAGAAGAAAAAGTCATCGTGGAAATTGAAGAGCGTTTGAAAGTCATTCCGACCATTTCCAATATGGTCCGGGCAGGTCTTACGCCAGAAGATATACTGAACGAAGTGTTAGGAATCGGCAATGTTCATGTGCTTGATGAAATGCCAGTCCAATTTCAATGCCAGTGCTCCAGAGACCGAATTTCCAGAGCGATCCAAAGTCTTGGCTCGGCTGAAATTGAAGACATGATCGTCACAGACGGCAAAGCAGAAGCACAATGCCATTTCTGCAACGAAAATTATTTGTTTTCAAAAGAAAACTTGGAAGATATGCTGAATCCTCAAACTTAATAACTCTACACGGCCCATGCAAAATATATGCGATGGGCCGTTTTTATTGGAAGAATAGAAAATCTATGGTATTATTATCTTGAATTCGAGATAAGTTTCTTTTTGTGAAAAATAGGGAACGGTTTTAGACTGCCTAATAACTGCCTTAGTCAGTTCAACCAAGCAAAGCTGGTGAATGAAGCACGTTCTTTAAAGTAATTTACTTAAACTAAAACTGGAGGTTATATCAATGAAACATATTTTTCAGCAAGGTACAAATCCCGCAAAACCAACATTTCTAATGCTTCACGGCACAGGTGGAAACGAAAACGACCTATTGGCAATTGCCGCTCACATTGACCCGGAGGCTTCAGTTTTAAGCGTCCGCGGAAATGTATCCGAAAATGGCATGCCGCGCTTTTTCAAACGCTTGTCTGAAGGCGTATTTGATATGGAAGATTTGAAGCTCCGTACAGAAGAACTGCATGAATTTATTGGACAGGCGGCTCAAGAGCATGGTTTTGACCGCAAAAACGTCATTGCCGTCGGCTATTCAAACGGTGCCAACATAGCGGCCAATTTGTTGTTCACTTATTCGGATTCATTAAAAGGCGCGAGTCTGCATCACCCGATGGTACCAAATCGTGAAACGACCCTGCCTGATTTAACCGGGGTTCCAGTCTTTATAGCAGCTGGTACTAACGATCCAATTTGTCCGGCAGAAGAGTCAACCGATCTTGAAAATTTGTTAAAAGATGCAGGCGCTGCAGTTGATCTGCATTGGGAAGATTTTGGCCATCAGTTAACAATGCCGGAAGTTGAAGCTGCTAAAGCTTGGTACGATAAATTATAAAAGGAATCTTCCCCGAACGACGGGGAAGATTTTTTTATGGCATGCTTTTTTGACAAAGGCAACGGCTTTCATTCATGATGGGAAGAAAGAAGTTGAAGGAGGGATGGCAGTGCAAAACAATCCGCACATTCAAGAACAATTAGAGGCTTGGGTAAAAGACAACAAAGGCCACGCCATATTAGGGACGACGGCACAATATATACCGGCACTTGGAAAAGAAGACCCAAGCCAGCTGGGAATCTGTATGGTCGACGATGAAGGAAACTATTATTGTGCAGGGGACACGACAAAAGAATTCACTTTGCAGAGCATTTCCAAAGCATTAACATTCATCGCCTTGAGCCGCCATTACGGCTTAGATTTTGTTTTGGAAAGAGTGGATGTAGAGCCGACTGGAGAAGCATTTAATTCAATTATTCCATTCGAAATTCATCGGCCAAACAAGCCGTTCAATCCCTTTATCAATGCAGGAGCGATAACGATTTCGGCTTTGCTGCCAGGCCAGACAAGCCAGAAGAAATATGAATTTTTGCTGGAATTTCTGGAAGAACTGGTGGGCCACCCGCTTGAACTTGATAAGGAAGTGTATGATTCAGAATGGCAATCTTCACACCGAAACCGTGCACTTGCGTACTATTTGAAAGAAGCGAAATTTCTGGATATCGAAGTAGAAGAAGCATTGGATATTTACATTCGCCAATGTTCAATCAAAGTAAGTACCAAGGACTTGGCATTGATTGGTTTGATTATTGCTTATGACGGATTCAACCCAATTACCAAGGTCAAGCACTTTTCTGAAGAAATTGCACAGGTTGCCAAAGTGCTCATGGTCACATGCGGCATGTACAATTCCTCCGGAAATTTTGCAGCACATGTCGGTATTCCGGCGAAAAGCGGTGTGTCCGGCGGCATCATGGCGGCAGTTCCGCCGAAGCTTCACTCGCAAACAAACGAGTTTCGGGCAGGTGCCGGCATTGGCGTTTATGGACCTGCTATCGATGTTCAGGGAAACAGCGCAGCAGGCACCATGATGCTGCGGCAAATATCAAAAGAATGGGATTTAAGTATTTTTTAATCCATTCCCTCGTAGGCTTTCAGAAGCTCACGGGGGAATTTTTTTATAAAAAAGAGAATAAAGATTTGTTTTATAAAAGAAGACAGGGGAATAGAAGAAAGAATAAAAAAACCCAAAGGAGTGGCGAAATGGCAAAAGAGCCCAAAGTGAACGAAAACAGCAAAGACGAACAATTAGAGCAATACCGGGTAGATGATTCCGGAAAAAGCTTGACGACCAACCAGGGACTGAAGATGGCAGAAGATGAATTCTCATTGAAAGCCGGTGAAAGAGGTCCTACTTTGTTGGAGGATTTTCATTTTCGGGAAAAAATGACTCATTTCGACCATGAACGTATTCCGGAACGCGTCGTTCATGCAAGAGGATATGCTGCACATGGTGAATTTGAAGCATACGAATCTCTGGAAAACTTGACAAAAGCTAAGTTTCTATCTGAAAAAGGCAAAAAAACGCCTGTCTTTGTTCGCTTTTCTACTGTAGCCGGATCAAAAGGCTCTGCAGAAACAGTAAGAGACGTTCGCGGATTTTCAACGAAATTTTATACAGAAGAAGGAAATTATGACCTAGTCGGAAACAATATGCCAGTATTCTTTATTCAGGATGCTATTAAATTTCCGGACTTTGTTCATGCAGTAAAGCCGGAGCCGCATAACGAAATGCCGCAGGCTGCCAGTGCCCATGATACTTTATGGGATTTTGTCATCAACAACCAGGAAACCGCACACATGATGATGTGGCTAATGTCTGATCGCGCAATTCCACGCAGCTTCCGCATGATGGATGGCTTCGGCGTGCATGCATTCCGTTTTGTGAACGCGGAAGGCAAGTCGCATTTCGTCAAATTTAACTGGAAATCGACGCTGGGCACACATTCATTAGTCTGGGACGAAGCCCAGAAAATTGCCGGGAAAGACCCGGACTTTAATCGTCGTGATCTGTATGACTCCATCGAAAAAGGAGATTTTCCAGAGTGGGAGCTAGGTGTTCAAATTATCGCAGAGGAAGACGAGCATAAGTTTGACTTTGATTTGCTGGACGCGACGAAGTTATGGCCGCAGGAAGAAATTCCAATTCAAATGGTCGGTAAGATGACCTTGAACCGCAATGTCGATAATGTCTTTGCGGAAGCAGAACAAGTAGCGTTCCATCCAGGACATGTCGTACCAGGAATAGATTTTTCCAATGATCCGTTGCTGCAGGGCCGTCTGTTTTCTTATACCGATACCCAGCTGCTCCGTTTAAATGGGCCGAATTTCCATGAATTGCCGATCAATCGCCCAGTTTGTCCATTTCACAATAACCAACGGGACGGCTTTGGGCGCCAAACAATCAATAAAGGTCGGGTCTCTTATCAAAAGAGCTCGTTTACCAATAACACCCCTGCTCCTGTAAGTGAGGCAGATGGCGGTTACTCTCATTACGAGGAAAAAATGGAAGGCCGAAAAGTGCGCGCGCGCAGTGAGAGTTTTAAAGATCACTTTTCGCAAGCAACCATGTTCTGGAACAGCATGACCGAACCGGAACGAAAGCATATTATCGAGGCTTTCAGTTTTGAACTTGGAAAATGCCAAGAAACGTGGATTCGCGAAGGCGCTGTTGAGATGTTCACCAACGTTAATTTGGAAATGGCGCAGGCAGTTGCCCAAAATATTGGCGTAACTCCTCCAACAAGCGGCGGTTCTGATGTGACAAAATCTTCGCCAGCGTTGAGCTTGGACAATACGATCAAGTCTCCTGCAACGCGCAAAGTGGGAGTTCTTGCAGATAAAGGCTTTAACGATGCAGAACTGCTGGAGATTCTCGAAGGACTTGAAGCAAAAGGCGTGCAGTACGAAGTGGTCAGCGAGATGCAAGGCAACTTGACAGGCGCAAACGGCAAAGAGCTCGAGGTCGACCATACATTTACTACCACGGATCCTGTTTTGTATGACGCGATTTACGCAGTGGGCGGACCGGATGTCAGCAGAAAATTTGCCAAAGAAGCGGCGCGTTACATTGGCGAAGCATTCGATCATTACAAGCCAATCGGTGCGACGCACGATGGTCAGCAATGGATCGAAGCAGCAGGCATTGAAAGCCAGCCAGGAGTTGTAACGGCAAGCGATGCCGCCAACTTTACAGCGACATTTTTAGAAGCCATTACAGCTCACCGCCATTGGGACAGACAAGTCGAATAAAAGTATGCACATAAAGTCTTAACAATTCACAATGTTTAAGAATAGACATGCCGGGTATTTTCTAGACTAAGCAAGCATTTTCAAAATACGCATCATAAAATTGGAGGAATAGAAAAATGGCCAACAATAAATTTATGGGAACGTTCGACAGCGAAACGGAAGTATTGAAGAAAATCGAGGAAATGAAAGCACAAGGATCTAGTGAAGATGATATGTACGTAATGGCACGGGATAAAGACCAAATTTCCATGGTACGCGGGCGGACAGATGTCGATTACAAATCATCTGAAGGAAACTGGATGGATAAGTTCATGGGCTTCCTTTCAGGAAATGAATCTTCGCGTGAAGCATTCTCTGGAATGGGCGTAGATGAAGCAGAAGCAGACCGTTACTACAACGAAGTGCAAAACGGCAAAATTCTCTTGTTTGTAGACCGTGAATATGGTGCAAACTACGAGGGACAAGCGCCATACGACAACACTTCAACAAGTGGCGCAGCAGGCACGATGGGTGCAGCTGGAGCTACTGGAGTCGGAACTAGCAGAAACCACATGGACGATGAAGCGGTGAGCACAGATGGGCTTACAGTGGATACAAATGCTGCGAATGATACGTACTACAATAAAAAAGATGATGTGTTCAGCCGTGATACAGATGAAACTGCTGGCGTCGGAAAAGATTCAGGCACGGGATTTGGACTTGGGTCAGATCGCACAGTTGATGACCATCCGACAGACCATTTAGGTGATTCCAACAAAGGCCTAAACCCTACTGCAGATACAGAAGAAGAAAAGCTTCGTCTGCATGAAGAACGCTTGCAAGTCGACAAAGAACGCGTGCAAACAGGCGAAGTCAATGTTGGCAAGCACGTTGTTGAAGAAACTCAATCGGTGGAAGTGCCAGTAGAGCGCGAAGAAGTGTATGTGGAACGCCGCCCTGTAAATGAAGAAACAACAGGAAATTCGTTTGATAACAAATCTGGGTTAACTGGAGATGCTTATCAAGAAGGCGAAAACATTCACATTCCGGTAACCGAAGAACGCGTCGAAGTTACGAAAAAAGACGTAGTGGCTGAAGAAATTGTAGTTGGAAAACGCAAAGTACAAGATACAGAAACCATCAACGAAACTGTCCGCCGTGAAGAAGCGGATATTGATGAAGACACCAACTTAACAGACGACAAATTAACCAATAAAAACCGCACTGACCGTGATCGGTTATAATCAGTAATATGCAATACGAGGCGGGGACTGCTCCCCGCCTTTTTTATTTTGACCAAATGGTTGTTTACACGGCATGTCGCGGTAAACATATGCCGGTTTTTCGGTGATTGCGAATGCGGCTTTTTTTGTCGGCTCGAAACGAATAGCGTATAGTAAAAGAAAGCAAGGAGGGATAAGCATGGACGGTAAAAAAAGAAGTGACGTGAAACCAGGAATTGAAGTCAATGTAATTTTAAAGCAGGATCAGCGTTCAGGGAAAAAGACACAAGGCGTTGTCAAAGATTTGTTGACAAACTCTGCTACCCATCCACATGGCATCAAAGTACGTCTGACGGATGGTCAGGTTGGACGTGTCTGTGAAATTCTTTCCGCAAAATAAGTGGTGTTTCATGCCTCCCGTGCAAGGGTAAAATACAATAACCCCTTTTAAGGAGAGATCACAATGCCAAATCGATTTATCGAAACGTACGATTCACAGGAAACTGTTTTAAAGAAAATCGAAGAATTGAAGAAAGACGGACATGTGGACAAAGACATGTACGTGATGGCGAAGTCCGATGACCAGTTGTCGCTCGTAAGAGGCAAGTCGGATGTTGAAGTGCATGCATCAGAAGGCAGTTGGGCGGATCGGTTCGCGACGTTCTTGACTGGAAATGAACGGATTCATCAAGCTTTCTTAAACATGGGAATCGATGAAAATGAATCTGAGCATTTTTACCGCGACGTTCAAAACGGCAAGCTCTTGCTTTACGTCAACAAGGACGCTCATGACGCATTTGAATTGCCGGAAGACGAAAAGACGGCCATTCAAAACGACAAACTGGAATCAGAAGGTCTCCGTTCTATAGAAGAAGACCGAGAAGAAAAAGCAGTCGAACTGGATGACCAACACTACGAAGAACCGGCAGAAAAAAAAGACAAACGCAACGCCGACCCAATCAGCAAGCCAGATGAAAAAAACTTTATTTAACAAAGAAAAGCGCAAGCTGCCGTTTAGCTCCGGAAAGGCTGAAGCGACTCGAGGAGCTGGCAGCTGAAGTCTGGACACGAAGAAAAGCGGAAGCTGCCGTTTAGCTCCGACAAGCGCTGGAAGCCTTGCCGGTAATGGCGTTCCTTAGCCATTTCCGGAAAGACTGAAGTGACTCGAGGAGCTGGCAGCTGAAGTCTGGACACAAAGAAAAGCGCAAGCGCCTGTTCAACTTCAAAAAAGCACATACGCAAAATACATCCATCAATTTAAACGAAACGAACCCATTAAAACGGGTTCGTTTTTGTGTTAATATAGGGTTATTGAAAAACGAAGGAGTCCCTCATCATGAGCCAATTCTTTGAACGAAAAAAGCAGGAACTTGGAGTTCAATTAAATAAAATACAGCGAAAAGCGGTAGAGCGTACAGAAGGTCCTCTCCTGCTATTGGCATGCCCGGGATCCGGCAAAACAACCACCATGATTATGCGCATAGGGTACTTAATTGAAGAAAAGGGCGTATCGCCGCAGCGGATTAAAGCCATCACCTTCAGTAAAGCATCCGCCACCGATATGCTCGAGCGCTACAAACGCTTTTTCCCTTCCCTGCAGCCAATTGATTTTTCGACCATCCACAGTTTGGCTTTTCAAATTACCCGCGATTACTTTTCAGGCTCGCGCTACATTATGATCGAAGGCAGCGAAACAAACGGTCTCCACAAGAGGAAGTTGCTTCGAGAAATGTACCAAACTGAAAATGACGAACCGATCACCGATGACCAGTTGGAAGAATTGACTTCGTTCATCAGCTTTGTCAAAAACAAAATGTTGCCGCGAAAACAGTGGGCAAAGCTGAAAGAACCATTTCCAGGTGCCATTGAAATTCTAAAAACCTATGAAGCGTTTAAAGAAAACTATGACGTAAGGTTAGTAGACTTTGATGATATGCTGTCACTGGCCTATGAGGCTTTGGAAAAAGACAAAAGTCTCTTGGCGAAGTACCAGGGGCGTTGGGATTATGTCATGACAGATGAAAGCCAGGATACGTCCTTGATTCAGCATGCCATCGTGGAAAAACTAGTGGCTCGCCATCAAAATCTTTGCGTCGTCGCCGATGACGATCAGTCGATTTATACATGGAGAGCTGCTGAACCCACGTATTTACTAAAGTTCAGAACAGTATATCCCGATGCATACATTATGAAAATGGAACGCAATTACCGCTCTTCCCAGAACATAGTGGATACCGCCAATCAATTTATCAAAACCAATAAAAAACGCCACGACAAAAACATGTTCACTAAGCAGCCAGAAGGCGATCCGATTGTTTTAAAGCGCTTAAGCTCGGAAGACGCACAATTCAAATACGTTTTAAAAGAACTGAAAGAACTGACTGAGTACGGAAACGTAGCCATTTTATACCGAAACAATTCATCTTCAACATTGCTGATGAGTGAACTCGAACGATTGGGCATTCCTTTTTACATGAAAGACTCAGACAACCGCTTTTTCTCCCACTGGATTGTGGAAGACATGTTGAACTTTATGCGTTTCAGCTTAAAGCCCGAGCGCGTCGATATTTATGCGAAAGTCGCTTCCAAAACCAATGCTTATTGGTCCGGCAGCCAACTGAAAATGTTGAGCCGGATGAAGCCGACAGACAAACCTGCTTTTGATGAAATCAATGTAACGATCACCTTAAAAGATTACCAACTGAAAATTTTGGCTGAACAGCAAAAATGGTTCCAGGCATTGAATAGCATGAAACCGCTGAAAGTGATTCGCACCATACGCGGAGAAATGGGCTATGATCAAATGCTTGCGAGCCGTGCCGAAAAATTCGGAATGAAAATGACCTATTTGGCGCAAATCTTAACAACCTTAGAACAAATTGCAGAACCGCTGGAATCCATGACGGCTTTTGCAAAGCGGCTGAAACAGCTGGAACAGGTGACCCAGCAAGCGAAAGTAGAAAAAACCGATGACATGTTGACTTTATCGACTTTCCACAGCTCCAAAGGCCTGGAATTTGACCGCGTGTACATGATCGATTTAGTGGAAGGCGTCATTCCAACGGAAGAAGATGCAGAGACGCCGGATACGTTGGAAGAAGCTCGGCGTTTGTTCTATGTAGGAATGACACGAGCGAAAAATCATTTGGAGCTAATCAGCTACGATAGTGAATCCCGCTTTGTAGATGAGGTGCGCGACTTGATTGTTCCTGAGAAACGGCAAGCCCAACCGCAGCGTGTTGCAGCAAAAACCCCAATAAAAGTAAAAGTGCCGGACAACCCGAATGCCATTGATTCGGAAGATTCGCTGCATGAAGGAGTTCAAGTCCGCCATCGGGTTTTTGGAGCTGGAAAAATCGTTGAACGGGACAAAGAGCGGATCTCCATCCAATTCGCAAAAGAACGGAAAGACTTGATGATTGATATTTGTTTGAGCTATAGATTGTTGGAGATTATCGAGTAACGCCTGTGTAACATACAAAGGTGACATAAAGAGGAACGCGAGGAAATGGGAATGAAAATCAAAGATTGGGATCGAAGTTTGAAAGTTCGCTTGGTCGGCGAGTTTTTTATGAATACAAGTTATTGGATGGTATTCCCGTTTTTAGCGATTTATTTTGCGGAAGAGTTTGGCAAAGGAACAGCAGGGCTGTTGCTGGTTATTTCTCAAGTGTTTTCTGTGGCTTCAAACTTGGTGGGGGGCTACTGTGCGGACCGCTTTGGACGTAGGCGTATGATGGTCTTCGCTTCTGTCGCGCAAGGCTTTTCGTTTTTGCTGTTCGCCTTTGCCAACTCTCCATGGCTGCAGTCTCCTGAACTTGGGTTTGTTGCGTTTACGCTTGCTGGAATGTGTGGGTCTCTATATTGGCCAGCGAGTCAGGCGATGATTGCGGACGTTGTGCCGGAAAAATACCGCAGCGATGTGTTTGCTATTTTTTACACGACTTTGAATATTGCTGTTGTAGTAGGTCCGCTTTTCGGCGCCATCCTGTTCTTTTCCTATCGTTTCGAACTGCTGCTGGTTGTGACAGTGATCTCAATGCTGCTGGGCATGGTTTTAAGGCTGTTGACAAAAGAAACCTTGTCTCAGGTGATGCTCGACAAGTGGCAGACACAGGAAGCAACCGGTTGGATAGGAGCGGTATCCAAGCAGTTTAAAGAATATGGATTGATTTTTAAAGATCGCTTGTTCTTGTTGTTTATTATTGCCGGAATTTTGGGCGCACAGACTTTTATGCAATTGGATTTACTGATTCCAATCTATTTGAAGGAAACAATTGATACGCAAACAATTGCGACTCTTTTTGACCGTGAATGGACGGTTACAGGGGAAACTTCTTTTGGCATCCTGTTAGCCGAAAATGGCTTGTTCGTAGCGTTGTTGACCGTTGTTATTACTCGCTGGATGACCAAGTTTCCGGAAAAATGGGTGTTCTTCGCTTCTGCAGCATTTTATGCAGTCGCTATGTGGCTATTCCCTGTAACTTCATGGTTTTGGATTTTCGTTGTCGCAATGGCAATTTTCACCTTTGGCGAGTTGATGGTTGTGGGACTGCAGCAGAACTTCATTTCCAAACTGGCTCCTGAAGACATGCGCGGTCAATATTTTGCGGCTGCGAGTTTGCGCTATACAATTGGGCGAATGATTGCGCCGATTTCGATTCCGATGACGGCATGGTTTGGGTTTGCTTGGACGTTTGGCTTGTTGGGGCTGTTCGCACTCGCAAGCGGCTTTGTCTATTTGTTCATGTTTCATCTATACGAAAAAAGGCCTTCCCATTGAGGAAGGCCTTTCGTGTATTATTAGTTTTGGTCTTTGGCTAATTTCACCAGCATGTGTGCCAGCATATGTTGCTGTTCTTTATCGCCAACCTGCCATAAGCGCTGCAATAAGTACTCTTCGCTGTTTTTTGGATCTTCTTTTTTCGCTAAGTAGCCCGCTACTTTTTCAGCCAACTGAGCAATGCGTTCTTCGCTTAGGCCCATTTTTTCACCGATCTCTACTTTGTCGCCCAAGTAGTTAATGAAAACCGAAAAATCTGCTAAAATCTGCTCTTTTTTCTTATCATCTGTATTCTTTAATTTATCTTCAACTTGTTTGTTGATGTTTTCCATCCTGTAACACGCTCCTTCAAATTTTTTACCGTACTCTCTATTTACCACCAACTAAAAATTCTAAACGTCGGTTGATAATCATTCAGAAGATTCGTTTAAATAAAATCCAGGTGGGTAATCAGATAACAAGGACGGAATACAAGGAGGATGATTGAATGACCTTATACGACGAAATCCAGGAATTGAAAAGTTTTGAATGTCCAGACCGTTGCGTGTTAAGTGTTTATTTGAATACGAATCCAACCGATTTAAATGCTCAGAACGGAGCATGGAAAATTCATTTGAAGAATGGGCTGAAACGATTAGACGAATATTTAAATGCGTCTAACGATGAGAAGGAAATGAATACTTACAAGGTATTAAGAAAAAAAGTGGAAAAAGAGATTTTGGATAACCAAAATGACCTTCAAAAGGGTGTCATTATTTTTGCATCTCCACATAAGGATCTGTGGTCAGTACACTATGTACAAATCCCGGTTAAGACAAGTTTTCATTGGGAAACTAAGCCTGTTCTAGAAGAACTGCGCTATATGTATAAAGCGTATCCTTATGCCGGTGTTGTTTTGCCGAGTTTTAAAGGCATCCGTGTGATTGATACATCCATGGGGATTATCAACGAAGAATTCTTTTACGAGTTCGATGCTGGACTGGAAGTATGGACAGAGCAGAAGGGTGTACGCAGTTCAGGGCGTATTTCAGCTGGATCTTCTGGTGGTAGTGCAGGCGGAAACAGCCCAGTTATCGGCGGAAGCGGCGGGGGAAGCCCGGTTGATGAATTAGACCACAGGTTAAAAGAAAATCTCGAGCGTTTCTATAAAGACATGGGAAGCAAAATCGAAAAGTTAAAAAAAGAGCGCAAATGGGAGGAAATCCATGTTGTGGGTGAAGCCGAGCATGCCAAATCTTTCTCTAATGCTCTTCATAAGAAACCAACAAGCTGCGTATACAAAAACCTAATCAACAACGATCCAGGGAAAATCCTGCACGCAGTATTCGAAGTATAAACAAACACCTCAGCGTCTTTGCTGAGGTGTTTTAATTGGGCTTTGGACAAAAGGTGCAGGTTGCAAAAAGAGGCATCTCTTTGTACAAGCAGCACGTTTTTCTTAACGGCTTCGAGACAGCCTGCTCAAGAGGAGTATTGCCGAGCAGCTTGGCGAGATAAGAAGTTTTGACCGGCTTCCAGTTTTTCGACTCAAGAAGCCACTCCAAGTCTTCGGCAGCCACTCGTGGATGCCGGGTTTCCATTCCAGCATAAAACCATAAGACAGAGCCGAGTACATTCTCCCAGCAGGTAATGGGGGATACTTTTATGTGTTTTTTAAATTCATTCAGCAGTTCGTCTACTTGCTCATGAAGGATTTCATGAAAAGCGTGGAACCGTTCACTTGGCTCGACAGTTTTAAAGGCGGACGACTTTATATGTGTCTCTAGAAGAGGCAATCCATAGTTATGAACACAATCAAATCGGAGCTCGCTCCAATGAACTGAAAAATAGCCGCCATGTTGGTGGATCATATTAAACTGGGCAGTAACGTATAGGGCATATTGACGAAAAAAGTACGATACCGCCACTCCCGCATTGTCACTCCCGCACCACTCTTTTAATTCTTCAATCATGGTGGGCATGTCTTGGCTGAGCGGATGTTGCGGAATGCGATCCGTTGCGACAGATTGGCTGTTCAGAAAGTATTTCGCTTGTTGTGGGAAAGTCATGCAGTCACCTCTTTGTTTAATATGCTACGGGAAATCAAACGTGTTTGTAAAGTGATTGGAAAAACTTATGGAAAAGCTTAAAAACGTTCGTATATTCTTTTGGTAAGAATGTCGGTACACTAAAAAGAAAGGAGTGAAAACATGGGATTTTCAATTTTACATATTGATCACGTGCAAGTTGCAGCACCAGCAGGAAAAGAAGAGGCCGCAATAAAGTTTTATGCAGAAATTCTCGGCATGCAGGAAATCGAAAAACCGGAAGCGTTAAAAGGAAGGGGAGGCGCTTGGTTTGTGTTCGGCGGACAACAATTGCATGTGGGTGTAGAAGAGCCGTTTTCACCAGCAAAAAAAGCACATCCAGCATTTCAAGTATCCGGTTATGAGGACTTGAAAGAACACTTGTCCCAAAATGGAGTGGAGTGGAAGGAAGATAGCAGCATACCGGGAGTCAAACGCTTTTTTGTCTTCGATCCGTTTGGCAACCGGCTGGAATTTCTAAAATAATCATAGACAAATTGGTTAAAATAAAAACGCCTTGCTGGATGCAGGGCGTTTATTTTCGCAAAGGGCAATATGGGCATTTATCTGTTTCTGGCAATTCCTTATATAGGCAGCAGGTCACGCGTTTGTACTCGACTTTTGACTCTGCTAAGCTGTGTCCGCCTAAAAACTGCTTGAAATGCGATTTGCGCATTTGGGGCTGCCAAAAAGAATCGGACAGCAAAGTTTGAGCATCCTGTTCAGCTTGCGAGGAGCTTTCCATGCCGTACATCCAGATTACGTATCCCCAAATATTTTCCCAGAGATTCAATTTAGAGATGGGACCCATCTTCCGGAATGTTTCCACGACGGGAAAGGCATAGTCTTTCAACACCATTTCCAAGTCGCTTTCTTGGCGCAGCCTGAGCCATTTTTCATCTATTTCAAAAGCGATTCCATACTCGGCTTCTGTCAAGTGGACTTCGCTCAGTGGACCTGCCCACATTTTCCCGTTCGCCAATAAGTAAAGCTGTGCAGAAATGAAAAAACCGAAGCGCCTCATGAAGATGGACGAAGCGACGGTTTCAGTAAGTGCTCCAGATTCGGTGCGAATTTTCGAAATCAGTTCTTGAGAACGGCTTTCCATGCTTTCCGACAATGTCATAAACCCATGTGGATTTTTTTGAAGTTGGACTTGAAAAAGTTCCAGCTTTTCCATTATTGTGCGCTGCTTAATGCTTGTTTGATTTCCGGCACGATGCACCGGCCTCTGCCAAACGGAACACAGTGCGGCGTACCAAATAACGGATCTTTGGAAACTTGGCATTCCATACCGAAAACAGAACGAACCAAATCGCAATTGATGACATTTTCCGGAGTGCCTTGTCCGAATACTTCTCCGTCTTTGATGGCAATAATGTTGTGTGCATAACGGGAAGCCAAGTTCAAGTCGTGTAGAACCATGATGATCGTGCGCCCTTGCGTTTCATTCAGCTCAAACAGCAAATCCAATATTTCGATTTGGTGTGTCATGTCCAAATAAGTAGTTGGCTCATCCAACAAAATGATCTCAGTATCCTGTGCGAGAGTCATGGCAATCCAGGCACGCTGGCGTTGTCCGCCCGATAATTCATCGACCGGCTTGTCACGAAATTGATCGACGCGTGTTGCCTTCATGGCAGCTTCAACTTTTTCGGTATCTTCTTCAGTCCAGCGTTTCAGCCAAGATTGGTGTGGATAGCGCCCCTGCTTGACGAGGTCGTGTACAGTCAAACCTTCTGGTGATACCGGTGATTGTGGCAGAATGCCCATTTTTTTTGCTACTTCGCGTGAAGACATGTTATGAACTTCTTTGCCTTCTAATAATATAGAACCTTCTTGAGGTTTCAGTAAACGCGCAATCGAGCGAAGAAGTGTCGATTTGCCACAGCCATTGCTGCCAACAAATACCGATATTTCGCCGCGCGGAATCGATAAATTCAAATTTTCAAAAAGTAAGTTGTCGGTATATCCAATTGACAAGTCGTTGGTTTTGACGGCTATTGTCATTACATAACTCCTCCATATCTTTCGCAGTAATCTAATTGATAGGATTTTCATTATCGTAACTATAGCATAAATTCTTATTAAATGAGAACAATTTTCACTAAGGAAAATAGAAAAAGCTTTACAAATGTGACAGATAGCACTAAAATAAGACTTATTGAGAATCATTATCAAACACTTGGGGGATATCAATTATGAAGCGACGGTTATTATTATTGATTGCAGCAATGCTTGTGCTGGTTCTAGCGGCATGCTCATCAGCCGAAGAAGATGAACCTGCGGCACCCGCAGAAGAAGCTGAGGCAGTAACGATCCAAGGAACTAATGGTGAAGTGACATTAGATGCTCCGGCCCAGAAGGTAGTCGTTTTGGAATGGACTTACGCAGAAGATTTATTGGCGGTTGGTGTACAGCCAGCTGGAATGGCTGATATTGCAGAATATGGGGACTATGTGAACATCGAGCCGCAATTGGATGAAACGGTTGTTGATGTTGGCGGCCGCCAGGAACCTAACCTTGAAGCCATTGCCGCTTTGGAACCGGATTTGATTATTGGCGTGAGCTTCCGGCACGATGCAATGATCGACCAATTGGAAACGATTGCGCCTACCGTGATTTTTAATCCATACCCAGAAGATGAAAGCATTGATTTGTATCAGGAAATGGAAACCACTTTCCTGGAAATTGCAAAAGCTGTAGGAAAAACTTCAGAAGGTGAACAGGTTTTAACGGATCTGGAAGCCCAGTATGAGGAAAAGGCGGCTGAAATTGAAGCGGCCGATCTGCAAACGAACGACGTTATTTTAACCCTTGCTTACTCGGGTGCACAGGCTCCTGAAATTCGTGTCTTTACGCCAAATTCGATGGCTTCCATTATTTTGGATCGCATAGGTTTAAATAATGTCCACGAACCAGACCAATTTGAAGTTTTTGGATCCAGTACCTTTAACGTAGAAGGCTTGGTTACGTACGAAGATGCCAATTATCTTTACACGGTGCCGGATGAAGACAACATTTATGAAAACCAGCTGAGCGGCAATCCGGTCTGGGAAAATCTGGCCTTTGTCCAAGAAGGACGTACGTATGATTTAGGCGCGGATACTTGGTTGTATGGAGGACCGTTGTCTGCTGAAACATTAATGAACCAAATCACCGATGTACTGGTGACAGACTAATGCTCCGAAGCGTACTGAATAAGTCCACTGTCTCTTTGACAGCGGGTTTTTTCCTGCTTATTGTCCTATCTATTGTTCACTTGACGCAGGGGCAGGCAGATTACACGGTGTCACAGCTGCTGACAGGCGTCTGGACGGAAGGGCGCATTCAGGATATTGTGTTTTCATTCCGTTTGCCGCGCCTCACAATTGGCATTTTGGCAGGAGGGGCACTCGCTGTTTCGGGTGCTGTTCTCCAAACCTTGACGAATAATCCATTGGCTTCACCGGGAACGTTAGGGCTGAATGCGGGTGCCTTTTTCTTCGTGGTTCTGTCCGCAATCTTTTTTCCAGGATTGTTTGGCGACTTTCCATTTGTTACGGCTCTTTTAGGTGCCATCCTGTCTTCTTTATTAGTGGTCGGCCTTGCAGGCAAACAAATGGAGCCGGTGCGTGTGGCTTTGACAGGGATGATTATTTCCCTGTTGTTTGCTTCCATTACCGGGGCGCTGCAATTGTTATTTGAAAATCAAACAAATGGCCTGTTCCTTTGGGGATCCGGAACTTTAGTGCAGTTAGACTGGGAAGGCGTCATATTTGCTGCACCGGTCATTTTGCTGATGTTCCTGTGTGCGCTGCTATTGGCAAAGCCGATGGATATTTTATCACTTGGGGAAGACATTGCGTCTTCACTTGGGCAAAATGTCCGTCTGGTTAAGCTCGCTGCCTGGGGAGTGGCGATTGTCTTGGCGGCTGCTACAGTCAGTGTTGTCGGACCCATTGGATTTATTGGGTTGATGGCTCCGCATATTGTCCGGATGATGGGCATTCGGGGACACCTGCAAATTATTGTCCATTCCTTTATTTGGGGAAGCGTCTTTTTGGTCGGTGCGGATGTGTTGGGCAGATTGATTCAGCCGGGGCAGGAAGTACCGGTCGGCGCCATGACGGCATTGGTCGGCGGCCCGTGGCTCTTGTATCTGGCTTGGCGTACAGCCAAATCGATGAAGCGCGGAGAACGCCAAATGGGCGGCACCACAAAGCCAATTCGCTTAAAGCTGCTTGTTCCTATATTGGTTGCGATTATCGTTGGCATTACGGTCATGGCATTAAGCTTTAACGGTTCTGCCTGGACATTTGCCTGGATGGAACCAGTCGTATGGAATTTCCGCGTGCCGCGCGTTTTAACTTCGTTTATTGTCGGCGTTATGCTGGCGATTACAGGTGTCATACTTCAAGGGGTGCTCCGAAATCCGCTGGCAGATGCCAGTGTGCTCGGTGTGACTTCCATGGCAGGAGCGGGGGCGATGCTGCTATTGGTTATTTTCCCGGCTATTCCGCCCGAGTTCATGCCGCTCGGGGCAACTGTAGGGGCGGCTTTAGCACTTGGCATCATACTCATCACGGCTTGGAAAAATAATTTCCAGCCAATGCTGGTTGCATTAATGGGGATTGCCATTTCGGCTTTTGGTTCCGCAGCGACGCAAGTCTTCATTGTGAAAGCACAGCTGGCAGTTGCGAGTGCATTGGTATGGCTGTCGGGAAGCACTTACGGTAAGGGATGGGAAGATGTTCAATTTGCGCTGATCTTACTAGCCGTCTTTATTTGGCCCGCTATTTACCTCACACGCAGCTTGGATACTCTGACCTTCGGAGACGATGTGGCGGCAGGGCTGGGATTGAACATTCGATCCACACGCGTTTGGGCGCTAATTGTGGGTGTCGCCATCTCAACGGTCGCTGTATCGATTGTCGGCACCATTGGATTTGTGGGTTTGGTCGCTCCGCATATTGCCCGCCGCCTGGTCGGATTCAGGCATTTGCCGCTGCTGTTGGCATCTGGTTTAATCGGTGGACTGCTGCTGGTTACAGCTGATTTTGTTGGACGCATTCTGATTGCACCGAAGGATATTCCAAGTGGATTGGTTGTCGCATTGATTGGTACACCATATCTGCTTTACTTGTTGCGCAAAATGAAATAGAAATGATCAAAAAGGACCTGCCATGTCGGCAGGTCCTTTTTGAAATATTATGCAGTTTGAAGAGCGATGGCGGGACCGAAAAATTCAAAGTGAATTTGTTCTTCTTTCATGCCAAGTGCCCGCAGTTCTTGAATTATGGCTTCCATGAAAGGTACAGGACCGCACACATAGGCGTCGCCTGTAACGTCAATGTACTCTTCCAAAATAGCCCGTGTAATATAGCCTTGAGGTTTATCGGAATAAAGTGTCTTGTAGCTGGCATTGTCCATAGCTGCCACGTATTTCTGGATATCCTTGTCAAAAGCATGCAAAGATTCATTCCGCGCAGCGTGAAGGAACGCAGTCGGACGTTCCGGTGTCAAAGTAGCGACTGTTTCGAACATGCTCATCATGGGTGTGATGCCAACACCGCCACTGATAAATGCTACAGGTGTAGTTTTCTCAGTATCCAGGACAAATTCGCCTGCAGGTGCACTGACTTCAAAGCGGTCGCCGACGTTCATTTCGTCATGAAGATAAACTGAAACACGGCCGTTAGGATCATTGTCTGCATCGCGTTTAACTGAGATACGGAATTCATCTTGCTGCACAGCTTGAGAGAGGCTGTACTGGCGATTAAATAAATACGCTTCGCCTGGAATGGCTAGACGTACAGAAATGTATTGGCCCGCCTGGTAAGAAGGTACATTTTTGCCATCAGCTGGTTTTAAGTAGAAAGAAGTAATATTTTTACTTTCTTTTTCTTTACGGACAATTGTGAAGTCTTTGAAGAAACTCCAGCCATTTTCCTGAGATTCCATTTTTGCATACATGTCTTTTTCAAGGCCGATAAAGGCATCTGCAATCATGCCATAAGTTTCTGCCCAAGCATTGATGATGTCGTCAGTTGCTGCATCACCCAATACTTCCTTGATGGCTTTTAGCAAGTATTCTCCAACAATCGGATAATGTTCCGGCTTGATTCCCAAACTTACGTGTTTGTTGGCAATTTGGACAATCGCGGGAAGGATTGCTTCCAAATTTTCGATGTGGACTGCTGCAGCATAGACGGTATTCGCTAAAGCGGCTTGCTGGCGCCCTTTTTTCTGATTCGCTTGGTTAAAAATATTATAAAGTTCAGGATGCGCTTCGAACATATTTTTGTAAAACACAGTCGTAATTTTTGTTCCGTGGACTTCTAATACCGGTACAGTGGATTTTATAATCGCTATCGTTTCTTGTGACAACATCGTCGATCTCTCCTTTTGTTTTCTATAACCTGACTATACGCCCGAAATGATTTTAAAGATACATTTAAAATACATCTTTAAAATATAGACACAACTCGCTTCACACAAAAGTCACAACAAAGAAAAGCGAAAGCGCCCATGTAGCTCTGCCGGGCATAAGACGTGAAAACATATTTTTATATTTCTATTAATTGGTTATACGTTCCGATTTTGCGCAAATACTTTCTGTTTGAACAGAAATACTTTCTAAGTTCACCCCAATACTTTCCACTACACCAGAAATACTTTTTAAAGAAATTTGAATGCTTGCAATACCTAAATAAAGTTCCGATTTAAGCATGGTAGACCAGAAAGATCCAAATACTTTCGGACTTATTGAAAAGTCGTTATACTAAATTGGCAGAAGAGGTGAAAAATAATGAGACTAACCATGTATACAGACTTCTCATTACGTGTATTGATTTATTTGGGAACTAAGGAATCGGGCAAATTAACGACTATACAAGAAATTTCCGACGCATACAATATATCGAAAAATCATTTAACAAAAGTTACATTTGAGCTGGGGAAAGCTGGTTTTATTCATACAGTAAGAGGGAGAGGCGGGGGCATTCGTCTGGCAGACCTTCCTCAAAATATCAACGTTGGGGCAGTCGTAAGACAAATGGAAGACGATTTTCATTTGGTTGAATGCTTCGATCCACAACGCAACAGCTGTCCGATTTCTCCAATTTGTGGTCTGCGCGGTGTATTGGGGAAAGCACTTCATGCATACTTGACTGTTTTGGATGAATATACGCTCGAAGACTTGTTATTCAACAGAGAAGGACTTCGTGAAATTTTGCGTACGTAAAAACGGCTCAAAAATTTGAGCCGTTTTTTATATTTATAATTCCAATGATTGTGGTTCTTGCCCTTTTTTATTCATCAAGCGGACGCGGTCAGGTTTGATCGCTAGAATGATGAGGTTTGGATCATCAGGCCCTTCAAACCAACCTTCTAAATGCTCGTTCCATACTTTATCGATCAACTCGCGGTCATCATTTAAAGACATCGTACCTTCAATCTCTAAAAATGTATCGCCGACCCCTTCACCATCATAGCCTAAAAGAATATGAGCGTTCGGGTTAGCTTCCAGCTCATCAACTTTTTGTGTCTTTTTGTTGGTTGCTGTGTAGAGGGTAAAATCATCATTAAAAAAAGTCATGTAGCGCGAATGGGGTTTATTTCCTTTGATTGTTGCCAATGTCCCCACATAACTTTCCTCTAAAATTTTCAAGGCCGCTTTTTTTACATCTTCCTGATTCATCCATACCACTCCTTTTATGTTTGTACTTATCTATTCCTTTTTAACTTCGAATTAAACATAAAAGGCCTGCTGAAGCAGCAGGCCATTAAATACGTTCCACTTCTTTTGGGGTTCGGTTAAAGGCACTTGGCAATACCATCCCTACAAGAATAATAATAATTCCACCAATTTGAAGAAAACTCAAAGTTTCATTTAAAATAATAACGGATGCTAAAATAGCTACCGGCAATTCCATTGCACTTAAAATGGAAGCAAGCCCCGAGCCGACATGCGGCACAGCGACCGAGAAAAAGTAGATAGGCATGATGATGCCAAAGACGCCCAGCAGCAATCCGAAAATCCATAGGCCTTCACTGAACAATTGCCCATTCCAGACAATCTCGGGCGTTTGGAAAAAGCCAACTACAATTGCTGCAAACAGCGATACGTAAAACAAGCGGGCAGAAGTATCCATGCCTTCGATTTGCTTGCCATTGACGAACATGAATGCAGAAAAACAAAAAGCTGCGCCAATTCCCCAAGCCCATCCTTGCCATGGGATCCCGCTCAAGTCTGTTCCGATAATGCCCGCTGCAAACAAGGTTCCGGCAAATAACAAGATCAGAGATACTACTTCTGTGCGTTTTAGCCATCTGCGGTTGACGATACAATCGAGGAACATGCCAATCCATGTAAATTGGAAGAGCAGCACTACCGCGAGCGAAGCGGGCAAGTAGTTCAGCGAATGGGCGTATACCATGCCGGTAACAGCTGTTGAAGTACCGGACAGCACTAAAATTTTCCATCCTTTAATACGTGGCATTTTACGTTGTGTAACAAAAAATAAAAGAGCCGCTAATGCGAATCCTATAAAGTATTGGGCGGTTACTGCTTCTGCAGCAGTGAATCCATTTTTCATGGCCACTTTGATAATGGTTGAGAGAACTCCATAAGAGCTCGCTGCTATGACAACCATAAGCGGATAAATTAAGTTTTTCATCTTCTTTCACTCCTGTTCAAACGAGAATCATAGCACAAAAAAACCGCGGAGCATAGCCTCTGCGGTCTTTTTTGAAAGCATTCATTTTTACGAAAATTCGCGCTGATTACTCTGGGAATTTTTCTTCGCTTGAAGAATTGCTCTTCGTTGCTCGTTTGTTTCCTTCTTCTTTTTTCTCTTGCTTTAAATCTTCCATTGGAATGGCATCGACCGTCATTTCCTCTTCGTGCATTTCGGAAAGACTTTTTTTATCTGTTTTAAACTGTTCTGGATTATCCATAGAAGCGCCGTCTCTTGTTTGACGGTCTTCCTGACTGAATGGTTTTTTGTCTGACATGTAAAGCACCTCTTTCGTTTTGTCTTACTTCTTATATTCCTTTAATGAATTATTTGAAACATGACTTCACACCTTGCAAAAAAACATCCTTAAATCCATAAGAAATATAAGCAATATGATAAAATAGAACTAGCAATTGAGAGGAGCTTCAACATGACTACAGAATCAGCAATAACAGTAGGCGGATTGAGTTTTGAATGGAATTTGGCTGAAGGCCGTTTTTTATTTGAGGGACAAGAATCTGTTCTTTTTTGGACGGCATCCGCAATGAAAATGTTTTTTGATTCCCTGGAAGAGATTTCTGGAAAAGACGCAGCGAACATGGTGTTGGAATCCACAGGATACCGGCAAGGGCTGGTAGTAGGAGAATACTTTCAAAGCATGAAAGGAATATCTATCGAAGATGCCGCTCAATCAATTACTAACACGTATGCATCTGCAGGGTGGGGCTTAGCAGAAATAAAAGAACTTAATACAGAAACACGTACATAGGAAGTGCATCTAAAAAACAGCTGGGAACATATAATCAATGTGGCTCAGAAAAAAGAGCAAGGAGGCAGCTTTTTGCCTGCTCATTATGCTGGATTTTTTTCATCTTTGTTCCAGCAAAATATGTGGTACAAGGTTGTCCATCATCAATTGGACGGCTATCCGGAGAGTATTATTCAGTATTTCCCTTCAGAGGAGACCATTGAAAAGAACATTCATCAATTATCACGTTTAAAAGAAGCGGAAAAAATAAATGAACTCGAACGCTTAGTGGATGAAAAAACGAGAGAATTAAATGAAATGATCAAAGAAATTTCCTCTCCGCTTATTCCGGTTTTGGAAGATATCGTTGTCGTGCCTTTACTGGGGACTTATGATGAAGCCCGGGCAGAAGAGTTGTTAGTGAAAACACTGCAAAATCTGCCCAAGCACAAAGCCAAGTATTTGATTTTGGATTTGACCGGTTTAAACCACAATTTTACTCAGCATGCAGCAATGCTGATAGAAAAGTTAGGGTCAGCCGCATCGTTAATCGGAACACAAACGATATTGGTGGGCATCTCAGCAAAAATGAGCCTGACGATTACAGACTCAGGCATCAACTTATCAAAATTTCAATGTTTCCAAACGCTGCAGCACGGCATTCATTATGCCTTAGCTCAAAATGGACGATGCATCGTATAAGTTGAAAAAAAAGCGTATTGGATCTGATCCAATACGCTTTTTTTGTTTATTTACTTAGCAGATTTGACGATTTCAATAATGACTTGTGTTGCTCTTTCCATGTTCTCGGCTGAAATGAACTCGTATTTTCCGTGGTAGTTTTCTCCACCCGTGAAAATATTCGGAGTTGGAAGCCCCATATAGGATAACTGGGATCCGTCTGTTCCACCGCGAACTGGAACAATGTTGGGTTTAATGCCGAGTGCAGTCATCGCATGTTCAGCATTGTCGACAATCTCAATAACAGGCTCAATTTTCTCACGCATATTGTAATACTGATCTTCGATTTCCAAATGGATGGCTTCTTCACCATATTGCTGCTGCAGTTTTTTAGCAACTGACTGCATATGCTGCTTTTTGGCCTCGAACTTATCTTTATCGAAATCACGGATAATATACGTCAGTTCCGCGGTTTCCACATTGCCGGTAAAATTGTTCAAATGGATAAACCCTTCGTATCCTTCGGTCAATTCAGGCACTTCGCTTTTCGGCATTTCCTGCTGAAATTGAATGGCTACTGTTTGGGCATTGACCATTTTGTCTTTTGCTGAACCAGGATGAACGCTTTTTCCTTGGACCACTAGTTTGCCGCTGGCGGCATTAAAGCTTTCATACTGCAATTCGCCAAGAGGGCCACCATCCATTGTGTAAGCATATTTTGCACCAAAACGTTCTACATCAAACTTGTGTGGGCCACGGCCAATTTCTTCATCCGGTGTAAATGCGACACGAATTTCTCCGTGCTCAATTTCCGGGTGGGTATGTAAATAGTCCATTGCCGTCATGATTTCAGCGATACCGGCTTTATTATCAGCGCCAAGAAGAGTTGTTCCGTCTGTTGTAATCAATGTATGCCCAACATAGTTTTGAAGGGCGGGAAAGTCGGCAACCGTCATCACAACACTCTCGTTCAACGGAATGTCCTGTCCATCGTAATTATTGATCCGTTGTGGATTGACATTTTTTCCGGTAAAGTCGGTGGCTGTATCTACATGTGCCAGAAAGCCGATTACTGGAATGTCCCGCTCTGTGTTGGCTGGCAGCGTGCCAAACAGATAACCAGCGCTATCCATTCCAACATCGGTTAGGCCAATGGAATTCATCTCCTGTTCCAACTCACGGAGCAAATCAAACTGGGTATCCGTAGAAGGTGTAGTGGTGCTGTTAAAATCAGATTGTGTATCGATTTTTGCGTAACGGACAAGCCGTTCAATTAAGTTCTCCAACATATATAATCCCCCTCGAATAAGTTCTGTATACATTGAACAGTGGGTTCAACCTATATAGGAATAGTTTAGCATGAAGTGGGAAAGGGATGAAAATTCTGGATAAAAAAACGATGCCCCTGTGAGGAGCATCGTTTTTTTAATTTTGTAGTTTTGCTTTCACAGCATCGGCGTGAACCGTTTTAATTTGTTCTAAAAGAGCCGTCTCCGTAAGCAGGCGATAGCCGGTATTGGCCAACGCTTTTGCACCTTTAATGAGGGCGCTGTTTCCATGTTCCGATTTAGCAGCTTCACGGAACTCAGCCGTATGGGCAATCAAGCTCTCAGGTCCAATTTTAATATAACCATGCGCAGTAGGAACTTCATAACTGATATTGCCAGCGTCTGTAGAGCCAAGGCCAGAGATGCGGGAGTCGGCCACAGCCTCGCCTTGTGCTTCGAGCTCGCTTCGGACAATTGCGTCGAGAGCCGGAGTAAGGACCAAGTCACGAACTTCATTTTGGAAACGCTCGATTTTCACGGTAGCACCCGTTGCCAAAGCAGCGCCTTCGGCAATGGCACGGATTTTGCGCGCGGTATCAGATGTTTTCTTCCAGGAATCGCCGCGGATGTAAAAGCGGGCAGCCGCATATTCGGGAATGATGTTCGGTGCATCCCCTCCGTGTGTAATGATGCCATGGACACGTGCATCTGATGGCAGTTGTTGCCGCAGTGCATTAATGCTGTTAAACAGCTGCAAAACGGCATCGAGTGCATTGATGCCTTCTTCAGGAGATCCTGCCGCATGGGCAGGCTTGCCATAAAAGTGGAATTCCAATGGATCGACTGCCAGGGAAGGACCGGTGACAGCCGAATTCCCGGAAGGATGCAGCATTAAAGCAGCATCAATGCCTTCGAGCAGGCCATGTTTCACGAAACTGCCTTTGGCACTGCCATTTGGACCGCCTTCTTCTGCAGGTGTTCCAAGCACCACAACGCGGCCGCCGGTAGTTTCCAGTGTTTCAGATAAGGCAATAGCGGCCGCAACACTGGTTGTTCCAATGATATTGTGGCCGCAGGCATGGCCGATACCCGGAAGTGCGTCGTACTCAGCCAGGTAGGCAATCGTCGGTCCAGGAAGAGAACTTTTCTTGCTGGCGAAAAAGGCAGTATCGTGGCCTGCAACTGCTTTCTCAACGGAAAACCCTGCATCCTCAAGCAAACGAATCAGTAGCGAACTGGCATAAACCTCTTCGTTGCCAATTTCAGGTTTGGCATGGATTGCCTGGCTTGTGTCAATGTAAATGCTGCCTCGGGAATCGATTGACTGGCTAAGAGTTTGTGCTGCTTCCTTTGTAAGGGTCATTGGAATTCCTCCTGTAAAGGTTAGATTGAATGCATGATGGATTGACTATAATTGAGGCTGTACGAAAAGCCATGTTTGGTTCAATCGGAAATGCTTATTCGTAATCGACCAATTCCTCAACTGTTACAACAGTTGGAATCTGAGCGCCTTCTGTGTGTTCGATAATGAAGTCAGCAGTTTCTTCCTGCTGATAAATTTCGACGATTTTCTGGTATGCTTCGTTGTCTGCTTCTTCAGCACTTGCAGCAATCAAGTTGATGTACGGTTTAGCTGTGTCGCTTTCGCGGGCAATCGGATCTTCAGTCGGGTTTAAGCCAGCATCTACTGCAACGCCGTTGTTGATGACGGAACCGGCAACATCCGGCATAGCGCGTGGCGTGTGGCCAGAAACCATTGGCATAATTTCAATGTTTTTCGGGTTATCGATAATGTCTTCGGCAGTTCCTGTAAGCCCGGCATCCTCAGATAAGGTGATCAATCCTGCTTCATCGAGCAGCAGGAGGGCACGGCCCATGTTGGTTGCTTCGTTTGGCATTGCGATTTGCGAACCTTCAGGAATTTCATCGATTGATTCGTATTTGTCGGAGTACAAGCCCATTGGCGCAATGACAGTTGAGCCGATTGGCACGATATCGATATTGTGTTCTTCCACAAACTCATCAAAGTACGAAATGGTTTGGAAAGCATTCAAGTCAAGTTCTCCTTCAGCAAGTGCCAAGTTTGGTGCTACGTAGTCGGAAAAAGTTTGAATTTCCAAATCAATTCCTTCAGCTTCTGCTTTATCGGCAATGTAATCCCAGATAGTGGTGTCGGAACCGCTGATGCCAAGCGTAACGGTAGTGTTGCCTTCAGAACTGCTGTCGTCTCCGCAAGCCCCAAGAGTTAGTGCTGCAAGTGAAAGTAATGCTGTAGCTGTAATTTTTTTCATGATTAATTCCTCCAATTTCTCTCTAATGTTTTTATTCGTTCTAAACTTTTTATATCCGTCAGAGCTACACGGGCGCTTGCGCTTTTCTTTGTCTAGACTCTAGCTGCCAGATTCTCGGGTCATAAGCCACTCTGGCTGTGCGGCAACGAACGCCGCTTCGCCAAATCGTCTTATGCCTGTCGAATCTAAACGGCAGCTTCCGCTTTTCTTTCTGTCCAGCTCCAGCACCCAGCTCTTTGGGTCATAAGCCAGCCCAGCTGTGCGGCTGAAAAAACGCCGCTTCGCCGGTCTGTCTTATGCCCGTCAGAGCTACACGGGCGCATCCGCTTTTCACGTCAACTGCGTCGCACACTTCTTGAAAATACATTTCCGAGTGTTTGGACGCCTTGCACGAGAACAACAAGAATCGCTACTGTAATGAACATGACAAGCGTGTCGAATCGCTGGTAGCCATAAGTGATGGCCAAATCGCCAAGGCCGCCGCCTCCGATGGCACCTGCCATCGCCGATGCACCAATCAGGCCAACTACCGCGATGGTTAATGCGAGAACCAGGGAGCTTAGAGCTTCTGGAATGAGAAAGCGGAAAATGATTTGCATCGGTGTGGCGCCTATTGCTTGAGCCGCTTCGATAACGCCTTTGTCGACTTCCAATAAGGAGTTTTCAATCAACCGAGCAATATAAGGGCCAGCGTAGAAGACCAATGGCACAATGGCAGCAGCTGTTCCGATGGACGTGCCGACGATCAGGCGGGTCAAAGGAATAATGGCCACCATCAAAATGATAAATGGAACGGACCGGAAAATATTGATGACAATGTTGAGCACTTTGGAAATCGGTTCGTTTTCCAATAAATGGCCTTTGCGTGTAACCACTAGCAAGATGCCGAGTGGAAAGCCAATCAATAACGAAAAGCCGAAGGATGCGCCGGTCATGTAAATGGTTTCCCATAAAGCTTCTAAGATTTGTTCGTAATTAACTGACATAGTTATTGACCTCCTCTATTTGAATATCACTGTCCCGAATAGAGGATAAGGCTCGCCGGATTTCACTTGGCTCTCCGGAAAATTCAACAATCAGGTTGCCGTAAGGAATGCCCTGCAACTCTGTAACATTGCCGAACAGCACGTTCAAATCAACTTTGAAATCCCGCGAGACACGCGACATGAACGGTTTGCCGACCGAATTTCCAGTAAACTGGAGGCGATAAATCGCATTGTCGCTTTTGGCGTTCTGAATTTGCAAGAGCAGTGATTCCGGAAGCTCATCATTCATTACCGAGCGGACAAAACGTTTTGTCGTAGGTTGTTGCGGGTTCGAGAAAATATCGAAAACGCTGCCTTGCTCAATGACTTTTCCTGCTTCAAGCACAGCTACCTTATCGCAAATTTCCCGGATAACGCCCATCTCATGTGTAATGAGCAAAATGGTGATGTTGTATTCATTGTTGATTTTGCGCAGCAGATCCAAAATTGATTTAGTCGTCTGCGGATCGAGTGCCGAGGTCGCTTCGTCGCATAGCAGGACGGAAGGGTTGGTAGCCAGCGCACGGGCAATGCCGATTCGCTGTTTTTGTCCACCGGATAGCTGATCTGGGTACTTTTGTGCCTGATCCCCCAGACCGACAAAGTCGAGCAGGTCTTTTACTTGTTTTTCGATCTCCGCTTTTGGTGTTTTCGCCAACAAAAGCGGCATCGCAACATTATGGTAAACCGTTTTTGAATTCAGCAGATTAAAATGCTGAAAAATCATGCCGATGTCTTTTCGGATGGTGCGGATTTCCTTGCTGGATAGGGTGGATATGTCTTTTCCCTGAATCATTACACGTCCTGTGGTAGGGCGTTCGAGCAGGTTGACCGTGCGGATCAATGAACTTTTTCCGGCTCCACTAAAGCCGATAACTCCGTATATTTCTCCGGTTTCGACGGTCAGGTCAATGCCATTCAAGGCATGGATTTCCTGTTTGCCTGATTGGTAGGTCTTGGCGACGCCTTCGAATTGAATCATGGTGATGGTGCCTCCTTAGGTTGGAATGAATTGTATCAAATCGACGGTGTCTCAAATGCTGATTGAGATAATAGACAAAAAAGAGCCCTCTTTTTTCTCATCCATAAGAAAAAAGAGGGCTCCAGTTGAAACCATCTAATTCTCATCTTCCAAATGCCTTAAATGGCATTTGCAGGAGTTGGCACAGTTTTTGCGGTTAAACAAATCTGCTGCCGAAACGTCTCAGGGCCTGTCCCTCGGTTTCTCTTGATAAGAAAGTGATGTATGCTATTCGATTCGTGAGTCTTACTTTATGGTGAAATAACAAAAAAGTCAAGAAAAACTTTGAGATTTATTTCACAATCTTTAAAATGTGAGAAAAACCACTGTGAAATCTACTTTAAGATGATGTACTAGATTTCTTGCGCAAAACTGAAGATACTTTACTTTCAGTACCATCTTTTATTCGGATAATGTTTTCATTATGCTTCCATACGGCCATAGCAAATAAAGCCGAAGCAGTCAGCAAGGGCCAAGCTCCAGATGCCGGAATAAAAGCAATGACAAAATAAACGGCATAAAGAACAAATACGCCAATTACCAAGTAGTCTGTTGCAAGCGAAACGCCGATCAACAGAATCAGTCCAAGCAACCCAAGCTTCCAATCGAGGGCGAGCATAACGCCAATGACTGAAGCGGTTCCTTTCCCGCCGTCAAAGTTCATGTAAAAGGGAAAGTTGTGCCCGAAAACTACCCCGGCACCTGCCACAAACAACAAAGCCCAAGTCATTTCAGCTGAGAAGTTTCCTGTTTCCAATAATAAGCGGAGACCTGCAACTGCAGCAAATCCTTTAAAAATATCAATAAATGCAACAAGCAATCCATATTTCCAGCCCAATACGATCGCAGCATTGGATGCACCGGAATTTTTCACGCCTTCTTTTTTTACGTTAACTCCTGACAAAGCCTGTGCAGCAAGGGATCCGTGAAAACAACCAATGATATAGCCTGCAACGAATAATAGCAAAATCCAAACCAGCATACCGATTCCTCCTCTATACTAAATGTTAACGTTTGAGTGAAAGGAAGGTTTCAAAATTTTTTGACTAATACGCTTGACAAAAAGCGCTGAAGTTTTTATACTTCTCAACAAGATGAAAAACCAAATCAAATACTCTTATCAAGAGTGGCGGAGGGATAGGCCCTGTGATGCCCGGCAACCAACAGACATTTTGTCTGGAAAGGTGCTAATTCCTACAGAACTGATCGACAGGTTCTGACAGATAAGAGGAGGAAACTCCGTAATTTACGGCCCTCTTCTTAACCGAAGGGGGCTTTTTGCTGTCCCTTTCTGCATGAATAGTATCCACAAAAAATAGGGGGAATGGAAAATGACCAACTTAAAACCAGAAACATTATTGCTTCACGGGGGACAACAGCCGGATCCTACGACAGGATCAAGAGGGGTTCCCATCTACAAAACTACTTCTTACGTTTTTAAAGACACTCAGCATGCACAGGATCTTTTTGGACTGAAGGATACCGGCAATATTTATTCGCGTATCATGAATCCGACGGTCGATGTCTTTGAACAGCGGGTAGCGTTATTAGAAGGCGGAACAGCAGCTGTTGCCTTGTCCTCCGGAATGGCGGCCATTGCTTTTTCCATTATGAATATAGCAGAAGCTGGAGACGAAATTGTGGCAGACAGCAACCTGTATGGCGGAACATACAATTTATTGGCGAACACGTTGCCGCGTTATGGCATTACGACAAAATTTGTGGATGCGACAAATCCCGAAAACTTCAAAGCGGCGATTACAGATAAAACCAAAGTTCTATTCGGTGAAATTATTGGCAACCCGAGCTTGAATGTCTTTGATGTAGAAAAAGTAGCAGCCATTGCTCATGAAAATGGAATTCCACTATTGATCGATAATACCTTCGCGTCGCCATATGGCAGCAATCCCATTGAATACGGAGCAGATGTCGTCATTCATTCCGCTACAAAATGGATTGGCGGGCATGGCACGACAATTGGCGGAGTGGCAGTAGACGCGGGAACGTTCAATTGGGACAATCCTCGCTTTCCGAATTACACACAGCCGGACGAAACATACCACGGATTGCGGTATGGCATCGATGTACCGGAAGCGGCTTTTGCGACAAAGTTACGTGTTCAACTGCTTCGGGATTTTGGGCCATCCCTCAGTCCGGAAAGTGCCCATGCTTTGTTGCAAGGGTTGGAAACCTTGCACCTGCGCATTCCAAAACACAATAGCAATGCCCAACTTGTCGCCGATTATTTGAAACAACACCCGCAAATCGAGTGGGTGAATTTCCTTGGTTTTGAAGATCATCCTTCTCATCAACTGGCGAAGAAATACTTGAAAAACGACGGTTATGGATCAATTGTCAATTTTGGAATTAAAGGCGGGCGTGAAGCGGGCCGGAAAGTGATTGACAGCGTCCATCTGTGGTCTCATGTAGCCAATGTAGGGGATGCTAAATCACTGATCATTCATCCGGCTTCGACTACGCATCAACAATTGAACAACGAGGAACTACAAGCATCCGGCGTAACAGAGGAGCTAATTCGCTTGTCTGTCGGGTTGGAGAATGCAGAAGACTTGATCGCTGATTTGGAGCAAGCGATTCAGGCAGCCGTATTGGAAAATGCATAAGGAGGGATTTTCATGAAAACAGTCTCCATCGGCTCGTTAACCCTGGATTCAATGGAGGTTTTAAACGATGTTGAACTTGCATATGAACGTCTTGGAGACCGGGAATCTCCGGTTGTCCTAGTCTGCCATGCATTGACAGGCGACCAATATGCAATTGGCACAGAGGGCAATCCAGGGTGGTGGGCTGGGTTGATTGGACCAGGCAAACCGGTGGATACGACTATTTTTCAAGTGATTACCTTTAATGTTCTTGGAGGATGCCACGGATCAACGGGTCCTTTATCGACAGATCCGGCAACGGGAAATCCCTACCATGCTGCGTTTCCAACCCTGACCATACGTGACATGGTACGCGCTGAATACTGTGCACTCAAAAAGCTTGGCATCAACCATCTCAAAGGTGTGATTGGCGGTTCGTTAGGTGGAATGAAGACCTTGGAATGGGGAAGATCTTACCCTGAATTCATCGATGCGGTTTTTCCTTTAGCCGTAACCCCCTATTACAGTGATTACGGTGTCGCTTTTAATCACATCGGCATACTAGCAATAGAAAGTGACAGTGAATTTAATGGTGGAAAGTATAAAGATTCTGCTCGTTTAAAAGGTTTTGAAGTGGCACGAATGGCAGGCATGGTTACTTATCGGAGCGGCAATATGTTTAATCAGCGATTTGGACGAACCCATGACGGCAACGAATTCGATGTTCAATCTTACTTGAATTATCAAGGGAAGAAACTGGCGGGCCGATTTGATGCCAATAGTTATGTGCTGCTGTTGAAAGCAATGAATACACATGACATCCAAGATGCTGTTCTGGATATTCCAGTGTTTTCATTATCATTTACTCATGATTTGCTTTATCCAAGTGAACTAATGATTCCATGGCTTGAAAAACAAAAAGTGGCAAGCTGGGAAATTGTTGAAACGGAATTTGGCCATGATGGGTTTCTTGTAGAGTTTGAAAAATGGGGCGGGTTTATAAAGAACAAGTTAAAAAGCCTTTTAGTGCCTGAACTTACGCGCTGAGAGAGATTTACAAAAAAGCATCTGAACGGGAAGGTTCCCCGTCAGATGCTTTTTGTAGTCAATCTTCATCCTCAATATCCACATCGTCTGGGATGGGCATGGCACGCCATTCTTCAAGCGCTTGTTTTGCTTCTTCCAACTGTTGGAAATGCGTACCGAACTGAGAGGTATTGATCATGTACTGTTCTCCATCATGGACTGCTCGAATACGGCCTTCCAATACGTAGCGTTGAACTTGCTCTTCAGGCATGGACAAAAAGGCGGCAGTTTCCTGGACTGTCATATACATAGGATCCCCTCCTCTTTTCTTTTATTATAATAGAAGGGGGGAGCTATCTCAATTTATTAACGGCATGGAAGAGTATGCAGAAAGGCAGAGGTGTTGATTTTGAATTACATAGCTTATTTATGGGTGTTGCTGGCTGCCGTCTTATGGGGGACGACCGGAACAGCCCAGTCTTTTTTCGTTGGTACAGCGCATCCGCTGTCGATTGGCGCATTTCGCTTAGCGATAGGTGGTTTTTCTTTAATGATCTTCGTGCTGGTAGCGAGAACGTTAGCGATCCGTTCGATTCCATGGCCCGCCGCCATTTTTTCTGCCATCAGTATGGCCTTGTTTCAACCATTATTTTTTTCCTCGGTCCAGTTAACGGGAATTGCGATCGGCACGGTTGTGACGATCGGCAGTGCACCTGTACTAACGGGAATAATCGAATGGCTTGCCTTTAAGAAAAGGCCTGACAGAATTTGGGCAATCGCCACCCTGCTGGCATTGGCAGGATGTGTTTTGCTGTTTGCCAATAAAGGGCAGCAGCTGGTGGATCCAGTGGGAATTGCCATGGCTCTTGGTGCAGGGTTGGCTTTTGCAATCTATGCTCTTGCCAGTAAAAATGTATTGACGGTAATGGAGCCGGTTTCTGCTGTTGCGGTTATTTTTTCACTAAGCGCCTGCTGTCTGCTGCCATTTTTATTGTTCTTTGATTTGTCTTACGCAACAGTGTCAGGAAACGTATGGCTGCTCGTCTATTTAGGGATTGGAGCGACAAGCCTGTCCTATATTTTGTTTTCTTTTGGATTAAAACAGATTCCATCTTCTTCCGCCGTAACCTTATCGTTAGCCGAACCACTGACGGCGGCAGTCTTAGGGGTTCTGGTCGTAGGAGAAGTGTTGAGCGGTCTTTCTTGGGTTGGGGTGATGCTGCTCCTATGCGGAATTGTCGTGTTGACTATGGGCAGAAAAGGCCAGTTGTCTTCTTGAAGAGTTGGATTTGCCATGGCAACTCACTAGTTGAGGCGTTTTTTGGTTTCGAGAGTTTATTTTAAGTAAAGAATGGGGATAGTAGATAAGATCTAAAAAACTATATAAGGAGTTGAGCGTATGAATGATGTAGGGAATTCCTTCAGAGGAGTCGGCAATACGATTATTGATTACATTCCAAACGTATTGGGAGCACTGCTATTATTACTTATTGCATGGGTTGTAGCAACGATTGTACGGGCGATTTTCACGAAAGGATTAAAAAAAGCAGGCGTTGATAAAGCAATGGTCAGAGGGCACATGGCAAAAACAAAAGAAGATGCAGACAGCAAATTGGATTCTATAGGGAAAATTCTTTATTACCTGATCTTCATTTTATTTATTCCAAGTGTTTTGCAAACGCTGAATATGGACAACGTGGCACAGCCGATTTCAAACATGATGGATAAGCTATTGGCATTCCTGCCAAATCTTCTCATGGCCATCATAATTATCGTCATTGGCTACTTTGTAGCGAAGTTTGTGAAAAACTTAGTGTTTAGCCTTTTATCAGCGATCAATATTGATAAATGGTTTAACAAAGTTACCAGCAAGACCGGTGCAACATCGACTGGGACTGCCCGTATGGATGCAAGCGACAAATCGACGCTGGCGAACGTTCTGGCCAATGTAGTCTTCGTCATCGTTCTGATTCCGATCTTGACGATTGCACTCGAGACATTGAATATCCGCTCTATTTCTGAGCCGATTGTCAATATGCTCAACCAAGTGCTGAACATGATTCCGAATATTTTTGTGGCAATTATTTTGATACTAGTCGGTGTCTTGATTGCTAAATTTGTTGGAGATCTATTGATCAGCTTATTGAACGGGACAGGCATCAACCGTTTCTCGACGTACTTGAATCCGGATAAATCAAAAACGCCAAGCTTTGATATTGCAAACATCATTGGCAAGGTAGTACAAACCATTATTATCATCTTCTTTACAGTAGAAGCAATGAACGTTTTACAGCTTGATGTATTAAATGGCATTGGTTCAGCCATCATTGCTTACATGCCGCTTCTAATCAGTTCACTGATCATTTTAGGCCTTGGATTAATTGGCGGCAGTTTGCTTGGAAACTACATCAAGCAGTCTTCTGGCAACCGTTTCCTTGGATCTGTCGTAAAATACGTTATCATCATTATTGCTGTATTTATGACTTTGGATCAGTTGAATTTTGCCACTAATATTGTGAACTTGGCATTCCTGTTCATTATTGCCGGACTCGCTGTGGCATTTGCCATTTCCTTCGGTATGGGCGGCCGCGAATTTGCGAAGCGCCAGCTTGAGAAGTTGGAAAAGAAAATGGAAAAAGAAAACGATAAACCAAATCTATAAACGCATAATTCTATTCCTCTTGAGCTGTCATTTGCTCAAGAGGATTTTTTGTTGTTGATCGTTCATGCATGTTTATCCGAAGAAGATGAGAATTGGAAATTAATTCAACTAATTTTATGTGAATAAAAAATATCTTAAAATACTAATGCTGATAATTTTTTTAGTTTAGTTTATCTTTAGGTTTAAAAATAGGCGTTTTTTTTAATAAAATTTAATTTGAAAGAAAATTAAATTATATAGTTATAGTTATTTAAATAATTTAAAAATTCAGTTGACTTGTTTTTATGCAAGCGGTTACAATCAAGACAGTTATCAATAGCAGGATAAAAGGGGGGAGGTTTTGCGTAAATCTGAGCGATCGCTCAGTTGAAAAGGGATAAGAACCTAGTGGAAATGGGGGATTCGATGAAAGCATACAAAAAAGAAGTGCAGTTTACCATTTGGATGACAGCCGCCTTTATTTTAGTAGGAAATGTAGGGTTAATTTTCTCAATTTTTCCGGTAGATGGTATGTTTTTTGGTTTTCCAATCATGTATATTGTACCAATCCTAATGGGCTGGTTCGGAGTATTCTTTTTAACGATTGTGGCAGGGAAAATTGGAAACCGGATCGACGATGAAATTGACAGCGAAAACGAAGCGCTCGGAGTTTCCGAAGAAGCAAAGGATGTGTAGCTAATGGAAGCGCAAAACTGGCAATTATCAAACCCAATTCTTGGGCTAGCAGTAGTAGCCGCAACGTTTGTCTTGTTTTACGTCGTTGGGTTCCTGTCCAATCGGAAAAGTGCCTCAGCTAAGGATCTTTACATAGGCGGCGGAAATGTAGGAGCTTTCACCAATGGGCTGGCGATGGCCGCAACGTATATGAGTTTGGCGACATTCCTGGGCATCACGGCGCTGATTCTTCAGCTGCAAGTACCGTTCATCATGCTATGGATCCAGCTAATTTTAGCAATCCCGTTGATCACCATTATTTACGGCACAAGCCTGCGCCGGATGGGAGCTTTCTCTCCTACTCATTTTATCCGTGACCGGTACGGTGTGACCGCCTCCATTATTGCTGCTCTCTTTATGATTTTAGTATCCATTATGTATGCTTTGGGACAAATGATTGGAATTGCCATCACTTTTGAAACTTTACTTGGCATTCCCTATTTAACTGGACTTTTTGTTTTCGGAATTATCATTGTCGGCTATATCACAATCGGAGGAATGGCGGGAGCGACCAACAATGCTGCAATCCAAATGGTCATTATCGCTTTAATGTTCATTCTTCCGTTGGGTGCCATCATGAAAGCAGTCGGAGCGACCGGGTGGTATTTTCCACCGTTGTTTTATTCGGACATGGTTCCGGCGATGTTAGAATCTTTGCCGACCTTCTTCGACTATCAGTTCTCGCCGAAATGGTATTTCTCCATTATTCCGGCTTTGACAATCGGAGCTTTAGGGCTTCCGCATTTGGCGATGCGTGTCTATACAGCATCTAACTTGAAAAGTGCGCGTTCTGCGATGGTTTGGTTTGCGTTCATTCTTGGGTTGGTGTTCTCAGCAACTTATGCCATGGGATTTGTTGGTGTTTATGCAACAGCTACCCAAGGACTGGTCATTTCAGAGGGAGATGCTGATAAACTGACGATTATCTTGAACCTGGTCTATAACCCGGAATGGGTCACTGCGCTTGTTATCGCGGGTGCGATTTCAGCAGGCCTTTCAACCTTGAGCGGCAATTTGCTGGCAATCGGTGCCTTGATTTCCCAAGATATCATTGCTACGTTAAAGCCGAATATTCCTGAACGCCTGAGTTTGCGAATTGGCTTTATTGCCATTTTTGCGGGCGGATTGGTCAGTATCCTATTGGCCATCGAACCGCCCGCGTTCCTAGTCGTTAGTATTCTTTGGGCATTCGGATTAGCAGGGGTCACGAACGCGCCGCTGATTATAGTCGGTGTATGGTGGAAAGAAGCCAATAAATATGGTGCCATCGCTGCTTCTGTTGTTGGGGGTGCGATTTACATTATCGTCTCGCCATTTGTTTTCCCAAGCATCGTTTTGACGGGACATGGAGTAACAGATGGAATGGGCTTATCAGGCGCAATGCTGGCTGTGCCGATTAGTTTCATTCTCTTAATTGTTGTTTCCTATATCACAAACCGTATGCCAGGCCTTCAAAACAAGCTGACTAGGCAATCGGATATTGAGCTGATTGAACGTATCCATGGTTGGAAAGATATTCAGTCATATCGGTATAACAGTACAATAGGGGCTGCAGTCACAGTAGTGGTTTCGGCTGCTGTTGCGATATGGGCATTGATGCCTTGGGGGATGTAAGGAATGAAAGAAGGGGTGAGTAAAATGGTTGGAAAAATGTTTGCTTTAAATGATTCGTCTTTTCGATCATTTTTAGAATTGCCGAAAACCCAGTTTGTAAGCAATGTGCTGTTGTTCATTGTTGGATTAGGCTATGGCGCGATTTCAATCGCGTCAAATGCCTCATACATAAGAAGTTTTGATTCTGCAATGCTGCAAAACTTCATCGTTCCAGTAATTTTCCTCCTTTTCGGACTGTTAATGGCGGTTATCACAAAAGTAGGTTTGGCATTGTTGCTTTGGGCAGGTTCAAAAGGGCTTGGTGGAAAGGGGCGGTTGGGTGACATCAATCGAACGGTTCCGGTTGCCCTGCTGCCAGGATTGTTGGGCGCGCCCTACTTGGCGAATGCGGGGAATGGCCATCTACTGGTTTACGTACTGCTGGCAGTTGGCCTTATATGGATGTACTTGGTTTGTGCTAAAATTATCAAAACAACTCAAAACTTTTCGACTCATAAAGCTTATTTGGGGGCTCTAGCAGCATTCGTTTTTTTAGCAAGCGTCTACTACTTGATCATTCCGCCAGCGTAAAGAAAACTAGATTGGAGGCTATTCTATGGAATTCAACGATTTAATTGCTCCGGAGCAGTATAATATCACTTCTGAATTAGAGGAATACAAAGAAGAAAGCGATCGTTTAGCAATTCGTTGGCTGGACAGTGCAGGCAACCGGGAAGATCTCTCTTACAAAGAACTTGTTGGAAAAATGAACCAATACGCGCAGGCTTTAGTGAAGCTGGGCATAACAAAAGGGGATCGTATGCTCATCATATTGCCTCGGATCCCAGAAGCATACATTACATATTTGGCTTGCTTGCGCGCTGGAATTGTGGCAATCCCCTGCTCAGAAATGCTTCGGAAAAAAGATTTGATTTACCGGATGCACCATTCTGGCGCTAAAGGAGTGGTTGCGCATTATAAAACCACCGCGGAAACCAACTCAATCGATGAAGAAGTAGATGCGTTGAACAATAAATTGATTGTTGGCGGAACAGAAGAAGGCTGGCAATCTTTCGAAGAACTGGCAGAAAAAGAATCACCGAACTTTGAAGCTGTACCGACCCATCGTGAAGATACGGCTTTCTTGTCTTATACGTCTGGCACTACCGGCAATCCGAAAGGGGTTGTGCACGTTCATGGCTGGGGTTATGCGCATGTGCGAACAGCCGCAACAAAGTGGCTGGGTGTCCAAAGCGGTGACGTGGTATGGGCAACAGCTGCTCCTGGCTGGCAAAAATGGATTTGGAGTCCATTTCTTTCGACCATTACACTTGGAGCCACAGCTTTTGTTTACAACGGACCGTTTGATGCTTTGAAATATTTGGATTTGTTAAAAGACGAACAAATCAATGTCCTTTGCTGCACGCCGACAGAATATCGAATCATGGCAAAAGTGGAAAATCTCAACTCTTACAAACTGCCAGCGTTAAGGTCAGCAGTATCTGCCGGAGAACCTTTAAATCGGCAGGTGATTGAAGCATTCCAGCAAGCATTTGATATTAACGTTCGCGACGGCTATGGCCAAACAGAAAACACCTTGCTTGTTGGAACGCTTCAAGAGATGGAAGTGAAACCAGGATCGATGGGCAAACCGACACCTGGCAATCCGGTTGATATCATCAATGATGAAGGACAACCGACAGCAGTTGGAGAAGTTGGGGATATCGCCGTTCACCGCGATTGTCCGGCACTGTTCCGAGAATATTACCGGGATTCGGAACGGACCAAAGCGGCTTTCCGTGGCGATTGGTATTTAACGGGAGACCAAGCAAAACGCGATGAAGATGGCTATTTCTGGTTTGAAGGACGCAGCGATGACATCATCATCAGTTCGGGATATACGATAGGGCCTTTTGAAGTTGAAGATGCACTCATGAAGCATGCAGCCATCCAGGAATGCGCAGTTGTAGCGGCTCCTGATGAAATTCGCGGCAATATTGTCAAAGCGTATGTGGTGCTTCGTAATCCAGATGATTACCCGGATCCAGAAGTGTTGGTCAAACAGCTGCAGGATCACGTTAAGGAGATTACTGCACCGTATAAGTATCCAAGGGTCATCGAATTTTTGGACGAACTGCCAAAGACGGCTTCAGGCAAAATCCGCCGCGTGGAACTGCGAAAACTGAATGTCTAACGGGAAAAGCCTGACAGCAAACACTGTCAGGCTTTTCTATGGATTTATTTAGGTGGTGAGATGAGTCGGTGCTGAAAGGCATAAATGACTGCCTGTGTCCGGTCGTGAACCTCCAGTTTTGCCAGGATGTTGCTGACATGGGTCTTGACTGTTTTCAAGGCGATGAATAATTGATCGGCAATTTCCTGATTGGTCAATCCAGCAGCCAACAACAGGAGAATTTCCATTTCCCGTTCGGTCAATTCATCGTGAAGGACACGCTCGTGGCGCATCTGTTTCATCATTTTGGTCATGACCTCCGGCTCAAGAACCGGCGTGCCATTCATGGTTTGACGAATGGATTCGGCAATCCGTGAAGCTTTTGATGTTTTCAATATGTAACTGACGGCTCCCGCTTGAAGAGCCGGGTAGACTTTGTCATCATCCAGGAAGCTGGTGACAATCATGATTTTTGCTTGCGGCCATTGGTCGATGATGGCTTTTGTGGCTTCCGCTCCATTCATGACCGGCATGACCATATCCATCAAAATCAAGTCAGGCCGCAGCTCTAATGCCATTTCAACAGCTTCCTGACCATTTGCTGCTTCTCCGGCAACTTCCATATCCTTTTGGGACTGCAAATAGGCAGAGACGCCAATGCGCACCATCTCGTGGTCATCCACTAACAAGATTCGAATCATGGGTTTTCTTCCTTTCAATCGGGACTTTTACTTCCACAATCGTTCCTTCGGAAGGGACTGATACAATTTTGCTGGTCGCACCGATTTCGATGGCGCGTTCTTCAATATGTTTCAGACCGTAGGAGGTCGACTTGGATTGTTCGCTTTCAAATCCAACGCCATTGTCCTGAATACGCAGGATGGCAAAATTATCGCGTTCGACAAACAGGATATGGACTTCGGTCGCTTTGGAATGGCGCAGCGTATTGGATAAGGTTTCTTGTGCAATGCGGAACAGATGGTCTTCCGCCCCTTTTTGCAACGAAACTTCCTCCAATTTATGCTCGATCGTAAAATAGACTTTTTCCTTCAGTTCACTGACCAGTTCAAACAATCCTTGCCGAAGGCTCTTGTCGTGCAGAGCTGCGGGGCGCAAATGCAGCAGCAGCGCACGCATTTCCAGCTGTGCCTGTTGGACCATTTTCTCAGTCTGTAACAATCCGGGCTGCACATCCTCGTGTTCGGTCATCGAAGACAGCAGCATCGAAGCGGCGAACAGCTGCTGGGAGACAGAGTCATGAAGCTCTCTGGCCAAACGCTGCCGTTCCATGATCAGCCGTTCCTGGATGATTTGATCCTGCGTTTCGGCCCGCTCATTGGCAATGCGGGTCAAGCTTTTGCGCTGCGTTTCCAACAGTTTTTGCAGTTTGAGAATGGAATTTGATAAATTGCCCGGCAAGGTTTTCATTTGGGCAGCTTGTACAACTGTCTTGTCTTCATTCCGCAGAAGAGCCTGAAAGATTTTTTCGATTTCCTGCACTTTGGAGCGGGAGAGGGATTCGGTCCACCAGGAGATGCCGACGGACAGTGCGAGCATCAGAACAAGCAGCCAAATGCCCAAAGGCAATCCGCCAATAAAATCATCCCATAAAACAGACCAGCTGTTAACGGCTGGCAAACCAAGCAGTGCAAAAAGAATGCTGAAGATGATCAATGCAAAAAGAGAAATGAAAAACAGGCTGCGCGGCAAGATCTGTCTCATCTACGAATCACCTCGACATCTCCCATCCATGTAGTTACAGAAACGACCAATTCGACTCGGTGGCCTTCATCTGTCGGGTAGCCATCTTCCACGTGAATCGTGCCATTCAAAATGCGCTGGTTGTCTCCATTGAAAAAACGGGCTTCTCCCAGCAGCGTCGAATAGTAGACACGCACAGGAACCTCATACGGGACCACCACTTGAACTTTTCCAAAACCTTGACGAATGGAAATGAGCGAAGTCTTTTTTGGCAAAACCGTGTGGGTCGTATCTACGAGAATATCCCCGATAAATCCTTGTACATGAATGTCTTTCCACTCGTAAGACTCGATGGGAGTGCTTTGTGCGGCCATGACTTTGTTTTGAATCAATCCCCTATCTGTCGAGCCGTATAAAGGCGCTGTCTGTAGCCATTCTTCGCCTTTCCATAAACGAATCAACAGATAAATGGCCAGGCCGAAAACCATCAACCTTAGACTCCACATGGATAAAATGGAAACACCAATAAGAAACGTACCTATCCAAAAATAAGAGCGACGGTATTTTACTTTATTTCTCAGAGCATAGTAAATCGTTCCGATACCAAGAAGGATCAAAAACACGCTGCCGTTTCCTAAAAAGGCAGCTTCCACGAATATGAGTAATAAAGCGCTGAGCAGGAAAAACGCTTGTCTGTTTGTTGAAAAATGCTGCATGGCTTTTGCCTCCTTCTTTGTATCAGAAAAAATGAGAAGAAGAAAACTTCCTCTCATTTCAGTTTAAACAATTTCCTTTTGGTTTGCGCTATTTTTTTCTAATGTTTCCAATCGGCGTTCCATTGCTGAGCGCTCATGGCGTTCTTCGACTTTCGCACCAAGTGTGGTGATATAAGAAGCCATGTCGTCGAATGAGCCGATGCGTTCGGCCACAAGTTCCGGGCTCAATACTTTATCCATTTGGTGATGGGCACGCGTTGCATTTTCCTTGCCCATCAATTGGAGTTGTTTCACTTTCATGTCTTTCACTTTGTGCTTCATTTCTTCATAGCGGTGTTCCAGTCCAGTCAGTTCAGTAATGTTTTCATCTAAGTTGTTCTGCAACACGGCAACGCGTGCTGCATAAGCTTGAACTTCCATAGAAGCAAAGTCAGCCAGGTCGCGTTCACCCGAGGTTTCTGCCAGTTCCAATTGCGCCTGGCGCTTGTCGAACATGGCGGATGCTTCCGCTAATTCTTTTTCCAGCTTACCATTTAGCTGGGCTTGGCGCTCTACCCATTTTCCGGTAGCTGTTGTCTGATTTTCAGCTTCTGTAATGTAGCGGTTTAGCAAAGCGAGTGGGTTTTTTTCCTCTTTTTTTGCGACGACGGCATCCAAATCGGTTGCGACGGCAAATTTAAAACGGTCCCATAAAGTGGTCATTGTTGTTTCCTCCTTATTTGTTTAGTTTGTTCCATTGTTGTTCAAAATTTGTAAATGGATCGCTTTCTTTTACAGCTGTGACCGAAACGCTTTGGCCGTTCCATTGGCGGTAAATCATCCACAAAGCGGCAAGAGCGGCGACGCCAATCAAAGCCGGTACGTTCGAGATGGCTGAGATGACACCGACGATGGCGACAAATGCCCACCATACTTTGGCCAAGGTCGAGGTACTTCTTAAGTAGTAATGTACCCCTGCGTATACGATTAGTAAGGATACGGCCAATCCAATGATGGGTCCCAGATTGGAAAGGGCGATGATTCCGGCAATGATGCCGAGTGTAACCAACCAAAATTTGTTCATCTTGTTTTCCTCCTCTCAATTTCTAACCTAATCATACTAAGTAGTCGCATTTTCCAATACGGTCTCTGACTGCATCTTTCACTAGGTCCTGAGGCGTAGAAGCATCTACAGCCATCCAAGTAAGAACTAAAGATTCTCAGGAGTTCCGTTGCAGGGGATCGGCAGCTGGAATGCTATAATATTTTTTACCACATTGAAAATAAGAAATCTTTCATATATGGTCCATCTTAAAGAAGAAAGAGGCGTTTTTTTATGAAAATAGTTGCAGGCATCGGCAGCGCATTATTTATTTATACCGCGCTTATTGCGTATCTTGGATGGGCAGTGTACGCCTGGATAAACAGTTTTTCAGACATCATCCATCCATGGCTCTTTACGGCTTTTTGGTTAATTATCGCTTATAGCTATGTTATCGGTCGGATTGGCCATAAATGGCTTGGCTTTACGATTCTCGGGTCATACTGGTTTGCTTTTTTGCAATATGCTATTTTGTTGATTCCCGTGGCAAATATCATGGTGTTGGTTGTAGATTTTCAGGATGACCTGTTCCTGATTGGTTGTGCGGCGGCCGCTATTTTGTTGGTGCTGTTTCTTGTGGGCACTTATTTGGCTTATAGTCCGGTGGTCCGCACGTTGGAAGTGACCGTCGATGCGGAAGAGGCAGAGCCGCTTCATATGGTCATCGGTTCGGATTTTCACTTAGGTGTTTTATCAGGCAAAAGCCATTTAAAGCGTTTTGTGGAAAAGACCAATGCACTGGATCCGGATGTTGTTTTTCTAGCGGGAGATCTAGTTGATGATGATCCGATTTGGTATGAACGTTATGGCATGGGCGAGGTCATGGAACGGCTGCAACCTCGCTTAGGCACTTACGGCGTTTTAGGCAATCATGAATATTACGGTAAGAAAATCTCTTTATTGGTTCGAGTGATGGAAAAGTCAGGTGTAAATGTCTTAAGAGATGAAACTATTCTGGTGGGAAATCGTTTTTATTTGTCAGGACGCGAAGACCGGACCAATGGCAACCGGCAATCGCTTCTGGATTTAAAGCCGGAAAAAGGCAAGTTGCCTTGGATTGTGATGGACCACACGCCATCGGATTTAAAAACGCCTGCCGAATTGGGCGCGGATTTTCACATGTCTGGCCATACCCATAAAGGGCAGATGTGGCCTAATCATTTATTGACCAAACGAATATTTGAATTGGATTACGGCTATCGGTTGATCAAGAAAACACATTTTGTTGTGTCTTCAGGTTTTGGTTTTTGGGGACCGCCGCTGCGCATTGGAAGCCGTTCTGAATTATGGTCAGTAACTATGAATTTCCGGCCGACTTCTTAAAAAGGAGAGTTTACATGGAAGATTGGATTGTTTCGGTGATGTCGGAGTATGGCTATTTCGGCATATTCCTGCTCATCATGCTGGAAAATGTATTTCCGCCGATTCCGTCAGAAGTCATTTTGACGGTTGGCGGATTTATGACGACAACGACCACAATGACCATACCGGGAGTGATCTTGGCATCTACCGCCGGTTCAGTTGTTGGAGCGGTGATTTTGTACGGAGTCGGCTTGCAGCTGGATGTCGAACGGTTGGAGAAAATCATCGACAAATACGGCAGCTGGCTGCGTGTAAAAAAGGCAGATATCCATAAAGCAGATGCCTGGTTTGATCGCTTTGGCATTTGGACAGTGTTTTTTGGCCGCTTGATTCCTTTGGTGCGCAGCTTGATTTCTATTCCTGCGGGAATGTCGAATATGAAGTTCTGGTTGTTCATTAGCTTTACCACGCTCGGTACGCTGTTGTGGAATACCGTATTGGTGTTTGTCGGTGAAGCGGTGGGAGATAACAGAGAGCAGATCATGCACCAATTGGCGCTTTATTCCAACGTCGTTTATGCCTTAATTGCTTTAGGCGCAATAGCCGCGGTCTGGTATTATGTGAAAAAAATACGAGTGCGCAACTAACAGGAAACTGCTGGCAATTGCCGGCAGTTTTTTAAGTTGTTATAATTATGGAATAATAAAGGATGGAGGATTTTTATGAAGCCGATTGTATTTATTACACAAAAGCTGCCGGATCAGGCAGTCGCTGGGCTGCAAGAACAATACGAAGTCCGGATGTGGCCGGAAGAAAAAACTCCCGCACCGCGCGAAAAATTGCTGGAAGAAGCCAAAGAAGCGCATGCGCTTTGGACGATGTTGTCTGATCAAATTGACAGCGAAGTGTTTGATGCTGCACCCAACTTGAAAATTGTTACGAATCTTGCGGTGGGCCACAACAATATTGATTTGGAAGCAGCCCGCAAGCATGGTGTAATGGTAACCAATACGCCTGACGTCTTGACTGAGTCTACGGCTGACTTGACCTTTGCTTTATTGTTGGCGACAGCTCGCCGAATCATCGAAGCGGAGAAAACGGTCCGCTCGGGAGAATGGAAATCTTGGACGCCAATGGGCATGACCGGGCAAAATGTCGGAGGCGCGACACTCGGCATCATCGGCATGGGCCGAATCGGAGAAGCAGTAGCTCGCCGTGCGCAAGGGTTTGGCATGGATGTGCTGTATCACAACCGCACCCGGAGAAGTTTGGAAGATGTGCGCTATGCCGGGTTCGAGGAATTATTGACGATTTCGGATTATGTGGTGATCCTGACGCCGTTGACACCGGAAACCAAAGGGATGATCGGCGCGAACGAACTGGCATTGATGAAAGAAACGGCTTGCCTGATCAATGTGGCAAGGGGCGGCATTGTAGACGAGAGTGCTTTATATGAAGCATTGAAAGACAAAAAAATTTGGGGAGCCGGCTTGGATGTTTTTGAACAAGAACCGGTTCCGCTTGACCATCCGCTGCTAACGCTGTCGAATGTGACGGTGTTGCCGCATATTGGCAGTGCGACAATCCAAACACGCTTAGAGATGATGGCATTGAATGCTGAAGCAATTCAAGCTTGTTTAGAGAATAAGTCGGTTAAAAATCGAGTTTGCTGAGAAAAACAGGAAGGCAGCTGCGCAAGCAGCTGTCTTTTGTGAAAGCAAAAGTTGTAGTTTGCCGTTATTTATTGTAAAATGATTGAGGTTTTTGCTGCCTTTTTGGTGCAGAAATAAATAGAGAAATAGGAGGTATGATTCATGCAAAATCATACACACAACGTATTACTTTACTACCTATACACACCGATTGAAGATCCAGAGGTTTTTGCGACTGAGCATTTGGCAGCTTGCAAAGAGCTTGAGCTGAAAGGCCGCATTCTTGTTTCCGAAGAAGGAATCAACGGCACGTGTTCTGGAACCATCGAACAGACAGAAGCTTATATGGAACTGGTGAAAAACGACCCGCGCTTCTCAGACATCGTTTTCAAAATCGATGCTGCTGAAGGCCATGCATTCAAAAAAATGCACGTCCGTGCGAAAAAAGAAATCGTTCACCTTGGGCTTGAAGAAGATATTAACCCAAACGAATTGACAGGCACTTACCTGGAGCCGGTAGAATTCTACAAACAAATGCAGGAACAGGACACCATTGTCTTGGATGCACGCAACGATTATGAATACGACCTTGGCCATTTCCGCAATTCGGTGCGTCCAGATATCGAAAACTTCCGTGACTTGCCGGAATGGATCCGTGACAATAAAGAACAATTTGAAGGTAAGAAAATTTTGACGTATTGCACAGGCGGCATCCGCTGTGAAAAATTCTCGGGCTGGCTGAAAAAAGAAGGCTTCGAGGACGTTGCCCAATTACACGGCGGCATTGTAAGCTACGGTAAAGACCCTGAAGTAAAAGGCGATTTATGGGACGGCCAACTGTACGTATTTGATGAGCGTATTGCTGTGCCAGTGAACCAATTGGAACACACCATCGTCGGCAAAGACCACTTTACAGGTGAACCTTGCGAACGCTACGTGAACTGCGCAAACCCTGAATGCAATGCGAAAATTTTGGCTACTGAAGAAAACGAGCACAAATACATGCGTTCATGTTCAGATGAATGCCGTGAACACCCCCGCAACCGCTATGCTTTTGAGCACGGCCTAACCGGAGAACAAGTCCAGGCGCGTTTGGATGCGTTGAAAGAAACAACTGGAGTTTAATAAATGAAAAAAAGCTGCCGATAAATTCGGCAGCTTTTTTGCGTTCACTTATTTTTCGACTTCTTCCTGGCAGTCAAAACACACCAGTTCCCCGTCTACATAAACTCCGTCAAGAAAACCATCCCGGCAATAGACGTCTTTTCCGCAATTGCTGCACGGTCCGATGAGTTCAGGCATCTTGTAACCCGTCAGCGTAGACATGCATTGCGTCTTTCAAGTATTTAGCCAAACCTTGGCCATGCTGATCGATATTAGCAGCGAAACGACTGTCTGATGCATATAAGTCGCCGAGTCCGCGGAACATCTTCGGCGAACAGTCATAGAACCGATTCAACAGAGTATAGTAAGCTTTCATCTCTTGTTGGACGGCGGCTGTCTGTGGAGGCAAATGCATCAAACTGGCGACTGTGTTGTAAATACGGTCTCCCTCGCGGTTGATTTCATCCAAATCTTCCTCTTCTTTTTCCGGTTTGGCCGGCTCGCTGATAGCTGCAGCCGGTTCTTCAGCTACAGCAGTTTCTACAGGAGCTACCGCAACCGCAACAGCTGAATCGTCGCCGAAAATATGCGCAGCCTGCGAAACTTCTGCCTGGCCAAGCATCGCTGAACTGCTGTCGGTCTTATGGTATCTCTCAATCAGATCTTCAGATTTGCTGCTAGTAAACGCAGAAAAGCGCTCTGCATCGGTCACGCTCTGTAAGCCCCGAAGTTCCCGCTGCGTGTTTTCTGCATTCTGTATTAGGTTTTCAATACGTTGTTTTTTCTGTTCCAACAACTCGACATGTTGAGACAACGCATACTCTTGATCAAAGCCATCGGCCACAAGTTCCTGTATCTTTTTTAACGAAAAGTCCAATTCTTTCAAGAATAAAATCTGCTGGAGCAACTTTAAATCTTTGCCATTGTAATAGCGGTAACGATTGGTTCCGATATTTGACGGTTTCAATAAACCGATGCTGTCGTAATGATGGAGAGTCCGTACACTGACGCCCGCTATTTTTGCTACTTCTTGTACTTTGTACAATCTAATCACCTCTCTCTTTAAAATACACTATAACGCACCGTCAGTGTCAATAGTTTATGGAAAAAGACGCTAAAATGTATTGTTTTTGTCTTATATCCGTAAGAGTGTAGGATTCTGTCATCGCTTTAGCAACTTGGGCTTGCTTAAACACAGGTTAGCTTAGTAAAGATCTTATAGCCGATGGATCTACAAATGACAATAGTGTATAAGATTTTTTATTAATAAATAAAACGGAACATTCAGAAAACAAATAGGATTTTCCGGTTCAACTATGGAATAATAGAGATAAAAGCATTAAAATTTTGGCGGAAGAAAGGGGCGGAAACCATGAAGCTGACCAACTTTGTAAATGGGCAATGGCAATTAAATGAACAAGCAGAGTTCAAACCGGTTTTGAATCCTGCAAACGGAGAAGAATTGGCGCAGGTACAGATGTCCACCGAAAAGGAAGTTGATCAGGCCGTAGAAGCGGCACAAAAAGCACAAAAAAATTGGGCAAAAGTACCAGCACCAAAGCGTGCAGACTATTTATATGAAGTTGGGCGCTTGATGAAAGAGCGAAAAGAACACTTGGCTCAAGTATTGACGAAAGAAATGGGGAAGGTCATCGAAGAAGGACGCGGTGAAGTTCAGGAAGGCATCGATATGGCTTACTACATGGCGGGGGAAGGAAGGCGTTTATTCGGTGAAACGACACCATCGGAACTGGCGGACAAGTTTGCCATGAGCGTCCGTTCGCCAATCGGTGTGGTGGGACTGATTACGCCTTGGAACTTCCCGGTAGCCATTGCGACGTGGAAGTCGTTTCCGGCCATCGTGGCAGGCAACACCTTTATTTGGAAACCTGCAACTGAAACACCAATGATGGCTTATGAAATGGCAAAAATATTTAAAGAAGCGGGTCTTCCAGATGGCGTAGCCAATATTGTTTTCGGCGCTGGTTCTCGAGTGGGAACGGCTTTGATTGAGCATCCAGGTGTCCGGGTCATTTCGTTTACCGGCTCCACTGAAACAGGCCGCAAAGTTGCAGAGGCAGGCGGCCGCAACTTGAAAAAAGTGTCACTTGAAATGGGCGGCAAAAATGCTGTAATTGTTATGGAAGATGCTGATTTGGATTTGGCTGTTGAAGGAATTCTTTGGAGTGCTTTTGGAACTGCTGGCCAGCGCTGTACTGCCTGCAGCCGGATAATTGCGCATGCCGATATTAAGCAGGAGCTGCAAAAACGCCTGCTGGTAAAGATGAAAGCATTAACCGTTGGAGACGGAATGGATGAGTCAATTAAAGTAGGCCCGGTCATCAACCGGAAAGCTCTTAACAAAATTCATTCATATATCGAAATTGGCCAACAGGAGGGTGCTAAGCTTCTGGTTGGCGGCGAAATTCTAACAGGGGGCATCTATGATTTAGGGAACTACTACGCTCCGACATTGTTTACGGATGTATTGCCGGATATGCGCATTGCACAGGAAGAAATTTTTGGACCGGTCGTATCCATTATTGAAGCAACAAGTTTTGAAAACGCAATTGAGATAAACAATGGTGTGATGTATGGTTTGTCCAGTTCGATTTATACAGCTGACATCAATCGGGCATTCAAAGCTCAGCGTGATTTGGATACTGGAATCGTTTATATAAATGCTGGGACGACCGGCGCTGAAATTCATTTGCCATTCGGTGGAACAAAAGGCACGGGCAATGGGCATCGTGATTCGGGCGTCGCGGCACTGGATGTCTTTACAGAATGGAAAAGCGTTTACGTCGACTTCAGCGGGAAGCTGCAGCGTGCTCAAATCGATACTGCAACTTAATGGCGAAAGGGGATGCAGAAGATGAAAATCGTCGTATTAGGAGCTGGATTGATGGGCAAGCAAGCGGCCCGCGACCTGGTTGGAAATGAAGACGTTGAGCAGGTCTTTTTAGCGGACCGGAATATCATTTCAACTCAGCTATTTAAGGAGCAGCTCGGCAGCAACAAGCTGGAAGTGCTGGAGCTGGATGCCAGCAATGATGCTGCATTGGCAGCTGTCATTTCAAAAGGAAACATTGTCATCAACGCCCTGTTCTATACGTTCAACGAAAAAGTAGCGGCTATTGCGCTTGAGTGTGGTGTCCATACCGTGGATTTAGGTGGACATATTGGGGGAGCGACGGGAGCGGTGCTGGACATGCATGAACGAGCGCAGCAAAAAGGTGTGACACTGATACCTGACTTGGGGGTGGCACCGGGGATGATTAATATCCTGGCAGGGTATGGTGCCAGCAAACTCGACCAAGTTTCAGCTATTCGCTTATTTGTCGGAGGCATTCCCGTTCATCCTGAACCTCCCTTAGAGTACAACCATGTTTTTTCACTGGAAGGTGTATTTGATCATTATACCGATACATCACACGTGATTCGCGACGGCAAGCTGCTGGAAGTTGAGTCTCTATCCGAAATCGAACATGTGCAATTTGACGGTTTTGGTGAGCTGGAGGCTTTTCACACTGCGGGTGGAACATCGACTTTGACAGATACTTTCAGCGATGTAAATTCATTAGAGTACAAAACCTTGCGCTACAAAGGACATGCCGAAAAGTTTAAACTGCTGGTAGATCTAGGCTTTACAGATCGGACAAAGACAGTCGAAGTGGATGGGCAAACAGTCAAGCTCCGCTCTGTTCTGAAAGCGGTGCTCGAACCGATAACAGCATTGAGAGACAAACAAGATGCCGTCGTTTTACGGGTGCTGGTATCGGGTGTAAAAGCAGGAGAGGACGTTGGTTACGAATACAATATGGTAACCGTTAAAGATCCCGCAACCGGTGTCACTGCGATGGCACGTGCAACGGCGTATACCATTTCCGTTGTGGCGCAGATGATCGGCCAAGGAATCATCGACAAGCGCGGAGTTTATCCTCCGGAAATGATCGTTCCTGGAGACGAGTACATTACAGAGATGGCCAAACGCGGTGTTGATATTACAGAAACCATCCACCGGTCTGCTTTGCAAAACTAGAGCACTGTCTATCTAAAGCAAAAAGGATGGCTCCAACAGGAACCATCCTTTTTGCTGTTAAATCAATTCTTCCACTTTTTTCGGAACGAGCATTTTCAATCTGCGCGGTTCAATTTCGATATCCAAGGGAGTTTTCAAGTAAATTTCACCATCAGTATCGACATCCAGCTCTTCATCTGTTTGAATGGTGATGGATCGGCCTTGATAATGCGTAATGTGGTCCAGTTCTTCTGTTGCGACCTCGGGCTGGGAAAGCGAAAACCATTCACGCAATGCAGCGATTGAAGACGTTTGAATGATAAACAAATCTAACAGGCCGTCTGTGGGATCTATGGTTGCCAGCGGGAAGTTATGAGTACCGATTGACTTGCCGTTCATCACAAGCACCAATACCCCTTCTTCGGAATAGCTAATGCCATCGATTTTCAAATAGACCGGGAATGGAGTCGCCTGCCGCATGGATTGAAGCGCGCTCATAAAGTAACTGAGTTTCCCATATCGATCTTTTAGATGCGGATCGATATTCGACGAGGCATCGGTAATTAAGCCGATTCCCGCAAAGTTAAGAAACGAGCCGCCGTTAATTCTTCCCGTATCGATTTCTTTGATTTCTCCATTGACGAGTTCGGAAGATGCCAAATCCAAGTCCAATGGAATATTCAATGTGCGTGCAAAATCGTTGCAGGTACCACTTGGAATAATCGCGATTGGAGGAGCGTCAGGCAAACTGGATAGGGCACGCACTGCAGAATGGACAGTGCCATCGCCTCCCGCAATAAACAAAATATCCGCATATGCAGCAGCGGTCTGACAGACATTCTCAAATTCTTCGGGTGAAGCGGTTTGAATCAGTTCGAGTGATTTAGATGCTTCAGCCAAATGTGGTACAGCATTCTTTAACACAGCGTCTATCGTAGACGCTCCTGCATTGCCGTTATACAATAATACGGAACGATTAAATTTAGGCATTTGTATGGCCTCCTGTACTTCTATTTATTTCTATAATTCCACTTTTAATGATTTTACAAACAATCAGGTTCAGTAAAATCAACTGGACTATTAAAACTGAGGTGTCGACATGACAATAAAACTGTATTATCAGGATTCTGAGATTTCGGAAGCATCTGTGCAAGTAACAAGCAGTGAAACAGATGACAAAGGATTCTATGCGATTTTAGACCAAACCTGTTTTTATTCTGAAGGAGGCGGACAGCCTGCAGATACGGGAGAAATTGGGCCTGCCAAGGTAATTGACGTGCAGACAGTAGATGGCGAGGTTCGCCATTACACCAACATCGAGCTGCCGCAAGAAAGCTTTTTTGCCCAAGTGGATTGGCAAAAAAGATGGGATCACATGCAGCAGCATGCGGGTCAGCATCTATTGAGCGCTTTATTGGAAGATATGTATGGATTTAAGACCCAAAGTTTTCATCTGGGACATGAACGGGTATCCATCGATTTGGGTTTGGATATGGCCACAAAAGAACAGCTGAAAGATGTGGAAAAGACAGCCAATCAGCTGATCAGCCAACGCTTGCCTATTTCGACTCGCTGGGTTGCTGATACGGAAGTTGAATTTCTTAAACTGAGAAAACCACCGGCAGTCAAAGGCAATATTCGCTTAGTGGAAATCGAAGGCATCGATGTGAATGCCTGTGGAGGCACTCACCCAAAGAATACAGCAGATATCGGCATATTGAAAATCATTTCTACAGAAAAAGCAAAAGGCGGCTTGCGGGTTTATTTTTTATGCGGCACACGGGCGATAGAATACTTTAACTTTTTAATGGAAACAACCGATAACTTGGTGGCCCAATTAAATGCGCCAGTGGCAGAATTGCCGAGAGCTGCTAAAGACTTGTTGGCTGAAAAAGCCACAGCGGATAAAACGATTAAACAGCTCCAGGAACAAGTGTTAACTTTTGAAGCAGAAACGATCCTTCCCGCAAATGGCACCATAGAACGAGTTTACGAAGGAAGACCAATCAAAGAGCTGCAGCAGCTTGCCCGGCTGGTGATTGGTCAACATACCGCGGCGACACTGCTATTCATTAATGTGTCAAAAGGAGACATACGGCTTGTGTGTGCAAAAGGAGAGCAGGCAAGCGGCGATATGCGGGAGGTGCTGAAAGGGCTGCTGGCATTGACTGAAGGCAAAGGTGGAGGAAATGCACAGTTTGCTCAAGGAGGCGGAAAAACAGATAAAGCTCCAGAAACATTCCAAAGTGTTTTTCGGGAAGCTTTAAAAAGTTTTCAGTGATGGTGAAACTTTTCGGGTGATTCTCTGTCTAATGGGAAAAGAGATATCTGAAAGGGCGTGAAGCTCCGTGAAGAAGAAAAAAATTTGGGCTTTTGCTGCAGTCGCAGCTATATTGATGGGTCTCGCGTTTGTCTTTTTTAACGATAAAGTATCGGTAAGCGCTTCATCTGTTGCGTTAGCCGATCAGGGCTGGAAAGCCAACTTTTCTTCGTCCCTCAAGCAGGATGCCATCGATCAGGGCGATGTCTACATTACAAATGCACAAGGTGAGCAGGTAGAGGTTGAAATGATTCTCCATGAGAATGGGAAAACCTTGGAAATTCCTGAGATCACTAACGGCCAATACCAATTGCATATCAAAAGAGCAGCATTAAAAAACAACTTTATGAAAAGTTTGATGAATACAGAAATTTCTTTTGTCGTGCAGGAACAATTGGAACAGCTTTCGGATGCAGAAGAACTGCGAAATTATTTTGCACAGTTAATGGAAATGCGGCAGAATAATCAGCAATCCGGCGGCACTATTAGTGAAAACAGCGAAGAAACAGCCGAATCGTCCAACTCTGCATCAGGTGGCAGTGAAGGAGCTGGAGGCGATTATTCGACCACCAATAACCAAGTTGAGGGAGTGGATGAAGCCGATATGGTGAAGACCGACGGCTCGTATATCTATTCAATCAGTGAATCACGAGTGGTAATTACAGATGTCCAAAACCCCGAAGAAATGACTGTTGCCGCTGAATTGCCTTTTACGCAGGAAACCTATCCTCAGCAACTGTTCCTATCGGGAGATACACTGATTATCATAGGAAGCCGATTTTCCACTATGCCAATGGATGAGATGCCGCGCAGCCAACAGTCGTATTTGGGTCTGACTTCTGTTTATTTATACGACGTCAGCAATCCACAATCGCCTCAGCTGGTTCGTGAGTTTGGCGCGGAAGGAAATTTAAGTGGTGCCAGACTGACTGACAATATTCTTTATTTTGTGACCAATGTTTATCCGGACTATTGGATGCTGGAAGAACAGGACGAGCCTGAACTTCGCCCACACCATTACGATTCAAAAGATGGTGGAAAAATTGAACCGCTGTCCTATGACAATATCGCGATATTACCTGGAACTATGGAAGGCAATTACAGCATCATCACTACGATTGACTTGAATGCTCCTGAAATGAGTGAGATCTCGACTGAAGGGTTTTTGGGCGGCAGTGAGCAGCTTTACATGAATGAAGAAAATCTTTATTTGACAGCCTCCGCCTATGTTCCATTCAGCGATGAAGAAATAAGCAATAGTGACATCATCAGTTGGATGCCGCAGCAGGCCAACACGGAAGTATTTAAGTTCGATTTAAACGGTACTGCAGTTGAGTTTTTGGCTTCTGCACAACTAACGGGTTCTTTGCTCAATCAGTTTTCGATGGATGAACATAACGGCTATTTTCGGGCAGCGACAACAGAAGGGGTTTCCTGGGATGTGGCTTCTCCTACAAAAAATCACTTGTTTATTTTGGATAGCCAAATGAATCAGGTAGGATCGGTAGAAGACTTGGCGCCTGGAGAGCGAATTTATTCTGCTCGTTTTATCGAAGATAAGGCCTATATGGTGACATTTAAAGAAACCGATCCGCTTTTCGTCATCGATGTTTCGACACCTTCTTCACCACAAGTGCTCGGAGAATTGAAAATTCCTGGTTTTTCAAATTATTTGCATCCGCTGGACGAGGATCATTTGGTCGGTTTTGGATACGACACCAAATTGGAGCCAGTAAAGGATGGGGAACCGCGCGTCGTGACAGGCGGCATGAAAATTTCCTTGTTTGATGTCAGTGACTTTGCCGCTCCAGTAGAAAAAGACACAGAAATTATTGGAGGACCGGGAACGTACTCAACTCTTCAATACGACCATAAAGCACTGTTTACACATCCGGAAAAAAATCTGTTTGGTTTTCCAGCAGCAATTTACGAAGAAGGTGCAGATGATTATTTGGAATTTCATGGTGAAGGGGCGCTGATTTATACCATTACACCTGGAGGGATTTCCCAAGCCGCAAACTTAATTGAACAAACCGACAGTCAATACGAAGATTGGAACACCGCCACTCAGCGAGTTCTTTATGTTGGGGAGGAATTGTATACAGTAGCGAATGGCGAAATCAAAAGCTATAGCTTGGATACTTTCGAGCCAATTGGGAATGTAGTATTTGATTAGCATCAGGAAGAGGCCTAAGGAACGGGTCTCTTCTTTTTTTATGTTTTTAATTAGCAAAAAAAGGGAAGTTGAAGAGTGTTCTGAAAACTAAAAACTGGAGGGATATCGATGAAAGCAGTAACGTTTCAAGGAACGAAAAATATGCAAGTGAAAAATGTCAAAGATCCTGTGCTTCAGAAAAAAGACGACATCATCGTAAAAATAACCTCAACCGCTATATGCGGAACGGATTTGCATATTTATCAAGGTGCATTGCCGACAACGAAAGACACGGTCATTGGGCACGAGCCAATGGGCATTGTAGAAGAAGTCGGACCTGATGTGACCAAAGTGAAAAAAGGGGATCGCATCGTCCTTCCTTTTAACGTTAGCTGCGGCAAGTGCTTTTATTGCAGTAATGAGATGGAAAGCCAATGCGACAATTCAAACGATAACCCCCATTTTGATACGGGTGGATATTTTGGTTTAACCGAACGCTATGGTGATTATTCAGGCGGACAAGCCGAATATTTGCGCGTGCCTTACGGAAACTTCATGCCTCTTAAAATTCCGGAGTCTTCGGAGTTGGAAGATGAATCGCTGCTGTTCTTGTCTGATGTTCTGCCAACTGCATGGTGGAGCGTGGAGAATGCGGGAGTGAAAAAAGGGGATACAGTAGTAGTTCTTGGCTGTGGACCGATTGGTTTAATGACCCAAAAATTCGCCTGGATGCAAGGTGCAAGCCGTGTTATTGCAGTGGATGAAATTCCTTACAGAATGGAACTTGCTAAAAAAATCAACAATGTCGAAATTGTTGATTTCAGCAAACACGACAATACAGGTGCATTGATTCATGAAATCACGCAAGGTGGAGCACGCGTCGTAATTGATTGTGTAGGAATGGACGGCAAGAAATCTCCTGCTGAAGCAGCCCAGCAAAAGCTGATGCTACAAGGTGGAACGCTGAGTGCCATTAACATTGCTAAAGATGCGGTCAGCAAGTTTGGAACCATTCAAATGACCGGGGTTTATGGAATGACGTACAACCAATTCCCTCTTGGCAACCTATTCGAGCGAAACGTGACGATGAAGATGGGGCAGGCACCGGTTATTCACTTGATGCCAATGTTATATGAAAAAATTGAAAACGGAGAATTCGATCCGCGGGAAATTATTTCACATATTGTGCCGTTGGAAAATGCCAGCGATGCCTATCAGATTTTTAACGATCACCAAGATAACTGTACGAAGGTCGTATTAAAGCCTTAAGTACTCATAAAGAACCTATTAAACGCCCCGCGAAGTCGGGGCGTTTAATTTTTTGTCCATGTGAGTTATGATAAGTACTGAAACTGACTGCGAGAGGGGAAAAACATGTGGCACAGGTAGGAGAGACCAGGCGCGAACTGGCATTGGATTGTTTCTTGCTGGCGGGCAGAATCATGATGGAAAGCGGAGCCGAGACTTATCGTGTAGAAGATACGATGATCCGTATGGCGGTTTCACAAAACATGGTAAACTCTCATTGTTTCGTAACACCGACAGGCATCATGTTTTCTCCTAGTGAAGAATTGGCTACACGATTTGTTCGGGTCAATAACCGGAGTACCGACTTGGAGCGGGTGGCGCTTATCAATTCCGTTTCACGAAAATTGGTGGCTGGTGAATATACATTGCAACAAGCTTATGACGAAATGCTGATAATCGACCAAACCAATTATCGATTCAATATATGGCTGCAGATTTTAGCAGCTTCAGTAGCGAGTGGTTGCTTTTTAATTCTTTTGGGCGGCAGTTGGATTGATCTTCCGTTCGCGTTTGTGTTTGGCGGAATCGGTTTTATCATTGTGGAAACCATACTTGCAGAAACACGTGTTAAGATATTTGCTGAATTTATCGGCGCTTTAGCTGTAGGAATACTGGCATCACTCGCTGTCTATAGCGGGTTTGCAAAAAATCTGGATACGCTGATCATCGGTTCCATCATGCCGCTGGTTCCGGGATTGCTGATTACCAATGCTGTACGTGACTTGATGGCTGGCTACTTTGTATCCGGGTTATCTAAAGGTGCAGAAGCTTTTTTGACAGCATTTGCTATTGGTGCCGGCATCGCAGTAGTTTTATCATTTTAAGGAGGAGTTCAGATGAACTGGCCATTGGAAGCATTTCTTAGTTTTTTGGCTGCTGGCGCATTCGGCGTCATTTTCAATACGCCGCGCAGAACCTTAGTCAGTTGTGGCCTGGTCGGTATGAGTGGCTGGCTCATTTACCGCACATTCTTCCTTATCTTCGATGATTCGGTGCAGGCTTCTTTTGCTGGGGCATTTGCTGTTTCGATCGTGGCGCATTTATTGGCCAAGAAATTCCGCATGCCGATGATCATTTTCAGCATCGCCGGAATTATTCCATTGGTGCCGGGAAGCAAGGCGTACAATGCAATGCGAAACATTGTTGAAAATAATTACTTGGAAGCTATCGCTTTTGCTTCCGAAGCATTGATGATTTCCGGAGCTGTGGCAATGGGATTGGTCTTTGCGGAAGTGCTGATGCAGCTGTTCTTTAAGCGGCAGGCAAAAAGAATACAAAGAAAAATGGGCCTGACACAAGAGTAGTTCTTGTTTGTCAGACCCATTTTTATATTTTGTGAGCGAGCAACTGCAGAAAGACCGCTTCGCCGGTCTGTCTTATGCCCGTCAAATCTATACGGGTGCTTGCGCTTTTCTTGTTGTCCAGTTTCAGTGCCCAGCTCTTTGGGTCATAAGCCAACCCAGCATCGTGGCAAAGAGCGCCACACTACTGGTCTGTCTTATGCCCGTCAGAGCTACACGGGCACTTCTACTTTTCTGTATTGTCCAGCTCCAGCACCCAGATTCTAGGGTCATAAGCCAGCCCGACTGTGCGGCAAAGAGCGCCGCTTCGCCGGTCTGTCTTATGCCCGTCAAATCTACACGGGTGCTTGCGCTTTTCTGTTTACCCCAGCCATTTTTCTAGGTCTTCTGCTGTCATTGGGTGGCCGATGATGTAGCCTTGCAGGCTGTCACAGCCCATGGCGCGCAAAAGCTCGAATTGTTCGTTGGTTTCAACACCTTCAGCTGTTACTTGAAGGTCAAGTGATTTGCCAAATTGAATCATGCCGTTGATCAACTTTTGAATTTTTTCTTGTTTGGTGATGGATTGGATAATCGTCTGATCGATTTTTAATGCAGATATTGGCAGCATGAGCATGTAACGGAACGAAGCGTAGCCCGTCCCAAAGTCATCCAATGCAAAGCTGATGCCTTCTTGGTGAAGGAGCTTCATCTGCGTCATAATAGAACGTTCGGCCTCGGCTTCAAGAGCAAATTTCTCTGTGATTTCAATCATCAAAGAGCTGGCTTTGCAATTGTTGATTTTTAGTTGCTCAAGGAGCAGTTTGCCCATATCTTTGTCTCTGAATTCACGAATCGATGAGTTGATGCTGATCTGCAAGTCGATGTCTTTAGATTGCCAATCGCTCAATTGCTTAGTGGCCGTTTCGATGACAAAGCTGCCGATTTCATTGATTAAGCCATTTTCTTCTGCAATCGGAATCAATTCGTCAGGCGTAACAATACCGATTTCTGAATCGGTCCAGCGTACGAGTGCTTCTACGCGTTCGACTTTTCCATTGTTCAAGTTAACCTGCGGTTGGTATAAAAGCTGCAGGTTTTTGCGGTCCAATGCGTAGATCAATCTTTTTTCGATTAAGGCTTTGCGGTTTAATCGCTCGTGGTCATCGGATGTCAGTGCGGAAATGGCACTGCCTCCGCGATCCTTCACTTTTTTGATGGTCGCATAAGAAGCTTTGATCAAATGCATGAAGCTCTGCTGGTCTTCAGGGTATTTTGTAATCGCCCCGCTGATCGTCATAGGTACAGCTGTCCCCTGCAGGTAGATGGGATGCTGCTTAAGGTAATGAAGAAACCCTTCAATAAACCAATTGCTGAGGGGTGTCACTAATGCAAATTCATGCAGGCCAGCGCGTGTAATAATGGAATCTGAAAAGTACATCCGCAGGCGCTTCGTAAATTCGATAAGCAATTCATTTTCAGTGTCGGTATCTGACACGTCACGCAAAGTATAAAAACGATCAATGTCGAGGAAGATGAAGGAGAAGTGGCGTCCCTCTTCTATATATTCATTGACCACTTGCTCAAGCCGATGCCGGTTTTCCAAACCCGTTACAGGATCGATAAATGCAATTTCCTCAAGATGCTGCTGGGCTTTTTTATTGGCTGTTATATCTTTTTCCAGGAAAATATAATACGTATCATCTTTGGACAGCTGCATCGGAATGGCAGTTAGGTCAACCCAGTAAATTTCGCCATCTTTTTTTACTTTTTTCGCTTCGCCGTTCCAGACATTGCCTTCTCTTAGCGTCGATAAAATGGAGTCAACAAATTGAACATCTGCCGCACCATCTCCGAACATGTGCCATACCGGCTTGCCTAAAATCCGCTTTGGTGTCCATTTGCTTAACTTCAAAAATAAGGGATTTGCATATGTAATCAAAAATTCCTGATCAAAATAAAGCAGCATAAAAGAGTCGTCCAAACCATTGCGCAAATGGTTTAATTCTTTAGGGGCGGATCCTTCCGCGTCTCCTTCATCCAACTCATAGATCGTCATAACAAACTGTTCGTTGTCTGAAGTGTAGGATTTGGCTACAACAGTAGTGTAAGCCTTTATTCCATCGCCCAATTCGATTTCCACATCTTCAAATTTAACCGGTTCCTCAGTATGTAATAATGTGTCCCATGAATGCTTGCTTAACGCTGCTTTTTCAGGATTCATATAAGGAGAAAGCTGTCCTTTGACCGCTTCGGATTCTATTTGGAAAACGCGCTCAGCATGCTGGTTGCACCAGGCAATCAAGCCGTTTTGGTCTAAAATGATGATGGGGAAAGGAATATGGTTGAAAACGAGGGTATCAGCTAGTTTTCCTTGCAATTCGCTCATTCGTTGACTCTCCTTAACCGTAGTGTACTTTCATTATAGAGAAGAAAAGGTATATCGTCATCCTTTTCAAAATAATCTCTACACGAAAGTCACTGATTTTTCACTATCCTTTCATTGACAATCGTGAGAGAATAGGCATAAATCATATGAAAATAGAGGTAAAAAAATGTTATATAAATTTTTTATTGGTTTATTCCTGATTCTAATTTTACCTTTATCGGTTCAAGCGCATACAACATTGTTGTCATCAAACCCAGCGGAAGGGGAAAACCTAACCCAAGCTTTGGAACAAGTAGAGTTGGTTTTTGGCACAAGAATTGAAGAGGGCAGTTCAATGACGCTTGTTGGCGAAAGCGGATCGGTTGAATTTGACCGCGTTACTGTAGAGGAAGATCTAATGGCAGCTGAGCTTAATGAACCTCTGCAGAGTGGCAGTTACCGGATTCTGTGGAAGATCATTGGAGAGGACGGCCATCCGATTGAAGGTGAAATTGCCTTTACTGTCTCAATGAAAACCAAAGAAGAAGCTACTTCTCCCGAGGAAGCTGAAGAGCCAGCAGAACCATCTGTTGCAGCATCAGAGCAAGAAGCGGCACCAGCCGCAACTGAAGACGGCAGCAATGTTCTTGTCACAATATTGCTCGGGCTTGTTGTCGTTTTGGCAGTCTTCGGAATCTATAAAGTGGTGATGAAAAAGAAATGATATTTATCACTGCATTTGCCGATGTCTTGTTGTATATTGCCTTTTCTTATTTAGCGGGTTCGGTTATCCTGCAATTTGTGCCGGAAGACCGTAAACCGCAGGTCGCTACATCCAAAGTTCTGCTGCTGCTCAGCACGGCTGGAATTGTTTTGCTGTCATTTAGCCCCGTATATGAACTTGCGGTGTTTCTTCAAAGCACCCAAGGCTGGAGTGACTCTTACCTGAATGCCATTACTGGATTTCGCGTAGGCCAAGGATGGATGATCACATTGCTGTTCAGTGTTGTCCTGGCCATTGCCATCTATTTGGGTGGAAGCCGCTATATTCAGGCGCTTTATTTGTTCCTGTTAATCCTGACTGTCGGCTTCTACAGCCACGTTTCGACTCTTGACCTGTGGGCCGGATTTGTTCTCCATTCCATCCATGTTCTGTTTATGGCGATGTGGGCAGGTGTGCTTCTCCACGTGGCCTGGTTTACAAGAGAAGGAATGAATTGGCCGCGATTTGTGGCCTGGTTTACGCCGTTTGCGTTGTTCTGTGTAGCCGTTGTGATGGCCAGTGGCATTGTCATCATGTTCTTTTTTGTGGCACCGGCTGACTATGCCAATTCTTGGGCCTTGCCTTATGGGCAGTTGCTCCTGCTGAAGCACCTCAGCATTATTCCTGTACTCCTGGCAGCATTAATCAATGGTTTTCTCAACAAGAAAAAAGTATTCCAGCAAGCTTGGCTGAAAGTAGAAAGCATCCTGCTTTTGTTGGTTTTCGTGTTCACAGCATTTATGAGCAAGCAGGCACCTCCCCATGATGTTAACGATACGCTGCGGATTGAGGGCAGCGGGTGGCTGATTGAACAATTGGCTGGTCCATTATACATTCCGCTTACGGCAGGATTGGATTGGACATTAAATGGCTCGCTGTTGATGGGACTCAGTTTATTGTTGCTGGCCTTAGTGCTGGTAGGATTTTACCGTCAGCTAAATGCTTGGCTGACGTTGCTGTTTAGTATCGGATTTATCATCAGTTTCTACGTGGGGTTAATGATGAACCTGTCATTTTAACTTATTTCCAACCAATCTTTCGGGATTGGTTTTTCTGTTGAAAGGAGTGAAAGCATGGAACGTTTAAAAGGAATTTCCATGATATTGATTGGGGCCATGCTGTGGGGAGCCACAGGACCTCTAATGGAATGGACCATGGAGGTCTACAGGATTTCCGTATCATTTCTTTTGACCATCCGTTTGATTGTGGCTGGCCTTTTCCTGCTGCTGTTCCTAAAACTCAAAGGTGTACGCGTCACAGCCATATTCCGCAATAAAACATGGGTTCGTCCCTTGCTGATTTTCTCCATATTGGGAATGCTTGGCGTCCAGTACAGCTTTGTTGCGGCGATTGAAGCAAGCAATGCAGTGGTGGCAACCTTGATGCAATTTTTAGCTCCCGTCTATGTTATTCTCTTTGTTTCCATCACTCATAGAAAAATACCGCCAAGCTATCAAATTATCGGTATGGCTGGAACGCTGGCGGGCTTGTTTTTGCTGCTAACCAACGGCAGACCTGATCAGTTGATCATCAGCGGCCAAGCCTTTTTCTGGGGCATCTTGGTAGGCCTGGCTTTTACTTTTTATACACTGTACCCGGCGCGCTTGATGCAGGAATGGGGCGTGTTGCTCGTTGTCGGCTGGTCGATGCTTTTTGGCGGCATTTTTCTTGGACTGGTAAATCCAATTTTCTTATCAGAGGAATGGCCAGTCCTAACCCAACTGCCGGTCATCGGTGCAATTTTTTCCATCATCGTCATTGGAACAGCTGCTTTCGTCTTGTTCCTCAGCAGCATGCGTTACATCACCGCGGTTGAAACCAGTATCCTGTCATCAATGGAGCCGCTGACCGCGATGGTCATTTCCATGTTCTGGTTCGGGCAGGTGCTGTCTCCGGTTCAATTGGCCGGTGCTCTGGGGATGCTGGTTTTTGTCACTTGGCTGTCGCTAGCCGGCAGTCCCAAAAAGAACAAGGTAGAACTGGAGTAAGGGCAGGAACATGGATGTTCTGCTCATTGTTCGAGCCAAAGAAAATAATGCATTTCATATTTTAAACGATGTCTTCCAAAGAGGCGTCGTTTTCTGGTTTAAAATAGAAATTCCTATTCGATATCTGAAAATTATGGCATACTATTCAATACAAAGGTTCGAGTTTCGAAACGTTTAGGAGGCCTTCTCATGAAAACCGTATTTTCATACGCAAAACCATATAAATTTTATATGGCCATCGCGTTGATCTTAATGCTTCTGGAATTGACAGTGGAATTGCTTCAGCCGCTTGTCATCGCCAATATTATTGACCAAGGAATTGTAGAAAGAGATCAAGATGTAATTATTCAATTAGGAATTTTGCTGATGGGGCTATCTGTTATCGCTTTTGCTTCAGGAATCATCAATTCGTATTTTGCTGCACATGCCTCGCAAAGTTTTTCGTTTGATCTTCGCCAGGCACTTTATGGGCGGATTCAATCTTTTTCATTGGCAATGTTCAATAAATTTCCAGCCTCTGGTTTGATCACACGTTTGACGAGTGACGTCACAATGGTCCAGCAAGTTCTGTATATGGGCTTGCGGATCATGCTGCGTGCTCCTTTGCTCGTGGTGGGAAGTATGATTATGGCGTTTGTCGTCAATCCCAAATTAGCCTTTTATTTGATTATTGTCTTTCCTTTTTTGCTGATCTTTCTATACGTCATGGTTAAAAAAGGCGTCAGCTATTTTGGCTTTGTCCAAAAACGCCTGGATCGCGTCAACCGAATTGTCCAGGAAAATCTGCAGGCAGTGCGTCTAATCAAAGCATATCTCCGCGGGAAATATGAAGCGAACCGTTTTTCTGAAGTGGCAGGAGCATTGAAAATCGATACAGTAAAAGCCTTCAGAATCATGGAAATCATTTTGCCGATTTTATTGTTCGGCATGAATTTATCGTTATTGGCCGTTTTGTGGTTTGGGGCATTTGAAATTCGAAGCGGAGGAGCCCAAATCGGTGAATTGGTTGCGATTGTCAACTATGCAATGCGCATGACGGGTGCTTTCACGATGTTCTCATTTATCATCATGATTTTCGCACGTGCGAAAGCTTCTTCTGAACGGATTGAAGAAGTTCTGTTAGCTGAAGATAGTCGTGAAAAGGACGAGATCGGTGAGGTTAAAGCCCTGCGCCGCGGGGAAGTCAAGTTTGATAATGTGTCGTTCACCTATCCGGAAAGTTCACAGCCGGTTCTGCAGAATGTTTCATTCCACTTGAAGGCCAATGAAAAACTGGCCATTATGGGAGCAACCGGCTCCGGGAAATCTTCCTTGCTGCAGCTGCTGCCGCGATTTTACGATGCAACGGAAGGAACGGTATCGGTGCACGGCACAGATGTCACAGATTGGTCGCTGCGTGCGCTGCGCAAAACGATCGGCATTGTGCCGCAACAGTCGCTTCTTTTTACCGGAACGATTTCCAATAATTTGTCTTGGGGCAAAGACAAAGTCGTGCAGGAGGAATTGGCTGACGCAGCTGCCAAAGCGCAGATTCACGAAACAGTGGAGCGTTTTCCGAAAGGCTACTTTACACGCGTCGGTCAAAAAGGCGTCAATTTATCCGGTGGCCAAAAACAACGTTTGTCCATCGCCCGTGCTTTGGTGCGCAAACCGTCCGTTTTAATTTTGGATGACAGCACAAGTGCGCTCGATGTCAAAACCGAAGCCGCTCTTTGGGAAGAGCTGGACCGGGAAGCAGCGACCATGCTCGTGGTGACTCAGAAAATACGGACGGCGATGAGAACCGACCGCATCCTGCTGCTGGAAGATGGCAGGATCTCCGCTTACGGAACTCACGAAGAGCTGATGAAGAGTTCGGAGCTGTATCGCCAAATTGCGATGTCCCAACAAGAAGAGGAGGTTGATGAATATGTTTAATGCCATTCGCCGCCCTTTCGGACATGAGCCAATTTTAACGAAAGAAGATTTGAAAAAAAAGAAAGAGAAAAAGTCTGAGCGCGCTGAAAACTGGAAATCCACTCTTCTGAAAGTTTGGAAGCTGGTCGATGAACAGCGCTTCTTGCTAATTATTGTGTTGGCACTTGTATTTGTCAGTTCGGCCTTAGCGCTGCTTGGTCCTTATTTAATCGGCTACATCATTGATGAATACATTGTTCCCCAGAGTTTCGATGGGATGGGAATCGTCGTATTATGGTTGATTGTCGTGTACATTGGCCATTCTGTCTCTTTGTATTTGCAGAACTTTTGGATGGTGGGCATTGCTCAGCAAGTGATTTTTCGCTTGCGGACGCGGCTTTTTTCACATCTTCAGCGCTTGCCGGTCAGCTTTTTTGACAAGCGGCAGCACGGGGAATTAATGAGCCGGATGACCAATGATATTGAAAACGTTTCGGCCACTTTGAATACGTCATTTATCCAAGTGTTTTCCAGTATTTTGACCTTGACCGGTACGGCCATTGTCATGCTGACCTTGAGTCCATTACTGACGTTATTGACCTTAATCATCATTCCACTCATGTACATTTCGATCCAGTGGATCACCAAACGTACAGGGCGGCTTTATAAAGAACAGCAAAAAGCGATTGGCGAGCTGAATGGCATGATCGAAGAAACGATTTCAGGCCAGAAAATCGTTAAGGCCTTTTCACAGGAACCCCGCGTCATGGAAGAATTTCGTGAAAAAAGCGAGCGGCTCCGCCATGCCGGATTTTGGGCTTGGACTTATGCAGGGTTTATTCCAAAAGTGATGAACTTCCTTAACAACGGGAGTTTTGCGATTGTAGCCGGTGTTGGAGGAATCCTGGCACTCAATGGTTCTGTGTCAATCGGCGTTATTGTGATCTTCACGGAGTACTCGCGCCAGTTTACCCGTCCATTAAATGATTTGGCCAATCAGTTTAATACTGTTTTGTCTGCAATAGCTGGAGCGGAGCGGGTTTTCTCGATTATGGATGAAGCAGAAGAAAAAGACGACTTGGTCTTGAATGAGGACAAGCAATTGGAAGGCGAAGTGGTTTTCGATCAGGTTTCTTTTAAATACGAAGGAGCAGAGGAAGATTGGACCATTCGCAACGTCAGTTTTTCTGTTGGCATTGGCCAAACCACAGCACTTGTTGGGGCAACTGGTGCAGGGAAAACGACGATCATGCAATTATTGGCGCGTTTTTATGACGCCAATGAAGGTGAGATCCGTCTGGATGGCACGCCGATTGCTGCAATGCCCCGGGAAACTTTGCGCAAACAAATTGCCTTTGTGCTGCAGGACCCATTTCTGTTTGAAGCAACGGTCAGCGACAACATCCGCTACGGCAAATTGGACGCTACTGATGAAGAAGTGGTGAAAGCGGCAAAAGGCGCAAATGCCCACGACTTTATCGAAAAGCTGCCAGATGGCTATGACACAATTCTGACGGGCGACGGATCCATGATCAGCCAAGGCCAAAAGCAATTGCTGTCCATCGCTCGTGCGTTGATTGCTGATCCGGTTATTTTGTTGTTGGACGAGGCAACGAGCAGCATCGATACGGTCACCGAACTGAAGATACAAGAGGCATTGGAACGGCTCATGGCGGGCCGCACCAGCTTTGTCATCGCCCACCGGTTGAATACGGTGCGAAAAGCCGATTTGGTCTTGGTTATGGAGATGGGGAAATTGGTCGAATCGGGAACGCAGCAGCAGCTGTTAAACGCAAATGGCATTTATGCCAATATGCTGGAAGATGCGAAGTTGTAAAACCGTTCATCATATCGCAATAAAAAAGTCTGTTCCGGAAATGCGGAGCAGGCTTTTAGTGTTGGATGTATTTTTGCCCAATACCGAATTTGCCTGCGCTATGATAGGATAAAACACAGAGAAACATTGAGCAATAAATGTCGAGAGGAGGTTGCCAGATGGATTTATCATTATCAATTGTTTCATTTCCAGTAGATAACCAAACAGCCAGTGATATGGAGCAGCTGCTGACGGACTTGCCAGTTGAGCAAAGAACAGTCCTTCATCCATCTCTTTGGAGAGCAGCCGATGCAAGAGGCTTTGCTGTGATTGCTTATACAGGTAAAGAAGAGTTGATCGGTTTTGCTGCAGCTGCAGATATGGTGGGGCTGCATCATTACGAATGGTCGTTATTTGTTCACCCGGATTACCGGCGTCTATCACTTGGATCAGCATTAGCAGATGGTGTATCCCATGCCTTAAGCCAACGCCAGGCAGAAAGCGAATTGGCGGCTTTTGTCAATGATGCCGAAGTAGCTGCGTTTATGGAGAGCATTGGATACTTGCCAGATTTCAACGAAATTCTACTTTCTGCAGAGCCGTTGCCAGACGCCAATTTGTTTGAAGAGGCAACGGTTGTTCCATATGCAGGACAAGCGAAAGAACTGGCGGAATTGTTGACCGCAGCTTTTGATGACACGGTGTTGGCAATTATGGAACACAATATGGTGGACCCGGATAGGGAGATTTGGCTGCTTCAGAAAGATCAACAGCTGCTTGCTACCGCAACGCTTGTGGTCGAGGGAAATGCTTTATGGGTGACCGCATTTGCGGTCCATCCTGAGCAGCAAGGCCAAGGATATGGCAAACAATTTTTGAAATGGTGCCGGAACTTGGCGTTTCAGCGCGAACTGCAAGAAGTTTTGCTGGATGTAGAAACGAACAACGAAGCATTGCATGTTTATGAGAAATCAGGCTTTAGCAGAATCCAAACTATTTTCTATTGGAAACGTCATTTGCAATAAAAAAGCCATTCGCATAGGCGAATCGCTCTTGGCAATGAAATTAGTTGCCGTTTTGTTGATATTCTTTTTCTGTCCCGTCAGGAAATCTGATTTCGATTTCAAGTTCAGTAAATCCGTCTTCAACACCAAAAGCTTCGATGACTTGCGCAATGACATCTGCATCAGGTGTTTCAGCTGTCAGCTCAAGTTGGCTAAAACCGGGTTCGATTTCATCCATAGCAGCATTTCCGGATACGTCCGTGTCTGTCATTTTGTTTTTGTATTCAGCTTCAATTTGGTCGCGATCTTCTTCGTAGCTAATTTCAATCATGTCGTCCATATCGGGAAAGTCGACATTAAAGTCGAAATCCGTAAAACCGAATGTTTCTCCAAATTCAGAAGATGTGGTGTCTGTGTTTCCTGTTTCGGCGGGTTGTTCCTGGTTATCATTGTTTACCGGTTGAGTCACTTGTTCATCGTCGCCACAGGCGCCTAAAATTAAAGCTGAAGAAAAAAGTAAAGAAGCTAGTGCATTTTTTTTGTTGAAAATCATCTGATTCCATCCTTCCAAATAGCTTATACTTACATTAAGAATGTACTCGAATTCTTAAGATTAATCAATTTTTTACAGGATAGGCAACAACTGAGAACAGCAGAGCCAAAGCCGAGTTCGAACGGAGCAATTTTGATGAATAATTACGAAAATGGGCAAAATGTCGCTGCCGCATCTGAGAAAAACATCCGCACGGATTTCAAAGAAAGCATGACTTATGGAGACTACCTGCATTTGGATAAGTTACTGACAGCGCAGGACGGTGTCAGCGGTCATCATGATGAAACCTTGTTCATCATCATCCACCAAGTTTCGGAACTATGGATGAAGCTGATTTTGCACGAATTGAGGGCAGCCATCGACAATATTCATAAAGATGATCTGCAGCCGGCGTTCAAGCAATTGGCACGAGTGTCGCGCATTCAATCCCAGATTATCCAAGGGTGGGACGTGTTGTCAACATTGACACCTGCAGAATATATGGAGTTTCGCGATGATTTGGGCAATTCCAGCGGTTTCCAATCCTATCAGTACCGCATGATTGAGTTTGCCCTTGGCTACAAAACCCAGCATGTGCTGAAAATCTATGAAAAAGATGCACCGCTTCATGCGGAGCTTGAACAGGCGTTTAATGCTCCAGGACTTTATGATGCTGCGATTCAAAAGCTGGCGAGAAGCGGGTTCGCGATCGACGATGAAGTTCTGCAGCGCGATGTCAGTAAGGTGTATGAGTCCAACGAAAGCGTTCGTGCTGCTTGGAAAACAGTTTATCGCGATGTGGATACATATTGGGAACTTTACCAGCTGGCAGAAAAATTGGTGGACATTGAAGACTGGCTCCAGCAATGGCGATTCCGCCATATGAAGACAGTGGAACGTGTGATAGGCTTTAAACAGGGAACTGGTGGTTCATCAGGCGTCAATTATTTGAAAAAAGTGCTGGATCAATATTTTTTCCCAGAGCTTTGGGAAATACGGACAGACATTTAGGAGGGGTTTTGTGAAGATTTATGCGCATAGAGGCTGTTCAGGCACCTATCCAGAAAATACATTAGCGGCCTTTCGTGCTGCGGCTGAATTGCCGATTACGGGCGTCGAAATTGATGTGCATTTAACGAAAGACGGAGAAATTGTCGTCATTCACGACGAAAAAGTCAACCGAACGACAAATGGCAAAGGCTATGTAAAAGACATGACCTTAAAAGAATTGAAAGAATTGGATTGTGGTTCTTGGCGTTCTGAGGAATGGAGCAGGGAAGAGATTCCGACCTTGGACGAAATATTCGATATCTTTGAAGAAACCAATCATAGGTTGAATATCGAGCTGAAGACCGATGTTTTTCCTTATGACGGCTTAGCAGATAAGGTAGTTGATTTGGCCGCCAAACGCGGATTCACCGATCGTGTGCTAATTTCTTCTTTTAATCATGAAGATATCCAGTCTGTTGTGCAAGGAAAGCAAGTAGAAAGCGCCATTCTGACATTTGAAGTGTTGGTGGATGTTTACGATTATGCACGTGTCATCGGAACAAAGCGCATCCATGTATCGCTGCCATCAGCTTTCAGAAGAATGACCACCGATGCTCTGCGAAAAGGGGCGATCGTCTATGTCTATACAGTCAATGACATAGCTTACGCCGAAGAATTGCAAAAAATTGGGGTCCACGGAATCTTTACGGATCATCCCGAAAAGATGCTGGCACATTTTGAAGAAAAGATATCTTACTGAGTCGAATTGATGCAAGCCCCATCTCCAAATTTTATTTGAATAAAGTTAGAAAGCTCGTTGTTTGTATCCAAAATGTAAAAAAATATAGAAAAGCCGAATTGGGATTCCCCAATTCGGCTTTTCGTATTACCATTTTGCATAATGCTCCTCGATGGAACCAAGGAGCCGTGTGATTTTCAGCTTTTTGCCATTGCCGTAGCGAACATAGCCATCATAATAGCCAAAAAGCTGGTGAACTTCCGATTTGACAAAGCGCACATCTGCTTTCGATACACGCTCGAAAAAAGGCGAGAAGGTCAGTTGGACATCATCGGAGAATTTGCTGTGGACCAGCCACGGTTTTTTGAAGTCTTCCCGATCATAATCAAACAAGACATCTTCATGGATTTTGGTCATTTTGCCATTCACAAAAAATGCGTTTTCTGTCATTCCAGTGCCGTCTGTCCACTTTCCGCCTAAATTCAAACCAATCACTTTTCCCAGAGAGCGCTGCGAGGCCATCCCCCAATTCCATAGCGATTCTCTTGGCCAAATGCCTCGTCCATAATCCAATACCGCAAAACTATCCAGTTTTTCAAATTCAAAACGTTGGCTGCCAATTTTGACCATGCCAGTTACCGGAAGTGAACTATGCTTTCCGGTAAATTGGAAGGTTTGACGATTCCAAGGAATGACCACGTTCAAGGATTCGTAATCCTCGGGGTGAGAAATAACCAGAATTGCTTCAAGATCTTCACCATCAAATTCTTTGACGCTGACGGTTAAGTGTGTGGCGTCCTGACTGTAAACCGACTCGATGGTCATGGAATCGCTGCGGAAATGACAGGGATCCAATGCATTTTCGGACAGTTTTACATGCCGTGTATACGGAACCACAATTGTTTTCTCGTAAAAACGCTGCGTTTCATAATTGAGGAAATAAACAAAACAAACAGTCGCATAATCCAAATGCGAAATGGTTGCTGAAAACAAAATTTCGTCCCCAAACACACACCAGTAATTCCATTTTTTCTTGCGCATAAAATTGCCGCTTAAGTTGCTTTCCACCAATGGCTGTTTTGCATACCCAATAGCTTTTGGATTTAATTGGCCTCTTGCATCACAAAGTTTTACAAATTCAGTAAGTTCTCGTTCCACATGTTGCATTAAATCCACCTCACCATCATTCTTCTACTCTTATTGTAGCAGAACAAAAGCGGAATATCCGGTTAGCACCGATGTGTTCAAACAAAAAATCTGAAAATTGAACAGCTTTATCCTCCATTAGTTGCAGAAGAACTCTACAAAGCTTCTCGTCTCCACTGGAAAGCGAGTGTGCCTTCTCCAGCATGGACAGCAAGCGATGAACTCAAGTCACCTACTAAAATTTCAGCCTCGGGCATTTCTTTTAGGACTTCCTGTTTTAAACCTTCAGCTTCTTTCGTTACATGGCCATGCATGATTTGAAATCTTCGGACGCCATGCTCTTCGTAATCTTTTTTGGCATGATTAATCAAATACTGAATTGCTTTTTTGTGTGACCGTACTTTATCGGTTGGTTTCAACTCACCTTCAGGGGTTAACTGAACGATCGGTTTAATCTGCAGCAGGCTGCCTAAGTAATACTGGGCACCGCTCATTCGGCCGCCTTTGTACAACTGGGACAGGTTGCCAATTAAAATATAGTTTCGGAAATTCGCAGTTTCCTTTTCGAGCCGCTGCGCAATTTCTTCTGCTTTTATTCCTTGTTCCTGAAGTTTTAAGCCACGCTCAACCAAGCCCGATAGGCCGTATGAAAGTGCTAATGAATCAACAGCGTAAACCTTGAATTCGCTCATTTCAGCACCGGCAGTGGAGGAGGCGATGGTTCCGCTGAGTTTTGCAGAAGCATGGACAGCAATTGCACAGTCGTATTCTTCTTTTAGTTTGTCGTAGAGTTCCGAAAATTTACCGGCTGATGGCTGGGACGTTTTTGGGAAGTCAGCAGAATCTTTGATGCGCTGGTAAAGTTCATCATTCGTTAAATCCACCCCGTCATCAATAAACTCCTCAGTACCAAAATGAATATTCAATGGAACAATGTAAACGTCTGGATGCGCTTTAAATTCTTCAGTGACAAACCCCGTTGTATCCATAACCCATGCAATCGGTTTCTTCATACAAAAACTCCCCTTTTTTTAGAATTATTAGATTATAAAAACTATAACATGGATAATATTTCAGCGATAGTAATAGCTGAATAAACTGGTATTTCTACACAGAAGTTGAGCGGAACCGGCTATTGAACGATTCTTCGATATCTCCTTTGTGCTTAATTACAATAATAATTATAGCTACAATCAACGGCCAAGTAATTGGCCAAACCTGCAAAATAATGGACATCGCGATAAATCCTGCAAAGCTTGCGAGCATGGATAAAGTCGCACTTTTGAACCACGGGAAAAAGGCGAAGAACAAAATGAACATGGCCAAAAATAAATCGGGCGTTAGACAAAACGTAACACCGACAAAAGCTGCAATGCCTTTGCCGCCACAGTATTTGAGCCAGAAAGGAAACAAATGCCCCAAAATGACGGCTAAGCCTGCTACAGCGATTTGCCAAATCGAAAAATGAAACACAAAGCCGAGCCAAACCACAAGTGCGCCCTTTCCTGCATCACCCAGAAAAGTCAGCAGAAAGGCTAATTTCCCAAGCGCCGCGCCGGCGTTTCTGGCCCCTAAATTGCCGCTGCGCTGCTGCCGCAAATCGACGCCTTTCCATTTGCCAATCCACCAGGCTGTCAAAAAGTTTCCGATGACATACGAAAGCAACCAATAAACGATCATTAGGAATCCCTCCTATTTTGAAATGAGAATAGAGTATAAAGGCCTTCCCGTTATTCAGGGAAGGCCTTTATACATATAATTAGTTTAATTTTGAGGCTTCAAAAAGGTAATCGCTGATAACGCGAAGCCCTTTATCGAAGTTCTCCAAATGGAAATGTTCATTCGGTGCGTGGAAATTTTCAGATGCAAGTCCGAAGCCCATTAAGACAACAGGCAATCCGAGAATTTCATCAAATGCGGCAACAATCGGAATCGATCCCCCCATTCGTGTAAATGCGGTTGGCACGCCGTATATTTTTTCATAAGAACGGCCAGCTGCCTGAATGGCAGGGTGATCATACGGCGTCAGGAACGGTTTTCCTTTATCAAACTCAGTAATCTCAACAGCAACACCAGTTGGCTTGTGTGATTCCACATGGGCTTTTAGTTTTGCAACGATGTCGTCAGGATCCTGGTTTGGCACCAGGCGACAAGTGATTTTAGTGCTGGCTTCTGCAGGCAGTACGGTCTTGATGCCTTCACCTGAAAAGCCTCCCGTGATGCCGTTCACTTCCAGTGTTGGGCGGATCCACGTACGTTCAACGAAAGAATAACCTTTTTCGCCAAAGTCTTCTGAGATGCCGATTTCTTCTTTCTCATGCTCCAGATCAAACTCAAGTGCTGCAAATTCTTCGCGTTCTTTTTCGGAAACATCAAGAACGTCGTCGTAAAAACCTTCTACTTGAATCAGGCCTTCCTGGTCACGGAACGACTGCAGGATTTCCACGATGGCGTGCAGCGGGTTTTGAACAGCACCGCCGTATAGCCCAGAGTGCAAATCGCCTTTTGGTCCTTTGACATCAATTTGGATACCGGCAAGTCCACGCAAGCCGTAGCAGACCGCTGGACGGCCTGGTCCTTGCATGCCGGTATCGGAGATGACGATAACATCGGCCTTCAGCAATTCTTGATTTTCTTCGACATACTTCGGAAGGTTTGGACTGCCGATCTCTTCTTCGCCTTCAATAATTAATTTGATGTTAACCGGCAATTCGCCATCTAATTTTAATAAGGCTTCGATCGCTTTAATGTGCATGAAAACTTGGCCTTTGTCATCGCTTGCACCACGGGCATAAAGTTTATTGTCGCGCACCTGTGGTTCAAAGGGAGCGGATTCCCAAAGGTGAAGGGGATCTACCGGCTGAACATCGTAATGGCCGTATACGAGCACAGTTGGTTTGCCCTCTGCATGGAGCCAGTCGGCGTAAACAACCGGGTGGCCTTCGGTTTCGTCGATTTGGGCGTTTTCCAAACCGGCACTTTCCAATGCGTTAATCAGCCACTCTGCTCCTTTTTGCATATCTGCTTTATGTTCAGACAAAGAGCTGACGGAGGGAATGCGCAAAAATAATTTTAGTTCTTCCAGGTGAGATTCCCGGTTGTCTTTAAAGTGTTGGTCTATGGCTTGAGCATTCATCAAGATCCCTCGATTCGTTAGATTAGCGTATGAAAAAATTATAACATATCAAGTTTTGGTTTTCGACAAGTGGAAATTGGCTATGGTATAGTGTTCAATACGGAAAGAGTTCGTAAAATTAGGTGTTTATAATACTGGAGGAAATAAACTTGTTCATAGCATTAGGTATCTTTTTAATGATGTCGTTCTTCTTATCGGGAAGCGAAACGGCATTAACCGCAGTAAATAGGATGAAGGTCCAACTTCGCGCAGAGCAGGGTGATGTTAAATCGCAAAAACTGCAAAAGCTAATCGCGAAGCCGGACCGAATGATCACGACCATCTTGATCGGGAACAACATTGCCAACATCATGTTGCCAACTTTAGTGACGACCATTGCCATCACGAGAGGCTGGGAAGTCGGACTTGCGACAGCTATTTTAACAGTGGTTCTGATTATTTTTGGGGAAGTGCTGCCAAAAACAATTGCAGCTACATTTTCGGATAAAGTGGCATATATCGTACTGCCTGTTATCAGTTTTTTAGTCGTTATTTTAAAACCGTTAACTTGGTTGCTGGCACAATTTACAAATATTTTCATTCGCATCATTTCAAAAGGATCTGTGAAAGAAGCAAGTATGACAAAAGAAGAGTTGCGCACAATGGTCGATATTGCTTCTACTGAAGGAACGTTTGAGGAAGATGAATCAGACCGCATCAAAGGGGTGCTGGATTTCCCTCATAAAGATGTTTCAGATGTCATGTCTACCCATCGAACAGACACGGTTGGCATCGCCATTGACTCCACATATGAAGAAGTGCGCGACTTGATTTTGGATTCTTCCTATACACGTTATCCGGTATACGAGGAGAGCATGGACAACGTCGTTGGCTTATTTTATTCGAAAAAGCTGATTGAATGGTCCATGAACCCGAATTTAACGCTGGAAGAACTGATGGACGACAATCCACTGTTTGTGGTGCAATCGGTCAGCGTGGAAAAAGTCTTTAAATTGATGATGGCAAAGAAAAAACACATGGCTGTAATTTTGGATGAATACGGCGGAACACTCGGTATTGTTACGCATGAAGACATTATCGAGGAAATGATTGGCCAGGATATCGAAGATGAAACAGATGAAGAAGACGATGAACTGGTTTTTGAAATGACAGATACTGTGCTGTCATGCCACGGCCGTCTCGAAATTGAGGATGTTAACGACATGTTCAAAGTGGAAGTGCCGAACGACCATGACACAATCGCCGGTTTTGTGATGCAGCAACTGGGGCATGTGCCGGACGAAGGCGAACAGTTTACGTATGAAAATCTTCAAGTTGAAGTCAACGAAATGGACCGTAACCGCATTGTTCGCTTAACAATTACGAAAATCGATACTCAAGAAGAAGTGTTAGCATAGAAAATCCGCTGTCTTTGGACAGCGGATTTTTTCCTTTTATTACACCTTTGTAAGGAGAATGAAAGCAGAAGCGATAGAGTGAAAGGCTAACTTCCGTCAATATAAGGTTAAGAGAAAGCGAAAGCTGGACAAGCAGAACGGACGGGGGCACGATCATGGAAACGTTATACACAGAGTACAATCGGTATATTTATCATTTATGCTTAAAACTGACACGCAATAAAGCAGAAGCGGAAGATTTGATGCAGGAAGTGTGGCTGAAAGTTGTACGTTACGAATCTTCTATTGCGGAAGTGGATCATGTAAAAGCATGGCTGACAACTATCTGCATGAATACGTTCCGTGATCGTTACCGCAAAAATGTACGGCGCAGCAAACATATGATTCAACAGCCAGAAGGCTTAGATGTCTCGTTGCTGGATTTGATTCCTTCTGATTCAGCGGGTGCAGCTGAACTGTTGGAGAAACAAGACGTATCTGTGATGATTCGCCACAAGATTTCAGAGCTGGATTCGATTTACCGCACCACCATCCTTTACTTTTATGTTCACCAATACTCATTGATTGAAATTGCAGATGCGATGAAAGTATCAATCGGTACAGTCAAATCCCGTTTGTTCCGTGGAAAACAGCGTTTAAAAGACATGTTGATGGAAGATGCACGTACGCGTGAATATGTGGTAGCGACTTAAAACAACCGAGTTTTCGGTTGTTTTTTTATGGAAAATATTATAAGGAATTTTTTCTCTAACTGGTTATAATAAACAGGAGGGGGAAAGTTCATGAAAAAGAGAAAGTTTCAGGAATGGAGCAGAAGAAAGCGGATTGTCATGGGCACCGTTGGTATTCTGGCATTCCTGTATATTGTAGTTATAGCGTGGCAAACGTTTAAGCCTTTGCCTGAAGGTGTTTCAAGCGAGGGAGACCTCCATGCGGTTGAGCAAATTGAAATGATTTATGATTTGTCTTATGCGCAAGATAAAGAAGGCACGGAAACCGAGAGCGAGCTGCGGATATTCAATGAAATTTACGACATGATTGATGAGGCAGAAGAATTTGTCGTCATCGACTTGTTTCTTTTTGATAATTACAACGATCAGGACATGGATTTTCCAGCAGTAGCGGAAACTTTGACCGATCATTTATTGGATAAGAAAGAAGAAAATCCGAATTTCCCTATCTATTTTATTACCGATCCATTGAATTATGGTTATGGATCTTATGAAAGTCAGTTTTTAGGTACATTGGAAGATGAAGGGGTAGAAGTCATCACTACAGACTTGGACAAGCTTCGTGATTCAACGCCGCTGTATTCCGGATTTTACCGCGTCATCTTTCAGTGGTTTGATGCTGGAGGCAGAGGCTGGGTGCCAAATGGAATGTCAAGCGACGCCCCTGATTTAACGGTATCTTCCTACTTGAAGATGATGAACATCAAAGCCAATCACCGAAAAGCAGTTATTACTGAAAAAGAAGCCATCATCAGTTCTGCAAATCCCCACAATGCCAGTGGCCTGCACGGCAATATGGCGTTTAAAGTCAGCGGCCCTGTGCTAAATGATATTTTGGAAGCAGAAGAGGCCGTCTCTTTATTTTCAGGTGGACCGGAATTGCCTAGAATCGAGGTGGCCGAACAACAGGGAGAGTATCAGGCGCAATATTTAACGGAGCGAAAAGTGCTGGATGCTTTGCTATCGGATATTGAGAAAACGGCAGAAGGCGATTCGATTCAATTGGCCATGTTCTATATCGCGGAAACCAGTGTCGTTAATGCATTAACAGATGCTGCCAATCGCGGCGTTAACGTTCGGCTGATTCTGGATGCCAATGAGAATGCATTTGGCAATGAAAAAACGGGTTTGCCTAACCGCCCAGTAGTCCACGAGATGCTGTCAGAGTCAGAAGACCATCTGGAGGTCCGCTGGTATAATGCTGTGGTCGGACAGTTCCACACAAAATCCATCATGATCCAAACTTCGGATGAAACGATCATTTCGGGGGGATCCACCAACTATACGGAGCGTGCGTTCAATGATTACAACCTGGAGAGCAATATCCGGATTGTGGCACCGAACGACAGCGAACTGACTGGAGATATGGAAACTTATTTTGACCGTCTGTGGGATAACGAAGATGCCCTTTACACACTGGAGACAGAAGAATATCAAGACGATTTCACGTTTTGGCAGCGCGGAATTTATGGTTTCCAAAAACTGTTCAAACTGACAACTTATTAAAAAATGCCTCTTCTGGTTTTCCAGAAGAGGCATTTTTATGTGTTATTGCACCGTTTTGCCGGCTGAAATCCATTCTTCAACGTCCCAGACTTTAGTGGCCAGGCCTTCGTAAAATTCAGGTTCGTGGCTTACGAGAACGATGGTGCCTTTGTAAGCTTGCATCGCGCGTTTCAATTCAGCTTTTGCATCGATGTCCAAGTGATTGGTTGGCTCATCGAAAATCAGCCAGTTGCTTTCTTCCATCATCAATTTGCATAGGCGGACTTTGGCTTGTTCGCCACCGCTTAGCTGCGTCATGGGACGGGAGATATGCTCGTTCTTTAACCCTGTCCGGGCGAGTGCGCCACGGACCTGGCCTTGGTCCATGCTTGGATAAGCAGCCCAAATTTCATCGAGTGGTGTGTGGGTCGGTGCTTTGACTTCCTGTTCAAAATAGCTTGGCGTCAAATACTCACCGCGCAGAACATCCCCGTCAAGCGGTTTGATTTTGCCGAGCATTGTTTTCAGCAAGGTCGATTTCCCGACGCCGTTCATGCCGACAAGCGCGATTTTTTCGCCGCGTTCAATCATGAACGTTAGCGGCGGCAACAGCGGTTTTTCGTAGCCGATGGAAAGAGCTTCGGCTTCCACCACGTAACGGCTTGGGCTGCGTGTTTCTTTAAAAGCAAATTGCGGTTTTGCAGCAACTTCCGGCTTGTCGATGCGATCCATGCGATCCAGCTGTTTCTGTCGAGACTTGGCGCGACCGGTTGTAGAAGCACGTGCTTTGTTTTTTGCAATGAAGGTCTCAGTTTTCTTGATCATGTCTTCCTGTCTTTCATAGGCATCCAAATGCTGTTGCTTGCTCAATTCGGCAAGTTCGATGAATTTTTCGTATGTCGCTGTGTAGCGCGTCAAACGTGAAAATTCCAAGTGGAAAATGACACTGGTGACACTGCTCATGAATTCCGTATCATGCGAAATCAACAAGAACGCATGCGGATAGTTTTTCAAATAATTGACAAGCCATTGAATATGCTCTTCGTCAAGATAGTTGGTCGGCTCATCCAGCAGCAAAACTTTCGGTTTTTCAAGCAATAGCTTGGCAAGCAACAGCTTCGTACGTTGTCCGCCGGATAAAGCTTCTACATTGCGGTCAAGGCCGATTGCATCAAGGCCAAGGCCGCGAGCGATTTCTTCGACTTTACCATCCAGGGTGTAAAAATCTCCAGCATCCAAAGCGTCCTGTGCTTCCGCCATCTGCTCAAGCAGCTCTTCAAGGCGTTCAGGGTCGGCATCGCCCATTTGCATGGCGATATCATTCAACTCCGCTTCTTTCTGATATAGAGGCAGGAATGCATCTTGCAGCGTTTCGCGGATTGTGCGTCCAGGCTGCAGTTGTGTATGCTGATCCAGGTAACCGTAATGCGTCCGTGGCTGCCATTCAACGCGCCCGTCATCGTGGATGATTTTGCCCGTTAAAATATTCATCATTGTCGATTTCCCGACGCCATTGGCACCGACCAATCCTACATGTTCACCTTCAACCAACCGGAACGATACATCGTTAAAAAGCGTCCGATCACCGAATGTGTGGCTTAATTTTTCTACTGTTAATAAACTCATTTAATAAATTCCTCCAATATCATAAAAAAAATCGCGGTTACAGATCCGCGAGTTTTTGGTTTAATTCCGCAAGTTGTAGTTCCATTTTTTCCAAACGCAATTCTGCTTTCTCCACCATGCCGGCGTGTCCAGTCGTTTCGAGCTTTTCGATATCACCTTGGTGGCGAACATAATCCATCTTAAGCTCAGCAATTGCGTATTCCAATTCCTGTCTGTTCACAAAATCACCCTTATTTTTCTACCATTGTAACACAAAATCATAAAAGTTGAATCTTTTACGATTTTCCTTCACTATATAAAACCTGTATAATTCCAAAAAAGAACATAAGGAAGTGACAAGCCATTGATACTTTATTATTCGACTTAATGCTCATTATTTTTCTGGGAGTGCTCTCTCAATGGATCGCATGGCGTCTTCGGCTTCCTGCAATCGTCCTGATGTCCATTGCCGGACTGCTGGTTGGTCCGATTTTCGGCATCATTGATCCCGCTGAAAGTTTTGGTGAGTTGTTCAACCCATTTATTTCATTGGCAGTCGCCATTATCCTTTTTGAAGGCAGCTTGAATTTGAACTTTAAAGAAATTCGTACTTTTGGCAAACCGATTTTGCGAATTGTGACGCTTGGTGCATTTATCGCCTGGATAGTCGGATCTTTTGCAGCCCATTACATCGCAGGGCTATCGTGGGCAGTGGCATTTGTCATCGGGGGGCTCTTTATCGTGACCGGGCCAACCGTGATCTTGCCGCTGCTTCGGCAAGCAAAGTTAAAAACACGTCCAGCCGCGATTTTGAAATGGGAAGGCATTGTAGTGGATCCATTTGGTGCGCTGCTCGCTTTGTTTGCATTCCAGTTTGTGCTGTTTGCCATCGGTGATGAAACAGCTTCAGCGTTTGGCTTGTTTTTCCTGGCATCTTTATTTGCGGTGGCGCTTGGTGCCGGGGCTGGCGGTTTGATGGGAATGATGTTTGAAAAAGGGCAAGTGCCCGAATTTCTAAAAGCACCAATGGTTTTTGGGGTGGTCCTGCTGACTTTTGTAGTGTCGGATATGGTCATGCACGAAACCGGCCTGCTGGCAGTCACAGCCATGGGGATGATCATGGCCAATATGAACATCGCCTCAATCAACGACATGCGGCATTTCAAAGAAAATATTTCAGTTCTTTTGATCTCCGGTATTTTTGTGATGCTGACCGCTTCTTTAAGCCTCGACGTATTAATTGAAATCTTCAATTGGCAAATCATTTCATTTGTCTTGGCAACGCTGTTTATTGTCCGGCCGCTATCAATTTGGCTGTCGACAATCGGCACCGACCTGACAAATCAGGAAAAAACGCTGGTTGGCTGGATTGCGCCGCGCGGCATTGTGGCACTGACAGTCTCTGGTTATTTCTCCGGAGTGCTGCTCGATGCCGGCTTTCCTGACGCGGAACTGCTGACGGCTCTAACTTTTGCGCTGGTCTTTTCTACGGTTGTTGCCCACGGCTTCACGATTGGCTGGCTGGGCAGGAAGCTTGGCCTTGCGACTGCAGAAGAGCCGGGCATTATTATTGTGGGGGCCAGCCGGTTTGCAACCAAGCTGGGTGAAGTATTGGCCGACCTTAATAAAAATGTGATGATTGTCGATCCTTCCTGGGGCAGTTTGCAAGGGGCACGCCAAGTAGGTTTGACGACTTACGCTGGAGAAATTTTATCTGAACATACCGATTATGAGGTAGAAATGACGGCATACGAAACGATGATTGTTGCGACTGAAACGGATTCTTATAACGCATTAGTCGTCAATAATTTTGTTCCGGAAATGGGACGTTCGAATCTTTACCAGACAGCGATCCACGATGGTGACCCAGCAGATTTCCATTCTTCGTTAAGCGGCCGCACCTTGTTCGGCGATAAATGGAATATCCATGAGCTGGAGATGAAAGCAGAACAAGGCTACACAATGCGCAAAACACAATTGACAGAGCAGTTTAGCTACGAAGATTTTCTGGAAAAATGGACGGATGACACCATTCCGCTCTTTGTTCAACGGCCACAAGGCAAGATTGAATTCTTCGCTGACAGCAATAAACTCGAACCGAAGCCGGGAGACTCGATTGTCAGCTTCACGTCACCCGTCCGCCAGTCGGATCGAGCTCAAGAACGCCTGGAAAACAACCGCGTCAAAATCGCTACTCAGACTAAAGAATGAAATCTTCTGCCTCTAAGCTATTTCGGTGCGTATTATGAAACAGGGTTTGTTATGATGAAACCAAACGCATTGTCTGCAATGATGCGGATTTGCACATAATTAACCAACTGATATTCCACGCATTTTGAGGAGGACATAGGATTATGAAGATTTTATTAGTAGACGGAACGATTCTGGGGCGCAAGACTGGTGCCATACTGGAACAGGTACAAACGTATATCCAGGAATTCGCTCCCGATATGGAACTAACGATGTTAAAGCTGGCCGATTATGACCATCAGTTTGTTGATGGCCGTCCGCTCGGCGAATACAATGACAGCATGCAAGAAATCGTTCGCCGCTTTGAAGAAGCAGACGGCTATATCATTGCATCGCCAATCTTCCAAGGATCGATTCCGGGTGTCTTGAAAAATACATTTGATATGCTGCACCCGCGCACGATGCGCTACAAGCCGGTATCGATCGTAGCAAACGGCGGCACGTATCAGCATCATTTAGTCATCGAAAACCAGCTCAAGCCGATTCTCGATTACTTCCGCTGCCTGGTGACGCCAAATTATGTCTACACACACACCAGCCATTTCGACGACACCAACACCATCGTCAACGAAGACGTCCACAACCGCCTCCGCGAACTGGCGCGTGTTTTCGTGCAGTACGCTGAGATGAGTACGCATTTGTCGAAAGAAACGCTGGATAACCCATGATTGATTGAGAAAACCTCCCTTTTTGGGAGGTTTTTTTTGGTTTATGATCCGTTGTGGTTAAAATATGTTCCGCTAGCCTGGAAATACGATCCGTTGCAGCGCATTTACGATCCATTGAGTCATAAATATGATTCCATTGCCTATTTGGTTTTATTCCGCAAGTCCATTTCTGGAATCAAATATCTGAGGCTTCTATGAGTGCCAACGGTTTTGAAACCGCAGCGCTTTAAGATTTTCACAGCGTTAGATCGTGATTCCATCTCCGTAAATCTTCGGAATTCCTGATTGGATATCGTGCTTCCTACCAACAGACGATAATCCTGCAATGCCAATAAATGGGCATCCTGTTGCTTGTTGCTGCAATTCAGGCAACGCCAAAAATCGCGGGAATAAACCATTTTTGAAAAAGAACAGACAGAACAAAAAACACCAGTTTGTAAAGGATAGTTTGCAGGTTCGTGCTGATAGGGCGTGGGAGGACATTGATGAGACAGTAGAAGATCACATAGTTGAGGAACATCAAATGAAGGATAAGTACTGTACTGTTCAATCAGTTGATCTAATACAAATGGTAATCCGGAGAGGTGGATAACTCGTCGTTCTACAGCTTTGAGTTTAAGGATGCTGGAGGGATTGGTAAATACAACGATGCCAATAACAGGTATTTTATAATTTGTCAGTTGCCGAATCTTTTTTTCATGGCGGTACAGCTGATCGTCCGGATTTCTCATGCCTATGGATTCAGCGTGCAATGTACGGGTAAATTGACGGGTTGTTCCGTCCAGTTCAATGACGCCGCCGATATTTTTAATTTCAATGATGGCAATAAATTTGGAGAAGACGCAGATGGCATCCATTTGATGAGAGTGAGTGACATAATCAGGAATCACGTTGAAAATTTCATTGTTCGTATAGTCAAGCCACATTCGGTCAAACCAAACTTCTCCTGCATACCCAGCAGTCCAAGTCCGGACTTTTTCTTTAATATCCGAATAGGCTGGATGATAGGAAGGGGTACGGGCAAGCAGTGCTTCCAGGTAGATGAGAATACTGGGACGTCGGCGTTCAATCAATTGCAAAAACATCATTCCTTTCGAGAGAGTTGAAATTAATATAGCCTTGTCGGTGAATGAAATCAAGAATATTTTGATTTGAATTTGGAGAAGATGATTTTATGATCCATTGGGAATGAAATACGTTCCATTAGCTCTGAAATACGATCCATAGGTGCGCAAATGCATTCCATTGAGCAACAAATACGATTCTGACGCATCTTTTTCTTTTAAAATCAGAAAATGTTACAATAACCACATCAGAAATGAGGGTGAATCCAAATGAAATCAATCGTTTTAGCAGAAAAGCCATCCGTAGCGCGTGATATTGCGCGCGTTCTTGGATGCGAACAAAAAGGCAACGGGTATTTAGAAGGCAAGCAGTATATCGTCACGTGGGCGCTTGGCCACTTGGTGACGCATGCACAGCCGGAACAGTACGACAACGACTTCAAGGAATGGAAAATGGACACGCTGCCGATTATTCCAAAGCCGTTCAAGCTCGTGCCAATCAAGCAATCAATGAAACAATTTAATGCCGTCAAGTCGCTGTTGCAGCGCGGCGATGTCAACGAAGTGATCATCGCGACAGACGCTGGACGCGAAGGCGAACTGGTAGCGCGCTGGATCCTGGAAAAAACGAATACACGCAAGCCTGTAAAGCGGCTGTGGATTTCATCGGTTACCGACAAAGCGATCAAAGACGGCTTCCAAAACCTGAAAGACGGCCGCGCTTACGAGAATTTATATGAAGCAGCTGTGGCGCGTGCAGAAGCAGATTGGGTTGTCGGCATAAATGCAACGCGGGCATTGACCGTTAAATACAATGCGCAATTGTCGACTGGCCGTGTGCAGACGCCGACACTGGCAATGATTGCCGAACGCGAACAACAAATCCGCAATTTCCAGCCGAAGCCGTACTACGGCATGCAGGCAATTACAGACAAAGCTGCTTTCACTTGGACAGACGGCAATTCGACGCAATCCTTCGACAAGGAAAAAGTCGACAACCTTTTTACCAAACTCCAAAATACGCATGAAGGTACGGTAACGGACATCAAAATTACGCCGAAACGGCAGCCGGCACCGCCTTTATTCGACTTGACCGAACTGCAAAAAGAAGCCTACAAGCGTTATAGCTGGTCGGCGAAAGAAACGCTCAACACACTGCAGAACTTGTACGAACGCTATAAAATTGTGACGTATCCGCGTACCGATTCGAAGCATTTGACGAGCGACATGCGCGATACCTTGAAAGACCGCGTCAAAGCTGTCCAGATGGGACCTTACCGCAGCCTGGCCGCGATGATTCTGAAAAATCCCGTGGCACCGCAAAAAGGCGTGATCGATGACGCCAAAGTTTCCGATCACCACGCCATCATTCCGACGGAAGAAACGCCGCCGCTGCACGACTTGTCTGACAAAGAAATCAAATTGTACGATATGATCGTCAGGCGGTTTCTTGCGGTATTTTATCCGCAGTATGAATACGACCAGACGACTGTCAAATTGACAGCCGGCGGGGAAACATTCCAGGCAAAAGGCAATACAATCCGCAACGAAGGCTGGAAACGGATTTACAAAGATGACGACGACGACAACGATACGACGCTGGCGCCGTTTGAAAATGGGCAAAAGTTAACGATCAAAGGCATCGCGCTGACGGATGGCAAAACCAAGCCGCCTGCTTTTTTCAACGAAGGAACGCTGCTGGGTGCCATGGAAAATCCGGCGCAGTTCATGAGCGGCGAATCCAAAGAACTGATCCAGACACTCGGTGAGACGGGCGGGCTCGGAACTGTTGCGACCCGTGCGGACGTTATCGACAAATTGTTCAATACGTTCCTGATAGAGAAAAAAGGCAAGGACTTGACGATTACCTCAAAAGGCCGCCAGCTGCTGGAGCTTGTTCCAGAAGACTTGAAGTCGCCGAAGCTGACAGCTGACTGGGAACAGCAATTAACCAAAATTGCCAAAGGTCAATTGAAAAAAGAAGAATTCATAAAAGAAATGATCGCCTTCGCCGAAAAATCGGTGTCGGACATCAAAAAGAGCGACAAGAAATTCAAGCATGATAACATTACTGGCAAAATGTGCCCGGATTGCGGCAAACCGCTTCTTGAAGTCAACGGCAAACGCGGCAAGATGAACGTCTGTCAGGACCGCGACTGCGGTTACAAAAAGCAGGTGGCGATGCAGACCAACGCACGCTGTCCGAACTGCCACAAAAAGCTGGAGATGCAAGGCGAGGGAGACGGCAAGATTTTCGTCTGCAAATGCGGACATCGTGAAAAGCTGTCGGCCTTTGAAAAACGCAAAAAATCCGGCCAGTCCAAAGCTAACAAAAAAGACGTCAATAAATACTTGAATCAGCAAGACGAAGCGCCGCAAAATACCGCAATGGCTGATGCACTGAAAAAGTTATTGGGCCAAAGCGAATAGGGTGGTATGCTGTGGGGAAAGAACTTCGAAGCAAGGAGAATTCGCCATGGCTAAGAAAATTGCAAAGACCAATGCAGCACGCATGCTCGACAAAGAGAACGTTCCTTATGAACTGCTCCATTACAGCACAGAAGACGGCAAAGTGGATGGCGTTTCCGTTGCAGCGAAAATTGGATTTTCTGCCGAACTTGTCTACAAAACACTAGTGGCAATCGGTGCGTCGAAGCAAGCTTATGTTTTCGTCATTCCGGTGGCAGAAGAGTTGGATCTAAAAAAAGCAGCGAAAGCGGCAGGCGAAAAGAAAATCGAAATGGCGCCGGTCAAGGATATTTTATCATTGACCGGATACATCCGAGGAGGCTGTTCGCCTGTCGGAATGAAAAAACCGTTTCCGACTTTTGTTTCGGCTGAAGCGGAGCAATTGCCTGAACTGATTGTTTCTGCCGGCAAAATCGGCATGCAGCTGAAACTGGCTCCAGATAAGCTGGCCGCTGTAACAAATGGCCAATTTGCTGAATTGACGGCACCGAGTCAATAAGGCTTCCATCCATTCACATTGAATGGATGGATTTTTCATATCACAATAGAAGAAAGAAGGATTTGGATGAAGCGTTCGTTGTTTTATCGCTGGTTATTTTTTATTGTCGGATTGGTTGTTCTGGCTCTCGGGTTTACGATGACTATCAAAGGGAGCAAACTCGGCATTGGTCCATGGGATGTGCTGCATGTCGGACTGTATTTGAACTTCGGTTTGACGATCGGTACTTGGTCTGTCATTGCCGGGTTTGCGCTGATTGCGATCACTGCCATCTTCACCCGTAAAGTACCACAGGTCGGCACTTTTTTGAATATGCTGCTGGTCGGCATCTTTATTGATATTTTTAATTTCCTTATACCAGATATTCAAACGCTGGTTGGACAAATCTTGATTTTATCGGCTGGTATTGTGGTTTCGGGCTATGGTGTTGGCCTTTATGTATCGCCGAAAATTGGTGCGGGGCCACGGGATAGCCTGATGATGCTGCTGGTCAACAAAACAGGGCTCAGCATCAGTGTCGTCCGCGCAAGCATCGAAGTGGGCGTGGCTTTGCTCGGCTGGCTGCTCGGAGGACCTGTTGGCGTCGGAACCATCGCTGTTGCTTTGTTGACTGGCAGAATTGTGCAAGTTTCCTTGCCGCAATTTGAAAACTTGCTGGTGACGCTGATCGGCAAAAAAGAAGAAGTTCCACCGATTCTCAAAATTTAATAGCTCAGCTTCAATTGGAAATTGTTTTTCTACTATCTAGTTGAAGCGATCGCTTAAAGCCCGAAATATGTGGATTCACAACTCAATCGCTTATAGTTGAAACCTCGATTCTGATATGATATAAATAAAGCCGAGTAACTCTATTGGTTTTATTGAATATGAATGAAAAGGGGATTTTTTATGGGACGAGAGTTCGTAGAAATATTTGATGAATGGGTTCATACGTATGACGATTCAGTCAGTGGAAAAGACGCGGAATACAGAGATGTATTCGTAAAATATGATGAGATTCTTCAGGCAGTGGCCGATGAAGCAATTGGACCGGTTGTGGAGTTTGGTGTGGGAACCGGCAATTTGACCGAAAAACTTTTGGCTAGAGGGCTTGAAGTGGTTGGCGTTGAGCCAAATGAAGCCATGCGGAAAGTAACGGCAGAAAAGATAGCGGACTTGACGCTCGTTGATGGTGATTTTTTGGAATTTCAAGCAGGCATCCAACCGAAAAGCTTTGTCAGCTCATATGCGTTCCATCACTTGACGGACGCCGAAAAAGCACAAGCTTTCCAAATATACGCAGAGCAATTGTCGGCAGGCGGCAAAGTGGTTTTTGCAGATACTTTATTTGCTTCAGAAAGTGCTAAAAAGGAAATCATTGCATTTGAGCAAACAAGAGGTCATGCTAATCTAGTAGAGGACTTGAATCGTGAATATTACACAACGGTTCCTGTCATGGAAAAGCTGGCCATGGATGCAGGATTTGCGATAGAATTGTCGAAGATGAACAATTACGTATTTCTGATCAACGCAACTAAAAAATGAGGAGCGATTTGGATGAAAAAAATGAATGTTGAAAGCTTTAACTTGGATCACACAAAAGTAGTGGCACCGTATGTGCGTTTAGCAGGGGAAAAAACCGGAGCTAAAGGCGATACGATCCGCAAATACGATATTCGTTTCAAGCAGCCCAACAAAGAACATATGGATATGCCGGGGCTTCATTCGCTTGAGCACATGATGGCCGAGCATAGCCGCAACCACTCAGAGGACATTGTCGACATTGGGCCGATGGGCTGTCAAACAGGCTTCTACTTGTCTGTCATCAACCACGACGATTATGAGGACGTTCTTCGCATTTTGGAAAACACATTGGAAGACGTCATCGAAGCAGATGAAGTACCAGCTTGCAACGAAGTGCAATGTGGTTGGGCTGCTAGCCATAGCCTAGAAGGCGCAAAAGAATTAGCGCGTGAAATGCTGGCGAAAAAAGACCAATGGCGCCAAGTCTTCGCAGATGAAGCGATCTAAGGAGAATATCGATGAAGTATGCTACTGAAATTCAGCAGTTGATCGGCAATACGCCGCTGTTGGAATTAACACACAGCGAAATTCCAAACGGCTGCCGTATTTTTGCCAAGCTTGAGTATTTTAATCCGGGCGGCAGCGTTAAAGACCGTTTAGGCGTTTCACTGATAGAAGATGCAGAACAGCGCGGGTTGCTCCAACCGGGCGGGACGATGATTGAGCCGACAGCCGGCAATACCGGCATCGGGCTTGCCATCGCCGCAATCGGCAAAGGCTACCACGTGAAATTTGTCGTGCCGGAAAAATTCAGCCAGGAAAAACAAGGGTTGATGCGTGCACTGGGAGCGGAAGTTATCAATACGCCGACCGAAAAAGGCATCAAAGGCGCCATTGCCAAAGCCAAAGAAATGGTGGAAGCAGAAGGGGCATTTTCTCCTTCTCAATTTTCCAATCCCGCTAATCCGGAGACTTACGTCCGCACATTGGGGCCGGAAGTTTGGGAAGCGCTGGAAGGCAATATTGATGTCTTTATTGCAGGAGCCGGATCTGGCGGCACTTTTATGGGCACCTCACGTTACTTAAAATCCCGTAATGAAGCCATTAAAACAGTCATCGTGGAACCGGAAGGATCAATTTTAAACGGTGGGCCATCAGGGCCGCATTTGACAGAAGGCATCGGCATGGAGTTTTTGCCAGATTATATGGAAGAACGTTATTTTGAAGCCATTCATACCATTCTGGATAAAGAAGCATTTATGGCGGTTCGCGAGTTGGCAAAAAACGAAGGTTTATTAGTCGGAAGTTCTTCTGGCGCGGCTTTTGTGGCGGCTCTGCGGGAAGCACAAGTTGCAAAACCGGGCAGCCATATCGTCACTGTATTCGCTGATTCAAGCGAACGTTATATGAGCCAAAATATTTATGGCAGAAGTTTTGAGGAGGATCAGCAATGAAACCGAAAACAAGATTAATCCACGGCGGCATCGTTGGAGATGAAGCAACAGGCGCCGTATCCACACCAATTTATCAGGTCAGTACGTACAAGCAGGAAGCGGTCGGCAAGTTTAAAGGCTATGAATATTCACGGACGGGCAATCCAACCCGCCACGCACTCGAGGAATTGATTGCGGATGTAGAATTCGGCCATGCCGGCTTTGCATTTGGATCAGGAATGGCTGCCATTTCATCAGTAATGATGATGTTTTCAGCGGGAGACCATGTGGTTCTGACAGACGATGTCTACGGAGGAACTTACCGTGTGATCAACAAAGTGTTGAACCGTTTTGGTTTGGAATTCACATTTGTCGATACAGGGAATTTAGCGGAAGTGGAAGCGGCAGTCAAAGAAAACACGAAAGCCATTTTCATTGAAACGCCTACCAATCCGCTGTTAAAAGTAACGGATATCGAAGCAGTCGCAGCCTTTGCGAAATCGAAAGGCTTGCTGACAATTGTCGATAACACGTTTATGACACCTTATTTGCAGAACCCGATTGCATTGGGTGCTGATATTGTGCTGCACAGTGCGACAAAATACATCGGCGGACACAGTGATGTTGTCGCTGGACTGGTCGTTGTGAATTCAGCAGAATTAGCCGAACAAGTCCATTTTGTTCAAAATTCAATCGGTGCTATTTTGGGGCCGCAAGATTCATGGCTATTGATTCGCGGGCTGAAAACTTTAGGGTTGCGCATGGAAGAAGCCAACTCCAATGCACAGAAAATTGCTGAGTTTCTGGAAGCGCATGAAGCGGTTGGCAAGGTGATTTATCCGGGACTAGCAAGCCATCCGGGACGTGAATTAATGCAGAAGCAGGCAACTGGCTTTGGCGGCATGATTTCATTTGATGTAGGCAGCAAGGAAAAAGCTGGCGAACTATTGGCCAAGCTGAAATACTTCACGTTAGCTGAGAGCTTGGGCGCTGTTGAAAGTCTGATTTCCGTGCCGGCACAAATGACACACGCCTCGATTCCAATCGAACGCCGCGGTGAGCTTGGCATTGTCGAAGGGCTTGTCCGGATATCTGTCGGAATCGAAGATGTTGAAGATTTGATCAAAGATCTGGAAAATGCGTTAAAATAAGTGACTAACCGCCTATTCTAGGCGGTTTTTTCTTTTTCTCCATTCCTTTCCCAAACCTTTTTGACTATGAGTCAGCCGGAAATATACCGCTTACCGCCTGTAATTTCGTGACTCGAAATATATCTTCTTCCCTATTCTTCAGACTATTCAGTCATGGTAAGATTTCCAAAGAAACAATATTCTGACAGTTCGGAAGGGGATGCAATATGAAGAACAGCAAATGGGTGTCGATTTTATCGGCTAGTGCGTTAACTTTGTCTTTACTCGCACCAGCAGCAGCAGCGGCACCAATCGAGGCAACGCCAACAGCGAATGACTGGAACAGTGAACGATACGGGGATCGGATCGATATCGATCAAAGCTTAAATGATTTGACGCAAGATCCAAACTTCCAAAAAGAAGCGGATAAAAAGATTAAAGCGCAAGCTGATGAAGTGGCTAACGGAACGACTGATGCACAAGCCGACGATCCATTTACATACGATGGCGGCACTAAAATGTTCTTGGACCGCAATTTAGCTTTTAAAGAATTTACACTGCGCAGTGTCGGAGAGAATGTCGAAATCTGGGTAGCCAAAGACTTGGCATATGGGCCGGATAATCCGAAACCAGCTGATGTGGTGACACAGGCGCAAGTAGACAAATTAAAGGCTGAATTCGATAGCAATATTTATCCAGTTGCGACGGATTTCTTTGGAACACCAGACGTACTGGATGGCACCGGTTCGCCGCTTCCTGAAATGGTCGGCCTTCCTGAAGGCTATTACGAAGGATCCGATAAAGTTATCATGCTAGTCGATAATGTGCAGGATGAAGGTTGGAACAACCCAAGCTATCCGTTCTTTGTAGCTGGCTTTTTCTGGCAGACACTTGAAAATTACACAGACCGCAACATCATCACAATTGATACAAATACATGGGAAACACGTCTTGAAGACACGTTTTTTGCCACGACAATCCATGAATTGCAGCATTTGATCCAAGCCGATAACGACGGTTCTGAAGAAACCTGGTTGAATGAAGGGATGTCCACATTCTCTGAATACCTGGGTGGTTATGGCCATGGTGAAGGATCCATCAACTTCTATTTGGATCATCCGGAAAACTCTCTTGTCAACTGGGATGAGCATGGAACTGCAGCAACGGGACCTGAAACAATTGCGGACTATGGCCAGGTCTACTTGTTCACTTTGTATATGTATGACAAGTTTGGACAGGAATTTATCCGTGAGCTAGCGACAGATGGCGACACTCAAGGGATGGCGAGCGTCAACAAAGTGTTGCAGGACTACGGAACCAATAAAACGTTCACGGAAGTTTATCAAAACTTCATGACGGCTCTGACTCTGGATAACTCAAAAGTCAGCAGCGATTACAATATCGACAGCATCGACCTGCGCAGTTTGCCAGTTGGCACTGCCGGCGAAGTAAGAGGCAAAACAGTAGACTTTGAAAAGGCGAAGACTTTTGAAAAAGAAGGCGTTCCAGCATGGGGAGGAGACTTTAAAGAGTTTAACTTTGGAAAAGATGTTCGCGGTTTGGAATTTGACGGCGTTGATTTCCTTCCACTGCAATGGGAGACTGCTGCAAATCCATTGGATGCTTCTGAACAAGTATTGCACGCAAACAACGGAGACGAAGCAGACCAGGCATTAATCTTTGGAGCAACGGTTCCAACGGATAACCCAGTGCTTGCGTTTGACCATTATTACGATATCGAAGAAGGCTGGGATTATGCTGTAGTTCAGGTTTCTACTGACAATGGCGAAACATGGACTTCTCTCGAAAATGAAAACACGCGCAATGATGTTGTTGAAGAAGGTCACCCAACAATCAAAGAAAACGTACCAGGTTTCACAGGCCATAAACTGGATTGGACTACTGAAACATTCGATCTTTCAGCGTATGCTGGGCAGGATGTATTGGTATCATTCCGGAACTTGACCGACTGGGGCTATAACGATACAGGATGGTTCATCAAGAACGTTCAATTGGGTGATTTCTCAGCCGCTGGAACATCAACGGATGGTTTCCAGTCATTGGGCCAATTGAAAGGCGACTATGTCAACTTCACCACAACCTTTATCCAAACGATGAAAAATGGCAAGGAACGGGTCTTCCACGTGGATCCATATAATGTAACGGAAAAACAGGCCTTGGACCTTAAGCAAGTTCTTCGTGAGGGCAATGTTAAGATGATCACTTCTTATGCTGCAGAAGAAGGACAAAAAGAAGCGAAAGAATTTACGTACGAAGTGATTTACAAGAAAGACAAGCCGAGCAAAGAAAAAGGCAATAACAAAGGCAAAGGCAAAGGCAAAGGTAAAAAATAAACCAAAAGCGGACCTCGGTCCGCTTTTTCTTTTGGAAAAAATGGCTGTATGTTAAGATGATTAGAGAATTTCGTTTTGAAAGGAAGAGGACATTGTCAAAAAAACTAGATGCATTTTTAGATGAGAACTTAACAGAACTAAAAGAACAAGGTCTTTACAATGAAATTGATCCAGTTGAAGGACCAAATGGCGCAATCATTAAAGTTCGCGGCAAAGAGTTGATTAATTTATCTTCAAACAACTACTTGGGTCTAGCAACCAATGAAGATTTAAAGCAAGTGGCAAAAGATGCCATCGATAAATATGGAGTTGGTGCAGGTGCGGTCCGGACAATCAACGGTACGCTTGATTTGCACGTGAAGTTGGAAGAAAAATTGGCGGAGTTTAAAGGCACAGAAGCAGCGATTTCATACCAATCCGGATTCAACTGTAACATGGCGGCCATTTCAGCTGTCATGGACAAGAACGATGCCATTCTATCCGACCAATTAAACCACGCATCCATCATTGATGGCTGCCGTTTATCAAAAGCGAAAATTATCGCGTTCAAGCATTCTGATATGGAAGATTTGCGCTTGAAAGCAAAAGAAGCGACAGAATCAGGCCTTTACAAGAAAGTCATGGTCATCACAGACGGTGTCTTTTCGATGGATGGCGATATTGCCAAGCTTCCAGAAATCGTAGAAATTGCCAAAGAGTTCGACTTGATTACGTATGTGGATGATGCACACGGATCAGGTGTTACTGGAAAAGGGAAAGGCACCGTGAAGCATTTCGGCCTTGAAAAAGAGATCGACATGCAAATGGGAACTTTGTCTAAAGCAGTCGGTGTTGTCGGCGGTTATGTAGCCGGCAAGAAAAATCTTATCGATTGGCTGAAAGTTCGTTCGCGTCCTTTCTTATTCTCAACAGCGGTAACTCCGGGAGATGTTGCAGCCATCACAGCAGCGGTTCAAATGATCATCGATTCTACAGAACTCCACGATAAGCTGTGGGACAACGGCGATTACTTGAAAAAAGGCTTGGATGCATTAGGCTTCGATATCGGCCATTCAGAAACGCCAATCACGCCTTGCATCATCGGCGACGAAAAGCTGACGCAGGAATTTTCGAAGCGCTTGTTCGAAGAAGGCGTCTATGCCAAATCAATCGTCTTCCCAACTGTTCCAAAAGGCACTGGACGCGTCCGCAACATGCCAACAGCTGCCCACACGAAAGAAATGCTCGATGAAGCCATTGCGACGTACGAAAAAGTCGGCAAAGAATTAGGCGTCATCAATTAATAGACAAAAAACACGCCAGGCGCATATGCCCGGCGTGTTTTTATTTCCAAATATAACCTATACATACCAATTTGGGCAATATACTTTCCAAACTCCGTCAAATACTGTCCAAAACGACAGGAATACTTTCCACAGCCATTCCTTGCGCTTCAAAATAAATCACGGCAAACATTTTCGCCGTCACCAGCATCGCGGTTTCATTAAAATCGAAGTTTTCATGATGATGTGGATAAACGTCACCACTGTTTTCCATTTTCGCGCCGACAAAAAAGTAAGCACCGGGTTTTGCCTGTGTAAAATAAGTGAAATCCTCAACCGGCATGACCGGATCGATCTCCACAACATCTTCTTTACCCAGCAAGCCGCGTCCTGCACTGCGGATCAGATTTGCTTCAGCCGGATGGTTCCAGAGCGCATCATAGCCGTTTTCGATGAACACCTCAGCCGTGGCACCCATCGCGATGGCGACATTCTCTACAATCGTCCGCAGACGCTGGCTGGCCAGTTTGCGAAGTTCGGGATCAAACACGCGGATTGTGCCTTCAAGCACAGCTTTTCCGGGAATAACGTTGTCGGCGTCGCCCGCATGGAACTTGCCGATTGAGACGACCAATTCTTTTAACGGATCGGCATTGCGGCTGACAATCGATTGCAGCGCGATCATGATATGGGAGGCAGCCAAAATCGGATCGACGCCGTTATGCGGCTCTGCGCCGTGAGCTCCGGAGCCGTGAACGACAATTTTAACGGTATCTTCGGAAGCTTGCAAAAAACCATCACGCAAATAAATGCGGCCGCTGTCCAATTTACTTTGCAGATGCGCACCGTACACAGCATCGACACCATCCAGGCAACCGTCCTCAATCATGGCACGTGCACCGCCGGGAGACACTTCTTCCCCGAATTGATGGATGAACACAACAGTGCCTGGCAATTCGTCCTGAATAGCCATCATAGCTTTCGCAAAGCCCAGCAACGCAGCAGTATGGCCATCATGTCCACAAGCGTGCATAACACCAGGAACAGTGGATTTATAAGGGACATCTTTTTGATCATGAATTGGCAGAGCATCAAAATCCGCACGGAACGCGATTGTCTTGCCGGGCTTGCCGCCGCGGATCTTCCCGACGATACCGCGTCCGCCAACTCCTCGTCGAACGTCCACGCCCATTTCTTCCAGTCGATCTGCAATAAAATTTGGAGTGGCCACTTCTTGATGCGACAGCTCGGGATGCATATGCAAATGTCTTCTTGTGTTCACCATTTCTCCGTACAGCGATTCAATGTGCTGGGTTATTGTCATCTCTTAAAACTCCTTTGGCTATAAAATATGATATCAATCATTCTTAAATTTCACTATAGTAGAAGTATACAGGAAGTTAAATCCATTGGAGGCTGTCAAATGAAAATCACAAAAGCGTCATTGCATGCAGTCAGGTTCCCTCTTAAAGAGCCATTCATTATATCTTATGCAACTTACCCGGATATGCCGGCATTAATTGTTGTGCTGGAAACGGATTCGGGCTTAATCGGCTACGGGGAAGCGGTACCGGATGAACATGTGACAGGAGAATATTTTGCATCAGCATTTGAAATACTGAAGGAATTGTTCTTGCCCGCCGTGATTGGAATGAGTCCCTTTGACATTGAAGCCATCCATTCAAACATGCAGGGCTTGATGTCAGGCAACTCAGCTGCTAAAGCCGCTGTAGATATTGCCTGCTATGATTTGATGGGCAAGGCAGTAGGGCAGCCGGTTTACAACTTGATTGGAGGACAAGCGACAGCGCATTTGGATTACCCGAGAGTCCTCAGCATCGAAGCGCCTGACATCATGGCGGCGAAAGCAAAAAAAGCAGTTGAAATGGGCTATGCTTCTTTAAAGCTGAAAGTAGGCAAAGGGCAAGCGCAGGAAGATGTGGACCGGATTTTAGCGGTTCGCGAAGCGGTTGGCAGAGATATGCCAATACGTGTGGATGTCAACCAAGGATGGAAAACCCCAGGCATTGCCGTAGCGGCGATTAAACAACTCGAAGGGGCGAACATTGCCTGGATCGAGCAGCCGATTCGGATGGGGGATATCCGTGGACTGGCGGAGGTCCGTGCAAAAACAGCTGTTCCCATAATGGCTGATGAAAGCATCCAATCGATGGACGACTTGCTGGAAATCATCCGGCTGCAGGCGGCCGATGTTATTAACATTAAGCTAATGAAATGCGCCGGTATTTTCCACGCCACACAAATGGCCAAAGCTGCTGAGGCAGCAGGCATTCAGTGCCAAGTCGGCTCCATGGTGGAATCATCCATCGGTTCAGCTGCAGGCTACCATGTAGCGATGTCACGCATCAATATCGAAAGCACAGAATTAACCGGTCCGCTGCTTTTCAGCGAAGAAATTGGTGACTTAAACTATCAACATCCTTATGTATTGTTGTCTGGCAAACCGGGCCTTGGTGTAGAAGTGGATCAAGCGCAACTGGAAAAGTTGACCGTTCAACAGTGGAGCAGTCAACTATAATAATAAAAAACTCGCGGACCCCATGGGCCGCGAGTTTTTTATATGATATCTGTTTTTTGAATCAAATTCAAGAAACGTTGTGTTCGTTCTTCTTTCGGGTGATTGAAAATGTCTTCCGGTTTGCCGCGTTCGATAATGCGTCCTTCGTCCATAAACAGCACTTCGTCTGCCACGCCTTTGGCAAAACGCATTTCATGGGTCACCACAACCATCGTCATGCCTTCGGCAGCCAAGTCTTTCATAACCTGCAGCACTTCGCCAACCAACTCAGGATCGAGCGCAGACGTCGGTTCATCGAACAGCATAACTTTCGGTTCCAGTGCCAGCGCACGGGCAATGCCAACGCGCTGCTGCTGGCCGCCGCTCAGCTGAAATGGGTACTCATTGATTTTTTCGCCGAGTCCGACTTTCGTCAGCAACTGCTCAGCTTTTTTTCTGGCCAGCTTTTTATCTTGTTTTTGGACTGTGATGGGACCTTCCATGACGTTTTCAAGCGCCGTCATGTGAGGAAACAAGTTGTAATGTTGAAAAACCATTGCCGACTGTTTACGAAAAGCCATAATCTGTTTTTTCGACAACGATTTAGAAAAGTCGACCGTTTGTTCATCAATCGTCACGGATCCGGAAGTTGGTGTTTCCAGTGTATTGAGGCAGCGCAAGAATGTCGTCTTGCCAGAACCGGAGGGTCCGATCACGACAATAGCCTGACCTTTTTGGACGTCTGCATCAATGCCTTTCAACACTTCAAGATCTCCGAACTTCTTATGCAAATTTTTGATTGAAATCATATTGGACTCCTTACTGCAATCAGTGAACTGCTTTTATTATCTGGAAACATAGCGGTCAAAACGATTTTCGAGTCTTCCTTGCACGAGTGACAAGGCAAAGCAGATGATCCAGTAAAGCAAGGCCGCTTGTCCGTATAACAGCAGGAACTCATAGTTGGTCGCGGCGATTTGCTGGGCGACTCTAAACATCTCCGTCACTAGGATAAGAGAAGCGAGTGATGTATCTTTGATCAAGCTAATAAATGTATTCGAAAGAGGGGGCAAGGAAACACGCGATGCCTGGGGCAAAATAACGCGCCGCAGCGATTGCGTGTAAGACATTCCGATTGTATCTGCAGCTTCCCATTGTCCTTTTGGAATCGACAGAATGGCTGCTCGAATTACCTCAGAAGCATAGGCACCGACATTTAGTGAAAAGCCGATAACTGCCGCCGGAAATGGATCGATTGTAATGCCGAGCGTCGGTAATCCATAAAATAGGATGAACAATTGAACCAGTAACGGTGTGCCCCGGATAATAGAAACGTAAATCCGAGCAATGATTTGGAAAATTTTCACGGTTGAAATTCGCGCCAAAGCTGTTAGGACTGCTAAGATCAACCCAAAAATAAAGGAAATGATCGAAAGAGGCAACGTAAATTGAATCGTTGCCTCGATTAATGGAAGAAATGAGGATTGCGCAATATCCACAAGCCGTTCCATTCTGACCGGATCCGAAAAAATGCTATTCAAGTACATTTTCACCAAACCATTTATCTGAAATTTCATCGTATGTGCCGTCTTCAATCATGTCAGCCAAAGCTTGGTTGACTTCATCTACGATTGCACCGCTGTCTTGTCTGAACAACAATCCGCTTTGTGCAGCATCTTCAGACTCGTCAACAACTTTTACTTGCGCATCCGGACGCTGATTCAAGAAATCCAAAACGGTTAAATTATCGTTTACTGTTGCATCAACGCGTCCAGAATTTAATAATTCAATGGCCTGGTTAAATCCTTCAACGCCTTCAAGTTCTGCACCAAATGATGTTGCTGTTTCAGCGTAGTTGCTTGTCAAAGATTGTGCAGATAGTTTGCCTTCCAAGTCGTCAAAGCTTTGAATTTCAGTGTCGTCTTCTGCAACTACTAATACGGCAGTAGAAGTGATGTATGGATCTGAAAACTCATAGCTTTCTTCGCGCTCCGGGTTGATCCCAACCTGGTTGGCTACCATATCAAAACGGGAAGCATCCAAACCTGCAAACATTGCGTCCCATTGTGTTTCAAGAAATTCAGCTTCCACGCCCAAGCGATCTGCTACTTCACGTGCGATTTCAACATCAAACCCAGTTAGTTCACCGGTCTCATCGTGGAACGTGAAAGGAGGGTAAGTTCCTTCTGTACCAATCACCAATGTTCCTTCTTCTTGAACTTTAGCAAGTAGATCGTCTGCCGCTTCGCCGTTTTCCGCTGCATCATCCGTCGTTGGATCTTCTTCAGTGGATCCGCCGCCGCAAGCCGCCAATACCAACATTGCCATCAATAATAAAAATGCCAAACTAAATTTCTTCATAAAAATTTCTCCTCTATTCTTTTATAATTTGAGTTCCGTGATTCCGTGATGAATGTTTATAATCCTTTAAGTTCCTTCCATCCATAATGAATGCAAAAAGTAAAACCAGTTTGACCAACTGGAATAGTAGGTTTAAGAATAAAAAAAGGAATGTTTATATTCAAACTAACAGAATCCTGAAGCTGATTTATTATAGCATGCCTTTACAGCAGTCTCAAATGAAGTGAACGCAAAAAAAAATCCACTTTATTGACGGGTCTTCAAAACGTCATTCCGCCGGCACTTAAAGCTTTTGGAGATATGGACTGCCAAGCTTTGATGTTCTTAATCCCAAAAAAATGTTTGTGTTTTTAAAGAGAACATCTTATAATAACTTAATAATAAAGCTTAAAATAACAAGGTTTATAAGGATTATTTTGTGTTTTTAAGCAGGACAATCGTTTTATCGAAAAGGAGTGTTGAAAATGGAGCGAATTATGATTACAGGTGCTTTGGGACAAATCGGGTCGGAGCTTGTCGGAAAAATGCGCAGCATTTATGGCCACAACAATGTATTGGCGACTGATATCCGCCAAACTGCTGACCAATCAGGTCCTTTTGAAATTTTGGATGTCACAGATGCACAAAGAATGCACGATTTGGCGAAAGATTTTGGAGCGGATACGATGGTCCACATGGCGGCTTTGTTGTCAGCGACTGCTGAAGAAAAACCGCTGCTTGCCTGGAACTTAAACATGGGCGGCCTTGTAAATGCGCTCGAAGCATCTCGTGAGCTTGGCATGCAATTTTTCACACCTAGTTCCATTGGAGCTTTCGGTCCATCGACACCTAAAAACAATACACCACAGGATACGCTGCAGCGCCCGACTACCATGTATGGCGTCAATAAAGTTGCTGGTGAATTATTATGTGACTATTACCACACGAGATTTGGCGTGGATACGCGCGGCGTCCGTTTTCCAGGATTGGTTTCAAATGTGGCACAGCCTGGCGGGGGAACAACCGATTACGCAGTGGATATTTATTACAAAGCAATCGAGCAAGGCAGTTACACGTCCTACATTGCCGAAGGCACCTATATGGATATGATGTATATGCCGGATGCACTGCAGGCCATTGTTGACTTGATGGAAGCAGATCCTGCGAAATTGGTTCATCGAAATGCATTTAATGTGACCGCCATGAGCTTTGAGCCGGAACAAATTGCTGCATCGATCCGTAAGCACATTCCTGAGTTTAAGATGTCTTATGCAGTTGATCCAATCCGCCAGGAAATTGCAGACAGCTGGCCGGATAGTATTGATGCATCTGCGGCCAAATCCGAATGGGGCTTTAAAGCTTCTTACGATTTGGATGCGATGACTTTCGATATGCTGGAAAAACTAAAAAAAAAGCTTCAGCTCGTTTAAGTGAATCTCGTTGAATTGATGAAAATTATAAAAACGCCATCCGCAGCATGCGGATGGCGTTTTTAGGTTTGATTAGAATAACAAATGCGCGACACCGACGATAATCGGCAAAGCGATTACTGTACGAAGCAGGAAGATGATGATCAGGTCAAAGATGTTGACGGGTATCTTAGAGCCGAGCAACAATCCACCGACTTCAGACATGTAAATTAATTGCGTTACTGACATAGTAGCGACAACAAAACGCGTCATCTCGGACTCAATGCTTGCTCCCAAAATAGCAGGCAAGAACATATCAGCGAATCCAACAACCATTAATTGCGCGGCTTCAGCTGCTTCTGGAACACCAAGCAATCTCAAATACGGTTCGAATGGCAATCCGAGTACTGTAAATACGGACGTGTACTCAGCCAAGATTAAAGCAACTGTACCGAACGCCATAACGACGGGTGCAACACCGATCCACATATCCAGCACATTTTTAAAGCCGTCTTTAAAAAACTTGCTGACGGAGCGGTTATCTTCTGCCTTCGTTAACGCATTTTCGATGCCGTGAGAAGCGACACTGTAACCTTCTGGAACATCTTCTGTCTGAGATTCCTGTGGAGAACCATCCATGAAAGTGGTTGGTTTTTTTGACAGGGGATAAATGCGCGGCATGATGAGCGCAAGAATAATACCTGCAAGGATTACAGTTCCATAGTAAGGCAAGAAGTAGTTGCCAAGACCGATTTCCTGAATGACAACAATAGCGAAAGTAATCGAAACTACTGAGAAAGTGGTTCCAATGATAGCTGCTTCACGCTGTGTGTATTTGTTTGCTTCGTATTGTTTGCTTGTCAATAAAACGCCAATTGTGCCATCTCCAACCCATGATGCCAAAGCGTCGATCGACGAGCGGCCAGGTAAACGGAAAAGCGGACGCATGATTTTCACCATCATCGTACCAAAAAATTCCAATAAACCGAAATTCATCAAAAGTGGAAGGAAAAGTCCGGCAAACAAGAAGATAGTAAAAAGGAAAGACAGCAAGCCATCTCCTGCAAGCAGAAGGCCACCCGTGTTTTCGTTCCAAACGGGTTCAGGTCCAACTTGGAACAGGACCATAACTGCAAAAACTGCGCCAAGAATCCGAACGATCGTCCAGAAAAGATTGACGTTGAAAAGCTTGTCGATAAACGAAACATCTTCTGTTTCATTAACTTTTTTCGTAATAAAGAGCAATGAACCCAAAGCGGCTACAATCAAGATGCCCATCATAATCCACGGTACGATGGATTCAATGGATCCAGCCATGAAGTTGGCAAGAACTGCTATGGTTACCATCCAGCCATCTTCAGTTGGAATTGGCACCAGGAAAAGCAGGATTCCGAGTAAAGAAGGAATCAGAAACAGTAGCCAGGTTGAAGCAGAAAACTTTTTCACAAATAACTCCCCCTTTTTCTAAGTGCATAAATACGCATGTTAATGACTGTTTATGTATTCGTTTCTTTATGAAAACGCTTTACAGCCAATGTTTATATTATCTGAAAACGTTCATAAAAAATACCCCCAACTGAGAAAAAGTTGAGGGATCGCTCATTTAAAAGGATTTTTCGAAATCTTCATCCCATCGATAATTATAAAATCGTTCTTTTGTCAGCCAGTTTTCTGTCTCGGGATCGCCTTGCTCGAGCTTGTGTTCCATTTCTTCAAGCATCCAGGCAGTTTGAGAGATGTGGGCTTTCATGGAATTCATTTTTTGATCGCGGACTTCACGGATATCGTAGACGACATCAGGTTGTCCGAGCACTTCCATAGTATTGTTCGCAAAAGCAACGCAATGCAGTGTTGGGCGATCTTTCATTCGGCGAACCGCACGGACAACCGCTCTGGCAGTTGCTTCATGGTCCGGATGGACAGCAAAGTCTGGATAGAAAGTGATGATTTTCGAAGGATTCAGCTCTTCAATTAAATCAGTCATCAATCCGACCATTTTCTCGTCGTCTTCAAATTCAATGGTTTTATCACGCAGCCCCATCATCCGAAGATCGGTCAGTCCCATTGCATCTGCAGAAGCCTGAAGCTCTTTTTTGCGGATGACCGGAAGTGATTCTCTCGTCGCAAACGGAGGATTGCCCAAGTTACGGCCCATTTCGCCGAGTGTCAGGCAGGCGTATGTAACCGGAGTGCCTTGTTTGATATGTGTCGTAATCGTTCCTGAAACTCCGAACGCTTCATCATCCGGGTGTGGGAAGACGACCAGCACATGGCGTTCTTGTGAAATTGTCATTGTGAGTGCCTCCCTTAATAACTGAACGGTGTTTCGCTGATTTGCAGCGCTACCGCCAATTTTCCAGAGCCATCGTGTCCTGCCAAAAGCAAGCGGCCCTGATCATCCAATTCGTAATGGGTTATGCCTTGCGCATAGACCCAGCCATGCGGCAATTTCAGTCCAACGCGATGCGGGCTGTCGCCGACTACTTTACCAAGTTCATAATTAATGACAACGTTGCGGATAAATGCACCGGCGTTGAAAAAGCCTTCGTTAAAATGCGTCGCATACGAGCCGTTTGTCGTTTCCAAATGAAGGTAGACATCTCTGCCTGCGAATGCATCCAACTCAACCTGCAGTTTTTTTACTTCAACTAGTTCCATGATGTGCCTCCTATACAATCGGTATTCTAACAGTATAGGGAATTACGGCAGATAATGCGATTAGGATGCTTATAAGGGAAAGAACCATTCTAAGAGCTCGGTCAAATTTAATGAAGAATGGTAACTTTTTCGATAACAAGTTAAGTCGAGCTAATAAACATCATGTTTTAATCCGTCCAGCCTGGCTTATCAATGTCTTTAACTGGTTTGCTTTTTATTTTTAAGAAACAAAAACAGAATTATGAGAGCTAAGCCAATGTAAAGCGTGGAGGAACTGGCAATCAATTGCTGCGTAACCGTTACATCCATAAACTGCATGACGAAATCGGGTCCAAATAATAGGAGCGGCAAAACAATCGTAATCCAGGATTTGCTCCACAGGGCTCCAGCAATAAAAGTAGCGACTCCTGCAGCTGCAATCATCCACATGATTTCTCGCGAAGGGATGTAGAGTGGATCGAGTATAAAAATGTCAAAAAACAGCACGGCAACGAGAGAAATTATAGTAATTGCTTGGACTGACATGAAGATGAACATCGCTTTTTTAGTTGACCATGTACGTACACTCATTTTACGTAAAAAGTAAATATAAGCAGCGAGACTAAGTAGGGCAATCAGCGGATAAGCAATGAGCGTCAAAAGAGAAAAACTTAAATCTCCACGTATAGCTGATCCCGTGAGAAAATAAGCGATAAGCAGCAGGATTAGCATGGGAGCTGCTTTAAGAATACCGAAAACATCAGTCTTCATTTCACTACTAATATTCTTCAAATACGTTTCGGGTGATCCTCCTGTGACACTGTCAACGGTTTTCCCACGACTTTCGGCATCTTCTAGGTGGCCCTTCAACTCTTCGGAAATATCACGGATTTCTTTGTCATTTTTCCCTGAGGTCATTAAATACAACTTTAAGTTGGCAATAAATTCTTCGCTTTCTCTCGATAACATCATTATTTTTCCTCCTTTACAAGTCGATTGACTGAATCGGACAAATTATTCCAGCGCATTTTAAACTCTTCATACTCTTCCTGCCCGGCATCAGTAAGCGTATAGTATTTTCGTTTTGGGCCACTTGGAGACTCTTTCATAACGGATTGCACAAAACCTTCTTTTTGCATGCGCATCAAAACAGGATAGATGCTGCCTTCGCTGATCATTTGAAATCCATAGGCCTCTAATTTTTCAATCATTTCATAGCCATACGTTTCACCTTTTTCAATAATGCCTAAAAGACATCCTTCAAGTATCCCTTTAAGCATTTGGCTTGAAGACATCGCTTCATCTCCTTTGATAAGTAAGTTAATGATTTAACTAGGTTGTAATGCAATATAGCATGGAAGAATATGGAGTGTCAACTATGTTGTTAAACAAGTTAGTTAAAAAAGATTTCGTGCAGCAAAAAAACTGTCGCTGAAAGTCATTTTCATGACTTTCAGCGACAGCCTGTTCGGATCCATTTTATAATTCAGTTACTTCAACTTCGGATTTTGTAAATTTCGATGCAGCACCGTGCATAACGGGGCCGACATATTCATTCAGCTTCCAGCCGTGCTGGATGGCTGTTGCGACAAAAACTTTGGCATTCAAGACTGCGTCTTTGACCGATTGGCCATTTGCCAAGTTGGCCGTGATTGCTGCTGCGAATGTGCAGCCAGCACCGTGGTTGTAAGTAGTGTCTGTTTTTTCAGATGTCAGCAGATAATGTGTTTTGCCATCAAACAGTAAATCGGCCGCTTTTTCATGTTTTAACTGCTTGCCGCCTTTGATGACTACATACTCAGCGCCGTGCGCGTAGATTTTTTCAGCTGCTCTTTGCATATCTTCCACAGTCTGCAAAGTACCTTGTCCTGATAATTGACCTGCTTCTACCAAGTTTGGTGTCACAACTTTGGCGTTTGGCAATAAATACTGGATCATGGCATCCACGTTTTCAGGGAATAGGACTTCGTCTTCACCTTTGCACGCCATAACCGGATCAATGACAACATCTTTGATGCCAGATTCGGCAATGGCTTTGCCGGCCATTTCGATAATATCGACAGTTGGCAGCATGCCCGTTTTCAACGCATCAACACCGGTAGAAAACGCTGTGGTTAATTGAGCATCCAGCGTATCGAGTGCAATGGGGTGAATTCCATGGCTCCAGCCATTTTCAGGATCCATAGTGACAATAACGGTCAATGCATTCATGCCGTATGTGCCGTGTTCCTGGAATGTTTTAAGGTCTGCCTGTATGCCTGCTCCGCCGGAAGTGTCAGAACCAGCGATTGTTAAGGTTTTTTTGAGTGTCATTCGAATATCTCCTTTAAGTGGATTATGTCATTGCCACCATTTTAACAAAAATTCGAGCATTTACAACGGATTGCGCTTATTTGGCGCAAGCAGCAAAACAGTTGTGGCAATGCAGATTAGCAGGAAGATGGTGGTGAAAATGCCCATCAATAGAAAGCCGCTTTTAAAAAGACCAATCGCAATAAGTAATGTTAGAATGGAAACAACTGCTACAAGTAGGCCAAGACAGCCCAATCCGGCGCGCTTTGCGCCTTCTGGTGCACTTGTGCCTTTAGTTTTTGAAACACTGGTGATTTTTTCTCGCCAATCGGCCATCCTGATCGCTCCTTTAAGCAATCGTACCATGAAGCCAGGATGAATAGAACATAGGAAAGTAGGGGTTTTCTTGGCGAAAGATCCAAAATTGACAGAAATCGAACGTTTATTGGCAGAAATGAAAGAGCAAGGGAATACGAAAGAATCCGGCTTTTGGAAAAGCACGAAATTGATGATGAGTGTATGGCGCAATTCGTTTCTGGTGCTAATCGCGGTTTTATTGCTATTAGCCGTGGCTTTGCCGCTCGGTGCATTTTGGATGATCCAAGGCAGCACCTTTACCGAAAGCAAAGGCGCTTTTTTAGAACGTGTGCAGGACTTGAATGAATTGTCGACAGCGGAAGCTTTTTCAAAAGTCATTATTGAACGCGAAGACAATGCGGTATTTGGCCAGGAAATCGGGCTTGATCTGCCGGGCACGAGACGGCAATTGCTTGTCGTGATTCCCGGATCGGTCCGCGCTGGCATCGATTTTTCCAAAGTGGGCGAGGACGACATCGTTCTTGATGAAGAAGCCCAAACAGCCACATTAACCTTGCCGCCAGCAGAATTTCTTGGAGGCCCAGAGCTTTTTATGGACCAAGTAGAAGTGTATTCATATGAAGGGCTATTCCGCAGTGGGGCTGACATTTCTGAAGCTTACGAACTGGCAGAAGAGGCGAAAAACCTGATGCTCGAAGAAACGGAGGGCCAAGGTGTGCTGCAAACTGCAGAAGACAATGCGGCTCGTTCGGTTCAAGAAATGTTCAATTTGGTTGACTATGATGTAACGGTAGAGTTTGAGGAGTGAGAGATATGAAAAAACAAATTTTTCACAATGACTGGCAGGATGTTGTAGGTGCAGAGTTCGAGAAGCCTTATTATTTAGAACTGCGTGAGTTTTTGAAAGAAGAGTATGCAACGAAAACCATTTACCCTGCCATGGAAAACATTTGGTCGGCTTTTGAACATACTGCGTACCAAGATGTCAAAGTGGTAATTCTGGGACAGGACCCTTACCACGGACCGAACCAAGCACATGGCTTAAGCTTTTCGGTCCAACCGGGAGTGCCGCATCCACCGAGCCTGCGCAATATGCTCAAAGAATTGAAGGAAGACATTGGCTGCGGGAAACCACAGGACGGCACCTTGACGAAATGGACTGACCAAGGCGTGCTGATGATGAACACCGTCCTCACCGTAAGAGCCGGTGAAGCAAATTCGCACCGCAATAAAGGATGGGAAACATTTACGGATCAAGTGATCAGTAAATTGTCTGAGCGCGAAGAGCCGATTATTTTTGTGTTGTGGGGAAAACCTGCCCAAACGAAAAAACGGCTCATCGACCTCAACAAGCACGATGTTTTAGAAGCGCCGCATCCGAGCCCGCTGAGCGCGAGCCGTGGATTTTTTGGCAGCCGGCCCTATTCAAAAGTGAACAGTCTGTTACAAAGCCGCGGCCAAGCGCCGATCGATTTCTGTTTAGACTGACCTGTGATAGAATGCCGTGGTAAACTGGAGTTAATTCGAAACGGAGAGGGGGCTGTACCATGGCCATCGATACGATGCGTATTTTAACTGAAATTGATAAACACACCATGCGTGCCCGAACCAGCGATCCTGCAAAAGTGCGTGACTCTGTCGCGGCGATCCGCGCATTATGCGATTTGCTGCTGGAGGATGATCAACCGATGATCGAGAAGCAAGCACCGCGTGCTATGCCGCTTGCTTCCCCTCAGCCGCAGGCGGTTTCTGCCGTCAACAAGCTGAAAGAAGAAGACGCAAACGGCGATTCGCTGTTTGAATTTTAAATGGAAAGAGGAAGTTGAATATGAAGTTTTTCTTGATTGCCGGAGCGGTTAACGCTCTTCTGTCTGTCGCATTTGGCGCGTTTGGTGCCCATTTGCTGGAAGGACGCGTTGCGGACAAGTATTTGGAAACATGGCAAACTGCTGTGCAATATCAAATGTTTCATGCGGTTGGCTTAATGGTCATTGCCATCCTAATGAGCTCTTCTCTTCTTGGTTCCCTTAGCTCATTAAACTGGGCAGGCTACTTAATGCTTGCTGGAATTGTCATTTTTTCAGGAAGCCTCTATGTCTTAAGCTTAACTGGAATCAGTATTCTCGGTGCCATCACGCCAATCGGCGGCGTTGCTTTTATCGCCGCTTGGGTAATGGTCATCATTGCTGCAGTAAAAGCATTGTAATAGTGGAAGAGGGCAATTCGCTTGTGCGGATTGCCCTCTTTTTGGGTTGTGGAAAGTAAACAGGCTGATTTGGAAAGTATTTTTACAGAAATAGAAAGTAATTTACTTGAGACAGAAAGTATATCCAAATAACTGGTAAATCCCAACTGGAAATCGGCGCCAATTTTGCAGCGAGGTGCGCTTTGAGACGTTTGAGGTGCGGAAATGGGTCTGCGAGGTGCGCTTTCATTCGTTTGGGGTGCGGAAATCATCTCACGAGGTGCGGTCTCATACAAATCAAACAAAAAAGCCGCCCAAAAAGGCGGCTTTCAGCATGCATTGATTAAACGTCTAAAAATTTAACGGTTCTTTCGGCATCTAGTCTTGTACCGACATAGAATGAACCGAATTCGGCGTAGCGCGCGCTGACTTCGTCAAAGCGCATTTCATAGATTAGTTTTTTGAACTGGAGAACGTCGTCTGCGAACAAGGTCACGCCCCATTCGTAGTCGTCAAAGCCGACAGATCCAGAAATAATCTGTTTAACTTTGCCAGCATAGCTGCGGCCAATTTTGCCGTGGGACAGCATCAATTCTTTACGCGTGTCCATCGGCAGCATGTACCAGTTGTCATCGCCGTCGCGGCGTTTGTCCATCGGGTAGAAGCAGATGTACTGCGAACGCTGAAGCTCTGGATACAGGCGCGCACGAATATGCGGGTTTTGGTAAGGATCTTCATCGGATTTTCCAGCCAAATAGTTGGACAGCTCAACAACGGAAACGTATGAATACGTTGGAACTGTATAAGCGATCAATGTCAGTTTGTTGTATTCCGTTTCAAGCTCATTTAATTCATCCATTGTTTCGCGCAGCATCATCAGCATCAAGTCGGCTTTTTGGCCGACAATTGAATACAAAGCGTGTGCGCCGGTTTTATTTTCATCGGCTTGGTTTACTTTTTCCATAAATGCCTGGAATTCGTCGATCGCGAATTGGCGTTCTTCGTCCTCAAGCATTTTCCATGATACCCAGTCCATTGACCGGAAATCGTGCAGGACGTACCAGCCGTCTAATGTAATCGCTGCTTCATTCATTGCTCAAACACTCCTTTTAATGTAAATCTCTCACCAACCAGTTTATCACAACGTCTCTTTGACTGCCTTGTTAACTAATGGCTGTCACCAATTTGACATGACGCACTCGGGTTTTCAGCGGGTCCCGAAAAGGGTAAACTGAAGACAAGGAATTGCAGGAAGAGGAGACATGGCCATGCCGTTATTTTTTGAAGAAACATCCTGGCGCTTCTGGGATCAGTCCTTGAGCGCCAAAAACCGTTCTGCGCTGGAGTCGTTTGCAGCGGACGATACACTTTGTGAATTGGTGGGATCGGGAAAAAGCGCCCCTACCGTCCGTACGTGGGTGCATGATGATACCGTGGTCCTTGGAATTCAAGATCACCGGCTGCCGCATATTGAGGAAGGCATGGATACACTGAAGGCACACGGCTTTACGCCGATTGTCCGGAACTCAGGCGGACTGGCGGTGGTGCTGGACGCCGGCGTCTTGAACATTTCGCTCGTGCTGTCGGAAAAGGACAACGCGATCGACATATCGGCTGGCTATGACCTGATGCTTGATTTGATCCGGGAACTGTTTCCAGAAGCTGATATTGAGGCTTATGAAATTACCGGCTCGTATTGCCCGGGATCCTATGACCTGAGCATTGGTGGCCGTAAATTCGCGGGCATCTCACAGCGGAGAATCCGCCGCGGCATTGCGGTGCAAGTGTATTTGTGCATCGAAGGCAGCGGCTCAGAGCGCGCAAAAGTTATCCGCGAATTCTATGAGACTGGATTGCAAGGCGAAGAAACAAAGTTTGCCTACCCGGAAATAAAACCCGAAACAATGGCTTCGCTCAGTGAGCTGCTGGGCAGACAGATTACAGTTCAGGAAGTGGTGCTGGATCTCCATGCTTTGATGGGAGCGCCGGGACCGATGCCGCTGCAGCCAAGTGAGACGGAATTGTATGGATTTTATTTGGAGCGGGTCGTCGAACGGAACCGCAAAATGCTGGAACGCCCTCTTGAATAGAAGAGAGGCGCTAGTGTAGAATAGCTGGTACATGAAAAATCTGGAGGTGCGCGAGTGAGCTACGCAACGCAAAAGTTAGCTGAGGAAAAAGTTTTCAAAGATCCGGTTCACCGGTATATCCATGTGCGCGACCAAGTGATTTGGGATCTGATCAACTCGCGGGAAGTTCAGCGTTTGCGCCGAATCAAGCAATTGGGCACCTCGTATTTAGTTTTCCACGGCGCGGAACACAGCCGTTTTAACCACTCGCTTGGCGTTTATGAAATAGTCCGAAGAATTTCGGATGATATTTTTCATGGCCGTCCGGAATGGGATGAAAGCGAACGCCTCGTTGTTTTGTGCGCTGCGCTCCTCCACGATCTGGGCCACGGACCGTTTTCGCATTCATTTGAAAAAGTTTTTGCTGTTGACCACGAGGAGTTTACGCGGGAAATTTTGTTGGGAGATACCGAAGTCAATGAAATCCTGTTGAAGGTATCGAAAGACTTTCCAAAGAAAGTGGCGGAAGTTATTGCCAAAACTTATTCAAATAAACAAGTCGTGTCGCTGATTTCCAGCCAGATCGATGCAGATCGCATGGATTATCTTCAGCGTGATGCTTATTATACTGGTGTTTCTTACGGCCATTTTGACATGGAACGGATTCTTCGGGTTATGCGTCCGCTGGATGATCAGGTAGTTATTAAGTCGAGCGGCATGCACGCCGTCGAAGATTACATCATGAGCCGCTACCAAATGTACTGGCAAGTGTATTTCCACCCGGTTGCCCGCAGCGCAGAAGTGATTTTGCGGAAAATTCTGCAGCGTGCAAAAGAATTGAGCGAGAGCGGCTATAAATTTTCTCAGCCGCCGACCCACTTTCTGGCGTTTTTTGACCGCAGCTTTACGTTAAAAGAATATTTGGCGCTGGATGAAGGCGTATTGATGACGTATTTCCAATTGTGGATGAACGAACGCGATCCGATTTTGTCAGATCTTTGTGACCGTTTCGTTAACCGCAGATTGTTTCAATATGTCGATTTTGATCCCGGCAAGGACTATAAAAAATTAGGTGAACTTGCTAAACTGTTCCATTCTGCCGGCATCGATCCGGAGTATTATTTGATTGATGACTCGACATCCGATCTGCCCTACGATTTTTACCGTCCGGGCGAGGAAGAAGAGCGGCTGCCGATCCATTTGCTGATGCCAAACGGCGACATCAAGGAATTGTCCCGTTTGTCCCAGATTGTCGACGCCATTTCCGGCAAACGCAGAACTGATTATAAATTGTACTTTCCAGCGGAACTGTTGATCGATGGCAAGAAAAAAGCCATCAAGCAGCAGATTTTGGAAATGCTTCGAGAAGGAGGGCTCTAGTTGCTCCAGGAACACGCAAAAATTGTGGACTTTATTGCCACAGCGGAAGGTGTCACCGGCCGCAAGAAATTGCAGAAAATGATTTACATAATGAAAAAAATGGACATGCCGTTTCAGGAAAAGTACGAGTTCCATATTTACGGGCCGTATTCAGAAGAACTGACTGCTCGTGTACATGAATTATGCGATATGGGGTTCTTGTCCGAGGCATTAGAAGACAAAGGCTCTTACGTTCAATATAGATATAGCGTCACGGAAGAAGGCCAGGAGTTCCGTAAAGTATTGGGGAAATCGGTTTTGAATAACCCGCTGACGGCAGAAAAACTGAATGCCAAAAGCGGTCGTTTTTTGGAATTGACCGCAACGCTTCTGTATTTTGATAATTTAAATCGTCAGGAACAAATCGATAAACTGCATGTTGTCAAAGGAAAGCTGAACTTTACGGCTGAGGAAATTGATGAAGCTTTTGCTTTTATAGAGGAACTTCGTTCGTAAATAGAGGGGAAACGAAAAAACTCCCGCTACGGGAGTTTTGAATGCTTTCTTACTGATCTGAAAACAATTTGCCTTTTGTGCCGTAATCGGTTTTCTTCATGTCTTCGATAAAGACGGTGACGTTTTCGATAGGTGCGCCCGTTGTTTCAGAAACAGCTTCGGATACCTTCTCGACAAGTGCGCGTTTTTGATCTTCTGTGCGGCCTTCGAGCATTTTTACAGTTACGTATGGCATAATGGGTACAGCTCCTTTTCTTGAGAATACTATCATCATAGCAGAACGGAGGAATCAGACAATGGCGAACGAAGAAAAACCAAAACAAAAAGTAGGCTTTACCATTATAAAAAACGATCCGACAGCCGGCCATAAAGGCTATGGCATCGGTTCTTTATCCTTGGAAAACGTCTCACCGCTGTTTATTGACGTGCAGGAGCAGGAAGCGTTTATTGACATCGGCGCGATGCACGCCCGCAGTGAAGTAGAGCGCGGCATTAAGTTTACAACAAACCGTGAAGATTCTGCCGGCGGCAAAGATTACTGGCTTGTGTGGATCACCATCGACTTCAATCCGGAAGGCCCGTACTACGCAGGCGTTGCATCGTGTGAAATGGTCGTCAACCGGGAAAAGCGGCGCGGCTATAAAATTCTAGCCGATCACGTCAACCGCATGGACAAATCAATGAAGCGCAAAATTCTTGTTGACCACATGGATGAACCGTCAAAACGGGTGCTGGCCGAATACTTGGAAACCCATAATCCGGAAATGTGGCAACGCAGTGCCGAACAGCTTCACCATGACCTTGGCCGCAAGTAAACAACTTTTCTAGAGTCAATAAAGTACGTACATGAAAAAACGAAATATCTACTAAAAATGCAGTTTTTTGAACAGAATGTGACATTTCAATTTGCTTCCATTGGATGGTTGAAGTTGTCTATAAAAGGCAGTACACTAGAGCTACAGCTTTTCAATAGAAAGCTAGGACACCTGATAGCGAGCAAGTGCCGTGAGCCATTGCGATAAAACCCAAGCCCAATGCCTCATGTCTCTTTCTCCGCACCATCAGGCTTTAAAAAGGTTTTCTGTGAAGGGAAAAAATTCCCTGTACAGAAAACCTTTTTATTTGGAGTGTAGCGGCACTGCAGACGGGTAAAGAAGAAGAGGAAAAAAATATTGCACTTTTATGGAAAACACTTATACTTTTTTAAGTGGATTCGATTCAGATTGAAAAGGAGTTTGATTATAGATGGCAGGATTTTGGTATACAGAAAAGCAAACAGAGAATTTCGGAATTACAATGAAAATAAACAAAACGCTTCATACAGAACAAACGGATTTTCAATATTTGGAAATGGCGGAAACGGCTGAATGGGGCAACATGCTGTTTTTGGACGGCATGGTCATGACTTCTGAAAAAGACGAGTTCGTCTATCATGAAATGGTGGCGCACGTACCATTGTTCACGCACCCGAACCCAGAGAATGTTTTGGTCGTTGGCGGCGGAGACGGCGGCGTCATCCGTGAAATTCTGAAACACCCATCTGTCAAAAAAGCGACGCTTGTCGACATTGACGGCAAAGTAATCGAGTACTCGAAAAAATTCTTGCCAAGCATCGCATCAGGCTTGGAAGATTCACGCGTAGAAGTAATCGTTGGAGACGGCTTTATGCACATTGCGGAATCTGACAATGAATTTGACGTCATCATGGTGGATTCAACTGAACCGGTCGGACCGGCAGTCAACTTGTTCTCAAAAGGCTTCTACGCAGGCATTTCGAAAGCCTTGAAAGAAGATGGTATTTTTGTGGCGCAATCAGACAACCCATGGTTCACTCCGGACTTGATCAAACAAGTCCAAAGCGATGTCCGTGAGATTTTCCCGATCACGAAGCTGTACCTCGCGAACATCCCGACTTACCCGAGCGGTTTGTGGTCATTCACGATCGGTTCGAAAAAATACAACCCGCTGGAAGTGCCGGCTGAGCGTTTCCATGAAATCGATACGAAGTACTATACACCTGAGCTGCATAACGCTGCTTTCGTCTTGCCGAAATTCGTGAAAGATTTAACAGGCGAATAAGCGATGAGATTTGACGAGACATACTCAGGAAAAGTATTCATCAAAAGCCATCCGAATTACGAAGAATCAAAAGCCGTTCTTTACGGCATGCCGATGGATTGGACAGTCAGCTACCGTCCGGGATCCCGTTTTGGCCCGAACAAAATCCGTGAAGTGTCGATCGGATTGGAAGAATACAGCCCGTATCTTGACCGCGAGCTGGGCGACGTCAAGTTTTTTGATGCAGGCGATATTCCGTTGCCGTTCGGCAATCCGGAAAAAAGCCTAATAGAAATCGAAACTTACGTCCACACGCTTTTAGCAGACAATAAAATCCCAATGGGCATGGGCGGCGAGCATTTGGTGTCATTGCCGGTCATGAAAGCAGTCGCCAGCAAATACGACGACTTGGCCATCATCCATTTTGATGCACATACCGATCTTCGTGAAAACTACGAGGGCGAGGAATATTCCCATTCGACGCCGATCCGCAAAATTGCGGACCACATCGGACCGAAAAATGTCTATTCATTCGGCATCCGCTCAGGCATGAAAGAAGAATTTGAGTGGGCAAAAGAGCAAGGCATGCACATTTCAAAGTTTGAAGTGCTTGAGCCGTTGAAAGAAATACTGCCGACATTGGAAGGCCGCAATGTCTACGTAACGATTGATATGGACGTGTTGGACCCAGCGCATGCACCAGGCACGGGCACAGTCGACGCAGGCGGCATCACATCCCGCGAACTGCTCGCTTCGATCCACGCAATCGCAGCTTCAGGCGTCAACGTGGTCGGCTTCGACCTTGTCGAGCTTGCACCCGTCTACGATCATTCCGACCAAACCGCCAACACAGCCAGCAAGCTGATGCGCGAAATGATTTTGGGTTGGATAAAATAGGAGAAAGATGAAGAATCTATATTGGAAAGGACTCCCGCAAGAAGCCAGGAAACTTTCTGTCTTGCCAGCAAGCCGTGACGTCAACGGCTAAGGTTTTGATCTGAACTACTTCTGGCTTGGCGGCTATCTAAATTTCTCAATGTAGTTATGCAGCTCCATAGGGGTCTCCACTGGTTTGCTTCATATCATACTGATTAGTTTACCGCTATGTTAACTGCAATTCTTTTAGAAGAAATAGTGGAGGGCGGCGACTCCTGGGGGATCAGTACGAGCTGAAGACCCTGGACTGAGCAAAGCGAAGGAAGCGGCTGAGGCCGTACCCCCCGGAAAGCGTCCGCCTGGAGCGATTTCTTCATACCTTCTCTTCTTAAATGGCTTAAAACATGAAAATTCTTAATTATATCGAATAGTTTATCCGTTAAAACCGGTCTGAAAATCTTCAGATCGGTTTTTGCATTCCATAGAGATTGTTCTGAATAGATTCTTCCGATTAAAAGCAGTAAGATGGAATGGACGAACTAGTGGAAGAGGTGCTGACGATGGAATTGTATAAATGGACCGGCCACCGCGACCAGGCTGTGATGCTGATGGCGAATTTGGCAAATGCCCGATTGATTTACCTGGTGAATGACGAGGAAGCAGTCTTGCTCTATGAAGCTGAAGGCGGTCCTGGCATTCAAGGAGCGGAAGCTTATGAGGTACTCAATGCTGTCGGAGATATTAACGACGGCTACTATGCAGTGTTCAATAATATTCCGGTGACAGAAGAAGGCCGTGAACTGTTCGAGTCGCGCTTTCAGAACCGTGCGGGAATGGTTGAGAAAGAACCCGGCTTTGCGGCAATCCGTGTATTGAGACCGATAGATTCGGATACATACGCCATTCTCACGATTTGGAAAGACGAGCAATCGTTTAAAAATTGGCAGGAGTCGCAGGCTTACGGGCATGCCCATGCCAAACGCGGCACTGCAGAAGGCATCGACAAGCGTCCAAATATTTTCCCGCGTCCTTCTTTCGTAACGACCTATACAAGATAAAACGTGCTTATAACGAACAAAACCCCAAGACCATTTGGATTTGGCATCGGCCAAACCAGATGGTCTTTTGTTGAATCGACAGTTCCTGCGAATCCTTCATTGAAAAAAACAGGCCAGTCAAGCTATAATATAAAGGTTATCAAAGGACGGGGAGGCGGAGAACCATGCAAAAGACAGTGACAATTAAACTGACAACGACGATCCGCCAGCCGGATATGGAAGAGCAAGTGATGGTCCTGGAATCCCACGGAACGTTGACGGAAAAAAACAAGTTGCGCTACCTGCAATACGCAGAACAGCAGGAGGACCTTGAAATCCGGACGACGGTCAAACTTCAAGAAGATGAAGCGGTGATTATGAGAAGCGGCGGCCTGCAGATGCGGCTACCTTTTTTATTACATAAAGAACAAACCGGCAATCTGACCAATGAACAAGGGTCATTCATGCTGACGACCAAAGCGCACGAGCTGTCGGTCAGCGATACGCGCTTTATGGTCCGTTATGATCTGGCACTCGGCTTGGATCATGTCGGCGAATACGAAATGGAAATACAGTTTATGGAGGCTAAAGGATGAACGCAGTAGAAAAAGTGCAACACGCAATCAAAACAGCATTTGCAGAAGCAATCGAAAAAGCAGAATTGACGACCGAACCGGTTGAAGTCCAACTGGAGTCCCCAAGAGACAAGACGAATGGCGACTATGCCACGAACGTTGCGATGCAATTGACGCGTCTGGCGAAAAAGCCACCACGTGCAATAGCCGAAGCAATTGTCGAAAACCTGGATAAAGAGGCCGCGAACATCCAGACAGTTGAAATCGCTGGACCTGGATTTATCAATATTACGATTAAAAATGATTATTTGCTGGATGTGATCACAACCGTGCTGGAGCAGAACACCGAATACGGCCGTTCAACAGCGGGCGGCGGCGAACGCGTCCAAGTGGAATTTGTCTCAGCCAACCCGACAGGCGATCTGCATTTGGGCCATGCCCGTGGATCTTCTGTCGGCGATTCGCTGTGCAATGTGCTGGACCTGGCAGGATACGAAGTGTCACGCGAATATTACATCAACGATGCCGGCAATCAAATCAACAACTTGGCATTGTCGATCGAAGCCCGTTATTTTGAAGCGCTTGGCAAAGGCGATAGCATGCCGGAAGATGGCTACCGCGGACAAGACATCAAAGATATTGCAAATGACCTAGTCAAAGAACATGGCGACAAATTCGTCAGCTTGACTCACGAAGAACGTTTTGAAGCATTCCGCCAGCACGGTTTGAAAGTCGAATTGGCCAAACTGCAGCAGGACCTTGCAGATTTCCGTGTGGAATTTGACGTTTGGTACCCGGAATCGTCCCTATACAAAAACGGCAAAATTGACGATGCCTTGGCTAAACTGCGTGCAAATGGCCATGTTTTTGAAGAAGAAGGCGCGACATGGTTTCGCTCCACAACGTTTGGAGACGACAAAGACCGTGTACTGATCAAAAATGATGGCACGTACACTTACTTAATGCCCGATATCGCTTATCACGAAGATAAGTTGCAGCGCGGATTCGGCAAGCTGATCAATGTGTGGGGAGCTGATCACCATGGCTATATTCCGCGCATGAAAGCAGCGATCCAAGCACTTGGCTATGATCGCGAGACGCTGGAAGTCAGCATCATTCAAATGGTGCAATTGTACAAAGACGGCGAAAAAATGAAGATGAGCAAACGGACCGGCAAAGCGGTAACGATGCGCGAGCTGGTTGAATTGGTTGGCTTGGATGCGGTGCGTTACTTCTTCGCAATGCGTTCTGGCGATTCCCATATGGACTTCGATTTGGATTTGGCTGTTTCGCAGTCCAATGAAAATCCAGTCTACTATTCGCAATACGCCCATGCGCGCATTTCGTCCATTTTGCGCCAGGCGGAAGAACAAGGCTTAACTGCTTCGCAGGATCATTTGGCTTTATTGACATCTGAGAAAGAAATTGATGTATTGAAGAAAATTGGGGATTTCCCTCAGGTGATTGCCGATGCAGCCAAGCAGCGCGCACCTCACCGCATCACGACGTATATTCATGAACTGGCTTCTCATTTCCATAGTTTCTATAACGCCAATAAAGTATTGGACGCATCCAATGTAGAACTGACAAGTGCGCGCCTTGCTTTGATTACAGCCGTGAAAACGACCTTGGCCAATTCACTGAAAACAGTGGGTGTGGCAGCTCCAGAAAAAATGTAAGAGACAGACTGCCAATTACGTGTATAATGAAGACAACAAATCGAATATACGAACAATTCATAAAGGTGCTTATGTCTAAGAACATGAGTTAAAAGGGAAGCCGGTTCAACTCCGGCGCGGTCCCGCCACTGTATGTGAGAGGAATCTGCAAAATGCCACTGAAGCAATGCTTCGGGAAGGTGCAGAAACCAACGACCACAAGCCAGGAGACCTGCCTTTATGAAAACACACCCAAACGCCTGCGAGGAAAGGCTGGATGCGCATGTTTTTTTATGTCGTCCTTTCCATCCTCCGCAGAATGCTGCGGGGGATTTTTTGTTTAAAGAAGTGCCTTATCTTAGCGGCTAACTTAAAAGCTAAAAACATCAAGGGGGATTTATTCATGAAGAAGATTTGGAAATTTGGTGCAACCGCAGGATTGGCTGCGGTTTTGATGGCAGGATGCGGTGAAACGGCAACGCCTGAAGAAGAACAGGACGTGGAGACACCAGCAGAGCCGCCAACAGAAGTGGCAGAAGTTGAGTACCCAGTGACTTTGACAGATGCTGTCGGGGATGAAATCGTCATCGAAGAAGAGCCGCAAGCCATCGTGTCGATGGTGCCCTCAAATACAGAAATTGCTTATGAATTAGGACTTGGCGACAAAATGGTTGGCGTTTCTGATTTTGACAACTATCCGGAAGAAGCTGCAGAAGTAGAGAAAATCGGCGGCCAGGAATTCAATGTGGAAAAAATCATCAGCCTTCAGCCGGATCTCGTGCTGGCACATGAATCGGGACTGGGTGTCGGAGATGCTGGCTTGCAGCAATTACGTGATGCCGGTGTCGAAGTATTTGTTGTCAACAACGCAGTCAGCTTTGAAGAAGTATACGATTCCATCACTGTAATCGCGCAAGCGACAGGCACGATGGAAGAGGCAGAAAGCATTGTTTCAGAAATGGAAGTGCAAGTGGCCGAAATCGAAGAAATAGCCAGTACAATTGAAGAGCCCAAAACGGTCTTTTTAGAAGTCGGCAGCCAGCCTGATATTTTTACGACAGGAAGTGGAACATTCATGGATGAAATGCTGACGCTCATCAACGCTGAAAATGTTGCCGGTGATTTGGAAGGCTGGGTCAGCATGGACCCAGAGGCTATTGTTGCTGCTAATCCCGATGTCATCGTAACAACAGAAGGCGCTTATGTAGAAGGCGCAGTTGATTTGATCAAATCAAGAAGCGGCTTTGCCGAAGTAACAGCTGTTCAAGAAGATGCGGTCTACAACCTGGATTCGGATATGCTCACCCGTTCAGGCCCACGTTTATCGGAAGGCCTGATGGAAATGGCGCAAGCCGTTTATCCTGATGTGTTCAATGAATAAAAACGTTCTGGCATACTGCGTCTCGCTGCTTATATTAGCAGGGGCCGTGTTGCTTGGGGTAACGGTTGGAACGGTGTCGATATCACCGGTCGTGCTGTGGAATCCCTCATCGGATGAGGCAGCTGCCAATATTTTATGGAATATCCGTATGCCCCGCGTCGTCTTAGCCGGGCTTGTCGGTGCGGCATTGGCCATTGCCGGTGCTGCGTTCCAAGGGCTTTTGAAAAATCCATTGGCCGATCCTTACACCCTGGGAGTGTCTTCCGGTGCCTCCGTCGGCGCTGTGATGACGCTCTTTTTTGGTATCAGCATTCCATTTTTGGGACCCTTTACACTGCCGGTCATGAGCATGATCGGTGCTTTGCTGACGATGTTTGCAGTGATGAGCTTTGCAAAGATGGTAGATCGTTCGATGAAAATGGAAACGGTCATATTGACCGGGATTATTTTCAGTTCGTTTCTTGGGTCCATCATTTCCTTGATGATTGCATTAACCGGGGAAGAACTGCGCCAAATCATTGGGTGGCTGTTGGGCAGTGTGTCGATGCGCGGCTGGCCCTATGTGCGGATGGCACTGCCATTCGTGTTAATCGGTTCGTTCGTATTGTGGCTGAAGAGACGTGAGTTGAATGCCATGCTGTTCGGGGAAGAGCGGGCACAGCATTTGGGTGTGGATGTCAAAAAGAGCAAAATGGCCATCTTGATTGGTGGTTCGGTGTTGACCGGAGCAGCTGTTTCGGTTTCCGGCACCATCGGATTTGTTGGTTTGGTAGTTCCACATATGACCCGCTTGCTTTGGGGATCTGACCATCGGCATGTTTTGCCGCTGTCGTTCATTAATGGAGCGGCTTTGTTAATCGTTTGCGACTTGGTGTCACGGACGATTATTTCACCAACTGAATTGCCGATAGGCGTCATTACTGCATTTATCGGGGCGCCGGTATTTGCCTTCATCTTTTTCCGACAACGCAAAGGAGGAGCATGAGCATGCTTGAAATAACTGGATTGACAGGCGGGTATGACGATAAAAATATCGTTAAAGACGTGTCATTTACCGTCAATAAAGGCTCGATTCTCGGTATTTTGGGACCAAATGGCAGCGGCAAATCCACGTTGATGAAACTGATCAGCGGCGTATTGCCGGCAACGAGTGGAGAAGTTCGGATCGATGGCAAATCAATCGTAGATTTCCCTGCCAAAGAGCTGGCGAGAAAAATGGCGGTATTGCCCCAATTGCATGCACATGCCTTTGCCCATACCGTCCGGGAAACAGTGTCACTCGGCAGGTATCCGCATCAAGGCGGCTGGTTTTCTTCCTGGTCGGAAGAAGATGAGCAGGCTGTTGTGCAAGCGATGCGTTTGATGGACATCAGCCATTACGAAAAAACGCAAATTGATCGGATGTCGGGCGGTGAACAGCAGCGTGTTTTTGTGGCGCAAGCATTGGCACAGGATGCAGGCATACTGCTATTGGACGAGCCAACCAATCACCTGGACATTAACCACCAGAAAGAGTTGCTCGATACTATTAAAAAGCAAGCCATTGAAAAAGATTTGACGATTGTCTCTATTTTTCACGACATCAATCTGGCATCTATGTACTGTGACCAGTTGCTGCTGCTGGACGAGGGAAGTGTGGTCCGCATTGGTGAACCACATGAAGTGGTACGGGAGCAGGATATCGAGACCGTTTACAACACGCGAGTCAGCAATCACCCACACCCTGAACTGCCAAAACCACAGATTACCTTATTGCCGGGAGTTGAACGTGAATCAGCAAACGTTTGCATACGTGCCGAAAATTTTCAAGTTTCTGAGGAAATGGTGCTTTATCAAAGTCCCATTCCGTTAAAAACCGTGTCATCTGCTGTTGTGAATGCGGGTTCCGGATGGTTCCGCAATTTTATGAACCGGCACGTGGACGCTTTTTACAATGTTAACGATAGCGTTCAAGAAATGTCTGAGTTTATTGAACAAAGTGGTTTGAAGGCGACCGACACGGTGGGAATGATGACCGCGGTCCAGACCCAGGACGCCATCGTCAAAGAATACGAAGGTCCTTTCGGGTCCGTTGTTATTGCTGTAACCGCAGGTGTCGGCAACGGTGTGGATGTTTCAAAAGCAGTTGAACGTACGCTTCGCGTGGGCACCATCAACACTTGGATTTTAGTCAATGGTATTTTGTCGGAAGAAGCTTTTATTCAAGCGATGATCACCGCGACCGAAGCCAAAACAAAAGCGCTTCAGCAGGAGCAAGTCAAAGATCCATTGACCGGGACGATTGCAACAGGAACGTCCACCGACAGTTGTTTGGTGGCAGCGACGCAGCAGGGCGAACCTCTGCCGTACGCGGGTCCAATTACTGAGCTTGGGAAATTGGTTGGTGTAGGCGTATTCGAGTGTACGGTCGAAGCGCTCAAACTGTATCAAACGGCGAAAGCAAGCAGCCTATGATTTCGCATCTTACAGCCATCGCTCTAGGTTTAGTCATCGACCGAATTGTTGGGGATCCGCCGAATTGGCCGCATCCGGTTCGCTGGATCGGACATGCAATTCGCAAGCTAACCAGCCGCTGGAACCAAGGACCCAATGCTTTTCAAAATGGGTTCCTGTTGCTTGGAACCATAGCAATTTCGGTGTTTTTAATGGTTTACTCGATTGTTGCGTTTGCCTATGCTGTAAATGTTTTTGCAGGAATAGCCGTAGAAGCCTTGCTGATTGCTTCCGGGCTTGCCCAAAAAAGCTTGAAAGATGCTGCGTTGGATGTGTACAAGCCGCTTACAAATAAAAACATGGCATTGGCACGTGAAAAACTGTCATGGATTGTTGGCAGAGATACAAATGGATTGGATGAAGGCGAAGTCACGCGGGGGGTCGTGGAAACGGTTTCGGAAAACACCAGTGACGGTGTAACTGCGCCATTGTTTTGGGCTTTCCTGCTTGGTGCACCGGGGTTGTGGCTGTATAAAGCGGTCAATACACTCGATTCCATGGTTGGCTATCGGAATGAAGAATTTGAGAAATTCGGCTTTGCATCTGCAAAAGCAGACGACGTGCTAAATTTTATACCGAGCCGCTTGACCGGATGTTTGATTTTGGCCATGACCCAAAACAAACGGTCACTCACCATGCGTCAGCGTTTTGTGGAGTGGCTGCGGGATGCACCCAAGCATCCGAGCCCCAATAGCGGCTGGCTGGAAGCAGCAACTGCCGTGCAATTAGGGGTAGAGCTCGGCGGATTAAATCGCTATAAGGGAGTCGAGTCGCATCGTGCGCGCATGGGGACACCGGTTTATCCGCTGGAAGCCGAACACATTACCGAGGCAATCAGACATATGCAGACGGTCACCATCGGCTTTTTTATTTTATTTGCGATAGGAGGAATTTTGTGTGGAATTGCCTAATCATGGAGCCAATCCACTGCGCCTTTACAAACAGGCCGGTATCAATCCACCTGAACAAATCTTGGATTTTAGTGAAAATGTCCATCCGTTCGGAGCTCCTGAATTTCTCGCGGAACGCTGGCCGCAGCTGCTGGAGTTGGTAGGGTCTTATCCAGATCCGGACGGCGAGCCTTTTCGAACAGCAGCAGCTGCGTTTCATCAGGTTGGAGCCAGTCAAGTCGCCACAGCAAATGGTGCCGCTGAAGTATTTACTTGGCTCGCCGAAAGATACCGGGGCAAGAAAGTCGTACTGGTGGAACCGGCGTTTTCGGAATACCGCCAAACCTTGGAAGCGGAACATGTTGAGATCGGTATGATTCAGCTGGAACCCGAAAACCATTGGCAATTGATGGTTCAAGATGTTCGAGCAACGGTCCCTGGCTGTGCGGCGCTGTACATATGCAACCCGCATAACCCTACAGGAGTTTTGCTGAATCTTGATACGCTACTAGAAATAGCGCGAATTTGTCAGGAACATGATTGTGAACTCATAATCGACGAAGCGTTTATCGATTTTGTTGGAGAAACGGCCTCCTTTATGCCATTTTTAGCGGAATTTTCAACTGTTATTGTTGTTCGTTCTATGACCAAAATGTATGCCATTCCTGGGCTGCGTCTTGGGTATGTTGTTGCCAAAGCCGAAACAATTAAGCAATTGAAAGATGGATCTGCACACTGGAACGTCAATTCCTTATCCGCTGCGATCGGCGCAGACCTTTTTAAAGAATCAGCTTACCGCAACAAAATCATCAAAGCCGCCTCGGAAGAGCGATTGATCATGCAGCAGTTTTTCGCAGCACACCATTGCCGGACAAGCAATTCTGCCGTTAATTTCCTGTCGTTTCAACTTCCGGATCCACACCAATCCGCCAAGTTTTTCACAGATTTTCTGACAAAAGGAATCGTCTTGCGCCATACCGAATCGTTTCTGGGAATGGACGGCAAATGGTTCCGTATTGGTACGAAGTCTGCAGAAAGCATGGAAAAACTTCGGGAGGCGATCACCGAATGGCTCGAGGCCAACTAGTTTTTATTAGCGGTGGTGTCCGCAGCGGCAAGAGTGCCTATGCCGAATCGATTGTATGTGCTTCTGGCAGCGGCCGGAAAGTGTATGTGGCGAGTGGCCAGGCACATGATGAAGAAATGAAAGAGCGGATCGAACGCCACCGGCAAGATCGGCAGGAAGGTGGCTGGCATACAATAGAGCAAGCTTATCGTATGGACAGTGTTTTGGGAGAGCTGCAGCCGAACGATTTGGTCCTGTGGGATTGCGTGACAACCTGGCTCGCTAATGAACTTTATGAAGGTTGGGAAAAAGGCAGCGTGTGCGCTGAACTGCCAGGCTGCATGGAAGCAAAATGGAGCAGCCTGCAAAAAACCATTCTTGATCTGCTGGATACGGTCGATGTCTTGACGGTCGTCTCGAACGAAGTGCTGGACGACTTCGTGCGCGACGAACTTTACCAATGCTGGCTCGGGCGAATCCATATTTGGCTCGTGCAGCAAGCCGGCGAGGCCATTGAGATGGAAAACGGTCTGGCATTCAGAAGGAAGTGAAAAAATGCGCGGAATAATGATTCAAGGAACTGCGTCAGATGTTGGGAAAAGCATGATTTGCACAGCTTTTTGCCGCATTTTTTCCGATCAAGGACTAAAAGTGGCGCCTTTCAAATCCCAGAACATGTCGAACAATTCTTATGTAACCGTATGGGGTGAAGAAATTGGCCGCGCGCAAGGTGTTCAGGCAGAAGCCGCGCGGACCTTGGCAACTGTGAACATGAATCCGATTTTGTTAAAGCCTGAAAGTGATATGAAGTCGCAAGTGGTCTTGTTCGGCAAAAAAATGGAGACGATGGACGGTATGGATTATCGTAAGCAATTTTACGAAAAAGGGTTGGCTGCCATTGATCAGGCACTGGCAAACTTGGCTCAAGACTTTACTCATGTCGTCATCGAAGGAGCCGGCAGCCCAGCCGAAGTTAATTTGAACGACCGGGAGCTGGTCAATATGGCAGTTGCCAAGCGTGCAGAGGTGCCGGTCATTCTAGTCGCTGATATTGAGCGGGGCGGTGTGTTCGCGTCAATTGTGGGGACGCTCGCATTGATGCCGGAGCCGGACCGGGTAAAAGGCCTGATTATCAATAAATTCCGCGGTGACATCCGTCTTTTTGAAGACGGCATTCACTTTCTGGAATCTTATACCGGGATCCCGGTGCTCGGCGTCATTCCCTATATGGCAAGCCATGAAATCGAACAGGAAGATTCGCTTGGCGTTCAGGCAGTACAGCGGGTATCTGGAGTTGAAAATGCGATTGAACTCGTTATTTGCCGGCATCCTTATATTTCAAACTTCACAGATGTTGAACCATTCGTGAACGAGCGGGACGTTACCGTACGTTGGGCAGAAACAGTCGAAGACATTGGGCATCCGGATATTCTTTTGCTGCCTGGGACGAAAAGCACTATTGCAGACCTACGTTATTGGAAAGAGCAGGGTCTTGAAAATAAACTTCAGACCTTGCAGAAAGACACATGGATCGTCGGACTATGCGGCGGTTATCAAATGTTTGCTGAAACTTTATCGGATCCAGATGGCCATGACGGCACCAAAACCGAAACTGAAACTGGATTTGCTTTAGTGCCAGATATGCACGTTCATTTTGAAAAACAGAAAGTTGTCCAACGAACGACTGGTATAGCCAAGTTTCCAAATGTGGACGTGCGGGTGGCAGGGTATGAAATCCATCACGGCGTCGTCACAGAATCCGGTTATCCACTCATAGAAAACGCAGATTTTACAGAAGGCTATTTCCATCAGGGGCTTTTAGGCACGCATTTGCACGGGCTTTTCCGTGATCCTCATTGCCGTACTGCATTTCTGGCACCAATCCGGAAGCGAAAGAACTTGCCTGAGCCATTGCCTGAAACCGTAACGGATCCTTTTGACCGCTGGGCCAAGCATGTGAAAGAGCATTTGGACTGGCAAAAAGTCAATCAGTTCATGGGGGCGGATCAATGAACCGGCAGTGGGGAACGGGATGTTTATTGGTGCTTCAATTTTTCTCAGTGATTCCAGTAAAAAAACAATTGCCGATGAAAAAATCCCATATTACCGCCATGTATAGCATGTTGCCGGTACTGGGTCTGTTGTTCGGCAGTGTGCTAGCAGCATCGGTATGGCTGTTGCGGGAAACGACGGACAGCAGCTCCTTGCTGATTGGATTTGCTGTTGTCGCAATCGGCATAGCGTTGAGCGGCGGTTTGCATCTCGACGGACTCGCTGATACGGCAGATGCTTATTTTTCTTACCAGGATCGGGAAAAGCGTTTAGACATTATGGGCGATCCGCGAATTGGCGCTTTCGGAACCATGGTTTTGGTGCTGGCGATTGTCGGGAAAATTAGTGTTGTCGCTGAATTGATAGAGACGGTTTCGCTATTTTTAGTAGCAGGGATTCCGATACTATCGAGAATCGGCTTATTGGCTTTGTTCAGTTCAACCACTCCTGCAAAGCCAAGTGGGCTGGCCGCATTTTTTCAGCAACGGTCAGACCAGCGGACACTGCGGCTAACTGCGATGGTCTTTATGGGCATCCTTTTGGCTGGAGTGGTTTGGGCTGCCAGCATTTGGCTGGCATGCGTGTTGCTGGTTCTGCTGCTCGCTTCACTTGTGCTGTACCGTGCTTGGTGTTTGAAGAATTTTGGCGGCGTGACAGGTGATTTGTTTGGGGCTTATGTGGAAGGAGTGGAGATTTTATTATGGATGAGTCTTTTGTTCTTCGTTTAATTCGCCATGCGCCCACAAGGGGAAATGAGCAAAAACGTTACGTTGGCTGGACCGACGAAGCGATTCTGCCGTTTGATGCAGTGCCCAATTTGCAGTTGGAAACTGTCATGGGAAGTGATTTGAAACGTTGCCGGCAAACGGCGGCTGTATTGTTCCCAAACGCGATTTACCGGGCTAACCGTGAGTTGCGGGAATGCCATTTTGGCCAATGGGAAATGAAAACCTATGAAGAGCTGAAAGGCATTGAGTTGTATCGAAGTTGGATAGACGATCCTTGGCACATCAAACCGCCTGGAGGTGAAAGCCTCGCGAATATGGCGGAGCGTGTCGAACGCGGCATTCGAAAACTCCCAAGCGATCGGGAAGTTACACTGGTTCTCCACGGCGGACCGATCCGCTATTTAATTGCGGAGGCAATGGGCGAAAGGTTTCAAGATCAAACTGCGCTGCACGGCGGCTGCCACATATTAACATGGACGAGCCGTCAAGCGTTTGAGGAGCGGGCATTATGCACATCGTTTTCGGTGGAGCCTTTAACGGCAAACGGCAATATGTGAAAAATCAATTGAAAGACCAAGAAGTCGACTGGAATGAAGGCCGGCTGCCTGATCAGAAAGCTGCAGAAAGAGTTGTCGTCCTCGCAGGGTTGGAGCATTGGGTGAAACGGCAGCTTGAACAAGGTTTTTCAGAATTCCAATTGATGGAACAAGTAAAAAGCATTCTAAGCGAGAAACAGGCACAGCAAACTTGGATTTTAACAGATTTGAATCGCGGCATCGTGCCCATCGAACGCATCGAGCGTGAAATGCGCGATGTTCTCGGCCGGCTGTATCAATTCCTATTCGCCGAAGCCGAAAGCATTACACGAATTTGGTATGGCATTCCACAAAAGATCAAGTGAAAGTTGGATACATTGAACTAACAAGCATATTTAAAAGTTTATTCCTGCAAACTTTGAGAGACAGCAAATTTCCTATTAGCCAAAACACGAAAAAGGGGCGGACCAAAATGAAGATTTACACAAAAACCGGAGACAAAGGCCAGACAAGTTTGATCGGAGCGCGCACGGACAAAGATGCACCACGCGTCGAAGCCTATGGCACCATTGACGAAGTGAATTCATTTATCGGCAAGGCAATGACCGAATTGGCGCCAGACAAGTACGCTGATTTGCTGGAAGATTTAGAAGCCATCCAAAACGAATTATTCGACTGCGGCGGCGATTTGGCTGATGTCCGCAAAGAACCCAACTACAAAATGACAGAAGGACCTGTCGAAGTATTGGAACAGCGCATTGATCAATTGATGGAAGAACCGCCATTGCTCGAACGGTTTATTTTGCCAGGTGGATCTCCGGCCGCTGCGACCTTGCACATCGCGCGTACTATTACACGCCGGGCTGAACGCCAAACGGTGACTTTGATGAGATCCGGAGAAGATTTCCCGTTGGTCGTCCAGCGCTATTTGAACCGTCTGTCTGATTATTTGTTCGCTGCATCACGCGTCGTCAACTCGCGTGCAGGTGTGCCAGACAACGAATATGTGCGCAGCGCCAAAGTGTTCAAAAACGGCGGCCGCAGCAAAAAGTCGGTGGAATAAGATGACGACCCAAAAACTGGCGCTCGCGGCATTGTTCATCAGCTTGTCCGCCATTGGGGGCATGATTAAAATTCCGCTCGGCATCGCATCCATCGCACTCGATTCGATGCCGGCACTGGTTGCCGTGCTATTTTTTTCAGCGCCAATTGCCGGAACCATTGCGGCATTCGGCCATTTGATTTCAGCATTGTTCGGTGGCATGCCGCTCGGTCCGTTTCATCTCATCATCGCAGTCGAGATGTGGGCAGTGGTATGGCTGTTTGCCAAACTGCATCAAGCCGGGACATACTGGCTGAAATGGCTGGCGTTCATTATCGGCAATGGAGTGATTGCAGCCGTGCCGTTTTATTTTCTGTTGTCGCCGGCATTTTTCTATGCCTCGGTTCCAGGTTTAGTGATTGCGGCTTCGATTAATGCTGGAGCAGCAGCTCTCTTAATGCCCTATGTACTGAAAGTCCGCGGAGGGTCATTGCATGCGTCATGAATTATTGATAGATGGCTTGGTCATTACTTCAGATAATTCAGCGGCCATCGGTGAAAAACTGCAGGATGCGGTGTACGCTCCCGATGCCCTAACGGCTAAGTTCGCGGCACGGGTCGCAGTGCTCGAGCAATGGGCAGCAGGCAGCGAACCGCAGGCAGTGCTGCTTCATAATTTCAGCGGAGCCGAGCAATGGAATGCTTACAAGACTGGTATTGCCGATCTTTTCGCTGAAGCAGAGACAATGCTGCCGCCGATTTCTGGAAGTACGGAAACCAATATGCCGACGCTGCAATCGGGTATCGCAGTGACGATGATCGGCAAGCAACAGCGGACTCTTGCACCGACTGAATCTCTGTGCTGGTTTGCTTACGGCGTGCCGCTTATTGGGGAAGAAGTGCTGTCTAAGGCGGACCAACTTGCCGATCTCGGGCTCATCAAAAAAGCCTATGACTCAGCTTTAGTCGAACGCATATGGCCGGTGGGGTCAAAAGGAATTGCGCAGGAAATATCCTTAATGATGGGCAAGAACCTTGAAGTTTCCGCGGCTCTTGACGTGGACTGCTCGGGAGGACCAGCCACTTGTGTCCTGCTTGGTGTGAAGTCAGCTAACAAGAAACAGGCACAACGGTATTTTGGAAAAAATCTTTTTACAATGGAATTTGAATAAAAGAAGAACATCATCCATTCCTTGGCTGATGTTTTTTTATTTGTCGAAAAAAATCAAAAACCCTGTCCCAGTAGCTTCTTTCAGCAATTGCCTAAACATTCTGCTCTTCCAGCCAAAGGACAAGAGTCTTTATTTTTGAATACGCGTGAAATATAGGTTGACTGAATGCTCATTCATATTTTAAACTAGAACATAGTATCGACAAGCTGTTGCTGTTCACGTAAACTTTGGGTAAGTAATTTCTAGAATCTACACACATAAGGGGGATATCGCGATGGAGCCATTGCTGATTGCAAACTGGGTTTTATTCATAGCTGTAACCGCTTACGCCATTTATCTCTTCCTCTATTTATTGAAGTCGAGATACGATTTCATCCAGCTCGGCAAAAAAGTCGAGTTTGAAGAAAATTTCAATGAGCGTCTGCGTAAGGTCATGGTCAATGTTTTTGGACAAAAGAAATTAATGAAAGATAAGAAGAGCGGTACCATTCACGTTATGTTCTTCTACGGCTTCCTGTTGGTTCAGGCGAGCGCCATCGATTTTATTATCAAAGGCTTATCGCCAGACTCACATTTGCCGCTTGGTCCGCTTTATCCAGCCTTTACATTCTTCCAGGAAATCGTGACATTGACGATTTTGGTTGCCGTGATTTGGGCATTTTATAGACGCTATATTGAAAAGCTTGTCCGTTTGAAGCGTGGTTGGAAAGCAGGGCTTGTCCTTATTTTCATCGGCGGATTGATGGTGACTGTACTTGTCGGAAACGGCATGAACATGATCTGGCACGGACATGAGGGTACTTGGACAGAGCCGGTTGCTTCACTTGTTGCAGGTGCTTTTGCCTGGATGCCTGAAGCTGCAGTCGTGACGATTTTCTACGTCATGTGGTGGGCGCATCTGTTGTTCCTTCTAACATTCCTGGTTTACGTTCCACAGTCCAAGCACGCTCATTTGATCTTTGGACCAGTCAACACTTGGTTCCACAGAGTTGATCACGTTGGCCGCCTGAAGCCGATCAACTTTGAAGAAATGGAAGACGAAGAAGATCCGGATGCTGTTCCATCATTTGGCGTCGGGAAAATCACCGATTTCACTCAAGGGCAGATGATCGATTTTTATGCTTGTGTAGAATGCGGACGCTGCACCAATATGTGTCCGGCTACCGGAACAGGGAAAATGCTGTCACCGATGGATCTGATTACAAAACTTCGTGACAACTTGACCAATACGGGTGCGGTCATGACACAGAAAAAACCGTGGGTGCCGGCAATGGCATTCAACAATACGCAAGGAAACCAATTGGCAATGGCTGCCGGTGCTGAAGGAATCAGCATCGACGAATTGTACAGCCCAAGCTTAATCGGAGACGTCATCACAGAAGAAGAAATTTGGGCATGTACAACGTGCCGGAACTGTGAAGACCAATGCCCGGTTATGAACGAACACGTAGACAAAATCATCGACCTTCGCCGTTACTTGGTAATGACTGAAGGGAAGATGGACAAAGATGCTCAGCGCGCGATGACCAACATCGAAAAGCAGGGCAATCCATGGGGCCTTAACCGTAAAGAAAAAGAAAGCTGGAGAGATGCACGTCCGGATATCTCTATTCCAACAGTAAAAGAAATGAACAAAGCAGGAGAAGAGTTCGAGTTTCTTTTCTGGGTAGGTTCAATGGGTTCATTCGACAGCCGATCACAGAAAATTGCTTTGTCGTTTGCGCGCCTGATGAATGAAGCTGGTGTGAAATTCGCCATTCTCGGCAATAAAGAAAAGAACTCGGGAGACACGCCGCGCCGACTCGGAAATGAATTCCTATTCCAGGAGCTGGCAACAGGCAACATCAAAGAGTTCGAAAAAGCGGAAATCAAGAAAATTGTAACGATTGATCCGCACGCTTACAACATCTTTAAAAACGAATACCCGGATTTCGGGTTTGAAGCGGAAGTTTACCACCATACAGAAATGCTGTTCGAATTGGTACAAGAGGGCCGATTGAAACCGCAGTTCCCGGTAAACGAACGAATCACATTCCACGATTCCTGCTACCTTGGCCGCTATAACGATGTTTACGACGCACCGCGCGAAATATTGAAAGCGATCGAAGGGGTGGAATTGGTTGAAATGGTCCGGAACCGACAGGACGGCATGTGTTGTGGAGCCGGTGGCGGATTGATGTGGATGGAAGAAGATGCAGGCCATCGCGTCAACGTTGCCCGTACCGAACAGGCACTCGAAGTCAATCCGACGATGATTTCATCCGGCTGTCCGTACTGCTTGACGATGTTGTCAGATGGAACGAAAGCCAAAGAAGTTGAAGAGCAAGTTGGAACTTACGATGTAGCTGAACTATTGGAAATGGCCGTTCTAGGCAATGAAACACCAATGCCAGAAGAAGTGGTCCAATAAAGCTCTAACAATAAATAATTGCTTAGTAACAGAAAATTGAGTAGAATAATAGCATAAGAAGAAAACAGAAGGGGAGTAAAGTGCTCCCTTTTCTTTTGCATTAAAACCGAGCGAGCGTTCAGTCAATTTTTTTCAGTAGAGTAAGAAACACACAAAACTTACTAATTATATTTTTTTCGAAGTAATTGAAACCGTTTACAAAAGAGCAAAGGGGAGAGATATTATCATGGCAAAAACAGTCATCATTGATGGAGCACGTACAGCATTCGGAAAATTCGGAGGAAGTTTGAGCACCTTGACGGCAAGTGAACTGGGAGCGGAAGCGATCAAAGCAGCAATGAACCGCGCAGCAATCCAACCGCAAGATGTGCAGGAAGTGATTATGGGAAACGTTCTTCAGGCAGGGCAAGGGCAAATTCCTTCCCGCCAAGCAGCGTCAAAAGCGGGCATTCCGTATAGCGTCAAATCCGAAACCATCAATAAAGTCTGTGCATCCGGCATGCGCAGCGTTACTTTAGCAGACCAGATCATCCGCTTAGGGGATGAAGAAGTGATTGTAGCAGGCGGCATGGAATCCATGTCTAACGCGCCTTACTACTTGCCAAAAGCACGTTGGGGATTGCGCATGGGAGATGCTCAAGTCGTGGACGGCATGGTGCATGACGGATTGTCCTGTTCGTTTCATCCAGACAAGGTTCATATGGGGACTTACGGAAACTCGACAGCTGAAGATTTTAACCTGACGCGCGAAGTGCAGGATGAGTGGTCGGCCCGTTCGCATGAACGTGCTATCCAAGCAAAAGATTTGTTCGCAGAAGAAATCGTCGCGATCGACATTCCGCAGCGCAAAGGAGATCCAATTACAGTTGATGTGGACGAAGCGCCGCGTGCAAACTCCACAATCGAAGCACTGGCGAAACTCAAGCCGGCTTTCGGCAAAGACGGCACAATTACCGCCGGCAACGCACCGGGCATCAATGATGGGGCTGCGGCACTTGTATTGATGAGCGAAGAGCGCGCGCAAAGCGAAGGGAAAAATGTGCTAGCTCATATCCTGTCTCATACAGAAGTGGCCATCGAGCCACATCGATTCCCGGAAACGCCTGGGATCGTCATCAATGCGCTATTGAAAAAAACCGGCAAATCGTTGGATGACATCGACTTGTTTGAAATCAACGAAGCGTTTGCAGCAGTCGCACTCGCAAGCTCGAAAATCGCCAACTTAGACCCTGAAAAAGTCAATGTCAACGGCGGCTCTGTGGCACTTGGACACCCAATCGGGGCAAGCGGCGCACGCATCATCCTAACATTGGCCTACGAATTAAAACGCCGCGGCGGCGGCATTGGCATCGCAGCCATTTGCTCAGGCGGGGGACAAGGCGACGCCATCATGATTGAAGTTCCTAAGGAGGCAAAATAGGCATGTCGATTCAAAACGTAATGGTCATTGGCGCCGGACAAATGGGTTCCGGCATCGCACAAGTTTGTGCACAGGCAGGATTGAATGTGAAATTAAATGATATGAAACAAGAAGCGTATGAACGCGGAATTGAGACCATCACCAAAAACCTATCGCGCAATGTCGAAAAAGGACGTATGACAGAAGAAGAAAAGACAGCGGTTCTTGGCCGCATCACGCCATCGCTTGATTTAAAAGATGCACACGACGTGGACATCGTCATCGAAGCGGCTGTTGAAAACATGGCGATTAAACACAGCATCTTCAAAACCTTGGACGAAGTGGCACCAAAGCATGCCATTCTGGCAACCAATACTTCTTCTTTGCCAATCACAGAAATTGCGGCAGTCACAAACCGTCCGGAACAGGTAATCGGGATGCACTTTATGAATCCGGTACCCGTCATGAAGCTGGTAGAGATTATTCGCGGCTTGGCAACGTCGGATGACGTATATAAAAAAGTGGAAGAAATGACTTTGCAGCTGTCGAAAACACCGGTAGAAGTAAACGACTTTCCAGGATTTGTGGCAAACCGCATCCTGATGCCAATGATCAACGAAGCGATTTTCACGCTCCAAGAAGGTGTCGCCACCAAAGAAGCAATTGACGCGATCATGAAACTTGGCATGAACCATCCAATGGGCCCACTCGAATTGGCTGACTTTATCGGCCTCGATACGTGCCTGTACATCATGGAAGTGCTGCACGAAGGATTTGGCGACAGTAAATACCGCCCAAGCCCGTTGTTGCGCCAATACGTGAAAGCTGGATGGCTCGGCAAAAAAACCGGACGCGGTTTCTACGAATACACATAATATTAGGGGGAAACCGCAATGGATTTGCACTTTACAGATGAACAACTTATGATGCGCAACATGGTGCGAGACTTCGCAAAAGAAGAAATTACACCCTTTATTGAAAATATGGAAAACGGTGAATTTCCAACAGCCATCATCAAGAAAATGGGTGAACTTGGATTGATGGGAATTACCGCACCTGAAAAATACGGCGGTTCGGAAATGGATTTTACTTCGTATATTACGGCGATCCACGAGCTATCGAAAGCCAGTGGAGTTGTGGGAGTAATCTTGTCCGTCCACACATCTGTCGGCACCAACCCGATCCTCAATTTTGGGTCCCAGCAGCAAATTGAGAAATACGTACCCAAATTGGCTAGTGGCGAATATTTGGGAGCATTCTGTTTAACGGAACCCGCAGCCGGTTCTGACGCAGCCAGTCTAAAAACAAAAGCAATTCTGGATGGCGATGACTATGTGCTGAACGGCTCGAAAGTTTTTATTACCAATGGCGGGGAAGCGGATACTTATATCGTGTTTGCTTCAACAAAACCGTCTGCAGGCTCTCGGGGGATTTCGGCTTTTATTGTTGAAAAAGACACACCTGGCTTGATCATCGGCAAAAATGAAAAGAAAATGGGCCTCTATGGTTCGAAAACGGTTCAATTAACATTCGAAAACATGCGGGTACCTGCTGAAAACCTGTTAGGAACAGAAAATAAAGGATTTAGCATCGCAATGGCGAATTTGAATGTGGGACGGATCGGCATCGCGGCACAAGCGCTTGGCATCGCTGAAGCGGCGTACGAATACGCAGTGGCATATGCCAAAGAGCGTGAGCAATTCGGCAAACCGATCGCGCAGCAGCAAGGCATCGGCTTTAAGCTGGCGGATATGGCGACGCAAGTGGAAGCGGCAAAACTCTTGGTCTATAACGCGGCGGACCTGTATTCAAAAGGCAAAGACTGCAACAAGCAAGCATCGATGGCCAAGCTTTTCGCATCAAAAGCGGCAATGGACGTCACCATCGAAGCCATTCAAGTATTCGGTGGCTATGGCTATACAAAAGACTATCCGGTTGAGCGCCTGTTCCGTGACGCGAAAGTGACCGAAATTTACGAAGGCACCAGTGAAATTCAACGAATCGTTATCAGCAAACAACTAATCAAGTAATTGGGGGAATAGAAAATGAATTTTCAACTGTCCGAAGAACACGAAATGATCCGCAAAATGGTAAGAGATTTCGCCAATAAAGAAGTGGCGCCAACAGCAGAAGAACGCGATGAAGAAGAGCGTTTTGACCGTGAGATTTTCGATAAAATGGCGGAACTGGGCCTTACCGGCATACCATGGCCAGAAGAATACGGCGGCATCGGCTCGGATTATTTGGCGTATTGCATCGCAGTGGAAGAATTGTCACGCGTCTGCGCATCAACGGGCGTTACCTTGTCGGCTCATACGTCACTTGCCGGATGGCCGGTTTATACATTCGGTACAGAAGAGCAAAAGCAAAAATACCTTCGACCAATGGCTGAGGGCACAAAAATTGGTGCTTATGGATTGACCGAACCCTCTGCAGGATCGGATGCTGGCTCAATGCGCACTTCGGCAAAAGAAGACGGCGATCATTATATCCTGAATGGATCGAAAATTTTCATCACCAACGGCGGCATTGCGGACATCTATGTGGTATTCGCGGTAACAGATCCGGAATCCAAACATAAAGGCACAACCGCTTTCATTATTGAAAAAGACTTTGAAGGCTTCTCAGTCGGTAAAAAAGAGCGCAAGCTGGGCATTCGTTCAAGCCCGACAACCGAAATTATTTTCGACAACTGCCGCGTGCCGAAAGAAAACGTCCTGGGTGAACTTGGCCAAGGGTTCAAAATCGCTATGCAGACGCTTGACGGCGGACGCAACGGCATTGCGGCACAAGCTGTCGGCATTGCACAAGGAGCGCTTGACGCATCGATTGACTACGCGAAAGAGCGTGAGCAATTCGGCAAGCCAATCATGGCCAACCAAGGGATTTCATTCAAATTGGCGGACATGGCGACTTCGATCGAAGCATCCCGTTTGTTGACGTACCAAGCGGCTTGGCTCGAATCAAACAAATTATCTTACAGCAAGGAGTCGGCAATGGCGAAATTGATGGCCGGCGATACAGCGATGAAAGTAACCGTTGAAGCGGTTCAGGTCTTTGGCGGCTATGGCTATACGAAAGATTATCCGGTCGAACGCTTTATGCGCGATGCGAAAATTACGCAAATTTATGAAGGCACACAGGAAGTTCAACGTCTTGTTATTTCCCGGATGGTGACGAAATAAGCGGAGGGTTGCCTTATGAACAAAAAGCGTGAAATTGAGTCTTCCGTAAAAGACGAAAGCCTGATCGAAAAGCGCCGCGAACAAATGATTCGCGGTGCGGTCACGCTTTTTAAAGAAAAAGGTTTTCATCGGACGACGACGCGGGAAATTGCCAAAGCAGCCGGTTTCAGCATTGGTACCTTGTACGAATACATTCGGACCAAAGAAGACGTGCTGTATCTTGTCTGTGATTCCATCTACGACGAAGTGCACACGCGCTTGGATCGGCTGGACATCGAGCAAGGTTCCATTAATGTTTTGGCGACGGCAATCGAACATTATTACACCTTGATCGACGATATGCAGGATGAGTTCGTGGTCATGTACCAGGAATCCAAATCATTGCCGAAAGATGCTCTTGGCTACGTGCTGGACAAAGAACTTGAAATGGTCGCGATCTTCGAAAGGCTCTTAATGCAATGCGTCGATAATAACGAAATCAAGATGTCACCGAAAGAAGTGGCTATGGCTTCCCACCATATTTTTGTGCAGGGGCAGATGTGGGCATTCAGACGGTGGGCATTGACCGATTACACCATTCAGGAATTTATCGACATGCAAACCAAATTTCTTTTGCAGGGGATGGCAGGAGAAAATATTTCAATACAGGGGGCTTAATCATTATGGCTACAATTCAAGAAACGAAAACCTATCAGCCGAAAAATCATATCCGCTTTGTTACAGCTTCCAGTTTATTTGACGGCCATGACGCGTCCATCAACATCATGCGCCGGATTCTGCAGTCGAGCGGCGCCGAAGTGATTCACTTGGGCCATAACCGTTCAGTTGAAGAAGTGGTCAATGCCGCAATCCAGGAAGATGTCCAAGGCATCTGTATTTCGTCTTATCAGGGCGGCCATATGGAATACTTTAAATATATGCATGATTTATTGCAGGAAAAAGGCGCAACGCATATCCGCATTTACGGCGGAGGCGGAGGCGTTATTTTGCCGCGGGAAATCAAAGAGCTGGAAGCATACGGCATTGCCGGCATTTTTTCGCCGGAAGATGGCCGTAAAAAAGGATTGCAGGGAATGATTACGGAAATCGTCGAGGAATGTGATTTCTCAACGGTGAAAAGGGATCAGCCGATTGCAAACTTATCTACTGATGAACCGGTAGTGCTGGCAAACGTTATCACAGCAGCGGAAGAAGCCCACACACGGGATACCGATACCGATGAGTTGTTGAGAGCGGTACGGGAACAGTCGAAAAACACGCCAATTCTGGGCATCACCGGAACAGGTGGAGCGGGAAAAAGCTCATTGACCGACGAATTGATTCGCCGCTTCTTGTCTGAACTGCCGGACAAGAAAATTGCGATTTTGTCGATCGACCCGACCAAACAGAAGACAGGCGGGGCGCTACTAGGCGACCGGATCCGGATGAACGCCATCTTCAACAAACGCGTCTTTATGAGAAGCTTGGCAACACGCGGTTCGCGTTCGGAACTGTCGGGTGCAATTGGGGACGTATTGCATGTCGTCAAGGCAGCCGACTTTGATTTGATTGTGGTCGAAACGAGCGGGATTGGCCAAGGGGATGCGGAAATTGCCAACTTCTCGGACATTTCTATGTACGTCATGACCAGCGAATTTGGTGCGCCATCGCAATTGGAGAAAATCGACATGATCGATTACGCCGATTTGATTGTCATCAACAAATTCGAACGCAGCGGCTCGCAGGATGCACTCCGCCAAGTGCAGAAGCAGTACCAGCGCAGCCATTTGCTGTGGGAAAAAGACTTGGACGATATGCCGGTCTACGGCACCATCGCCAGCCAGTTTAACGACAAAGGAACCAACTCCCTGTTTGCGGCATTGGTCGCGACGGTCAATGAAAAATGCGGAACCGACTGGGAGACGGATTACGATAAATTTGTCAAAACCCAAAAAGAGAACTTGATCATTCCTAATGATCGCCGTTATTATTTGCGTGAGCTGACGGATACGATCCGCGGCTACCATGCCAAAGCGAAAGAACAATCCGCCTTTGCGCGCCGCTTGTTCCAATTGGAAGGTGCTATCGAAGCGGTCAGAGAAAAAGCGCCGGATGATGCATTGGTCGCGTCACTTGAATCATTGGCTGATGGTGTCCGCGATGAACTGACGACAGAATCCAAACGCATTTTAGCGAATTGGAACGCCTTGAAAGAAATGTACGCCGGAGACGAATTCGTCACGTCAGTGCGCGACAAGGAAATCCGCACAATCCTGCGGACAGAAAGCCTGTCAGGCATTAAAGTGCCGCGTGTCGTATTGCCGAAATTCGTCGATTACGGTGAAATTTTATCATGGGTTTATGCCGAGAACGTTCCGGGTTCATTCCCTTATACAGCTGGGGTATTCCCGTTCAAACGTGCCGGAGAAGATCCAAAACGCCAATTTGCCGGCGAAGGAACGCCTGAACGCACCAACCGCCGCTTCCATTATTTATCGAAGGACGATGATGCCAAACGCTTGTCCACTGCATTTGACTCGGTAACACTGTACGGAGAAGATCCGGACCACCGTCCAGACATTTACGGGAAAGTCGGAGAGTCGGGCGTCTCGATCTGTACATTGGATGATATGAAGAAACTTTACGAAGGCTTTGATTTGTGTGCGCCGTCGACTTCGGTTTCGATGACCATCAATGGACCGGCGCCAATCATTCTGGCGATGTTCATGAACACGGCCATTGATCAGCAGGTCAAATTAAATGAAGAAAAACTGGGGCGCACATTGACGGTCGAGGAATTTACAGAAGTTCGTGAAGGTACGCTGCAGGTCGTTCGGGGCACGGTGCAAGCGGACATCCTGAAAGAAGACCAGGGCCAGAACACATGCATCTTCTCGACGGAATTTGCGCTGCGCATGATGGGCGATATCCAGCAATACTTTATCGACCACAAAGTGCGCAACTATTACTCGGTATCCATTTCGGGCTATCACATTGCTGAAGCGGGCGCGAACCCGATTTCCCAATTGGCGTTCACGCTATCTAACGGTTTCACATACGTTGAATATTATTTGAGCCGCGGCATGAACATCGATGACTTTGCGCCAAACCTGTCGTTCTTCTTCTCGAACGGCCTGGATCCGGAATATACCGTGATTGGTCGTGTGGCACGCCGCATTTGGGCAGTCGTTATGCGCGACAAATACGGTGCCAACGAACGCAGCCAAAAGCTGAAATACCATGTTCAAACTTCCGGGCGCAGCTTGCATGCGCAGGAAATCGACTTTAATGATATCCGCACCACGCTGCAAGCCTTGATGGCGCTGCAGGACAACTGCAACTCGCTGCACACCAATGCGTACGACGAAGCCATCACAACGCCGACCGAAGAATCGGTTCGCCGCGCAATGGCGATTCAAATGATCATCACTAAAGAGCACGGTTTGTCGAAAAACGAGAACCCGCTGCAAGGCGCATTCATTATCGAAGAAATGACGCAATTGGTGGAAGAAGCGGTTCTGACGGAATTCGACCGCATCAACGACCGTGGAGGCGTCCTGGGCGCGATGGAAACACAATACCAGCGCGGCAAAATCCAGGAAGAATCCATGCACTACGAAATGAAAAAACACACAGGCGAATTGCCGATCATCGGAGTCAACACCTACTTGAACCCAAATCCGCAATCGGACGATGACATCAACGCGATGGAAATCGCCCGCGCCACAGTGGAAGAAAAAGAAACGCAAATCAACAACTTGCGGGCCTTCCAGGAACGCAACGATTCAGCCGAAGCACTCGAGCGCCTCAAACAGGCAGCCAAGACCGGCGGCAACATCTTCGAAGAGTTGATGGAAACCGTAAAAGTCGCAAGCCTCGGCCAAATCACTACCGCTTTGTATGAAGTCGGCGGGCAGTATCGCCGGAATATGTAGTGGGAAAAGCGGAAGCAGCCGTTTTGCTCCGAGAGGCGTAAGAGGGTTTGCCGCACAGCCAAAGCAGCTTACGACCGAGGAGCAGGCTGGTGGAGCTGGACAAGGAAAAGCGGATCCGCCCGTGAAAGCCCCGACAGGCTTAAGGCGACTTGGCGAAGCGGCGTGTTTTCAGCCGCACAGCCGAGTTGACTTAAGACCCCGAGGGGCTGGGCGGAGGAGATGGACAAGGAAAAGCAGATCCGCCCATGAAAGCTGATTTTGGCAAGAAATAGCTGAATAAAACATGCTAAAAGACGCGAAATCCGTTGAAAGATGGATTTTGCGTCTTTTTTTGAGAAGAAGGGAAGAGTTGATTACCATATTGACGGAGTTTTCATTGTTTTGAAAAGCGGCATGCACGTTCAGCAGGAAATATGCACGTTCAGAAAAAAATATGCACGCTCAACAGAAAATACGCACGTTCAGAAGAAAATACGCACATTCAGCAAGACAAACGCGAATTTAATTAAATTATTTCTAATAACATATTTTATTAAGAAAAATTTTCCCATCAGTCACAAAACAGTCTCTACAAAGCACATTCAAAGATATGCCAAGTCGATATCCCGCTGCTTTTTCTGTATACTAGAAGAATAGGCACCACAGAAACCAAGAAGGATGGATCCCATGCGTAAAGCTGTCCACTACATAATCATCATAATCTGTGTCATACTGATTTTCTTCCTGTACAATAAAGCTTTGGGATCGATTCCGTTTATGATTCTGGCGCTCTATTTGTTTTATTTCGGATGGAAACAAATAGATCCGAGAAAAAAGAAAACACGGTAGCGGAGACTAGGTTGTTTGTATATAATGAATTAAGTTAAGAAAGAAGAAGGGACGTGCACGGAATGAGAATTCGTGAATTATCTAAGGAAGAACTTATAGAAGAGTCGTTTGTTGACTTGACATATGCAATGTTGGAAGAAACGCATGAAACAAAAACATATGCTGAACTGGTTGCAGAAATCGAAAAGTTGCTGAACTTGTCTAAAGAGGATATGAAGGACCGTTTGGTTCAATTCTATACAGACTTGAATATTGATGGCCGCTTTTTGATTTTAGGCGAAAACCGCTGGGGTCTTCGCGAGTGGTATCCGGTTGAACAAATTGAAGAAGAATCCGCACCGACGGTTAAAGCACGCAAGAAGAAAGCCAAAGTGGCGGACGATGAAGGCTTTGACGATTTGGATGAGTTGGCATTGGAAGACGAGTTGGAGTTTGAAGACTTCGGTGAAGACGATGATGACGAAGATGACGATGACGATCCAGTAATTAAAGCACCGGTTGAAGTGGAAGTTCTTGATTTTGACGCAGACGATGACGACGAAGAAGACGTTGATGTATTGGTCGAAGACTTGGATGGCAACATTATCGACGATGAAGATGACGACGATGATGACGAAGATGAAGATGATTTGAAGTAAACTGAACATTTTTTCACCTTGACTTATGAGGCCAGACTGGATAAGATTTTACTGGGCTCCTTAAAATAGGAGAGATGATTCGTACAGTTTACGCGCTCCCCCTGCATACGCAGCAGGTGGAGCGCTTTTTATTTTTACCATTCGAGGAGGAACAGGCATGACGAAGTATATTTTTGTAACCGGTGGTGTTGTATCATCACTCGGAAAAGGGATTGTAGCGGCATCATTGGGCCGTTTATTGAAAAACAGAGGGTTGAATGTAACGATTCAAAAATTCGATCCATACATCAATATTGACCCGGGAACCATGAGTCCATACCAGCACGGTGAAGTTTTTGTGACGGATGATGGCGCAGAAACGGATTTGGATCTTGGCCACTATGAGCGTTTCATCGATATCAACTTAAACAAATACTCAAACGTAACAACAGGGAAAGTTTACTCGACCGTTATCCAAAAAGAACGCCGCGGCGATTATTTGGGTGGAACGGTTCAAGTTATTCCACATATCACCAATGAAATCAAAGACCGTTTGCTGCGTGCTGCCAAAACAGCAAAAGCAGACGTAGTCATTACAGAAATCGGCGGAACCGTCGGCGATATCGAATCATTGCCATTCCTCGAAGCCATCCGCCAAATGCGTTCAGATCTTGGGCGCGACGAAGTGATGTACGTTCACTGTACCTTGATTCCATATCTTGGGGCAGCAAAAGAAATGAAAACAAAACCGACGCAGCATAGTGTGAAAGAGCTTCGCAGCCTTGGCATTCAACCGAATCTGATCGTTGTGCGTACTGAACACCCAGTGCCGCAAGACATGAAGGATAAAATTGCGTTGTTCTGCGACATCAAGCCGGAAGAAGTAATCGAATCACGCGATGTTGATGTGATTTATGAAATGCCGATTCGCCTTAAAGAGCAGCATATGGATCAGATTGTCCTTGATCATTTTGGCATCGAAGCACCAGAAGCAGACATGACAGAGTGGACTGAACTGGTTGAAAAAGTAAAATCACTTAAAGACAGCGTGCGCATTGGACTAGTAGGGAAGTATGTAGAATTGCAAGATGCCTACATTTCTGTCGTAGAATCGTTGAAACATGCAGGTTTTGCATTCGATTCTGAGATCGAAGTGGAATGGATCAACGCAGAACACATCAACGCAGACAATGTAGTCGAAAAGTTGAAAAACTGCGACGGCATTCTTGTTCCAGGTGGCTTCGGAGACCGTGGCGTTGAAGGAAAGATTGCTGCAACGCAATTTGCGCGCGAAAACAATGTACCGTTCTTTGGCATTTGCCTAGGCATGCAATTGGCTTCTGTTGAATTTGCACGCAGCATCATGAACCTGGAAGGGGCACATTCTTCTGAATTAAACGCCAAAACGCCTTTCCCAGTTATCGATTTATTGCCTGAGCAAAAAGACATCGAAGATTTAGGTGGAACGCTTCGCCTTGGTTTGTACCCTGCGAAACTGACAAAAGGGTCAAAAGCGCACGAAGCTTATGGAGAAGAATTGGTGTACGAAAGACATCGCCATCGTTATGAGTTCAACAATGAATACCGCGAAGCATTCGAAAATGCCGGATTCCAATTCACTGGCACCAGCCCGGATGGCCGCCTGGTGGAAATTATTGAAGTGGCTGACCACCCGTGGTTCGTTGCTTGCCAATTCCACCCGGAGTTTATTTCACGTCCGAATCGTCCACAGCCACTATTCCGTGAGTTTGTGAAAGCATCGATTGCCAATAAATAAAGACATAGCAAAAGCCTTCCCTTTTTCGAAGGGAAGGCTTTTGCATATGGATCGGTTATCCAGCAATCATCTTATCAATGCTCAACTTAACCGCATGATAGATATACAGCGAAGCGATAGCGTACGGAACCAATATGGGGCCGCCATCGTCCTGCATCACGATGCCGCTCAAAGACAAAAAGGCATCAGCCAGCTCGCTTTCGTCCGACTGGGAGGAAACATGTGCGAACAGGATGCCAGCATCTGCCAACCTGCCAGCCAGTTCATCGCCTTCAGTAGTTGGTGCCAGGATCCAAACCCGATCCGTAGGGGTGACAATGCTGGCCGGTGACCACTCGGCAGCGGTCTTCAAGAGGTCTTCTCCGTGGAGCGCCGCCGCCACCACAGTTTTCATTTCACCGAAGGCAGCGATGAAAATGGTGCCTTCTGCAACGGCCGCTTGAGCTAACACGCCAGCAATGCTGTCGATGGCAGTTTGCTGCTGCGACAGACGGTCAAATAAGCGGTTCAATTGTATTGTTAATGGGTTCATGATTTTCACCTCGTAAAAAAAGTATAGCAGATAAAGGAGAGGCTCTTCTTGAAAACCATTTTGATTGTAGACGATCAACCAGGCATCCGGCTGTTATTAAAAGAAGTATTCAGCAAAGAAGGCTATGAAGCGATCGCTGCCGGAAGCGGAAAAGAAGCGCTGGAAAAAGTACAGGAATCTTGTCCGGATATGGTGTTGTTGGATATGAAAATTCCAGGGATGGACGGGATTGAAATCTTAAAGCGTTTAAAGAAAAGCCACCCAGACGTACAAGTCATCATGATGACTGCCTATGGCGAACTAGATCTTATTAAAGAATCGATGAATTGGGGAGCAGAGCGTTACTTTACGAAGCCGTTTGATGTCTTTGAAGTACGCGATGCAGTTAAGGAATTGTTAGAAGAGTAAACAGCGATGAGTAGCGTAAGTACAGGGTTTTTGATATAGTATAAAAGATATTCGCTTTATACATTACCGAGGAGGAATACTACATGCCATTAGTTTCAATGAAAGAAATGATGATAAAAGGAAAACAAGAAGGATATGCAATCGGCCAATTCAATTTAAACAACCTGGAGTTCACTCAAGGGATCCTGCAAGCAGCTCAAGAAGAAAACTCTCCAGTGATCTGCGGAGTTTCAGAAGGCGCAGCCCGTTACATGGGTGGATTCACGACAGTTGTGAATATTGTCAAGGGCTTGATGCATGACTACAAAATCACGGTTCCAGTGGCAATTCATTTGGACCATGGTTCAAGCTTCGAAAAATGTAAAGAGGCGATTGATGCTGGATTCACATCCGTTATGATCGACGCATCGCATCATCCGTTCGAAGAAAACATTGAAATCACTAAACAAGTTGTCGAATATGCACGCAAACATAATGTTTCTGTAGAAGCAGAATTAGGAACTGTTGGCGGACAAGAAGATGATATTATTGCAGATGGCGTCATCTACGCTGATCCACAGGAATGCAAGAAAATGGTCGATGAAACAGGAATCGATTGCCTGGCACCAGCACTTGGTTCAGTTCACGGTCCTTACAAAGGCGAACCAAACCTAGGCTTTGCAGAAATGGAAGAAATTTCACAGCTATGTGACGTGCCGCTTGTCTTGCACGGTGGAACAGGAATTCCATTGAAAGACATTCAGCGCTCTGTTGCTCTTGGTACATCAAAAATCAACGTTAACACTGAAAGCCAAATCACATCTGCTCAAGCAGTCCGTGACAAATTGAACAGTGATGCAGACGTATACGATCCACGCAAATACTTGGGACCAGCTCGCGATGCAGTTAAAAAGACTGTAATCGGTAAAATGCGTGAGTTTGGAAGTTCAGGAAAAGCATAATAACGCAATAAAAAAAGATGGGAGAGAAGTGTCCAACTGGTACCTTCTCTTTTTCCCGTCATACCGGAGGAGAAAAACTATGAAATTTTTCATTGATACAGCGAACTTTGACGAAATCAAAGAAGCACATGCTTGGGGAATTCTATCAGGTGTTACAACCAATCCATCATTGGTAGCAAAAGAGAAAAATGTTTCATTTCACGACCGCTTGAAAGAAATTGCTGCACTTGTAGACGGTTCAATTAGCGGAGAAGTTATCGCACTTGATGCAGAAGGCATGATCAAAGAAGGCCGCGAATTGGCTGACCTTGCTCCAAACATCACCGTGAAATTGCCAATGACGCCAGACGGCTTAAAAGCTTGTGCGGTCTTAGCTTCAGAAGGCAAAAAAGTTAATGTTACGTTGATCTTCAGCGCGAACCAGGCTTTGCTTGCAGCACGTGCAGGAGCGGCATACGTTTCGCCATTCCTTGGACGCCTTGATGACATCGGACATAACGGCATGGACTTGATTGCAACCATTGCTGAAATTTTTGAGATTCATGACATTTCTTCAGAAATTATCGCTGCTTCAATCCGCCACCCACAGCACGTTACGGATGCTGCTTTGAACGGCGCGCATATCGCGACAATGCCGATCAAAGTGATGCACCAAATGTTTAAACACCCCTTAACTGACCAAGGAATCGAAGCGTTTCTTGCTGACTGGGAAAAACGTTCTGTAGAAGACGGCGTAAAATAAAAACATTACCGTGCAGTATTTCCAATCTCAAAACGGGAAATTCTGTTCGCTAAAGTGGATGAACTGAAGTAAAAACCGGCAGCCAGCCTGGAAGCCAAACCAATGGAACTTTTTTAGGCCAAACAAGCTGCCGGAAAAGTGGAAAAAGGAGAAATTTAATGGATGTTTATAAAATAAAGGGCGGTAACCGCCTTTCCGGAACAATCAAAGTTAATGGCGCAAAAAACAGTGCGGTTGCTTTGATTCCTGCATCGATTTTGGCGAATTCGCCTGTATCGATTGAAGGATTACCGGGAATTTCCGACGTATGGACACTGAAAAGCATTTTGGAAGAAATCGGCGGGGAAGTATCGTTTGAAGATGGGACGATGAACATCGATCCATCCAAAATGATTGATATGCCTTTGCCAAATGGCAATGTGAAAAAATTGCGTGCTTCTTATTATATGATGGGCGCAATGCTCGGTCGCTTTAAGCATGCAGCAATCGGTTTGCCGGGTGGCTGTTTCTTAGGGCCACGCCCAATCGACCAGCACATCAAGGGCTTTGAAGCACTTGGTGCAAAAGTGACGAACGAACACGGTGCTATTTATTTACGTGCCGACGAACTCCGCGGCGCTAAAATTTACTTGGACGTTGTCAGTGTGGGCGCAACCATCAACATCATGTTGGCGGCTGTTCTTGCAAAAGGCCAAACGACCATTGAAAATGCCGCAAAAGAGCCGGAAATTATTGATGTCGCAACCTTGTTGACCAACATGGGAGCGAAAATTAAAGGAGCCGGAACAAACGTTATCCGAATTGATGGCGTAGAAGAATTACACGGCACCAACCACACGATCATCCCTGACCGAATTGAAGCCGGAACGTTCATGATTATGGCTGCAGCAGCAGGAGATGGCATCACCATCGATAACGTGATTCCTTTCCATATGGAAGCATTGACTGCCAAGTTGCGTGAGATGGGCGTTGATGTACAAGAAGGCGAAGAATCTATCTATATTCCCAAGTCAGAAAACTTGCATGCCATAGATGTAAAAACCTTGGTTTATCCGGGATTTGCGACAGATCTTCAGCAGCCATTCTCCGTGCTGATGACGCAGGCTCAAGGATCTTCTATGATCACTGATACAATCTATTCGGCGCGATTTAAGCATATTGATGAACTTCGCCGGATGAATGCAAGCGGCCGTGTTGAAGGAAGAGCGGCCATCATTACTGGCCCGACTCCATTAACTTCAGCAACGGTCGTTGCATCCGATCTGCGTGCTGGAGCAGCACTTGTTATTGCAGGTCTGTTGGCAGAAGGCGAAACTGAAATTCGTGAAATTTATCACATTGAACGCGGCTATTCGTCGATTATTGAAAAGCTGCAAGGCCTTGGCGCTGACATCCGGAGAGAGACAATTGACCCGGTAACAAGTGGGAAGTCTGACTTTAGCCAGGATGCAAACTGACGCACATTTAGCCTGAAAATATGTGCTACAATAATAGTGGCCTAGAGTCATATAGAACTGGAATACTAGTATGGAACAAAGTCTTGATGGCGGATAACTTCGTCAAAGACAATCATGCCATTTTTGCTGATGCACAGGCGTCACAAGCCTGTTGGCAAAAGCTAAACCTTGTAATGAACGATTAACGATCCTACTTCATAAAATGAGTCCGGCTAATTGCCGGACTTCTTCTTTAAGATCTTCTCAATCATTCACTACTGATCCTCAAATCATATAAGTTGAATCGATAAACCCATTTTTCATACATCGTTTTGGTCTCTTTGAGCAAAGCAAAGACGATTGCTTCTACGCTAGGTAAGCCTAAAAGATGTTAAGCGGTATGGAAAATTTAATGGGTTCAACTTATCTACAAAAATAATACGAATAAGAGTGGTGTCCGTATATGGCAACGATTACAATCTCCGCATTGGAGAACATGACATTAAAAGAACTATACAATTTAGCGAAAGAATACAAGCTAACCAACTACAGCAAGCTGACAAAAAAAGAATTGATTTTTGCGATTTTGAAAACGCGTGCAGAACAGGAAGGCTTCTTCTTTATGGAAGGCGTTTTGGAAATTATCCAATCAGAAGGCTTTGGTTTCTTGCGTCCGATCAATTATTCGCCGAGTTCTCAGGATATTTACATCTCCGCTTCTCAAATCCGCCGTTTTGATTTGCGAAATGGTGATAAGGTTTCCGGCAAAGTGCGTCCGCCAAAAGAAAATGAACGCTATTTTGGTTTGCTTCAAGTAGAAGCGGTAAACGGTGAAGATCCAGAAGTGGCCAAAGAACGCGTCCACTTCCCAGGCCTCACGCCGCTTTATCCCGATCGCCACATTCGTTTGGAAACGACGCCGGCTCACTTGTCGACCCGCATCATGGACTTGGTTGCGCCTGTCGGATTTGGCCAACGCGGTTTGATTGTAGCACCGCCAAAAGCGGGTAAGACCATGCTGCTGAAAGAAATCGCCAATTCAATCACAACTAATCATCCAGAAGCGGAGTTAATTGTTTTACTGATTGACGAGCGTCCTGAAGAAGTAACGGATATTGAGCGATCGGTGGATGCCGATGTCGTCTCTTCAACTTTTGATGAAGTGCCTGAAAACCATGTCAAGGTTGCAGAACTTGTTCTTGAACGTGCGATGCGTCTCGTTGAGCACAAACGCGACGTGGTCATTTTGATGGATTCCATCACACGGTTGGCTCGAGCATATAATTTGGTTATTCCACCAAGCGGGCGTACACTATCAGGAGGGATTGACCCAGCAGCCTTTCATCGGCCAAAGCGCTTTTTTGGAGCAGCACGCAATATTGAAGAAGGCGGCAGCTTGACGATTTTGGCTACAGCTTTAGTGGAAACCGGATCACGGATGGATGAAGTGATTTACGAGGAATTTAAAGGAACGGGCAACATGGAATTGCATCTCGACCGCTCTTTGGCAGAACGCCGCATCTTCCCAGCACTGGATATTCGCCGTTCCGGAACGCGCAAAGAAGAGTTGTTGATCGAACCGAAGCAGCTCGAAAAGCTTTGGTCCATTCGAAAGACTTTCTCAGACTCGCATGATTTTGGTGAACGTTTCCTGAGAAAAATGAGCCAAACGGATACAAACGAAGAATTCTTTGAGCAATTGGCAACTGAAATGAAGACCCACCGAAGCAACAAGAAGATGATTTAATTGCTTGCAAATAGTGTGGGAATTTGATATGATTATGAAAGTGAATCAAAGCAAAGCTATTGCATATACGGTCTAAAGAACCGTGTAAGGCAATAGTAAAAATAGATTAAACTCTGTTCCAGATGGTTCAGGGCGAGAGGAGAAAAAATTATGAAAACAGGTATTCATCCAGATTACAAACAGGCTACAGTAACTTGCTCGTGTGGGAACTCTTTCACGACTGGTTCTGTAAAAGAAAACATCAGCGTTGAGCTTTGCTCTGAATGTCATCCATTCTACACTGGACGTCAGAAATTCGCTTCAGCAGATGGCCGCGTAGATCGTTTCAACAAAAAATACGGCCTCAAAGAAGAAATCAACGAGTAAAATAAAAATATACCTGCCTAGCGCGCAAACGCCTGGCGGGTATTTTTTTTCGTCTACTATCAGAAAAAACACCTTACATATTCCGAAAAACAACAAGCAATTCCATTATTTTTGGTATGATAAAGAGAAACTTTATTTATAAAAGTATAGGTTTTCTATAGTAATTAGCAGAGAGCATCATACACCATTAGCTTAGCTCGATACAAAACAACAAAGTGTTTGAAAGGGGTCTCACCTATGTACGTCATGAAACAAACAGGATGGGTTGAATTGATCTGTGGCAGCATGTTTTCCGGAAAATCAGAAGAGCTGATCCGCCGTGTCCGCCGTTCCCAGTTTGCCAAACAAAAGATTGCTGTTTTTAAACCGAAAATTGATGACCGTTACAGCAAAGAAGCGGTTGTTTCGCATAATGGAGCTACCGTCATTGCGCTGCCAATATCCCGCTCTAACGAAATGTGGGAGTATATTACTGATGAATTCGATGTCATCGCAATCGATGAAGCTCAATTTTTTGATGAAGACATTATCGAAAATGTCCAAAAACTGGCCAATCATGGGTTCCGGGTTATCGTGGCCGGGCTTGATCAGGATTTCAGAGGCCGCCCATTCGGACCGATGCCAGCACTGCTAGCCATTGCCGAGCAAGTAACCAAACTTCAAGCCGTCTGCACCGTCTGTGGTTCCCCGGCAAGCCGCACCCAGCGTCTAATTGATGGGAAACCAGCAGGCTCGGACGACCCGACAATTTTAGTGGGCGCATCAGAAGCTTACGAACCACGCTGCCGCCATCACCACGAAGTGCCGACTGGCGTTACTGTTAAGTGAATTCTCGTCTTCTAGATGGAATCTGTAAAAACATTTAGAAGCTTAACTTTTCTAGTAAATTAACCGAAAAATAGAAGAAAGAGTGAAAGGCCTCCGCCTTGAATGATTTCTTCATTACGAATAAAACAAAAAAATAGAACTCGAGGTGACACCCATGTTTGATCGATTACAATCAGTAGAAGACAGGTATGACCGTTTAAACGAATTATTGAGCGACCCGGATATCGTCAGCGATACCAATAAGCTGCGCGAGTATTCCAAAGAACAATCCGACTTGCAGGATACGGTTGAAACCTATCGTGAATATAAAGATTTGACGGCCCAATTGGCAGAAGCGAAAGCGATGTTCGATGATAAAATGGATGCCGACATGCGCGAAATGGTCAAAGAAGAAGTTAACGAATTGGAAGGGCAAATCACCGTCGTTGAAGAGCGTCTTCACAAACTGTTGATTCCTAAAGATCCGAACGACGACAAAAACGTCATTATGGAGATCCGTGGAGCGGCTGGTGGAGATGAAGCGGCTTTGTTCGCCGGTGATCTTTACCGCATGTATACGCGGTTTGCCGAATCCAATGGCTGGAAAGTACAAGTGATGGATTCGAATCCGACTGGACTTGGCGGCTTTAAAGAAATCGTCTTCATGATTACCGGGAAAGGCGCTTATTCAAAAATGAAATACGAAAACGGCGCTCACCGGGTACAGCGGGTTCCAGAAACCGAATCCGGCGGCAGAATTCATACTTCGACAGCGACGGTAGCTTGTTTGCCGGAAGTCGAAGAAGTCGAAATTGAGATTCATGACAACGACATTCGAACAGATACGTACGCGTCTTCGGGTGCTGGTGGACAATCGGTTAACACAACGATGTCGGCAGTCCGTTTGACGCACATTCCAACGAACACGGTCGTAACGTGTCAGGATGAGAAATCACAGATCAAAAACAAAGCCAGCGCAATGAAAGTACTGCGTGCCCGTGTCTATGAGAAATTCCAGCAGGAAGCTCAAGCTGAATACGATGCAGTCCGCAAATCAGCAGTAGGAACAGGCGACCGTTCTGAACGAATCCGGACGTATAACTTCCCGCAAAATCGTGTAACAGATCATCGGATTGGTTTAACGATCCAAAAGCTGGACCAGATTTTGCAAGGAAAAATGGATGAAATCATCGATGCGTTGATTGTAGAAGAACAATCGGCCCGCATGGAAAGCCTGAACAATGACCAAGCTTAAGTATGTGTATGAGGCCCTCAAGAGGGCTTCTTCTTATTTAGAGGCAAACGGACGGGAAGAAGGGGCAGCCCGCATTCTTCTCCAGCATGAGTTGGGTCTTACGTATTCCGGTTTGATTGCAGCCATGCGTGACGAAATACCAGAACTGCAGGCTGAAAAGTTTTGGGCGAATGTTGAACAGCATGCCAAAGGAATTCCTGTCCAGCATTTGACCGGCAATGAGGAATTTTACGGAAGAAACTTTCTTGTGAATTCGAATGTTTTAATACCGAGGCCGGAAACAGAAGAGTTAATAGAAGAAACATTTGAACTGATCAATCGCTATATGAAGAAAAGAGAGCTGGCCATTGCCGATATTGGGACAGGCAGTGGAATTATCGCTATTACCATGAAATGTGAGTTGCCAGCTGCGCAAGTTACTGCAACGGATATTTCGCAGCCCGCTTTGGAAATGGCTGCAAAAAATGCGAAGCTTTTGAATGCCGAAGTCGATTTTCGCTTAGGTGACTTAACTGAACCAATTGGAGACCAGAAATGGGACGTTATTATATCCAATCCGCCGTATATTGCGCATGCCGAAGCGCCTGGACTATCAGACAGCGTTAGAGACTTTGAACCGCATAGTGCATTGTTTGCAGACAAGGAAGGCTTGGCTCTCTATGACAAGATGGCCAAACAACTTCCACAGCTGCTCAATAAACCCGGAATTATCGGATTTGAAATAGGTTATCAACAGGGACCAGCAGTCGAAAAGATGTTGCAAGACGCTTTTCCGGACGCTTTGGTCTATAGTAAAAAAGATATCAACAAAAATGATCGAATGGTTTTTGCGCTAATAGAGTAGGTTGCGCACAGTTTACCCACAATTAAGTGATAGTTATCCACTCATTGTGGGTAAATCGGTGAAAACCCTCAAAAATAGGAGTTGTTCATGTGAAAACAGATGTTATTTCTGTGGATAAAAATGTGGATGAAGTAAAAAGTTATGCACAAGCTGTGGAAATCTTGCGTGCCGGTGATGTAGTTGCGTTTCCGACTGAAACGGTTTACGGATTAGGAGCAGATGCTACTAATTCCGAAGCGGTCAGTAAAATTTTTGATGCAAAAGGGCGGCCAACGGACAATCCGCTCATCGTTCATGTGGATTCTAAAGAAACAGCTTTGACTCATGTACAAGAAGTATCGGCGAAAGCGCTGCAGTGTATGGACGCGTTCTGGCCAGGAGCCCTGACATTAATTATGCAGGCGAAGCCAGGAACTTTTGCGAGCAATGTCACGGCAAACCTGGATACTGTCGGCATCCGTGTCCCTAATCATCCGGTAGCACTTAAGCTATTGCAGGAACTGCAGCTCCCTTTGGCTGCACCCAGTGCCAATACCAGCGGCAAGCCCAGCCCGACTTTAGCTGAGCATGTCTATCATGATATGGACGGTCGGATTCCGTTAATTTTAGATGGCGGTGCTACAAAAATTGGCATTGAATCTACGGTTCTTGACACAACTTGCGAGCCGCCGGTCATATTGCGTCCCGGAAAAATTTCGAAAGAAGAAATTGAACAAGTCATTGGAACGGTTAGATCAGCATCGCAAAACAAGACAAACGTGCCCAAGTCGCCAGGAATGAAATATCCGCATTATGCGCCTGCAGCTCCTTTGTATTTAATTGAAAATGAAAAGCGTTTGATTGAAAAAGCGATCGAATACGTTCAGAAAAAAGGGAAAAGAGTGGCTGTTATCAGCGATACCGAATATGCAACTGCTGACTATAATTTTCCGCTTTCTACAGAAAGCTTGTATGCCAGTTTGCGAAAATGTGATGCCATCGATGCCGACCTGATTTTGGCTACGGTTGAAAGTGGTTCGCAGCAAAACGAAGCCCTGATGAACCGACTTGAAAAAGCGGCAGACCATAAATGGTTCAGCTGATTTAGTGAAGGAGGGACCCCTGTGAAAATTCTTTTTGTTTGTACAGGCAATACATGTCGAAGCCCGATGGCCGAAGCAATCTTGTCAGCCCGAAACCTGCCGGGCGTCGAAGCGCGATCTGCCGGTATATTTGCTGGAACTGCACCTCTTTCTAAAAACGCGCAAGCGGTATTGGACAAACAGAGAATCTCATTTGCACACACATCAAAGCCGATCGATACGCGAGATATGAAGTGGGCGGAGTTGATTTTAACAATGACTCATTCACATAAAATGGCACTTTTGCAAGCATACCCTGAAGCGGCAACAAAACTGTATACATTGCAAGAATTTGCTAACGGATCAACAGCAGATGTTAGTGATCCATATGGAGGGCCGTTAGAGCTTTATGAGCAGACATTTCAAGAGCTGCAGGTTTTGATTGATAAATTAATCATAAAAATGACATAAGTCAAAAAGACAGGCGAACCTCTCGAGGCTTAGTCTGTCTTTTTTACGTAAAAATGTTAGAATTGATTACAAGCGTAAAGAGTATTCGGCATAATTCGACAACCGCGCTTTTGCTGATCCATAAATTTGATTTTAAGAAAAGAGGCTAAATCATGAAAGTGGCAATTTCATCCGATCACGGCGGCAATAACCTGCGTAAAGAAATCGTTAACCTAATGAACGAAATTGGCATTGAATACCAGGATTTTGGTCCACATACAGACGATTCGGTCGATTATCCAGATTATGCAAAACCGGTTGCTGACCGCGTTGCAAGCGGTGAATTTGACCGCGGCATTTTAATATGCGGCACTGGTATCGGCATGTCTATCTCAGCCAATAAAGTCAAAGGCATTCGTTGTGCACTTGTGCACGATGTGTTTAGCGCAAAAGCGACACGAGAGCATAACGATTCCAATGTTTTGGCCATGGGTGAGCGTGTTATCGGGCCAGGACTTGCACGCGAAATCGCTCAAACTTGGCTGACGGAAGAATTTGAAGGCGGCAGACACGAAAAACGCATACAAAAAATCACAGACCTCGAAAAATAAGGAGGAGTCGGCATGCAAACATTGTGGCAATTGCAACTGGAAGAGGTTTTAAGCGAATTGGAGCAGCAGATCGAATTCAGGAAAGGCCAAGTGTTTGTAGTCGGCTGTTCAACATCAGAAGTGGCAGGAAAACGAATCGGCACAGGCGGCGGGCTTGATATTGCAGAAGGCTTATTTGAACCTTTGGAAAAATTTGCAGCTCGCCACCACATTTTTTTAGCTTTTCAAGGCTGTGAACATATTAATCGAGCATTGACGGTAGAGCGGCGTGCGGCTGAGAAATACGGCTGGGAGCCTGTATCGGTTGTCCCGGTTCCAAAAGCTGGAGGTTCGATGAGTGCTTATGCTTTCAGCAACATGGCCGATCCGGTTGTGGTGGAAGAAATCCAGGCGCATGCGGGGATTGATATCGGCCAAACGATGATTGGCATGCATTTGAAAAGAGTTGCCGTTCCGTTGCGAACATCTGTTAAACTAATAGGTGAAGCGATTGTGGCAGCTGCCACGACAAGGCCGAAATTGATCGGCGGCGAACGGGCGAGCTATAATCGTGAGCTTGTTCAATCACGGGAGGGATATACGGATGGAATTGATTAAGACGCAAGACCCAGCAGTATATGAAGCGATGAACGCAGAAAAGGATCGACAGGAAGCGAATATCGAATTGATCGCCTCTGAAAACTTTGTCTCACAAGCCGTTATGGATGCACAAGGATCGGTGTTGACCAACAAATACGCAGAAGGTTATCCAGGCAAACGCTATTACGGAGGCTGTGAATTTGTTGATGTTGTTGAAAATATTGCCCGTGACCGCCTGAAAGAAATTTTTGGTGCGGAGCATGCAAATGTTCAGCCGCATTCCGGATCACAAGCCAACATGGCTGTCTATACAGCAGTATTGCAAAAAGGCGATACTATTCTTGGGATGAACCTTAACCATGGCGGGCATTTGACGCATGGCAGCAAAGTGAACTTCAGCGGCATGCAATACAACTTTGTGGAATATGGGGTCACAGAAGAAGAGCAATTGATCGATTACGAAGCGGTTCGTCAAGCAGCTTTGGAACACAAACCAAAAATGATCGTTGCTGGGGCAAGTGCTTATTCGCGCCAATTGGATTTTGCTAAATTCCGTGAAATTGCTGATGAAGTCGGCGCATACCTAATGGTTGACATGGCGCATATTGCCGGTCTTGTGGCAACAGGTGCCCATGCCAATCCTGTCCCTCACGCCCATTTCGTGACATCGACTACGCATAAAACACTTCGCGGCCCACGCGGCGGATTGATTCTCTGCAATGAGGAATTTGCGAAAAAAATCGATAAAACCATCTTCCCAGGAATTCAAGGCGGTCCGCTTATGCACGTTATTGCAGCAAAAGCTGTTGCATTTGGCGAAGCACTGCAACCAGAATTCAAAACGTATATTGAACAAGTCGTGAAAAACGCCCATGCGCTTGCCGAAGGCCTAATTGCTGAAGGCGTCAATATCGTTTCGGGCGGCACAGACAATCATTTACTGTTGCTCGACCTTCGCTCGTTGAACTTGACCGGGAAAGTCGCAGAACATGTATTGGACGAAGTCGGTATTACAACAAACAAAAATACCATTCCGTTTGATCCGGAAAGCCCATTCGTGACATCGGGTATCCGTTTAGGAACTGCAGCTGTAACATCTCGTGGCTTTAAAGAAGCGGAAATGAAGGAAATTGCTTCCATCATGGCTATGCTTTTGAAAAATCCCGAAGACGACTCAGTGAAAAGCGATGCTGCAGAACGCACAGCGAAACTAACAGCTGCGCATCCGTTATATAAATAAGTCCATACAGCTGCCGGGTAAAAATGCTTGGCAGCTGTATTTTTAGACTATATTTAAGCTAAACTGAAGCACTAGCACTGCAGCTCGAATAACTAAAGCGATGTAGAGAAACATGTTTCAACTCATTTGACTTATACATAGAACACATTGGAGGGACGCGTCGTATGCACACGCATGAACTAAAGAGAGATAAGAAAGCAATCATGGAGTGGCTGCGCCGTCTTGGTGTTGAATTCCATACATCGTTTTTGGTCATCAATTCGGAAATGGAAAAACAACCCATTGTTTACGCCAACAAAGCTTTTTACAAAATGATTGGTTACAGCGAAGCGGAAACACTTGGACGAAACGGCTGCTTTTTGCATGGTGAAAAAACAGCTGAAAAAGCAGCGAAAACCGTACGTGCTTGTGTAGATGCCGGAAAAAGCGGAATCGTTGAAATTGTTAACTACCGAAAAAACGGTACCCCTTTTTGGAATGAAATAACGATTCAACCTTTGGCATTTCCAGAGAAAAATTTAAAATTTACGTTGATGCTGCAACATGACATTACCGATCGCAAACGCGCAGAAGCGCTGATCAAGCTTCAGAAAGAAACCTATACGGGAATTGAAAAAGGCCATATGTTGAGCGTGTTGTTGCAGAACGTCTGCAACACCGCTGAATCGTTTTTTATTGACGGCGCAAAATGTACCGTTTTATTGGTCGACGAAGCATCGCGTTACAAAGTAGGGGCTGCGAATTCCATGCCTAAAGGCTTTCTTGATGCTGTTAATGGCAGCGAGGTTCAGGAAGATGCCGGCAGCTGTGGAGCAGCGTTTTATCAGCAAAAGCCGGTAGTGGTAGAGGATATCAGTACAAGTTATTTATGGCGAAATCATCAGCATTTGGTGGACGACTACAAACTGGTATCAAGCTGGTCCATTCCGATTATGAGTGTAGAAGGAACCGCTTTCGGCTCTTTCGGCATTTATTTTCCAGCAACATCAGTACCCCATGAAAAAGATTTGGCGTTTATGGAGGAAGTAACATCGATTGCTTCGTTGGCCATCAAGTATTCACAGCAACAGGAAGAAATTTTGCGGTTAGCCTATATAGACGAAAATACGGATCTGCCAAACAGAAATTATTTCAAAAATGAAATCGTGGAATTATTGGAAGAGAGAAAAGAGGGATTCGTCGCTTTTCTTTCAACAGATGAGTATGTCAAAATGGTCGATCAATATGGCCATCAGGCGGGAGATACCATTTTGCATGAAATTGGCAAACGATTGATGATGTCCAAAAATTCTTCAAGTGGATTAATTGCCCGCTTTTCGGATTCTACATTGGCCATGTATAGTATGACGCCTTTTACGAGAATTCCGGAATATTTGGAGCATCTATTGCAAAGCTTGGTCGAACCGATCACGGTTGGAGATATGGAGTTGTTTCTCACTTTGAAAGTGGGTGTGGCAATTGTGACGCCGCATCAGCAGGATTCCGAAGAATTGATTCGCTGTGCGGACAGTGCGTTGTCACAGGCCAAGCTTCGGACAGGGGAAGCCATTTGTTATTTTGAAAGTGAATATGATGAGTTCATGATGAAAGATTTGCGTGTAGCCAATGAATTAACGGCCGCACTCCGGCGCAATGAAGTCGGCGTCTACCTGCAGCCGAAAGTTGACTTGGCAAGCGGTGACATCTTAAGTTTTGAAGCGTTGGCCAGATGGACGTCACCGGAATTGGGCATTATTCCTCCGGATGTCTTTATCCCGGCAGCAGAAAAAAACGGCAAAATACGTTTCCTAGAGCAAAATGTTCTGGAGCTCGTATTGAAATGGCAGAAAAAAAGAGCGGATCAAGGCTTAAAACTTCGGCAAGTGGCCATCAATATCTCTGCAGATCATTTTTTCCATCATTCTTTTGTGCCGAATTTAATGGACATGACTGCAAAGTACGGCATTGATCCACAATGGATTCAGTTGGAAATTACCGAGCGAATCGGATTTGTGGATATCGAGACAGCCAATAAAGTATTCAAGCACTTGAAACATTCCGGTTTTACAACATCAATTGATGATTTTGGAACAGGCTACTCATCGCTTAGCTACTTGCAGAAACTGCCTGTCGAAGAATTAAAAATTGATCGTTCGTTTATATCGAATATGAGTGAGCCAGGAACCTTGGCCATCATTCGAACCATTATTCAGCTTGCCGAAAATTTGAACATGCAGGCAGTGGCTGAAGGCATTGAGGAAGAGGGGGATCGCCAGACATTGTTAGCGCTAGGCTGCAAAGTCGGACAAGGCTACCTGTTTTACAAACCAATGCCATTGAACGAAGCATTTTTTTTGTAAGGGTAGTGAAAGCACAGCAACACTCTAGCAAAGAATGAAAAGAGAAATATTTCTTGAAGTTCTTTGCACTAAAACAAAGCCGGGGAAAATACTTCCCGGTTTTTTTCTTTGGAGAAATAAACTATAGGCGGAAATAACTGAATAGTACCAAAGCGGGTTCTGACAACTTGAAGCACTGATTTTCTGTTATACTATTTAAGATAATGTTTGAAAAGGAGAGATAGGCCATGGGAAAAGTATACGTTTTTGATCACCCGCTGATTCAGCACAAACTGACGTACATCCGTGATAAGTCTACAGGTACGAAAGAGTTCCGCGAGTTGGTCGATGAAATTGCAACATTGATGGCGTTTGAAATCACCCGCGACTTGCCTTTAGAGGAAATCGAAGTGGAGACGCCAGTTCAAATGGCGAAGTCAAAAGTTCTTGCCGGGAAAAAGTTGGGTGTTGTGCCAATTTTGCGCGCTGGCATCGGCATGGTTGATGGAATCTTAAAGCTGATTCCAGCCGCTAAAGTGGGACATATCGGTTTGTACCGTGATCCTGTAACACTGCAGCCGGTTGAGTACTATTTGAAATTGCCATCCGACGTTCAAGAACGCGACTTTATCGTTGTCGACCCGATGCTTGCTACAGGCGGATCAGCAATTGAAGCGGTCAACTCCATGAAAAAACGAGGGGCTACGAAAATTCGTTTTATGTGCATCATTGCTGCTCCTGAAGGGGTAGAAGCACTTCAAAAAGCACATCCCGACGTGGATATTTACATTGCGGCATTGGATGAGAAATTAAATGAAAAAGGATATATTGTTCCAGGTCTTGGAGATGCTGGAGACCGATTGTTCGGAACAAAATAAGAGAGCGAGGTATATCAGCTTGACGAAAAAATGGAAAGTAATGACGATATTTGGCACGCGTCCAGAAGCCATTAAAATGGCGCCGCTTGTTCTGGAGCTTCAGAAATATCCTGAAACCATCGAACCTTTGGTAACGGTAACGGCACAGCACCGCGAAATGCTGGACCAGGTGCTGGAAACGTTCAAAATCACGCCGGATTTCGATCTGAACATCATGAAAGATCGCCAAACATTGACGGATGTAACCATGCGGGCAATGCAAGGTCTTGATGTGATTATGAAAGAAGCGAAACCGGATATTGTGCTGGTACATGGCGATACAACAACGACGTTTGCTGCCAGCCTTGCCGCTTTTTACAATCAGGTTGCGGTAGGACATGTGGAAGCTGGATTGCGTACGCACAATAAATATTCGCCCTACCCTGAAGAAATGAACCGTCAGTTGACGGGAGTCATGGCAGATATTCATTTTTCACCAACTGAAAAATCAGCTCAAAACCTGCTCGATGAAAACAAAAAGGCAGAAACCATCTACATTACTGGGAATACGGCCATTGATGCGCTTCAGACAACAGTGCGTGAAACGTATACACATCCCATCTTGGAGAAAATCGGCACTGACCGCATGATTTTGTTGACAGCACATCGCCGTGAAAATCTGGGGCAACCCATGCGCAATATGTTCCGTGCCATCAAACGTCTGATTGAAGAACATGATGACATTCAAGTGGTATACCCGGTTCATATGAATCCAGCTGTGCGTGAAGTGGCAGATGAAGTATTGGGCCGTGATCCGCGAATTCATTTGATCGAACCACTGGAAGTGTTGGACTTCCATAACTTCGCAGCACGCTCGTTCTTTATTTTGACCGATTCAGGTGGAATTCAGGAAGAAGCGCCTTCACTCGGCAAGCCGGTTTTGGTGCTTCGCGATACGACAGAGCGTCCTGAAGGCATCGCTGCCGGAACCTTGAAGCTTGCGGGAACAGATGAAGAAACAATTTACGGGATGGCCAAGGAATTGCTGACAGATGAGGCAGCTTACAAGTCGATGTCTCAAGCATCCAATCCATACGGAGACGGCAAAGCATCTATCCGAATTGTCGAAGCGCTTCATGCTTATTTTTCTAAACTGTAAAAGAAAAAATAACCCATTGGACATTTTTCTCAAAGTTTGTCAACAATATGTCAGAGGAAAATCGCTTGTGAAGTTTTTCACTTCTACTAATTGACATGATTTTACCCCTAATGTATGCTTACAAAGGGTATGCATGAGAAGGTTTTCTTACATAGATTATGTGGTTTTGGAAGCCTGATGCGACTGCTCTTTTTGAGGGTTTAATGTCAAATCAACGAAGTTCGAGGGGGTTATCATGCGCCCAACAAAAAGCCCCTTACAAGCGATGGCAATTTACAGTGCCATCCTCTCACAACTTGTCGGGTCCGTTCTCATCGGGATATTTGCAGGCATGTGGCTCGATGAGAGGCTCGGAACCGCCCCGTTTTTCATGATCATCTGCCTATTCATAGGCATCACTGCCGGTGTTTGGGCAATGCTTCAGACTGTCCGCAAATTCGAATCAGGAGACAAGTAAAATGGATGGACTTAGGGAGATATATACCAGGCTGAAAAAGATGATCTTGTTCATCTTGGCGTTCTACGTTATTGGTTGGGGGTTTACCCCTTATCAAGAAGTGTTCGCGGGCCTCATAATCGGAACTTTGTTCGGCATTTACAACATGTGGATTTTGGTTCGACGGATGGAGAAATTCGACCGAGCGGTGGCTGAAGGCTCGAAAGTTCGTTCGCTTGGAACGGCATTACGGTTTGCATCAGGTGTTGCAGCTGTGGCGATTGCTATTTTATTCGCAGAGCACATTCACTTGGTCAGTACAGTAATTGGGTTGATGGTCCCTTACGCTCTATTGTTAACAGAGCGGATTGTGTATCACGTGAAACACCATTAACAATGTGGAAAGAGAGGTGAAACTATCGTGGATCATGGCGCTCCTATGCTCGAGGTGTTCGGGATCTGGTTTAACCTATCCAACGTTATGATGCTACTTGTAGCCGCTCTTATCGTCTTCCTTATTGCTTTTATCGCTACACGGAATTTGCAGCTCAAACCAACGGGCATGCAGAACTTCATGGAATGGATCATGGATTTCGTGAAAGGGATTATCAACAGCAATATGGATTGGAGAGATGGTGGCCGATTCCATGTTCTTGGAATCACTCTGATCATGTTCATTTTTGTTTCGAATATGTTAGGGCTTCCATTTGCAATAGTCGTCAACGGAGATCTTTGGTGGAAATCACCAACAGCTGATCCGACAGTAGCGATGACATTAGCCGCAATGGTACTCATCTTGAGCCATTATTATGGTATCAAGTTGAAGGGACTAAAAGAATATTCAGCGGGCTACATCAAGCCGATGCCATTCTTATTCCCGTTGAAAGTCATTGAGGAATTCGCAAATACGCTGACACTCGGTCTGCGTCTTTACGGTAACATCTATGCGGGGGAAATCTTGCTGACTTTGTTGGCAGGCCTCGCATCAGCAAGTATTTTTGGGTTTGCAGCAGGCATCTTGCCAATGATGTTATGGCAAGGATTCTCGATCTTTATCGGGGCAATCCAAGCGTTTATTTTCGTTATGTTGACAATGGTTTATTTATCGCATAAAGTTGCCGACGACCATTGAGTATAAACTGCTCATCGAGCAAACAAAAAAACAACTATCCTGAGGAGGACACATTACAATGACAGGTTCATTAGGTTTATTAGCAGCAGCAATCGCAGTAGGTTTAGCAGCACTAGGTGCAGGTATCGGTAACGGACTTATCGTTTCAAAAACAGTTGAAGGTATCGCACGCCAGCCAGAAGCTCGCGGCGTTCTACAAACAACAATGTTCATCGGTGTTGCATTGGTTGAGGCATTGCCAATCATCGCTGTAGTTATCGCGTTCATCGTTATGAACCAATAGTATTTTTATACAAAAAGTTAAATGGTGGGGATGCTTCGATATGGTTTTCGCCATTTAAACTTGTATGAACCCATTTTCATTTGAAAATTCATCTTACAACAGATAAAGATCTTACTATAGAAGAAATTGTATTTTAGGCTCTTGAAGGGAGTGAAACAATCGTGTTTTTTGATCACCTAGTACTCGGTGCAACCGGGGAGTTTTTGAACACTGGAGACATTCTCGCTACACTTGTTATCTTCATATTGCTAATGTTGCTTTTGAAGAAGTTCGCATGGGGCCCTTTGATGGGCGTAATGCAGCAGCGCGAAGATTTGATCAAGAGTGAAATCGAAACTGCTGAAAACAGCCGTCTGGAATCACATAAATTGCTTGAAGAGCAGCGCAGCCTTCTTAAAGATGCGCGTACGCAAGCACAAGAAATCGTCGAAAATGCTAAAAAGCAAGGCGAAGTTTCGCGTGAAGAAATCATTACAACAGCGCGTGCCGAGTCTGGCCGCATGAAAGATGCTGCGGTACAGGAAATTGCCAACGAAAGAGATAAAGCTATTTCAGCTGTTCGTGAAGAAGTTGTGGCGTTGTCATTGCTTGCTGCTACGAAAGTGCTTGAAAAAGAAATCTCTGAGGAAGACAACCGTCAGTTGATTAACGAAACGATTGCGAAGGCAGGCGAAGTTCAGTGAGTCAAGTTGCAGAACGCTACGCTCTAGCATTGTTCCAAGTCGCTCAAAAGCATGGAACGTCTTTGGAAGTCGAACAAGATCTTCGTGAAGTGAAAAAAGTCTTTAAAATGACTCCGGAACTTTACAACTTGATTGTTTCTCCAAAACTTTCAGCCGATAAGAGAACAAATCTAATCAATGAAGTATTCGTTGGGGCAAATCCGTTTGTCTTAAACACACTTCAATTGATGGCAGAACGCAAACGTATGGACGAAGTCGGCTCACTGGCTGACGAGTTTATTGCTTTATCCAACAATGCACAGGGAATCGAAGATGCAAAAGTTTATTCAACACGTCCTTTGACTGAAGAAGAACGCGTATCCATTTCTACTGTGTTTGCAAACAAAATTGGCAAACAATCGTTACGAATTGAAAACATTATCGATCCATCGTTAATCGGCGGATTGCGTCTTCAAATCGGAAACCGCATTTACGACAGCAGCGTGAGCACAAAGTTGGCACGACTGCAGCGTCAATTAATCGGTTAATTTATGAAATTATGAGAGGGTGACATACATGAGCATCAAAGCTGAAGAAATCAGCGGTCTGATCAAACAACAGATTGAAAATTATCAATCAGAGATGAAAGTTGACGACGTTGGTACAGTAATCACCATTGGTGATGGTATCGCGCGCGCTCATGGCCTCGACAACATCATGGCTGGAGAACTTGTAGAGTTCTCAAATGGTGTCCTTGGTATGGCGCAAAACTTGGAAGCCAACAATGTTGGTATCATTATCCTTGGCCCTTACACAGACATTAAAGAAGGCGATGAAGTACGTCGAACTGGCCGCATTATGGAAGTACCGGTAGGACATGAACTTATCGGACGCGTAGTAAATCCACTTGGACAGCCTGTTGACGGTCTTGGACCAATCAACACGACAAAATCACGTCCAATTGAAAGCCCTGCACAAGGGGTTATGGCCCGTAAATCGGTTCATGAACCACTTCAAACAGGTATCAAAGCGATTGATGCACTTGTGCCAATCGGCCGTGGACAGCGTGAATTGATCATCGGTGACCGCCAGACAGGTAAAACTTCTGTAGCAATCGATACGATCTTGAACCAATCTGACCAAGACATGATCTGTATCTATGTTGCAATCGGACAAAAAGAATCTACTGTTCGTAACGTAGTAGAAACTTTCCGTAAAAACGGAGCACTTGATTACACAATCGTTGTAACTGCTTCGGCTTCACAGCCAGCTCCATTGTTGTTCCTTGCTCCTTATGCAGGTATCACAATGGCTGAGGAATTCATGTTTGAAGGCAAGCACGTGTTGATCGTCTATGATGATTTAACAAAACAAGCATCTGCTTACCGCGAACTTTCACTATTGCTTCGTCGTCCACCAGGCCGTGAAGCTTATCCAGGGGATGTCTTCTACTTGCACTCACGGTTGCTTGAACGTGCTGCGAAGTTGAACGAAACTCTTGGAGCAGGATCAATCACAGCATTGCCGTTCGTTGAAACGCAGGCTGGCGATATCTCTGCATATATTCCAACAAACGTTATCTCGATCACGGATGGCCAGATCTTCCTTCAATCGGATCTATTCTTCTCCGGTGTACGCCCAGCGATCAACGCGGGTCTTTCTGTATCACGTGTTGGTGGTTCAGCTCAGATCAAAGCAATGAAAAAAGTTGCGGGTACATTGCGTCTTGACTTGGCTTCTTTCCGTGAACTTGAATCATTCTCTCAGTTCGGCTCAGATCTTGATGCTGCAACTGCTGCGAAAATCGAGCGTGGGAAACGTACGGTTGAAGTCTTGAAACAGGACTTGAACAACCCGATCAAAGTTGAAAAACAAGTTGTTATTTTCTATGCGTTGACTCGTGGATTCCTTGACGACATCGCTCTTAACGACATTTCTCGCTTTGAAGCTGAATTGACAAGCTGGTTGGATAATAACCACACAGAAATTTTGGATACTATTCGTACAACTCAAGGTTTACCTGCTGATGACGCATTTGGTGCAGCGATCAACGAATTCAAACGCACATTCGCAAAATCAGAGTAAAGAGAAACTGGATTCAGTAGGAGTTTTAATCCGCTGAATGCTAGTTGATCCAATCGGACTTTAACGGTCAGTCCATCTCCTGCATGTCAATGCGGGAGACATACTGTCCGTTAAAGCAAGGTAATACCTGGTTCGAATATGAAGAAAAAATAATAAGGTGGTGAAATACCAGTGGCATCTTTACGCGATATAAAAACACGAATTACGTCGACTAAGAAAACGAGCCAGATTACACGAGCCATGCAAATGGTTTCTGCATCTAAATTAAGCCGTGCGGAAGTGAATGCGAAAGCGTTCGTTCCCTACATGGACAAAATCCAGGATGTAGTAGCATCCATCGCAGCTGGGTCTTCGGACACCAGCAATCCGATGATGATTGCGCGCCCTGTGAAGAAAACCGCTTATTTAGTGATTACATCGGATCGTGGCCTTGTAGGTGGATATAACAGTAATATTCTTCGTACTGTCATGAGCAAAATCCGTGAACGACATACGTCCAATGACGACTTTGTTATCCTGAGTGTCGGCCGGAAAGGGAAGGAATTCTTTACAAAACAGGGAATGACCATTCTTGAAAGTGCAATTGCGCTTCCGGACCATCCGACGTTTTCGGATATCAAAGAAATAACGCGCAAAGCTGTTGGTATGTTCTCAGATGGTACGTATGACGAAGTTTATATGTATTACAATCACTTTGTTTCAGCTATTCAACAAGAAGTCACAGAGACAAAAGTCTTGCCGCTGACGGATATTCAACCGACAGGGTCTACTGCATCTTACGAGTTTGACCCTTCAGCAGAAGCGATTTTGGAAGTTCTTCTTCCACAATACGCAGAAAGCTTGATCTTTGGGGCCCTTCTTGACGGCAAAGCGAGTGAACATGCTGCATCTATGACAGCAATGAAGAGCGCGACCGACAATGCGTCTGATTTAATTGGCGGATTGACACTTCAGTACAACCGTGCCCGCCAAGCGGCAATCACTCAGGAAATCTCTGAGATTGTCGGCGGAGCAGCTGCGTTAGAATAAAAAATGGAAGTGCCCATGCAGATGGGCACTAAAGTTTGCTAATCTATAAATTTCAAACATCCCTGATAGGGAGTTTTAAAAAAGTAAGACAGGAGGGAACAGCATGAACACAGGACACGTTCTTCAAGTTATGGGACCGGTTGTAGATATCAAGTTCGCTAATGGCCAACTTCCAGCTATCTACAACGCCCTAACTGTAAATATTGATCGTCCCGGACAAGCTCAAGTCGTTTTGACGCTTGAAGTGGCTCTTCACCTTGGTGATGATTCAGTCCGTACAATCGCGATGGAATCCACTGATGGATTGCAGCGTGGGTCGGTTGTAACCGATTTGGGCAGCGCTATTACTGTTCCAGTTGGAGAAGCAACATTGGGCCGCGTATTCAACGTACTTGGTGAAATTATCGATTTAGGGGAAGAGATTCCTGCTACAGAGCGCCGTGATCCGATTCACCGCTTAGCACCTACATTCGAACATCTTTCCACAGAAGTTGAAATTCTTGAAACAGGTATCAAAGTTGTTGACTTGCTTGCCCCTTACATCAAAGGTGGTAAAATCGGTCTCTTCGGTGGTGCCGGTGTAGGTAAAACAGTTCTTATCCAAGAATTGATCAACAACATTGCTCAAGAGCACGGCGGTCTTTCAGTATTCGCCGGTGTTGGTGAGCGTACACGTGAAGGAAATGACTTATTCCACGAGATGAGCGATTCTGGCGTTATTAAGAAAACGGCGATGGTCTTCGGCCAAATGAACGAGCCGCCGGGCGCACGTATGCGTGTTGCTTTGTCTGCTTTGACAATGGCTGAATATTTCCGTGACGAACAAGGCGCGGATGTACTCCTGTTCATCGATAATATTTATCGTTACACGCAAGCAGGTTCTGAGGTATCGGCACTTCTTGGCCGTATGCCATCTGCCGTTGGTTACCAGCCAACACTTGCGACTGAAATGGGCCAATTGCAGGAACGTATTACAACAACAAGCACGGGTTCTGTAACGTCAATCCAGGCGATTTATGTGCCAGCCGATGACTATACGGATCCGGCTCCGGCTACAACGTTCGCTCACTTGGATGCAACAACTAACCTTGAACGTAAACTTTCTGAGATGGGTATCTACCCAGCGGTAGATCCTCTGGCTTCAACTTCACGTGCATTGTCACCTGAAATTGTTGGCCTGGAGCATTACAACATCTCACGTGAAGTTCAAGAAACGCTTCAGCGCTACAAGGAATTACAGGACATCATTGCAATCCTTGGTATGGACGAGTTAAGTGACGAAGACAAGCTGACGGTTAACCGTGCACGCCGTGTCCAAAACTTCCTTTCTCAGAACTTCCACGTTGCTGAACAGTTCACTGGCCAAAAAGGTTCTTATGTTCCTGTTCAAGAAACGATCAAAGGGTTCAGAGAAATTCTTGATGGAAAATATGACCACTTGCCAGAAGATGCTTTCCGTTTGGTCGGACGCATTGAAGATGTTATTGCAAAAGCAAAAGGCATGGGCGTAGAAGTCTAAAACCAGGGACCAGGAGGGAAAAAAATGAAGACCATTACAGTCAATATTGTCACTCCCGACGGCCCGGTATACGATTCAGAAGTATCTATGGTTATTGCAGTTACAGCAACAGGCGAAATGGGTGTTATGCCCGGCCACATTCCGACAGTCGCTCCTCTTGGAATCGGTGCAGTCCGATTGAAAAAAGAGAACTCGACAGAATTGGTTGCTGTAAACGGTGGATTTCTTGAAATCCGCCCTGAAAAAGTGACCATTCTTGCACAATCGGCTGAACGCGCAACAGACATCGATCTGGCACGTGCTCAGGAGTCCGCTAAACGTGCAGAATCACTTTTGCAGGCAAATAAAAATGAAATCGACTTTAAACGCGCAGAATTGGCGTTAAAGCGTGCGATGAATCGTATCAACGTTTATGAGGGTAACATTTAAAGAAAAGCAGAAGCGGCCGTTCAGCTCCGACGGGCTTAAGGCAGAATGGCGAAGCGGCATCTTTTCAGCCGCGCAGCCAGGCTGACTTAAGACCCCGAGGAGCTGGTCGCTGAGGCTGGACAATAAGAAAAGCGTAAGTGCCCGTGTAGATTTGACGGGCATAAGATGCACTGGCGAAGCGGCGTTCTTTGCCGCACAGCTAGTGGAGCTTATGACCCTAGAATTTGGGCGCTGAAACTAATAATAACAAAAGTAAAAGCGGACAGAAGGGCAATTGACTTTTGTCCGCTTTTTCCATTTTGTGAAAGGATGGATCTTATGGAAACCATGATTGGACAAACAGCTTTGATTTCGATTTTCAGCCATATTTTCTTTAGTGGTGTTGCTTTTTACGCAATGCGTGCAGTAATGTTTGAAAAATGGATCCACAAGCACCATGTACTGCAGGCGCAAATTCTTTACATTTTTTTGAGTATAGCAATCGGGACCATGGTATCTACTTTTTTCCTAAATATTTCATCTTGGTCAAGGCAATTGCCTTATTTATTTTAAGGTTGCCGTTTTGCCACGCCCTTGAAGCTAGCTCATAGCCGTGGCAAAACGGCAACGTTTGTATTTCCTGGGAAATAAAATTCTTTTCCATGTTTAAGCGATGTTTAGAGGGGAAAAGGTCTAGAAGGATAATTTTAAAACGTGACTTTTTTCACTCTGACGGACACAAAGACAATGTTTTTTACGAATATTATTCTGTCTGGCGAAGTTTTTAGCGCAAAATGAGAGTATAGTTGCTTGTTTTTTACTAAAAAACAGGTTAGTATGAGAAAGGTTTTGTTTCTAATAAATGACATTGAAATTTTAAACGTATATGGGATACATATAGATGACTATTAAACACATGGAGGGCATATCAGTGGATCAAATCATTGTAAAAGGCGGAAAGAAATTAACAGGTAAGGTGCGGGTTGAGGGTGCTAAAAATGCAGTTCTTCCAGTATTGGCAGGAGCGTTATTAGCTTCAAAAGGAAAAAGTGTCATAAAAGAAGTACCAAATTTGGCAGATGTCTATACGATTCAAGAAGTCTTGAAAAGCTTGAATGTTTCTGTAGATTATTTCCCTGAGAAAAACGAAATGGTAATCGATTCTTCAGCTACATTATCAAGCGAAGCACAATTCGAGTATGTGCGTAAGATGCGGGCTTCAATTTTGGTGATGGGTCCAGTTCTTGCGCGTAACGGATTTGCTCGTGTAGCATTGCCAGGTGGCTGTGCCATTGGTTCGCGTCCGATTGATCAGCACTTAAAAGGATTTGAAGCAATGGGTGCAAGCATTACTTTTGGAAACGGATTTGTTGAAGCAAGAACAGATGGCCGTTTACGTGGAGCGAAAATCTACTTGGATTTTCCGAGTGTTGGCGCAACTGAAAACATTATGATGGCTGCTGCATTGGCAGACGGTACAACACTTATTGAAAATGCTGCTAAAGAACCCGAAATCGTCGATGTAGCGAATTACATCAATGAAATGGGTGGACGTGTAGTTGGAGCAGGTACCGATACAATGCGTATTGAAGGCGTCGAAGAATTGCATGGTGCTGAGCATTACATTATCCCGGACCGTGTTGAAGCCGGAACGTTCATGGTAGCTGCTGCTATCACTGAAGGTGATGTCATCATCGAGAACGCTGTCCCAGAACATATGGCTGCCTTAATTTCCAAAATGGGTGAAATGGGTGTAGATATTCAGGAAACGGATCAAGGGCTACGTGTTCGCGCAAGCCGTCCGCTTCGTTCAATTGATATCAAAACAATGCCGCATCCGGGATTCCCTACAGACATGCAGTCCCAAATGATGTCGTTAATGTTGACTGCTACAGGTAGCGGCATTCTGACAGAGACCGTTTTTGAAAATCGTTTCATGCACGTGGAAGAATTCCGCCGGATGAACGCTTCAGTTAAAATCGAAGGCCGCTCAGTGATTATGGAAGGCCCATCCCTTCTTCAAGGCGCTGAAGTCGCAGCGACAGATTTGCGTGCAGCAGCGGCGTTGATTTTGGCAGGACTTGCTGCTGATGGCATCACACGTGTGAATGAACTGTATCATTTAGATCGTGGTTACGTTAACTTCCATTCAAAATTGGCTGCTTTGGGCGCTGATATTGAGCGTGTTTCTGTTGAAGAAATAGAAGTGAAAGTTGAACAATTGGTCTAATTCATTTTTCGTGGGCTTGCAGTGCTGATTACCAGCTCTGCAAGCTTTTTTTGTAACTGCCTGATTTCAGGAATTTTTGTAACTGCCTGATTTCAGGAATTTTTGTAAATGCGATCCGTACTATGATAAAATATTCAGTTAAGAGAGTATTTTTCAAAATACATGGGATGCCGTAGATACCTCACTCAGCAAGCTATATTTTGCTGAACAAGTAGGAGAATGGTTAAAAGGAGTGCGGGCTTGATGTTTTCTAAAGACATTGGAATTGATCTGGGAACAGCTAATGTATTGATATACGTTAAAGGCAAGGGAATCATCTTGAACGAACCTTCTGTAGTAGCCATGGATCTGAAAACCAATGAAGTCTTAGCTGTCGGAAAAGAAGCACGCAAAATGATGGGCAGAACGCCAAAGCATATTGTGACAGTCCGTCCATTAAAAGATGGCGTGATCCACGACTTTGATGTTACCGAAGCGATGCTTAAGCATTTTATGCACATCTTGAAACTTAAAGGCTTTATGACCAAGCCGCGCATTCTAATATGTTGCCCGACCAACGTCACAAGCATTGAACAAAATGCAATCCGTGAAGTAGCAGAAAAAGCGGGGGGCAAAAAAGTCTATGTGGAAGTCGAGCCGAAAGTCGCTGCTATCGGAGCAGGACTTGATATTTATCAACCCAGTGCCAGTATGGTCATTGATATTGGTGGTGGCACGACGGATGTTGCTGTTCTATCGATGGGAGACATCGTCACCAGTGAAACCATTAAAATAGCGGGGGATCGGTTTGATCAGCAGATTATTCGCTACATCAAACAACATCATAAGCTGTTAATCGGTGAAAAAACCGCTGAAAAAATTAAACTGGAAATAGGGACAGCGTTAAAGCATACTGAAGAAAAAGAAATGGATATACGCGGACGAGATATATTGACCGGTTATCCCAAAACACTGACTATCACGTCACTGGAAATTGAAAAAGCTCTACGAGAGTCTGTTCAATTAATTGTCGAGGCCGCCCGTATGGTGTTGGAAAAAACACCGCCGGAATTGGCTTCAGATATTATTGAGAGCGGTGCGATTTTGACGGGTGGCGGTGCGTTGCTGTATGGATTGGATGGATTCCTGGCTGAGAAGTTGGAAATTCCAGTTTCTATCGCGGAAAATCCAATGGAATGTGTAGTAATGGGCACAGGCATAATGTTGGAAGCAAAAGAAAATATCTTTCGCCAGAAAAAACAGAGCCGATTAGCAGATGGAAAAAAAGGTGTGTTTTGATATAGTGGTGACAGGTTATAAAAATGCGTTTACGCAAGATTGTTAAATTTAGTAGATAGAAAGGTTGACGGAGTGAATGGCTGAGCTGAAAAAAAACTTTTCTCTTCGGAAAAAAGCGAAAACAGAAGAACCAGAAAAAACAGAGCCTAAAAAGACGTGGTGGGTTCAAATTCGCCTGTTTCCAATTTGGCTTCGTATTATTCTTGTCATCGCCTTGATTGTTTTAGCGGCAGTTCTAGGCGCGATGGTGGGCTTTGGGGTTATTGGAGACGGTAAACCTGCCGATGCTCTCAAATGGGAAACATGGCAGCATATACTTGATATTATGAGTGGAAATTAGAAGGAGTGGAATCAATTGTTGACAACAGAACAAATTCAAGCAATTTTACCGCATCGCTACCCATTTTTGATGGTTGATCGGATATTAGAAATTGAAGCAGGCAAAAAAGCAGTCGGTTTAAAAAATGTATCTGCAAATGAAGAATTTTTTAATGGACATTTCCCTGGTTATCCAGTGATGCCGGGTGTTTTAATTGTGGAAGCGTTAGCACAGGTAGGGGCAGCCGCTGTTCTTCAACTGGATGCTAATAAAGGCCGTTTGGCTTTCTTTACAGGCATCGATAACTGCCGCTTTAAACGACAAGTTGTGCCAGGCGATCAATTGCGCTTGGAGGTTGAATTGACAAAGCTTCGTGGTTCGATGGGCAAAGGCCATGCCATTGCAACTGTAGATGGAGAAATTGCATGTGAATGTGATATCCTGTTTGCTTTAGGACCAGTAGCGGAAGTTAAATAATTTTTATAGAAAAATGCTTGAAATCAACTGAGAATTTTCATTTTAGAAATGGAGGCTAGCTACATGTATAAATCATTGCCACCTGGCGTGAAAAGCAGTATCACAAAGTCTATATCTAAAGTTTTTGAAAAATATATGGCCCAGATTGAGTGGGAAGAGGATAAGTTTCAATTAGAAGAGTTCATGAATACCTGGAAAATTTATATAGAGAAAGAAGCAAAGTGGTATAAGCAAGTACCTATGGAAATTAAGGTCGCTCCGGAATTTCATGAAACTGTTGCCGAAAAAATCAATCAAACGATTGATAGAATATTAAATGAACCGCCTTCAGAAGAACAAGTTGCTCGCATCGAAATTCGCCAGGAGCTTTTACATACTTCCTATGATTATGCTTGCAGAGCAGAAGCAGATTTTATAGAAAATAAACTCAACTTGCTAAAATAAAAACATAAAACAAGAAAGCCATCAAAATGATGGCTTTTTTTTATTTCCCCCCAAAAAAAATTACTGATAGAAAGTTTTTTGGGGGGGCGTATTTTATTTTTATGGCCTAGACTCGTCTTTACGTAAACCAGGACGGGTACGCATATCGGTTTCAAAACGTTCCAGCAGTTCTTGTCCTTCAAACCCATCTTCTAGCAGTTCTGAAAGCAGGGTTTCGGCATACTTGCGGCGTGCCCGCTTTAAAGTACCTTTCATCAGTATAGAAACATGGTCACCCATTGCTTTTACTGCATGGACCACTACTTCGAAAGGAGCCGGTTCATTGCCTGGATAGGAAATAACAACCTGCACAGCAATAACTTCTCCTGTTTGTTGGAAGGTTTCAAAAGTTTCCTGATGAGGTAGAGCAACCAGCATTTCAAGAATCCACGAGCGTTCATTATTCTCCTGATTGATGATGATGCCATCATGCACCGGATAATCGGTCACCTGGTCATCCTGTTCAACGCCCAACGATAGCATTTTAAATGTTTTCATGCGGGTACGCCTCCAATACTAACTTTATTTTAGTATAGCACACAGACGATCCAAAAAAATTGTGCAATATATGCAGAGTTCTTCCAAAAAACACATTTGAATGTAACAGAAAGTGGACTAAGATACAGCAAATTCAATCGATCGTGACGAAAAAAAATTATCGCTTGTTTGAAAAAATGAAATTTAACAGCGGAAAAACCATCAAAAATAGTTTTCTCAGTTTTGCAAAGAATTCAAACTTCTTAGTATGCTCTATGTAAGCGAAAGGAGGTGAGAAAATGAACCAAGTTGGAATTGTAGGGCGGTTAACAAAAGATCCAACCATGAGGGTCCTAACTGAAGGGCGAGTACATACATCCTTCGTTGTTGCGGTCTCGCGAAACTATAAAAACCAAAAAGGAGAAACGGAAACAGATTACGTTCTTTGCTCGACCTGGGGCAAACCTGCCCACAATGTCTCGAAATACTGTGTCAAAGGATCCTTAGTCGCTGTCACTGGACGCCTGCAATCACGGTCCTATGACAAAGAAGACGGCACGCGCATCTATGTAACCGAAGTGCTTGGAGACCAGATTCGCTTCCTTGACAGAAGAAAGCCGCAAGAAGAAACCGTCCCACGGCAGGAGGAACCGCAGTCTGATGCAGACTTCGATTTCCAGCCGCCGGGGACGGAACAGGTCAACGTATAAAGAGTAAACAAAGGAGGCACTTAGCAATGCCAAAAGATGTGCAGCTGCAACTGGAAGTGCATATGGAGCAATTGATTAAACTAACGGCTTTGCTCCATCAGCGACTGGCAGAGGCGGAGCGGGAACTAAGTGAACTGAAATCGATCTTCCGTTCCGCTCAAAAAGGGTGAACTTTCACGTCTAAAAGGGGAATCCGGCCAAGTGGGGACTTGGCCGGATTTATTTAAAATGAATTAAAGTGAATAAGTGAATAGTTCCTTCAAGTCGCTATCCGAAAGATCGGTCATCCATTGGCTGGACTGAATAAACTCTTCAGACATTGACTGTTTTTGAACCAGCAAGGAGTCAATTTTTTCCTCAATAGTCCCAATGGTCACAAATTTATGGACATGGACGAATTGCGTCTGTCCAATGCGGTAAGCACGGTCAGTCGCCTGATTTTCGACGGCAGGGTTCCACCATCTGTCGGCATGAAGAACATGTGTCGCAGCCGTTAAGTTAAGGCCAGTGCCACCCGCTTTTAAAGACAAGATGAAAATTGGGAACTTTCCAGCCTGGAAAGAAGCAACCAGGGAATCACGCTGCTGTTTTGGCATGCTGCCGGTCAAGAATGGCACTTCGTGGCCATACAATTCGTTAATTGCTTGTTGCAGCAAATGCCCCATCCCAATGTATTGGGTAAAGATCAAACATTGTTCCCCGCGTTCCGCAATTTCCCCGGCCAAGGTCACAATGCGCTCCAGTTTTTGAGAGCGGGGCAGAATTTCAGCTGCGCTCGTATATGGCTCTTTTAAATAGAGAGACGGATGATTGCACAGCTGTTTTAATTTGCTTAGCATTTTCAATACCAGCCCTTTTTTCTCAAAACCTGTGAGCGTCTCCATTTTCTGCACCGTATCCTGTACAAGTCCTTCATATAGTGCAGCTTGTTCAGGCGTGAGTGGGCAATATTCCAGCTGTTCCTGCTTTTCAGGCAGATTCAACTGCAAATCCGGGTCTTTCTTTGTCCGGCGCAGCAGGAATGGCTGAATTCGTTGCCGCAACTTCTCTTTATGATCTTCAGAGTTATCGCGCTCGATCGGAATCATGAAATTTTCCTGGAACTGCTTGATGCGGTACAAGTAGCCTTTGTTAATGAAGTCAAAAATTGACCACAATTCAGACAAGCGGTTTTCAATGGGTGTTCCGGTCAAGGCAATGTGGTGGTCGCCTTTGAACTTCCGAATGGTCCGCGATTGTTTTGTGTACATATTTTTGATGTTTTGTGCTTCATCCAAGGTAATGCTTGACCAGTGGAGGCTCTGCATTTCCTCTCCGTCAGAAGAAACGATGCCGTATGTTGATAAGACCACATCCGGTTTTTCGTCTGCTAAAAAGGCATTGAATTCTTCACCTTTTGGACGAATGCCGCCGTAGTGAGTAGCAACTTTCAAATCAGGTGCGAAACGCTCTAATTCTTTTTGCCAGTTGCCGAGTACGGAAGTCGGACACACAATCAGCGATGGCTGGTCCGGATTTTTCCCGTGGACATGCAGCAAATACGTAATCAGCTGAACGGTTTTTCCGAGCCCCATATCATCTGCCAAACATAGGCCAAAGCCTTCTTCACGCATAAACACCAAATAATCAAAGCCGATTTTCTGATAAGGACGCAGCTCTGTCAATAAATTTTGAGGAAGCGGCGTTTCAGGCAAATCGCGTTTGTCCAATAGCTTATCAAGCAGCGTTTTCAGGGAGCGGTTCAAGTGGAATTCTACCAACGGATCGTCTTCGTCCGCTGTTTCTTCCAGCATAATTTCCGGTACATTTTGGAACAGCATATCTTTAATGGTCCAATCCGCATCTTCAGCTTCTTCGATCATCTTGCGCAATTGCATCAGTAAGTTTGAATCCACCCGCACCCATTCATTGCCGATGCGGATAAATTCTTTGTTTTCCGAAACAAGGCGCTGGAAGTCCTGCATGCTCAGCTCATGCCCATTAAGCGAAAACTGCCAGTCAAAGTTGACGATTTGATCAAGTCCAACAACAGACGCTTTCTTAATCGGTGAGTTCACATTGGCTTTGACACGAATTTTTGATTCCTGGACTGCTTTTAGCCAAGAAGGAATCGAAACTTCGATGCCGAATGCCTGCAAAATTTCAGCATCGTTGCGCAAGAACTCGAGAATCTCTGCATCGGTCCATTCCGCGTGATAAAACCGGTCTTCGTCAAATCGTTCAACAGAAGGGCATAAGCTTAATAACAATGCTTGGCGGTGTTGAATATCTTCTGCAAATGCACGCCATTTCTCAGGCAGTGCCTTGTCGATGGGTTCGTCTGCACGGCGTTTGGAAGGGGACCAGTAGACACTGCCACGCTTCGAACGCATAACAACTTTAAAAGACCAGAACTCGTCAGCATCCGGTTCGCTCAATTGAACAGCGACCACATAGTCTTCTGCATCCGGTAAACCTTCCCAGCCAGCTTGTTGGATAAAGCCTTGGATGTATGGAAGCTGAGCCACAGCTAATCCTTTTTGGCGCAACTGGTGGTGAATGGTATCGCTAAGGAAAGCGCGGATTTCTTCGTCGCCATATTGTTTGTCAATAATGATGTCTCCGTCTTCAACCGTCACATGATCCCATAAATCTGGATCGCTTAAGGAATCAGCGACTTTTCCGGCAAGTTTCAGCCAAGCTTCATCTTCAGCACGTTGTCCGGCAAACATCACATAATGGTGCGGTTCGCGCTGGAAAAGACGAACAAAATCAGCGGGTGTCAATACCAAATCTAAGCCATCCGTCTGTGCAGTCAAACCGAAAAAGCTGTCTTTGTCGAGAAAATACAAATAAGGTTTCCAGATTTCCGGTGGAATCCGGTTTCCTGCTTCATTGGTTGCCTGAATACGGAAAAGTTCACCGCGGCTGATTGTTAAGTAATAAAGGCGGCTTCCTTCAGTTTGGAATTGATTCATATCAGATTTCCTTTCTCGATCTCTTCCTGGAGTGCACGCAGTCGTTTGTTCTGTGTGCGGATTTCATTGATGTACGCAGTCCAGAACTCCATTTGACCGCTTTTCTTGCAGGCAGCTTTCATTTTTTTCCAGACGCGTACGGCTTGTTTGTAACTTGGCCGATTGCGCTCCTCCAAATGAGCCAGCGCATACCGGTGGAACAATGGCAGTACATAATCTGGCGCCTTGCTTTGAACTTCTTTAAGTCCGCATTCTTCCGCGAAATACAGCGGAGAATTGTGAAGATGGTGGAGTTCTGCCCATTGTTTGTATAATTGCTTTTCAATCAGATAAGCAGAATAAGCGGGAAGGCCGTAATGGCCAAATTGCTTGAATAAATCTTCCCAGTCCAACTCGCTCAATTCGATTTGCGAAAATAAACGGCTGAGCGTCCGCACATATTGGTGCCGGTACTGCGTATATAATCCTTCAAACAGGAACGTTTTTACGTGTGGTTTGATTGCCAACAAAATACTAGCCAAAGCTTGTGGGTGTTCTTCGTTTTCTGCAAGAACCGCAAGTTCTACCCAATCATGCGTTTCATTGGGCGAAATCTTCCGCACATCCAAATCTTTCTTCAATATAATAGAGAAAAAAGCTTTCAACCGTTCATCGGGATTTTTAAGTGCGGCAAGTTCTTCTTCACGCAGCCTGTTCGTAGTGAACAAATTTGTCCAAAACAATTGATAAAGCGAAAAACGCTGCGAAAACGAGGCATCTTTCACTTCTATAAATTCACGGATTAAGGTTTTCAGGTGTTCAAAAAAAGCATCTGCTTCAAATGTCCGGTGCTGAACACGCAGTTGGCCTAGCAAATCGCGCAATTCATGCAATTCGTCGTCAAACCACGTCTTAAAGAAGGAATGGTGGACTTCGTGTGTCCCGGAGATAAACGTTGACCATACTTCAGTAAGTGAAATGAAGTGGGCATACGTGCGGTAAAGAACCTTCCATTCGCGTTCCAAAGGGACATACGACAAAGCATTTTTCAAACGGCCATCGAACATTTGTTCAAAATAAAAATAGTTGCGGGTTGTATAATCTGGAATGGCTTCACGCCATACGCTGCGGATCAGTTTTGTCCATTGCTCAGGAGAACGCTTTTCGGACAATAAAGTCATTTGCTTGTTTTCAGGTTCACGCCAAGCAGCTACCCATTCTGAAAGTGAGCCGATCTTTTGGTACAGCGCAAAAATGACCGCCAGTCGATGGCGGCACATCGGTTCCTGTGGACAAGCGCAAATTGCTGTAAGCTTATCAAAGTTGAGAATGATCTTAACGGCATGTGCATCTTTGACAATTGCTTCAAGGAGCAGCCGTTCTTCATTGAACGACTGAATCTGTACGCCATCGTGGCGCACTAAAAAGACTGCTTTTCGAACCATTTCTTCATCCAACGCACGAGTCGGTAGAAGCGATTTGTCGATAGCAGCCATATAATTGTGAATCGTATCTTCGAATTTTTTCGCTAGGGATTGAACCGTAGCCATATGCATCGCCCCAAAATAAAACTTTCCTTCTATTATACGACTTTCTGACTGCTCCGTAAACGGGAAAGAATGAGTTGTCCCCTTAGGAGGCTTCAAGATCAGTTTGTTATTTTTAAAAATCCTTGTTTTATGTAAAATAAATGGTATTATAAAAGTATTAAATACCTAAGTAATATACGGATAGGAGAATGATAGTTGTTCAATTCATTTGTTTTGGAAATCCCCGATTTGCGATCTGTTTTGCATCCGAAGGACGTCGTGGCTTGGGAAGTAGTGTATGCAAAGGCCGATTTGGTGTTTGGTAAAATCAAATGGCAAATCTCATCAGATGGTGAGTGTTACAGTATCCATGACCCTCGACTTTTTCCGGAATACTTGGAACAGGTGCAGGTCGATTTCAAAATGAATCAAATCATTTTTCATAAGCGGCAATTGTCCGATGAAGAATTCCACAGTCTGGTAATTTACATAATAAAAAAAGTATCAATTTACATTAATCCAAACGAAATGCATTTTATGGTCACTAAACCACGTCGCCGCCACCAGCATGTAAGAAGCAAAAAATAGAACCTATAGTTTTTCAGAGCCTGCCGGCAAATCACCGGTGGGCTTTTAGGATAGAGAAAAATATTTGCTTATATTTTCCCCGTAATAAAGAAACGCAAAGAAAGAACGAAAAGGTTGGCTTCAAACAGCATATCCTTTCCAAGGCCCTATCTGATTTTAAACTAAATTTTATTCGACAAATTTGTGACTTTTATAATAAAAAATGTGACAAAATTAAGTTGTGAAACGTCTGTTATATAAGGAGGTTCTTATGCAATACTGTATTCGAAAAGAGGGTTTCGTGATATAATGTATGTAATCAGAATATTAGAAATATGGGAGGTGAGTCAGATGTTGCATGTGAAACTTATGAAGCCTTTTTATACAAAGAAAGAAGGGCATTTGGTGAAGTTTGTTTTTGCTTATCAATACTTTTCCATTATGAAAGACGATGAGCTGTTCCATTTTATTCCGGTGGAAGGCAAAGAAATTATCGTCAATCTCAATACGTTCCAAGTAGAAAACCTTTCCGAAGTCTTTGTATTCCAAAAAGGCAATCGATTTATCCGCTTACCTCTCTACCAATTGTTGCTCGTTTCGGATATTCACAGGCATCTTCAAGCAATCCTGCAAGAAGAAAGAGCCGAGTTGGTTGAAGTGAACGACCAGTCCAAAAAAGAAGCGGCCGATGCCATTTATTTTTTGGAGCAGGAAAATTACAGCCGAATGATCGACGAGGCATTAAGTGCAGGAGACCGAATGATGTTCGACGAGTTAATAGCCCAACAACGGCAATCAAAACAATTACATGGAGGTTTGTAAAGTGAAACTAGCAGCCTATGGATAAAGAACGTCTTTCCGGATCAATGGGGAGGCGTTTTTGAATACAATAAAGCCATATGAAAAGCTCTTTTCCGTTTGTATTGGAAAAGAGCTTTTATAATGCTGCGTAATTCATAAGCCACCTCTTACATCAAAGTATAAAAATGGATAAACAGCATAATTGCTGTAGAGCCCGCCATTCCGAGTGCAAGATCTTCCCATTCGAGTTCAAGTACTTTATCAAAATTCATTGTGATCCGCTCCTTTTCGATTGGGTTTGTCAGTGGAAGATCTTACAAGTAAGTTAACATGTTGGCTAACTTGTTTTTAGTATAAATAAATGATTAATGATAAACATCATACAAATTAACTAAAAATTCTAAAATATAAATAAAATGAATATATTTATATGTCTTCACATGAGCATAAATGGGCTGAATTGAACTATCGGTTAGGTATTGATACATTGGGTCGTAGAGTCCAAGTGGATATTGAATACCTTTATCAGGGTATAATAGGGAAAGTAGAAGAAATACAAAGGAGTAGATTACATTGAGAACGTTGCCGAAACGATTGAAAAAAGGAGATACAGTGGGTGTCATTGCGCCTTCTAGTCCACCGGATCAAGAAAACTTGAAAAAAGCCTTGCCGTTTCTAGAAAACCTCGGATTGACGATAAAGCTTGGAAAATCAATTGATGCATCCCGCGGCTACTTGGCAGGAACTGATGAACAACGGTTGGCCGACTTGCATGCCATGTTTGAAGATCCGGAAGTGTCTGGAATCATCTGTGCTGGGGGCGGGTTTGGCTCAGCGCGGTATGCAGACCGGATTGACTATGCCATGATCATGGAAAATCCGAAAGTGTTTTGGGGATATTCGGATATTACATTTTTGCATACAGCCATTGGAGAGTATGCAAACCTCGTGACTTTCCACGGACCAATGCTTGCGTCCGATGTCGCCAAACCGGAGTTTCATGAACGCAGCGGGCGCATGTTTGGCCAGTTGTTCGAACCTTTTGAACTGCATTACACAGAGGAAGTAGCACCACTCGTAACGCTGGTTGGTGGAATCGCGCAAGGTGAGTTGGTTGGCGGCAATTTGTCGCTGATTCGCAGCGCAATCGGAACGAAGTTTGACCTGGATGTCAAAGGCAAGATTTTATTGATCGAGGCTATTAACCAACAGCCTTATCAAGTGGACGAGATGCTCAATCAATTGCGCTTGGCCCGTAAATTTGATGAAGCAGCAGGCATTGTAATTGGAGATTTCAAAAATGCAGTTTCTCCAGTGGACACGCCTTCCCTGAAATTGGATCAAGTGTTTGACGATTATTTTAGTGAATTGAAAATTCCAGTTGTTAAAGGCTTTAAAATTGGCCATTGTGAACCGCATTTTTCCGTGCCGCTTGGTGCACTTGCGCGACTCGATGGAAATGCCAAAACCTTAACGATTCTCCCGGGCGTGGAATAAAAGTCCAGTAAGTGAAAAATGTCGAAGATGACAAGCTCCATCCAACATCTCGATTTACTAATGTAGATCATTAGGCCAAAAGAGGAGCTTTCCTTTCTTTATTTTCCAAAAGCTTGCTAGCAATAGCTTTAGACGTACATCGTTTTGCAATACGACTTGTTAAAAGATGAAATTAGTGACGAATTGTGATACAATAATTAGATATTGCTTTACTAAAGAGAGGCGTGGTAATGATGGCATTCCAACCCCATGAAAAAGAAGTATCAGAATTCGTAGCAGCCCGCTACATTGGCGAATGGATTTCTTTCACTCGCAACGGCGTCGATGTCAACGGCACCATCTTTAAAATTATGGATAACTCAGTGATTGTTGAAATTTCACCAGAAGATGCAAAAGAAATTGGTGCAGCATCCAACATGACCGTAATCTCTCATAAGAAATATCGCATCATTGAAGCATAGTAAACTGACCCAAAAAGGTTGTTCACCAAGAACAGCCTTTTTTTATTTGGATAAAAACGGCACAGGAAGAAAGTTGCCATATAGAGCCATTTTTCTATCCATGTTCAAGTTTCCAATAAACAATTAACCGTACTCCTATGCCTTTTGGCTCAAACACTGCAAATATTGAAAAATGTACCAGCTAATACGTTCCAAAGAGGATGCTTTTTTGGTAAAGTAAAGTGAAGCAGAACGTCAATTGCCTTGAAAGGAACTATACGAATGATATCAGACTTCAGATTTTGGCATTTTTTCCCTCGACAAGGGCAACTTATACATAATATTCAACATACCGAAATGCGCAACGTCAACAAGCGCATAGCCTGCATTATTGCGATTGGCTTACTGGTTTTTGCAATAGGTGAAATTTGGGGCATGAATACCGATTCGCTGACACCACTTCTAGCGGCTGGAATGTGGGATGCTTATACACTTTCACGTTGGACCTCGCTTGCGGGAACACTCCTATGGGCAGGATTTTATTTAGCATTTCATCTTTATGGGGCTTCTTTTCTATTCAGTAAAATCCTTAAGATGCCATGGCGTGCTGCCATTCTTATGCAAGCTTATGTTACGGCATTGCTGGTCATCGAAAAAAGCTTGATTTTATTATTGTTTGCCTTGACTGGTTTTACAATGTCGGTATCGATTTTTTCATTTGGTCCAATTGCAGCTACATTTTTGGACAATCATTTCCTGATTAGTTTTTTTAACCAGCTGACTTTATTTACATCTTTAATTATTGCAGTCCAGTATCGTTTTATCCGCAGCTTTACAAAAATCAATCCTAAACTCGTTTTGTTTGGCTTGATCATGCTTCATATTGTTGTCGCCTTGATAGTTGCAACATTTAGCCTGATTCCAGTGGACGATATGCTGAGCACCTTTATGGAAGGAGGGAATCTGTTTGAATAGATTCTATTTTATTGGCCTATCCATTGCCGTTATTGCCTTTTTAACGGCCAATTCCCTTTTAATGTTCGGCGAAAAAAGCATTCTATCCAAAAGTGTTTACGTTAGCGACTACGAACAGGCATACACGAACGCTTACGAAACAAATCTTTTTAAAGAAGCGTTGACGGCGCCACAGGGAACTGTGGAAATTTATGTACAAGAACACGAAGCGCTTCAGCAATGGCTAGTGAGTGAAGGCGACAGTGTGACAGCTGGATCTGAACTAGCTACTTTAAATGAGGCGGAAACTGAAGAGCAGCGTTCGATATGGGAAACGCAGAAAACTGCTTTAGAAGCGCAGCAGGCAGAGGTCAGGAGTTCACTGGCTACTCTTCAGCAGGCGAGAGCCGCACAAGGCGGTCCGGTGTCACAAGACGCGACCGATAATTCCGAAATCACCAACGATGAGGATGAGACCATTCAGTTTGATGTCAATGTTTCCGTTGGTGTAGCGGTTCCTCAAGACGGCTCCTACGCTGCCGGCATCGCTCAAGCCGAACAGCAACTGGCTTCTATCGATTCACAATTGGCTGTCCTCAATGCACAATTGACGCAAAATCTGTCGAATCCAGCAGTCATCAGTCCGGTAGATGGAACGGTATCCAAGATTAACCGGGATACCGAACCGTTAAGCATTGAAATTTATTCGAATGAAAAAGTTTTCGTCAGCTATGTGCTGGAAGACGAATGGCCGCTCGTGGAAGTAGCGGATGCTGTTAAAATTGAAGGCGAAGGCATTGAGGGAATAGCTACAGGAACGGTCCAGAGTATTTCCGAAATGCCGGCTGAAGAGTCCAAGTGGCTGGAAGCCTATCATCAATTGGATCCAAAAGAACAGAACAACCCGCTTGCGTACTACGAAGTCCGAATTGTGGCGGATACGCCAATCGACAATGCGATGCCGTTTGGCAGCAATGTTAACACTGCGATTACCACGGAATCGGCTGAAGACGCCGTGGCATTGCCAACGGCGTGGCTCTTCGATTATGACGGGGTTGAAGGAAAAACTCATACCTTGAACATTAACGGCCGCCCGGATACCTTGGGAGTCATCATCAATTTTGAAGAAGGCGCGAAAGCGGTCTTATCAGAAGGACCTGAATCTGGAACAGTCGTGATCAAGGAAGATAAGTTGGTAGAGTTCGCGTCTCCTCCAAACGTCTTCATGCCGTTCCCAGGCAATCAGCCTGATTTTGAGTACGCTAAAAACACAAATTGGCGCTCATATATAGAATATCTATTGGCACGTTAAACAAACCCCGAAAGCACTTGCTTTCGGGGTTTTTGTGTAGTGAAAATGATTTTTATGTAAATTAAATAATTCTTAAAAATCACTATGTATATTTTTGTAAAAAGTGTATGATGAGTCTAAAGATTTTTTGCGGAAGTCTAAATACCTATTTTGCGGAATGTCGAATAGCAAACTACCATGATAGGAGAGAGCGGTAAGGAGATGAAAATCCACTGCTGTCCGATTGTGAAAGCAGCTAATGAGCTTAATAACAGAGAAGGAGACCCAAAATGTTAAAAATTGACCGCTTTCCTATGCTGATTCTATCAATCAGCATCACTCTGTTTTATGGCTGGAGCTGGCTATTCGAAGAAAATAGTTGGTTAAACATACTGGGCGTTACGATACTTCAAATCATTTTCGGAACTTTTAGCTCTGTATGGTTATTTAATGCATACCGGAATGCAGCAGGCCGTAAGAAAGTTTTTTGGTTGCTGTTAAGCTTAGGCGTAATGGTTTATATCAGCTCAAACTGGATTTGGCTATACACGCAAACCATTGAAAAGTCTTTGGATCCCCACGGCTCGCTTTATATTTTATGGCCGATTTCACACGTGCTGTTCTTTTCGGCCTTAATCGTGAAGACTGTAGAAATACGCGCTAGTTATTCGGAAAAATCTTATGTTTTTAATGTGATTGTATACATGATTACTGCAGCAGCAGTCTGTATTCATTTCCTCATACAACCCGTCATGGGATTTGTAGAAGATTCCTGGTCGTCTGCGGCTGTAGTAATCGGCTATCCGCTTGCAGGGTTAAGCCTATTATTTGTGATTACGGTGCTGTATTATCTTCACCAACAAAGCGAAGAAAGAGATATACTGCTGCTGGTCATCCTTGGTTTTTTTATCCAAATCGTAGCGAATTCTTTATATGCTTACAATACAATCAATGAAATCTATCAGCCTGTAAGTTATATCAACTTATTATGGATTATTGCTTTGCTGTTTATTGGTTTTGCGGGACTGGCTTCTAAAAATCACGCAACCAAACCAATTGTGGCAATCCGCAATCCATTCGAAAAGCGGCAATTTTTATTTCCTTATTTAAGCATCCTCCTTTTGATCGCATTGGTCATCTACAGTTACCATTGGGATTTTAATGCACTGAGTTCAGGTTTGCTCATTGCATTTTTACTAGTACTCGGGCGCCAGTTTATTGTCATCAACAAAAACCACAACATCGTGGCAGAGTACAAGTATTTGGCACACCACGATCAATTGACCGGATTAAATAATCGGGTACGATTTATCGAAGATATCGAAGGGCTAGTTGCAAAACATGAGAACAGATTAGCCCTGCTGCTGATCGATTTAGACCGATTTAAACTGGTCAACGACACGATGGGCCATTATGTAGGAGATATTATTTTGCAAAGGACATCGGATCGGTTGCGCGAATCCCTGCCAGACGGTGCATTGGTTTACAGGATGGGGGGAGATGAGTTTGTTATTATTTTGCCCAAAGCTACGGAAAAGTTGTGCATCACAATTGCAGAAACAATTCTGGAGAATTTCAAAGAGCCGTTTGCCGTGTTTGAATACGAGATTAATTTGACGCCGAGTATAGGCGTCAGTATGTTTCCGGAAAATGGAATGACCAGTGAAGAACTGTTGAAAAGCGCGGATGCGGCGATGTACCTCTCGAAGGTCAACGGAAAAAACAATTTCAGTTTCTATAACACGGAACTGAACGATGCGATGATTCGCAAAATGACAATCGAAAATGAATTGAAAAGAGCGCTCGATAAAAAACAGCTATCCCTTGTTTACCAGCCGAAAGTCAATTTGAGATCCCGCCAAGTAATTGGCATGGAAGCTTTGCTTCGCTGGCATCACCCAGAACTGGGACAGGTGACTCCTACAGAATTTATTCCGATTGCAGAAGAAACCGGCCAAATTGTTTCGATAGGAGAATGGGTGCTGAAGGAAGCTTGCCGGCAAAATAAGATTTGGCAGAACAAAGGGCTCACACCATTATGCATGTCGGTAAATGTCTCTGTTTTGCAGTTTCGGCATGGCGAGTTTTTAAAAACTGTTAAAAATGCTTTAACAGAATCGGGCTTGGATGCTCAGTACCTGGAACTGGAAATCACAGAAAGCATTATGCAAAACATTAAAGAAAGCATCGATATTTTAAGTGAATTAAAAAAAATGGGCATAAAAACATCGATGGATGATTTTGGGACTGGATATTCCTCTTTAAACATTTTGGAAAGCCTGCCGATTGATACAATAAAAATCGATAAATCCTTTGTCGATAATATTAGCAATACGCAGCGCCAGTCAATGGTCAAAACCATTATTGACCTGGGCTTGAATTTAAACCTTAACGTAGTGGCGGAAGGAATTGAACACGAAGATCAAATAAACGCTTTGGTGGAAAGCAATTGTGTAATTGGACAAGGATACTTGTTTTCCAAACCGGTAAAGCCAGAAGAGTTTGAAGAAATTCTCGAAACAATGGCTTCTCAAGCCGAATCGGATACTGTGTTATTCTAAACCTACAAAACCCTGGAAGCTCTTGCTTTCAGGGTTTTCTGTGAAACGAAATAAGGGTTAAGTTACAGCAGGCAATCGGGTAAGATAGATGCAGAGCAAACAAACTGGTTAAAGTATTGTCCACCTGTAAAAGTTTTGGCAGTTATCAAGAATGAATGGGGTGTATGTAATGGAAGAAACGGATTGGCGGTTTAAAATCGCTCATCGGGAAGCGAAAATCGGCGTCGGCTTGGCGCTGTTCAATTTTGTTTGGTGGTTTGGGTTTGCCTACGGCATGGGATCACGGCCCGTCGAGGAGTACAGCTATGTCTTCGGCTTGCCGGATTGGTTTTTTTACAGCTGTGTTGTCGGCTTTTTGGTCATATCGGTTCTGGTCATCGTCATTGTCCACTTCTTTTTTACAGAAGTGCCGTTTGATGACGAGGAGGAAACGCCATGAATTATGCCGTATTGGTGCCAATGATCGCCTTTTTGCTGGTCATCTTTATGATTGGCTATTGGGCAAGCCGCAAGCTGACGGCATCGTCCAATTTTATCAGCGATTATTTTCTGGGTGGCCGCGAGCTGGGTGGCTTTGTGCTCGCTATGACGATGGTTGCGACTTACGGCAGTGCGTCCAGTTTTCTTGGCGGCCCGGGTACTGCTTATACGATGGGGTTCGGTTGGGTGCTGCTGGCGATGGCCCAGGTGGTCACCGGTTATTTTGTGTTAATGATCCTTGGCAAAAAATACGCCATCATGGCACGCCGCTACAAAGCCATCACCATGATCGATTTTTTGAAATCACGGTATGACAGTTCAGCAGTGGTGCTGCTGTCGGCTTTCAGCATCATCATCTTCCTGTTTTCTGCGATGGCCGCACAGTGGATTGGCGGTGCGCGTTTGGTCGAATCCCTGACAGGTTTATCGTACAATTCGGCCTTATTTTTATTTGCTGTCAGTGTGCTGGTTTATGTCACCATCGGGGGTTTTCGTGCGGTCGCTTTGACCGATGCGGTGCAAGGAGCCGTCATGCTGGTCGGGACATTGATTTTGTTGATTGCAGTTATTATCGCAGGCGGCGGTATTCCGAACATCGTCAATGACCTGCTCAATGAAAACCCGAATTTGGTTACGCCATACGGAGCAAACGGCGATTTAACCGCCGCTTACGTATCGTCGTTTTGGATTTTGGTGGGAGTCGGTGTTGTCGGCTTGCCGCAGATTGCTGTTCGCGCGATGTCTTATAAAAATTCACGTTCGATGCACCGAGCCTTAATTATCGGCACAATCGTTACCGGGTTTATTATGCTCAATATGCACTTGATCGGCGTCTTTGCGCGTCCTGTTCTGCCGGGAATCGAAATTGGCGACAAAGTTATCCCGCTCATTGCGCTGGAAACCTTGCCGCCATGGGTAGCCGGCATTGTCCTGGCCGCCCCGATGGCCGCCATTATGTCGACGGTGGATTCGTTGTTGCTGCTCGTCAGCTCATCGATCGTCAAAGATGTCTATTTAAACTATGTAAAACCGGATGCCTCCATCAAAACCATCAAACGCATTTCTTTCGGCGTCACGGGCATGCTCGGCATCATCGTCTTTTTGCTGGCATTGAATCCGCCAGAACTGCTGATTTTCCTGAACTTATTTGCGTTCGGTGGTTTGGAGGCGGCTTTTATTTGGCCGATTGTTCTGGGGCTGTACTGGAAATGGGGCAATAAATACGGCGCAATTGCGTCAATGGCGACAGGGATTGTCAGCTATATCGCGTTGCATTTTTACAACTTGGAAAACGGCAACTTGTTCGGCGTCCATACTGTGACATTGCCAGTGCTGCTGTCGCTCGCCGCTTTTGTTGTGTTTAGTTTGCTTATTGGTCGGAAGGCCTATCAATACAATGTTAAGTAAAGAGCCGAACGTTTACAGAACTTGAAAACAGGCGTAAAATGAGTGCTTGTATTCAGATCAATGAAAGAAGGTCTCAGCAATTGACTCAGTGGAAAATTTACGGCATCCTGACGGCGGTAATGATTGTCTGGGGCTTTAACTTAGCCTCTGTAAAATATATGGTGGAATTTGTGGATCCTGTCACTTTGACGGCATTCCGGATTTTACTCGCGGGATTGTCGGTTATGGCAATTCTAGCAAGCTTCAAAATGCTGCGGTGGCCGGCCAAAAGCGACTGGAAATTTATCTTTCTCGGTTCGCTATTAAATGTCGTTGCGCACCATTACTTCTTATCGAATGGCTTATCCCTTACAACCGGTTCAAATGCGGGCTTGATTCTTGGAACTGGCCCAATGCTGACAGCCGTTTTAGTGTCGCTCATTATGCGCAATTACCCATCGAAGCTGCAATGGCTCGGCGTTGTCGTCGGTTTTGCGGGAGTAGCTGCCACAGTGCTCGTAGGAAACGCTGCGGCAACAGGCTTGAACATTGGCGACGTTTTTGTCTTCATTTCCATCTTGGCACAGGTATTGAGCTATATTGTCATCGCCAAAGCTGCGCGCTCGTTGGATCCGCGCTTGCTGACAGGCTATATGTTTGTTTTAGGGGCCGTTGTGCTGTTCGTGATTTCGCTGATCCAGGAACCAGGTGGAATGGCTGCATTCGCCACTGTCCCAACCTCGTTCTGGATCGCTTTTGGGTTTTCGGCCATGCTTGGAACAGCCGTTGGGCATATGCTTTACAATTATTCCATTGGCCAAGCGGGACCAACCAAAGCCGCCATTTTCATGAACTTGAACACCTTGTTCTCCTTGGTGGGGGCAAGTGTGATACTAAATGAAAAGATCACTCCAGGACATATTTACGGACTCGTGCTAATTGTCATCGGCGTGTTGTTCGGTTCTGGAGCAGCAGAAGACCTTTTGAAAAAACGCAGAAAACGGTTCTCAAGTTGAGCCGTTTTTTGTTTGGATTTGGGCTTGTTCCAGCATGTCAGCGCTATTTTGAGCAGAGTCTTTTTATTTAACGGCAAGTTCACTATAATAGAAGGAAGTGAATAGCTTTGAACAACTAGAGGAGTGAATAGCCATGGCCACATTATGGGGGACGCCAGAGAAATTACAGGATTTATTGTGTGAACTCGTCGGGTGGAAAAGCCTGACTTTGACCGATGGGGAAGTGGAGTTTGCGTATAAGCTGAAAGACAAGCTGATGGAGCTCCCGTATTTCCAGGAACATCCGGATTATATTGGATTGGGTGAAGTAAATTGGGAACGCCAAAACGTAACGGCGCTCTACAAACATCCGGAAGCGGTCGACACCATTGTCCTGATCAGCCATTTCGACACTGTGCATACAGGGGAATATGGCGATTTGGAGCCTTTGGCATGCAGCCCCTATAAACTGGCGGAGGCTTTTAAACTGATCCGTGATGAACTGGATGCGGACACATTAAGTGACCTAGACTCGGGGGAATACCTTTTCGGACGCGGTACCATGGATATGAAAGCGGGACTTGCGCTCCACATGGCCTTGATTGAAAAAGCCTCAATTGAAGAGTGGCCGATCAACTTGCTGCTCATGACCGTGCCGGATGAGGAAGTCAATTCGGCTGGCATGCGCTACGGTGTATCCAAATTACTTGATTTGGAGCGCGAGCATGGCCTCGAATACACTTTGTTTTTAAACGGCGAACCGGTTTTTGCAATGAAGCCCGGCGACAAAGCCCATTACTTGTATACCGGATCTATCGGAAAAATCATGCCGTCCGCTTTATTTTACGGCAAGGAAACCCATGTTGGCGAACCGTTGTCAGGCATTACGTCAAGCTATATTTCAACCTACTTGACGCATCGCATGGAATGGAATCCGAATTTCAAAGAAGTCGTTTACGGTGAAACCACACCGTTGCCGGTAACTCTGACACAACGTGACTTGAAATTGGAATACTCAGCGCAAACGCCTTACCGCACGTCCGCCATGTACAACGTGTTTACAATGAAGCGCGACGCTGAAGAAGTGTTTCAGATTTTTGAAAACGTCGCAAAAGAAGCGGCAGCCCATTGCGAACGTGATTACCACGCGATGTGCGAACGCGAAAACATTCAGCCGGTTGGCCCGATTACGGTTATGCGCTACGAAAAGCTGATGGACTACGCACTCAATAAATTCGGCCACGACTACATTACCGATTTGCTGCGCGATACTTTGATGCATCCAGAATGGGACGTCCGTGAAAAATCCATGCACGTCACCGATATACTGCTCATTAACTGCCAAGAGCTGACGCCTGCGATGGTGCTGATGTACGCACCGCCGTACTATCCGCCTGTCAATTCATCCGAAAACGAGTTGGTCAAGCTATGCGTCCAGCAAGTCACAGCCAATGCAAAAGAAAAATTTGATCTCGACATCGAACAAGTTCATTACTTTAACGGGATTTCAGACTTGAGTTACGTCAATTACACCAGCCAAAGCGACGGGTGGATTACTTACGAAAACAATACACCTGTTTACGGCGATCCCTACAGCATCCCGTTCCAGGCAATGAAGCAATTGAAAGCACCGGTCCTGAATGTCGGTCCTTACGGCAAAGATGCACACAAACGCACTGAGCGCTTGCACATCAAAAATACATTTGAAGAAATGCCTATTCTTTTGGAAGAAATGATCTTGTCGATTCCTGTGAAAAGCCGCCATTGAGGCGGCTTTTTTGGTTTGTAGCTTTTCGGGCGCGAAAAGCGCTCTTAAGGGCTTGGCATATATAGTTTTTGAAAGGGTTCAAATCTCATATTTGCAAGGATTAAAGGGATCAAAAATAATATTTGGATATAAATGGTAATGTTAATTTTCTCCTGCTAAACTAATAACAAAAGGAGGAGTGTCATGATTATCAAATATCGAAAAGAACCAGCAAAGATCGTCGGGTACGAAGCTTTATTGAGAAGGCTGCCACCCATGCATCCAAAGCGTTCAGCTGTCAAAAGCAGTCTTCATAACGCGAAGGCAGGATTTGGAGGAGAAGAACGTTTGGACGAAGCGATGGAGTTTTTTGATCCGCCATATGCGTATCGGATTATCCAAGATTTTTCATTGCCTGCACCGTTCAAAATCCAAGTAGATACGGTCATACTTACACAAAGCGGCCTGTATTTGCTAGAAGTCAAAAACATTAGCGGAAGACTGCAGTTCCGGCAAAATCCAAGTGCTTTGCATTCGGTACTCGCGGATGGAAAAATAAAAAGCTACAAAAGCCCGATTACCCAAATGAATGAAACCACCATACGGATGCGGATGTTTTTAAAAACTCTCGGATGGCATTTACCTGTCACCAGCATAATTGTTATTGCCCATCCCTCGCAGATTGTGGAAGACGCACCTCACACGTCCCGCATTTTATCAGCAGCAGAAGTTAGTTTTTATTTCTCCGAGATAAAGGCAAGCCCCATTCTTTCTATAGAAGAACTCCATCGCCTCGGACAAACATTCCTCAGCGCCCATCAAGACTATGATCCATTTCCCCTGGCACCCAAATTTCAAATCGACCGCTCGGAAATCGAGTCTGGTGTTTTTTGCCCACGCTGTCTGCTCGGAAAAATGGCCAAAACAAAAATAGCATGGGAATGTGAAACGTGCCGACTAATCAGTAGAAATGCGCATGTTCAAGCACTCAATGATTGGTTCATGCTAATCAAACCGACGATCACGACAGCCGAGTGCTGTGAGTTTATCGGACTTCAAAGTCTAGACGCCGCGAAACATTTTCTCGTTAAAAACGGTTGTCAACCAGTTGGCGGGAGGCGATATCGCCATTATGTTCGTGGGTTGCTTGAAAACACGTGAGTTTCCGATAGAAATCGCGAACACCCGGTTAGTCCCGCCGAACACCCGGGTACACGACGCGAACACCCGGGTACACCAAGCGAACACCCGGGTATAACTCACGACAACCATCTCCACAATTCCACTCGCCTCGTGTACAATCAAACTATCAAATTGAATTTTTCATAAAAGGGGACTCTCACATGGACATCGAACAGAAAATTCTCGATTACTTTACCCATTTCCAAGCACATCCGGAAGTCAGTTGGAAAGAAGTCGAAACCACCAAAAAACTAGTAGAGATTATGACAGATCTCGGTATCAAACATCACACTTTTCCGGACGTTACCGGGTTGATTGCTGAAATTGGTGAAGGGACCGAGGTTATAGCGGTGCGGGCGGACATCGATGCGCTTTGGCAAGAAGTGGATGGTGTGTTGCAAGCCAATCATTCCTGTGGACATGATGCCAACATGGCGATGGTGCTTGGAGCGCTCGTGCATTTAAAAGATGTACCATTGACAAAACGAGTGCGTTTTATTTTTCAGCCGGCAGAAGAAGTCGGCAACGGCTCGCTGTCTATGATTGCGCGTGGAGCGCTCGAGGATGTGACGCATTTATATGGGGTGCATTTGCGGCCTATAGAGGAATTGCCGTTTGGCCAAGTAACGCCTGCGCTCTATCACGGATCCGGTATTTTCTTAAGAGGAAAAATTACGGGAGTGGATGCCCACGGAGCACGCCCGCATCAAGGGAAAAATGCCATTGATGTGATTGCCGCCATCCATCAATTCGTCAAATCAATATATTTCTCACCTTTCGAATCGTATTCAGCGAAACTGACGCATATCGAAACCGGTGGAGACAGCCTCAATATTATCCCGGGAACGGCAAAATTTTCAATGGATGTCCGTTCCCAGTCGAATGAACTAATGAAAGAGCTTCAGCAGAAAATTGTTGAAGGTTTACACGTCATTGCCCAGCTCCATGGCGTTGAAATTAGTTTCGAGTGGACCGATTATACGCCAGCGGCCGAAGTATCGGAAACTGCGATGCACATTGCAGATAGCGCCATTCGCCAGACGCTGGGAGATGCAGCAACTGCACCTCCTATTCATACACCAGGTGCGGACGACTTTCATTTTTATACCATCAAAAAACCCGAATTGCATGCGGCGATGATCGGCGTTGGGGCAGATTTGTCGCCGGGGCTGCATCACCCGGATATGGGCTTTAATCACAATGCACTCGAGATTGGCGCTCGAGTTTTAGCAAATATAATAAAACAAAGCTAAAAACAAAAAAATTTTGAAATAAATGATAGAAAGATATGAAAATGGGTATAGATAAAATAACAAAGAAAAAATTTGGATTGGCTAACTATAGAGAGGGGGAGAACAGATGAAAAAAATTATACTGACACTTGTAGCTTTTTTATTCTTTCTCCCTTTCACAACTGTCCAAGCCCATCACTTTCCAGACTTATCAAAATATCATTTTGCCTATTATTCAATCCACAATTTATCCAATGCGGGAATTTTGAATGGATACAGCAACGGCAAGTTTGGACCAGATGATAATGTTACCAGAGCCCAAGCAGCATTAATTTTAGCTAAAACATTGAAAATCGATACAGATACAGAGTTTAAACCGCAATTCACAGATGTCCCGATCGGCCATTACGCGTACAAAGAAATTGCTGCTTTGACCGAAAAAGGTGTGTTTGCAGATGTGAAGAAGTTCAATCCCGATAACCCGCTGCCAAGATCTCAAATGGCAAAAATTATTATAGAAGGCTTTGATATTGCGGTAGACGACAATCACGAAATCAGTTTCAAGGATGTTCCTTCGACGTATTGGGCACATTCGTATATTGTCACTATGGCTGAAGTAAATATTACCCGTGGAGTAACGACAGCTACTTTTCAACCGGAAACCTTAGTGACACGTGCTCAGCTTGCTGCTTTCATTGAGCGCTCTAAACAGTTTGCCGACCGAGTTAAAACCAAAACGGTGACTTATGACAGTTCGAACAATTCTTATTTGGGAGTAACTTCAGTAGCATATGACACTATCGCCTTAATCAATGAAAAAAGAAACACAGCTGGATTATCCAAATTGCAGGAAGATCCAATGTTATCTAAAATTGCCCAATTAAAAGCGGAAGACATGGCTCGGAATAATTACTTTGATCACACATCTCCCTCTTACGGATTGCCATGGGAAATGGCGATAGAATTGGGATATCCCACCAATCAGGTAGGAGAAAATTTGGCCAGTGGATACATTACAGCAAATGAAACAGTTCGTGCTTGGATGGAATCTCCTGGACATAAAGACAACCTTTTGTTAGAAACTTATACGGTGATAGGGGTCGGATATATGGAAGACTCTGATGGCTTTCCTTATTGGGTTCATATGTACGCTATAAGATAAAAGCAGAATGGACTTTTTAGATGCACTATTTCCCGGGAAATGTCTTAAAAAACTAACAATTCTTCAATAGGTTCGAAGCATGTTATCATTATTACGAGCCGATATCCGAGACCCTCTGTTACTAGAGGGTCTCCTTTTTATAGACTATAGGTGAGAACGTTTTCAAAATCCAAAATAGGGTACAGTATACAGGTTTAATTAAAAAAGGGGAGGAATACGAATGGATGCTTTTTTAGATGGAATTACGTGGTTCGTCGATAACGTCAACACTCTGCTCTGGACATACATACTAATAGCACTTTTGATGGGCTTAGGCCTTTACTTTACAATTCGCACCAGATTCGTTCAAGTTCGCCTGTTCGGTGAAATGTTCCGGGTCATCACGGAAAAGAAAGATGGAGATAGCGGCGTTTCTGCTTTTCAGGCGTTCACGATCTCCACAGCATCACGCGTCGGAACGGGAAATATTACCGGTGTCGCTTTGGCAATCGCCATTGGCGGACCGGGTGCAGTCTTTTGGATGTGGATGGTTGCCGTTATCGGGATGGCTACTGCGTTTATCGAAAGCACATTGGCGCAAGTTTATAAAGTCCGTGACGGCGAACAATTCCGCGGGGGACCTGCTTACTACATGGAAAAAGCGCTAGGCAACCGCAAACTTGGTATTGTCTTCGCGATTCTGTTGACCTTGGCGTTCGGATTTATCTTCAACTCGGTCCAATCAAACACGATTGCCCAATCATTTGAGGATGTTTTCAATGTGCCGGATTGGTCTGTAGGAGTTGGGCTAGTACTGTTGACAGCGGTCGTTATTTTCGGCGGTGTCAAGCGGATTGCTAGCGTTACACAAGTAGTGGTGCCAATCATGGCAACCATCTACATCTTTGTTGCATTGTTTATCGTCATTACGAATTTCACTGAAATTCCTGCAGTCTTCACATTGATTATCCAAAGCGCATTTGGTTTGGAAGAAGCAGTGGGCGGCGGTATCGGTGCGGCCATCATGCAGGGCGTACGCCGCGGCTTGTTCTCGAACGAAGCCGGTATGGGTTCTGTACCGAACGCCGCAGCATCTGCCAATGTTTCGCATCCAGCGAAACAAGGCCTTGTACAAAGTTTGGGTGTATTCTTTGACACCATCATCATTTGTTCGGCAACTGCCTTTATCATTATTTTGGCAGATTTGTATTCTAACGGAGAGCAAGAAGGAATTTTGCTCACACAGGCTTCATTGAATGTTCACCTTGGCAGCTGGGCGCCATACTTCCTGGCGATTGCCATTTTGTTCTTTGCGTTCAGTTCGATCATCGGGAACTACTATTACGGTGAAACAAACATCGAATTTATCAATGCCCACAGCGGCTGGCTGACAGCATATCGTTTTGGTGTATTGGCGATGGTCATGTTTGGTGCTTTGGCACAAGTGCAATTGGTCTGGAACATGGCCGATCTGTTCATGGGCTTCATGGCCGTACTCAACCTGGTTGTTATCGGCATGCTCGGCAAGATTGCCTTCAAGGTACTGGACGACTACACAGCTCAACGCAAAGCCGGCAAAAATCCGGAGTTCTTTGCGAAAAACATTCCTGGCTTGAAAAACACAGAGTGTTGGGGTGAAAGCGAAAGCCGACACGAATAAGTAAAATCAAGAGACCTTTTTGCCAATGTGCAAAAAGGTCTTTTCATATTTTGCGGATTTGCTGAACGCAACAATGGAAAAGATGTTTTACAAAAAGATCATAAAACGTCTTTAAATGAAAATAGTAATAATAGTGTGTTTTTTTTGTAAATTATATGGCTGTACTATATTTAGTTTGGTAAAGTAAAAGAGCAATTAGAAACATAATCCTTAAGGAGGAAAGAACACATGACAAATGTCTTGCATAACAAAAAGTTTATCGCTTCGGCTATCGCTGTAACAATGGTAGCTTCAGCAGTTTCAACGGTATCGGCTGATACAAAGAAATTCGAGGATGTTGCCGATCGGTACGCCGCAGCGGTGAATTTTTTAGTTGAAAATGGCATTACGAATGGAGTTTCTGAAACACATTACGGTACAGCTGATAATATTAAGCGGCAAGACGCGGCTGTAATGATTGCGCGTGCAATAGGATACAATTCAAGTCAGGATTTCAAAGACTCTGGGTTCACAGATGTTCCTGCCTCTGCTAAATGGGCAGTAGACGCTTTAGTTCAGGCTGGCATTGTACACGGAAAGACTGAAAAACGCTTTGGTTCAACAGATTTGTTGACACGAAATGAACTTGCCAAGATTTTAGCAAGTGCAGCAGAATATACAATAGATGATAATGTCACGAAAACACAATTTACTGATGTAAATACAAATTTTGCGAAATATGTATCTGCATTGTTGAAAAATGGGATTACAGTTGGTAAAACTGAAAAACAATTTGGTGCTGAGCAAAATCTTACTCGTGGAGAGATGGCTTTGTTCATTTTCCGTGCGAAAGACGATTTAAAGAATGAGTTGTTTTCTATGTCATTGATGCACACAAATGATACGCATGCACGTTTAGATTCAGCTCCTAAAAGAGTAACAGCAGTAAAAGACTTTCGTGAAGAAAATCCGGATGCTCTGTTGCTTGATGCTGGAGATGTCTTCTCGGGAACATTATACTTCAATGAATTTACAGGAGAACCAGATCTTAAAATCATGAACTTGATGAAGTACGATGCAATGACTTTTGGTAACCATGAATTTGATTTGGGTTCTTCTGAAGAGGGCCACTTGGCTTTAAAAGAATTTGTTGAAGCAGCAGAATTTCCATTTGTATCTGCAAACGTTGATTTTTCAAAAGATCCAATTTTTGATGGTCTTTTCCAGAAGAAGATTCCAACTGAAACGGCTTCAGGGAATATATACTCTGGTATCGTAAAAGAAATTGATGGGGAAAAAGTGGGAATCTTTGGCTTAACAACTAAGGATACAGAAGCCATTTCAAGCCCTGGCGAAATCACATTCTCAGATTATATTGAAGAAGCTGAACAAATGGTGGCTGAGTTTGAACAGTTAGGAATCGATAAAGTTGTCGCTCTTACACACATCGGGTTTGATGACAATGCAGCAATAGATAATGATCAGGAATTGGCAAAAGCAGTTGAAGGAATTGATGTTATCGTTGGTGGGCATACCCATACGGAACTAAGCGATCCCGTTTTAGTAAACGAGTTTGATGCGCCGACGATTATTGTTCAAACTGGCCAATATGGCGACAACCTCGGAACTTTGAATGTAGAGTTTGATGAAAATGGAGAAGTCTATGCTTACGGCGGCGAACTAATTGAAGTTAGTGAGCAGGCTGAAGACGCAGAGGCATTGGAAATTTTAGAGCCTTACATGACAAGAGTCAAAGAAATTGAAGAAGAAGAAACAACCGCTGTTGCAGCAGAAGCTCTGGTAAACCCGCGTACGGGCGATACAGGCAACACTACTGGAACCAGCGTACGGAAAAATGAGACGGCTTTAGGAAATATCATCACAGATGGCATGTTGGCGAAAGCAAGAGAGTATAGCCCAGAAACAGTCATGGCATTCCAAAATGGCGGAGGCATCCGTTCGGGTATTGATGCGGGACCAATTACAGTTGGAGAAATCATTGCTGTATTGCCGTTCGGCAACACCTTGGCCACTATGGATTTAACCGGAAGTGAAATCAAACAAGCATTTGAAATTAGTGTAGGGCAATATCCAAACGAAAATGGTGGATTCCTTCACGTGGCTGGCGCTAAAGTTGAATTTGATGCTTCAAAAGCAACGGGATCAAGAGTCGTTTCCATTACATTTGTAGATGCTGAAGGCACTGAAACAGAATTGGTTGACAGTGAAACGTATAAAGTAGCAACAAACGCCTTTACCGCTAAAGGTGGAGACGGATACGATGTGCTGGCACAAGCATATGCAGAAGGCCGCGCAATTGATTTAGGCATATCAGATTGGATCAATTTCCAGGAAGAGTTAGAACGTATTGGTGCAATTACTCCTGAAACTGAAGGACGCATTGTAGAAATAAATACCCAGCCATAACCTCTGATTAACAAAAAAGCTTTGTCTTCTTTTAAAAAGAGGACAAAGTTTTTTTATTTGCAAAAAACTTATGTTTACGAAATAGACAGGCGGGTATAAAGACATCTTTTTAAAATAACTGGCATAAGTTGCTTTACAAAGCTTAAAATTTCAAAAAACTAAAGAAATATCCAGTTTTAACCTTATTTCTTGGAGACTAACTTATGAAGAAATTTTAATAAAATTCAAAACACTGACGTATAAGCAAAGATTAAAAATAGGTATTTGGACTGATTTTGTATAACGCTTTTAATTCGTAAATACCAAAAATAGGTTTATAGTTACATAGAATATCTCTAGTGTATGGTTTAAAGTATGGATTAAGAAATGAATATAGGGGGCAAATGAGTTTGAAAAAGTGGATAATTTTGTTATGTATAGCACTAATTGCATCGGTAATAGTTCCCATGAGTCATGTGAAAGCAAGCGTGAATTTTCAGGATGTCGGTGATAGCCACCGGGCAGCGAAAGAAATATCGTATTTAGTAAACAAGAAGATTATCAATGGGGTTTCAGACACTCGATTTGTTCCTGACAGAGAAGTGACAAGAGGAGAAGCCGCTGCCATGATCGGTAGAGCTTTAAATTTGAACGGCGCAAAGCGCAATACAACGTTTAAAGATGTGGGTCCTGGAAATATGGCTTCTGGATACATTGTTCAACTTGTGAACATGAAAGTTATTAATGGCTATGGAGACGGCACATTCCGTCCTGATGCCAAGCTAAATCGTGGAGAAATGGCCACATTAATCAACCGTGCTTTCGTGAAGGAACTTGGCGGTGCTACCTCTTCAAACGCAGCTAAAAATCTTATGGATAAAGGCATTGCGCAAGGAGTAAGTAGTGGGAACTTTGGAGCGAATGTAACAATTGTCCGTTCTGATTTTGCTGTATTCATGGCAAGAACGCTAAACACAGATTTCCGTATCAAAAGCGGAGATACTTCTATTTTTAAAACAACGCAGTATGTAAGCGTAGGTTCGACTGGGTTAAATGTTCGTTCAAAACCACAAATCATCAATTCACCTTCAAATGTTATTGGGAAAATTAGTCATGGTCAAGCAGTAAGTGTCGCAAGTTACACTGGAAATTGGGCATACATCAAGTCCAATAATTTAATCGGGTATGTTGATAAAGCATATTTAAAATCTGCTAAACCGGCAGCGGTATTGCCATCTCCTCCACCAGCAGCTGGAAAAGACATTACAGTAGTTATTGATCCAGGCCATGGCGGGACAGATCCTGGAGCCGGCGGTTTTGGATTTTTAGAAAAAAATGTAGTCTTAAATATTAGCAATCACATGAAGTCTTACTTTTCAAAGACACCAATTCAAGTAAAAATGACGCGTACGGGTGATACTTACCCGAGCCTGACTCAACGTGCACAATTTGCCCAAAATAACGGGGGCGACGTGTTTGTTAGTATCCATGCGAATGCGTTTAACAATTCGGCAAATGGCCAAGAATCCTTTTATTATGGATCTACGTCTGCTGTGAACCCGAACGTAAATCAATCAAGAGCTTTGTCTCTCTATATGCAAGCTCGTATGCAAGAAGCTTGGCCACTGGCAAACCGTGGAGTAAAACAAGGAAACTTTGCCGTACTTCGCCAAAACACAGTTCCTGCATCTCTTGTTGAAATAGGTTTTATTGACAGTGCAACTGATATTGAATTTATTAAATCAGAAGCTCACCGCAAAAATATGGGAAGAGCACTTTTCCTGGCAACGCTGGATTATTACTACCATTACCAAGGCCGTACAGATCTTGGTCAGTACTACAGTACAGCTGGTGCATCACCAAGTAAAAGACTTCACTAATTCCGATACATTTCCACATTGGATACTCCACCTAAATTATACTGGTGGAGTATTTTTTTTATGGAAGAAATACTTAACTGCATCTAACTGCATAAAAAACTCAACAAAATAAATTTAAATACCCTTTAGTTGTTATAATTAAACAAATAAAAGTAACTTGTTACGCAACTGTAATGTAAATGTAACAATATATGTTAGAATTGTCTGCTAAAATCAAAATTAGATTAAGATTACAAAATTTATGATTCAGTGCCTGATCAGCATCCTGGGTCCCCAAAAAATATAAGAGGTGACAATTTGAAAAATCGCATATTGCTAATAATGATGATGGTACTACTATTTTCAGTAATCAGTCCTTTCCTATCAACTGAAGCTAAAGCTACAGCACCAGACGACATTGCCAGTTATGCTCTAAAGTTTAAAGGCACACCTTATAAATTTGGCGGAACGACAACCGCGGGATTTGATTGTTCAGGATATATTCTTCATGTTTTCAAAAACTTTGGCATTTCATTGCCCCGTACATCGGCCGAGCAATTTGCAGTCGGTACAGCTGTTTCAAAAAACAATCTTCAAGAAGGTGATTTGATATTTTTTGCCAACACTTATAAGCCAGGCATTTCCCATACGGGGATTTACTTGGGAGATGGCAACGTGATCTCTGCTGAAAGCAAAGGCGTAGCAATATCGAATATTAATACCAATCCTTACTGGGGTCCAAAATATGCAGGAGCTAAACGATTAAGTGGAGTTAAAAGTGTAGCTGCACCTATACAAGCTTCGTTGCCTCCTGTAACTAACGGCCAATTTAAAGATGTTGCGGCTAGCCATCCTGCATATGAAGCGATTAAAAGCTTAAATGTTTCTGGTGTCATCAATGGTTTTGAGAAACAGGATTTTCGTCCTAACGAATCTGTTACTCGTGGACAAGCAGCAGCAATGGTCAACCGTGTATTGAATTTAAAGCCATCAAGTGCAGTGAAGTTTAGTGACGTGTCAACCACTCACCGTTTTGCAAATGATATCGCAGCAATGAATCAATCCGGTATTATTTTAGGGTACACAAATGGAGCGTATGGTGTAGACGATACGCTTACGAAAACTCAATTAGCCGTTATACTTGAACGTGCTTTCAAAATGTCGGAAACAAGACAGGCTCAAGCAAAAACATCTTCTGTCAAATACCTGGATATCCCACCAAGTTTTTGGGCATATGAACATATCATCACATTAAAAGCGATTGATCAAACCACTGTATTCCAAACATCAAGATATTACGAAACTAAAAATGCCAACCGTTCTGAGTTTGCGGCAGCTATGTATAGCTCGATGTTAGCGAAGTAATTTATATAAAATTGGACTTTCCGTATTCAGTATTGGAAAGTTCTTTTTTTATGCATTCTATAGGTATTAAGTACTGAGTAAGAAGTCTAATTTTAAGTAACTGAAAATTCGTTTAGGCACAAGGAGCTTATTTTAAACTATTCCCATATTTACCTTCTTTAAAACATATTTTTACTATAAACTGTTTATAAAAGAGTATATTATTGGAAACAAATGAACTAATGGACGGATACATGAAAGAAAATAAGCCTACACTGCTTATGCTAATCAAACAGAATTTACAGGGGGCCCACATGAAAACAATTAACAAGTTCTTAGTTATCCTTTTATTAGTATCCGCATCTTTTGGCTTTGCCACAACAAGTGAAGCAACTGATATTGTTCCTGGCAGCGCATTGGAAAAAGAAATGAAAGAAATGGTGAAACGAGGAATACTTACGGGTTACACAGACGGTACATACAAGCCGACAGAAAGTGTGACACGCGAGCAGTTTGCGGCATTTATCAATCGCGCATTGAATTTGCCGGCAGGAATACACCCGTTTAAGGATGTACCAAAAAATTCAAGTCTTTCAAATGAAATTGGAGCTGTATACAGTTCGGGATTGATGGTCGGTGTGACGGATAGCACGTTCCGCCCAGCAGCTAACATTACCCGTGAACAAATGGCTCAAACTTTAAAGAATGTTCTTGAGTATCAAGGGATGGACATAGTAGAACAGCGCGTTGAATTTTCAGATGCGAAAGATTTTGTGTCATCAGGAGGAATTCGCGCAGTATTTGCAGTTATGCATTATGATATTACTGCAGGCATTCCCAGTGAAAATGGCGGATTAAACTATGCGCCTAAAGACATCGCAAGCCGCGAACAGGCAGCAGCTTTCATTTACCGCTTCCTTCTCGCTCATGAAAAAGCGAGTGCACCACCGATTCTTCCAGACGTTCCAAGTGATGGATCCTTATATTACTTGGGGTATGTAGAAAATGGCGTATTAGTAAAACAACAGTACGGCCACAAAGAATATTCATTGGCAGCTGAATCGTTTAAGAACGTACCAACTGCTCGAGCAATTTTTAAAGGGGATGAAATCATCCGTATTAAAAGTGGACTTGCGTTTGCAAATCGGGTTTCAGGCAGTGGCGTTAAAGAAGTAACAACTGTTTACTATGATTCTGGATTTGCTAAACAGGCGACTTATATTGAACACGGCAGAGAGCTCCGATACATTGATGCGAACGCAGAGTTTGTAAAAGTGCAAGTAGGAGGAACAATCGGATATGCTAAACACAGCGAAGTGGATTTTGTCCCTTCTGAGTTGATTGTAAACCGTGATTATTACTTGAAAAATCAATGGGGTACTTTGGAACACCATCAATACAATTATGTCAGCAAATCCCGCGCCAGCCACTCTATCGGCCCGGCACCATCTGAAATGGTGGCAGGAGTGAAGTACTACAGCAAAGATGGCGTCCACTTTGCGAACGGAGCTGGGGTTACTCAATTCGTTCATTATCCATATTTCCAGTATCAGTCGGTGCGCACTAAAACCAACTATACCGCTGCGCAGCTGGATCAGTTTGTGATGAGTAAACTGAGAGAAGTTACGACCACTTCGGGGACATACAAAGATGCAGCTACTAAATCAAAACTAATTGGCAAAGGCAGATACTTTATCGAAATGCAGAACAAGTATAATGTCAATGCATTGTTTATGCTATCCGCTGCGATGCATGAAAGTGCTTATGGCATGAGCGGCAATGCACAAACGAAAAACAACTTGTTTGGAATCCGCGTTTTTGACGGATCTCCACATGAAGGCACTGTTTATTCACAGCCTGAAGGAAGTATTGATGCCTTCGCCCGTGAGTACATGAACCGCAATTACGCAAATCCGCTTGGTGGCTATGCAAATGGAGCAAGCCCAGGCAACAAGACGACAGGCTTTAATGTCAGCTACGCCTCTGATCCAACATGGGGAGCGAAAGTTGCGGGGCATATGTTCCGTGCGGATTTGGAATTAGGCAAAAAAGACATTGGCAAACATAAATTGGGCATCACCAATACAGCGTCTACGAATGTCAGAAATGCACCAAATGGCCCGACCATCTTGTACCAATTCAAACGTGCAGACCTTGGCGTCAACAACGCTTTCGGTTATCCAGTTGTTATTCTAGGCTCTCAGCAAGCAAGTGACGGCCATATCTGGTATCAGATCATTTCCGACTTGAATCCTGATGCAGATACAAACAATGGCATAGGCTGGGTCCGTTCAGATTTAATTGATTTAATTAATTAATAGCTGCAAAAACAAGCAAAAGGCGCTTTGGATAATTCCAAAGCGCCTTTTGCTTGTTTAAACTTGTAGACAAAAGAATATTTATAAGACTAAAGAATAAAATCTCATTTATACAAAATCCTGCGCTCCAGACGGACGCTTTCCGCGGACGAAGCGCTGAGCCTCCTCGTCGCAAGCTCCTGCGGGGTCTCATCACTCCGTTTTTCCGCAGGAAAGACATTGGTCGAAGCTACTAGCGAGACCAATTCTTTGCGACGAAGCTAGCGCAGCGATGCAGGAGCACATGTATGCCCTTCGCCGTCTTGCGCTCCGGATTCTTGCGTGAAGTGATAAACAAGATTGTCGGAACTAGTGTAACTTAGAAGTTGACGAGCAGGCTGCTCTCTTTAATTGTAGCCACACGCTCCAACCGGGCTGGCCGCGAAGACTCCTGTGGCCGAGCAAAAGCTAAAGACCCCGCGAAAAGTTTGAGAAAGCCACGGCTTTTTGAAAAATTCTCTTCTTTCCCAATCATAACTGTTTCAAAAATATCCTTTAGCACCTAGTTCATAATACTCGTCACTTTTTCAATCAATTCGATGCCTTCGCCTTCTAAATAACTGAGTTTCGAATCAATCATGTCGTCAAAATAAGGATTTCGCTCCATTTCGAGTTCTTCCAATAATATTTGCGTTTCCACCAAATCGAGCAAGGTCAGTTGAGGGTAATCATCTCCACTGAAGGTGCCATCAGGGCGTGCCTGATACCAAAGGTCTCCATTTTCACGGATCCAACCGCCTTCTTCTTGGCCAAACTCTTCAATTCCGGTAGTCACCAGCTCTGCGGCTTCCAAATACTCATCTTCCCCCGTATCGCCGTATGCCTGCAGCAAAATCTTTAATCCCCCCAACTCATGATTCAAAGAAGCGTGGGTCAAAGGTGTGTTGTCATCTTCATCAAAATAATCAACAATCAACAAACCGCTGTCGGTTTCCAAGGTTTGATCTTCTTCAATTTGGCTCAATAAATAATCAGCATAGGTTTCAACTGCCATCTCATCCTGGTCGATTTGGTCATCGTAAAGCTTGACCGTTTCGTCCAAGTAAAAAGCGACATATTCATTGTATCGCGTATCAACGTACGGAGCAGTCACTTCGTAAGCATTTTTCAGCCACGTGCTGGTGTATTCAGTCGGCCAACGGGAACCGTCAAACTCAGCTAAATAGTAAAGCAAATTGACGCGTGAATTCAAAATCATGGTTTCGTGGAACGCGGAAGGGTCTGTTTCATTCCAGCGCAATGCTTCGTCGTCTTCAAAACGGCCGATTGCACGCCCGTACCCCATTTTCGTGCTTGGCTCAATAGAGAAAGGCAGCTTAGTGTAAGGGCCATCTGTGGTCAGCCAATTCAATTGAACGGTTTGATTGTGCAGGGAATGATCGATCCATTCTTCTTCAGATTCATCTGAAGAGAATAGGGGACGCTGAGACAGCATGGCCCATGATTCGGCAAGGTGCACAGGTCTCAACCAAAATTCTTTAACAATGGAATCCTCTGAAAGCTCCAACTCACGCACTTCTTTGGAAAGTTCGCGCAAGTGGCTGCTTGTGCCATCTTCGTAGAAGGCATCCATTTCTTTGGAAATATAAACATTGCTTTGAAGAAGCTCAAGGTTAGAGCCTTTTATGGTGCCAAATGGATTGACCGTTTCATCGACACCGAATACGTCATGGTAGTCGTGTTCAACGACGGATGGGTTCCAGCTGGTAAATTCAGCATTTTCCATTCCTTCTACTGTAATGGTCGTTGGGAAAAACAGCCAGCTGCTGTTTTCCAAGCGTTCAAAAAGAAACTTGGACTCATTTCCCAATGTTCGTTCGGTAATGTCAATAAAGCCAATTTCCGAACCGAATAACTCGATGTTGGCCCGGTGGCTTACATCCCGGGTGTTTTCCATCGTTCGTTCCGTTACTTCTATAGAAGAAACAGTAAACAATGCCGGCAATTCGATAGACACGGTTAATTCATCGCCCTGGTAAATTTCATTGTTCTCTTTGATAGAGATAAAAAGAATAAATAATAATAGCGCGGACAGCAAGAAGATGCCTGCTCCCCATATCACTTTCTTAAACACATCATCACCCTTTCTTTTTGCGTTTGATTAATCCCATAAAGCGCCGGAATCCGGCTGGGTGCATAAATCTGAGCAGTACGGCATAAACAACAACGCCGATAGGAACAAGGACTGCCAGCTGAAGGAGGGGTGGCCACTCAGTAGCTGAGAAGGCAATTTTTGCTCCCCAGACCGAGATCCCCATCGCAGCAGCGGGAATAATGACCCGGACGGCCATCGATAAAAATCGCTTAAATTCCTGCATGCCCAGATCTTTGTAGACGACAATCATGGACAGTGTGAAATAATAAACCGAGACAATAGATGCGGCGAAAGCCAAAGCCAAATAGCCATAGTCATCTACCAGGAACCAGTTCAGCAGAAAGTTAAGGACGATGGTCGTGACGCTGATGCGAAAAACGACCGCAGTTTTTCCGCGTGCATACATCGATTTCGAAAGCATGAGCTGCATGCCTTGAAAAATGATGATCGGCAGATAAAACAGCAACGCCATATACGTATAATCGGCATCCTGTGCGGTAAAGGCGCCCCCTTCATAAATGAAAGAAATGATCGCATCTCCGACTACCAGCAATCCGACAGAAATCGGGACAAGCGTGACGAACGAAATCTCCATTCCCAAAAACAAGGTATCTTTGAATTTTGCTTTGTCAGTTGCCTGCTCTGACATCAGCGTAAAAATAATGGCTGCTAATGTAGCTGCATAAATAGCATTCGGAATGCTGATGATCAAGGAAGCATTATTCAAATAGGAAACAGCCGCTTCAATCGTACCGGATGCAAAAGCTTTGTTGACAAATAAATTCACTTGCCCTACGACCGAATTCAGTAGGGAAGGGATGATAAGAATCACAAAGGCTTTGCGGAAATCAGATTCCATTTTCAAGGTTGGCTGCCATTTGTAATTTGATTTGTGCAAATAATACAATTGAATAATCGCACCAACGATAGTACCTGTCACAAATCCATAAGCCAACGCATAAATGCCCCAGATGTCACTGAACAATAGCGCAAAAAGCGCAGACATGAACGTTGCAAGCAGTTTTGAAACGAGCGTTGGAACAAAAATGCGGCGCGATTGAAGATAAGATTCCAACAGCCCTGCCAGTGCAATGAATGTCATGAAGATAAAGAAGACTTCTGTCATTTGGATCGCAATCACTTCAGTTTCCGGCAGCATGTTGCCGTAGATGAGCGGCACCAACCAACTAGCCAGTGACCATCCGGCAATCGATACGCCGATAAACAGCAGCATCGTCCAGTTCAACAAGGCGTTGGCATTGCCGTCACTGGAGTCCATATTGCTTTGCTTGCGCTTAATATAGAGCGGCAAGAAGACGTTATTAAATCCAGTGGCGATCATGGCTACCACTAATGTAATAAAGGAAAAAGCCAGAAAATAGCCATCAGTTTCTGCTGAAGCCCCAAATTCCCGTGCAACAATGGATTCACGCAGCAAACCCGATAGTTTTAATAGCAGGGCCAGGCCAGTGGTCCAAATGGCCGCTTTTTTTAGACTGGACATGAATTCACTTCTTTCTCATCAAAAAGTGGCTGGCTCAACTCGTGAGCCAGCCACTTTTCTTTGGGTACTCAACTTTTTGTCAGGGCGTCTTGATAAATCTTTTCGTATTTTTCGGCAGCAGCGAAATGGGAATACTGCTCGATAATTTTTGTGCGGGCCGCTTTCGCCAGCTTTTCGCCTTCTTCAGGATTTGCCAGTAAACGAATCATGGCATCCGACAGCTGTTCCACATTTTTTTCTTCTACGAGAAGGCCGTCTTTATTGTGATCGACGATTTCCTTTAAGCCGCCTACTGCACAGGCAATCAATGGAATGCCCGATCCCATCGCCTCCAGTGCGGAAATGGAAGTGGCTTCTTCTACGCCGGCAGAGTAGATGGAAGGAACTAATGCTATATCACTCAACGCGTAATACTGGATCATGTCTTTATGGGCAACTGCTCCAAGCATGGTGACATTGTTTTCAATGCCAAGCTCTTTTGCTTTTGCTTTCATTTCGTCCATCATTTCACCAGTTCCGGCAAAAACCAGGCGGGCGTTCGGGTATTTTTCCAAAACAGGCGGAAATGCCAAAATCGGATAAATAACCCCATTTTTTTTCGTTAACCTGCGGGGAATAAAGAAAATGAGCTCATCCTGTGAAATATCGTACTTTGTCCGGAACTCGGCTCGGCGCTCCAATTCCGGTTTGAAATCTTCCACATCGATAAAGTTTTTGATCATCGAAGCTTCTACGCCCGCTTCGCGCTTAATATACTCTTTGATTCGGGTATCAACGGTAATGACAGCACGTGTTTTTTGGTACATGCTGTATTCCACATCCAATAATTTCTGTGCGTGCTTGCTGCCCTCAGCGACAGATCCTTTGGAGATGCCTTCAAATGTCAAATAGCCGTGAGTGGTCGTAACGGTTGGCAGTCCGACGTTAAGGGAAGCGCGTGTTGCGAAAACGTCCTGGCCGTTGACAATATCAAAAGATTTGTATTTGTCGTCTTTCAAAATCTGTTCTAGAAATTCCTGGCGGCGATTCAAAGTCCAGACATAACCCGCTCCGAGTGAAGCTTTATTCAATAGGAAAGAAGGGCCTCTGGCAATAAAATCCCGGCGCCATTTTGGCACGTCGGAAAAAGATAAAGTTTCGACCGTATGCCCCAAGTTTTCGAGGCCGGTCTTCAAGGTTGTCATATGTGTCGATAATCCACCGAGGTGGGGGTAATCATAGGTGGTCGCCAATAATATTTTCATTTACGATTTCCTTCCTGTAACGCTTATTTCACAAAATTTTCTTGCAGCAGCTCGATATTGCGCATCGCTTCAGCATGGAGCTTGGCTACGTTTGGTTCCATCACTTGTTGTGCCTGTGCTTTGTTGTCCAGTAGGTATAACGCATTGGAAAGCAGTTTGGTTTCATCTATTTCTCCCAGGCGGAAAGAATAGTCCCACATGCCTGAACGTTTCAAAAAGCTTTCCACTTTTTTGTCGTAGCTGAACCCGAGATGCGGTACGTTAGACAAGGCAGAGAAGATCAAAGCGTGCAAGCGCAAACCGACGGTCAGCTCTGCGTGGCGAATAAAATTCAAAAACTCATTCGGCGTAAAATCTGAACCCAATAAATAGGTTTTATCGGAATGCTTCATCTTCGCCATGACCTCTTTTGAAGCAGGGACATCGTATTTTCCTTCCATTGGAACGAAAACAGGAGTCACGCCGCGCTGTTCAATCAGTTGATCGAGCAAATGAGCCGTTTTTTCGATATAGTCCGGATGGCTGAACCACGGACGGATCGTGACCGCGACAATTTTCTCGTCTCCCGTTAAAGGCAGTGATTCATAAGCGCGATCTTCTTCGTCTGCTTTAAAAGCAAAAACGATATCTGCCGTCACCACAGTTTCTGGACGTGTTACACCCAGCTGTTTAAGGTAATCTTTTGAGTATTGATCGCGGACAGTGATGAAATCAGCACGATTGGCGAACAGTTTCATCAAAATTTTGCCCCAGGTCGAGGTGACAGGACCGATGCCTTGTGAAAAGAACATCACTTTTGTGCCGCAAATCTTCGCAAGCATGACGATCAACAGATAATATGGAAGGGGACCAAACAAAAACTTCGTTGGGTATGTATCCTGAAGCAAGCCGCCTCCGCCGGAAATCATCAAATCTGCATTGCGCAACGCTTTTATTTTTTCTTTGTTTTCACGTCTCCATGCCCGGTAAACGGACTTCACGCCATATTCTTTGGCGGTTTGATCAGGTGACAGAGAAAACACGGTAATCTCAGGGTCAGTTAACTCTGCTCGCAAGTTATCAATAATTGCTTTCAAGATGGCTTCATCGCCGGTATTTCCCAAGCCATAAAAACCGGATAGTACTATTTTCACACTTTTTCCTCCTCAAACTAAAGCTCGTAAGCCTTGTCCTTGCTAAATTCTATCACTTGTTAAACAGCCTATGCAACTACTGTTGAAATCTGCTATACTATTAAAATTGAAAGCTAGTGAATAGAGGGTTCTAATGATGAAAGAAAGCTATTTAGGGGTGAATGTTTCACCTTTGTCATATGAAGGCATAATAGATGATTTACGATTGCGCATCGCGAGTGGCGAGCAGTCTACGATAATTGCAGTCAATCCTGAAAAAGTCATTGCTGCTGAACGGGATCCAAAAGTAAAAGAACTGATCAACGCCTCTACGTACCAAATAGCCGATGGCATTGGCATTTTGCTTGCCGCAAAAATAAAAGGCGGCAAAATCACATCGCGTGTCACAGGCGTTGACATGATGGCCAAGCTGCTGGAATTTGCCACACAAGAAAAACATCCGGTTTATTTTTATGGTGCAAAAGAAGAAGTCGTCGCAAAAGCCATCAGCAACATCCAACAAACCAACCCCGGCATACTGGTAGCGGGGCATACCGATGGCTATGAAAAAAACGAAGAAGCGTTAATCGAACGCATAAATAACAGTGGGGCCAAAATCATCTTTGTGGCACTGGGCAGTCCCAAGCAGGAATTGTGGATTCAACGGAACATGGGACGCCTCAAAAACGTCCAAGTATTCCAAGGGGTAGGGGGCAGCTTTGATGTGTTTTCCGGAACTGTTAAACGCGCCCCGCTAGTTTTCCGTAAACTTGGAATTGAGTGGCTGTACCGATTGATGGCCAGCCCATCCCGCATCAAACGCCAACTAAACTTACCCATTTTTTTAATGAAAGTACTACGATCACGCTAAAGGAGCTAATATAAAAATGAAGAAGTCTATCTGTGTTGTCGGTCTGGGCTATATCGGTTTGCCGACAGCGGTTATGTTTGCCAATCATGGCCATCAAGTCCATGGTGTGGATATCAATGAAAAAACAGTTAACATGATCGGAAATAAAGAACTTCATATAGAAGAAAATGGATTACTCGAACGCTTGGAAATGGCCATCGACAACGGTGCTTTAACAGTCGATACCAAACCGGCAGAAGCAGATGTCTTCATTATTGCGGTTCCTTCGCCAATCAACGCGGATAAAACAGCGGAACTGGAATATGTTCGACAAGCAACGGCTTCAATTGTTCCATTTTTGAAAAAAGGAAATTTGGTCGTGCTTGAATCGACTGTGCCGCCAAAAACGGTAGAAAATATTATGATTCCTGAATTGATTCAGTCTGGCCTTGAAATTGGCACAGATTTATTCGTTTCCCATTCCCCGGAACGCGTAATCCCGGGCAAAGTGTTTACGGAACTGGTGTCGAATGATCGCATTATCGGCGGAATCAACGAAGAGTCTGCTCGCGTTACATCCGAACTGTACACGTCATTTGTCAAAGGCCAAATGCACGAAACCGACACGACTACCGCTGAACTGGTAAAAGTGATGGAAAACACGTATAGAGATGTCAACATCGCTTTCGCCAATGAACTGGCGATGATTGCACAAAACATCGGTGTCAACATTTGGGAAGCCATTAAATTAGCGAACTATCACCCGCGCGTGAATATCCATACACCAGGTCCTGGAGTCGGTGGACACTGCATCGCTGTGGACCCATGGTTCCTAGTTGAACTGGATCCTGAGAAATCAAAGATTATTCATTTGGCCCGCCAGACGAACGATGGCATGCCTTCGTATACCGCTCAATTGACAGCGGACATCCTAAAGGCAAAAGGAATCACCGATCCAAAAATCGCCATTTTCGGTTTGGCGTTCAAAGGCAACATCGACGATATGCGCGAAAGCCCTTCTGTGGAAGTGGTGGAGCAGTTTGTCCATCGAAACTTGAACGTGACTGCGTATGACCCGCATATCAAAGTGAATAATATTGCCGAACAAACTCAAGATCCGGAACAAGCTCTTACTGATGCATCTGCGTTGATTATTTTGACCGACCATCAGGCATTCAAAGATTTGGATCCTGCAACGCTCACATCCATGAAAAACAAAGTGGTAGTGGACACGAAAAATTGCGTGGACCGCGCGAAATGGGAAGCTGCCGGTTTTGATGTATACGTGCTTGGCGATTCTAAAAACTAGGAGGCAAGCCTATGAAAAAAGTTAGGAAAGCGATTATTCCCGCTGCTGGATTAGGTACACGTTTTCTACCCGCAACAAAGGCAATGCCAAAAGAAATGCTGCCGATTCTGGACAAGCCGACCATCCAGTACATTGTCGAGGAAGCGGTAGCTTCTGGAATTGAAGACATCATCATCGTTACAGGAAAAGACAAGCGGGCAATCGAAGATCACTTTGACTCTGCCCATTTTCTGGAGTCCCGGCTCGCAGAATCCGAAAAATTCGAATTGCTCAATGCGGTTCAACTATCGAGTAAAGTAGATATTCATTACATTCGCCAAAAAGCGCCTCTTGGTCTTGGCCATGCTGTCTGGACAGCACGCAAATTTATTGGAGATGAGCCTTTTGCCGTCTTACTTGGTGATGATATTATTCAATCGGAAGTTCCCGGACTGCAGCAACTGATGGAACAGTACGACAAAACCCAGTCTTCCGTCATCGGGGTCATGGAAGTGCCGGAAGAAGAAACGTATCGGTATGGCATCATGGACCCGTCTTCTAAAGACGGCCGCCTCTACAAAGCCAAGAAATTTGTCGAAAAACCAAGAGCGGGTACGGCTCCTTCTAACTTGGCGATTATTGGCCGCTACGTATTCACGCCGGAAATTTTCGGTTTTTTGGACAATATGAAAGTCGGTGCCAATGGAGAAATCCAATTGACCGATGCGATTGAACAGTTGAATGCTGTGCAACATGTTTACGGCTATGCGTTCGAAGGAAAAAGGTACGATGTGGGGGAAAAACGTGGATTTGTCGAGACGACGTTGGACTTTGCTCTGGCACGCCCTGAACTTCGCGATGATTTGCTGAATTTCATGAAACAAAAACTGGAAGAATACAAGTAAAGTTCGAAAGGAAGGCCTGTCTTTGAAAATTTTGCTCGTCTCCAATATGTATCCTTCAAATGCTTTTCCCAGCTTCGGTGTCTTTGTAAAAAACACCGAAGCCATTTTAAAGAATGAGGGATTTGCAGTAGACAAAGCAGTTGTCCGAAAAACGACCAAAAAGTCGAAGAAATTATTCGCTTATATTTGGCATTATGTTACAGTTATCCGTAAGGGTTTATTTGGAAATTATGATGCGGTTTACGTGCATTATGCAGCTCATAATGCATTCCCGCTGTTGCTGCTGAAAAAGCTGAAACCATCTGTTCGAATCGTGACCAACGTCCACGGCAGTGATGTAGTGCCGGAAGTAGCATCGCAAGAAAAGTTTCAACCTTACGTGAAAAGGCTGCTGCAACAATCCACTATGATTATCACTCCTTCAAATTACTACAAGCAGCTAGTCCTTGAAAAATACAAAGTGGCTACGCCAATTGGCATATTTCCTTCAGGCGGTGTGGATTCATCTGTCTTTTATCCCAACCCTCAAGCGCGTGAACATCAATTGGCAGAGCTGGGCCTAGACTCAGAGTTGCGTTATTTTGGATATGTAGGGCGAATGGACGTAGGCAAAGGCTGGGACCACTTACTAAAAGGATTTTCAGCTTTTCTCGAACAGAACCCAACTGAAAAAAGCAAAACACGTTTAATCATGGTCGGTTCCGGAAAAGACGATGCCGCATTTTTTCAAATGAGGTCAGATCTTGGTTTGGATGACTATGTCCTGCATTTTCCCTTAATGAAACATCAAGATTTAGCGGCCATCTACAACATCATTGAACTTTTCATATTCCCGACCACCCGAAAAGGCGAAAGCCTTGGTTTGGTGGGACTTGAAGCAATGGCATGCAGCACACCGATTTTGGCTAGCCGCATTGGCGGCATTTTGGACTATGTTCAAGATGGGGCCAACAGCTGGTTGTTTGAAGCCGGGGATTGGGAAGATTTGGTTAGGCAATTGGAGCTGTATAACCAATTCACAATGGAAGAAAAACAACAAATCGCTAAAGCAGCTTTTGAAACTGCACAAAATTATGATCAGCGAAAGATTCAGTCGAAGCTTTCAGCCATATTTCATGAACTTGAGCTAACTAAATGAAAGAGGATTTTACAATGGACTCTAAAAAAATTCTAATACTCTTTATAGCATTTATTGCTATTCAACCGATCATCGATGTTCTGACGACGGCTTCTATTTTTCTGGTGGACACCAGCTTAACGGTAGGCGTCTTGTTGAGGACCATGTATATGGTGCTCGCGCTGGTATTTTTGCTGTGGTTTGCAAGAACCAGCAAAAACAGCCGTATTTTTGTGGCCTACTTAATTGGGCTTGCCGTACTGATCGGCATCAACATTATCAGCAATTTGCAGATCAAAGATCCCTACTACCTGTTTCAAGAGCTCAAGTTTTTCAATAAAGTGATTTACTTCCACATTGTGTTGTTTGGACTTTTGGCAGTCTATCGCCAGCTGAAAGATAAGGACTACAATATTGCCAGCCAAACAACAAAGTACTTATGGATTTCGGGTATGTTTATCGGAATCATCTTTATCATTGCGCAGCTGACCGGAACCAGTTTGTCCAACTACTCACATACTAAAGTAGGTTTTACCGGCTGGTTTTATGCAGGCAATGAAATAGGTGCCATTATGGCGATTGTCTTGCCAATTATGGCTTTGTATGCAATTGAAAAAACCGATTCCTGGAAAAAATCATGGTCTTGGATTCCTTTTGTCCTGTTATCGATCGGTATGCTGGCATTGGGAACGAAAGTTGGGTATGGCGGGATCATTATTGTTCTGTTGTCTGTCTTTTTCGGAAGCCTGATTATGCTGCTGATGAAAAAGCGTTCCGCAACCATTAAAATCAATTTGTTGATTTCTACTTTCTTGACGGTTGTGTTGATTGCCATTACTCCAGTCACACCTGTCTTCGGCAATATGTTTGCCCATATTGATTCCCTTGGGATCAACTTTGGTGATGCCGTTGAACGTCCAGGAGACGAAGTGCTGGTTGAAGGCGATGAAGGTTTTGAGGAACAAGAAGTAGTGGAAGAAGAAGATACCGGGATAACAGGTGCACAAGTACAAAACCTGGTATTTAGTTCACGCGAAACATATGCGCAGTTTATGAAAGAAGATTTCCAAAACTCTCCGTTAATGCAGCAATTATTCGGAATGGGCTTTGCCGGGAATTATGAAATTCCTGAGCCGGGCAAATCGCCAACCATGATTGAAATGGACTTTCACGATTGGTTCTATTCCTTTGGATGGATCACATTCATTTACATGATGGCGCCATTCGTTTGGTTTAGCGGTAAATTTTTGATCTACTTTGCGGTCAACATCAAAACCCATTTCACCTATTTCTATGTTTTATACGGCGTTGCCTTCTTATTAGGAGTCGGAATCGCCTATACTGCAGGACACGTATTGACAGCACCGGCCGTTTCTATCTATGTAGCGGCGATCCTGGCCATGCTGACAGTCCATGAAGATTTGCTTAAGTCGAAATAACCCCAATGATTTAGCTCCGAAAGAAAACGGATTTTCGTTTTCTTTCGGAGCTTTTTGTTTGGTGAAGGTAGAAACCACGTTGAAGTGCGTATCCGGTTGCAGCTAATCGGCAGTTTTTCTTAAATATAAATGAGGTATAAAGACTAATGATATTTTTGAGCGATTTTGCTTTTTTACAGTTACCGGATAAAGTCGATGAGTCATAAGGTACGAAAAATAAAATTTTGGAGGAATATAATAGCAATAAATCGATACTTTTTATAAAAAAACAGTAATGGAAATATAGAAAAATAAAAAATAAGTGATAGTTTTCGCAAAAGGAGCGATTTTTAGAAAAAAATACTTTTTTTATTGAAATATATATAGGTAAAAGGATTTATTTAAAGTTTATTAAATTCTGAAAACGGTATTAAACGTAATTCTTCTGAATTATTTTTGGCATTATTAGTAAAATCTTTGATATATTATTACATTAGTGGTTGATTTACCGTATTTCTTTGGTAAACTAAGTAAGAGTTTAGTTATCAGCTGAAACCTTTCATTCGACCTACAAAAAGTGGAGTTCGAGTATCGTTCATTAGACATACTTAACCTACATATGGTGGAAAGTGTAAGGTAGATGAAGGTAGCTGAATTGAGTTATATGACTCAAAATATTTATAGCATCACCAACCCAAGGAGGAATTTCATTAATGGCTTACCAACCAAAAAATTACAAAAAATTCGTAGCAACTGCAGCGACAGCTACTTTAGTAGCAACAGCAATCGCTCCAGCAGCATTAGCAGACCAAGCTTCAACTTCAGCATTCACTGATGTAGGAGATCGTTACGAAGAAGCAGTTGAATATGTAGTATCAAATAATATCTCAAACGGTCTTACTGCAACGCAATTTGGTGTAGGCGCTTCAATCACTCGTGGCGACGCAGCGATTATGATTGCTAAAGCTACTGGATTAATGAATGAAGATGCTCCAAATTCAGGATTCTCTGACGTTCCTTCTCGTGGCGCGGTTGCAGTCAACTCTCTTAAAGCTGCTGGAGTTCTTAGCGGCGTATCTACTACTAAATTTGGCTGGGAAGAATCAATCACTCGTGGACAAGCAGCATTCATGCTTGCACAAGCTTATGATTTAACTGCTGGCGACGCTTCAAAACTTAAATTTACTGATGTTGGTACATCACACCGCTTCGCAACTCAAGTGGCAGCATTAGTTGAAAACGAAATCACTACTGGCGAAACAGCAACTAGATTTGGGATTGAATCACCAATCAAACGTGGAGATTTCGCAGTTTTCCTAAACAGACTTTCTAAATTGGATGATGGAGCTCCTACGAACCCACAAGTGGCTTCTGTAAGTGCGATTAATGCCAATCAAGTAGTAGTAAACTTCGATACAACTTTAAACGATGATTCATCTGTTATAAATGATGCTTCAGAAGTTGCTCGCTATTCTTTAGGTACTGCTACTCCTTTTTCTGCAGTTCTATCTTCAGATAAAAAATCTGTAACTCTGACTTTCACGAATCGTGTTGAAGGAAATAACCAAGTATTGGTAGTAAACCCTATTGCAACTGAAGCTAAAGATGCTGAAGGCGCTTGGATTTCTACTGAAGCATATTCTACAATTCTTTCTTATACTGACACTGTTAGCCCGGTTGTTACTAATACTTCATATGCTAACGGCGTTATTACACTTACATTCTCTGAGAATCTTTCTGTTGAACCAACAGTAGTACGAGTGAAAAATCAGCCAGTTGCAGCTGAAGATTACGAAATCGTTAATGGAAATACAGTAGTTATTCAAAGTCCGTTGAATGCAAGCGAAACTGCTTCAATTTATGTAGCTGGGGCTCGTGATGGTTCAGTTGCTGGAAATGAAATGGCTTTATACAATGGAACTGTGACAGCGCCTTCAGCTGACTTAGAGAAACCTCGTGTAACTAGTGTTCAGGTAACTGGCCAAGATACTGCTAAAGTGACATTAAGTGAAGATATTCAGGCTGCAATTGTTCCTGTAATTTTACAACAAGGTTCATCTCAATATCCTCTAAATCTTACACAAGATACGACTGATACAACTGGTAAAACTTACACATTGACTGTTCCTAACTTGTTCCCATCGGGTTCAACTTCAAACTCCGAAGCTTTTAGCTTGTTCGTTAACCCGAATGCAATGGCTGACTTGGCTGGAAATACAAATGACTTTTACAGCACGTCTGTAACGTTTAACAGAGATCTTACAGCTCCTGTACTTTCATCTACACGTGTAACGGCTGCAAATGAAAAATTAGAATTTAACTTTAATGAAAGAGTCGTAGCAAATGGCACTACTGGCCAAATCACTATCCGTAATTCTCAGGGTGTTAACTTCCCGGCAGTAGCAGGTGAAACGGGTCTTAATACTGCCAATGCAGCAGGAACAAGCTACCTAGTGGATTTCCAGTCTGGAACTAGTGCTTTACCAGCCGGGACTTATACTGTAACGTTCCCAGCAGGATTTTTCTCGGATATTAATGGGAATGCCACTACAACCGCTGTCACATCAACAATTGTAGTTCCTGGAACTCCTGTGAATGTTGATACAGTTAGACCAACTGCTTCAGTAGTGACTACTAACACAAACGAATTCACAGTAACTTACGATGATGAAGTAGCGCAAAATGCTCTAAATGCATCAAGCTACCGTATAGACGGTCAAGCTCTTCCAGCTGGGACTGACATTTTCTTTGTAAATGCTGATAGAGAAGCTGTAAGAATTGTACTCCCTGATGGTTCTGTAAACATTGGTAACCAAACTACTGGTGCTCCTGCAGTATTGTCTGTATTGAATACTACAGACTTAGCTGGAAATTCAATTCTTACTAATAACTATAATGTAACGATTAAAGATAACACTCCTGCGAGAATTACTTCTGTTCAAACAGCTGGAGATGTTGTGGTTGTAACCTTTACGGAGGCAGTATCTGTAAATAATACAGTTGATGCAAATAATGTATTCAACATTCGGAATGGTTCTTCAGTTATTGAAGCTGGAAACATCCAAGCTGTAGACGGTAATACGAATCAAGTGAAATTTAATCTTGCTACTGCACAAACTGGAACAGTATCTGCTACAGTTCTAGTTGGCCAATCGCTATTACTTGATCAAAACGGCGTAGCTGTAAGCAGTGACGGAACTGTAATCACTCCTCAATAAAACTAAACGAAACGTCACTCGATAAGCCGAAAGGTGAAACGGGTGGAACAGAAGCTCCTAGCAATAGGGGTTTTTGTTCTAACTATTCGGTTGAATCGATCGGGGCAGTTCCGGTCGATGAGAACAGTTCATTGTCATCAGCCTAATCCTCCTGCGTCCGGTGCGGATCTAACAATCCGATGGGGCGAAGTCAGGTGAAGTCGTACTCATGAAGATGAGGCGGGGCTCTTTAAAAAATAACTATGGCTAGGATGACGAATCCATGTAGGCAGGGTATAGTAATCACTTGTGCGAAATGAAGCTAGGGGTTCACTTGTGATCCGCTTGTATGAAATGACAAGCGGCGTTGAGACTAATTCGAACTGTTAAATCCGACGTGTTTACACCTGTATAGTGGAAGCCTAAGGCTATTAAAATAAGGGATCAATCGAATGGAACGTTTGAAGTCCTGCTTGAAGAGGTGTGTTAGCACCTGTGAGGCTTGTGGGATGGCAGCGGGTTTGTAGTAGTGTTGATCGCTGGCCGTTTGTACCTAATCAGTAATGGTTGGGGAGGAGAAAACCAGCAGGAGCGAAGAAACCCAGTCTGTGGTATTTTCTAAAACTTATTTCCCTATAGATTTAATTTTCCGCCCTATCACTTTAAGTGGTAGGGTATTTTTATTTATTCTATTAGAGGAGTATCATAATGCAGAAGCAATGGCGTATGTAATAGAATGCGTTACTGCGATGTACCAACTCCATGTCGAATTAAATAAGAAAGTTCTCGATAAAAGCAGTAATATAATTAAGGTTTAAAGAAGTGATTCTAATTAAATGAAAAATACAGATCGTCTCAAACAAGTAAAACTCGAAAACATATTAGAACGAGTTCACAGCAAAATCACAACGGAAACTTAGGGAGTTCTATAGTGGTACTAAATTGTTTATTTTGTTAAATAATTGACTTAAATTTAGACAATACATAAAAAATGATAATAAATTGAAATACGAGCGTATTCAGTTATATTATTTAATACTAAAAGTCTATTATCATTTTACTTTTTAAATTGAAATATTTAGAAAATATAACAAAAAATATTTACTTTTATTTTTTCCTGAAGTATTATAGCTTTAGGGAAATTAGTTTTAGAGAGAGAAGCTGCCACAGATGGCACGCCGTATGCGATGAAAGTCGCTTGTGCGGTGTAGGCTCGGACCGAAAGCCGTAAAAGCGGTATAAGACGGGAATAGCCAACAAGTATTAGAAATCGATGCAATTGAAAGAGTTGCACAAGGTTCAGGTGCTATTAGAATTACGTTAGCACAAATCAATATAGCGACAAATTCAACAACAGCAGTAGCTCCCAATTTGTCGGCATATCAAGCAGCTATTTCTTTAGCAGCGAATGGTGATTTGAATACTGCTCAAAAAATTACGGCTATGGTTGCAAATGTCAATGCGGCTCAACAAACAGTAGCTCAAATCAATGCTGCCACTAGTCAGGCAAACATTGAAGCTGCAAGAGCTTCTTACAACGGTCTTTCAGCTGCACAACAAACATATGTAACAAACGAAGCTCTTTTAGATACAAAGGAGCAAAATTTAGTTAATGGTGTTACTTTAGCAGTAGCTCCTGCTTACACTGCTGATGATGCGGGTACTGCAGTTGTTGTAACTCCGCAAGCTGGTTTTACTTATGCAATTACTGGATCATCTAACACTGCAGCAGTAGCGAATAACGGTAACGTGGTTGCAGCTGGTACATCAACGCTTACTTACACGGTTACACACACTGCTTCAGGTAAAACAGCTATTAAAACAGTTGCAGTAAGAGTAGCACCAAGTGCAACAGCAGATGTTATTTTACCATTTACATTATTGAGCCAGCCTTCTGGCGTAAATTATGGAGATTGGGAAGAAATAACGTTGGCTACGTCTACCCAAAATGCGCTTATCACTTCAACTCCAATTTCTTACACAGGACAGAATGGAGACTTTGAATTTACACTTGCAGCAGGTGGGAATGGCACTACTTTAGATAGTTCAAACTTTAAAAAACTTCTTAACAATCAAAATGGTACGTACCGCATTAATATTAATGAAGATGGAAGTTCTATGAATGGAAGATATGTCTTAAATGTAATTGGTCGAGAAAAAACAGTTGCAGAAGGAATTAGCCAATACATCGCATATACTTCTATTGGGAATGATGTAACATCTATCATTACAGCTTATGATACAGATGTAACTGGAGCGGAAACTACTTTACAAGATGTTCAGGTAGTATGGGAGCAAGTAAACAGAGCTAATGCTGCAACACAGGATATCTATGTCTTACCAGCTGGTATGATATTTAATGCTGCTACACATACACCAGTAGATACAATTACTGATAATACTATTAACAGTTGGACAGGTTTGGCAAATAATACTGTCGACAGCGCTGGCAATCAAATTAGCGGTGGAAACTATACGGTATACGTTGTAGCAACAAACGCAGCTGGAACAGCATCACCAGCACTATATGTAAACTTGACAGTTAATGTTGAATAATAAAATTTATGTTTCTCAATAGTGATCGATTACTGGACCAACTGATTTCATAATTAGTAAGTCATTCTTAGGTTAGTGACTGCTGAACAATTATTCGCTCAGTGCAGCAAACCAGTTATTAGTAAGTTATTAATCTGAGTGAAGAAAAAAAGCTTGGCAGGATTGTAATCCCTTAAAGTTAGATTTTTAGTTTATGCAGCTAATGTGGCTGGCATGGGTCCGGTATTGAACCGGGTTATGTCGGTCATTTTTTATTTGATGCGTTTGTTGTTATAGCAGGAGATGTAACGGTCGATCCGCTTCTTTAATTCTTCGTATTGGTGGAAGTTCTAAAAACTGGAAAAAATTTTATACTCAGCAACATATCAAGTGAATGATAGCGAATATGAGCATGAGTATATCGAATCAGTTCAGTCATCAACATCTAAGATTCTTCATCTTGGGGGAGAATGTGGTGTGGCAGGAACACGGACTTGGACATTTAAGTCAACAGGTTATGAGGATATTATTTTAGTAGTTGAAGCTATTGGAAATGGTATGAATATGATTTCTAATTAAAATAATTACATCTTAAGACTATTATATGTATAAATAAGATATTCCCTTTTACTAACATTCTTGCTATACTCAAATGGGGAAATAAGTAAGAAGAACTACTACTGATGGCACGCCGTATGCGTTGAAAGGCGCCCGTGCGGTGTAGGCCCGAACCGAAAGCCGAAAATAGAGAGAACGGTATAAGACGGGAATAGTATAATTGATGTATTACCCCCAGTAGTCACTATGAACACGAGAGCAACTGCTGGTGGAGATGGATATGTGAATATAAGTGAGACGACTTATGGATTCAATGTTGTAGCAAAAAGTAATGAAGGCGATCAAGGTGGAAAGCTATATATTGTTCCAAGTGGGAGTTATAATAGTGAATCTGCTCTTAAAGCAGTTGCGATTGGAGAAAGCAATACTCTAACAAACACAAATGATGTAATAATTCGTGTTGCTGGAAATAATCTATCTATCACTGATCAGACTACTTATGATATCTTTGCAGTTGATGGAAATGGTAATGTTTCAATAGGTCAAACTGTTTTCACAACAGACTTGGTTGCACCTATTCGGGCAACTGAATTAACTGTTAGTAATAACGATACTGACCTAGACTTTGACGGGAGAGATTTTACAGCAAATTGGACTGTCTCAACCTCATCTGATGTAAGTTCGCAAGGATTATATATTATTCCAACTCATAAAAATCTATTTACTCCTACGCAAGGACCTGGAATTGTCCTTTCAGCTTCCGTAAATACCTGGACGAGTGATAGTAAAACCAAACCGACAGTTGGAACTTGGGAAAGATGGAGAACCGATGATGGAGTAACAACTTACAATATTTATATAGTTACTCGTGATATAGCTGGTAACGAGTCTGTAGTGGTATATAATAATTTCAGTCCAATTATTGACTAATAAATTGTGAGTAAATTTTCATTATAAAGAGCGATAAATCCAGTCTTAACTTGGTACACGCAGAAATAAGTCCTCCTTATTGGTAGTGATCCCTTAAAGTTAGAGTTTTAGTTATGCAGCTAATTGGTTGGCATGTGTCTGGTATTGCACCGGGCTCATGCCGGCCAATTTTTGTTTAATGCGTTCGTTGTTGTAATGGGAGATGTAACGGTCGATCCGCTTTTTCAATTGCTCGTATGATACCAATGCTTCTCCGTGATACATCTCCTACTTCAACGCCTTCACTCAGGCGCGATGCTGATAATGCCAGCCATGGTCGGAATGGATGGTTGTCCGGTAGACCGCTTGTTTCTCGAAGATGGGCAGGGCTTGGTGCAGCGATTCCATGACGAAGTCGAGGGTCGGCCGTTTTGCCATACTCATCCCGATGATTTCGCCGTTATACAGGTCCATAATCGGATTTAAATAAAGCTTTTCTTCCCCTGTACATTTGAATTCCGTGATATCTGTCGTCAGTTTTTGCAGGACGTGCGTCGTGTGAAACCTGCGATTCAACTGGTTTTTGGCGATGGTACCGACTTTTCCCTTACGCGATCTGTAGCGGGATTTTCAGATGAATTTCATACACTTCAAATCCATTACACCCATGAGAAACGGGACTTTCTTGTAGTTGATGTTGTATCCTTGCGGCTAATTCCAGGAGAATCCGGCGGTATCCGTAGCGGCCTTTGTGTTTCTCAAAGAGTGCCCGAATCACCGTTTTCCAATCCCGGTCCGGATCTTCTGAATCGAATCGCTGCCGGTGGTAATGGGAGGTCGCTTCCGGAAGGCCGACGATCTTAAGCACATTCTTGTCATCTCAGATACGGTTACATTGAACGGAGCCGGATTCTCGATTGATGCACCCATTGAAATCACTGGAGAAGACGTAAAAGTAAATGACCTGGGCGTTTCAGCCGTAAATGTATCAGGGGGCGAAAATGCTGGATTCTATATTACATCGGCCAATGCAGTGCTAAATGAGGTATCTATTTCCGAAGAAACTTTAACAGCAGGCGACGGTTTGGATACGCCATTTGGATCTGATTTGAAAGTTACAGTAACAGATTCTATGTTCAGGAATTTGTTGCGTGGTTTCAACTTGAATTCAAATGATTTGGTAGCGACTGGCAACACCTTTACAAATGTGGCTTACGGCATCGGGGGAATTGAAAATAGTGTACTCACTGTTACAGGAAACGCATTTGTGAGCGCTATCGAAGCAATTGGCCATGGTGATGGCGTGATAGTTACAGGTGCTCAAGCTAGCGAAGAAGTCTCCTATCTGGAAGAACAGAATTTATTTACTATAGTTAAGGAAGAAGTGATAGTCTAGCGTACTCCAACTGCAGAATATAAAATCGATTACAAACAATGACGAGGCAGGCAGACCGCACAAGCGGTCTGCCTTTTTTGCGCATAGCGGGTTTAATAAGCCTTTCAGTATCTTGCGGTGAGAACCTGGACAGTGAGAAGTTCATCGTAATCAGCCTGACTATCAAGAACGCTCCGCTTCACATCAACATCTGCCATGTCATGCATCGTTCATCCAAGGGAAGTGATGAAATCAGCTATCCTGTCTAATACCGCATCAATCATGGTAGGTCATAACTATCCCAGAATAGTGCCGCACCTCCTGAAAATATCGCTGTAACCAAGCGACTTGTAGAAGCCGGAAGCATTGTAGGCATTGAGTTGCTCGATCACGTCATAATTGGGGACGACAACTATATGTCCCTCAAAGAGAAGGATTATATCGGATGAAACATGTAAAAGAGAAAGAAATCGACTGGTTTCTAACCATGCTACAAAGTCAATTCGCTTTTACCATCCAGTCTGGTGATACCGGAGTTGAAGCCACAGAGCCTGAGGTCAAGGAAATGGCCTTCGTTTATTCCAACATCTTTTTGAAGTGGCCTTAATTTCTTTACTCTATAAAATAATGTTCTGGGAAAGTTCTCATGCCAACTTGTGGGCAGTGCAGAATACCATGTGCATTCTTCCGCCGGGTAAATGTAGCTGATCACTAAGACGGTGAAGTGATTTGCGGAAGCACCTGCAGCTTAGTTACTAGATTTCACAACAATATCTTTCGATTGGAATGCCGTTTGCAATAGTTTTAGAAAAAAGCTGCTTTCTTTATATGTCGTGAGTTGAAAAGCGAAAAAATAAGCTGCGATCATATATGTAAATTTGGAATTTAAAGGATTTTCAATGAGGTTTCTACTAACTAATTAAGTATTAATTGGAAAACTATTGATTAATTTATACTATAGTTTAAAATATTAATATAGATGTATTTGCATATGTCATTTAAACTTAAATGATTCATATGGCACTTAATTTATAAAGTAATCATACTTTTCAATTGGAGGAATTTTGATGACTCATTCAAGTAAGTTGTACCGGAATTTCGCTGCGTCTGCTCTTAGTGCAGCCTTGATTCTATCGGCAGTAGCCCCTGTATCGGCAATGAGCTATACGGATGTATCAGAACGTTATAAGAGAGCTGTAGAATATTTGGCAGTTGAGAAAATCACTGAAGGCTTGACTGCGACATCTTTTGGTACAGAGCAGTCAATTAAACGTGCAGATGCAGCGATTCTTTTAGCCAAGGCAATGGAATTGGATATTGAAAATGTTCAAGAGTCAAAGTTTACGGATGTTCCCAAGCGTGCCAAGAAATATGTAGATGCATTGAAGGCCAAGGGAATCATAAACGGTAAAACGGCTGAAAGGTTTGCTTCAGAACAGCCGATTACTCGCGGTGAGGCAGCATTAATGCTAGTGGAGGCTTACGAGTTGGATGCTGGAACCACTTTGCATGCCTACACCGATGTATCCCCAAGGTATGAAAATGCAGTAAATGCACTATTGGGCAGCAAAATCACAAATGGTAAGACCAAAACGTCTTTTGGGGTGGATCAGGCACTTACACGTGGTGAATTTGCCATTTTCCTACATAATCTATCCACTTTACATATTCCTAAAATCCAGCGTTCTGTAGCGAGTGAAGCTGATCTGGCAGCTGCTCTCAATAATCAGAACGTCGATGAAATTCTTCTAAGTACAAATATTACGGCAACCACACTCCCTGTACTTAGCCGGAACGTGAAAATAGATCTAAATGGTAAAACTTTAACCGGAAATATCGAATATCGAGATCATTCTGGTACGAATGCCATTCAATTGTTTTCAACAAGCGCAGGAGGAAAATTACAAGGTGACTTAACGATCGATGTTCCGAAGTCAGATTTTATTGTTGACGAGAATGTTGAAATTACAGGCAAGACACATATTATTAACGTTAAAGAAAATACTTTCTATAATTATGGAGTCTTAAATTCTGTGGATATTACTGATGCGGATGGCGTTAGTTTTGCGAACCAGGGGAGTGGAAGCGTAAATGGAATGATAGCTTTGAACACGGTAGGGAATGTGAAGTTGAGTGGCAAGCTGGATTTGGTAGAAGTAAATCAACCAGCTACTATTACGGTGGAAACTTCTTCGACCATTAACAATCTTAATATCAAAGTAGGAGAAGTTGTTTTGAATGCACCAGCAGGAACGGTTGAAACTTTGGAAGCTGCCCCAGGGATAATTGTGAGGGATAATGCAGGCGAACAAGTTGCAACTAAACCTATATCCGAAGTCATTCAACCGACTCGACCAGCTCCAACGCCTGTAGTGATTGATGTTGATAAATTGATTGGGAGTTATGAAGAGAAGCAAAAAGAATATATTGAAGGAGATTTTATTAACGAAGAACGTTACGGGAATTATCACGAATTGGTTTCACAACGTGAGCAACTTACAAAGCAGGTAGAGGCGGTTGTCTTATCGACTAAAGATAAAAATCGTCTAATGGAAATCGATAGAGCTTTGGACAAATATTTAGTAGAATCCTACACAACTACTCCTTCAGAATACGCTGGAAAAATAGATTTACATACTTCTGACGGCACCGGTGTAGAAATCGAATGGAGCTCGTCCCACCCTGACGTGATAAGTACGGAAGGAAAAGTTACCCGACCATCTAAAGGTGAAGAAGCGGTTAAAGTAACGCTTACTGCAAAAGTAATTAGAAGCGAGGAAAGTAAAACTGTTGACTATCTTGTAATAGTTGAACCTGAACATAACACATATACTTCAGCAGTTTCTCTATCAGCTGAACAATGGGAAGCATACAGTGCGACTAACGGATATTTTACAAGCCGCTTAGACGTTAACTTAAATCTTGAAGAAATCGCAAAAGATTACCCAGGAGTCCAAAAAGCGAGAGTGACCATCAATCAGTCTATGTCTAACGAATCGATAAAAACGATTGAAAACATAAATACGGAGTCAAAAATTACTTTTTTGAATCCAATTAGGGATACGTACTTTGTCACTGAGTCATCTGTAAACGTTCTGATAGAACTTTTAAATAATGACAACAGCGTACAATCTGAGTTTATCAATCAAGTAAGAGTAGAAAACTTGATGGAGACGATAATGGAACATTTCGAAGTCGAAAAAAACTCATTAACCACTGAAACCATGTACAAATATATTCCTGATTTTAATGACTATACTAAAGAAGAGATAGAGACTGTTTTAACAAACTTTAATGCACTATCAGATGACCAAAAGACGTTAAAGAAATTACAGGTCCTCGCTGCAGAACTCAACTAATCTGATATATTTGTGGTACCAGGAGTATTTCTGGTATCATTTTTTTGTTATATGGTGCCTGGCACCCACACAATTCAAAACACAAAACCCTCCGAACCGTATAATCGGCTCGCGAGGGTTTTGTGTTTTTATTGTAGGTTATCACTGATCTTCAAACAACCTGTCTAAAGAATATTGATCTCCGAAGAGCAGATCGTATTGAATCAGTTCATATTGGTTTTCAGTAGCTTCGACTTCGTCAGGTGTTAGCCTGAACAATTCACCATTCGCATCGAGTTTTACTTCGTTCGTGTAGCCGGGCATTTCGGCTTTGAAGTTCTCAAGAACGGAATGGTACAAAGGCTGTTCGATTCCTGCCAAATCAAATACGACGGGTGCCAGGAAGGACGGGCTGATGGTTCCAAGTTCCGGCACTTCCGTGTCAAAGTTATTCCAAATGGCCAACGGAGTGGACCGCATTTTCAGCTGATCGTCAAGACTCCAGTTAATATCTCCCGCACCACGCGGTACGTAATCGGCTTGTTTGTAAAACTTATAGTCGTTGCCAAGACCAGGCAGGTGGTCCCCGAAGAACACAATGATGGTCGGTTCATCAGATGTTTCGTAATAATCGATTAAACTCTTAAACGCAGCATCTGCATCTGCAATTCCTTGCGTGTAGGACCGGAGCAATAAATTAAAGACCGGATCAACTCCAGCAGGAACTTCCGTTTCAACAGTAAAGTCGTCGTACTTGTCGACATTATAGCTAGTGTGGTTTTGCATCGTGATGGCGTAAACGAATGTTGGATCTTCATTCGCTTCCGTCTGCTCGATAATGGTATCCGTCACCTGTTGGTCAGAAACGTACGGTCCTTTGTAGACTGGATCAGTGAAACCGTCTATGTCGATGAAGGTGTTGAAACCGAGATGTTTATAGACCTCTTCCCGGTTCCAGAACCATTTTGGATATGGGTGAACTGCAGTGGTTTGATACCCCCGGTCAGCCAAATAATTGGGCATTGCCGGAACTTCATTTTTAATATACTGCTGGTACGGAACAGAGCCGGGCGGCAAGAACATATTGCTAAAGCCGGTCAGTGCCTCGAATTCCACATTGCTCGTTCCGCCGCCAAAAGCAGGAGCCAGAATCTGGCCTTGCTGTTGAGCTCTAACCGTCGGCATCGGGTCTTCGTTATACGATGTCCCTTCGACTAAGGTAGGATCCCAAAAAGATTCACTCATGATAAAAATGATGTTTGGATCTGTTTCCGGCGCAGAGTTGGACTGTGGTTCAACTTTATTCAACCCATCGACAATATCCAAAATGTTTTCTTGGTTGTAACCGCTGGGCGGTAGCACAATCGCACTTTGCATGTTCAATAAAAACGTCAGCAGAAAGCCGTTGGATTTGTAATTTTTGCCTTGGTCAAAGGTAATATTGGTAACTCCAGCATCTTTCAAAGTAGACTCAACATCAGGAATTGAGCGGTAAAACACGAAAATGCTCAAATAGGCTGCTCCTAAACCGATAAATAACAAGCGCGCCAGAGGAGTTAGCCGAATCCAACGCTTTGGCTTTTTGATGAACAAATAGGCCGAAAAACCAACAAGGACAGCGACAATCAAACCGAAAACAACGATCACCTGTGTCAAATTGATGGTTTCATACAAATTAGGCAGCAAATTCAGGATATTATTGTAAAGCAGTAAATCCCATGGATACAAAAACTCCCCAAGAAAACTGAACTTGTAATAGCTAAAAACGGCAAGCAGAATAACCACTGCATTTGTTATAAAAAAACTAAGGAAATAGCGGTTGAAGATTCCCAAAAACACAATAAACAAGCTGAAAACAATCATGTAGTTAAAGAAAAAGGCCTCTTTATTTTCTCCGCGCCAAGCTGCTCGTTCTTCGTAACTGTCATTTAAGTATGTTTCAATTCCATTGATCAATAAAAAGAAGTAAAACATGGTCGCTATCATAACCAAGACTGGTTTGTAGCTCCATTTGAATCGCATAAAATCACCTCAAAAAAATGTCTAGCTATTCACTTTTATAAATTATGGTAATAAGTGAACTGTTTTTAAGTATAGGGGAATTTTACCAGGTAAGCAAATGAAATTGTGTGCGTGCCTGGCACCGACACAATTAGGCACATAGAATTTCACAGAAAAACTAAAGGACCTAAATAATTCGAAAATAACTAACAAATAAGCTAGCTTTAGAACCATGGACTTTTGGTTGATAAACTGGAAAAATGAAGTTGATTTAATTATTTGATAATTTAGATAAGGATTTTAGAAAAGGGAGGAAGAAGTATGAAAAAGATGCTAATCTTATTAGCAATTTTACTACTTGCAACGAGTAGTCTGGGCAGTTTCGACAGTGCAAAAGTGCAGGCAGCTCCGGAACCGAAGATTGAGTTGGCGCAAGCGCTGCTCAAGCCGGAATCACCGAAAGAAAGTGTGCGGGTGATTATCGAGCTGCAGGAAGAGCCGACAATTGAAGCAGCGACTTCAAGGGGCGTTCTTTATAAAGAGCTGCCGGATGCGCAGAAACAGCAGATTGAAGCAGCTGCTGCGGCAAAGCAGGAAACCGTGCAAGAGTCGATTGAGGACGTAGCGCCAGCGATTGATTATCTCCAAACCTTCACAGCTGTTTTTAACGGTTTCTCGGCACAAGTAGAGGCAGGGCAAGTAGCGGAAATCGCCAAGCTGCCGAACGTGAAAGCCGTATACGAAGCGACCGAATACAAGCGCCCAGAAGTCAAACCAACCATGAAATATTCCAAAGAGCTCGTGCAGGCGCAGCAAGCTTGGCGTGATTATGGGTTTAAAGGAGAAGGGATGATTGTCGGGGTCATCGATACAGGCATTGATCCGAACCATCAGGACATGGTGTTGACCAACAACACCACGGCTTCTCTGACGCAAACCGAAGTAGAGTCTTTTGTTTCAAACAGTGAAATAGAAGAAGGCAAGTATTTTACGCAAAAAGTGCCATTCGGTTATAACTACATGGACGCCAATACGGAAATCCGCGACATTGCGCCTGGTGCCTCGATGCACGGTATGCACGTGGCGGGAACAATCGGTGCCAATGGCAATGAAGAAACCGGCGGCATTCAAGGCGTCGCACCGGAAGCGCAGCTGCTTGCATTGAAAGTTTTCGGCAACGATGCATATTACGCATCGACATTTGGAGATATTTACATCAAAGCAATCGATGATTCCATCAAATTAGGAGCGGACGTCATCAATATGTCGCTCGGTGCAACAGCAGGGTTTGTCGATACATCAAGCCCGGAACAGCAGGCTGTGGAACGGGCGACGAACAATGGCATCCTCGTTGCCATTTCGGCGGGCAATGAAGATTTGCGCGGCTCGGGTTACTTGTCGCCATTTGCGGAAAACCAGGATTACGGCTTAGTGGGCACACCGGGAACCGCCATTGATTCGCTGGGCGTGGCTTCTTTCGAAAACAGTGCCCTTACTACCGACAGCTTTCTGTATCAAATTGAGGGAGCGGAAGCCGAACGCGCGCTGTATTTGCTGGCAAACAGCGCAGAGCCGGAGAGTTTGCCTGCCGATTCTTACGCCGTAGTGGACGTGGGTTTGGGTCAGCCGGCAGATTTTGAAGGAAAAGAGGTGACCGGCAAATTCGCCTTGATCGCGCGGGGGACGATTCCGTTTACGGAAAAAGCGTTTGCCGCACAAGCAGCGGGTGCAGCGGGCGTGATTATTTACAACAACACAACCGGACCGATCAATATGGAATCCGATCCATCCATCACCATTCCGTTTATGTCGACGCTTCAAGCCAATGGATTGGCGATGAAAACGGCGCTTGCTGCGGGCAAGGCAGTGACCGTGTCGTTTGACGGAGCAAAACTGGAAACGCCCAATCCGAATGCCGGGAAGATGAGCGACTTTACGTCTTGGGGGCCGACCCCGAATTTGGACTTTAAGCCGGAAGTCACAGCACCCGGCGGCAATATTTTCTCCACCTTCAACAACAATGAATACGGCCTGATGAGCGGAACTTCAATGGCCGCGCCGCACGTGGCAGGCGGAGCAGCCCTCTTGTTCCAGCGCATCGAAGAGCTGGGCCTTGAAGGGCGCGACCGGGTACAATTTGCGAAAAACCTGATGATGAATACCGCCAATCCGGTGGAGTTGGTCGCAGGCCAGTTTGTGTCTCCGCGCCGGCAAGGTTCCGGCTTGATGCAATTGCACGACGCGCTGTCGACAAATGTCATGCTGACAGAAGGGAACAGCGGCGACGCCAAAGTGGCGTTAAAGGAAATCCAGGACAATCGCATGACCATGACGCTGCAGGCCGAGAATTTTTCAGACAAAGCGGCTACTTATGCAGTAGCGGTCACCGTCCAAACCGATTATGTCACGAAGCTTCCGGAACGGAACATTGACGTAACTGATCCGAACCGTTCGGGCGCTAACGTGGTAACTGATCTGGTCAATGTCACAGCACCCCAAACAGTAACCGTACCGGCAAATGGCACGGTAGAAATCGAAGTGACAATCGACGCCTCGACCTTGCAAGGGCGGCCGGAATTTGCAGGATTCACCAACGGCTTCTTCATTGACGGGTTTATTACATTGACCGATGGAAATGAAGGCGTAACCGGCAACACGCCGCTTGTTGTACCGTATTTCGGATTTAATGGTGGATGGGACGACGCCCCGGTGTTCGATGACGTAGCTTGGGATCCGGGAACATTTTTTGCATCCACCTTCCTGACCGATGAATACGGCATGATCCTCAATGGCGGCAGCCACCAGCAAGGCTATGCGCCTGAGCGTTTTGCCTTCTCGCCAAATGGCGACGGCAGCCGGGAGTCCGTCATTCCAGCGTTCTCGCTCTTGCGCAACGCCAAAGGGCTGGAAGTCAATGTGCTGGATGCAGATGGCAAAAAACTGCGTACCTTGCAAACTGGGAGGGATCTCGTGAAAAATTATACCCAAAACTTTTCGTATTATTACGATGCGCTCAATGAATGGAACGGGGAAGTGCTGGGCAAAACGGTGGAAGATGGCAACTACCAGATTCAAATGCGCGCCGTCATTGATTACCCGGATGCTGAATGGCAATCGTTGACCTTGCCGATTTTGGTCGACACGGTGGCGCCAGCTGCGAAAGCCACGTTGAATGCAGAAACAAAAACCGTGACGGTCGCCAGTTTTGCGGATAACGCAGGGGGCGGTGGAGCGGACCGTTGGGAAGTGTTCCTCAATGATGTCGAGCTGACGGAAAAACCCGACACCTTTGAAGACGAATCCTTGGCACCTGCCACTACCCAATACGTTGTGCCGGTAGCAATTAAAGCAGGCGATAAACTAAAAGCCGTGTTCCATGACACTGCTGGCAATAAAACCGAAGTGGCGCTTACGGGTGCAGTCGCCGATACTGAAAAACCCGCTGTATCCATCATCACTCCGGGACTGTTTGAAGTATTGAGCACCAAGCGAGTGGATGTCTTTGGCAGCGTCGAAGATCAGTCGCGCATTGTGGCGGTCACAGTCAACGGTGAAAAAGCCGATCGCTTTGACGGCTGGTTCTTCCAGCATTCCGTGACCTTTGAAGACGGCCGGAACGACATCTTCGCCAAAGCCATCGACGAGGCGGGCAACGAGCTCGAGGTGCGCAGCCAAGTATTGATTGACACCCAGCCTGCCGAACTCGAACTGCTGGACGTACCCGAAACAACCAGCGAAGACAGCGTGGAAGTGAGTTTTAATGTTAGGGACAATATGGACGCCATCAAAGTGTACTTGACTGACAGCGAAGTCTTCAGCCAAAACATGACCGAGCCGTATGGCGAAGGCGAATTCGATGAAGACATTACCGTTGAAGTGCCAGTTTCCAGCCTTGGAGAAAATAGCTATACCTTGAAAGTAGTGGATGCGGCAGGGCTTATTACAGAAGAAAAGTTTGTCATCACAAAAGAATAGGAAGAATGGCAACAAGCCGGAGCCGGGAGAAATTTCTCCCGGCTTTTTGTTTGGGTGCCTGGCACCCAAACAATTCAAAAATAAAGTTTGACCACGAAAAAGCCTGTATCCGCATGCAATGCTTGTGAAAAAATATTTTTGAGTTGTTATCCCAAGACAAAAGTTAACTATCCGTTTTTTGGAACAATTGACGAACGGTCAGCTTGTTTCTACTATATAAATAAAAGTTAAAAGGAGTGTGGAAAATTGGGAAGAAACCGACGTATATGGAACCCGGAGGTATACGAACATGTGGTGATGAGGGGGAATAACAGACAAGCAATTTTTCTGAATGATTCGGATAGATCTGCCTTTTTCAGGGTGCTGACCTATGCGCATGAAAAACATTCGTTTACGATTTTAGCCTATTGCCTGATGACCAATCATTATCATTTATTGATCCGGTCTCCTGAAGTGCCATTGGGAAAGCTCATGGCACTCATCAACAAGCGTTACAGTGATTACTACAAGAAGAAATACAAGTACAGCGGTTTTTTTTACGAAAGCCGTTATTACGCCGACAAAGCGGTAACCCCCAAAAGCATCCTCGCGGTCAGCCGCTACATTCACAGGAATCCCCTCAACACGAGCCAACTCATGGCGGAAGCGATGAAAGATTATCCTCATAGCTCATTTCGCCTGTACGCAGACTCCCTCAGTTCTCCATATGAATTCCTTAATCTGACGTACCTGCCCACGATTTTGCCTAGACCTTACTCTAAATGCAGGATCGGGTATTTGGCGTATTGTGAAGAACCTGATCTCCTGGAGATCGAGTAAGAATTGTTCGGGTGCCAGGCACGAAATGAGATAAAAACAACATTATTTACAAAAGTTTAATAGAATTAGCAGCTTTTCCCTGTATACTTATTACGTAACCTATACTATTCCTGAGGAGTGAAGATTTTGGCGAGAAATACGTTTATGAAGATGCTATTGAGCCTTGTTTTGGTTTTGTCTGCAGTGCTGCCATATATGGCAACTACGACAAATGCTGCAGAACCGCTGACAGTCGCAGAAGCAATTGCGAACAACGCGGGTGCTGCTACAGTGAAAGGCTATATTGTTGGAACGGCAACAAGTGGAACCAACTATGACCAGGAAGCACCTTTTAAAGCTGCTACAAATCTGGGTCTTGCCGATTCTCCGGACGAGACAGATCCAACAAAAATCATTCCAGTTCAATTGCCGACAGGAGCTGTACGTGCAGGTTTGAACTTGGTTGACAATCCCACCAACTTTAAAGCTGAAGTTACCATTACAGGGACTTTAGGTGCTTATTTTCAAGTTCCAGGATTGCGTTCAGCATCAGCTTTCACAATTGAATCCGAAGGCGAAGCACCACCTGAAGCAACGGTCGTGGATTCACTGGCAGAAGCCCGCACAATGATGGGTGAACTGATCCAAGTCGAAGCAACCGTCACAACGGGAACAGGATTCTGGGGCGGCAACGCATTTTACGCACAAGATGACACAGCAGGAATTTATGTCTACACTTCAAACGCAGCAGTAGCACCGGGAGATATCGTCTGTTTGACAGGTACGGTTTCTGAGTACAGCGGTGAACTTCAGCTGCAGCCAAACACAGTGGAAGTGGTCTCTTCAAACAACGAAGTGCCAGCAGTCCAGACCGTTGAGCCAAGCGGTGTCAATGAAGACACTCAAGGCGAGCGCGTGGCACTGCAGAACGTCACAATTACAGATTTACAAAGTGTGAACGATTTTGGGACGTTCGAGTTTTCGGCAGTAGCTGAAAACGGCGAAGCAATCACAATTCGCAACGATAACCGCAACGGAGTAACATTTGAGCAATTTACACAACAATATAAAGAAGGCGATTTGATCCATGTAAACGGAATCGCTTCAAAATACAATGATTCGTACCAGGTGAAAACACTTGGCTTTGACAGCTTTGAACTTGTCAACAAACCGGCAGTATACGCTGATACGTTCCCAGGTGTCGTTTCAGAAGGAGCAGAAATCACGTTAGCTTCCGGCTGGGAAGATGCCACTATTTACTACACGCTTGACGGTTCCGCACCAACTGCCGCCAGCACAAAATACACAGCACCGATCGTCTTGACAAAAGACACAGCGATCAAAGCAATCGCAATTTCTGACGAAACATCGGAAGTGTTTACATTTGAATACACAGTTTTGAAAACAGCGGACTTGAAAATCCGTGACATTCAGGGCGATGACCATTACTCAGCGTACGAAGGCGTAGCCGTCAATGAAATCATTGGTGTTGTCACGCATTTGTACAACTCAGCAAACTTTGTTATCCAGGACATTAACCCGGATAATGACTTGACGACTTCAGAAGCGTTAATCGTTAACAAAGCATCAAATGGCCTTCAAGTCGGTGACCTGGTAACGGTCAACGGAACGGTGGAAGAACATTTCCAAGAAGGCTATTCAGATATGAGAGACAATGACCTGCCAATCACACGCATTCGTGCTACGGACGCAGTGAAAACAGGTACAGCTCCACTTCCTGAACCAATTGTTATCGGAGAAGATGTCCAACCGCCATCAGAGATCATCGACAACGATGGCTTAACATCTTTTGATCCAAAAGAAGACGGCATCGATTTCTGGGAGTCGCTTGAATTGATGCGTTTAGCTGTACCCAACGCACAAGTTGTTGGCCCGCAAAACTATGGCGAAGTAGTCGTTGTAGCGGAAAACTCGCCGAACACAGAATTCCACAAGCAAGGCGGAATCCTGGTCTCGGAAAATGATTTCAACCCGGAACGCATCACGGTCGATTTCGACAATGAAGACTTTGTAGCCAAAGCAGGCGACTCGTTCAACGGCGATATTGTCGGCGTTATGGGCTTCGGCTTCGGAAACTACAAGCTATGGGCAGAAGAAACGGATTTGCCGCAACTGACAGACGGCGGAACACAGCCGGAACAAACTTGGATTGAAAACAAAGAAGACGAATTGACGGTATCGGCTTATAACGTTGAGAACTTCTCGGCAGACCCAAGCCATACGTCTGATGCAAAAGCACAACGCATTGCAGAATCATTCGTTGATGACCTGAACTCACCGGACATTATCGTGATGGTAGAAGTGCAAGACACGGACGGCCCAATCGCTTCAAACAACAGCGATGCAACAGGAAGCTATGAACGTTTGATCAAAGGCATCGAAGCAGCAGGCGGCCCGACGTATGCCTGGACGGACATTGCACCTGAATACAACCAAGACGGCGGACAGCCAGGCGGGAACATCCGCGTCGGCTATCTGTACAACCCTGAACGCGTCACCCTTTCAGAAGGAACAAAAGGCACAGCAACCGAGGACAACTCATGGGTAGACGGCGAACTTGCTTTAAACCCAGGCCGCGTCCAGCCAATTGCTATGCCGAACACACGCAAACCAATCGCTGCACAATTTGAATTCCAAGGAGAGCAAGTTGTTGTCATCGGCGCTCACTTGAACTCAAAAGGCGGAGACCAGCCCTTATTCGGCCAGAACCAGCCGCCAGTACTTGGCTCTGAACCTGAGCGGATCGAATTGGCAAAAGCCATCAACGGCTTTATTGCAGAAGGACTTGAACAAAATCCAGACTTGAACGTCGTGGTTGCAGGCGACATGAACGATTTCGAGTTCACGCCGGCAATGAACGCATTAAAAGGCGATATTTTGACGAATAAAGTCGAAGATGTGCCGCTTGAAGACCGCTACTCGTATTATTACCAGGGCAATTCTCAAGTGCTTGACCACTTATTGGTAACCAATAACTTGGCAGACCGCACGGAATTGGATATGGTCCACATCAATGCGATGTTTATGGAACAGCATGGCCGCGCATCGGATCACGATCCGCTACTGGCACAAATTGCCTTTGAAAAACCCGCAACGCCAGGTAAACAGCAAGCAAATCCTGATTTTTCTGGAGACCAAGCTGTCGTTATTGCTGGGGAACCGGATAAAAAAGGCGAGCTCGCTATTACTTTCACAGAAAAAACAGTAGCTGAATTGTTGGAGAGCGGAAAAGACCTGTTGATCGACATGCCGACAATGGATATGACGCTTTCAACTAAAAACCTTCAGCAACTGGCAACGGCTGCATCACAAGGGTTTGTTTTAGAAGTGGCAGTTGATGACGCTAAAGAAGTCGATAAACGCCCAACCTTAACAAATCAAATCGATTTGGCATTGACCGACTTAAAAGGCAAACAACTTCCGTTGAAATTTAAATCACACCTTACACTGGCATTCGATACTACCAATGCGATTAAAGTCCAGTTTGGTGCATATGAAGACCATAAAGGAAAATGGAAAATTATCCAGGGGAAACTGAATGATGATGTTTTCACGCTTAACGTCAACGAACTGGGGAATTACACCGTCGTTACAAATAAAGGACAGATAAAGAAAAAGTAAGCTAGTGAAAAGTATTCGATTTGAACAGCCGCTCTCAGCAAGCGCTGTTCAAAAAGAATGCTTTTTTCTTTTTGTCCAAAGACCTTTGGAGCTGAAGTTGATATAATGAACACAAATCAACTGACAAGTCATAAAAGTGGGTGATATAGATGACAGGACAAAAACAAAACCGAATAGGAAGCTTTCCAAAAAGAGGATTGATGCCGCTGTTACTTCTTCTGATGCTGCTTTTAGGGGTTAGTGGATGCCAAGGAGGGGAATCAGCACCAGCAGAAAGTGAAATCGATTCGAACGTCGAAGAGGAAGAAGTAGTGGACGTAGAGGAGGAACTAAGCGAAGCCTCCATGATTGCGAATGCCAAGACACATGTGTATACCGTGTATACCGACTTGGAACAAGGGTCTGGCTTTTTGATCAACACGGAGGGGGACATTCTGACCAATGCCCATGTGGTTTTGGACGCATCTTACATCACCGTCAAAAACAGCGATGGCCAGGAATTTAATGGCCGGATCATCGGCATGTCCGACACGCAAGACCTTGCGCTGATCCGTGTCGACGAACTCGCCGGAAAAGAGCCGTTGGAAATTGAAATGGAGCCGGTTCCCATCGGCACGCCGGTTGTTGCCATCGGCAGTCCTAACGACCAAAGCAATACGGCCACTACCGGTGAAATCACTGGCACCGATCTTGATTTTCTGGACGTGTATGAATACACCGGCTTGTACGAAATGAGCGCAGACATTGCTCAAGGTTCCAGCGGCGGTCCGCTAATTGCAACCGACACCGGCAAAATTCTTGGCATCAACTCAATCATTCTGGAAGAAAAACCAGGATCCGGCTATACTATTCCAATCTACAGTGTCTGGGATCTCTTGGTAGAATGGGTGGAAAACCCAATTGCTGCGGAAGCCCAGGAAGTTGTGCTGCAAGATGTGAGAGATGCCTATTTTGCTGATGACCTGTTGGCAAATTTCATCTCTGCTTATTATGAATTAATTCCTTATTCATTGAACGAAGCTGAATCTTCCTTTTACTTGTCTTATATTTTGCCAGACAGCGAAGCAGAGCAGGAAGCTACTGAATTGATTAAAGAACATGCTGAACAGGACCGGATTTACGGCGCGGTCGAGACGGCTGTCACCCGCGTGGAAATCCACGAAGATAGCGCAACGATCGAAGCGGAAGCTGAGTTTACGTACGAGGAAACCGAGAGTGGAGAGACGGCCACGGTTATGCACGAAGGCATTTATACGGTGGTGATTGACGAGTACGGAGATTACCAAATTGAGGACATTGTGAATGAATAACAGGCAGGCTCCTAGTGAGTCTGCTTTTTTTCTATGGTCTTCGTGTTTTAAAGCAGCTTCGGCCGCTTGGAGAGGACGCGCCTCAGCTTGAGTATAGCTTATATAGAAGAAACTCCATCTTTTATGGTTTGAAAAGGGAACGTGAAGTTTTGAAGTCGCTGGAAATGGGTTGTAGTGAGTATGTGTTCGTGTGATTTTAAAAGGAGCTTCGAAGAAGACTCACGCAATAAGCCAAGCAGCAATCTTATTTTTGATTACCGTCCTTTTATTCGGGGTAAAAAGAAGAAAGCGTATGCAACAGCAATATACGCTTTAGAATCAATTGGTCACGGAGCAGTGATCAATCTTTAGGAAAAGAAAAAAGGGGACCGGCAAATGCCTGCTATAGCAGACATTCGGGTCACCCTTTTGAAAATCCTATTTGATTAGAAACGTTTGTAGCTGTGGAACTTCTTGCCCCAGTAAGAGTCGTTCATGCTCTTGACTTCAGCTTTTGCTCCGCCAGAGTGGATGAACTGGTTGTTGCCAATGTAAATCCCAACGTGTGAAATTCCAGCCTTGTACGTGTTAGCGAAGAATACCAAATCGCCTGGCTGCGGGTTGCTGACAGTGTAAGTTTCAGCAAATTGTGTAGAAGTTGTGCGTGAAACGTTCTTGCCTGCTTGTTTGAAAGCGTATTGGATAAATCCGCTGCAATCAAATCCAGCGCGAGTTGTGCCGCCAAATTTGTACGGGATGCCTTTAAGTGATAATGCTTCTGAAACGACTGATGAAGAAGAAGCAGTTTTAACTGAAGCTTTCTTGACAGTAGTAGACGTTAGCAATGTGCTTAATACCCATCCTGATTTGCCGTTAACTTTTACTTTGTACCAAGTGGCGCTGCCGACTTTCTTTTGGTGAGTAGCTGTAGCAACTGACCCTTTTTTAGCCACTGTTACAACTTTGTTTTTTGTTCCCGCATCTGCGCGAACGTTTGTGTTGTATTTCATTTTAAACGTACCTGATTTTGCAGTTGCTTTGCTTGCGGCAACTTGCTGTACAGATGATGTCGTAGTTTCGTAAGAAGCGGTGTTGTTCGTTTGGACTGGTTGAGCGTCTTGTGCACCCGTGGCTGAGTTAGCAAATAGCAATGATCCTGCTGTAAGTAGCGTAAAGAAAAGTTTTTTCATTGTTGTTGGTTCCTCCAAGTTTTTATTATCCAAGTATATGAATTAATAATATTTTGCTCTGCCATTTACTATATAGAGAGAACACCTTAAAAACAACGTCAATTCAATTGCAGTTATATTACATTTGTATAACAAAACAAATTCATGCGCTAAAAGCCTATGACAGCAGCCTTTTCAACAGCAATAAAAAACGAAATAAAGGTTTATTTTAATGAAAAAGAGGTTATGAGTAAGAAATTTAGTTTGTTTGTAACAATTAATCGACTAATAAATCCAAATTTTAAAACACTACCAGCTTTATTTTAACTATGCAAGCCGAACAAAATTTAGAAAGATTTTAGACTGAAACAAAGAACCTAGTATATAATCATTTTTTTATCAAAAAAATAAAATAATATCTAAATAGTTTGAATTTTTAATTGTAATAATATTTATTTGTTTTTTATTGATATAAATATGATTCTGTGTCCTGGATAATGAGGGAGGTGGAGAGGTGAAGAAGATTTTATCCATTGATGGTGGAGGCGTCCGGGGCATTATTCCAGCGATGTTGTTGACGGAATTGGAAAAACAGACCGGCAAGCCGATTGCTGAGCTGTTTGATCTGGTTGTAGGAACCTCAACTGGCGGAATTTTGGCGCTTGGACTGGTTGCACCGGACGAAAAAGATCCGACCCATCCTCGCTACACAGCTAAGCAGTTTCTTGGGTTTTATTTAGAAGAGTCGCATGAAATTTTTGATAAATCCTTGTTTTTCAAACTGACTCGCGGCATTTTTACCCGTCGCTACCACGCACGTGCGCTGGAAAGATCGCTGAAAAAATACTTTGGGCAGACGATGTTGTCTGAAGCCTTAAAGGATGTTGTGATTCCGAGCTACGAAATCCAAGGGCGCTTTACGGCTTTTTTCAAGAGCCGTGACGTGCACACGAAGAAAATTGAAAAGGATGTCTTGATGCGGGACGTGGCGCGTGCCGCTTCTGCAGCTCCTACTTATTTCGTGCCCAAAAAAATCAAAGCTTATCGGGGAGCGAGCTTTATTGATGGTGGGGTTTTTGCCAACAACCCGGCAATGTGCGCTTATGCCGAAGCAAGAGAGATCTTTCCGGATGACAAGGATTTATTGGTCGTGTCATTGGGTACGGGAAATCCGCAATTGACCATCGAGTTTGGCGGCGTCCGAACATGGGGTCTGCTTGGTTGGGCGCGGCCACTTTGGTATATCCTCATGGACGGCAGCTCGGACGTTGTGGATTATCAATTAAAGCATGTCCTGCCCGATCGGGAAGATGCCAAACGTTACTACCGCTTTCAAATCGAGCTGCTGGAAACGGGCACCGAAAAACTCGACGATGGTTCACAAGAAAATCTCGATGCGCTGGTTGGGCTTGGCCAGCAATTGCTTGATGCCAATCGGGAAGATATCCAAAAACTATGCCAACAATTGGCAGACTAAAGCCTGTCATACAGTTGTCATCAATTCGTATTGGTTCAAAACGCCGTGACAGGCTAAAATGATAAAGAGATTAGATTAGGACCAACATGTATATAGAAGGAGTTGCCCACATGGCCAGAAGGTATGACTATATGGATTGGCTGCGGGTTTTGTCGATTTTTGTGGTAGTCGGCATTCATGTAGTATCGAAAATCATCAACAGCACCTCCACAGACGACTGGATCTGGCATTTCGCCAATGTCTTTGATGCCGGTTTGCGCTGGTGTGTGCCAATTTTCTTCATGCTCAGCGGGGCATTGCTGCTGACGCGTGACAAAGAAGAAAGTGTTAGGCAATTTCTGAGAAAACGATTGTCGAAAGTCGTTATCCCGCTGATTTTTTGGAGTTTTATTTATACTTTGTACAACGTATATGAGCTGGGAGAGTCGTATACCGCGTATGAAATTTTGGTCCAATTTTTGACCGATGATGTGTACTTCCACTTGTGGTTTCTCTACACCATTACCGGGCTCTATCTCATGGCACCGTTTTTAAAAATATTGGTGCAGCACATGGACAAAAAAATGTTCCAAGCCTTTTTGCTGTTTTGGATCGGGTTTTCCTGTTTTCTGCCGTTTCTGCCGAAATTCTTTGAGTTTGAGCTCGCTGTGACCGCAGGCCTTTTTGAGCCTTACATTGGCTACTTCCTGCTTGGCGCTTATCTGGTGCTTTACCCTGTGCCGAAAAAATACTTAAAGCCGCTTGGCGTTCTCGCTGTTGTCGGCTATATCATCACGTTATGGGGCACTTATTACTTGAACGCTGGATTGCCAGCAGACGAATTCGATGATTTTTTCTACGAACATTACCGGCCAAATGCCTTGTTTATTACTTTGTTTATCTTTATCGGATTCCAGCACATGAGCAAAAAGATCAAACCCAATGCCCTGATCACACGCATCAGCACGGCAACATTTGGCATTTACGTTATTCATCCGCTGATCCAAATTTCGTTGAACAAATTTTTTGGATTGAATGAAACTACTTTTAACCCAATCATTAGCGTGCCGCTCGTATGGCTCTTAATATTTGTCATTTCATTTGGAATCATTTTGGCGATGCAAAAGCTGCCGGTGATCAACCGATTGGTGCCATAGAATGAAAACCAGCTTTATAGGCTGGTTTTTGCATTTATAGGAAGATTCCGCTTGGCTCATTTTCGTATCTAATAAAATGAAGATGATAAAAATATGTTTTTTTAAATACAACTCGTGAAAAGGAATTTTTTTTCTTGAGAAAGTGTCAATAAAGTACAATAAATCAACAGATGGATGCAATTAGCTTTGACGGTGGTAGTAACATCTTATATACTGTTATTGTAAACAAATCAATAAGTTTGTTAAATATTTCTTATCTTTTTGGAAAATATTATAAAAAAATCATGTGCAAGAAAAGGGGGACTTTTTGTTGAAACTGGTGTATAGCTTTTTTAGTGCTTTTCTTCTGTTGGCTGGTACGGGGTCATTAATGGTTTCAGCAGACGTCGACGAAGAAAAACGCATGATTGTCATTTATGAAGAAGAACAAAAGAGCTTTACAATTGCTGAGAAGACGGAAGATTTTGGCGGTTCTGATATTGAAGTTTTTGATGAAGTGTCTGTCGTTTCCGCGGAGATGACCAAGCAGGAAGTTCAAGAACTTTTAGCAGATCCATCCGTTAAAGCAATAGAGGAAGATATCGTCTTTACGTTAAGCGAACAATCAGAAGGTTGGGGAATTCCACAGATCAAAGCGCCTACAACTTGGAAATCTGGTTTTACAGGGAAAGGCGTGAAAGTGGCAGTTATCGATTCCGGGATTGCGAATCACAGTGACTTGCGCATCGCTGGTGGAGTTTCAACAGTTGACTATACAACTTCTTATTCGGATGACCAAGGCCATGGTACGCATGTTGCGGGTATTATTGGTGCCCTTGACAATGGCATCGGATTAAAAGGAGTGGCACATGAAGCGGAACTGTACGCGGTGAAAGCTTTTGACAGTAAAGGTGATGCCTATTTGTCCGATTTGATTGAAGGCGTCAATTGGGCGATGGAAAACGACATGGACATCATCAATTTAAGTGGTGGATCTCCTGACGAATCCAGCGTTTTTAAACAAGTATTTGATCGTGCATACGCGAATGGCTTATTGATAGTCGCAGCAGCTGGAAATGTTGGAGTATCTTCCGGTTTGGGCGACAATGTCGATTACCCAGCTCGCTATTCTTCCGTTATTGGAGTCGGTGCAATCGGACAAAATTCCATTCGTGCCAGATTTTCTTCTACGGGTCCATCGGTTGAGGTAGTAGCTCCTGGAATGGACATTTACAGTACTGTGTTAAACAATCGCTTTGGTTATATGTCAGGTACGTCAATGGCGGCACCTTTTGTGGCTGGCCAATTGGCTTTAATGAAGCAAGCCTATCCAAAATTGCCAAACAAAGACTTGCGGGCCGTGTTAACAGGAGATGCGAAAGATTTAGGACAAGCGGGAAGAGATCCGCTTTATGGCCACGGATTGGTACAGGGTTCTTCTTATACAGCTCCCAGAGTCTCTGAAATAGGCAATCCACTGGCTAAGCTTGCTTTTGACAAACCATCGATTACCAGTTCCATCGGAAAAACGGTTCAACTTGCACTAACTGCAACCTACACCAACGGGGAAGCCATCAATGCAACAGAAACTGCAACTTGGGTTTCTGCCAATCCGGCAATTGCTGCCGTATCCAATGGAAAAGTAACAATGAAATCGGTTGGCAGCACGACCATTAAGGCAACGCTTGGAAGCAAAACGGTGTCATTGAAAGTAACGATACCGCAAACGGCAGATCTTTTTACTGATGTTCCGGCAGCGTATTTGCCGGCAGTAGATTACTTAGTGAAAAGAGGACTCACGAAGGGGGAAAGTTCCACTAAGTTTGGTATCCAGAATGATATTCTTCGTGTAGATGCTGCAATTTGGCTGGCAAAAGAACTCAACTTAAATCTGGAAACGGCTCCTGCATCTGGATTTAGCGACGTTCCCACCCGTGCGGTGTCAGCTGTGAATGCTTTGAAACACGCTGGCATCATCAACGGTAAAACCACAACGAGCTTTGGAGCTACTCAAAAACTGACACGTGGTGAAATTGCCTTGATTCTTCAGAACAGCTATGATCTTCAGCCAAATGGCGAAAAATTGCCGTTTACGGATGTAGCACTGCGTTACGAAGAGGCTGTAAATGCGTTGGTAGCAAACCAAATCACCAATGGTTTGACCGCTACGCAATTTGGTGTTGAGCAAAATGTAACACGTGGACAACTGGCCATATTTATTTATCGATTAGCTTCTCTGTAGATTAAAGTTTTGCGATATACACCAGTGAATTAAGAACAAATTGAATCCGAAAAAAAGCCGGAAGCTGCTGCTTCCGGCTTTTTTCTATTGAATTGTGCGAGAATTGTGTGCGTGCCTGGCACGCATTACTCTACTTTTATCAATTCTGAGGTTACAGTACCATCCGAATTAACTTGTTTCACTTTGCCGTATCCTTCGACCATATAGTATTTATAGCCGGTGCCATGGTTAACAGACGGATCTGCTGGAACGGTCACTTCGACTGCGTTGGTAAAGGTTTTGTAAGGTGTTTCGACCGTGACATTCACGCCTGTGATTGTGCTGACAGGTGAGTAATTATTATCTATATTGAAGACTTTGCCTTTTTGGATCGGGTAAACCAGTTCAGTGGTAAATTCAGAGAACGGGTAGCCAATGATGTACATATCATAGGTTTCGTCTTCTGTATAAAATGTGTCTTCGGTTATTCCTTCGCCAAAGTTTTCCCAAAGGAATCCAAGCGGTTCACCGTGAAGTTCTGAATCATCTGTATAACGCGATTTTAGGACCATGCCAGTCTCTGTTTGGTAGGAATAAACTTTTGTTTTGTCCCGCAAGTATGAATTTTCCATGTGGGTATCGTTTTTGAAAACCGGTTCCAATCCACGGGCAAGGAATGCTGAGAATTGACCACGAGTTACACTGGTCATTGGGCGATAGGTACCATCAGGATAGCCACCTGTAATATTGTAAGAAACAATCGCTTTCACCGGCTCGAAAGCTTTCATATTCACCGATACATCCTTAAATTTATTATTACTCGAAAGAGGCATCGTGAAAATATTTGACAGCAAAATCGCCATATCTCCACGGTTGATTACTGCGTCCGGACGAAACGTTCCGTCTGGATACCCATTTAAAAATCCTGCTTCTTGTGCAGCAGCAATATAACCGCTTGCCTTGCTGCTTTTGCTGACATCGGTAAAGTTAGTCGCTTTTTGCGTGCCGTCCAAGTTTTTTAATTGGCCAATCATAATAGCGGCTTCGGCACGTGTGACCACCTGATCCGGTCGAAGAGTTCCATCCTCATATCCGGTAATGACTTCTTTATCGACCAGGTAGTTCATCTCGTCATAAAAACGGTGGTTCTCTGACAAATCAGAAGCAGCCAATGCAGGTGTTGCGATTAAACTAAGAGCCAATACAGCGCTACTTAGAAACATTGTTTTTTTCATGTTCATCCATCCTCTTTCCCAAAATTTTTCCAGTACATCTTTAGTATACACGGAATAGTTACATAATTGGGATTTATATGTAAAGTTCTTAATTGTGTGCGTGCCAGGCACGCACACAACTCCCAAACAATTCTCAAATATTTTCTTTTTGTAAATGTCTTCTATTATTTCGGTTCTCGTATATAATTTAGTTGTTGTACTATTTAGTCAAAGGGAGATGGAAAGATGACGATCGGCAAAAAGGTTTCGGTAATTCTTGCAGCTTTTGTTCTGGTACTCAGCAGTTTAGTTACAGTCGTACCAACGCAAGCAGCAGCGAATGAAGTGACGAGAGGCGAGTTTATCCAGCATTTAGTGACTTCTTTAAAACTTGATTTAGGGGATGGTTCGACTATCAGTTTTAAGGATGTTAATAAGGAATTGGCTCCATACGTTGAAGCAGCTTACAAATTAAAGCTGACGAACGGAAAATCCAAGACGGTCTTTGCACCAAATGAAAAGTTGTCACGCGAGCAGGCGTTTTCGATTGCTTCCCGCGCTGTGATGACGGATAAAGTTTATTCGACTGGCTTGCTAAGAGGATTTAAAGATAATCGGTACTTGAGCCAGAGCTTGTTGAAAGACTTAGCCAAAGGGGTAGGCATTGGCCTGCTGATTGGTTATGGAGACAATACAGTAAAACCATCGAAGACGGTTTCTCCAGGTGAGATGCGGGCAATTGTCCAGCGTTTGCTGAAAGAATACCAGCCGGTGGGCAGCAATAATGTCACATTGCGCATTTTGGGAACATCTGATTTGCACACAAACTTCGTCAACTATGATTATTATCAGGATAAAGTGTCAAACAGCCTCGGGTTGGCGAAAACAGGTGTCCTGATTGAACAGGCACGCGAAGAAAACAGCAATTCACTGTTGTTTGATAACGGAGACTTGATTCAAGGAACGCCTTTTGGCGGCTATAAAGCAACAGTTGATCCAATCGAGGAAGGCGAACTGCACCCCGCATATGCGGCGCTTGAATCACTGGATTTTGATGCCTCGACTTTAGGGAACCACGAGTTTAACTTCGGTTTGGATTATTTGGACGAAGCATTGGATGATGCACCGTTTCCTGTGTTGAACGCCAATGTTTACGATGCCAAAACAAATGAAAACCGCTACGAGCCTTACACAATTATTGACAAAGAAGTGGTCGATGGCAAAGGCAAAAAACACATGATCCAAGTAGGAGTCATCGGAATTGTCGCTCCAGACATTATGAAATGGGACCGCGCGCATCTTGAAGGAAAAGTAATCGCTAAAGATGCAGTAGAATCGGTCGAGAAATTCCTTCCGGAAGTGAAAAAGGCAGGAGCCGATGTTGTCGTGGTCCTCTCTCATTCTGGAATGGGCGACGAAACGCATGAAATCGGAGAAGAAGACATCACGTACCAGCTTACAGAAGTGGATGGCGTAGACGCCATCATCACAGGTCATAACCATGACGTCTTCCCTGGATCTTACAGTGACTTGAAAAACGTCAATCAAGAACAAGGGACAATCAATGGTACACCCGTCGTCATGCCTGGCAACTTCGGAAGCCACTTAGGTGTTATCGATTTGCAGCTAGCGCAAAAAGGCAAGGAATGGCAAGTGGGATCAGGCAAAGCACAATTGCGTGAAATTGATGCCGAATCTGATGCTGTTTCTCAGCAAGTGATTGACGCTGTCAAAGAAACGCATGAAGCCACAATCGACTATGTCCGCAGTCCAGTCGGTGAAACTACAGCACCAATCAACAGCTATTTCTCATTGGTACAGGACGATCCATCTGTCCAAATCGTCAACAACGCACAAACTTGGTATGTCGAGCAACAAGTAGCCGGCACAGCCAACGCAGACTTGCCAATTTTGTCAGCAGCAGCTCCGTTTAAAGCAGGCGGACGCAACGGCGGCAATTACTACACAGACATCAAAACAGGTGAAATCGCTATTAAGAACGTCGCCGACCTTTACGTTTTTGACAACACGATTTACGCCTTGAAATTGACAGGCAAAGACGTAAAAGAATGGTTGGAAATGGCAGCAGGTCAATTCCAGCAAATCAACCCAACAGCGACAGGCGAACAGCAATTGATCAACAACGATTTCCGTACCTATAATTTTGACGTCTTGGACGGAGTCACATATGAAATCGACGTGACCGTACCTGCGAAATACGACGCAGAAGGCGTTCTTATCAATGCGGCTTCAACCCGCATCAAAAATCTTTCTTATGACGGGAAACCAGTTACCGATGCACAGGAATTCCTGGTGGCTACGAATAACTACCGCGCTACTGGAAACTTCCCTGGCGTGACCGATGCTAAAGAAGTCATCGACTATGCATATGAAAATCGCCAAGTCATCATTGACTACATGCTGGAAGTCGGAACCATCGACCCTTCGGCAGATGCTAACTGGAAGTTCGCACCTATTGCGGGCGACCAGAACATCGTCTTTGAAACTTCGGCCAATGCACAAAGCCTGATTCCAGAAAACAGCGGCATCAGCTACGTTGCACCTTCTGCCAATGATTTTGGCAAATACAACATCGTGATCGAATAAAATCAAGACAAAAGAGCTTTCCGCCATATGGCGGAAAGCTCTTTTGTTGAATTGTGTGGGTGCCTGGCACCCACACAATTCAACATACACATAAATCCAAATTCAAAACCTATTTCACTAAATCCTGTAATCATGATATGATAGTTTAGTTAATGCTTATGATTAAAAGGAGAACATGTCTATGAAAATTGCAGTACTACTGCCTTGCTACAATGAAGAAATGACGATTGGAAAAGTAATCGAAGATTTTAAACGAGAACTCCCAGAATCTACAATATACGTCTATGACAACAATTCGAGTGATAAAACCACGGAAGTTGCACTTTCTCATGGTGCGGTGGTCCGTCAAGAGCCTCGCCAAGGAAAGGGCAACGTGGTTCGGTCGATGTTCCGTGAAATCGATGCGGACGTCTATGTAATGGCGGATGGCGACGATACATACCCGGCAGAATTCGTCCATAACATCATCAAACCCGTGATTGCAGGGGAAGCTAACTTGGTGATTGGGGACCGTTTGTCGAACGGCACTTATTTCAATGAAAACAAGCGGAAATTTCATGGTTTTGGCAACACGCTTGTCAAAAACTTGATCAACCGCCTGTACAAAAGCAACATTAACGACATCATGACAGGTTATCGTGCGTTTGATCGTTTGTTCGTCAAATCGCTTCCGGTAACAAGCCCAGGTTTTGAAATCGAAACTGAGATGAGCATTCATGCGTTGGACAATAATTTCCTCATTAAGGAAGTTGCCATCGATTACCGTGATCGCCCTGAAGGCAGTGAATCCAAACTGAATACCATCCAGGATGGCATCAAAGTGCTGCGGATGATCTTCACATTGTTTAAAGACTATAAACCTATGCTGTTCTTCTCATGTTGGGCAGTGCTATTCTTTATTCTGGGCCTTGCTGCTGGCATTCCCGTGATTATCGAATACGTTCAAACCGACTTTGTCACACGCATTCCATCAGCAATCTTGGCAGTGGGCTTAATGATGCTTGCCATGTTGGCGTTTGCTTGCGGACTTATCCTTGATACCGTTGCCGGCACACATCGAAAACAGTTTGAACTCGAATTAATCCGGATCAGTGACCGGATAAAAGGTGAGAAAACTCTATGAAAAAAACGTACTTAATAGGTGCTGCATATTTTGTTGCAGCACTTTTCCTTGCATTTACAGCCATTTTCTACTTCCAGCCGATCCGTAACGCGCATCCTTTGCTCATCGGAGCTGTCACACTCGGGCTTTTTGGTTTGCTTGTGTACAGCCGTTCGTTTATCCACACGGTCAAAACGTGGCCGCGCGGGAAAAAGGTCAGTCTGGCCATATTCATGCCGTTGTTTACGGTATTGGCAGGACTCAGCCTATTAGGCAATCAGGAATATTTAGCCGATAATCATGTGCTTGTTAAAGCAGCGGTTTTCATCGGCCTTTTCCTGACAATCGCTCTTATTGTGCTAGCGATCATCAAGTTGCTCCTTAGCATCAAATCACCAGAAGGCGAGCAAAAAGTATCACTGCTGTATGTGCTGCTCTTCATGCTGCCGATGCTTGGTGCTTCACTTGTCATGTTCATCGCCTTTTATCCAGCTGCCATGACGCCGGATTCCTTATCGCAATGGGAACAATCCCAAACCCGCGAGTTTACCAACTGGCATCCGGTCATGTTCACCTGGCTCATCATGTTCCTGAGACAAATATGGGACAGCCCGGGCATCATCGCCTTATTCCAACTATTCGCTTTGGCGTTGACGATGGGGTATATGGGCTATCTAATGAAACGCTTTATGGTCAACACGTGGATTATCTGGGCTGTGCTAATTGTCGCTGCCGTTGTTCCGGTTAACTCGATCATGTCGATTATCATCTGGAAAGATGTGCTGTACAGCACTTCTTTATTGTTCTTTTCGCTATTGATTTTACTGTTGGTCAAAACGAAAGGACTGGAAGCAAAAAAAGTTTCCTTCATCCTATTGTTCCTGTTGGGTTCGTTCATGCTTGTGTTCTTCCGGCATAACGGCTTTCCGGTATTTGTCATCACCATGATTGCAGCATTGATCATGTATCGCCACATGTGGAAGCAATTGCTACCCATGGCGCTCGGCATCATCATTCTTCACCAAGTTGTTACCGGTCCCGTATACACGTCGCTTGATGTTGTGCCATCAGACCCGCAGGAAGCACTTAGCATTCCAACGCAGCAAATTGCCAACATTGTCACGAAAGAAGGTGACATGACCGAGGAGCAGCGCGCGTATATTAACGACTTGATGCCGCTCGAACTATGGCCGGAGAAATACAATCCGTCCAGCGTCGACCCCATCAAATTTTCATGGGGCGAGTACGACCGCTTTGTCATTTATGACGACCCAGCGCAATATGCCAAACATTGGGCGCAGCTGGTCGTTCAAAATCCCGGTCTTGCAGTAGAGGCCTTTCTCGATGAAACGGCTTTGGTGTGGCAGATGCGCTTGGAAGAAGACGGACACATGAACCGTTTTGTCACCAACATCTACTATGGCAATGAATTCAACTTGCTCAACCAAATCATTTACCCAAGAGTTACTTCTGCCGCGCAGCAGTACTTGAATGTTGATACGGAGGCAGAAGAGTTTCTGTGGCGTCCAGCGGTTTATTTGTTCCTAATTACGCTGTTCATCTATGTCGCGTACTTGCGAAACAATTGGCGAATTTGGTTGATCCTGTTGCCGATTGCTTTAAATACCGCAGCTGTCATGGCCACCATGCCGGCTCAGGATTTCCGCTACCTGTTCAACACGTCGTTGTTCATGTACGCGGCATTCCTGATCAGCTTGATCAATTTTGGTCCCAAAGAAGGTGGACCTGCCCGTGAATAACACTGAAAAAACAGCTCCCATCGGCATCCTGCTAATGATCTTTGCCGCCATCTCAACGGCGACCGGCCAATTGTTGTGGAAAATGTCCGATGCCATCCTGGATTTGCACATGCTCGGCGGCTTCGTGCTGTACGGCATGGGAGCGGTGCTGATGACCGCAGCTTTCCGTTTTGGCAAGCTGTCGGTTTTGCATCCGCTGCTGAGCATCGGCTACGTTATCGCCATCTTTTACGGAGCTGTGTTTTTGGATGAAGCCATCACGATGAACATTTCCATTGGCACGGGGCTGATTTTGATTGGCGTGATTGTGATAGGGGGGGACAGCGATTAATATTCTGTTGATCCTCTTGCTGGTCACCATGACCTGGATTGGTGCATTTGGCGGCTATTTCCTGAAAAAAGCATCGTCTTTGAATATTAATATGGAGCGGAAAGCATTTATGCTGCGCTTGCTATTCGGGGTTTTCCTGTATGGCGTCGGTGCCATCTTGAACATTGTGGCACTGAAGTTCCTGCCCTATACGGTAGTGTTCCCGTTAACGGCGATCACGTATATTTGGACCATGGTCCTATCCTATTTTCTTTTAAAAGAACGCATCGGCACCCGTAAAATAATCGGGGTCTTGCTGATTGTCACAGGGGCTTTTGTACTTGTGAGCTAAAAAAAGCTGCAGATAGTCTTGGCTACGCCAAACTCTATCTGCAGCTTTTTTTATTTGTGCTCTATTATATAGAAGGAAAATAAAAAACGTACACGAAGAAAGGCCGTATTAGTTCAACATATCTTAATTAGCAATAGCATTTTAGACTTCTTTATCATTAGATTGCGAATCTATTGAACGCACAACTAATCTTTAAGGTACATGATCTGCCTGCAAAATTTGAAGGTTGATCCATTTTTTTGAAAAAATAAGTTAAATTATTCTCGATTGTACATATAGTCATGACTTTTTAAAATAAATATGAACAAAAAGATATAAATTTTACATAAAGTATAATGCAAAATATCTAAAAATCATGTATACTAATTAAAAATTTAGAAAATAACGTCTTTTAACCTATTTTTAACTTCAATATCCTAGTATAGAGATTATTCCTGATACAAATGGCACGGTTCAGCTTTTAAGAAAGCTGTTTTACGCCAATGAGTGTTCTTCAATAATCCAGCAAGGAGGTGAACGGTTATAAGCGCTAAAACTATACTTGTTACCGGAGGCCACGGATTTATCGGATCCCACATGATTCATTATTACATGAACAAATACCCGGATTATCAGATCATCAATATCGACTACAATACCGATGCTGCAAATCCGGATAATATCGAATGTCCGGACCAGGCAGACCGTTATGCGTTTCACCGGGTGGACATTCGGAATGCACACGCAATTAGCCATCTGTTCGAGCTTTATGACATTACCGATATCATCCACTTTGCGGCAGAAACGCGGAGCATGGAGCGGGTCGGGGAAATTCGTCTGTATGAACAAACCAATGTGCTCGGCACAATGAACTTATTGCATGCTGCTCAAAATGCCTGGATGTTTGGGCCGCATCAGCCAAATCCCAACTATGCAGGCTCACGCTTTCATCAGCTGTCACTGGCTGAGGCTAAGGACAATAGCCTGTACAGCGACAGCAAGCAGCGAGCAGATGCGATGATCCAAAACTTTTATGAAGAAAGCGGCTTGGGTATCGTCACTACAGCGACTCCTGAAAGTTTCGGGCCAAGGCAGCAGGAGGACGAACAGGTTCCGAAGTTCATTCGTCAAGCGCTGGAAGGAGAGCTTACACTGCCAGATAGCGGTCCACCGCATGATTGGCTGTTTGTCGGCGATTTATGCGAAGCCATTGATACGGTGTTTCACCTTGGAGATGCAGGGCAGCGCTATACGATTGGCTACAGTGCGCGTTTGGATGACTGGGAGTTTTCCCGGCAAATCATCGCTGCCGTAAACGCATATTTCCTGGGAAATGATAAGGATCAAGTAAAACCGGTGCGCCCGTCCGTTCAGCAGCAAGTTCTTGGTTTTGCGCCGTTCACGCCTTTTGAAGAAGCCTTACGCATGACGACCGAATGGTACATCAAAAAATACCAATACGCTGACTTTATGAGAAAACAATAGAAGACATTCCGCCAGATGAGGTGAAGGTATGATTTCATTCAGTAATGACGTATTCTTTGATTTCGAAAAACAAGCGCGTCCCATCAAGTCAATCGCACTTATTCATAAAAACATGAAACCCGGTGGAGTGGAAATGCTGGTCGTCCGTATGGTCAAATGGCTGTGCGCCCATGATTACAAAGTGACCCTGTTTTTGTTCAGCAGCGGGGGACCGTTGCTGAACCAATTGGACAAAGTCAAAGGTGTAACGGTTGTTGTAGATGAAGATACCAGCGAGCCTTCAGTCAATCTGTGGCTTGTTACCAAAATGATGCGAATGCGCTTTGATGATAAATTCGATTTGGTGTACTCATTTGGTCCAAAGTCTTTCCTGTTGTCTTATCTGCTGCCGGCAAAAAAACGGCTGTCTGGTGTCTACCATCCAGAAAGCTACAAGTTGGACCGAGTAACAAGCGTGGTCAAAACGCTCAAACTGATCGATCCGAAGTTCCATACAAAACTGCTGTTCATGAACCCCACGATTCAAAAAATGACTGAGCAGGCGATTGGCGAACCGTTGAACAATTCGATTTTTCCCATGCCGCTCGATCTTTGCGAACCGACGAAAATCCAAGGCAATTTCAAGTCGCGCCGTATCGTCTCCATGGGCAGGCTTGCGCATTTCCGGACGTATAACTACTACATGATCGACATTTTGGAGAAACTGATCCAAATTGATCCTAAATTCACCTTTCATATTTACGGGGATGGGCAGGACGAAGACAGTCTTCGTGAGAAAATCGCAAATTCCCCAGCCCGTGATCATATTTTCATGCACGGCGCTTTCACGAGCACGGGCGACAGAAAACGCGCATTGGAAGATACATTCTGTTTTGTCGGGATGGGCGTCCCGCTAATTGAAGCAGCAGGCTGCGGCATTCCGGCTATTGCTGCAAAAATCAATGACTCTTTTAGCTTAACGGAAGGCTTTCTTCACCAATTGCCGCCCTATGAAAGCGGCGATTCATTTTCTCAAGAAAGCGAGCTTTACAGCGTCCAAGAACAGATTGAAAAGCTATTGTCCAGTGAAGTAGAGTATCGGAAAGTATCCAATCTGGATCGCATCAAAGCAAACGAATTTGAAAGCAATCACGTGATGGAAAACTTTATCAAGCAGGCGGAAACCATGAACTTGTTGGCGCGGCTTCATTAATTGCCTGGAGTAGATTGAAAGTTTGCTTAACAGCAAATTAAAACAAAAATAAGGAATTTTACAAAAAGTATGCCATTTAGACTAGCGAAAATGGGTTTTGGAAACTATAATGGAAATATAAGTAGATAACAGATACGCGAGACCTATACTAATAATGAAGAAAGCGAGTTGAAAGGCTTATGACGGAGTATGACTCATACAAGGAAAAAGTTGAGAGACGACATAACAAGCCCTTAATAGAAGTCATGGAGGATCTTTATATCAAAAACAATTTTGGTGCCTCGGTAAGTGCGAAACAACTTGGCATACCACGGCAAGCCTTTATACACTTTGTTCAAAAATACGAGTTAAAAAAACATAAGTTTGGTGAATATAAAAAAAAGATGATGATTTTGCCGGAGCGTCAGAAGGCCCGGTAAAATAGCCCGCAAAAACCCGCTTCCTAATCCCAGGAAGCGGGTTTTTGCGTGGTAAAGTGAGAGGAAGTAGATATATGTAGGTGATGTCTTAGTTGAGAACTCCTCGCTCATCCAGCTAAAACAAAATCCCGAAAAGAAAAGCGCAACCTCATAAAAGGATTGCGCTCATCATCTCTACATATTCAAATGCTCTTTCAAGGTCGACTGAATTTCTGCCAATTCGGCATCATCCATCATGTAATACCAAACCCCATTGATCGTCTCCCCATATCCATCTTCTACCATAATCTGATCAACGGTCCCGATGGCATCGCGGTAATTCGACTGAACATCCATCATTTCGTCAAACGTCATGTTCGTACGGACGTTGTCGCCAAGAGCGGTAAAAATCTCTCTAAAGTTCAATAGGCTGTTAACCGACGCGCCTTCTTTCATGATGCCTTGAATCACTTGCTTTTGGCGATCCTGGCGGCCAAAGTCACCGTTTGGATCCTGCTTGCGCATTCTGACATAAGCTAACGCTTCCTCGCCGTTCAACTCAAGGTTGCCGGCAGCAAACTCGTCAAATGCCATCGTATTGTTCACTTCCACACCGCCAACTGCGTCCACAATGTCTTGGAAGCCTTCCATGTTTACTTGCATCACGTAGTCAATCGGAATGTCCAACAAGTTTTCCACGGTTGCCATCGACATTTCGATGCCGCCAAATGCGTAAGCATGGTTAATCTTGTCCATCGTACCGCGTCCAACAATCTCGGTGTAGGTATCACGCGGAATGGATACCATCTTGGTGGATTGTTCAGCTGGGTTTACCGTCATGACAATCACGGTATCCGAACGGCCACGGTCGTCTTCGCGTTCGTCGACACCCAACAACACAACAGAAAATGGATCTTGGTCATTTAATACGACTTCCTGGTCAGTCGCTCGTTTGTCTGAAGCTTCGCGTTCAATAGGTTCGTGGATTTCTTCCAATGTATTGGTGAAACTGTTGTAGACGGTAAACAAATAAATGCCAAGACCGATGACAATCAGCCCAAGTATGCCTAAAACCCATGGCCATTTTTTCTTCTTATTCTTTTTCTCTCTTCTGCTCATCACATAATTCCCCTTTTAGTCAGCGATAAAATACGCTTCCAGTTCTTCTGCCCACAATGCTGCGCCTTTGTTGTTCGGTAAGCCGTCTTCTGTTAACTGTTCTTTCAACAGCTCGTCCCCTGTATCTGGCCAAGCAGACCAGTGGTTAATGTAAGCATAGCTGTTTGCCGCTGCAAATTCAGCTAATGCGGTCACTTGTGCCAAATAATAGCTGGCACCGAAAATAGGCTGAGGTGGATGGAGCACCAGTACGGCATCTGCCACTTCTGTCGTCAGTGCGGCATCAAACTCACGGAGATGTTCTTGCTCCTGTTCGATGGTGACGAGGCCGTTGTTCATCAACGTCATCGGCTCCAGCAACACCAAATCGTAACCTGCCGAAAGATCAACATTGGCCAAGGCTTCGGACGTTCCTTCTAATGAAACGACGCTAACTTCGAGAAAGTTGCCGTACGCTTCTTCCAAAGCACTTTGCAGTTGTGCCGCGTAGCCCGGTTCCCCCGACTCGAGAGCTGTAGAGCCGGCAATGAGCATCTTCAAGTTGCCACTGGCGCTTCTTTTTTCAAAAAGCTCTTGGACTTGTCTATCCATATTATCCGTCAACCCATCAATGTTCACAAGTTCGACATCAGCAGCGGGTTCCGGTTCCTCTTCTTCCATTTCTGCCGTTTGTGCATTTGCGCTTTCCGGTTTTTCCAATACATTTTCCAGTTTGTCCTGCCACGTCAAGTAGCTGAAAACCAGTACAACTACACAAACAATAACAGCCAATACAGCACCAATTTTATACAAATTCATGAGAAACTCCTTTCAAAAAACATCCATTCTTACAAATAAAGATAGCATAATTCCTTCTAATAGCCTATATAACTTTTTAAAATTGGAAGTTCTTTCGGCTCCTACCTATGCTATACTATTTTAAGTTGTTTATGAATAAAAAAATGATAAGAATTTGAAAATAAAAGGAGATAATCACCAAATGGAAGAAACCATCAGCTTACAAGACCTGTTCAAAACCTTGAAAAAACGAGCGGGATTAATTGTGCTCCTCACCATCTTAGCCATCACCATCGCAGGTGTTGTGTCGTTCTTGGTCCTGACCCCGATGTATGAAACGTCTACACAGATCCTGGTCAATCAGGAAGAGACAGAAGCTTCCCAGTTAACCAACCAAAACATCCAAACCGATCTTCAATTGATTAATACATACTCAGTCATCATCAAAAGCCCGGCTATTTTAGACGAAGTATCGAGCCAGTTGAACCTAGATATGTCAGTCGAACAGCTGAACAGCAAAATCACGGTCGCTACGGCAGAAAATTCGCAAGTGGTGAACATCACGGTGCAGGATGAAAACCCGGTAGTGGCAGTGGACATTGCCAATACAACCGCAGAAGTATTCGAAAGCGAAATTACGGAATTGATGAATGTCGACAACGTATCCATCCTGTCTCCAGCGGTACTAAAGGAAAATCCGGCACCGGTTGCACCCAACCCGATGCTCAACATGGCCATTGCGGCAGTCATCGGCTTGATGCTCGGCGTAGGGATCGCGTTTCTTCTGGAATACTTGGATACCTCCATTAAAACCGAGCAAGACATTGAAGAATTTCTTGGCATTCCATTGCTTGGCATCATTTCTCCGATAAAAGAGGAAGCCAAACTGGAACAAGCAACAGCAACAAAGAGAAGGGCGGGATAACCCAATGGCAAGAAAGAAAAAAGTCCTGCAGGAAACTGCACGTAAACTCATCGCATTTACAACACCACGATCGTTCGTGTCGGAGCAATTCCGCACTTTGCGAACCAATATAAATTTCTCATCACCAGATGCTGAAATCCGCACCATGGTGGTCACGTCGGCGGCTCCTTCTGAAGGAAAGTCGACAACGTCTGCAAACTTGGCCGTTGTGTTCGCGCAAGAAGGCAAAAAAGTCCTGCTGGTGGACGGGGATATGCGCAAGCCCACTACGCATTATACGTTCCGTATGGGAAATACGGTTGGTTTGTCGAGCGTCTTGACCCGCCAAAACACCATTCAGGAAGTGATTCGTCCAACTGCAGTCGAACGGTTGGATTTGATGACGTGCGGCCCGATTCCGCCAAACCCGGCAGAACTGCTTGCGTCCAAGTCAATGACAGCCTTGATTGACCAGCTGAAAGACATGTATGACTTGGTCATTTTTGACGCACCGCCTGTTCTTTCCGTAACGGATGGACAAATTTTGGCGAACAAATGCGAAGGCACAATCCTGGTGGTCAGTTCAGGCAATACGGAGAAAGAAATGGCGCTAAAAGCAAAAGAAGCCATTGAATCTTCCAACAGCCGCCTCATTGGCGCTGTGCTAAATAATTACGCGCTGGCAAAAGACAGCTACTATTATCAATATTATGGAAATGCAGAGTAAAAAGGACTCCCTTTTTACTTTTTTTAAAGCCCAAAGGAGGAAGAAAGAATGATCGACACGCACGCCCATATTCTGCCCGGACTTGATGACGGAGCGGAAACAATGGATCAGACAAAGCGCATGCTGGAAAAAGCTGTAGCCGAACAGCTGACGGGCATTATCGCCACGCCTCACGCTTTTCATCCCAATTTCAATACAAATCTCGCTGCACTAAAGAAGCAGCTGGAACTGGTCAACAGCTGGATCGCACAAGAGCAGCTGCCGTTGACCATCTACAGCGGACAAGAATGCCGCTTGAGCGAAAAACTGCCGGACAAATTGGTCGCAAAAGAAGCGCTGACTTTAGCTGAATCCCGGTATGTATTGCTGGAGCTGCCATCATCCGGAATTCCAGCATATACCGTGCCCATCATCCAGCAATTGATCACGCGCAATTATGTGCCGATCATTGCGCATGCCGAGCGCAACCAAGGCATTATTGAAAAACCAGAGCGGCTCAAGAAACTGTTGATCCACGGAGCATTGGCACAAGTGACAGCGGGTTCGGTTGCCGGCAGCTTCGGCAAAGCGATTCAACGCACAGCGATGAGCTTGATCGATGCGAACTTGATCCACGTCTATGGCTCTGATGTCCACAGCTTAGACAAGCGGCCATTCCTGTTTAACGAAGGTCTGGACTATTTGGAAAAAAAGAAACAGCACGACATGGTCGACATATTTTTGGAAAACAATGAACGGATACTCCTAAACCAACACCTTCATGTATTGGAGCCGGAAGATATACAAAAAGGGAAATGGTGGAATATTTTCACTTAATAATTAATAAAAAAGTATTTTTTTGTTTTAAAAACCCTATCATTTCCAATCTATAATATGTTAAATTTAAAAAAGACCGTAAACATATGTGTATAAAGTACTGGAGATTGAAAGGGTTGAATGTTTTGTCGTTGAAAAATCGTGTTTCTTTATTACTAATTGTGGACTCACTTATTGTGTTTTTCTCTATCTTTGTCGGTTACTACGTATTGTACCCCTATACAGCAGTTCTTCATAACCAATTCTTGATGGCCAGTGCATTGACGATATTTGTGGCACACCATGCCTTGGCGATGTATTACGGCTTGTATCGAAAAGTATGGGAATACGCCTCAATCGGCGAATTGGCCTCCATCTTTAAGGCGGTCAGTTGGTCGATTGTCGTCATTGGACTGGTCCAATACATGTATAGAGGAGATGTGCTGTTTCGTGCCTTGGCGATTACATGGATGCTTCATTTGATCCTGATTGGCGGCTCACGGCTGTCGTGGCGCTTGTTGCGCGATAAAACGATTAACTATAAAAGTTCAGAACTCAAGCGCACCTTAGTGGTTGGTGCGGGAAAAGCAGGCAGCTTGGTAACCCGCCAACTCTTGAGCAATCCCGAAAATGGTTTGCTCCCTGTATTGTTTGTGGATGACGATAAGAACAAGCAAGGCTTTGATATATATGGCGTCCGAGTGGTACAAGGCGGCACAAAAGACGTCGCCAGTATTGCCAAAGACAACAAGATCGATACGATCATCATTGCCATTCCTTCACTCGGCAAGCAGGAAACTGCAGAGCTAATTAAAATGTGCATGGATTCAGGCGTCCGAACCCAAACGATTCCGATGATTGAAGACGTCATGACTGGCAAGTTATCGGTAACGGATATTCAGGACGTCAAGATTGAAGATCTTTTGGGACGCGATGAAGTGAAGTTGGATATGGACAAAATTGCGAGCCAACTGACGAGCAAAACGGTTCTCGTAACCGGTGCGGGCGGTTCAATTGGCTCTGAGATTTCGCGCCAAATTGTTCGATTTGGACCGAAGAAGCTTTTGCTTTTGGGACACGGAGAAAATTCCATTTACTTAATCGACATGGAGCTGCGCCAAAAATTATCCGCTGATACGGAGATCATCCCCATTATTGCAGATGTTCAGGACCAAGAACGCATCCTGGAAATTATGGAAACCTATAAGCCGGATGTTGTCTATCATGCGGCGGCACATAAGCATGTGCCACTTATGGAAGGAAACCCGATGGAAGCCGTTAAGAACAATGTGTATGGCACAAAAAATGTTGCAGAAGCTGCGCATTTATGTGGCGTCCGTAATTTTGTCATGATTTCGACGGACAAAGCAGTAAATCCACCAAACATAATGGGTGCGACAAAACGCTTTGCCGAAATGATTGTTCAAAATTTGGCCAAACGCAGCGAAACGAAATTCGCAGCGGTACGCTTCGGGAATGTACTCGGGTCCCGGGGATCGGTTATTCCATTATTTAAACAACAGATCGCGGCAGGTGGTCCGGTTACAGTAACAGATCCGCGTATGACCCGTTACTTCATGACCATCCCTGAAGCATCTCGACTGGTTATACAAGCTGGAACTTTGGCTGAGGGTGGAGAAGTATTTGTATTGGACATGGGCGAACCTGTGAAGATTGTCGATCTAGCACAGAACCTCATCCGACTATCTGGTTATTCAGAGGGTGAAATTGGCATCAATTTTTCTGGTATTCGTCCGGGTGAGAAGTTGTTTGAGGAATTGTTAAATGAAAATGAGATTCAGACAGAGCAGGTGTTTCCGAAGATTTATATTGGGAAGGCGAATCCGGTTAGTGAGGGTGAGTTGAGTTATCTTTTGGAGAAGCTGCCTGAGATGAGGAATGATGAAGTTAAGGATGTCTTAGTTGGATTGGCGAATAGAAAAAATATTGATTTAAAAGACACAGGATTGCTAAAAGTCAGCAATTAAAATTCTATTTTTAGTAAACGATTTAGGTAGATTTAGGAAGGATGCAATTAAAATGGCAGAACGTATTTTTCTTTCCTCTCCTCATATGAGCGATGAGGGCTATGAACAACAATATGTAAAAGAAGCATTTGATACAAACTGGATTGCGCCACTTGGTACAAATGTGGATGGATTCGAAAACGAACTAGCCGCTAAAGTTGGATCAAAAGCTGCGGCAGCACTATCTTCCGGAACTTCAGCTATCCATTTAGCTTTAAAAGCTGCAGGTGTAGAAAAAGACGACATCGTTTTTTGTTCAACACTGACGTTCTCAGCAACAGCAAATCCTATTATCTACCAGAATGCTATTCCGGTTTTTATCGATAGCGACTTTAAGACATGGAATATGTCGCCGAAAGCATTGGAAGAAGCTTTTGAGAAGTATCCTCAAGTTAAAGCAGTACTCTTGGTACATCTATATGGTTTATCGGCAGATATAGATCAAATTTTAGCACTTTGTAAAAAATATAATGTTGTATTGATTGAAGATGCGGCGGAATCGCTGGGTACTTATTATAAAGGCCAGCACACTGGTACATTTGGAGACTATGGAATTTTTTCTTTTAACGGAAATAAAATCATCACCACATCAGGTGGTGGAATGTTAGTTTCCAATGATGAAGAGCGAATTGCTAAATCAAGATTTTGGGCAACTCAATCAAGAGATCCAGCAAGACATTATCAACATAGCGAATTGGGTTTCAATTACCGCATGAGCAATGTTGTTGCTGGAATTGGTAGAGGGCAGCTGAAAGTGTTGGAAGATAGAGTCGAGAAGAAAAATTATATTTACGATTTGTATAAGAGCAATTTGAGTGACCTCAAAGGTGTAGAATTTATGCCCGATAATGAATGGGATAAACCGAATTATTGGTTAAGTGCGATGACCTTAACTGGTAATATTCATCCATTTGAAGTTATGGATGCTCTTGAAAAAGAGAATATTGAGTCTCGTCCTATTTGGAAGCCCATGCATATGCAACCCTATTTTGAAAAATATGATTTTGTTGGCACAGACGTTTCAGAAAAGTTATTTGAAACTGGAGTTTGTCTACCGAGTGATACAAAGATTACAGACAAACAATTAAAAAAAGTAGTGGAGATTATTCGAGGGTTGTGGAATTAAGTATGAAAAGTTCTAGAGGTGGGTTATACAAACAATTCTTTAAGCGTCCTATGGATTTCATTCTTTCTTTAATAGCCATTATCGTTCTAAGTCCAATATTTTTAATTGTAGCAATTTTTGTTGGTACAAAATTGGGACGACCAGTTCTATTTAAACAAGAGCGACCGGGATTGAATGAAAAGATTTTTTCTATGTATAAATTTCGGTCTATGACTGATGAAAGAGATTCAAGTGGAGATTTATTACCGGACCACGTCCGATTGAACAAGTTCGGTAAGTTTTTGAGGTCAACTTCTTTAGATGAACTGCCAGGCCTTATAAATATTCTAAAAGGTGATATGTCTATTATCGGACCGAGGCCTTTATTGATTCAGTACTTGCCATTATATAGTGAGTATCAAAGGCATCGTCATGATGTTAGACCGGGTTTATCAGGATTAGCACAAGTAAACGGTAGAAACACTATTAGCTGGGAAGAAAAATTTACACTGGATGTAAAATATACTAAGCAAGTCAGTTTCAATGGAGATTGTAAGATTATAATGCTTACATTGAAGAAAGTTTTTTTTCGAGAAGGTATTAGCTCAAATACAGCTGTTACTATGGAAGCTTTTAAAGGGAATGAAAAACGTGAGCAATAATAAACCAATGAAACTTCTAATAATAGGGGCTAGCGGCCATGGGAAAGTGGTGGCTGATATCGCTCTTAAAATGAATAAGTGGAAACGAGTTGCTTTTTTGGATGACGATAATACCTTGAAGGAGTCTCTTAGTCTTGAAGTTATTGGAAAGTATATAGATGTGGATAAATACATAGCTGATTGGGACATTTTTGTAGCTATAGGAAACAATTCTGTAAGAGAAAATATTTATGAAGAATTGTTAGAGAAATCAGCTACTTTACCAGTATTAATTCACCCTAAAGCTATAATTGGTGAAGAAATAGAGATAGGCGACGGCACAGTAGTAATGGGAGGTGTTTGTATTAACTCTTCAACTAAGATAGGAAGAGGTTGCATAATTAACACAGGAGCTACTATAGATCACGATAATAATATCCATGATTATGTTCATATATCTCCCGGAGTGAATCTAGCTGGTACAGTAACCATTGGAAAAAGTGCATGGTTGGGCATTGGAAGTAGCGTTAATAATAATTTGAGTATTTCTGAAAATATAACAATTGGTGCCGGTGCGGTTGTAGTAAATGACTTAAATGAGCCTGGAGTATATGTAGGTGTTCCGGTAAGGAGACTCTAAATATGAATATCTTGTTTTTAACACTTTTAGATTTCAACAATATTGAAGAGAGTGGAATATACACGGACTTAATGCGGGAATTTATTAAAAATAAACATGAGGTTTATATAATTTCTCCTATGGAAAGAAGAAGAAACAAAAAAACACATTTAGTAAAAAATGAAAATTGTTCCATATTGAAATTGCAAATCGGCAACATGCAAAAAACGAATGTAGTTGAAAAAGGGATTAGTACTTTCACCTTAGAAGGTAAATATATGAGTGCGATAAAAAAATATTTTAAAAATACAAAATTTGACTTAGTACTTTATTCCACACCACCAATAACACTACAAAAAGCAGTGGATTATGTGAAAAAAAGAGATGATGCAGTAACCTATCTATTGTTAAAAGATATTTTTCCTCAAAATGCCGTTGATCTTGGAATTATAAAGAAAATCGGAATACATCGCTTACTATACTCATATCTTAGATACAAAGAAAAAAAACTGTACATGACTTCTGATTTTATCGGCTGTATGTCCAAAGCTAATGAAGATTTTTTATTGAAACATAATTTATATTTAGACTCTAGTACAGTAGAAATTTGTCCTAATTCTATAGAACCTTCTTATAAAAAACTTAGCTTAAGTGAAAAAGAAAATATTAAAAGAAAGTACGAAATACCAAATGATAAAACAGTTTTTATCTATGGTGGTAATCTAGGGAAACCTCAAGGTATTGATTTTTTAATTGAATGTCTTGAATCTAATAAGAAAAACAAAGATGCTTATTTTCTAATTGTAGGTTCTGGAACAGAATATAAAAAATTAGAAGATTATTTTATGTTAAATTCTCCTTCAAATGCAAAATTATTTAACCAGTTACCTAAAAAAGATTATGAAGATTTAGCGGATTCTTGTGATGTAGGATTAATATTTTTAGATAAACGATTTAAAATTCCAAATTTTCCTTCCAGATTACTTTCTTATATGCAATCTTCAATGCCGGTTTTAGCAGCGACAGATGTTAATACAGATATCGGCAAAGTAATAGAAGATGGTCAATTTGGATATTGGTGCGAAAGTGGAAATATTTCAGTATTTAATCAAAAAATTAAAGAGTTCTATCCAAAAGAATCAAGGGATATTATGGGCGGAAATGCAAGAGATTATTTAGAAAAAAATTATACTGCAAAACATTCATTTGAAATAATTATGAATCATTTCAAATAAAGGAAAAGAGGCTGTAATATGTTTGAAAACAAAATACTATTAATTACGGGCGGAACCGGTTCATTCGGAAATGCAGTTTTAAATAGATTTTTAGATACAGAAATTAAAGAAATCCGAATCTTCTCAAGAGATGAAAAAAAACAAGAAGATATTCGAAAGCGTCTAAATAATCCAAAAGTGAAATACTACATTGGGGATGTACGAGATGTTCAAAGCCTGAATACAGTAATGAATAATGTTGATTATGTTTTCCATGCAGCAGCGCTTAAACAAGTTCCATCATGTGAATTTTTCCCAATGGAAGCTGTGAAAACTAACGTTTTAGGAACAGAAAATGTTCTAAATGCTGCTATTCAAAATGATGTGAAAAAAGTTATTTGTCTTTCTACAGATAAAGCTGTGTATCCAATCAATGCAATGGGAATTTCAAAGGCTATGATGGAAAAAGTTACTGTAGCAAAATCTCGTACGGTGGATGTTAATGCTACAAATATTACAGGTACTCGCTATGGAAACGTTATGGCCTCACGTGGATCAGTTATTCCTTTGTTTATTGAACAAATTAAAGCTGGCAAACCTCTAACTATCACTGATCCAGAAATGACAAGATATTTAATGTCGTTAGAAGATGCAGTTGAATTAGTTTTGTTTGCTTTCTTAAATTCAAATCAAGGAGACATTTTCGTTCAAAAAGCTCCTGCCTCAACAATTGGTGAACTTGCTCAAGCCTTGAAAGAATTGTTCAAAGTTGATAATCCAATTGAAGTAATTGGTACTCGTCACGGTGAGAAATTGTATGAAACTCTTCTGACAAGAGAAGAAATGGCTGTTGCAACAGACATGGGCGGCTATTACCGCATTCCAGCCGACAACCGTGATTTGAACTATAACAAATTCTTTACTGAAGGCGAAGAAGAAATTACAGAGGGTTGGGAATACAACTCTCATAATACGCACCGTTTAAGCCTGCAGGAAATTAAAGAATTATTACTTACACTAGATGTAGTTCAAGAAGAACTGACAAAAATGGGTGTTACGCAATGACTAAAATTTTAGTGACAGGTGCCAATGGTTTTGTCGGTAAAAACTTAGTAGCAGAATTAAGAAATCAGGGCCATGAAGAGTTGTATCTATTCAATAGAGAGAACTCTTCTGAAGACCTTGAGAAATTCACAAGAGACTGTGATTTTGTCTTTCATTTAGCAGGCGTTAACCGGCCGCAAATTGAAAGTGAATTCATGGAAGGCAATCAAGGATTAACGTCTCAGTTGCTTCAACTTTTAGAAAAAAATGAAAATAAAGCTCCGGTATTGATTACATCTTCTATTCAGGCTGAAAAAGACAATCCTTATGGGAAAAGCAAGAAAGCTGGAGAAGACGAAGTTTTTGCCTATGCTAAGCAAACTGGTGCAAACGTGTTTGTCTACAGATTGCCGAACTTGTTTGGTAAATGGAGCAAACCTAACTATAATACAGTAGTTGCTACATATTGCTATAATGTTGCTAGAAATTTAGATATCAAGGTAAATAATCCTGCAGCACTACTGGAACTGGCCTATATTGACGATGTGCTCGAAGAGTTTCTCCGAGCTTTGAGAGGAACTCCAACCACCAGTGAAGATTTATGTGTTGTACCTGTTACTCATAAAATCGAGTTAGGAGAGCTAGCTGATCAAATCAAAAGCTTCAAAGAAAGCAGAAATTCTTTAGCTGTACCAACAATGAGTGATGATATGACGAAAAAATTATATAGTACATATCTTAGCTTCTTGCCAGAAGACAACTTCTCATATGATTTGAAGATGAATGTCGACAATCGAGGGTCCTTCACAGAATTCCTTCGTACACCAGACCGTGGTCAAGTTTCAGTTAATATTTCTAAACCGGGAATTACAAAAGGAAATCATTGGCATCATACGAAAAATGAGAAGTTCCTCGTGGTAAACGGGGATGGTTTAATCAGATTTAGAAATATCGATTCAGAAGAAATTATTGAGTATTACGTAAATGGCGTGAAATTGCAGGTAGTGGATATTCCAACAGGTTATACTCATTCAATTGTGAACGTAGGAGAAACAGATTTAGTTACAGTTATGTGGGTGAATGAAAGCTTTGATCCAGAAAAGCCAGACACTCATTATTTGGAGGTATAAGGATGAAGAAATTAAAAGTAATGACTGTAGTAGGAACAAGACCTGAAATCATTAGGCTTTCAGCGGTTATCAATAAATTAGAAGAATCAAATGCGATAGAACATATTCTTGTACATACAGGACAAAACTATGACTATGAATTAAATGAAGTTTTCTTTGAAGACTTTAACTTGAGAAAACCCGATTATTTCTTAAATGCAGCGAACGGTACTGCCGTTGAAACAATTGGTAATATTCTGGTTAAAATCGATCCGATTTTAGAGAAAGTTAAACCCGAAGCATTGCTAGTCTTAGGGGATACCAACAGTTGTCTATGTGCCATTGCAGCTAAGAGAAGACAAATTCCAATCTTCCATATGGAAGCAGGAAATCGTTGCTTTGATCAACGTGTCCCAGAAGAAACAAACAGAAAAATAGTAGATCATACAGCAGACATCAATTTAACTTATAGTGACATCGCAAGAGAATATCTTTTAAGAGAAGGTCTTCCTGCAGATCGTATTATTAAAACTGGTAGCCCAATGTTTGAAGTATTGAATACAAGAAAAGAAGATATCGAAAAGTCAAATATATTGGATAAATTGAATTTAGAAGAGAATAAATACTTCGTTGTATCTGCTCATCGCGAAGAAAATATTAGTTCTGAAAAGAATTTTATGAACTTGTGTGATAGTTTAAACGCTATTGCAGATAAATACGGTATGCCAATCGTCATCAGTACTCATCCAAGAACACAAAAGATGATTGACGCTAAAGGTATTAAATTTAATACCTTGATTAAAACGATGAAGCCTTTAGGATTTAATGATTATGTGAAACTTCAAACGAAAGCAAAAGCAGTTCTTAGTGATAGTGGAACTATTAGTGAAGAGTCATCTATTTTAGGATTTAAAGCACTTAATATTCGTCAGGCTCATGAGCGTCCAGAGGCAATGGAAGAAGCTTCAGTAATGATGGTTGGATTAGAGAAAGAGCGAATTCTACAAGGAATAGAAATTATAGAGAGTCAGGAAAAAAATACATTAAACAGAGTAGCTGACTACGATAAATCAAATGTATCCGATAAAGTATTAAGAATTATCCTATCATATGTAGATTATATTAATAAAACAGTATGGAAAAAATACTAAAAGTAATTTTAGGTGAAAAAATATGAGGAAACCAGTAATTTTATCTATGAGAAAGAATTTTGTATATTCGATTTTAGGAAACCTCTCTTTTGCATTAAGTCAATGGATTATCATAGTTATTCTAGCTAAAATGACTACACCAGAAGTTGTAGGTCAATATTCTTTAGGTCTAGCAATAACAATTCCTATTTTCTTGGTTTTAGGAATGAATTTTAGAAGTTTAATAGCAACTGATCAAAGTGAAAAATTTATATTTAATGAATATTACTATACAAGAATTTTTTTGAGTATATGCGGGATACTTCTTAGTTTACTTGCGGCTGTAGTTCTAAATTTTAACAAAGAAATTACTTTTTTTATTATAATTTTGTCATTTTATCGTTTTTTTGAATCTATTTGTGATATTTCTCATGGCCTGTTTCAAAAGCATGAAGAAATTAAAATAATGTCATATTCAAAAATTTTACAAAGTATTATTTCTATTGTTATTTTTACTTTCTCTCTTTATATATTAGAAGATGTTTATATTGCTTTAATTATTCAATCATTTTCATTCCTTTTAACATTCTTAGTTTACAATTTTCGTGAAATAAAAAAAATTGAACAAAATATAAAATTATTTAGATTTTCTGATTTTAGAAAAGTCATAAAAAGCAAAAGTAAATTAATAATTTATTTAGGGTTTCCTTTGGGAATTGCGTCAGCTTTAGACTCTTTTAATACAAATATACCAAGATTTTTAATTCAATATTACTTAGATGAATGGCACGTTGGGATTTATTCTTCTATTTTAAATATAATGATCGCTATTGGAACTGTAATAGCGGCTCTCTGTCATGCTGCAATCCCAAGAATGGCTAGTTATTATATTTCAAATGATATAAATAAATTGAAAACATTTATTTATAAGTTAATTTTAATAGGTGTTGTAGTAGGAGTTTCATCTATAATTGTCACGCTTATTATTGGAGAAGAAATATTAACAATATTTTATACCGTTCAATATAGCCCTTATAAAGATGGTTTGGTTTTAATGATGGTAGCAGGTTTATTTTGGTATTTAACTAGTTTTTTAGCTACAGCTATGATAGCAATCAAAAAATACGGAATTCAGATACCTATACTATTATTTTCTATGTTTTCTACAATATTATTTTCAATATTATTGATTCCCCAATTCGGGTTGAACGGAGCTATTATCTCTGTTATTTTTTCCAATATTATTAGATTAGTAATTTCTGGTATAATTATATTGAAAACAATAAATTCAAGACCTAAAATTGAAATTCAATAAATCCTACTAAAGAAATCATAATCGTAAATTATTATGGTTTTCAATATAAACGTAAAAGGATAAAGAGGTGCAGTTTTTTGAAAGCTTTAATTATTGTTGATGCTCATTTTTATAAATTACCAGATGGAAGTATTTGGAGTAAGACTATATATAGTTATAATTTTTGGGATAGATATTTGTCAATTTTCGAAAAGATTAGAATAGTTGCAAGAGTAATGGATGTTAATACTATAGATAAGGAAAAGTTTTTACGTGTAGATGGTAATAATGTCGAAATTTTTCAAATGCCATTCTTTAGAGGTCCATTGAAATATTTACTTAATCGAAGAGAAATGTATAAATTGTCTTCTCAAGCAATTGATGGTTGTGATAATGCTATTTTTAGAGTACCTTCATCTCTTTCCTTTTTATTGTATAAAAAATTTAAAAAAACTAAAAAGCCTTTTGCAGTAGAAGTAGTAGCCGACCCGTGGGAAGCATTGGCTTTTAAGTTCAATAAGAGTTTAGGAGCAATAGTAGCAAGATTATTATGGACTAAGGATCAAAAAGAAATGTGTTCTAAAGCCAATGGGGCTTCATACGTAACAAAAGAATATCTTCAATCACGATATCCATCTCAAGTAAGATTAAATGGTGAAGGAAAAGGATATTTTGAAGGTAATTATTCTACAATTGACTTATTAGATGGCTTTTTCGGAAAGCCAAAAAAATTAGAAAGTATTACTGAAATTAAAATAGTTCATACTGCTAATAATATAAATAATTATATCAAAGGGCATGATACTTTAATAAAAATTATTTCAGCATTACATAAAAAAGGTTTTAACGCCAAAGTTACATTTATTGGTGATGGTGATAAACGAGAAGAATTTATAAAGATGGCTAAGAGTTTGAAAGTAGAAGATAAAATTTTATTTACTGGCATGTTAGCAAATAAAGAAGATATAAGAGAAATTTTACTTAATAGTGATATATTTGTATTTCCAACCAGGTCTGAAGGTCTTCCTAGGGCAATTATTGAAGCTATGGCAGTGGGACTTCCTTGTGTATCCACTAGAGTAAGTGGTATACCTGAGTTAATTAACAAGAAATATTTGACTCATCCAGAGGATCTCGATGGATTAGTTGAAAAAGTAATCGAATTAATAGTCAATAAAGAGGAATACGAGAAAGAAAGTATTAGAAATATTAATAAAGCTCAAGAATATAATTACTCTAAGCTAAAACTAACAAGGTCTAAATTTTACAGTGATTTAAAAGAACTTACAAAATCAATTTAAATTATTTCATTCTACTAGGAGAAATTAAATGCAAAAAAAATGGTTAAAATATATTTGGTATCTATTCTCTGGAAAGTCTATGAGAGCTGTTTTTTTTTACAGAGTTAGTAACTGGACGTATTATAATAAATTAAAATTTTTTTCACATCTATTTTGGATGTTGAATTTGAATCTCCATTCAATTGAAATATCTCCTGCATCGAAAATAGGAAGGAATTTGAAAATTCCTCATACTGCCGGCATCGTAATTGGAGCTGGAGCGGTTATAGGTGATGATTTTACTATATATCAAAATGTCACAATAGGTTCTAAAATGAATAAAGATAAAATCTTGGAATACCCTTTTATTGGAGATAACGTTACTTTGTATCCTGGATGTGTAGTGGTTGGTGGAGTGAAAATTGGAGACAACTCCATAATAGGACCTAACTCAGTAGTAGTAAAAGATATACCGGCAAATGTTACGGCAGTAGGTATGCCAGCAATATTTAAATAAATGATATAAAAGGAAGGTATTTCTAAATGTATAAAATATCAATAGCAGGTACAGGATACGTCGGTTTAGTTGCAGGTGTTTGTTTTGCCGAAAGAGGTCATCAAGTCGTTTGTGTAGATATTGATGAAAACAAAGTAAACATGATGAAATCAGGAGTTTCTCCAATTTATGAAACTGGTTTAGAAGAATTAATGAAGGAAAACTATGAAACAGGCAGACTGCAGTACACAACTGATTATAAGTCAGCATACAAAGACGCAGACGCAGTGTTTATTGGTGTAGGTACTCCTGAAAATGAAGATGGATCTGCAAACCTTTCTTATATAGCGACTGTTGCTCGACAAATTGCTGAAACGATTGAAAAAGATTGCTTAGTAGTAGTTAAATCTACTGTCCCAGTTGGTACAAATGACAAAGTAGAGCAATTTATTCACGATTTCTTGATCAATGATGTAAGAGTAGAAGTAGCTTCAAATCCTGAATTCTTGGCACAGGGATCTGCGGTGAACGATACTTTGAACGCAAAGAGAATTATTATTGGTACCGAAAGTGAATGGGCAGAAGGTCTTTTACAAAAAATTTATGAGCCATTTAAATTGCCTGTTGTATCGGTAAATAGAAAATCTGCAGAAATGATCAAATATGCATCTAATGATTTCTTAGCATTAAAAATTTCATATATGAACGATATAGCAAACCTGTGTGAGCTAGTCGGAGCAGATGTTCAAGATGTTGCAAAAGGGATGAGTTTTGATGATCGCATTGGTAGCAAATTCTTGAATGCAGGTATTGGTTATGGTGGATCTTGTTTTCCTAAAGATACAAAGGCACTTGAATATCTGGCGACTCAAAATGGCTATGATTTGAAGACAGTCAAAGCTGCGATCGATGTGAATAAAGAGCAAAAGACTTTAATGTATAAAAAAGCTAGTAAACGTTTAATTACATTTAATGGTCTTAAAGTCGCTATTTTAGGTCTTACATTTAAGCCAGGAACAGATGATTTAAGAGAAGCTCCGTCATTAGAAAATGTTCCTTTGTTGTTAAACCAGGGTGCTGATATTTATGCATATGATCCAATTGGGGCAGAGAACTTCGCTAAAGTCTTTCTTGAAGGTAAGAATGGTAAAGGCAACATTAAATATGTATCAAATGTGGAAGATGCTCTAGAAGATGCAAACGTATGCTTCATCTTTACTGAGTGGGGAGAAGTTAAAGCAGTTGAGGCAAAAACCTATAAAAAATTGATGAGAACTCCATTGGTCTATGATGGTCGTAATCTTCATAGTGTTGAAGAGATGGAACAAGCGGGAGTAGAATACTATTCAGTCGGTAGAGCTCCTGCAAACCAAGATGCGCTTAAGGAGATGAGAAAACTTGAATTACAAGCCTCTAGACTCTAATAAAATATATTTTATTACCGGCGCAGCTGGATTTATTGGTTATTATCTTTCAAAACGATTATTAGAATTAGGTTGTCATGTAGTTGGTATTGATAATCTCAATGAATACTATGATGTGAATTTAAAGCATGACCGCTTAAGCGAGTTAAAATCAAATGAAAAGTTCACTTTTATTACAGGTGATATTTCTGATAAGGAATTAGTTATAGATCTTTTTGAAGAGCACAAGCCAAATATTGTTGTGAACTTGGCAGCACAAGCTGGAGTAAGATATTCAATTGAAAATCCCGATGTCTATATTCAAAGCAATGTCATTGGGTTTTATAACATTCTGGAAGCATGCCGCCATTATCCGGTCGACCATTTGTTATATGCATCGTCAAGCTCAGTATATGGTGCAAACAAAAAAGTGCCTTTCGAGGAAACAGACTTCGTGGATAATCCTGTCTCTTTGTATGCATCGACGAAGAAGTCGAATGAATTGATGGCACATACTTATAGCCATCTCTATAAAATTCCAGCAACTGGACTTCGGTTCTTTACGGTTTACGGACCAATGGGACGTCCCGATATGGCTTATTTCGGATTCACTGATAAATTGTTTGCTGATGAAGAGATAAAAATCTTTAATAATGATGATTTTGAAAATGATTTGTACCGTGACTTTACGTATATAGACGATATTGTAGAAGGTATTGAACGACTCTTATCCCGCCCGCCAAGCGAGACAGGCGAGGTTACACATAAAGTTTTTAATATCGGAAACAGCAGCCCTGAAAAACTGATGGTATTTATTGAGACGCTTGAAAAGTGCTTGAGTAAAAGTCTTGATAGAACTATAGAGTTTAAGAAGAAGTTCGAACCAATCCAACCAGGCGATGTTCCAGCAACTTATGCTTCCACTAAATTATTAGAACAAGCGATTGGCTTTAAACCAAAAACTTCTATTGAAGAAGGTCTTCAGAAGTTTACAGATTGGTACTGTGAATATTATAAAAAAGTATAATATACTCAACAAGCAGTTCAATTATTTTATAAAAATATTGCTAGTTATTAGTGGATACAGTACAGGTGGGTGCAAAGATGAGAATGAAAAAGCGATTATTCCTGCCGCGGGACTCGGAACAAGATTCCTTCCTGCTACAAAAATAATGCCAAAAGAAATGTTGTCAATCGTCGATAAACCGACGATCCAATACCTAATCGAAGAAGCGATAGCTTCTGGTATAGAAGATATTATCATTGTGACAGGAAAAGGAAAATGTGCAATTGAAGATCATTTCGATCATGCGTTTGAATTGGAAGACACATTGATGAAAAAAGGGAAACAAGATATGCAAGATTCTGTCTTAGCAACTTCCAAAGTAGAAATTCATTTTATTCGCCAGCAGCCGCCGCTTGGGTTGGGGCATGCGATCTGGTCAGCATGCAAGTTTATCGGCAATGAACCTTTCGCTATATTACTGGGAGACGATATCGTTGAAAATGATGAGCCATGTTTGGCTCAACTGATGAATCAGCATAAAAAGACTGGCAAAAGCGTGATTGGTGTACAACAAGTAGCGGAAAAAGACACAGTTCGCTACGACATTATCGACCCTATCTCTGTTTATAGCAAATTGATAGAAGTGAATAAATTTGTTGAAAAACCAGCAGCTGGAACAGCACCCTCGAATTATGCCATCATGGGCCGCTATATTCTGACACCGTAAATCTTCGAATATTTGGGAGAGCATCAACTAGGCGCAGGAGGGGAAATCCAGCTGACCGATGCCATTCAGAAATTGAATGTAATCCAATCTGTCTATACTTATGAATTTGATGGGAAGCGTTTTGATGTAGGTGAGAAGTTCGGTTTTATTGAAACGACGATTGAATTTGCCCTGCAGCGTCCAGAACTTATAAATTGGTTGCTAAAGTTGTTTAAAAAAACTGAAAGAGTTAACTGTTATTAATGAGTAAAGGTTTAAATTATTAGTAAAAATTCTAGTATTGTTGTTAATCTAATCTACAAAGATTTACATTACCAATTAGATTTCGAGTCATTATAAGAGAAGACGTAAGCCATTTTTTTAATATAATTCTTAAAAAGAGTGATAAATTTAATGAACATAAAGTAGTTGGTTATTTTAATATATTTTTTCGGAAATTTACTTTCTTCTTTTGAAATAGCATTATTTTAAAAGTATTTTATGTTGGTACCATTAATAATTATGTGTAAATCTACAAAAATTTTTTGGATATGAAATAGTGTCTGGAAACACCAAATATTAAAATGGTAAATACTGATATTTATTGAATTTTTCTGGTATTAAATAATGAAAGAATTTTTTATTTATAGGGTTGAAGGTAAGTAAAGACTTATATTAAATATAAGAAATTTTCTAATAAAATAAAGTATTAGTTTCGATTTTATCTAAAGTATTGAATTCAAGTGAAGCAAAGTGTTAAATTTGATTATCAGATATTCGGTATAGTAGAGCCGATCAAAATATCTATTATGAATTATTATAAATTGCTATTTAAAAACTAGCCTTCAATTATATTTTTTATAAAGTGAAGATAGGGGTCTTTAAATGAATTTCGAAAAATTTTATCAACTTATTCCTTATCTTCTTTTAATCTCAGCCTTTGGGGTTTACACTATTGGTGGTTTAAGGATAGAACATTTTGTGCTTTATCCTTCTGCGGCATTAATTATTTTTATTGCCATCAAGAGGAAAGAGGTTTTAATAAGTAATCTCTTTATTCCTTTTATTATTTTGATAACAGTATTTGCGATTGCGTTATCAGTAACTTTTATAGGGAATAATGATTCTTTATTATTGAAATCTATTGCTGATGCGGAAAGCTTTTTACAGCCAATAGTTATTATTGGAACTTTTATGTTTGTTAAAAAAAGAACAACAATTGAAGGATTGTCTGAAACTTTGTTAAAGTTATCTAATTTACTATTGTTGATGTTATCTCTTAATACATTATTTATTTTCGTTAGTTTATTAGTAGATGTATCAGAGATAGGGAAACTGTTTTGGGGTAGTGAAGAATCTGTAGCTGTAAATGCAGCTGGAAATGGTCGTTATTCTGGGATATTCAATCAGCCTCTAGAAGCGGGAGTAATGTATTCTATAGGTTTATTAGCTTGGCTTTATATAAGCGGAAAAACAAATGTAATGAAACCAAAATATATTATTCCACTTTATCTAATATTAATCGGTGGCCTTATTACTGTTTCAAAGATTTTTATATTTGGTGGTATTTCTCTATTTTTGTTAGGAGTTTTGTTAAATAAAAAGAGGTATACTTTAGTTTTCGGTTTGTCTTTGTGGACAGTAATAATCGGATATGTAACTTATTCAACTTTACTTAAAACGTGGACAGGATTAGATTATTTACTAAGATTCTTTAGAACAAATGAAAACTTTATATATTTACTTACTGCAGGAAGATTTGGAGGTACTGGATCTCAACAAGCTATACTCTTTAAAAGTGTAGCTGATAAAAGTCCAATATATGGTGTAGGATTTGGTGCCTCACCTGTTTATGATAGTGGTTATTTTCAGTTTTTTGCAGTAGGTGGTATCCTTGGTTTAATTGGTTTTTCTTTCATTTTAATATATTTGCTCTTAAAGAGTTTTCAGTTTTTGAAACAAAATTATTTTAGGGAAGAGTCTAGATTTTTCTTTTTTTTAGTACTATTGATAATAGGTTCTTCACTTGGAAGTCCCACATTAACACTAAATAGAGTTAGTATTGTATTATGGTTATTCATAGTACTATTGTTGCAATATTTCTTTAAAGAACAGACCAAAACTAAAGAGAAGTAAGCGTCCAATAATGAGCACGTTCTAATAGAAGATTCTTCATGAGATACTCTTTCCAGAATTGAATTTCTGGGAGGAGTTTTCTTGAAAAGAAAAGAGAAGGAATTATATTGGACCGGTCAAATCAATGAATATCGGGAAAGTGGAGAAACGTTGGTGCAATGGTGTGAGAAGAAGTAAATCGCGTCCCTGTGTTGAAGAAGATTCAGTTTATTCACGGATATGTAGACCCAAAAATCCTAAGCCTGATTTAGCAGGAGTCTCAGGGTTTGGACTGGTTATAAAAATCTGAATAGTCGGCTATTTATAATTGTGTCTAACACAGGGAGCATTTGGGACCTGCTGGAAGTTGAAGTTGTGTGGGTGCCTGGCATCCATACAACTCAGCAGAAGAGCGAGAGAGTTTATTATCCCCCCAAGTAAAGCTTTTTCTTTTTATGGATCAAAAGTAGAAAATAGGAAAAAAAAATACCATTTTTCTGTATAGAGTATTATAATCAGTTTATTGATGAAATAGTAGTTAGAAAGTGGTGTTGAAAAATAATTTTTTAGGATACACTACCTAATTTCTGCTCTCTTCTGATAATAAGAGTCTTGTAACAAATAGTGTGCTTCTACTAAACCCCAATTGGAGGAGAAAAAATGATCGTTAAATCAAAATTGCTTACTAAAATTGCATTACCCGCTGCTTTGGCTATGTTAGTGGTGGCTTCTGTAGGTTCACCTGTTTCCGCCGCAAGCTTTACGGATGTCTCAGATCGTTATAAACCTTCGGTGAATTACTTAGTGGATCAGAACATCACAAACGGCGTTTCGAAAACCAAATTTGGAATCGATCAAAACATTAAGCGTGGGGACGCAGCGATTATTTTAGCGCATGCGCTTGGATTAACCGAAAAGGATGCGCCTTCCTCAGGGTTTGCGGATGTGCCGACACGTGGCGTGGTTGCGATTAATGCATTGAAAGATGCGGGAATCGTCAACGGAAAATCCACGAAGAGTTTCGGATTTAATGAGCTGATGCAACGCGGTGAAATGGCCTTGATGCTGACGAAGTCAGCTGCCTACAACTTGAAAGGCGATCCATCGAAGCTTAGCTTTACGGACGTGAACTCACGCTACGCGACTGCTGTTGCGGCTCTAGTGGATAATAATGTTACGTCCGGTAAATCAACTGTCAAATTCGGAACGAATGATCTTTTAAAACGTGGGGAATATGCTATCTTTATTCATAAAATTGAACAGAGCATTGCGAAAGAACCGGTTGTGCCGTTCAATTTGACTGGCTATCAAGGGCTTTGGGAAACTAAAAGAGCTAATACCCAAGACGCTTACATGTCTGTAAATCTTGAAAATATTAAAGGGAATACGTCTCAAGTACAAGTGGATTCCATGTCTACTGGCGCAATGTACATCGGATCAACAGATGGTGAAGTTAAATTTGTTGATAATAAAGCGAGACTTTACTACAGCGAAGATGGTTTCGGCGGCAGCGGCGTCATCACGATTGAATTGTTGAAGAACGAAATAGCTGTAACTGTCGTGAAGAGTAATGATGTGGGTTATATATTTGAAGGGAAAAACAAGTTTTATAAGAAGTGAGACGGAATCACTCTGAACTTTAGAGTAAAGCGTCTTCCGTCATGCTTCAACGCAAACAGCCCCGGTATTAAAATCGCGCCCCTGTGTCAAAGACGATTCAGTATATTCACGACAATTGCATGCAAAAGAAGCTGCCTCCAAAAACCCCAAAGGTTTTTAGAGGCAGCTTCTCTATATTAAAAGGAGGAAAATCGCGCCCCTGTGTCAGAGACAATTCAGTTTATACACGACAATTGCATGCCAAAAATGACGCATCGAGAAACCACAACGGTTTCGATATGCGGTTTTGGTATGTTTATGGGAAGTGCTAATTAGTCATAACTGTTTTGCGCACAGGGAAAAATTGGGAAATACAGGGAAAAGGGTGCATCGAGAAAGCAATTCTTGCCTAGATGTATTCTATCCGCATAATGAGCAAGAACAGTAAAATCACTGTTCTTACTCATTGATTGCCTGGAAGAACACATCGGCTACTTCTTTTTCTTTAATCCCTACTAAACGGGAATAAATATATTCCTGATCCAACTTGTTTACTTCATATAATTTCGTCATCCATTTCAACTGCTCTTTTTCCTTCCAATGGACAAGTGCCCGTAACCTATCGCAAAAGATATCTTCCGGACTAATCATATGAAAAATGCACCCGTCATCGGTCAGCGCATCTCTTATTTTGTCATAACTGCCTTCCAGGTGGTTGTCAGGAATTTCAATAGAGACTTGCACCTCTTTCAAGTAACTGTCTTTGCCTTGCCTTTCAAAAACCAACTCAACTAGCGCCTCCATGATTTTTTCATGTGATGTTGCAACAAAATCGATACCAACAGTTGCGTATTGTCCGGTCGTATAATACTCAATACTGAGGCCGCCAACTACAATTAATTGAATTTCCGAATGTTTCGCTTCAACATACTCCGTCACAAGACCGGCAACTCGAATATTTTTGTCTGCTAAAGGCAGACTTTTTAACTTAGCTAATTTTTCTATATGGATCCGTTCTGTTTTCCATATTCTTTTTCAAACATCAGAAGGATTTTGTCTCATCTTCAGAGCGGGGGCGTTGTCTTCCCGCTTTTAAATCAGAAACAATTTCTCCTGTCCTCTCTTCTAAAGTTTTCAGGAAATCATCTGGCAGAGTCGAATTGGAATTTCGACGCTCCTTCATGGCAATGCTTGCAATTTCTAGTTTACGTTTGGGCTCCATTATCGATCATCTCTCTTCTAGATAATAGCATATTTCTATTGTGACCAATAAGAATGTAATTCTACGCATAGACTTTGCCTTATCATAGAAGGAAGAAAAAATCGTGCCCTTGTGTCAAAGACAATTCAGTTTATGCACAACAACAGGTACTATTTGGGAAACCGTTAGAAATCACCGCCTTCATATCCTCTACGTGTTCGTCTTCTTTCACGTTCTGCGTATAGGTCAGGCAGTACATGGAATACGCCGTGTTGTTTTTCTTGAACGATTCCGACAATAATCTTCGAAGTAGTTCCCTATCCAAAAAGGGCGGCACTGGAAGCAGTTCGTCCCAGTAAAGCGGAAACGAACTGTATGGATATTGATCCAGGTGCTCGACCATCAGCTGTTTTGTCTGAATTGGGTTGCGGTGGATGTTGCTGTTGACAGTACGCAGGCCGAGGCGGGAATCGACTTCTTTGACGAAATAGCGCTTCTGGTAGATTCTGCCGATGTGGCCGCAACGTTTGGCATAGGAAGCGCTGTAGCGCCGGTTGACCAGTCCCATAATTTTAAATAACGGATTTCGCTCCGCTTTGATCAGGATGTGGTAATGGTTGGTCATGAAACAGTACGCCAACAGCTTGAACGGGTAATAGGCATGGACATGCAGGAAGGCAAGTTTCAATTCGAACATGTCTTCTTTCGTATTGAAGATCGACTGTCGGTTATTACCGCGCATAATGACGTGGTAATAGGAATGCGGATTGAATTCGCGTTTTCGGGTCATGGCTCACTTCATCAGCGAACTGTGTGTACGCGAAGCGCTGATTTTCCACTCAAGTGCTTCATCGACTGCCGCATCCATCACGTCTTCGTCGCAGCAACAGCAATCAGATTGATGGCGGGGGGGGGGGGGGAACTGTTCGGACCCTTCGACACGGTTGACCACGGCAAAACCGCTTTCGAGCGGCTGGCGCAAGGTGTCGATGATGCGCCAAGGGAAATGACCCAGTTCATCGAGAAATAAGACCCCGCGATGCGCCAGTGACATTTCGCCAGGATTCGGAAAACGACCGCCGATGATGTCTCCTTCTGACGACGAATGATGCGGACTTCGGAACGGCGGGCGCTCGGACAAGGACCACGTTTGTTTGGCGAGCTGGTAGATGCTGTAGACTTCTAAGATTTCGTCATGTGCCAGATCAGGCAAAATCGTATGAAAGCATTGGCGAGCAGACTTTTGCCGCAGCCGGGCGGACCGTTCATCAACACATGGTGGTCACCAACCGCTGCCAGCAACAACGCGTGCTTCGCATCTTCATGGCCGCGAATGTCGGAAAAACAGGCATGCGGGATCTTTTCAGTGTCTTCATAGAGAATTTCAGGTTGCAGGAGGATGAGGTCGTCGTCAAAAGGGGATTTTTTCCACCAAGATGGCAAAGGAGAGAAGGCATATCCGGCATACGGATCAATTCGACACCCGCAGCTTGTGCAAACAAGGAGATTTCGATGGGTGGAAGGTCGTCAGTACGCCCGACAAGGTCAATGCGGCGATAAAGCAGGTGTGCTGGAATGCCGATGGGCTTTTTCTCCATGGCCTGCAATACTGCCAATAGCATCGCCGCATCATAAGGATGTGCCTTGCTTTTTTACATCGGCAGGCGACAGGTGAATGGCGATTTTCTTCATGTTGATATCTTTGCCAAGCGCATGCAAGCAATTTAAAATCCGTTCTTTCGACTCTTTGATCGATGTACTTTTCCATATCTTCCCGCACCGTTGCCTTGACGCGGATCACTTGGTTGGAGAGGCACCTCATGCCAACACTTTAAATATAACTGGATATAAGAACCCTTCTTTTCTAGTTAATTTGGAACCGCCTTTTCCTTTCTCCAGGGTTATTAAGGACATTATATCCGTCAATTCCTGGACAAACAATCCCATCTACTTTTGAACATTATGAAATAGCATTAACACACAGATATAATAGTAAAAAATATACAGTGTTATATTGTTTTCGAGTATAATAGTTTTAATTAACGGTGAATAGGAGTGGGATAAAATGTCTTTAACTAACTGGCGCTTACCGGTTGCCGATAAAGAAGTTTTCTGGAACACCTTAAAAACAAATAATGAGTGGAGATTTCAGCATAATAAAGTAATTGGGCAATATCGCGTCATTGGTCCGGATAAATATCGAGAAGCTTGGGGCTTTAATGAGGATGAAATTTTAAAAGAATTTCAACGTTTATCCGGCCTCACAGAAAATAATGGAGTGGCTGCTGCCCAAAGTCCATATAACCAGATGCAACCAGCACCAGAATTATCACCGTCCAGACTTGATTTATATGCAGAGTTGAAGAAAGCTGGCGAGCTTTATCAGGAAGGCATCTTGACGGAGGAAGAACACAATCAAGAGCGTAAAATCATAATGGATAAAATTAGAAAAATTCCATAATTAGCACTTCGCACTTGTTTTGTTCAAGTGCTTTTTTTAGCTTGTTCGCTTCTTCCAATGTGTTATAAATGTTCACTGTTGCAGGTAGATGGTTTGTAATAGGCGGGCATTGTTCTAAAGGGATTCCAGCATCTAAATGCAGTGTCCGGTTAATACGGAGCCGGTCATTTACGTGTGGAATTGATGCTAGTATAAGCTCATACCCAACAGGTGAACGACTTACCTGTTCAATAAGAGCAAGCTGAGTTAAAAGGTGCATAGCAAGTTCCCGAACTGAAAGCGTCCATTGTACGTTCTTATAGTGCACTGGAACTGGTTTTTGATTTAGCAACAAAATCAATGGTTCTTCACCATACAGGGCTGCATCTATAGAGCCTGTTAAATGGATACCACTTATTAATCGTTCAACTAATGCTTTATTTTGGGAAAGTCGTTCATAAAATACATGGGGCGATAGTTGCTCAGCTAATTTTAAATCGAGTAGCATATATTCTAAATATTTCTCATCTCCCTGGTCCCAATTTCCTTGCGTGGCATGATAAAAATCATTGATTATACAAACAATCTTTTCCTCGGTGCTAATCGCTGAGTAAGGTATACCATTATATGTCATATACGATAACGATAGTCTCCAATCTATTAGGGTTACTCTTTTTTCAAGTTGGGACATACGCGAATTAAGTTGCTCGAATTTTGCAGAACTATCCTCATACATCAGATCTAACGTTTGGTATAAAGAGAAGAACTTCTCATCATTTTCCAATTGTAGCTGTATGACCTTTTCATACAATGAACTAATTAAACTAAATGACAGTGCCTGATGTTTCGCAAGCTGACTAACAATGTTTATAGCCGCATTTTGAGCAGTAATTAAATTTTCCTGCATCTTCAAACGCGAAGCACGGTTTTTACCGTTTAAGTTTCTGAAAAGTTTTGTTATTTTTCCTTGTTCTTGTAGTTCACGCCATTTCGCCTCTGAAGATGAGAGAGTAGCCATACATTCGAACGTTAAAAGAGTTAGCTCACCTTGAGTCAATTTTTGAAGTTGTTGAGTGGATACCTCGCTCATTTCCACTGACCTCCTCGTATTTTATTTTTTAAACTAGATATCCCAACCTGAAATTCACGGGTCCTAGTCTTGTGTAATGATTCAAAGTTTTGCTCATTTCCTATAATTTTTTGCACAGATTGGTAAACTGATTTTTCTTGCTCTAGCATTTGAAAAGCAGGTTCGAGAATTCGCATCGCATCCTCGTATCCTTCTTGTATTCGCCGTTTAGCAATTTCACTATTAAACTGCAATGTTCCTGAAACGACGTGACCTAAATTGTTTGTTGGAACGATATCATAAAATTTAGCACTTGGATATAAAGAACGGTCAAAGATATAAGAACGATCAAGAGGTACGATGATAATATGATCACAACCGATTTCATAAAGCGGAGCAATCGGAACATTATCTTTCAAAAAACCATCTATGTATAGTTTTCCATCGATAACTTCTGGGGAAAAAACGATAGGAATAGCGGACGTTGCAAGTAAAATGGATTGAATCTTTTCAGGTGTTTGTCCATTTATTTGAAAATAGGTTTTTGTCAGCGAAGGAAATTCAACACAAGTTACAAAAAAAGGAATATCACAAGTTGATAACTGATTTAAATCAACCGATTCTTGAATTAATGAAATCATTCCTTTGCGCGAAAATACACCATAGTTCTCAAGCTTTTTACTATATGGTTCTAGCTTTTCAGTCATTTTTTCAAGAGGTGTCCCTTCTAATTTATCAATGAATGAAGTCCCTTTCATCGATAAGATTTTGTTTGGTGAAATGTTTTCCCATACACGGCAAGACTTGTCAATATGTCCATTTAACAATAGTGCTCCATTTAAAGCGCCCACTGATGTACCAGAAACGCCTTGAATATAATTAGTTACACCTATGTCAGTCAACGCTTTAATGACCCCCATCTGATAAGAGCCTTTTCCACCACCACCAGCAAGCACTAAACCAATTTTCATGTTTTTTCTCCTCATAATGGATTTATTTAAGAGTCATTTCGTTTCGAATTAAATTGACTAATTAGCCATTCAAAAATTTTGGTTTGAACTTCTAGTACTATTAAAATTTAATGAAGTAGTTGAAATTCAGTAAAAGGTTGGTTAGAAAAATCATTCTTTTTATTCATCTTTATCTGAGTATATAGATTTATAAAAATTCTATTAATGACAATTATACAGGTTGTATAGTATACAAATAACAGTTAAATTGATATTATTTAAAATGGTTAAAAATTATTTTATTTTTATACAAAAAGGAGTTTTTTTATGAAAAATTTACTTATGGGACTGCTTATTTTTCTCACAGCCTTACTTGTCGGATGTTCGGAAGAGACAGCACCGGAAGAGACATCTGCAGAAGAGGTAGCGACTAAAGAAACAGATATTGTAGAAGAGCCTGTTGAAGTTGAGGAAGAATCGGTAGTAGAAGAGCAACAAATAGTATCTGAAGAAGTAGTAAACGAATTTTTTACAGAATACCAAGATGTTACCGACATGTCCAAAGACATGAAACCAATTGGTGATAACACGTACCAAACAATGGAAAAAGGAGAGGAAGTTGATACTTATACAACTTGGAAATTCACTCCTGGTAAAGCGGAACCAGAAAAAACTTTTGAAAAAACTTTTGCTAAAGACAGTTCAGGTGTCGGTTTCCCTAGAAAATCAGCTGATATTTCCTCAGATTTTATAGTGCACGATGATTTTTATATCACTGAACCACTTGCTTCTTTAGATGAGACAACTGTTAACACTATTAAAAGTGGATATTTTTCGTTTTCAGATTTACGTCTCGGCATGACAGAAGAAGAAGCAGCAGAGGTTGCTCCGAACCCTTTTGAGGTAATCGATAATAATGGTACGAAATGGTATCGCGGGACTGAGATCAGCTATTCTGTCAGTGGAGACACTGGACTTGTAGAGTACCTACAAGTATCTCCAGAAGCTTTTTCTGATAAGCAGACTGTCGAAGAAATCAATGCACTATTTGGCGAGCCCACTAAAGAAGCTTTATTTAATAACAACAATGCAAAATATTATGACTTTGCCTCTGGTGATTACGAAATTTCAACTCTTCGCTATAACGAAGATGAAGAATGGTACGCATTGCAAATCACACAACAAAATTAATGGAAAGACGAAGATAGTTACAGACTGCCTTCGTCTTTTTTTTTATTTTTCTTAAAAGTAGGAATAAGTTTGAAAAGCTAAGATAGAGGATTATTGTTGGTATATACAAAGAGATAGCTAATAAAAAATAACTTCTGCTTTTTCTTTATTTATATTATACTAGGAAAAACCTTATTTTGAATAAAGATACAATTATTTATTGGGCTGAAATACGTAAATCAAGCCTTTTCAAAGCAACTTATGAACTAAGAATGTGGTGCAACATAAAATGTAATAATATAAATTTTAGTCTGAAGGGAATGAGCAAAATTTTTAGTATGAGAGAGAATGCTTGGGAAAAGATAAAAAAAGAACAGAAAGACCTTTTTCCACTTGTGTATAAGCAGGATTTGGAATGGAACTACTTAGTGTATTATGCAGTTGGCAACATTGATGAATCAGAGTTTATAGAGGCAATGCACTCTTATGAAGATGTTAAAAATTTAGCGGAACGAGTAAAGAATGATAAAAGAGTTTATAAGGGTGGAACCCAATATTGGGAGGATGAAATTGATCTAAAAATAGATACTATTTTTTATATCAGAGAAATTGTAAGTAAGGAGTATACTGTTGGCAAACGTCCAAATGGTGGGTATTTATCGACTTTAAAGGAGAACACTGTAAAACTTAACACTAAACTTTTTCCGACTGAAGCACTCCATCTTCGAGCAGGTATGGTCTATCTCGATGGGAAACTATATTTGCCCTACCAAAAAAAGGCTCTGAGCCGAGTATCCTCAGAAGACAAGGCCAGAAAATTTGCAGCGGCGACCTACATGGTAGATTGGGCAAGTCAAGACATCCCAAATCTACTTAAAAATCGCAGTGCGCTAAAGTGTCTTCATAGTATTTTAGCGGATATAGAAGCAGGTGGAACTGGTGAAGTTAATGATGTAGTTGAAGAGTCAATTGAATTTGCACTATTTGGGGAAGAAGTAAAAAAACGTAGAGAAGTTTTAAGAAATACCCAAACTACAATTAATGAGATGGTAGGTCTCGGTAGATTTAAGGAAGAAATGGATTCTATTATCTCGGCCCAGCGCTCTGAGCGACAGATGAAAGCTCATGGAATAAACTCGATAGGCAATGGTTATCACGCTCTCTTTATTGGTCCGTCGGGGACCGGGAAAACAGACAGTGCTAGACTCTATGCAGACATTCTTTTTGGACTAGGGGCAATCAAAAAACGGAAAGTGCGTGAAATTTCTAAAGAAGATTTAGTCGGTAACTATATCGGAGATACTGAAAAAAATACGAAAGCGGTTATCCACGAATCACTGGGCGGTCTTCTCTTTGTTGATGAAGCCTATACACTTGCTCAGGCAGGCGACAATACAGGAAATAGTCAGAACTGGGGAAAAACAGCACTAGAAATCATAATGCGTGCAATGGACAATCATCGCCATGAGTTAGTCGTTGTTTTTGCTGGATATCCAGAGCAAATGCGAAAATTCATGGAGGTTAATGAAGGTATGAGTTCTCGAGTGAATCGAGAATTTCATTTCGACGACTTTACTCCTGAAGAACTAGTGGAAATCTTTGGGCGATTAGTGAAAAAAAATGGCTTTGAGCTTTATGATTCTGAAAGACAGATTGATCAACTAATTAAAAGCAATATGAGAGGTGGTGCTATGACCGGGAACGCTAGAAGTATAAGAAAACTTGTCGATCGCACCATTGAGGAACAAAAAAAGCGAGTTGCTAAGGGAGAAGTTGATAATCTCCGAATAATCAACAAGGATACCTTGAAAGAGTTAATTGGTGGGAGTAATTCAAGGGATACTGATACACTTGAACTAATGCAAAAAAGAGCGCTCTCAAATCTTGATGCCATGATTGGCATGAGTGATTTAAAAGCTGAAGTAAAGACATGGTCCAATGTTTTAAAAATACAGAAGATACGCAAAGAGGCCAATCTAATTACAGAATCTCCTACGCTTCATATGGCATTTAAAGGAAACCCGGGAACTGGGAAAACAAGTATGGCTCGTATTATCGCTGATTTGTTAAAGTCGAATGGGCTGCTATCAAAAGGGCATTTCAAGGAAGTATCTCGTGCTGAACTTGTAAAAGGTAATCCATCTACGACCGTAAGGGAGTTGTTTAAAGACATTGATGGAGGAGTTCTTTTTATTGACGAAGCTTATACACTTGTACAAGGTCCAGGAGATAATTATGGAAACGAAGCGGTTGGTGCTCTCATCGCGGAAATGGAGAACCGTCGGGAGGATGTCGCAGTAATACTCGCAGGATATTCGAGTGATCTTGATCGATTGTTCGAAACAAATATTGGTTTTGAGTCACGTGTTTCAAACCATTTTTACTTTCCAGATTACACATCCTCAGAATTATTAAAACTTCTTATGCTTCAATTGGAAAAGGCAGAATATCGCTTAACCGAAGAAGCAGAAAGTCTAATTACTGACTATATTAATGCAGAGACAGAAATGGAAATGACCGGAAGCAACGGTAGATGGGTACGAAATGTAAGGGATCAACTTCTAAGAAGACAGGCAAATCGCTTAGCGAACATCGGTAATTTTTCAGAAGAGTCTCTTGTCGAAATTACTAAAGAAGATGTAGAGGGATTATATAAATTGTAAAAACTATATTGCCTTCACATAAATTAGGATTTTATTTTTTAGCTCTATTTTAATGGAGCTAGCCGTATGTTTGCTGAACATCGAAATGTTTACTTTTTTTACAAGCTAAAATATATGGTGATTTTAACCAAAAAAGGGTCTATTAAAATTCAAACTAATTCTTTTAAAGTCTCTACTATTATATTTTAAAGATTAAAAATAGAATGTGAGCGGCCCCTCTTTAGTTAGATATTAATCTAATTACAGAGGGGCCGTTTTTATGACCAAATTTTAGAGTAAGACAAACCATAAGCTGCTCAGGAATACAAGAAATTGTCAATTCAAGAGGAAGAGTATAGCTATGTTCACAAATACAAAAAGTTTTTATAAATAAAGGTCCCTAAGGAAATTAGTCAAGCGAGGTATCATGCTATTTTGAGAACCAATCTATAATTTATAAGATTAATAGAGAGTACTTATCGCATATAGCGGATTGACGAACCTTTAAAATATGAGTTTAATAGCATATCGAACTCTTTATCAACAAACCAGCCATTTTTAGTTCAAATTTTTGGATCAGTTTAAATCTAATACCTTTATTTTGCTAACTTTGTTTTTATAGATTTGATATAAAAATTCCCAAAATGATGTTAAAAAACACGTAACTTCGATGAAAATGTAGAAAATATTTTTCTAATCTCCCTCGTAAATATTCGTCCAATTATCTGGATCACTAGAATCTGGATTAGTTACTTTACCTGAACAATCATCTTCAGTAGAATAGAGCGAAAAATTAATTGCCTCAATCGCACCTCCTCCAAGTGTCATAATATTACTGCCTAGATCAACAAGTGTCATTATTCCATTTTTAACACTTCGCCACACGTCTGAGAGAGAAATAATACTATCTGTTGCCAAATCCTGAACTTGTTGATCTCCCCAAGCGGTAATTTGTTGGGAACATCCCATATTACTAACGTCTGTGGCTCCTTCGTTCCAACTCGATTTCCAGATTCCCACAACAATAATTGCGATACAAATTCCAATTGCAATCTTTCCGATAACTCCTCCCATAAAATCCCCCTTTCAAAGTTATGAATCTTTACTAGTTCAAAGTTCACTATTATTCCACACAGAAAAAACTTACTATTTCATAAAAACTAATTTTAACTTGTTTCTAAAGTATAAAAAAAATGGAGTAACCCTTAACTTTTGAAAAGAAATTCTTCTAGGAATAAAAATTATACATGTCAATGGAAAGAATACAGTTTAAGATTTTATATTTAAATTATATACTAATATTTAAATAAACTATGCTATAATGACTAAAAAAGATTGAATTTTTAATCAAAAAAGGTTTATTATACTAATTTTTAACAACTAAAGATTCATTTTTAGTTTATATTTTTCAATGAAAGGGGAAAAAAATGAAAATACTGAATAGATTAGGAGCTGGTTTAGTATATTGGTCTAGGCGAGCCGGATTATCTTTTGCACCAAGATTGTCAAGTATGGGAGAACAAGCTACCTCATCAATAATACCTCTGCTGATGGTTACTGTTATTGGAAGTGGGGGGATAATTTTTCAACTTTTTAGAATTGGCTACCTTTACCTAATGATCAACCACGTAATATGGCCAAGCTTGATTCAACAAGATACGTCTTTTTTTATGTTCCCAATTCTCTTCCTTATGTTTCTAGTAATTTGTGATCTAGGTTTTCGAATAGGCGTGCCAATTGCTCTTGCTATTTTAGGTGGACAGCTAGAGAGTGAAGATCGTAATTATCGTCGTTAAAACGTCCGTAATTAGGTTGAAATCGTGCGCCTGTGTTGAAGAAGATTCAATTCATTTACGGAATATGTAAATCCAAAAATCCAAAGCCTGATGCAACAGGGGTTCCAGGCTTTGGATTGAGTACAATTATCTGAGTAGCTAAATTTTTGTTATTGTATCTGAAACAGGGAATATCTAGGAACTTTTGGATGTGCGAGTAGTCAGAGGCAGCGCCAAAAAGTCCTACTAGCAATAACAAATCGCGCCCCTGTGTCAGAGACAATTCAGTCTATGCAAAATAATTGCATGCCCAAAATGCCGCATCCAGAAACCCCAACGGTTTCAAGATGTGGCTTTGGCATGTTTATGGGAATTGCTAAACAGTCATAACTGTTTCTTAAACAGGGACCATTTGGGCTCTGTGCTGGGAATCGGTGTCCTCTGCACACCTCACACCCTACATCACCGGCGGTTCCATGTCCTCTACATGTTCGTTTTCTTTTGCGTTCTGCTCATAGGTCAGGCAGTACATGCAATACGCTGTGTTGTTCTTTTCAAACGGAGGAGGCAACAAGGCCAGTAGCAGTTCCTGATCCAAAAATGCTGGTACTGGGAGGGGTTCGTCCCAGTAAAGCGTATGTATGCAACTCCAAGCTCTCGACCGTTGGCTGTTTCGTCTGAATCGGGTTGCGATAGATTTAGCTGCTGACGGTGAGCAGGCCCAGGGGTGAATAGATTTTCTTGGCAAAATAGGCTTCTGGTAGATCCGGCCGATGTGCCCGTTGCGTTTGGCATAGGACTCACTGTAGCGCCGGTTGACCAGTTCCATAATTATATGAAGTGGATCGCGCTCGACTGTGAACAGGATGTGGTAATGGTTGGTCATAAAACAAGACGCCAACAACTTGAACTGTAATTGACAAGGACATGCTGGGAGGCACGCTTTAATTCGGATATGTCTTCCTTCGTCCGGAAAATTGGCTGCCGGTTATTGCCGCGCATGATGACGTGGTAATAGACGTCTGGATTGAACGTGCGTTTACAGGTCATGGCTCACCTTATCAATGGTGTGGGTACGCGAAGTGCTGATTTTCCACTCGAGTGCTTCATCGAAAGCCGCGTCCATCACTTCCTCGTCACTCGACAAATCGGAAATGGTCCGGGCAAACCACAGGATTTTCATCGTGGAGCGACTGCTCAGCTTTTCCTCGAACAGTTTGATCGGCACGATTGGCATTCTTGTAATTGTCGCCGTAGCAGATTCGTTGTCGAGCGCGGGCATAAGCCGTCAGCTTGCACAGTTCTTCCGAAGTGACCGCGGTCGATTGCGCCAGAACGCCTTGATTTTTCATCTCCAGTAAAAAACCCATCCGCTCGATGATTGGAGCCGTGATTTTCTGCATGTACTTCAAGCGGTCTTTGTCGCCGCAGGTGCAGTATTTCTCGTGGGAACCGGAAAAAAAACAGAGTTCAAATTAAGATGACCTGGATCTTTCGTAAAAAGGAGTAGTCTATTTTAGAAAAGTTCCAGCATATTGCAGTTAAATAGAGTAAACAATGCCGTCACTTGCAAATTGACATATGGATTTTAACTATTGGCCTCCACAGGCTGCAGCGGAATTGTACATTAAACTAAAAAGCACCAGAGGGGACGGAGTGGAAATGTGATCAGAAAAGAGTGGGTGGAGTATGTATCGGCAATGGTGAATTTGTATGGGATTGTGCCGTTTGAGCAAGTGGCAGCGGTCATTTCAAGCCAGAATGTAGAAAGCGTTGCCGCAGCGGACATTGCCGAGTGGATCGGGGAACCGTTTTCGGGTGCCTTGGCAAAAGCAGCGCTGCAGGAACGGTTTGTTTATGAGTATGGCAGTGACTTTTTTGTGGGGGAATGGATCATGGAATTTGAAGCGTTTGACGAACATTGGATGGCGCAGCAAGGCAAGCCTTACTACGTGCCAGATCGGGAGGAACTGCTGATGTGGAGCGATCCGGGTTATTTTGAAAAACCGAAAGAATTTTTTGTGCTGCAACAGTTTATTACTACTCTTTTCCCTGAGGCCTCCTTTGACAAAGTAGAAGGAACGGCACAAGACCTGCAGATGATGGCGGAAGATTCGTTTTCGCTGGAAGGGATTATTCGGGAATTTGACCGGATGGGACTGGAGCTTGAAGAAAGCGGACAACTCAAGCGCGTGGTAGAGCTGGTGACGGAGTTGCATAACCACACACGGCTTCAAAAGAACCGTGGGTACACGCCGTATGAATTGTTTAAAGAAGAGTAGAAGAACTTGCTGCCATTAGCCGTAAAAATCGGTCGAAACGATTCGTGTCTTTGTGGGAGCGGAAGGAAATACAAGAAGTGCTGCGAGAATATGGCTGGACAATTTTGAGAACCACTCGCATTTTAGGTTAATGGCAGTTGACGCACCAAATAGTAATGAATCTGTAGCTTCTTCTACTTTGGTGTCTGCATAATGAGATACAACCACATCGTCACAACTGTCTTTCTTCTATTTTTGAGACTTTGCAGCTTTATATTTGTTCGGAAACCGGCTCCAATAAAAAACCACACCCAGAGGTATGGTTGATTTGATTTATTAGTTTGGAGGATTTCCATCCCACGGAACAAGTTCTTCGTCGCGGTCGTCTATGATTGCACCGTTATCGAGCATAGCTTCTGCAACATAATCTGATACTTCTGCGCGAGTCATCTTGTGATCAGGTTTGAATTGGGTGCCTTTGTCTGTGATGATTCTAGCCGCGAATAAGTTCTTGACGGCTTGTTCGTACCATCCGTTGGTTTTCACATCAGTATATTTAAGTTTCACATTGGTGGCATTTTCCATTTGGAACGCGTCCGAGATCATTCGAGCAAGTTGTGCTTTGGTGACTGTATCGCCTGGACGGAATGATTTTTTAGGGAATCCATTGATAAGGCGGTTTTCGTACATACTCTGGATCGGCTTTGTGTACCAATGATCGGCTTTAAGGTCAGTGAACTTAATCATTGGGCGTTTGTTTTTTGCAGGATATTTGATACCTAGTGCGTCAGCGCCGCCACTGATGATACTGGATGCTTCTGCACGTGTTACAGGAGTTTCAGGTCTGAATGTGTTATCAGGAAATCCAGTAATGATGCCACGCTGCGTCAGGAATTTGATGTTTGGCTCTGATTTGTGTGTCTTCGGTACGTCTGAGTAGTTTTGCGATGCATTTACGCTTCCTGCGTTTCCTACTGTCAGGCTGATTAACAATACAGCTGCAAGAAATCCTTTCGTAATTAGGTTACTCGCCTTCTTCATAATTGAATCACTCCCATTTCGTCTTCTATGTTGGTGGTTATTTGTTACTCATTTCACAGTGCATCGCATGAAAAGACGAAAAAATCGAATCAGCTCTTTTTCTTTTTGGAACTTTTTGGATAAGTTCTTTTTTTCATTATGACTAATAAATAGGTATAAAGAAATGTTTTTAATTTAAAATTTTCTATCTAATGTCAGAGTTGATTGATTATATGAGCATCAATTCAAAGCGAATAAACAACCCCTTAACTCAAGTTGAGAAGACCTCCTCATCTTGCAAGTAAAGGGATGAAGCTTTCCAGTCTTTTTGTCGGTGCGGCATCAGATGAAGCGATTCGCTAAATGATTATAGGGTCAAATAGAATCTAGCAGTTAACACCTAAAGTAAAGAAAATGCCTTTTCGATTTTAATCGAAAAGGCATTTTCTTTAGGCAGAGCTCATCCAAGTCTAAAGCTATAAAAGACGAGACAAACAAAAAATAGCGCTAAAAATTTATTAAAAAAGTATTCAAAATAGTTAGATTTAAATTAGGTATAAATATATAATAAATAATGTAAGAAATGGGAATAAAGACATGTTTCAGGCGAGAGAACTTTATTCATCTAAAGGAGGTGAGGTAGATGTGAAAGACAAATGGACAGCAATAGAAAACCCACAGGTGTAGAAGTCTGGCCGACACCCACCTGTGGGAAACAGTTGGAGTATACCAACTACTTGTTAGTATACTCCAAATGGCTTTAACTTTTAAGCGTTAAATCAAAGGGGGACTCTAAATGAGACAGAAAATAAGTAAAAATTGTGAGATGAAATCCGAGTACGCCATCAGTTCCGAGACCATCATCATCTTGCCAGAATTTGATGGTGACGGATTTTTGAACTCATTGATCTGCAAAAGCGATGGAATAATAACCAGGGCTGGATTAAGTCCGTTGAACTTGATTGATACGAATTTACGCTTCCGCGGTTCGAGTTTGAGAGGCGCATTGGACGGAGCCCGAACCCTGTTGGATAAAAAGAACATGAACCCGGTCATTCTGGATAAAGAACGTGATATTATCCTGTTTCCCTGTCGGTCGCCATTCCGGGAAGATTGCGTCTGGCTGTCACTGCGCCATGTGAAAAGTTACCGGCGTTCGAAAACCGGCCATACAAAAGTCGAACTGAGCAACGGCAGCACCATTCTTCTAGATGTCAGCCTCCACACGTTCAGCAAAAAAATCCAACGGGCCTACGAACTGCGCTACAAAATGCAAGTGCAGACCATGGAGTTTGAAGGGCAAGTGATGGAAAGAGGTATTGGCTACCATCTGACAAAAGGAAAAAACGGGATGAATTATGTGGGTGTGGGAGTGCAAGGGCCAGAAAAGTAAGGTAACTAAGCTAGCTGCTCTTTGAGCTTATTGCCAGTAGCCACTCGCTAAAAGGCACCTGTATGCAAAAGATGCCGTATCCAGAGAATGGATACGGTTTTTATATGCAGATAGAACGGGGAAGTTGTGCTGGATATAATAGAACTACTGATTAACATAACATGTGTATAGTAGTTAACTCTCAATAAAATTGAAAGCAAAACGGCGGAAATTTATTAGGCGATACTGCATTTTAAATAATTTTTTTGAGTCTATAGTCGTGAGCATAAATAACTGATACACTAAATTGGCTAACAATATTTGGATGATATTACTTCATTGTTATTAAAGTTTTCAACATGAAATTTCAATGGGAGTAGTTGAAAAAGGAGGAGTTTATAATGAAAAAGATCGGTTTTGCAATTATGTCTTTAATGGTGGCCATTAGTTTTACGGTCAGCACAGCACCTATGCCAGCGGATGCTGCCGAAGCAAAAGCAAAGACTTTTACCAACTGTACAGAAATCAATAAAAAGTATAAAGGTGGCATTGCCCGCACTTCAACAGCGAAGAACAAAGGCGGCACATCAAAGTACAAGCCGTTTGTTTCCAAAGCCCTGTACGATGCGAATAAAAAGAGCGATCGTGATAAAGATTTGATTGCTTGCGAGCGATAAGCATTTAAGGCGACGGTATATAGTGGACATTGACACTGGGGAAAATCAGGTTGTTAATTGGATTGTTAAAAAGCAGAAAACCATTCCAGAGTGTTGGAATGGTTTTTTCTTAAAGTTGGCATCGTTTCCGAACGTACAAGCCACACAGCCATCTGTTTATCCAAAACGAACTCTTCACCTGGTCTGCCTTCATCATTTTCCGTACCGTATGCTTGGCTTCCCAGTCGTGCATGGCATCCAGAACGGGCTCGAGACTGCGGCCATACTCGGTCATGGAATATTTAAGCTTTCCCTATCAAGCGGCTTAAATACTCAATGATCCTATTTCTTTTAAACACCACAAACTTGTACTCTTTCCCCTCCATGTCTTTGATATAAAATCCGTTGGGGACAAGCTTTAATGTATTTCGCTTTCCTACTTCAACAATAGCGTCCAATCTGATTTCTACTTGTTTAGTTTGGAAGTTGATTTTATGTGGGGTGAAGACCGCCATCTCTTCGGTAATGACAAGCCTTCCGCCTACACCTTCCCACCCTTTAAATAAGTTGGCAGGAGTGTTGAAAATTTCTTCTTTTCCTTTAATTTTTCCCATGACTGGATCGCCTCACAATAAGGATTTTGTATAACGGGTGCCAGGCACCCGCTCAATTCTCGCTCAATTACGAACTTTTCACCTGATCCGCCTTCACCATCTTCCGTACCGTATGCTTCGCACCCCAGTCGTGCATGGCATCCAAAACAGGCTCGAGGCTGCGGCCATACTCGGTCATCGAATACTCGACTTTCGGAGGGACTTGGGCATAGACGACGCGTTGGATGATGTCTTCGTCTTCCAGTTCGCGCAGTTGTTTGGTCAGCATTTTTTGGGTGATGCCGGGCATTTTGCGTTTGAGTTCGCTAAAGCGTTTGGTGCCTTCTTGCAGCAGAAATAACAAGATGACCGGTTTCCATTTTCCGACAAGAATGCCGAGTGCGTCTTCGACTTGGCAATTTTCTGGTTTCTTTTCCACAGTTGGTTCCCCCTCAGTATCTTTTTGTATACTATACCACTTTAAAGTGCGTACTTATAAAGAAAAAGGATAATGGGTATACTAAAGGGTAGAGGCATTTATTTAGAGAGGTGGATTTACTTTATGGAAAAATATCGCATCAATCCGGACAACGGACTGGAATTTGGCATTTATACGCTGGGGGACCATCTTCCAAACCCGGCAACAGGAGAACGCATTTCTGTTAAACAACGGCTTCATGACATTATCGATTACGCGGTGCTTGCCGAACAAGCAGGCGTTGATTTTTTTAGTGTAGGGGAAAGCCACCAGGAGTATTTTGCAACACAGGCACATGCAGTGGTGCTGTCGGCCATTGCACAGGCAACTTCAAAAATTAAAGTCGCCAGTTCGTCGACAATTATCAGCACGTCCGATCCGGTTCGCGTATACGAAAACTTTGCGACGCTTGATTTGATTTCGGATGGACGCGCTGAGCTTGTGGCAGGACGCGCTTCACGTGTTGGCCTGTTTGATTTGCTTGGCTATGATCTTCACAACTACGAAGATTTGTTTGAAGAAAAGTTTGATTTGCTTCGCTTGATCAATGAAAACGAAATCGTCAATTGGAGCGGCGAGTTCCGCAAGCCGTTGCGTGATGCACAAGTGCTGCCGCGTCCGGTTGATGGATCGCTGCCGATTTGGCGGGCAGTGGGCGGAACACCGGCCAGTGCGATGAAGGCTGGGTACGCAGGTGTGCCGATGTTTATGGCGCATTTAGGTGGAGCCGCGTCGCAGTTTAAAAACACGGTGGACGGCTACCGCGAAGCAGCGAGAGCAGGCGGACACGATCCTGCGCAATTGCCAATCGCCACGGCCGGCTTTTTCTACGCGGCTGAAAATTCCCAACAAGCATTGAAAGAATTATATCCGCACATTAACGAAGGCATGAAAAAAACCAATGGCGGAGGATTCCCGAAGCAATTGTTCGCACAAGGCGTGGATCCGCATAACATCATGAACATCGGCAGCCCGCAGCAAATTATTGAGAAAATCCTGTATCAGCACGAAGTATTTAACCATCAGCGCTACGTCGCCCAAATCGATTTTGGCGGCATGCCGATGGACAACATCAAAAAGAACTTGGAAATGATCGGCACGGAAATCCTGCCGGCCATCAAAAAATACACAGCGAAAAAGTAAGGAGAGATCTAGATGAAAATTGTGGGATTATCCGGTTCGCAAATCGGTTCCAAAACCAGAGTCGCTGTCACAGCAACACTTCAGGCGATTTCAGACAAATACCCAGATGCCGAAACGACCTTGATTGATTTGGCAGATTACAAAATGGAATTCAGCGACGGCCGCAACTACTTGGATTACCAAGGGGACACAGGCTTTGTGACGAAAACCATCATGGAAGCAGATGCCATCGTCATTGGCACGCCGATTTTCCAAGCCTCGATTCCGGCGGCGTTGAAAAACGTTTTTGATTTGCTGCCGGTCAATGCATTCCGCGACAAAGTGGTCAGTATGCTGGTAACGGCTGGGTCGGCCAAGCATTACATGGTAGCCGACACGCAGCTCAAGCCAATTTTGGCTTACATGAAAGCGCAGATGGTGCAAACTTTCGTGTTTATCCAGGAAGAAGATTTCCACCAAAAACAAATCATCAACCACGACGTGCTGTTCCGCCTCGAACGCTTGGCAGAAGACACTGTTGTGTTGACAGAAACGTTCACGAAAATCCGCGAAGAACAAGAAGCGGCATATGATTTTTAACTAAATAAAGAGAAGGCGCTGGATTTCAGCGCCTTCTCTTTATTTTCGGTCGTTCAGTGTTTGGACCATTCACGGGTGCAAAAGTGACACTGGCGGGAGGTATTAACCGTGCAAATAATCTGCATAACGGCAAAAAGACAACCGGCTTTGACGAGCCGGTTGTCTTTTTGTGGGAAAACTTCTTTAATTTACATCAGTCAATTCGAAAATCGTTCCGTTGCTGTTAACGACTTTCACTTTTCCAAAACCTTCGACAAAGTATTCTTTGTAACCGAATTCTACCGTCACTTCAACGGCATTGGTGAATGTGCGGTAAGGTGTTTTTAACGTTACGCCAATCTGTGTAATGGTATGGGTGACATCGTCTGCCACTTGAGAGCCAGGTGGTGGTGGATTGATGCTGTAAGTGGTGCCGACTTTAATTGGGTACGCTAGAAGCGGCGTGTCGAAAATATCGACCACTGGATGCGCTTGAATCAGATTTTTTCTAGTTTCGACTTCACCGTACAGGTATGTTTCATCGATACTTGGGATTGCCCGTGACCAGATAAAGCCAATCGGTTCAGCAGCCGTACCATTCGCATATTTGTACGTATGTGTTTCGATTCCGTGTGTTGCGGTATTATACGTATAAGTTTTGGTCTTATCCTTCATGTACGAATTGGGAATCCGTGCATCGTTCTTAAATGCCGGTTCCAGCCCGCGTGCCAGGAATGCCGCAAACTGTCCACGTGTCACGTAAGATAATGGCTTATACGTGTTGTCTTCGTAACCAATTGTGATGTTGATGGACAAAATATCTGAAATCGCTTTGTATGCTTTCATGTTCGGTGACACATCCGTAAAGTCGGCTGTCACTGAAAATGGTGTCGGGAATACCCGTGATAAAATAATCGCCATGTCGCCGCGCGTGATCGGTTCATAAGGACGGAATGTGCCATCCGGATATCCCGTGATATAACCGGCTTTTTGAGCCTCGGCAATATACCCACTCGCTTTTTGGCCTTTTGTTACATCTGTAAAAATGGAATCTCGCTGTGTGCTGTCCAATTTCTTCATATGGCCGATCATGATCGCCGCTTCTCCGCGTGTCACGACCGCATCAGGGCGGATCGTTCCATCCGGATATCCGTTCATAATTTCTTCTTCCATCAAATATGTAATCTCATCATAAAAACCATGACCCTGCTTCAAATCCGTTGCAGCACTTGCGGCAGAACTAAACACCCCGACAAATAACATCAACACAATACCCATGCTTAACTTTTTCACTACATCACTCCTCCAAATAAAATAGTTTTCTTATTTCCTATTATAACCATAAATGTTACGAATAAAACATCTTTCTGTAATATTTGTAACATTTATTTTTTTACAAGAAATTCTGCTCTTGATTAATGATCGACGGAGGGCAAATGTGATTATTTTGAGTATGACGCTTGTTTTTGCTTCTTTGTTCCAGTGGTTGCGATTGCTGTGAATGGTATAGAGGTGGAAAGAGAGGGTTTTCGGGTAGAAATGGTGAACACCCGGGTTGTCCGAGTGAACACCCGGGTATACCAAAAAAACACCCGGGTAAGCACCAAGAACACCCGGGTTAAAAACAAAAAACTCCGCAAAAAAGCATCCCAGGGAACCCTCGGGATGCTTTCCACTACAATTTATTTCTTCTCCAAGCCAATCGCAAATCCTAAATACATCAGCGCGTTGCGCGCTTTAAAAATATTCGACAAAGCCATGCGTTCGAGCTCAATTTGCGTCATCTGGTGCTTGCGGAGTTCGCCGGTTTTGGCGATTTCGTCTTGCTTGGTGATGACTTGGACAAAGCTGCGTTCCATCTGGTCGCGCAACAGCAGCGCGCGGACAGTGGCGAGGTTTTGCGTATTGGATTGCTCGTAGCCGAACAGTTCTTTGGAATGCCAAAACAAAGCTTTCAGCGCGCCGTTTTTGGTGTCGCGGATAAACGGCTTGAGCGGTTTTTTCGGCTGTTCGTCTTCAAACCAGATGCGCTGCATGCCGGCCCGCGAATCTTTCATTTCCAGCTTGTAGTAATGGCTGATAAACTGGGCGGACTTTGTAAATAATGAAAACGACTGGCGGTAAACGGTTTTGAGGCGTTCGTTGCGTTCTGGGCTCGGTTCTTCTTCCAACGCTTCAAACAAGTTCCAGCGAAGCGTCGTGTATTCCGACACAATCGATTCCATAAAGGTTTCGAGGAAAAAGCCGCGTTCTTTGTCTTCTGGATCTTTGTGGCGGTAGATGAGCGTGTCGGTTTTCATCGTGCCGACCGGGTCGATTTCATTGTCATCATTTAACAACAGGTGCTGTTTGGCACACCAGTCGCGGTACTCGCGCTCGCGGCCATCGAAAAAGTTCGGCTTGTAGTTGCCGGTCACATCAACCGGGCCGATATCTTCTAGCATTTTCACCGCAAGCTTCAGGCGGTCTTCGTACAAGGCGCGGCCGTTTGCAGTCGTAATTTTATCCATGCCTTGTTTGATCAAGTCACGCGACAAATGAAGGGCTTCGGCTCGTTGGTCTTTGTCTTGCAGGAACGTCGAGTAGAACAACAGTCCCCAGCCGCGCTCGGCGTCTTTGCGTTCGTAAGACGGATCATTTTCCGCTTCAGTCATTTGCTCCAACACGTCCAGCCCGTCAAGCGAGCGGCCGACGTAAATCAACGCCTCAGCATAGTTCAGGCAAATTTGATTCCAAATAGTGGCCGGCACTTTCGTGCGAAACTGGGCATACAAACTTTCAAACAAGAACAACTGGCGTTGCTTCATCGGGCTGTTCCAATCTTTTTGCAACTGGTGCATGATGCCCATTTGGCTCGTTTCCAATAAAATCGCCAACGGATATGAGGCTTGACCTTCTAGGCGTTTTTTCAAGTGGTTGATAATCGCGTTAAGCTTTAAAGGTGCAGTGCGGGTTCTTTGAAACTCCTGCAGCAGCAATTGTGCGGCTTGGTATACTTCTTTCAAATCAAATTGCCCGTAATCGTCTGATTGGGCAATCTCGTGTAATGTCGACATCGGGTTTCCTCCTTGATGGGTGCTTCTACTATTATTGTAACGAACTCAGGGGAAAGGGTCACCCTTGTTGTCGGAATTTTATGGGTTTTTCTTTAAAGAGGGAATTGTGTGCGTGCCAGGCACACACACAATTTATTTTCTGAATATTCAATAAATAAATGATGTAACCACAACTTTCAGCTGTTAAAATAGAGGCAAGAAGCAAGATAACGGAGGAGTGACGACCGTGAAAAAGCTGATGGGTGTGCTTGTCGTACTGCTGTCATTGGTTTTAATCCTACCTGTTGCTGCTGCCGCACCAGATTTGCCCCAAAAGCATGCATTCTATGAAGAAATCACTTATTTAATGGAGAAAGGAGTGATTACTGGGTACGCGGATGGCAAAGTGCGGCCAGATGCGGAAGTGACCCGTGCTCAAGCGGCTGTAATGATTGGCCGATTAAAAGGACTGGATGGCACGAAAAAAACGACAACGTTTCGTGATGTGCCAGCGGGCTATTATGCCAGCGGCTATATTGCAGAAGAAGCAGAAGCGGGTTATTTGCGTGGTTATGGAGACGGTACATTTCGTCCTGAAGCACCAGTAATCCGGGGTGATATGGCCCTGATTGTGGAGCGGGTTTTTGACTTGGCATTTACATTCAATGTATCTTTCACGGATGTTTCGCCCAGCGCCTATTACGCAGATGCCATCAGCAAAATTCTGGCGGCGAACATCACCATTGGCTATCCAGACAACACGTTCCGGCCAGGACAGAACGTGACGCGCGGCCAATTTTCAGCATTTTTGGCACGAGCTTTAGAGCCACGGTTTAAAAATGATGCGGTTATTGCCCGGTCTTACCAAAAAGACAAAACCAAAACTTACAGCTACCGCATGTCAGACGGAACCACAGCCGTTCATCGGTTTGTGGATGTGCCGGACCGCGGCGGGCTGACATTTGGTTTAATGTGGACCGCAGAAGTGGACGGTGATCGCTACGAATACTTGGAGCTTGAAAATCAGCAGTTTTTTGCATTTGGCTACCCGTATTCGGAGTACGATGCCGTGCTCGTTTACCCGGTTCGCCTCGGCAAAACTTTCGAAGTTGGACTTGGAGATGACACCCTTACTTACACGATTACCGGTGTCAATAAAATCGTAGAAACGCCATACAAAAAATTTGTGAACGCTACAGAAGTGACCACAGAAGATGGCTTTAAATATTATATGGCAGAAGGATTTTCAACAATCAAATCCATTAATGCTCAAGGAGTCATCGAAAGCGAATTGGTGAGCCTGGAGTAGTCCTATGAGAAATGCAAAAAGGGGTGTTGGCATTGAAGAAAACGTGGATGTTTATCGTGATTGTGTTGTCGCTGGTTCTCGCTTTTTCTAACTTCCAAACTGCACAAGCTGCGGCTGACTTGCCGGAAAACCATCCGTTTTATGACGAGATGATGTACTTGGTGGACAAGGGAGCTGTAACGGGCTATCCGGATGGCAGCATCCGACCGGTTGCCAACGTGACCCGTGCAGAAGCGGCGACGATGATTGGCCGGATCAAAGGATTAGATGGGACAAAGAAAGTGACGCCGTTTAGTGATGTGCCAGCTGGAAGTTTTGCTAGCGGCTATATTGCGGAAGCAGCTGAAGCAGGGTACTTGCTAGGTTATGCAGATGGGACTTTTCGTCCCAATCAAGCTATTACGCGCGGTGACATGGCGTTAATTATCACACGAGTATTTGATTTGAATTTTATATATTTTCATGACATCAAAGATGTGCCAGATGCCAGTTACTATTATGACGCCATTTGCCGATTGGTTGCCGCAAATATCGCCATTGGTTATCCGGACGGTAATTTCCGTCCACAGTTAAACGTGACGCGCGCCCAATTCTCTGCATTTCTGGCACGTGCATTGGAGCCAGAGTTCAAAAACCAGGCATCCATTGCCGACTCTTACAAGCGGGACAAAACCAAAACCTACACATATAAAGGAGATCAGGGAAGAGTGAGTATAGACCGGTTTGTCAAAGTCCCTGCGTTTGAAGGTGGAGAAGAATTTGTTTGGGAAACGCAAATTGGCGAAGAACGATATTCGGAGCTGGAGTATGAAACCTATAATGCTTTTGCGATCGGCTATCCTTATTCAGAATACGAAACGCATCTTGTGTACCCGGTTCAAGTTGGCAAAACCTTTATAGGTGGCTACAATCCAGATGCCGTGTATTACACCATCACTGGCATAAACCAAAAGGTAGAAACCGAATACCGGACATTTACCAACGCTGTAGAAATCACCACGCCCGACGGAGGCAAGTATTACATGGTCGAGGGCTATGCGGTTGTGAAGTGGATCCAAGCGGATGGGGCAATTTACTCGGAGCTAACTAGCGTAGAGTAGTGCCTGGCACCCACACAATTCCCACACAATTTAAAAGACCGCTTAAGAGGCAAACTCTTAAGCGGTCTTTTACTGAACTTATTGTTCCTCCAGCAAGAGCTGGTAATGAATGTAATCGAAAAAATGAGCCCCGCTCAACATATCTTCTGTAGCAATGTCTTGCGCGCGCTGGACGACTTCAGCCGCCAGCTCGTTTTCTCCCATGATCGACAAATACGAATGCAAATAATAATAGACGGCGAGAGATTCGTATTCCACGCTTGGTTCACTGGTTTCCCGGTTGTAGCGGCCATACAGTTGGTGTTCACTTGTCCATTCTTCTTTGACCCAAGTAAAAAATAGCTCCGAATGTTGGCCTGCTTTTTCCCGGTTCAAGGCGATCAGCAGTTGGTCGATGAGGTGGACTTCGTCGCTATTCAAGTAGGTTTCCTCACTCGTGTCATAATACTCCGGGAAAAATATACGGGTGGCATCGGTGTTTTTCAACAGTTCAATCGACTTCTCGGAAATGGCCTCAGATGTGTTTAAGTAACTTAAGGTCAACCGTTGGGCGGGCACAGCAAATGACCAATCGTACAAATCTACGGTGTAGCCGTCATGAACTTGGACCGTGGAGATGGCTTGGCTCAGGTTGGCTGCCATAGCTGCATACTCTTGATTGCCGAATAGATCCGCTCCACGTTCTAAAGCCGCAATGATGCGGATATCATCGATTAAGGCGTTGGTCGCTGCACCTTCGTTCAAGCGCCATAGTACGAAAGAAGATCCATTTTCTGTTTCCACAAAATGCTGTTCCAATAGCTCGTACTGTTCTCGGAATCTTTTTTCGTCTTCTGCGAGCAGCAAGTAATCCATATACAAGCCGATGCTTTCCGATAAATATTCAGAATCCGGATCCTGTGGATAGGCATGAATTAGGCCATCGGAATTTGTATAGTTTTCTTCTACTTGTTCTTGTACAGACTCCATGTTTCCACACCCGCCAATTATTAATAGAAGAAATAACAGTAAAATCCCTTTTTTCATCAGCCAACCCCCTTAAAGCGCTTGGTTTTGTCCCAAGCAATAGTAGTGCCGCGGATGCGGTTCCATACATAAGTGGAAAAGCTGCGAATCAGCAGAATGATAAACAATTGGGCATACGTAAAATACATAATGAATACATACAGCACATTTCGCAGCGAAACGTTCCGGTCAACGACTAAAGCGCTGAGCAACTGGCTTGTGTACACAATATAGCTCATGAACCACAAGATCAGCAAAGGAGCTTGCATATTGGGCAACTGGTAACCGGCAATGCTCATAATAAAGAAAATATCCGAGAACAGCAGCACTACAACAAAAATAAGATAGGTCAATACGTGCTGAAGGCTGAGGAAGAAAGTCTTTCCTCTCCAATGCGTCAAATCCATCAAGGATTTTTCCAACAAGTAAATATTGCCGGTCAGCCAGCGTGTTCGCTGCTTAATGAAGGTTTTGACTTGTTCGGGTTCTTGTTCCCACGTCCGTGACGTCGGCACAACCGGCAGCAAATAGCCTTTAGCGGTCAGGCGGACAGTCAATTCGGCATCTTCTGCCAGTGCGAACACATCGTAGCCGCCGAGTTCTTCCAGCACCGATCTCCGCAACAGCATATTAGTTCCGGCAAGCGAACCCAGTTTGAACATTCTCCAGCGGCCGCATTGCATCAGCAGCTGAAACACTTGGAATTCTAAACCAATCATGCGGGTCAGGGTATTGGCCTCGGCATTTTTGGTTTTTACATAGCCGACGGCACCCGCGGCGTTCTTCGTTGTTTCAGCCGACCGCACCAATTTCTCAAGGGCATCGGATTCGGGTTCGTTGTCTGCGTCGTAAACAACAAAGTAGTCCGAATCTGAAATGCTCAATCCGTAATTCAACACACGTGATTTGCCGGAAGGAGTTCCTGGCGGGACGGGAATGTAATGAATTCTGGAAAACACACGGGCAAAATCTTTTCCGATTTCAGCGGTGTTGTCTTTCGAGTTGTCATCCAATACATAAATATCGAGTTTGCCTTTGTACTGAAGGCGTGCCATAGCATGCAAAGTGTTTTCCAGCACTACGCCTTCGTTGTGGGCAGGAATCAGCAAAGCCACACTTGGGTAGGCTTCAAGCGGTTCCGCATCTTTGTAGGTCAAGCGGTACCAAATGCCGGAAAGGGTCATTAACGAATAAAAAATCAGAAGCAGCCAGAAAAAGATCATGATGACTAAAATCACAGAAGACATCATGTGGCCTCCACCAAACTGGCCAAATGATCGGCATCGTCTATCTGCACTTTCATAGATGTAAAGGGCGGATCGACAAAATTAAGATCTGCCTGTACTTTTTCGTGGAACCGATCCAATACCCGCTGAACGCCCTCAGCATGAGTGTTTTTCAATAGAAGGTAGATGACCCCGTTGCTGCTCGTGATCAAATCAAACTTTTGGCGGATGGTTTGCAATGCCAAATGCTCCAGATCTTCCTGCAAAATAGCTTTCATTCGGTTATCCGTTGAGCTAATGTCCAGTTCGACAAACCAAACTTGTTCATTGTTTCGCGCACTCGAGTTCAACAGCCACTTGGATTGCTCTTCAAATTCCGAAAGTGTCAAGACTTTGGTAACGCCTCGGTATTTTTGAAGCAGCTCAACTTGCTGTTTTAATTCGGTGTTTTCGTAGCCAATTTTTTTAAGGAAGTTCAGCAATACCCAATACAGCACCATCAAACTGGTCAGCAACAGGTGATCATATGCATACAGCAATTGCATTTCGGCCGGCTGCTGATAATAAAAAGAATATCCAGTCAAAAATGCGCCGTAAGTCAGGGTGACAATCATAGCATGCAAAAACACAAAACGTTCATGCACTATTGTCATAATGATGAGGGATGCCCCACCAATCACCAGTGCGGCTTTGTAAAAAGGGAGTGCCAGAAAAACAATGGCCCAGCCATTCAGCAAAATCGCAATAAGTAAACTAGCTAAAATTAAGTTCTTTTTCATGATCATCCTCATTTCATTTATTCATTAATAGTTCAAAAGATGCCTTTGAACTAACGTGCGATTGCTCAACAATATCATAGGATTAGGATATTAGCACCGCTTATGCACTAGGCTTGCTTAAGTCTAACTAGTTGGATTTTTTGGAATAAAAAGTTTTGAATTCACAACAAAGCACCATTTTAAAGATGCTTTGGGAAATTGAAACCACCAGTTCATAACAGTTGCATCTCCATAAAAATCCCGTTATATTGATTGATGTATCAATAATTGAGGTATCAATTAATAATTTCTCACAAAAAGGAGCACCTACATTATGCAAACCATTCAAAAAACAAATGACTTTAACGAGATCGTCAACGGACGCCGTTCGATCAAGCAGTATGACCCTAGTGTAAAAATCAGCCGGGAAGAAATGACGGAAATTTTGGCTCAAGCTTCAAAAGCACCGTCTTCCATTAACATGCAGCCGTGGCGCTTTCTTGTTATCGATAGCGACGAAGCAAAAGAAAAGTTGGCACCTGTCGCTTCATTTAATTTAGACAAAGTCATGAGTTCTTCCGCAGTTATTGCTATTTTTGGCGATCGCCGAAACTACGAATATGCTGAAGAGATTTACGGAAAAGCCGTTGAACACGGATATATGCCGGAGGAAGTGAAAGAGTTTCAGTTAAATTATTTCAAACCCTTGTACGAAGGCTTGTCTGACGAACAAATGAAGGACATTGTTATGCTGGATTCAGGTCTTGTCGCAATGCAGTTGATGCTGGTAGCGCGTGCTTACGGCTACGACACCAACCCGATCGGCGGCTACGAGAAAGACAAACTTGCAGAAGTATTCGGCATGGAAAAAGACCGCTATGTTCCGGTGATGCTGATCACAATCGGCAAAGCGCTGGATGAAGGCTATCAATCGTACCGTTTGCCTGTCGACACCATTACGACTTGGCGCTAACAGAACGCTTGTCCAGATTGAGTATTCGCCATTTTTGTATTATATTGGACTGGTCAATACATAGTGGACATCGCTATCAATTGGCTAGCAGGTAGGAGGTCCATGTATGTCGTGTTCATTTTCAAAGCAGGAACAAGTGCTGCAGCAGTTTAAAGGACTGACAAATCAGTTGAGCCCGAAGTTTGAACGCTGTACGGGCATTAGTGCATCGCGCTATGAACTATTGTCACAGCTATATAATACAGAAGAAATCAACCAGTCGACGCTTCAAAAAACGGTCAACATCGACGGTGCCGCTATTACGCGCCATCTCAAACAACTGGAAACGAGCGGCATGGTCATGCGGCGCAGAAACCCGGAAGACAATCGGGTGATTTTTGTCAGCCTGACCGATGCAGGGCGCAAAAAGATCGTTGAATACCGAAAAGAAAACATGGGCTTTGTGAAGCAAATGCTTGATGATTTTACCCTTGAAGAAGTCGACGCATTGTCTGACATGCTCGAACGCATGCAAACCAATATAAAGGAATACTGATCCACCAAATACGATTAAAGGATGGTTGATTTTATTATGATGATTATTCACGCGCACTTGCAGGTAAAACCGGATCAAGAACAAGCCTTTTTAGATGCATGCAAACCCTTGATCGAAGCATCGAGAGCAGAAGCGGGCAACGGCAGCTACGACTTGATGAAGTCAACAGAACACGATGGCCACTTTACCATGGTTGAAACGTGGAAAGATGCCGAAGCGATTGCCGCTCATAACACGAGTGACCATTTCACCACTTTCGGCCAAAAAGCCACTGCTTTCATGGCAGCACCTATGGACGTGAAAGTGTTTAGCGGAGAACCTGTACAACTGTAAATTCTCGATCATTTATCGCCGTTCTGCTTTTAGCAGGGCGGCGATTTTAATTGTGTGGAGATTGTGTGAGTGCCTGGCACCCACACAATTCCTGGAAAAAAGAGACTAGTCATTACGGAACCGCAGATTTATAATGAACAGAAGGAAAATAAGCCAAATAAATATATAAAGAAAATCGAAGGGAAGGGTCTTTTGAAAGCCAAGTACATACCGGTTATTCTGTGGGCTTTTGGCATTTTGCTGGCCACCAATAATTACAATTTCCAGTCACTGCTATTTGCCCAGGATATTAGCTTTAACATTCGCTTGTTCCCGGATCTGTCGGATCTCTTCATCACCAGCGACATCTACTTGGACAGCGCAGCGTACGTATTCCAAAAAATTGGTCATGCTCTGTCTTTTGGCATCTTGTGGTTGATACTTGCCAAAACCATCAACCACAAGGGAAAAGCAATTATACTGTGCAGCCTGTTTGCTTTTTTTACGGAGTTTTTGCAGCTGTTTTTTGAACGCAGCGGTAGGTTAAGTGATGTTTTGATCGATATGGGCGGGATTTTTCTGGCATACCGTTTGAGCGTCTATGTAAAGGCTCAGGGCGGTGTGAGTCCGGCCTTTTGGCACACGGTGCAGAAATTTTCCAGATCTGAAGACGGCAAACCGCGCTGACCCTTTTGAATAAAATCGCCGTTCTGCTTTTAGCAGCGCGGCGCTTTTTTTGATGGCTCTAATTGTGTGGGAATTGTTTGGGTGCCAGGCACCAAAAAGAGTATTGCACCCTAGAATTTTCCACTATATAATAAATCAACCACATTTATATGGGGCTTAGGGAGAGGCGGGAATGGGAAGAATGACAGCTACAGAGATAACTACAGCTACAGAGATAACTACAGCGCAGCAGGCAGTTGAGGCAATCCGCAGGTTATGGGCGGGGCATTCGATTCGGGAATTGCGCAGCTTTTTAGGGGAACTGCAGACAGAAGAGGAATTTTACCGCTTGATGCGTTTAACGGATCAAGCGGATTTATATACGTACAGCCATTTGTTGGCGACACAGGCGCACAAACGTTTCGGCACGCTTCGGACTTTTGCATGGCAATGCGCGCGCCTATTGGAAACCGGTCGCAGCCTGGAAGCGGAAGAGCGCATGATGGCGAGGCTGCAGGGCATTTCGTCCGGCGACGATTCGGCAGAAGAACTGGCATCGGCGCATCAATTGCTGCTGCGGGTGTTTGCCCAATTAAACCGGCTGCCGGAAGCAAAAGCACAGCTCGACCGCTACGCTGAATTCAAAGGCTTTGTCTGGCCGGACCTTCAGGGCTATTATTTTATCCACAGCGGGCAATGGCTGGAAGCGGAACAGGTGCTCGAGAAAGAATTGAGTGATACGGCAACAGAACGCAGCGATTATGTGCGGTTGTTGTATGCGGATGTGCTGGCAATGACCGGGCGGCCGAACGAGTCGCTTGCAGTGCTCGAAAGGGGACAGGAACTGGAACCCGGTACATGGACGTTCCGCGCCGACATCATCCGGACTTCTTTTTTCTTGGGGCAATACGAAAAAACACTCCAGGAAATTGCCCATTACAATGAAGAAAATCCGTACCATGTGTTCCATTCGGCGTGGATCTATATAACGGCAGAGTGTTTGTACAAGCTGGAGCGCTGGGAAGAGTTGGCGGAATGGGTGCGTACCCATTCCAAACAGTTCCAAAAAACGGTTTACGGCAAAGGAGAAATCCAGCGGGACGCCAAGCGCCGAGAGTTGCGCTTGACGCCAAACATCCAGAAACTCAATTACTGCGTCCCGGCGTCACTCGCGCTAATGCTGGAAGCGTATGGCATGAAAAAAGGCCAGGACGAAATTGCGGAGCATGTGTTTGATGTGACCGGATCCGATTTGCAGAAAACCATGGAATACATGGAGTCGCTCGGATTTACAGCACGCTATTTCAAAGGAACCATCGATCTCTACAAGCAAATGATAGATGCAGGCATTCCGGTGCTGCTCAGCATGCTGATTGAAAACAGTGCGCACGTTCAAGTAGTCATCGGCTATGACGACCGGCTGCAGGCATTGATCATTCAAGATCCAAATGACCTTGGTCCGTTTTTGTTGTCCTACACGGATGTTGCGGACACCTATAAATTAAGTGATTCGCTCAGCATGCTGTTTGTCACGCCAGAACAGGAAGAACTTTTGGAGCTGCTCGACAGCAGCGAGCACGATTTTTTCAACGAACTGTTTTCAATCTGGAGCCTGGAAGAAAAGGCCAAAGAAAAAAACCAGGCGATCGATTTTCTGAAAGCCCATCCGGACGAACGCTATGGTGCGGTGGTTGGACTAGTTACGCAGTTTTCGGAAGAAGCGAAAGCTCTTCATTCCGTCTGGCTCAACAAGCTCCATCGGGATCTGGGGGCAGAAGATACCGAAGTGGCGCTGCTTGCGGCGCATATGCATTACCAAAAAGAAGAGTGGGCACAGGCGCTTGAAAACCTGTCCCGTGTAAAAGAAAAAACGTCCCCTTATGCGCTGTTTTTAAAGGCGGCGATTTTGATGAGCCGCAACGAACACGAAGGAGCCGTTCCGCTCCTGAAGCGGTCGATCGAGCTGGATCATTACCAGCCAATGGCATACAGCCACTTGGCGCGCTGCTACTTGGAAATCGGCAAAACCTATCAGGCATTCAAATGGTCGAGCATTGCGCTCGAGCAGGAACCGTCCGACGTGTATGCCCGCATTACGCATGCATTGGTCCAATACGAATCTGGAGCTTATGACAAAGCGCTGGCGCGGTTCCGCGAGCTGTCGGCAGAACAGCCGGAAGATGGCTATTTCATTTATGAAATTGGGCGCTGTTTGCTTGCACTTGGTGAAGAAAAAGACGCCATTGCGGCATTCGAGGAGGCGCGGGACATTGATTCGGCAGAGCCGTATGCCTATTTGCGGATTGCGGAAATCCACATGGAATCAAAAGACTGGACGCAGGCAGAAGGGGTCATCCGCAGCGGCATCAAAAATTGCGCAACAACGGATGTGCTGCACCAGTATTTGGGGCATATTGCCATGGAGCAGGAACAGTACAAAGAGGCGGAAGCCCAATACCGCACGTCGCTCGAGTTGGATCCGTCTGATTTGTTTACGGTGACGCATATTGCCCACTCGCTGCTTAAGCAGGAGCGGGTCGAAGAAACGGGCAAGTTAATTACGCAGTACGCAGAATCGGGCGATACGGATTACTTTATCCGGACCGCCATGATGCTGTGGCAGGAATCAGTGAATGATGCTGGTAAAGCGCTGGCAATCGATTTGCTGGAAACCGGCATGAAACGGGAAGCGTTAAATCTTCACGAAATGGCTGAACAGTACGCGGAGTTTGGCGAAGCACCACAGTTCCGTGGACGTTTGCTGGATTTCTTCAAAAAATTGCGGACCAAGGCGGCAGATCCGTTATTGCTGTGCTACGAAGCGGGCCTTTACGAACTGGAAGACCATCACCGCTTTGCGCGGAGTTTGTATACGAAAGCAGTGGACATGGCCGATTTGCAGGTGGCTCATTACCAGTTAGGGCTGCTAGCTGAACAAGCGGAAAAATGGGACGAAGCGCTTGTTCATTACACGAAAAGTGCGGAGAGAGACGCCGGATTTACAGCTGCTCACGAGGGGCTGATGCGAACCTATTTGGCATTAGAAAACAAACACAAAGCGGTTACAGCAGCGTTGCACGTTTTGGAAAACGAACCGCTGCCGCTCGATTTGGTAGAGCTGTTTGAGCTGGTGGACAACGAAACACAAATGGCTGCAGTGGAAAGTGTTCTGCAGAAAGTATCGGTGCACGTGCCGGAAGAGTGGCTCTTGTCCGCGCAGGCTCATATGGCAGAGAAAAAAGGCGATGTGGCAGAAGCCGAGTCGTTATTCTTGCGGGCGGAAGCAGTTAACGGCGCGCTGCCTTCCCGCTACCAGCATATGCAGTTTTGTGTGCGGCAGGGCGACAAGAAACGGGCACTCGGCATGCTGGAAGCATTGATTGCCGAGCATCCGGACGAAGAAGGGTTTTACGGAGAATACGTCCGGTTGTTGGCCGAAATGCGCAAAACCAACGATCTCCACAAACGCTTGAAAAAACGGCTGACAGGCGAACAACTGGCAATGGCGGAAACCTACAGTGCCGACCACTTAGTCGAATGGGCAGACGCAGAAGACGAACAACCAAAAGGCTTTTTTGGCAGGTTGCGCGACAAATCGCGAAGCATCATCATGTTCTCCAACACCATTGCCCTGTACCGGGATGCAGCCAAAAACTTCAAAGACAGCGAAGTGCCGGTGCTGCACCTGGCGGAATTTTACATGAACCGCGGAATGGCGGAAGAAGCCGCTCGGGTATTGGCGCCATTCGTTAAAGAGACAGGGCATGTGGGTGCGGCCAAACTGTTGCTGCAAGCGACCATGCAAAGCGCCAACACCAAACAATCTGAAAAACTGCTCCAAAAAGCTTGGTCCATGGCTGAAGATCTCCAAAAACAGCAGCCTCTTGATTTTGAAATTCAGTTGTGGCAAGGCGACATGGCCGCAATTTTCGAAGACATCGAGCAAGCGGAAGCTTATTACGAGCAGGCGATTGCGTCCAATCCTTACCACAGCGAAAGCTACGTTCACCTGATGCACTTGCTGGCGGAGCACCGGCCGGAAAAAGCCAAGCGCTTTGAAAGCCGCTTGCCGGAAGAATTGCTCGTCAACGAATGGATCCTGCTGTCGCTCGCGATGATGGACACCACAATGGGCGAAAGCGCTGCTGCGACCACACGCTTGCTTGCGCTGCAAGCCGAAGAACCCGGTTACTTGCCGGCTGATTACGAACTTGCCCGCGCCGCCATGAAATCCGGCCAATCCCGGCGCGCCAAAGAACTTCTCCGTCAGCTGTTCGACAAAGACGGCGGTGAGTTGTTTATTGAATCAGCAGTGGAAGAAGAACTATTTGAAGAGATTTTGGAAGAAGTTTTGGCAGTAGGTGTTTAGGTTGCCTTTAGTAAAAGAACGCCCTCATTGAATTTCAATGAGGGCGTTCTTTTAGTTTGCGCAGACGATTTTCGTTGATTCTGGTAAAAAGGTTGAAACTTGTTCGGTGTTTCTTCATAATTGGATAGGTATAAATTCATAAACGGATGAAGAAACAGTATGTCAGGAGTTGCAGGAAAATGAAATTATTAGTAAAAACAATTGGAATTACCTTTGGGATATTGGTTTTGCTGGCAGCAGCCGGCTATTATTTTGTCACACAGCATTCATCAACAGATGGTGAAATAACCGAAGTGGCAGAAGAAATCAAAGGCCGTGATGAACAAAAAGTCGTGGCAGAAAAAAGTGAAACAAACAATGTAGATGTTGATATGGAAGAAGGGCAGCTGCAAATCTACCTTCATCAAATGACGCATCAAAAAGTTGCCGCTGCTAAAAAAATAGGTGCGGTCGAGATGACGCCTGAGAACATCGATAATTTGCTGACGATTGTCAGTGCCAACAAAGAGTACTACGAACACGGTGAGTTTTACGAAACTGCGTTAACGGCCTGGAAGCAAGGTGATTTCTCCAATGCCGTTGATGTTCACAACACCATCTGGGATTGGCAAAATGGCACGGTCGGCCGGGCAACTGGATTGATGAGTGCTGAACAGGAACGTGTTTTTGTGCAGGAGAATTTCAGGTGAGAATGTTTTCATAAGAAAGAGGGGTTTCCTATTGCTGCAACAGGGAATCCCTCTTTCTTAGATTTTTTATCTTTTAGCGGGTTTGTAATTATTGTACTCAGGTACCACCGAACGATCGACATACAGATGGAAAAACCATTCACCGCCTGAAATAACCAATGCAGAAAGCAGTGCTGGTGTGGCCATTTCGAAATTCTGGCCCGTCAATAGCCAGCCAATCAGCCAGATGGTTAGGAATGCCGTCACAAAATCAACTAGGGTCGCAATGGTGTTGCGCGAGGACTGATTTTCAGGACGTCCAGCGTTCAAAAAAATCATAATGTCGCCCATTGCATAGGACAATGCGGTCAGCGCGAGGCTGATCAGCAGCGTATCGGTAAACGCTACATCAAAGCCTAGGGTCAAGACAACTAAAAGAACAGCGGTGACCATTACAAATTTAATGCCAAGTGCAGTTATATGTCTCAATGGCTTTCCTCCTTCAATTAAGTTCTGTTACGTGGAACTTACCCGTTTATCGGCAGGAGTATGCCAGAAGTTGAAAATAACAGAAAAAGCCGCCTCTTCAAGATAGAAGAGGCGGCTCTATACTAATTAGCGTACATTCATTTCATTTGGGTGAGCGCCTTTTCGGCGGTCTTTGTTTAAGCCATCGATGTCATTCATTTCAGCCTCTGTCAGTTCGAAATCAAACACATCAAAATTTTCTTCGATGCGTGACGGCGTGACAGATTTCGGGATGACAATCGTGTCGTTCTGCAAATGCCAGCGCAATACAACTTGAGCCGGTGACTTGCCTTTAGCATCCGCGATTTTCTGGATGGTTTCATCCTTCAATACTTCGCCGCCCTGGTCAAGCGGGCTCCATGCTTCCACAAAAATATCATGCTTCGCGCAGAATTCTTTTAATTCGTTTTGTGCCAAGTAGGGATGGCATTCCACTTGGTTTAAAACGGGTGGTATTTCACATTCAGCGAGCAAACGCTCTAAATGCTCAACTTCAAAGTTGCAAACACCGATCGATTTTACACGGCCGTCTTTGTATAATTTTTCTAATGCTTTATAGGTATCGACATAGTTATCAAATTCTGGAGTTGGCCAGTGAATCAAGTACAAGTCAACATAATCGAGGCCAAGGCGCTCGAGGCTCTCGTCAAATGCACGCAAGGTATTTTCATAGCCTTGGTCAGCATTCCAAACTTTCGTTGTGATAAACAAGTCTTCGCGCGGCACGGAAGTTTCTTTCAGCGCTTTGCCGACGCCTTTTTCATTCTTGTAAATCATTGCAGTATCAATAGACGTGTAGCCCGTTTCGAGTGCTTTCGCAACTGCTTTAGTCGCCTCATCGTCTTCGACCTGCCATACACCAAAGCCTAATTGCGGCATTTTTTTCCCACTATTTAATGTAACAAAATCCATTTAGCATTTCTCCTTTTGTTGAAAATTTGGTTAGGTTAAGTGTTTACCCATTAGTTCGGAACTCTAAGCATTTATTTTAAGAAGATATTGAGCTTGAAGTGGAACTAATTATCGAAATATAATTCGCTAAGCTAAACTGCGATCCACTACAGCAGAAATGCGATTCACTACGTACAAACTACGATCCACAGCAGCAGAAACACGATCCACAACCTCAAAAATACGCTTCACAAGCGGCCAAGCGCAGTCTAGCGCTTGCCGGCTTTGGGAAACCAAGTGCTCTTCAGCCTCATCGAACTGAAAAAACTATTTTTTAGAACGTGCGTTCCTATATTGAGTGTGTTAAGCTTTTCGTGAATACAATTAATAGAATATTATAATTTTTATTGAAAAATTTAGTTGATTCTTCGGAAGGGGTTGGAAAAGGATGTTCAAAAATATGAAGCAAATCGAGCAGCAGGCCATGCAGCGGTATTTGCAGTTCGAGAAAGAGCATAATGCGGAAAATCTGGCACCAGTGACGAATGAAAAGATGCTGACACGCTCGAGTCTCATCAATCACCACGACAATTTGGCGATGGAGCGCATCATCAACAAAAGCGATTTGTTTCCGATTGCGCATTTGCAGGCGGGGCTAAACGTCAGCAAAGCGGTGTGCCGCATTTCAATCCGCAGCCGTTCGGGGCAACTTGAAAGCTACGGCACCGGATTTCTCGTAGCGCCCAATTTGCTGTTGACGAACAACCATGTATTGGAAACAAAAGAAGGGGCGATGTATGCTGTGGCGGAATTTAATTACGAGGACGATGTCCAGTTCATGCCGCTCGATATCATCAGCTTCCGCCTGGATCCCGAAGCGCTTTTTATTACCGATGAGGCGTTGGACTTCACATTGGTGGCGGTAGAGGAAAGCAATGTTCACGCCATTCCACTCGCTGGCTTCGGTTACTTGCCGCTTTTGCCAAAGCCGGGGAAAATTCTCGAAGGTGAATACGTGACCATTATCCAGCATCCGAACGGCGGTCCAAAGGCCATCACCATTCGGGAAAATGAAGTCAAGTTTATCTCTTCCGATTTTGTTCAATACGTTAGCGACACAGAGCCTGGATCTTCGGGATCACCCGTGTTCAATGATCAATGGGTGGTCGTTGCGCTGCATCATGCGGGTGTGCCGGATCCAGAAGACAATACCCGCTGGATTGCTAATCAAGGCATTCGGATCAGTTCGATTATTCATCACCTCAGCGAAAAGCGCAGCAGCTTGGAAGATGTTCGCTCGCGCAGGCTGCTGGATGGGCTGCTGGATGTGGCCATGCCGGGACCATCCAAAGAGCCGATGGAAGTGGGATCTTTGGAAGCTGATTGGTACGCAGGAGTTTCCGGCTACGATCCGGCATTTCTCGGCGCTGGATTTGGAGTGGAACTGCCTCTTTTAAGTGAGGTACAGCTGGAAGATGCAGCCAAAACTTCTGAAGGCAAGGCGGTTCTGGATTATAGCCATTTTTCCATTGCCATGAGCAAATCACGCCGCCTTGCTTTTTTCACGGCTGTCAATATCGATGGCTCACAACTGGTTGACGTCAAACGCGGCAATGATCGCTGGTATTTTGATCCGCGGACTGATGAGGCTTATCAAATCGGACCGGAATTTTATCAATCAAATGATATCGACCGTGGGCATTTGGTGCGCCGGCGTGATCCAAACTGGGGAATTGATGCGGTAAAAGCCAATGAACACACATTTCATTTTACCAATTGCGCACCACAGCATAAAGATTTTAACCAGAAAGCGTGGCTCGATTTGGAGGATTATTTGCTGGACAATGCGCGCGAATCCGGCATGAAAGTTTCGGTGTTCACGGGACCCGTTTTTCGGGAGGATGATGTCGCTTACCGCGACGCACAGATTCCGGATCAGTTCTGGAAAGTGGCGGTGATGATCAAAGACGGCACATCGCTGTCAGCAACTGCCTATTTGCAGACACAGGAGGATTTAATCGGTGGAAATCTGGAATTTGTCTACGGGCAGTTTGAAACGTATCAAGTCCCCATCGCACAAATTGAACAATTGACCGGCCTTGATTTCGGCAAGATTCGGGAAGCGGATCCACTGATAATGGGAACCGTGGTTCATGTGCAGCGCCGGGAGGACATTCGTTTATGAAAATGATTGTGGAACTCGAAGGTGTGTCGCGGCGAAGAGACGACAAGCTCGTGTTGGATGACGTCGATTGGCAAATTCAACAAGGTGAGCATTGGGTGCTGTACGGATTGAATGGCGCCGGCAAAACCTCGCTGCTGGATTTAATCAATGCCTATTTTTTCCCGACAGAAGGAAAGGTGACGGTGCTGGGCTTGGAGTTTGGTAAAACTTATTTGGCAGAAAAACTGCGCAGCCAGATTGGGTTTGTCTCAGCATCCGTGCAGCAAAAACTGCCGGTTTATGACAATGCTTACGAAGTTGTATTGAGCGGAGCATTTGCTTCTCTTGGCCTCTATCAGGAAACGACCGAAGCCATCGACCAAAAAGGAATCGACATTCTGCGCGAACTCGGCTGCTTGGGCTACGCCAACCGGGATTACCATACGCTGTCGCAAGGCGAAAAACAGCGTGTACTCATTGGGCGAGCATTGATGGCAGATCCAGAGCTGCTCATCCTCGACGAGCCGACAGCAGGGCTCGACTTTATCGCTCGGGAAGAATTGCTCGAGTCGATCGCGGCTATTGCCCAAAAACCAGAGGGTCCGACCATCATTTACGTCACGCATCATATAGAAGAAATCATGCCAGATTTTAATAAAACCTTATTGCTGAAAGCGGGCAAAGTTTTCGCTTCCGGTGACACCATTGACCTCATTACCAGCGAGCGGCTATCCGAATTTTTCGATGTCCCGGTAAACCTCGTCTGGAGCAACGAGCGGCCGTTGTTGTCAAAAGTACGGAAAACAGTAGATGCCTAAGGGCGGGGTCCCAAGAGAACCCGGCTTGGGACCGAAAGTTCATAGCGGAAAGCGCAGGCTAGCGCTTTCCTAGGGGTTGGGCATTCAAGCGTTTTGGGGCTTTGGAAAGTATTTTCATCGCTATAGAAAGTATATTGGTTCACACAGAAAGTATTTTCAGCAAAACAGAAAGTATATCCATTTCACTGGAAAAATATCCTCCAAAAAAGACATAACCCTTAAGTGCCAAGACAAAATCTTGTGCTTGAGGGTTTATTTTGATAAAAATCCCATCTAAATAGTCAGAACTATCTGCGAACTGTGATAAACTGTCGATAGACATCCCAGATTCTCACATGCTTTAAAATCATCCAAATGGGAGGACTTGTTATGGCACAAGGCATTCACAAGATTTTAGAGGAACGAGGAATTCAGGTACCAGAGGCACATCAGGAAATGCTCGCGCAGCAAATGCAAGCGGTGCAACAATTGCGCAACACCGTGGACAATTCACAGCTGAAGGATTTTGACATGGCGCTGACGCACGTACCAGGAGGTGAGCGGCCATGAATGAAGAACTAGCAGCTCAATCTATCGGAGAATTGGCACCTAAGTTGCGCGACAAGCAGGTGTCGCCTGTTGAACTGACCGAAGCAGTGCTATCGAACATCGATGCTTATAATGGCGAGATTAATGCTTTTATTCGCGTGCAAAAGGAACAGGCGCTGGAATCGGCGAGGCAGGCGGAGCAAGAAATCCAAAGCGGCAACTACCGTGGCTTCCTGCACGGCATCCCGATGGCGCTGAAAGATATTTTGTATTTTAAGGATGAGCCAGCAACGATGGGATCGAAAATCCATGAAGGGTTTATTGCGGACTTTGACGCAACGGTAGTGTCGAAACTCAAGCTGTCAGGTGTGACGTTTCATGGCAAGCTCAATATGCACGAATATGCGTGGGGCGCGACAACGACCAATCCGCATTACGGCGCCTGCAAAAATCCATGGGACCTCAGCAAAATTCCGGGCGGTTCAAGCGGCGGTTCGGGAGCAGCAGTCGCTTCAGACATGACAATTGCCTCGCTCGGCACAGACACTGGCGGGTCGATCCGGATTCCGGCATCAAGCTGCGGCATTATCGGGTTGAAGCCGACGCATGGCCGCATCAGCAAATACGGCTGTTTTCCATTGTCGTGGAGCCTTGATCACATCGGCCCCATGACAAAAACTGTTTTTGACGCCGCGCTCCTGCTCGAAGTGCTCGGCGGCTACGACCCGAAAGACCCGACTTCAGTCGATCGGCCGACTCAAAACTATTCGGGACAGTTGAACGAAGATATCAAAGGAATGGTCATTGGCATTGAAGAAGATTATTTCTTCAAAAACGTCGATACCCGTGTCAATGAAGCCGTCCAAAATGCGCTGCAGCAACTGGAAAAGCTCGGTGCACGAATTGAGCCGGTCCGGATTCCATCCCTGGCACAAGCAGAATTTGCGGAACTCGTTACGATCACGACTGAAGCGAGTGCCATTCATCACGACAATCTCGTCAAACAGCCGGAAAAATTCGGCGAAGACGTTCGCTTCCTGTTGGAAGTTGGTGAACTCATGTCCGGTGTTGATTACGTACAGTCCCAGCAAATCCGCCGCAAGCTGGATCTCGAATTTTCGGCCGCATTTGAAAAAGTGGACGTACTCATTTCACCAACCTTGCCATTCTTGTCGCCGCCAATTGGTGCCAGCACTGTTGATATTAATGGACAGGCGCTGAGCTTCTTGGACGAAGTCATCCGCTTTACAGGGCCGGGTAATCTCACCGGGTTGCCGGCGCTAAGCATTCCATGCGGTGTCCGTGATGGATTGCCGATTGGCCTTCAAATCATGGGTCCGGCCTTCCAAGAGGAAAAAGTCCTTAACGTCGCGTATGCGCTTGAAAAGCTTGAGCTGATGAAAGGGCAGTCGCCGAGTTTGAAGCTTATCGGATAACTCGTTGCGGGTGGCAGACGATTCACTGGATGCGAAATACGACCCATAGCGGATAGAATACGTTCCGCAACAGGAAAATTACGATTTTAAGTGGAAAGCGCAGACTTGCGCTTTCTCGGGTTTGGATATTTAATCAGTTTTTGTTCTGGAAAGTAATTTGATCCTTATAGAAAGTATTTGGGCTCAAACAGAAAGTATTTGCAGCCATATAGAAATTATTTTCCCGAAAATAGAAAGTATATCCATTTAACTGGAAAAAATGCTCTTTCTATAAAAAATAAAACCCGAAAGGATGAAAAAAGTGGCAAACACACATAAATTTCCGGAAGACCGCGTGCATTACACGTGGGACAAAGATCCGCAGCCGGTCCTGACGATTGACAGCGGAGACCAAGTCGATTTCTCCACGCGTGAAGTGGCAGACAATCAGTTTAATAAGGATTCCAAAACTGAAAATATTGCCGGGCTCGATTGGGCAAAAGTTTATCCGCTCGCGGGGCCTGTCGAAATTCGGGGAGCCGAACCGGGAGACACGCTGGAAGTAGAAATTCTGGACTTAACTCCAGGAAGCTGGGGCTGGATGGCAATTTTACCGGGACTTGGCTTATTGCCGGAAGAGTTTCCAGATGCCTATTTGCGGACCTTCGATTTGAGTAATGGTGAGTTTATCCAGTTTAGCACCAACATCAAAGTGCCGATCACGCCGTTCCTTGGTACAATGGGCGTCGGTCCAGCAAACGCTGAGGGACAGGCCATTATGCCGCCCGGAACATTTGGTGGCAATATGGATACGCGGCAATTGACCATTGGCACGAAACTGTATTTGCCGGTGCAAATTGCGGGTGCCATGTTTAGCTGCGGGGATGCCCATGCAGCACAAGGCGACGGCGAAGTTTGTGTTACTGCGCTTGAATGCCCGATGCAGGCGTCGTTGAAATTCCGCATCATCAAAGGCAAGACGATTCCAGCGCCTCAGTTCCAAACCGCTGGCGCCTTGACGCCAAAAGTCGATCATAAAGGTTTTTACGGCACAACTGGAGTTGGACCCGATTTGATGGAAGCTTCGCGCGACGCCATCCGCGCTATGGTAGACCATATTTCCAAAAACTATGGACTCGAGCCTAAAGATGCTTACTTGTTATGCAGCTTATGCGTAGACCTAAAAATCTCGGAAATCGTTGACGCCGGCCAGTACATAGTCAGTGCCGTACTGCCGCTTGCAGTATTTCAAGAAGATGAATAATGGAAACAGCGCTGCCAAATCTGGCAGCTTTTTTTGTGTCCATTAATTTATTTGGTAAGTTATCTTAATTATCTGTATTATTTGCAAATAGAATGATAAAATAACAGCAAGTTCATAAGTAGCAGTATTCATGCAATAAATTCCTAAAACAATTCCACTACGAAAGAGGTCCTCTGGATGAAAGATATTTATTTTGAGAAAAATTATGGGCGGTTATACGAAAAAATTGAGAATGGTGAATGTGAGGAGTTTATTTTTCAGCATGCGCTTGGGACGGTTAAGCACTTATTCATCCGACGTGAAATTCCGATTAAGTTGGAGGGGCGGACATTTTACGATTTGGTGACTCCTTATGGATACGGTGGTCCGCGTATTGTCAGTGGCAAAGAGGGAGCCAAGGAAGAGCTGGTATTTGCTTTTCAAGAAGCGTTTGGGGAATATTGCCGTGATGAGGGCATTGTATCTGAGTCTGTCCGTTTCCATCCGATTCTTAAAAATCACTTGGATTTCAGCTCCTGCTACGAGCTTAGCTTTAAGCGCAATACTATTCAAACTCGTCTGTCGGATGTAGAAGATCCAATTCTAACGGAATACTCAGCTTCGTGCAGACGGGATATCCGCCACAGCTTGAAAGCTGGTGTGGAATACCGAGTGATCGATCATCCGGATAGCCTGGAAGATTTCAAGCAACTGTATGCGTCGACGCTGCAGCGCAATGATGCCGACGCGGTTTACTATTTTGATGATGTGTATTTTCAAAACTGCATCGATTGGCTTGGTGATTACTTAGTGGTTGTCGAAGTGGTTTATAAAGGCAAGATTATTGGGATGAGCCTGAACTTTGTCTGTGGCGACTTTATTCATGTCCATCTTACCGGCACTCTTCAAGAGTTCCATCAGTTGTCGCCTGCCTATGTTTTGCAGTACGCATTGGTGCTCTGGGGGAAAGAACAAGGCAAACGATTGATCCATCACGGCGGTGGCCGGACCGGTGAACCGGATGACAAGCTTTACTTGTTTAAGAAAAAATTTGGGCGCCATGAAGAGTTTGAGTATTTTACAGGTCAAAAAATTTGGAACCTGTCAGCGTTTGAACGGTTATGCAAGTCTGTGAATGCTCCACTAGATGCAACACAGTTTCCGGCATACCGATTTCATCAAACCACTGTACCGGTAAACTGACTGCCCAAATTCTTTGATATTTTTATTGTGTATTTTAGTGGATGCTTCGTCTTGGTGAGGGGGGTTCAAGCCTTTACTAAAGATAGTTACAAAATAGGGGGAAGTTTTGCATGAGAGAAATAGGCGGCTATTTTGGGTTGGATGATCTGGTCAGCAATGAGTTTTATGATAGCTTGATCCGGCTGAATACGGGACGGAATACCTTGCTTTACTTAATGAAAGCACGAAAAATCACGAAATTGCACATTCCATATTATTTATGCGACTCAGTTAGTACGCTTTTAGAAGAACATGACTACAATTTTGAGTATTACAACATTGACCAGGAATTTTTACCGATTTTTGACAAGAAACTGGAGAAAGACGAATTTTTGTATATTGTCAATTTGTATGGACAGCTGACGACAGAACAATTGCTGGCACTCAAGCAGCATTTTGGCCAAGTGATCTTCGATTATAGCCATGCTTTTTTTCAGGAGCCGCTGGCGGGCGTCGATACGATTTATTCCTGCCGTAAGTTTTTTGGTGTCCCGGACGGTGCGTATTTGGCAACGGATGCCATCTTGCATGAAAATCTCGAGCAAGACATGTCATCCGATCGCTTAAAGCATATTGTGGGCCGCTACGAAGGGAGAGCTTCTGATTACTATTCTGATTTTCAGCGGAATGACCACGTTCTCGACGCCACACCACTGCGGACCATGTCGAAGCTTACGCACAATCTAATGGGCGCCATTGACTACAAAAGGGTGCGACAAACAAGAAACGAAAACTACATCTACTTGGAGCAGCAGCTGGGTGCTGACAATCCACTCAAGTTGACGATGCCGCAAGGGCCTTTTGCCTACCCTTTATTGGTAGAGAATGGCTTAGAAATTAGAACACGTCTGACGGACGAACAGATCTATATTCCGCTGTTGTGGCCCAATGTTATGAAAGACTGTCCGGAAGAAAGCATCGAATACCAATACGCTGCTAACATTTTACCGCTGCCATGCGATCAGCGTTATGGGCTGGAAGAAATGGCTTATTTGGTGGACTTGTTGAAAAAAGAATTAGTTTAAACTATCATCCGAACAAGTTGTTCTGAAGTTTTATAAAAAGGGAGTGTGTGCCATGACAGAAGAATATAAAATTCATCCTGGCTCCATCATTTCAGCCGATTTGACCGTTCATCACGCAGAAGGGGTTCGTGATTTCTATAAGGAAGTTGTTGGCTGGCAGCACAGCGATTTTCGGATGGGGGATTACGCCGATTATATGATGAACACACCGGATGGCAATCCGGCAGCTGGTATTTGTCATCAAGCAGGAGTCAACGAAGGGTTGCCGCAGCTTTGGATTGTCTATTTTGCCGTAGCCGACTTGCAGCAAAGTTTGGAAATGTGCCGGAATCGCGGCGGAATTGTTCACCGCGAACCGCAAGACGGCATCACTTCTGGAAGCTACGCCATTATTGAATACCCGGCCGGCGCTTTTTGCGGATTGAGTCAGACCTAAGCAAGAAGAATGGAGTGATTCGCGCCATCTGGCAGTGTACTCAAATAACAGATAACTATCTGGCAGCATACATGAAACTAAATCTTTATTCAGAAAGCGCGATGGTGCGCTTTCTTTTTTTGGCATTTAGTCATTATATAAAAAATCCAATATGCCGACATAGTTATCAAAATAAATAAAACAACAAAAAAATACAAGGAAATTGAAGATATAAGTTGCTTAGTTAGGTTTCTTAAACAAGTAAAAATGCATCTTGAGTGGAGTAACAGCTTGTATGTGAACGCTTTCTTTATTTATTTCATTTCCTTGTGTCAAAATGCTTATATTATCGCTGATCTATGGTATGATGCCAAATAGATCAGCTATACGGAAACGATATTAATATATTAACTCACTCGACAATTTATGAGGGTTGTCCGGTCGATTCTGTATGAAATGTCAATTATCAGCCGATCAGGATCCAGCAGCATTCATCAATTGGAGGTTATATTATGTACACAATCGGATTTGTTATCAGCCACAAAAACAACGAAAAAAGAAGAGCGCTTTTGCCAAAGGACATGCCAAATATTAAAAACATCGGGCAGTTGTATTTTGAAATCGGCTATGGCGATGCGCTAGGCTTTTCGGACGCTGAGTACGAAGTTTCCGGTGCGCAATTCGTATCACGTGCAGAAGTGCTTCAATGCGACGCGATCGTCGATGTGAAATTGGGCAATGCGGATTATTTCGATCAGTTGACGCCAGGCAAACTATTGGTTGGCTGGGCTCATGCAGTGCAGGACATTGCGTTTACGGATGCCGTGCTGGCAGGAGACCACACCGTAGTTGCCTGGGAAGAAATGTTTGAAGACGGCCGCTATATTTTCTATCGTAACCGCGAAGTGGCCGGGGAAGCGGCAATTCTTCAAGCCTATCAGTATTGCGGCAAAATGCCGTACGAAACAAAAGTGGCGGTTCTTGGAAATGGCCATACGACCAAAGGGGTACTCCGCATTCTCCACGGCCTCGGTGCCGATGTGGATGTATACGGCCGCAAGCTGGAATCCTTGTTCATTAAAAACATGGGCAATTACGACGTATTGGTCAACTGCGTGATGTGGGATACGACGCGCACGGACCGCATCATCTACAAAGAAGATTTGAAACGTTTGAAAAAAGGCGCGATGATTGTCGACGTCAGCTGCGATCCGAACATGGAAATTGAGACATCCCGTCCGTCGACCATCGATGATCCCGTCTACACAGTAGATGGAATTATTCATTACACGGTGGACAACACGCCGGCGATGTTTCCCCATACTGTGACAAAAGTGTTGAGCGAAGGATTTTCACCGATTGTTGATAACTTTGTCGAAGGCAATTGGACCGACATGATCCGAAATTCCGTCGTGATCGAAAACGGCTGCATCATCGACCATCACATTAAAGAGTTCAGAGAAGCCAGAAACCTGTTAGTTAAATAAAACATAAATCTCGTCCTGAAATCACTGATTTCGCAGGACGAGATTTTTCTATTCACTCACAATTGCTTCGATAATTCTATTGCTAAACTTGCTTTGAACTTATAGAAACGATTAGCTTGTCTTTTTCTTCCTCTAGTTTGTGAATGATCGGCACAACCAGTGCAGCAAACTGAAGAATAATAGCTCGCTGAAAAACTGGTTGCTTGGGAATCATAATACCTATATTTCATTATTAGGTTGTTACATTGTTACTAATACAAAAATCTAATTTATCTAAAATTTCAGTTTTTTACTAAGCACTCAGGCTCAATTGTTGGAATACGGGCACTTTAGGGTTTTCAAAAGCTTTGTAAGGGAATAATATAGGTATTGTATAACAGTCATGGATAAGAAAGGGGCGCTTAACGTGAAGCAGATCGGAGAGAAGTTAAAAGGCTTGAGAGAACAAAACGAATTAAGTGTGGATGATTTGGCCCTAGCATTGGGCTTTGCAAAAACAGTTGTTTGGGGATACGAAAGCGGCAAAAAACAGGTGAGCGTCTCTCATCTGCAATTATTGGCCGATTACTATAAAGTAACAATGGATTTTTTATTAGAACGGGATGGAGCTTCCAGCAAGCTGGATTTAATGCAGATTGCTGAGTTAGACTCTATAAACTTGATAGTGGATGACCAACCAGTAAATGATGAAGAGTTGGCAGAAGTCGCATCCTACCTGCAAGTCAAACGCCGTTTGAAAGAAGAGGCTGAACAATTGCAGAGCCGATCAGGAACGTGAGAGAACATTATTAATACAAAAAGGACAACCTATAACACTGGGTTGTCCTTTTTGTATGGTAATGAATTCTGAGCTGCCGTTTTAAAAATAAACATTCAGGGAAGAAGGACTCGTAGAAAGCTTGAACCTTGGAGGGATTTAATATGTCTGCGGCACTCGTCACCATCTTATTGTGCATCGGCTATTTGGTGTTTACAATTGATAAAAAACAAGAAAATTTTCCTGTACCCGTTGTGCTGTTATTGATTGGTATCGGATTGTCCTTTATTCCTTATTTTGATCGTGTGGAAGTGACAGAAACGTTGATTTATGACGTCTTTTTGCCTGGGCTTTTGTTTGTTTCCGCTTACCAGTTTTCAACGGGGGCTTTGCGAAAGAATGCGGGTGTTATTGGATTGCTCAGTACAGTGGGACTTGGTCTGACGATTGGCTTGGTCGGACTGGCAGTCTACTGGCTTGGCGGCTTGTTCTTCTCTGTTTCGCTAATAGGGGCGTTAGTCATCGCAGCCATTTTGGCACCGACAGATCCAGCATCGGTAGTTTCGATTTTGAAAAAATCAGCACCTGACAAAAGCATCGCCGATATTGTGGACGGAGAATCCATGATTAATGATGGCACCAGTATTGTTTTGTTCACGGTCTTGTCGGGCCTGTACATGGAATCAGCATCCATTGATGGGTGGTCTATTTTAGGTGAATTTGTTTCTGTATCAGCAGGCGGCGTGGCTCTAGGCATCACAGTTGGTTGGCTGTTGAGCAAAGCGGTGCACATCACCCACCACCGCGATTATCAGGTCATGCTTAGCATCGTCTTGGCCTATGGTGTTTTTCAATTGGCTGAAAGCTTCGGATTTTCTGGCGTCTTAGCTACTGTGTCCGCGGGCATTATGCTATCATGGGAGTTTTCCCATACCAACAAAGAAGACCATTACCGGGAGTCGCTGTCCGGCTTTTGGGGTGTGGTCGAACCTTCGCTCTTGTCGTTGTTGTTTTTACTGATTGGCATCAAGGCGACGCAGTATTTGGAGTGGAGCAACTGGATTTTGGCCATTCTGATTTTATTCTTCAGCATCGCTATTCGCTTTTTGATCGTCGGAGGTACGTTCAAACTGCTTGGCAGCAGTAAGCAAGATGCGGTATGGAAAAAATCGCTGCTCATTTCCTGGTCGGGCATCCGGGGTTCCATGTCAGTCTTCCTACTGCTTCAATTAGGGGCTATGGCAAGCGGCGCAGCAGATGAGTTGATTTCGCTTAGCTTTTCCGTAGTCATCTTGTCGCTAATCATTCAAAGCTTTGGCATCCATCCGTTGTCAAAATTACTGAAAAGCAACTAAAAACAGCCCGCTTCCGGAATTCAAGCTTCCGGAAGCGGGCTGTTGATTTAAACTTTTAGATAGAGCTCTTCAATTTTCTCGGGAAGCAATGGCTTTTGGAAATAATAACCTTGGGCCTGGTTGCATTTTTTGTTTTTCAAAAAGGTTAACTGTTCCAGTGTTTCCACACCTTCCGCAATGACGTTCAGCTCCAGGTTGTGGGCCATTTGGATAATGGTATCCACCAATGCCGCATCTTTCGGGTCATTGTGGATGTTGCGCGTAAAATGCTGATCGATTTTTAGCGTATCGACAGGGAATAACTTTAAATAGCTGAGCGATGAGTAGCCTGTACCAAAGTCATCAATTGACAAATGAATGCCCATGGCTTTTAGTTCCTGCATTTTTGAAATGGCTGAGGTCGCACCTTGTATGATGCTTTCCGTCAATTCCAGTTCGAGAAATTCAGGTGCTAGTCCTGCATCATCCAAAGCCGAAGTGACCACCTGTGCAATATTACCATGGGAAAACTGCTTGGCTGAAATATTGACTGCCATGCGGAATGGCGGCAATCCAGCATCTTGCCAATCTTTGTTTTGCTTGCAGGCCGTTCGGAGAACAAATTCACCGATATACAAAATCATACCGTTTTCTTCGGCAATGGGAATAAATTCAGCTGGTGAGATCGGTCCCCATTTGGTGTGCTGCCAACGCACTAAAGCCTCGACACCAATAATATGTTCAGTTGCAATATCAAATTGCGGTTGATAATGCACAGTAAATTCACCGAGTTCCAAGCCTTTTCGAATGCTTAAGGCAATTTTTGATTTGCGTGACACCAATTCATTCATTTCGGAAGTGAAAAACTGGAAATGGTTTTTGCCTTCCTCTTTCACCCGGTACATGGCGATATCCGCACTTTTTACCAGTGTTTCCGGATCCTTTCCATCTGCAGGGAACAGGCTGACCCCGATGGATGGTGTGGTGAAGATTGCCTCATTGTTGACGATAAATGGTTTGTTCAGGGCGTCGAGAATTTTTAACGAAGTTAGTTCTGCTTTAGAGTAATCCGCATTTGGCAGCAGCATAATAAATTCATCACCGCCAAGCCTGGCCAGTGTGTCGGTTTTGGAAATACATGACGTAATGCGTTCTGCAACATCGAGCAGCAAGCGGTCGCCTGTTTGATGGCCGTACGTATCGTTGACGAGCTTGAATTGGTCGAGGTCCAAATAGAGTACAGAAAGCACCGTTTCATTTTCAATAGCCTGAGCAATTGCCGAATCCAGACGGTCGGTGAATAATCGGCGGTTTGGCAAGCCGGTAAGTGAATCCAGGTAAACCAAGTTACTGATTTTTTCTTCAGCAGCTTTTCGATCGGTAATATCCCGAATAATCAGGCTGTAGTATACTCCTTTTGCTGTTTCCCAAGTACCGGTAGAAAGCTCGACAGAAAGATGGGTGCCATCTTTGGTAACGCCGATCAGTTCAAAGGTTTTTCCGAGAAGTTGAGCAGGATCCATCGGTGTTTCTTTGCGTTGATGAGATTTTGGGAAAATCAGCCGGACATCCTGGCTGATGATTTCTTCTTTGGCATAGCCGAAAAGACATTGTGCACCGTAATTCCATTGTGTGACCAACCCTTGTGCATCTGTAACAATAATGCCATCAGTTGCCGATTCAATGACTGACAGGAACTGGCGGTCGTATTCATCAGACAAGGATTTTACTTTAGTTTCGCTGCGGATGCTCAGGACCGCACTTGCCAAAATCAATGCCAGACCAATACCTACATTAAAAGCCGTATAGTTGCTATCTGAGTTTCCAGCAGAAGTTTGGAAATAGCCAGCTTCGAACTTTATTGCAGCCATGCTAGTATAATGCATGGCCGAGACACTGAGAGTAATCATGGTAGCATTTGCCACTCTGAGCCAGAAAAATTCTGGTCGGCTGCGTGAATAAAACAGCAGAAATATCAGCAGGAGAGAAGAGGCCAAGGCTGCCAACACCGACAGACTAAACAATAGTGAATCATATCGCATAGCAGCATCAAGTTGAATCGATGCCATCCCGATATGGTGCATCGCCAGGAGACCGGAGGTAATTAAAAAAGCACCCACCATTACCTCGAATTTTCGGATCGCAGGCCGGTTGGCAATAGTAAAGGCGATGCCGCTAGCAAGCACCGCGGGAAAGATGGACACAACGATAAGCGGTGTATTGTAAATGGCTTCTGCAGAAAAATGACTGGCAAGAATTCCGATGAAATGCATGGCCCAGATGCCGACGCCCAAAACAATCGAGCCGATCAGGAACCATTTTGTCTTTGTTTTGCCAACTGCAGCAAATAAGATGCTGTTTATATTCAAAGCGACAAACGCCGATATAAAGATGACAAAAATAGACAATAAGATCAAAGGCGGGTAATAAGAGATAGGCTGAAAATTCAATTAGTCCACACTTTCTTTGATATGGCTTTGTAACTATATACAACCTATTATAAATAGGAAATATTGAACATAATTATAGACGTATGATTCATTTACATTCTATCACCTTACTAGAAGTTTGCTTATAATTTTAAATTTCTGTCAATAAAGTCGTTCTATTAGACCATTTTCTTCACTGGAAGATATTTAGCGCTTTAAATTTCTGAAATAACGCTTCCAAAGTTTCTTTATTGCAAATAAATGTTAGTATTAATTCATACATATGAAAAGAAGGTGTAGAGATGCAAGTCAAAAAAGCAATCATCCCGGCTGCAGGATTAGGAACACGATTCTTGCCAGCTACTAAAGCAATGCCAAAAGAAATGCTTCCCATTGTTGATAAGCCAACAATCCAATACATAGTGGAAGAGGCCATTGCCTCTGGAATTGAAGACATCATTATTGTGACAGGGAAAGGCAAACGTGCTATCGAAGATCATTTTGATCATGCTTTTGAGTTAGAAGAGACTCTGATGAGAAAAGGCAAAATGGATATGCTGGATTCTGTTCTGGAAACCTCTAATGTGGAGATTCACTACATCCGCCAAAAAGAGCCGCTTGGCCTTGGACACGCCATTTGGTCTGCACGCCGTTTTATTGGCAACGAACCGTTTGCTGTGCTGCTCGGAGATGACATCGTGGAAAACGAAGACCCGTGTCTGGCTCAGTTGATGCGACAAAACGAATTGACTGGAAAAAGCGTCATCGGTGTTCAGCAGGTTCCAGAAGCTGAAACCCATCGTTACGGAATTATCGATCCGGTTTCCATTGATGGCAAGCTGATCAAAGTTAATAAGTTTGTTGAAAAGCCGGAGGCAGGAACAGCACCTTCTAACTATGCCATTATGGGCCGTTATGTGTTGACCCCGGAAATTTTCGAATTTCTGGGTCAGCATCAACTTGGTGCAGGTGGGGAAATTCAATTAACCGATGCCATCCAAATGTTAAACGAAGTACAATCCGTTTATGCCTATGAATTTGAGGGACATCGCTTTGATGTAGGAGAGAAGTTCGGATTTATCGAAACAACCATTGAATTTGCATTAAAACGCCCCGAGTTGAGAACTCAGCTGTTGCAGCTGTTCGAAGAAAAACTGAAAGAATCTTATATCAAAGAAAAGTAAAGTTCATTCGTTGGATATCGTAAAGATTCTTTTGTTATAAGCCTAAACCGCTCTCGCCAGAATGGCGAGAGCGGTTTTTCAATTGGTGAAGTTTTTGAAACTATGCAGTGATAAATTTTAGTCAGTTAGCGAGAGGAGAAAAGACATAGACACTTGTTCATTCAATTAAAGAAGAGGATGTATTTTTTAATTGTAGGCAATTGTAAACAGTTTTTTGTTTTTTCTGATTCTTTTAGTCTACTCTCTGTGATATACTCTCTATAAAAAGATGGCGCTTTCACAAAAGACTCTTTTCCTTGGGAGGGAATTTGGAATGGTTAACGTACCGGATATTTATTTTTTGCCTGAATGGGGAAAGTATTTCGAAGCACAAGAGCAGCAAGGAAAATGGACTTCATTCGAATTCAAAAATAGTTTAGGCCACGTCAGCTATCAATTTATCTCCAGACCGGTTCCGGTGGATACAGGAGATGCAGTTTATTATGACATCATCACACCTTACGGATTCAGCGGACCCATCATATTGGAATGCCTTGAAGGGCAACGCCAAGAACTGGTAGCGCAATACGATCGAGCGTTTCAACAGTATTGTGAGGAGCAAGGCATTGTCACGGAATATGTCAGGTTCAATCCCTGGATTCACAACGTCCTCGATTTTGAACATCTATACAGTTTCCGCAATAATGGCGATATGATTTATATCGATTTGACGGTGACCGATTTTTTTATGGACGAATTTTCACCGAAAACCCGTACTCAAGTGAGAAAAGCACAGAAAAATAATGTTGAAATCGAATTTGATTTCACAGGAGAAACTGCTGATGAGTTTCATCGCTTATACAACATTACGGCAAAAAGGAATAACATCACTAACGATTATTATTTGTTTTCAGAGGAGTTTCTGAGAGATTCGTTTGAGGTTTTCAAAGGAAAGCAATTTTTGCTGAATGCTAAATACGAGGGGAAATACATTTCTTCTTCGCTTATACTTCACTATGGAGATTATATGCATTCTCATCTAACTGGAAATGATCCTGACTATTTTCATCTAGCGGGCAATAGTCTAATTCAATACGAAGCGTGCCATTGGGGAATAAACAACAGCAAGAAAGAATTTCAATTGGGCGGAACGGCTCCATACGAAAATATTCATCGTTTTAAAAAAGGGTTTACCAAAACAAAAGCGTTGGATTTAGTGATCGGAAAAAAAATTCGCCTTCAAGAAACCTATGATGAATTGGTAGAGATAAAAAAGAACAGCGACGGCATAAAAATGATGGAATACTTTCCGCTTTACCGAGGATGAATCAATGCAGCCATTTGCTTTTAAGGTTGTCTTCGAAACCGTATGACAGGAAGCAGTTTTTCAGGAAGAAGCATCAAATTTTAATCCAAATAATCCGAATATTAAATATTTTAATTGAGTAAATTATAACGATGTAATAATATGTAAAATATAGAACAATATTTGAGTAGCTGCCTCTACTTTTAAAGGATTTAGCATAAGGAGGAAGATTCAGGGTGGATGATATTTATTTTGAACCAAATTATGGGCGGTTGTATGAACCAATTGAAAAAGGCGTATGTGAGGTGTTTGAGCTTAACCATCCGTTGGGACGAGTCAGCCATCTTTTTATCAAACGTCTTATCCCGATGTCCATCGATGGTGTTTGCTATTTTGATATCAGCACACCTTACGGCTATGGGGGCCCGCGCATCATTAATTGCCAAGCAGCAGACAAATGCCAGTTGGTGCAGGCATTTCACGATGCATTTGAAGAATACTGCCAAAAAGAACATATTGTCTATGAATTTGTGCGATTTCATCCTTTGCATAACAATGCTCAGGATTTCAGAAGTTGCTATGAATTGACGTTCCGTCGTTTTACGACAGGCACCAACTTAAAAGATTACGACAACCCTGTGAAATCGGAGTTTTCGAAGTCAAAGCAAAAAAGCATCCGCAAAGCTTTAGAAGCTGGTGTAGAATATCGGGTAATTGAAAAACCTTCCAGTTTAGAGGAATTTAAGCGTATTTACTATTCAACCATGAACCGAAAAAACGCAGCTTCTGTCTATTATTTTAAGGATGAATATTTTGAATCACTTTTGGATTCCTTCGGGGAGCGTATTTTATTAGTGGAAGTCCTTTATGAAGGACAAGTCATCGGAATGGGATTAAACCTTCTTTATGGAAAGACCATTCATATTCACTTGTCTGGAACTTTGGCTGAATACCATCATTTATCGGCATCTTTCGTCATGCGCTACGCACTTGTAGAGTGGGGAAAAGCACACGGAGTGGATTTGATTCATGAAGGGGGAGGCGTGACAGGAAAGATAGATGATCCGTTGTATCTTTTTAAAAAGCAGTTCGGCAGAAATACAGAATTTGAGTTTTATGTGAGCCGCAAAATTTGGAATCGAAAAGTTTACAATAGTTTGTCTCAGGCGGCTGGTATTGAAGAAGAACTTAGTCCTTTGCCTTCTTATCGGACAAAAGCTGCAGCCCGAGAATAAATAAACTCCAATAATTGCAAACTCTAGAGCCAGTCTGCAGATCTATGCAGGCTTTTTGTTTTGAATGCTTGAGGCTTGCTGTCAAGAGAAGGTCAAATAACGGCTTTCGCTTTTGGGGCTGGATGCTATAATGGGGGTTATGAATAAAACCTGATTCCAACTGTAAAGGATTTGTAAAATGACCGTATACAAAAGTATTTCATGGGGAGCAGCTATTGCTTGGATGGCTGTTATTTTTTATCTTTCCCATCAACCAGGCTCTGATTCAAGCAGCTTGAGTTCGGGTGTTGTAGCGGCACTATTAAATCTGATTGATCAAGTAGCGCCGACTCTTGAATTGAATGTAGAAAATTTTCATACCTTCGTTCGAAAAAATGCTCACTTTATGGCTTATTTTCTATTAAGTTTGTTAAGTTTGAACGCCTGGAGGAGCAGCGGTTTCCATGGTTTACGGCTGCTGCTTTTGGGCTTTGGGATGTGTGTGTTATTTGCTGTAACCGATGAAGTTCATCAATTGTTTATTGAAGGGCGCAGCGGTGAAGTTCGAGATGTTTTAATTGATAGTGCAGGCGCAAGTTTAGGAGTTGGGTTGTATGCTGCAGGTGATAAAATGCGGGAGCTGCGCAGGAAAAATACAGAAAAGACGATGAACAAGCGCAATAGTAATAAAAACAGGTTTTAATATGAATCTAAAGGCTTAAGGTTTTTCAATTTTCTGGTCAACTTGAAGCTGGTAAATAACCATCATATGGCGTAAAATAGCATAAATAAGAATACTGGAACTGTTAGGAGTAGAATGATAATGGCGATCGCAAGTGTGCATAAAAAGAGGTGTACTGTATGTGGTCATTAATTGCAGGTGGTTTTGTATTTTTTACGGCCGCTATTGTTTCTTTGGGTAAAGCAAGTTCAAAAAGAGAAGAAGCTGCCAGTGGCCATCGTGAAGAATTACTGGCGCGTGCTAAAGACCAGCCGGCAGATGAATCCACTCCTGAAACACCGCAAACCGAACCAATAGATGAGCCGGAACCACATAGTGAACGAAAAGCATCACATCCAACAGAGCAACTCTGATGGATGTGATGCTTTTTAGTTCATATTTCCCTATTAACGTATGATATTTGAATTTTCAGTTATCAAACTGTTATTTTTGGCCTGCATTCTGTATGATAGGAATTAGGCAAGAGCATTTCGTGCCATAGGAGGTGATCGGGATGAAAGGTAAAAATATTGGTACTGCGCTGTTGATACTTTTTGGGATTGCTGGATTTGGCTATTTCTTTTTAATGGTTGAAAAAATGACACAGGGAGACGATACGGAAAGCGCTGTTGAAAGTTATAGTGCTGATCTCGATGATGCTGAAGACAAAACTGAGGAAATTCAAGCAGCGATTGACGAAACGCCAGCTGGAGGAACTTTGGAAATACCGCCAGGCGTTTACAATCTTAGTAAAAATCCAGAACATAAAGCAACTACTGGATATGGAGATAGCTATTTTGCCTTGAAAATTTCAAAACCGATTACAATTTTGATGGAGGAAGTTGTATTCCAAACAGATACAGACGATGATTATGGCGTGTTTTGGGTCAATGAAACAGAAGATGTCCATCTGAAAGGTGGCGTATTGATGGGCGAACGATTGCCGGAGGGCGGGTACTTGACTTCCCATATTGCAATTCTGTTTTTGTATACAGACAATAGCTCCATTGAAGGAACCTATATGAAAAATTATTCGCAAGGTGTCCATCTTAATCATTCCGACTACAATCTTGTTCACAAAGTAACTTCGGAATTCAATTTTGGATCGGGCATTATTAATTTCGATTCTAGCCACAACGTCATTGATTCGTGTGTGGTGCGAAATTCTGGTGATGGTCATTTATCTCTGTATGGAGGTGGCGGAGATAACCATGTGGTTAATTGCATAGTTACTGAAGACCGCCCAGACGAGACTCACCAACAAGGAATCACAGTGGAAAGTGAAAAAGGCAGCTTAATCGAAAATAACACAGTTAGTGGATTTTATTATGGCATTGATGTAAAAAATGCGTCAGAATCGAATATTATCGAATCCAACATTGCGTTCAACAACGAATACAATATAGCCGTTCGAGGCGGCGATGGCGGTGAAAATTTGGAACTGCCAAGCTATGACACGCAAATTCTTAACAATATGGTCATCGATCCACGCGGTTCCTCTTCCTACGGGATTTACGTGGGAGCAGGGGATGGCCACGTTGTCATCGGCAACACCTTAAATAATGGCAATTTGATCATTCCGGAAGAAGACCTGGAAACATACGAAAGCCAAAATTATTTTGTACCCGAATAAAAAGGATAAATGCGTTTCTCCTGGAGCTTGCTCCAGGGAGACGTTTTTTTGTGGGAGGTGCGGAAAAGTGACTTTGAGGTGCGGACATTGGTTGTTAAGGTGCGGTTGTTGCGGACTGGGGTTCGCTTTCGGGCTTACGAGGTGCGGTTAGCCAGTTTAGCAAAATACCTGTAAGAACATTTAGCGCTAGTGCTATAATTGTCAGTAGTAGTACCTTTATCAGACAGAGGAGGACAACATGTTATGGCTATTTTAGTTTGCGGTGGTTCGGGATATATCGGCAGCCACACGGTAAAAGATTTAGTGGATACATACGAAGTTGTAGTACTGGATAATTTGACGACTGGTTTTGAGCATTTGATCGATAGTCGGGCACTATTTGTCCAAGGAGATTTAGGTGACGCGGCAGTACTGGATAAAATTTTTACCACACACAATATCGACGCAGTCTTCCATTTTGCGGCCAATAGTTTAGTGGGCGAATCAGTGGAACAGCCACTGAAGTATTATCGAAATAACGTGAGCGCCACTTTAATATTGCTTGAAAAAATGGTTGAGTATGGAGTTAAGCGTTTTATCTTTTCTTCAACAGCTGCAGCATACGGGATTCCAGACACTAAAGTGATTACAGAAGAAACAGCAACAACTCCAATCAATCCTTATGGCCGTTCAAAACTTATGGTTGAACAGGTACTGGCAGATATTGCGCATGCCTATGATTTCCAATATGTTGTGCTGCGCTATTTTAATGCGGCGGGAGCACACCAATCAGGAGAAATTGGTGAAAACCACGATCCTGAATCGCATTTGATTCCCATCGTTTTGCAGCATCTTCTTGGGCAACGCGAAAAGATTTCAGTATTCGGCAAGGATTACGATACAGCAGATGGTACTTGCGTGAGGGATTATATCCACGTTACGGATTTAGCGCGTGCACATATTCTGTCTTACGAAGGAATGGCCAGTGGTAGCATCGCCAACGAAACATACAACTTAGGCAATGGTGCAGGCTATTCGGTAAATGAAATCATTGAAGCTTGCGAACGGATATCTGGAAAGCAGGCAACGGTTGAATATGCACCAAGACGTGCAGGAGATCCGGCTACTTTAGTTGCATCATCTGAAAAAATCGAAAAAGCATTAGGCTGGAAACCTGTTTATGATTTAAATGCGATTATCTCCAGTGCTTGGGCATGGCATTCAAAATAGCAGCAAGTTGAAACCCCTTGAGCAAAAGAACTGCTCAAGGGGATTTTTTAATGAAATTTGGATAATTTTATAAAAATATATGATTTAATAATTATTATCTAAATAATACGAATTATCTATATTTTTGGTTTTATTTTGTGATAGAATGATGAAAAGATAGAGGGTGTGAGCATAAAGTAGTATTTTGAATGGATTTTATCCATTTTATTCCTTTTATAAAGCTGTGTTGGCAATGCTAATCCCCAAATTAAAAAGGAGTGAAAATTATGACAACCAAACCGATGGTTAGTATTGTCTGCACCAGTTACAATCACGGTGATTATCTTGCCGAAGCCATTGAGAGCTTCTTGATGCAGAAAACGAATTTCGATATTGAAATCTTGATTTATGACGATGCCTCGACCGATCATAGTCCCCGAGTGATCAAACAGTATGAAAACCAATTCCCCTCACTAATAAAGCCAATTTACCAAACTGAAAACCAGTATTCGAAAGGAATTCGAGTAGAATTGTTTAACCACAATCGAGCGACTGGAAAATACATAGCAGTTTGTGAAGGTGACGATTATTGGACCGATCCTTATAAACTGCAGAAACAAGTAGACTATATGGAGCAGCACCCAACATGCAGCATGACTGTCCATGCGGCAGACCGCGTTCTTTCGGATAAGAAAAAAATTCTTTCTACGGTAAGGCCAGAGCATGGCAATGCCATTTTTTCGGTCGAACGTGTCATAGAAGGTGGAGGGGATTTGATTGCAACCAATTCAATGGTTTATTCAAAAGAAAAAATCCGCACCTTGGCTCCTTTTTACTTGAATGCCACAGTAGGTGATTATCCGTTAGTCATTTTAGCCGCGCTTCATGGAACCGTAGATTATTTGGATGAGAATATGTCTGCTTACCGGGTTGGGGTCAAAGGGTCTTGGACTGAGCGTGAATTGGCAACTAGTATAAAACGGATTAATCATTATCATGACATGGAAAAGATGTTCGATGAGATTAACGAATATACCCATTTTGCACACAATGATGCCTTGAAAAAAGCAAAAAAAGGGTACCAGTTTTCACTTTTATTGGAGCAGCGAAAGTTTAAAGAAGCAAAGCACGGCGAATACCGAAAAATCTATTTAGAACTCAGCGCAAAAAAACGCATATTGATGGAAATGAAACGTTATTTCCCGAATTTGACGGAAAGCATTCGAAAAGCAAAATGGAGACTGCTGCAGTAACGGCCAAGTTGCGTGGCCTTGGGGATAGGAGGCCATTATATGGAACCACAACCATCATTGAAAAAAAAGACAATTGGCGGTCTGTTGTGGAGCTTTGGTGACTTAATCGGCAATCAAGGCATCCAGTTTCTCATCCAAATTGTGTTGGCGCGGATGCTGCTGCCGGAACATTTCGGTTTGATTGGCATGATTCTCGTCTTCATTGCATTGTCTAATTCACTGGTCGACAGTGGATTTACTCAGGCTTTGATTCGTGAACGCAATGCCAACCAAGTAGACTATTCAACCGTTTTCTATTTTAATCTGTTTATTTCTTTTCTTATTTATGGGGTTCTCTATGTCACTGCTCCAGCAGTTAGCCAGTTTTTTGATGAACCTCAGCTTGTGTCTCTTCTGCGAGTGCTGTCTATTGGAATTGTTATCAACGCATTTGCTGTGATCCCAAAAGCGATGTTTGCCAAAGAAGTAAATTTTAAAGCACAGGCTAAAATTAACTTAAGTGCAAGCATCTTGTCAGGAATTATTGCAATCGCTATGGCGATGACGGGATATGGCGTCTGGAGTCTCGTGTTCCGGCAATTGTCTATGAACACAATTCAGTCGCTGCTATTTTCTGTGTCAAAAAAATGGACTCCTTCCTTAGTGTTCAGCGTCGCCTCATTCAAGCGCCTGTTTGGCTTTGGTTGGAAGCTGCTTGTTTCGGGATTGATTGACACTTTCTATACCAATATTTATTTCCTGATCATCGGCAGGCAGTATTCTGCCGCGCAACTAGGGTATTATACAAATGCCTCTCGTTTTAGTGAAATTGTCTCACAGAATTTGGCGGCAACCATTCTGCGGGTTACTTACCCGGTGCTGAGCCACATTCAAGACGAACAGGAGCGTTTAAAGCAATCTTATAAAAATATTACGAAGTTGGCCGCTTTTCTTATTTTTCCTGTGATGGTCGGAATGGCGGCTGTAGGCGAACCGTTAGTGCTGCTGATTTTTGGTGAGAAGTGGCTACCGATGGTTCCGTACTTTCAATTGCTGTCGATAGCAGGGATGCTTTACCCGATTTTGGCCATTGATTTGAGCATTCTTCAAGTAAAAGGCCGATCTGATTTGTATCTTCGTTTAGAAGTCATTAACAAACTCTTACTGACAATTTTACTAGCGCTCGCCCTGTGGCTAGAACTGGGAGTCATTGGGTTGATTGCAGCTGCTATCTTGAATACTTATTTGGAGTTTTTCGTAAACAGTTATTTTTCTAAACGGGTAGTGGCATACCCAGCCTCTGAAAAACTACGGGACTTGGTGCCGATTTACTTGTTGTCTTTTTTGATGGGGGCTGTGGTTTGGGCGCTTGGCGAGGTTTTGAAAATGCCAGCTTCTTTCCAGTTGCTGCCGCAAATAGCAATTGGCATTGCTTTTTACATCACAACTTGTATGATTACAAAAATCACTGAGTTAAAAACGGTTTATGGACTGATTCTGCCTCGGCTTAAAAGATTCAAATAGAAGGAAAACGGCAAGCAGGGAGTTCTGCTCGCCGTTTAGCGGTACGCGGGGAAAAATTCTCCAGCTTCATCGGTTTTTGTGAGTTCCACCAGATGTTGATAAATTTCCTGGTTCCAAATTTTATAGCCGGTATAATACTCAAATTCCGTATTCTTTCCGAATTTTTTTTTGAATAAATAAAGCGAGTCATCGACTGCAGTAGTGACTCCACCTCCGGAATGGATCAATTCGATTCCTTGCTCTGTTGCCCACAACGTGATTGCATAGGTCATAACATAAACCGGATTCAGGTGGCTGTATTCAGCCAAGCTGCCTGATAAATGCGTATGGAGTGTGGGCCCAGAACGGAAATGAAGTTCAGCGGCAATGACTTGGGTCTTGTAAAGAGCTTCCACCAAAATCAAGTTCTCACCAAAATATTCCAAGCAATTGGAGAAGTATGTTTCGTCAAAGAAATACATAGCATCAGCACCAATTCGCTCCATTGTGTTTAAGTAGATAGCCACAAACTCATCCAAATTATTGGGATTGGTTGTTATTCGATAAGAAACACCATCCTTTAAGGCTTTACGAATCTTTTTTCGAGTGGAACTCGAGAATTCTTCTTGAATTGGATCTTCAAAGCCCTTTAAGGTCACTCCGGTGGTATATCGCCTAAAGTGAACGTCGTAACAAGCTGAGAAATCTTTTGCGTTGTCCCGGATTGGGTGGAAACGAACAAATTCGCTTACAATATTCTGTTCGACACAATAAGCTTGAAAAGCCTTTGAAAACTGAGCGACTAATTCTTCTTTATGCTCCTCGTTTGGAAGTTCTGTAATGAGAGGCCCGCCATATCCATATGGCGTTGTTAAGTCATAATATACTTTGCCTTGGTAGAGTTGGGGAATCTGTCTTTTTATGAATAAGTGGTGAATGCTTCCCAATGGACTTGTAAACTCGAAATCTCCGCAACTACCACCTTCAATTTCTTCATAAAGGCGGCAGTAGTTGTTTTCAAAATATAAGTCCTTCAAAAAAACCCTCCTCGTTATAGTTTTTGTTGTAGTAAAAAAAGAAGAAAGCGGCAATTGACTAGCTTTCTTCTTCCTGGTGAATGCCGGCAATTAACTCGATACTTTTTCCAGCATTTTGTGCCGGTAAGCAGGGAATATTTCAGCATTTTTATTTACTAAGTTTTTTTCGCATAAAGCTTCATAGATGGGCATATTCCATATTTTAAAACCGAAATAATGGACAAACTCTGTATGTTTGCCAAATTGCTTTTTAAATAAAAATAGGCTGTCACCAGGATCGCCTGTTCTGCCGCCGCCATCATGAATCAGTGACATGTGATTGTCTTTTCCCCAGACAGCAAGTGCGTATTGAAGAATGTAAGCGGGCGATAAATAATGGTATTCCTTCAAGGTTCCTGAGAGGTGAGTATGAATCAAATCACCGTAGAAAAAACTCAGCCCCATCCCAATAATTTTATCTTCATAGACAACTTCAGTCAGTAGAATATGATCTCCCAAAAGACGAAGGCAATCCGAAAAATAGTCATCGTCAAAATAATAAATATCAGCTGCTTTATTGCGGTCCATGGTTGCATAATAAATTTTCTTAAAGTCTTTTAAATCCTTAGGATTGACTGTAACGGAATAAGAAACACCTTCCTTTAAAGATTTACGAATATTTCTTCGGCAGGATTTTGAAAACTCACTTTGTATGGGGTCATCGAAGGATGAAAGGGTGGTTCCGGTTGTGTTTCGCCTATAAGAAACTTTGTAACAGGATTCGAAGTCCTTGGCATTTGCCAAAACCGGATGAAAACGAACGGATTCACTGACAATTCGGTTTCTCAGGCAATAAGCTTGAAAAGACTTTTGATAAAGTTCTATAAGTTTTTCTTTTTTTCCTTCAGCGACATTTGTGATTAAAGGTCCGCCATAGCCATAAGGTGTTACCAAGTCAAAATAGGGGGCATCTTCAAGTTGGATTGGAATTTCTTTTTTGATGAATTGGTGATAAACCGAGCCTAAGTCGTGAGTAAATTCAAAAACCTCACACTGGCCACCTTCAATTTTTTCATAAAGCTGTCCGTACTTTTTTTGGAAAAATATGTCCCTCAAATACAAAACCTCATTTCTTTAATAGTATAATGCTTACTTCTAAATATAACTAAATTTTCAATTAAATTATGTTCACTTAAAATTATAACGACTAAAAGAAAAAAATACTAGGGAAAATCAGCTTTTCTTGCAATAGAATCAATAATGAAATAGGCATTAGGATGTAATATTCATGTAAATGGGTAATATTATAAAATAAATAGTTATCTGAAAAGTGTGCATTTTTTGATATATTCACTTATACTAGAATTATTCTCGGCAATAGGTAAAATATTGATTTTTTAAATTGTGATTTGAATAAAGGAGCGGATGCTGATGATTCACAATAAAAATCGGTTGTACCTGTCGCTGTTAGGGGTTCTCGGTTTGACTATGGCTTTTTTCACAGCAGTAAGTTTGTATTTTAACGAAGAACAAACTGGGGAAAAATTGCAATTAGGAGAAGGGGGTGATGGAGTGGAAAATGATACCCAAGCGATACAATTAGCTATTGATGAAACGCCGATTGGTGAAACTTTACATATTCCAGCGGGGATTTATAAGTTAGAAAAAAATCCGGAACTGAAGGCGAGTACGGGTTATGGGGACAGTTACTTTGCGCTAAAAATATCTAAGCCCATTACAATCGAGATGGATGGAGCAATTTTTCAAACAAAAGCAGATGGCGAATACGGGGTTTTTTGGATTGCCAATACGGCAGATGTCCATTTAAACGGTGGATTTTTGATGGGGGACAAAATTCCAGAAAGTGGATCACTGGTATCCAACATCGCTATTCTCCTTCAAGACAGCCAGGAAAGTTCAGTAGAAAATGTCTACACTAAAAACTATTCACAGGGGATTCATCTTCATCATGCAAACGACAACTTGCTGCGGAATGTCACGAGTGAGTGGAATTTCGGTTCGGGCATCATTAATTTTGCTTCAGATTACAATACGATTGAATCTTGTGTAGTCCGAAATTCTGGAGATGGGCACCTTTCGTTGTTTGGGGGTGGCAGGCACAATTTGGTTACGGGTTGTGTAGTGCAGGAGGATCGGGAAGGTTTTACAGATCAGCAAGGAATTACGGTGGAAAGCGAAAGAGAAAGTGTTATTGAAAGGAATACCGTTAGTGGATTTTATTATGGGATTGATGTTAAAAACGACGCAAAATCCAACGTTATTAGGGGGAACTTGACCTATAACAATGAATTTAATATCGCTGTACGTCCAGGTGATGGAGGAAATAACTTGATGGGACCAAGCTATGATATCAGCATTATTAATAATTTAGCTATAAACCCACGCGATGGTTCTGATCGTGGCATCTACATCAATATAGGAGAAGGGCATATTGTTAAAGGCAATACCGTGCAAGAAAATCAGTTGATTTTGCGTGATGAAGGACTGAGAGTCATTTATCAAAGTGAGAACTTTTTCGTAGAAGATCCGTAACACTTATCGCCTAAAAAAATGTGTAAGTTTTCTTGGCTGAAAACTTTATCAAATTAAATATCTCCGTGTTTATGTGGAGAAACGATGTTTTGGCAATGAGCTTTGCACAATGCAGTTGAGGGTACCAATTAAAGTTGACGAAGAAAGAATACTTAACTGAAGAGGGGTCTGTAACCTATGGCAAACGAAATTATGGTGAGTGTGGAGTGTACCAGTTACAATCATGGAGATTTTATTGCTGAAGCCTTGGATAGCATGTTGATGCAGCGAACAAACTTTGCTTATGAAATCCTGATTCACGACGATGCTTCAACCGATAACACAGCTGAAATCATTAAACAGTATGAAGAAAAATATCCAGATATTATCAAGCCGATTTATCAAACTGAAAATCAATATTCACAAGGTGTACTAGTGGAAAAGTTTAATTTGGACCGTGCTCAAGGAAAGTATATGGCTATTTGTGAAGGGGACGATTATTGGACAGACCCTTACAAACTTCAGAAGCAAGTGGATTATATGGAGGCACATCCAGAATGCAGCATGTGTGTACATTCGGCCGTGAGAGTATCCGCAGTTACCAAGAAAACCATCTCTTCTATCCGGCCGAGCAATAAAAACAAAATTTACTCGGTGGAAGAAGTGATTGAAGGTGGAGGGGATTTGTTTGCGACCAACTCCATTTTGTACTCGTGTGAAAAAATTCCAGCGATGCCCGAGTTTTTTTTGAATTCGACAATCGGCGACTATCCATTGGTCATCTGGGGCGCGTTGTGTGGAGAGGTTCATTATATTGACCAAAACATGTCAGCGTATCGGGTGGATGTTAAAGGATCGTGGACAACGGTTCAAGTTTCTGACGTCGAAAAAAAACAAAAGCACTTGCAGGAAGTAGCGGAAATGCTCGATGAAATCAATGCCTTTACCGACTACAAATACGATCATGCTATTAATCGGACAAAAAGGCGAGATCGCTTTTATATTTTACTGAAGCAGTTGAAAATAAAAGAAACAATGAAAAGAGGTTACCGCCAGTTCTATGTACAGCCTGAGTTTTTCAAACGGGTTTTTAAGAAAATTACCATATGATCTTTCAGATCGAGGGAGAAAGCGATATCGTAGGCCGGCAGCAAAGGCTCTTCGAAATCGCTTTTTCATGTTGGAGTAAAGAGGACTCCAACTTAGTTTGTTTCATTCAAATAGCGATATATACCTATAGATGCTTGTGCAAAGAATTATTAATCGAATTCAAGAAAAACAGACAGTATCTAACAATTAAATGAGGAATCTTTCTCGGGTTTTATAAGGCAATTTATCCTTTTTGCTGTTTGAAAAAAAGATAGTGGAATAATTTGCATAATAAAAATAAAAAATAATCTAAATTATCTGTTATTTATGACTTGTAGTATGTTAGAATGATAATCAAGAAATATAAATAAGCACAAAGTAGTGTATCTGAAATGGAGGTTTAAATATTTTTATAAATTAAAGATGCATATACCTATTTTTAAAAATAAAACTACCAAGTAGTGAAATTTCTGAATTTTATTGTTGTGCTGAGAAATTTCCCATCGATAGGAGTCGGCAGATGAAACAGGAAAATTCATTGAAGAAAAAAACAATCAGCGGTCTGTTGTGGAGCTTTGGTGACATGATGGGAAATCAGGGCGTTCAGTTTATTATTCAGATCATTCTCGCGCGTTTACTTGTGCCGGAAGATTTCGGGATAATCGGAATGATTCTCGTCTTTGTGGCACTTTCGAACTCGCTTGTTGACAGTGGGTTTACACAGGCCTTAATACGTGATCAAAAAGCCAATCAAACTGATTATTCGACAGTATTCTATTTTAACTTAGCAATTTCCATTGTTATTTATAGTGTGCTGTTTTTGTCGGCGCCAGTGATCAGCCGATTTTTTGAAGAAGCTCAATTAATACCGATCATTCGTGTGTTGGCGGTGAGTGTCATCATAAATGCGTTCTCCATCATTCCAAGGGCCATGTTTACTAAAGAAGTAAACTTCAAAGTGCAAGCGAAAGTCAATATGGCCGCAAGCCTCTTGTCCGGAGGAATTGCCGTTGCGATGGCGGTAATTGGATTTGGTGTTTGGAGCTTGGTGGTCCGTATGTTGGCATTGAACCTGATACAGGCGATGCTTCTAATTTTTTATAGAAGATGGCTTCCTTCACCTGTTTTTAGTACGGATTCGTTCAAGCGATTATTCGGTTTTGGGTGGAAGCTGCTTGTTTCGGGGTTGATTGACACGGCCTATAACAATATTTACTACTTGATAATTGGCAAGCAATATTCCGCGAGCTCTTTGGGTTATTACACAAACGCTGCGAAATTCAGTGATGTAGCAACGCAAACATTAACAGCGACAATTCAGCGCGTAACCTATCCGGTATTAAGTGGCATCCAGGATCAGGAAGAAAGGCTGAAGCAGAGTTTCAAGAAAGTCATTCGACTCTCAGGATTTCTAATCTTTCCGATTATGGTTGGTTTAGCGGCTGTGGCAGAACCATTGATTTTTTTGATTTTTGGTGAGAAATGGATGACCATGGTCCCTTATTTTCAGTTGCTGTGCATCGCAGGCATGTTGTATCCGATACATGCATTAAATTTAAACATTCTTCAAGTAAAAGGGCGATCGGATTTGTTTCTTTATCTGGAAATCGTCAAGACCATCATTCCGACCATTTTAATATTTGCTGTTATCTGGATGGATGGGAGCATCATCGTTTTAGTAGCAACCATTGTTTTGGATTCATATGTTTCCCTTTTTATCAATATTTACTTTTCAGGACGGGAGATCTCTTACAGCGTTAAAGAACAAACTCGGGACCTGTTACCGATTTATGCAATTTCTATAGGGATGGGATTGGTGGTTTACGGTATCGGAAAGCTATTGCCATTCTCAGAACTTTTAACATTAATTCTGCAGATTGGCATTGGAGCTGCAAGTTATATCGCAATAAGCAGGCTGCTGAAAATTAAGGAGTTTGAAATCGTCTATGATTTGCTGGTACCGGTCATAAAAAAGATAAGACCCGCTAAGATGGGATAAAAAAGAACGATAGGGGAGGGAATCGAATGGCAAAAGCTTTTGAGCAACCGATTTATGTCACACGTCCTTTGCTGCCAGACATCAAGGAAGTCACAGAGCGCTTAAAGACGGTCTGGGACAGCAAGCAATTGACAAACTTTGGAAAGCAACACGACGAGTTGAGTTGTCAGCTTAAAGCGTACTTAGAGATAGATCATCTTTCCATGTTCTCTAACGGGACGCTGGCTTTGTTGTTGGGCTTAAAGGCGTTGGAGCTGACGGGAGAAGTGATTACCACTCCGTTTACATTTCCGGCGACTGTGCAGGCTTTAGACTGGAATAATCTGACACCTGTTTTTTGCGATATCGACCCGGTAAATTTTAATATCGATGCAAACAAAATTGAGAAATTGATCACCGAAAAAACCAGTGCTATTCTCGCTGTTCACGTATTTGGCAATCCTTGTGATGTTGAAAAAATACAAAAGATTGCGGATAAGCATGGATTAAAAGTGATTTATGATGGGGCCCATGCTTTTGGTTCCAAAATAAACGGTGTGCCAATCAGTCGTTTCGGAGATATGACGATGTTCAGTTTCCATGCAACAAAACTTTTTAACACGATTGAAGGAGGAGCCCTGACTTACAGTGATTCCGCGCTCGACAAAAAGTTGGACTTGTTGAGGAACTTCGGAATTGCGGATGCAGAAACAGTAGCGCTGTCCGGGTTGAATGCCAAAATGAACGAAGTCCAAGCAGGTGTGGGCTTGGAAGTCCTGAAAGTGGTCGGCGAGGAACGCCGCAAACGCCATGCAGTTAAAAAAGCATACCAAGAGAACTTGGCAGACATTGAGGGCATCCGCGTGTTAACGACACTTGAAGACCAAGCCAGCAGCTACCAGTACTTTGTTGTTGAAATCGATGAAGCGCTCTTTGGTCAGTCGAGAGACGCTGTTCACAAAGAACTTCAAAGGCACAATGTATTTGCAAGAAAGTATTTTTATCCTTTATGCAGTGATTTTGAGTGGTACAGCGAGCTGCCATCTGCACGTCCGGAACGTTTGCCAAATGCGCAGCAGGCAGTAAAGCAGGTTTTGGCTATGCCTTATTATGGTGATTTGCCGATCAGCACAGTCGCGGAAATCTGTGGAATCATTCGGGAGCTCCATATAACGCAAAAAAGCCTATCTCAACTATAAGAAATGAGGGATTGACAATGAAAGGAATTATTTTAGCGGGCGGAACGGGCACGCGCCTTTACCCGTTGACCAAATCGATTTCAAAACAAATGTTGCCTGTATACGATAAGCCGATGATTTATTATCCATTGTCTGTTTTAATGCTCGCAGGCATTAAAGAAATTCTCATCATTTCAACACCCAGAGATATTTCTGGATTCTTGAGCTTGCTCGGCAATGGCCAAAAGCTTGGCATCAAACTGGAATACGCGATCCAGGAAGAGCCAAACGGACTGGCAGAAGCGTTTACGATTGGCGAAAGCTTTATTGGAGACTCACCGGTCGCATTGGTGCTTGGTGACAATGTTTTTTACGGCTCAGATTTTGGGAACCGGCTGAAGGAATCAGCTGAGCTGACAAAAGGCAGCATCATTTTCGGGTGTCATGTGGCAGATCCGAGAGCGTACGGGGTTGTGGAAGTGGACGATGAATTGAATGTCATTTCCATAGAAGAAAAACCAGAGAATCCCAAGTCTTCTTATGCTATCCCGGGCCTGTATTTCTTTGATAACAGGGTTGTTGAAATTGCGAAAGGGGTGTCCCCTTCGGCACGCGGGGAAAAAGAAATCACTTCTGTTGTTGATGAGTACATGAAGCGGGGCGAGTTGCAGGTCAACATTATGGGCCGTGGGCTTGCTTGGCTGGATACCGGAACGCATGAAGCTTTATTGGAGGCATCTAATTTCGTGGAAGCCATCCAGAAACGGCAAGGATTGTATGTCGCTTGCCTCGAAGAAATTGCTTACCGAAGAGGCTATATTAATCAAACGCAGTTGATTGAACTAGCCCAACCTTTGAAAAAAACGGACTATGGTCAATATTTGCTGGACATTGCGTCTGAAAAACTTTTACTACCCAACAACTCATAAAGGGGCGTCTCTATGGAAAACTTACTTGTAACTGGTGGAGCGGGTTTTATTGGAGGCAATTTTGTTCAGTACATGGCAGCAAAGTACCCACAGTATCATATTTACAACTTGGATCTGCTGACTTATGCAGGGGATCTGACAAAACATCAAGAAATTGAAAATGATGCGAACTACAGCTTTGTCCAGATTGACATCGCCGATCGCCAAGCGGTCAATGAGCTATTTGAGCAGGTTGATTTCTCGTACATCGTCCACTTTGCGGCAGAAAGCCATGTAGACCGATCAATCACAGATCCGGAGGTTTTCGTCCGGACGAATGTACTGGGGACACAAGTGTTATTGGACGCTGCGAAGCGCTCGACTATCAAAAAGTTTGTTCATGTCTCGACTGACGAAGTATACGGCGAACTGGATTTTGATCCAGCCACTTTCTTTACAGAAGAGACACCGTTGCAGCCCAACAGTCCGTATAGCGCCAGTAAAGCATCCTCGGATCTTTTGGTGAAAGCTTATTACGAAACATATGGCCTGCCAGTCAATATCACTCGCTGCTCCAATAACTACGGACCCTACCATTTTCCGGAAAAGTTAATTCCGCTGACGATTTCGAGAGTTTTAAATGGTCGAAAGGTTCCGGTTTACGGTGATGGCAAAAACATTCGTGACTGGCTGCATGTTCAGGACCATTGCTCAGCAATCGATTTGGTCATGCACAAGGGCGAACTTGGTGAAGTATTCAATATTGGCGGCCACAATGAACGGACCAATCTTGAGGTGGTGCAAACCATCATTCAAGCGTTAGGCAAGTCGGAAGAGCTAATCGATTTTGTCGAAGACCGCTTGGGCCATGACAAGCGCTATGCTATCGATCCGACAAAAATTGAGCGATTGGGCTGGCGGCCAGTATATGATTTCGAATCAGGCATTGCGCAGACCGTCGATTGGTTTCTTGAAAACAAGGAATGGTGGGAGCGAATCATCAGTGGCGAATACCAGCAGTATTTCGACAAGCAGTACGTGCGCAAATAAAGAGACACACTTTACTTGGCCTATCGGGTAAACTCGGTGTTGGATTGACTCAGTTGTAAAAAAAGATTAATTTTATAGTTTGTTAAAAAATCTAAATAATCTGTAATATTTAGACTATTTTATGGTAGAATGGAGAAAAAAATCAATCGATGAGTAAATAGTCTCGGATATAAGGGCGGAATATGGTTTTATATGTATCGTATCCATAAATAAACTTAAAAAATCACCAGCATCCATATAGAAATTTATGTGGCAGAAGCTGAAGAAAAGGTGGGGGTATTTATGAACTTGGACGCGAAAATTTATATAGCTGGACATAGAGGGCTTGTAGGTTCTGCGATTTTAAGAGATTTAACAGCTAAAGGCTATTCCAATCTTGTATTTCGCACCAGTCAGCAACTTGACCTAACAAAGCGTGATCAAGTTGATTTATTTTTTAGAGAGGAACGGCCAGAATACGTATTTCTTGCTGCTGCGAAAGTAGGGGGCATTGTAGCGAATAATGAATATCCAGCAGATTTCATTCGTGATAATTTGATGATCCAAACAAATGTGATTGATGCTGCTTACCAAAATAACGTTAAAAAACTGCTATTCCTTGGAAGTACGTGCATTTACCCAAAGTTGGCCGCGCAGCCGATGAGAGAAGATTCACTCCTGACGGGCGAACTCGAACCGACTAATGAACCTTATGCTATTGCCAAGATTGCTGGAATCAAAATGTGCCAGTCTTATAATCGCCAATATGGAACAGATTTCATTTGTATTATGCCGACAAATTTATATGGCCAAAATGACAACTTTGATTTAAACAGTTCGCATGTTCTGCCGGCTTTGATCCGAAAATTTCATGAAGCTAAATTAAATCAAACCCCATCAGTAGAGGTTTGGGGGACCGGGACGCCCAAGCGTGAATTTCTGTATTCCGATGATTTGGCAGATGCTGCGATTTATTTAATGAATGTTTATAGCGGCAACGATTTGATCAATATTGGAATGGGGAAAGATATTTCGATAAAAGAACTGGCAGAAAAAGTTAGGAAAACGGTCGGATACGAGGGGGAAATTGTCTTTAATACATCAAAGCCAGATGGTGCGCCACGAAAATTGGTAGATGTCAGTAGACTCACCAACCTTGGTTGGGAAGCTCAAACGCCATTAGATGAAGGTCTGGAGTATGCTTACAAATGGTTTTTAGAACATGTAGAGAAAAATACAATGTTGACCAATTGAGGGGGAAAAATATGAAAAAGGCATTGATTACTGGGGTTAATGGGCAGGATGGTTCGTTCCTATCAGATTTCTTATTGGATAAGGGGTATGAAGTTCACGGTATTATCCGAAGAAGTTCAAGCTTTAATACGAGCCGTATCGAGCATTTGTATATCGAGGAACTAAAATCGAGTGACAACTTTTATATCCACTATGGTGATATGACTGACACATCCAACATCATCCGGCTAATCAGCGAAATTAAGCCGGATGAAATCTATAATTTAGCAGCGATGTCTCATGTCAAAGTTTCATTTGAGACCCCGGAATACACGGCGGACGTTGATGGAATTGGCACCTTGCGCATTTTGGAGGCTGTCCGTATTTTAGGTTTAGAGAAAAAAACGCGTATCTACCAAGCTTCTACATCCGAACTTTACGGCAAAGTGCAGGAGGTTCCGCAAAGGGAAACGACGCCATTTTATCCCCGTTCTCCTTATGGTGTGGCAAAGTTATATGGTTACTGGATCACAAAAAACTACAGAGAGTCCTACGATATGTTTGCGGTGAACGGTATTTTGTTCAACCACGAATCAGAGCGCCGCGGTGAAACTTTTGTCACGCGAAAAATTACCATGGCGGTTGCCCGCATTGCTAATGGTAAACAAAAGACGATTTTACTAGGCAACCTTGATGCCAAAAGAGATTGGGGTTATGCCAAGGACTATGTGGAGTGCATGTGGTTAATTTTGCAGCATGATACACCAGAAGACTTTGTCATTGCGACAGGAGAAATGCACACAGTTCGTGAATTTGCGACGCTGGCTTTCAAACATGCAGGGATTGAAGTGAAATGGCAAGGAGAAGGAATAAACGAGAAGGGCCTCAATGCGAAAACGGGGGAAGTAATAGTAGAGGTAAATCCAGAGTATTTCCGCTTGGCAGAAGTTGAGCAGTTGCTGGGTGATCCTTCGAAAGCGAAAAAGTTGCTTGGATGGAATCCAACTTCCACATCGTTTGAAGAGCTTGTGAAAATTATGGTTACACATGATTGCAATTTATTAAAAGAAGAAAAGAGTGCTGTCACAGAATATTGATTGTTCAGAATGGCTGAGAAATCGGTGAAAAGCCTTGAGTATCAAAGGCATCCAACTCAAAAAGCCGTTTTGATGTTTTTTGATAGACGGCAAGGCAGAAATTGTAGCTGCGAAATAGGTCAGGCTCTGATTATAAAGGCAAGAGGATTACAAATAAAGGAATGAGACGATGGAAAAACACATTGAGGCCGATGATCGATTTGAAAGAGTCCTGTATATCATCGTCAATCTACTAACTGGGATTTCGCTGATCTATTACCTGCTTCATGCCGGCCAGGTTTTCGATGCCGATGATCCATGGAATCTCTTCATTTTGATTATGTTTTCCTTAAAGTTTTTTATGGATATTTACGTCTTCAAAGTTGGTATTGCGGCATTTTCACTGGTCTTACTGTTTCTGCCAATCGTCAGCATACTTGGTTTTGGGCCGATTGGGGAGGTTCAGTCATTATTTAATGACCGCACGCACCTCATTGAAAAGCACTTTTATACCTTGGCGTTTGGTGCATTGTTTTTCTACTATATCTGGTCGATTTTGCTTTGGATGACCAATAAAACTTATCGCAGCTATGATACAAAAATCTTGGCTTTTTACTCAGGGACGGTCCAAAGTTTGTTGGCTACGTGGGTTTTCAGTGTTTTGGCTATCGCCTCTTCGATTATTTATTTACCGGATTTGCCAGGTCGGGCATACCACGATTTTTCGCCGAGCTTACTCCCGGGCAATGCTTGGAACTCCGTAGTTGTGATCACCTATTTCTTTGTTTTGATGGGGGTAAAAGGCAGTGCGATACGGAAATTTGCGATCTTCTTTGTTCCTTTTTGGCTGTTGTCCCATTACGCACGAGTTGATATTTTAGGCTTGTTGCTAATTTTGTATCTGCTGTTGACAGCTACCAAAAGAGCGGGAGTTATTAAATCAAAATTCTCGTTTAAAAAAGCTGCGTTGATTGCGGGAGGACTATTGGTGTTTTCTTACTTAGGATTGGTGCGGCATTCAGGCTTGATTTTTGATGTAGAAGCTATTTTGGATTCTGTATTTATTCTCATCAACTACCCGACTGTCCAGGATCTTGTGTATTCCACAGCTGCTGCCATTGAGGTAACTCATACTTACGGCAACTATTACACGCTGATCGACTATATCCCGCAATTGATTCCTTCATTTTTTGGAATTGAAGCACAAAGTCCACAAGCAGCCCATCTTGTCGCTTCGCTTATCCACACAAATTACGGGTTGTTTGTCTATGGAGAATATTATTTAAACTACGAGATTATCGGACTGATAATGGCTCCTTTTGTGACATTTTCCATTATTTTTGTACCGGCTGCTATCATGAAGAAATTGTTTGGTAATTTTGGTATGGCATTGGGTTATTACTGGATTGTCCTAACCATCGCGCGTGTGTTCTGGTATGGCTATATTTACTACATTAAACCCCTGATTATCATTTTGCCAATCTTCGTTCTCATCTACCTAGTCATTGCCTCATTCGAGAGAGAACTGGTAGACAAGCCGGCGCTAAAGTCGACTGAACCGCATTAAAGCTTCTAACCATTCTCGGCAAGTGCATATCAATAAATGAGAGGTGATCTAACGTGACTGGAGCAAAAAAAGGAAATTTGATTTTTGTTGGACCACTGCCTCCTCCGGTATTGGGAGAGAGTATTGCTTTGCAATCCTTGTATAAATCTGAAAAACTTCACCAGAAATATAAGGTGAAAAAAATTAATTTGAGCCGAAAGGATTTCGAACATCCAGGGGCTCTTTCTTTTGATAAAGTGTGGACCGATTCTTTTGCAATTTTATATTGCGGCTTTTTGTCGCTTGTCATGAAGAATCCAGTTTTGTACATTTCCATATCTCAAACAAAAATGGGTTTGCTGCGGGATTGTCTGATGATTCAGGCGTGCAAGCTGCTTGGCCGCGGCAAAATCGTTACGCATCTTCATGGCAATAATCTTGGTGGCACTATCGATGGCACTTCTGGCACTACGCAGAAGTTCATTATTAACGCATTGAAAAAAATTGATGTGGGCATTGTGCTGGGTGGGAAGTTGGCTCCTAATTACCGTGGACATGTCAAACGGATAGAAGTGGTATCCAATGGCATCCCAGCGGATTTCATTCTTAAAAGCGAAGTGGGGATAGGGAAAAAAACGGGGCCGGTTTCTCTTCTGTATTTAAGCAACTTGATGTTTGAAAAAGGTTATGTCGAGCTGATCAAAGCAACTACTGCATTGGTCAAAGAAGGACATAATTTGCGATTGGATTTAGTTGGCGGCATTCAAAACGAAAACGAGTTCTTGGAAGTTCAACAATATATCGCTGCGAATGAAATGGACCAGCGCATACTCTATCACGGCTTGAAACAGGGTGAAGAGAAAAAACGTTTTTTCCTTGAGTCGGATATTATGGCTCTTCCAACGAAATACAAGGTCGAAGGTCAGCCGATGTCCATAATTGAAGGGATGGCGGCAGGACTGCCGATTATTTCATCGGATAGAGGCATCATTGCGGAATTAATCAAGGATTGTGGTGTCATTATCGAACCGACAGTTGAAGGTGTTAAAACCGCGATTAAGGATTTGGTGGCCGATGACGCAGAACGTATGCGCCTTGGAAGGATGAGTCGGGAAAATTTTGAGGCGCATTATACCGAAGATAAATATACCGATGCCCTGATATCCATCTTTGATGAACTTTAAATGGAAGCTGTTCATTTTTTTCAGTCGCTCTCCGAGAAAGGAAGGTCCATATGCTACATAAAAAAAAGATTGTTTTTGTCATCAATTACTTTTATCCGGATCTCGCAGCTACCAGTCAGTTGATGACGGAGTTGACCTTACGCCTTCAGGGTGATTTTGATATTACGGTTATTGCGGCACAGCCAGGGTATGCCGGTGAACATAATGAAGGCAAAAAGCTTTTTGAGGAAGATTACTTAGAAGGCATTAAAGTGGTTCGGATCAAATTGCCTGGGGTGGATAAAAACTCTAAAGTCAGTCGAATCAAATACATCTCCTCCTACTTTTTGCTGGCAAATATGGCTTTGTTAAAAGAAAAGGGGACGGACGTCATTTTCACGATTTCTCAACCTCCGGTATTGGGGGGGTTGATCGGAACCATCGGCAAACTGTTGAAACGTTCGCGGCATATTTATAGCGTCCATGACTTTAACCCTGAGCAGGCGCAAGCTGTGGCGTATACGAACAATCAAACTGTTTTCGGAATCGCGAAAGCTATCGATAAGCTGAATTGCAGTTACGCCGATCAAGTGCTTTTGGTAGGAGAAGATATGGCTGAAACTTTGAGGGGACGTTTTGTGGACAAAAAAGTGCCAGGTCATACCGTTATCAGCAACTGGACGGACGAGCATGCCATTGTTCCGCTTAAAAAAGATGAGCCTGCCATTCGTGAGTTTTTGAAGACGCATGGGCTAGAAAATAAATTTATTGTTATGTATTCAGGAAACCTTGGTCTCTACTATGATCTTGAAAATTTAGTTCAAGTGTCCGAGCAATTTACAGACCAGCCGGATCTCGTTTTTCTGTTTATTGGAGAAGGTGCCGTCAAGCAGCGAATTCAGGAGTATGCCGTCCAAAACAATCTTGAAAACGTCAAGTTCTTACCCTATCAGCCAAAAGAATTTCTGAAGTATTCGTTGAATGCGGCAGATGTCCATTTGGTCGTTAACCAAAAAGGCATTAAAGGGGTTTCTGTACCAAGCAAGATTTACGGCGTAATGGCAGCAGGTAAACCTGTATTAGGTGTATTAGAAGAAGGAAGTGAAGTACAGCGGTTAATTTTCGAAAGTGGAGCCGGTGTTGTCATTGAACCTCAGAATTATCAAGGAGTTGTTCATGCGATCAATTATCTCCGGAGTTTGGACCCTGAAGAATTGAGAGAAATGGGGCTTAAAGGCCGTGCTTACCTTGAAGAACATCTTACCCGGGATACGTCCATCAACAAATACCGGGATGTGCTTCATGCGGTTGCTGGAACTTCTCAGTTGGAGACTGCTTACCATACAGAACATTACAAAGAAGCAGTCAACAAAAAGTAAGCGTACTAAATCGAGCCACTATCGTGAAATCAATTTGATTTCACGATAGTGGCTTTTTTTGTGTGATCGATTCCAATTACGCGATTTTATTAAGGGCGTCTTTAAATTGATTAAAATAAAATGACTATATTTTCTAAAAAAAATGAAAAATAAAATAACTAGAAAGTCTTTGGTGTCAGTGGGTTAAGGGTGATGAGTAGGTAAATATATCTGATATTTCTTATTTTTTAGAAAATTATATTGAATTATTAGGTATTTGTATATATAATACGGTTATACCTTTTTCAATTTACGTGTAAATTGAATTACTTATTTATAGGTGTAGATATATATTGCCTATAAAATTATGAATGTTCTTTGGTTTATTTTATTTAATAAGTCTAAAGAACTGCAGTCTGACAAAATCGCAAATGAAGAAGGAGGCATAATTATGAGATTGGTATTGTTGTCTGGGGGATCAGGAAAGCGCCTATGGCCACTTTCGAACGATGCACGTTCAAAGCAATTCCTTAAAGTGCTGAGTGATGAGGATGGCAATAAAGTTTCCATGGTTCAGCGAGTGTGGAAACAGATCGAGGACACGGGGATGGCTGGAAATTCCATTATTGCGACCAGCAGTTCGCAAGTGGATATGATTAAAGCGCAATTAGGGCAAGGTGTCCATATAGTCACTGAACCGGAAAGAAGAGATACGTTCCCGGCAATTGCACTGGCAGCTGTTTATCTTTATTCAGTCCAGAAATGCGATTTGAATGAGGTGGTGGGAATGCTGCCGGTAGATCCGTACGTTGAAAATCAATTTTTTGGTCGTGTCCAGGATTTGGAAAAAGTATTGCTCGAGTCAGGTGCAGAATTGGCACTGATGGGAGTGAAGCCGACTTATCCTTCCGCCAAATATGGCTATATTATTCCGGATAACCAATCAGAGAATTCTTATTTGACAGTAGATTACTTTAAAGAAAAGCCGACTGAACAGCAGGCAGAAGAATTGATAGAACAGAATGCATTATGGAACTGCGGCGTATTTGCTTTTAGGCTCAGTTATATCATCGATCTACTGAAAGAAAGAGGCATGCCGACCGAGTATTCCCAGCTGCTAAGAAACTATCACCGCCTTCCTAAAAACAGTTTTGATTATGAAGTGGTGGAGCGGGCGTCTCATATTGTTTCTTTGCCCTACGATGGATATTGGAAAGATTTGGGTACCTGGAATACGTTGACAGAAGAAATGGCGGTTCAGGTGACGGGTAAAGGAATCATCGGAAAAGGGGTGGAAAACTCCCATATCGTTAATGAACTCGATATTCCGATAACCTTGCTCGGCTTGGATAATGTAGTGGTAGCAGCTAGCCCGGATGGGATTTTGGTGACCGATAAAGATGCTAGCACAAAGGTGAAGGAATATGTGGAGGGCTTCGATAATCGTCCGATGTATGAAGAGCGCCGCTGGGGTTGGTATCGCGTGCTGGAGTATACGAGGTATGCTGAAGGCAATGAAGTTTTGATTAAGCGCTTGGGTATCAATGCAGGAAAAAACCTCAGCTATCAAATGCATTACAAGCGCAGTGAGGTATGGACTATCGTTAAAGGTGAGGGGATTTTTGTCTTCAATGACCAATTGAGTCACGTCAGAACAGGTGATATTATTCATATCCCTCTTGGTGCCAAGCATACATTGAAAGCGACAACCGATATAGAAATTATTGAAGTTCAAACCGGCAGCGAACTGATTGAAGAAGATATTTTCCGAACTTCCAATGAGTGGGAAGAAATTGAAGCGATTTGTAAAGTTAAGCTAACTGCTCGCCATGGATAGCAGCGGATGAGTAAAAATCCTCTTAATTATTAACGTGCTTGTCATTTCCATCATGGGAGGGAACTTCATGTACAAAGAACCCGTTTTTTTGAAGCCAGTTTTTCAAGAACGAATATGGGGTGGAGAAAAACTTCAGAAACTATTTAACTACGATATTCCTTCCCAAACAACAGGGGAAGCGTGGGTCATTTCTGCTCATGAAAATGGACCATCAATTGTTATGAATGGTGAACTGCAAGGAAAGAATTTGCTGGAGGTATGGAAGAATCATCCTCAATTATTTGGTTTTGAAACCACTGAGACCGATTTTCCATTGCTGGTGAAGATTCTCGATGCCAACGATCAATTGTCTGTTCAAGTCCATCCGGACGATCGCTATGCACGAGAACTGGCCCATCAACCATTCGGAAAAACAGAGTGCTGGTATATCTTGGATTGTGACGAAGATGCTGAAATTATAATTGGGCATCAAGCGCAATCGCGTGAGGAGTTTCAGCAATTGGTGAGCGAAGGGGAATGGCAAAAACTGTTTCAGAGCATCAAGGTAAGAAAAGGTGATTTTGTGTATGTACCAAGTGGAACCTTGCATTCGATCGGCAAAGGGATCGTTATTCTGGAGACGCAGCAAAGCTCTGATATTACATTCAGGCTCTATGATTATGATCGTGTGGATCCAGAAGGCAAAAAGCGTGAACTGCATTTAGAAGAAGCCATGACAGTGATGACATGTCCGCATCAGCAATTTGTTCAGGACAACTTGAAGGAACAGTTAAACAATCTTCAATCGACGCGGTTGATTGAAGGCGAGTACTTCACGGTATATCATTGGCAGCTTGGTGGGAAGGTGGAAGTTCCATTATCAACGGGATTCCTATTGGTCAGTGTCATTAATGGATCAGGTCACCTAGTAACGGAGGAAAGTGTATCGACGGTGAAAAAGGGTGACAACTTCATTGTACCTGCCACTATCGGTAATTATTTTATGGATGGAGATTTGGAAATGATTGTATCCCACACATAAATACGTTTTAAATTATCTGAATATTGGAATATATGTTAAGGAGAAAAGTATAAAATTAGTGAGTATATAGAACCATTTTTATTATTAAAATTAATAATTCTTAATAATAAAACTATTTTTAAGGGACTATCGATGTTACAATGGGACAGTATTTAGGTATCTAAATGCTATAAAGAAGCTTTCTTTGTTAAAAAGTTTCCTTCCCGTTAGTGAATACAACAATCGATATTCTCGACTAATTCAAAGGCGGGTGGATTATATGGTGAAAAAGGTAAGAAAGGCAATTATTCCTGCAGCAGGTCTAGGTACCCGATTTCTTCCGGTAACCAAGGCGATGCCCAAAGAAATGTTGCCAATAGTAGACAAACCAACCATTCAATACATTGTTGAAGAAGCCATTGCTTCAGGCATCGAAGACATTATTATAGTTACAGGAAAAGGCAAGCGCGCGATTGAAGACCATTTTGATAAAAACTTTGAACTGGAAGATAATTTGTTCAAAAAGGGGAAGTTTGAACTTCTTGAAAAAGTTCAGCACACCTCCAATGTAGAAATTCACTATATACGCCAAAAAGAACCCAAGGGCTTGGGGCACGCCGTTTGGAGCGCTCGCAAGTTTATCGGAAATGAACCATTTGCGGTCCTGCTGGGAGATGACCTAGTAAAAGCAGAGAAACCTTGTTTAAAACAATTGATTGATCAATATGACAAAATGCAGTCATCTATTATTGGAGTTCAGCAAGTGCCGGACCATGAAACACATCGGTACGGCATCATTGATCCAAGTGGGGTGGATGGGCGTTGCTATCAGGTCAGCAACTATGTGGAAAAACCGAAGGCGGGTACAGCTCCTTCCAATCTGGCAATTATGGGGCGTTATATTCTAGATCCTGAAATTTTTGATTTTCTAGGTACACAGAGTGCCGGGGCAGGAGGAGAGATCCAATTGACGGACGCCATTCAAAAGCTGAACAAGGTGCAAAATGTCTATGCTTATGATTTCGAAGGTAAGCGTTACGATGTAGGCGAGAAGCTTGGTTTTATACGCACAACCATTGAATTTGCCTTGGATAGCCCTGAGTTTGGCAAAGACGTAGAAAGTATCATTAAAGAAATCATGGCTGAGAAAGCTGCTGCATCGACGTAGATGAAGAAAAAGTTGTAAAAATGAGAAAAGGCATTTTTCCTATATACGAAACTGACCTTAGTGGCTTGGTGAAAAAACATTACGGCAAGGCGCAAAAGCTTTACGACAAATCACTGGGAGGGACTTCGACAGACAAGTATTGTTTATGCTGCGGTAGAAATTCCATAAAACAAAGCCGGTTCAGCTGATTTGGGTTTTGTAGAAAAACTCGCAAAAAGCATTGCTGAAGAGGTAGAAAATAATGTTTTTGTCTGTAGGAAAAGCACCGTTTCCGATAGGAGAAACTGGTTTGCATTAAAGGCCAAAGAGAAAAGTGGAATTGATTACCATTCAATCGGAAGACCGGTTTCAACCAAACTGATCGAAGCAGCGCCCATCTGATTGACAAAGGAATTTATGATGAAAGTGGTGATTCAAATGTCAGTGTCCGCTCCTGAAAAAGAAAAAATGGATGTAAATACAAGATACCGCGAAATGGTATTTGAAAGCGTTAAGACAAATACGAGCAATGGATATTTGTATACAAAACGCTTTTTGGATATTGCCGGTTCGCTAATGGGTCTGGTCATATTGATTCCCTTATTTCTGATTATCAGTTTGCTAATAAAAATGGAGGATCCTCATGGTCCAGTATTCTTTAAGCAGAAAAGGGTTGGCAAGCATGGGAAGTCTTTTGATATGTATAAGTTCCGTTCCATGGTGTGCAACGCGGAGGATCTGAAAGCCTCACTGCTAAAACAAAACGAAGCCTCTGGTCCGGTATTCAAGATTAAAAGCGATCCAAGAATTACGAAAATTGGCAAGTTTATTAGAAAAACCAGCATAGATGAACTGCCGCAGCTGGTTAATGTGCTAAGCGGAGATATGAGCATTGTAGGGCCAAGACCTGCTTTACCTGATGAGGTAGCACAGTATACAAACTATGAAAAACAGCGCATTAGTGTAACTCCGGGTTTGACCTGCTTTTGGCAGGTTAACGGAAGAAGCAATATCAGTTTTCAAGAATGGGTCGAAATGGATTTGGAGTACATCCGCAATCGAAACACAATGATGGACATTAAATTAATTTTGAAAACCATATTGGTGCTGTTCGGTTCTAAGGATGCCTATTGATGGAAAATCGGAAGGTTTATTGGAAGGCTACGTTTTATTGTCAAAGGCAATCATTCGTTCAACCATGGGACATCAATTAAGTTGATGTCCCATGGTTGATTGAAAGAGAAATAACTGGTATAAGATCCAATATCCGATGTTATTGCTTTTGAGTGTTTATACATTTCTGGTCGAAAGGAGGGATGGCGAAATGATCGAAACCATCAGCTTGCGTGAAATTTATTTGATTTTAAAAAATCGAATACGGCTCATTCTAGCCATAACCATCGCATTCGTGATTGTTGCGGCATTGGTATCGTATTATATGCTTACACCTATGTATCAAACCTCCACTCAGCTTCTGGTCAGCCAACAACAGACTGAAGCAGGGCTGGACAGCCAAAGTATCGAAACAGATTTGCAGTTAGTCGGTACATACGGGGAAATTATTAAAAGTCCGGTCATACTTGAGCAGGTAATCAGCCAATTGGGATTGGACATGTCTTATGAAGAACTCGATGATAAAGTAACTGTGGAAATTGCAGAAAGTTCGCAACTGCTTACTATTGTGGTGGTGGATGAAGACCTTGCAACGGCTGTGGAAATTGCAAACAACACAGCTGAAATTTTTGAAGTAGAGATTGTGGAATTAATGAATGCAAATAATGTTTCGATCCTGTCACCAGCAGTAGCCATGGAGAATCAGACACCTGTATCACCAAATCCTCCACTCAATATTTTGCTTGGAGCAGTTGCCGGTCTTCTGATTGGTGCAGTTATCGCTCTGATTTTACGCTATCTGGATACGACCCTCAGAGGAGAAAAGGACATACAGGATGTGTTAGGAATTCCTGTGCTTGGAGCGATCTCAGCAATGAGTGAAGAAGAAGACATTCCGGCCAATGAGCCGATTGCCTTTAAACGCAGGGAGGCATAATAAATGGTGAAGAAAAAGAACAAGCCTGAAGCGAAAAACAGGAAACTGATTGCCTTTACCAATCCAAAGTCGAGGGTATCTGAGCAGTTCAGAACCTTGCGAACAAATATTCATTTTTCTTCTCTTGATGGGGAGATTCGATCTCTGGTTATTACTTCTGCTTCTCACTCGGAGGGGAAATCGACCACCTCATCGAATCTGGCAATCGTGTTCGCCCAAGAAGGCAAACGTGTCTTATTGATTGATGCGGACATGAGAAAGCCAACGATGCACGATACGTTCAAAATTAACAATTCGCGGGGGCTGTCAAATGTATTGGCCCGTCAGATTGCGTTGAAAGTAGCAATTCAATCGGGAGAAATTGAAAATCTTGATCTTTTGCCGAGTGGGCCAATTCCGCCCAATCCAGCAGAATTGTTGAGCTCTCACAGCATGGATTTACTATTTGATCAAGCACTCGACACCTACGACCTGCTAATTTTTGATACACCGCCTGTCTTGTCTGTAACAGATAGTGTGGTTTTAGCAAATAGATGTGAAGGCGCTATTCTAGTAGTGAACTCAGGGAAAACAGAACGAGAGCATGCTCTTAAAGCAAAAGAAGCCATTACTGCCTCATCTAAAACGCGGCTGCTGGGAGTAGTGATCAATAACATCAAAGCACAAAAGAATAGTGCCTATGCACAGTATTATGGCGCAGAAAGATAAAGCTGCTGGAAAACTAAAAAAGTTCAATCAGTGCGCTGATTGAACTTTTTTTATGGTTTCATTCCAAACGTTCTTGCAGGTCGACCGGTCGAATGGTTCCCCAGTCAGAGACGTCAATGATTACTTGCAAGTCGCGTGCCGTCTCAAGTTGCAAGCCAAGTCCTTGCTCAACGTAGAATTGTTCCAGTTGTGGGGCAGTGACGTTGCCCCCGAGGACGGATCCTTCAATAGCTCCGAAAAAGGGTTCGCTATCGATTCGATCAATGACGGCATAGCCATCATTCCCTTCTTTCAACGTAAAGTAAACTGAGCTGTCATCGGTAATAGACGATGTCTGTAAATCCGGGTATTGCAACATGACGTATTCCCCGTAGAACGGGTCGAACGGATCAAAAGGTTCAGCTCTTAAAACATACTGCTCACCAAACCAGGAAGCCGCGTAATAACTTGCAAGCAGGATGATGACAACTGCTGTTTGGATGATTGGGAAGAGCCAGGATTTCATGGTTTGTCACCCTCTTTCCTGCGGTTAATCCACCAGGCTACAGCTGACAACAGGAACAACAGCAATGCACCGATCAGGAAGAAAAGCGACATGTCGAGTCGGTCCCACGCATATATAATGTAAATCACAAATTGCACAACGATGAAATAAACAAAGCCTAACCCTAAAGGTTCATTTCGCCGCTGGGCAATAATTAAGTATGCAAGTGCAGACAGTTCAGCAACCGTCGCCAGGCCGATTGCTGTTTCGTCAAAGAGCAGCAATCCAATGGATCCGGGAACCGCAATCCACATAAGGGAACGAAATTTGAAAAAGCAAAGGATGAGCACGCCAATCCCAACGACGGCTAAGGCAATAGCTTCTGTCGCATGGTTAGCATCAATCACACTAACAAAGCTTTGGCCGCGTACTGCCAAATAGACGACGACCAGCATACCGGATGCAAGCAAATAAAGTGGGCGAATCATCTGTTGCTTGTTTTCAGATGCGATAAACAGGAGCAGTACAAGCGCGAACAGCGTCCAGACCGGCCACAGTGAACTGTCATAATCCACTAATCCCCAGAGCATAAATCCGGAAGCAAACAACAAAATCCAACTGAAAGCCACAGGTGCAAAGCTATTGCTAAAGTAGAACCACGCTGCAGTAATGGCAATGAAGATCCCCCATTCCAGCCATCCAATGTTAGGGATGAACGATATCAATACCGCAGCACCAAAGATAAACCCAATGACGGAATAAATGAGCTTTCTCCAATAAAAGAAATGGGCAAGTGTTGCTAAGTACATTGCCCACGGCAAAACGGAATTAGCCAATGGGAAATGGAATGTTTGTACAGTCACCAACACAGTGGCACCAAACATCGCCAAGCCAATCACTCGAAAGAGGAGTGGTGAGCTAAAAGCTTTTTTCTCTGAAAAATGAGCAATGCTATAAAACAACCACATCAAAACCAGCATCAACAAAACCTTGGCTAAGTCTGGTATGGCTTGCCAATTGGCCGCAATAAAACTGAAAATCGCCAAAGCAAAGAAAATCAAACCAATCATTAACAGCAGCGGAAGCTTTTTAGGTGCAGGTTGCTGCTTTTCAAAAGCTAAGATTTGTTCAGCCGTTGCTTGATCTAACAAGCCTGCTCGATGCCACTGTTTTACTTTCTGCTCCATTTCCATAGGTAGTCCCTCCTCTGGTCTTACTATGATTATAGTCCTGCTAAGTTCGAAAAAACAGCTACTTGAGTAGTGTATTTGAATGTTTATGTTGACGTGCATATTCAAGTCATTCACATGTATTTTTACTCATTAATTGCTAAAAAAACGGATTTAAAATGATGTGAAAAGGGAAAAGAAAAGCAAGAGAGTGGAAGGGGTGGTTGAAGAAAATGATTATTGATCCATTAAACATGACTGCACAGCAGAATTACAAACTGCTAATTGGAAGTGTGGTGCCTCGACCTATTGCCTGGGTGTCCACCATGTCGTTGGACGGCGTTGCCAATTTAGCGCCTTATAGTTTTTTTACAGTGGTGTCGCGCAATCCGCCCATGCTGGCTTTTTCTGTTGGCGAAGGGGTTGAGGCTCGTGCCGGCACAGTCAAAGATACCTTGCAAAATATACGTGAAAACAAAGAGTTTGTCATTAATATTGTGACTGCGCCACTAGCCAATGAAATGGCAAAAAGTGGCGAACATATTGCGAGAGAAGTCGATGAATTCGAATATACTGGATTGACAGCTGCAGAATCGATTGAAGTTTCTGTGCCACGCGTTTTGGAAGCACCCATCAATATGGAGTGTAGACTGCACGACATTATTCAGTTGGGGGACGATCACCTGGTAATTGGCAAGCTTGTGAAATTTCATGTGAAAGATGAACTCTATCAAAATGGACGCATCAATTTGGAAAAGCTGGCGCCGATTGGACGATTAGCTGGAAATTACGCACCGGTAGAAACCATTTTTTCCTTGCCCATCGACCATTTGGAAAGTATCTTAAAAACACCTATTGATCAATCAGAAAATACGTAACCTACTGCCACTGCCGCTTTTGTTTATTCAATTGAATAACCAATAGCGGTTTTCTTATTCACCAAAAGACAAGAAAGGAGTGTTTGGATGGAGTTGGATATAGGGAAAGTCAGCTTTCGGCGATTGCGGCGTGAACATTTGCCGCAGCTCTATGAATGGATTACAAGAGAGCCGCCAGCCACAAGGTTTTGGGGCTATGTGCAAGGTTCTACGTATGGCCAGTTTGTTCAGGAATTTACGGACAGCATCAAGGGCAAAGATCCGACAAGGCCCTATATCATTTATTACGAAGAAACGCCGATAGGATACATTCAAACCTATCGATGGAGCGATTATCCCGGCTGTGAAAAGTACGAGGAACTGCATAAAGCCGCTGGACTAGATGTGCTGATTGGTGCCAAGGGCTATCGAAACAAAGGACTGGGTTCCAAGGTTCTTCACAAATTTTTGAAAGAAATCATCTTTGCGGATTCGCAAATCCTATTCTGCGTCACCGATCCAGATATCCGGAATACTGTCGCGATCCGTGCCTATGAGAAAACAGGCTTCCAAAAGGCGCGGCAAGTGGATGAAGTACTGGATGAGCCGAGACCAGTGATGTTAATGCGGGTGGGACGCAAAGAGGTGAAATAACAAACCCGTTTGCCAGAAAGTTTTCTGGCAAACGGGTTTTATTGCGTGCTAGAAGCAGACAGCCTCTTTATTGAAGATTTTTCTCGCTTTCTGAAATAGCCAAGTCGATAGCATCCAGCGGTTTGGTGATCATCTTACCATGTCCAACTGCCAATAATTGCGGATCGAGCTGGCGTATTTTTTTCCCGCTCTCGAGCGCTACTCGTTTGTTCCATGTCGCAAAGGCAGGAAAGGGAAATGATGCTTTAAGTGTCCCGGAGACGGCAATGCCGCCGCGTGTCTGAAAAGCATCTCCAGCAAGCAAAAAGTGGTTGCGCGTATCCACTAAGGAAATAGAGCCCGGTGTATGGCCTGGCGTATTGATCACTTTCAGAGAGCCGACCCTGTCGCCTTCTTCGAGCAAACGGTCCGGCTGCGTCTTAACGTTTTTAGGGACACCGCCTTTGATTGGCGAATCAGGTTCCCCGGGAAGCAGGCTCGTATCTCCGGCAAGCAAACGTGCATCACGTGCCGATATGCTGACAATAGCGTCTGGCCATTCCCGCTTAATGGCATCAAGCGCGCCGATATGATCGCTATGCGCATGGGTAATAACAATTTGGGTCAGCGGCTTTTTCATGACCTTGATTGATAATAAAATCTGTTTAGCATTTAATCCTAAAGCAGCATCCACCAGTGTCAGTTCGTTTTCTTCATCAACTACATAGCAGTTTACGGGAAAGAATCGAGGCATAAACGTTAATTGATAGACAGGTCCTTTTTTTGTCATCCGCACAGCCAATCATCTCCTTAGGGGTGATGTAAGTTAGTTCCAGTTTACCCAGTTTGGCAAGTATATTAACGGATTTGGAACGTATTTCGTAAGATTTAAAAAGTATTTATTCAACTTCGAAAAAATATCCAACTAACTGAAAAAAACGTGGCGATTAGCAAAGAATTCATGGCAATCAAAGACTTTTTGCAGCCTGCTCCTTATAATAAAGAAAAAGGGGGCGTATTCATGAAATACTTTGCAGTCATGTTGCCCATGAAAGATGTTGACAAGAGCCGGGAGTTTCGGCCGCAGCATCTGGCATTTCTAGAAGACAAACGCATTAACGGCCAAGTGGCAGCCAATGGCAAGTTTGCAGACGGCTCTGGCGGACTGGTCATTTACCGGGTTGATTCGTATGCAGCCTGCGAAGCATTGGTGAAGATGGATCCGTATGTTGCAGAAGGTGCGAGGCAATATGAGATTTTTGAATGGGAAGCGGTTTGGGCGGATAATGCTTGATAAAAGCATGGAGACAATTGAGGAGGAACCCCTGTGCATGAGTTAAATGGCGTTTTGCCAGTTTTGCGTAATATGAAAGAGTTTGAACGCTTGCTCGAGAGCGATCACGAGTACATTATCTTTTTGGAAATTCGGCTGGCGCAGCTTAAGCAATTGGTGCAGGCCGCGAAAAAAGCCAACAAAAAAGTGATTCTCCACGTGGATTTGATTCAAGGACTAAAGACAGATTCTTATGGATTTGAATATTTGATGAGGGAAGTCAAACCGGACGGCATCGTTTCCACGCGCAGCAACGTGATCGCTTTGGCAAAGAAAAACAACTTGTTGACGATTCAGCGGCTGTTTTTGCTGGACAGCCAAGCGCTTGAACACAATATAAAGCTCATCAATCAAGTTACTCCAGATTATATCGAGATTCTGCCTGGCATCATTCCATCGGTCATTAAAGAGGTTTTTGATAAGACGGGCATTCCGGTTATCGCGGGCGGATTGATCCGGACGAAAGAAGATATTCAATTGGCCTATGATGGCGGAGCTAAAGCCATTTCCACCTCTCAGCCGGAACTTTGGGAATTATAAATTGTTGACAGCGTTTTCACTAACTGGTAACTTTGTATTTACAAGTTAAGAACTGTGCTGGAGAAATGGAGACCCACACTGAAAAGAACGCTTCTTACGGAGAAGCAGTTTGATTCAGTGCGGGTCTTTTTCTATTTTCAAAGAGCGGTTCAAAGACAAAAAATAAAGGTGTGTTACAATGACGGAATTTTTAGCAGAAGTGGTTGGCACGATGATTTTGATTATTTTTGGAGCTGGCGTCGTCGCCGGTGTCGTGTTAAAAGATTCGAAAGCTGAAAACAGTGGATGGATAGTCGTCACGATTGCCTGGGGACTCGCCGTTACGATGGGGATATATGCAGTCGGCAATTTTTCCGGAGCGCATTTAAATCCAGCAGTAACACTCGGGTTTGCGGCGGTTGGAGATTTCCCATGGGCGAAAGTTCCCGTTTATATTGCGGCACAAATTTTGGGTGCAATCATTGGTGCGGCTATTGTTTTTTTCAATTACTTGCCGCATTGGAGACAGACCAAAGACGCCGAAACGAAATTGGCCGTATTTGCAACAATTCCTGCAATCCGCCGTCCATTTTCGAATTTGGTCAGTGAAATTATTGGTACAGCCGTATTGGTTATGGGCCTCTTGTTCATCGGCGCAAACGAGTTTACAGAAGGGTTGAATCCATTAATTGTCGGTGCATTGATAATGGCAATCGGAATGTCGCTTGGCGGCACGACGGGGTATGCGATCAATCCTGCGCGTGATCTTGGTCCCCGTATTGCTCATGCATTGCTGCCAATTCCGGGTAAAGGCAAATCGGATTGGTCTTATGCCTGGGTGCCGGTTGTCGGCCCGATATTCGGCGGGGTGTACGGCGCATTGTTTTACAAAGCGCTGTTCACTGGAGCTTACGGTCTGCCATTTTGGATGATGAGCATTGCCCTATTCCTGGTTTTATTTGGTGCAGCAAGTGTAGAATTGAGAAAAGAGCGGACAACCGCTGATAAATTAGAAGAAAAAATTGTTTCATAACCCATTGGAGGAGATTGTTTTGACTAAAGATTATATTTTGTCCATAGACCAGGGCACAACCAGTTCACGTGCCGTATTATTGAACCATAAAGGTGAGATTTTCGAGACAGCTCAACAGGAGTTTCAGCAGTTTTTCCCGAAACCGGGCTGGGTCGAGCATGATGCCAATGAAATTTGGACCTCAGTTTTAGCCTGTATCGCAGAAGTGCTGCGCAAATCAGACGTTGATCCTACGCAAATCGCGGGAATCGGCATCACCAACCAGCGTGAGACGACGGTCGTCTGGGACCGCAACACAGGCAAACCTATCTATAAAGCCATCGTCTGGCAGTCGCGCCAAACAGACGGCATTTGCAACGACTTGAAAGAGCAAGGATTGAACGAAGTATTCCGCAAAAAAACCGGCCTGCTGATTGATGCATATTTTTCTGGAACAAAAGTAAAATGGATATTGGACAATGTCGAAGGCGCACGCGAAAAAGCGGACAATGGCGACTTAATGTTCGGTACGATCGATTCGTGGCTGGTCTATAAATTATCAGGCGGCGCGGCCCATGTCACCGATTACAGCAATGCGTCCCGTACGTTGATGTATAACATTTATGACTTGGAATGGGATCAGGAACTCTTGGACATTTTGACCGTTCCTAAAAGCATGCTTCCTGAAGTGCGTCAGTCATCGGAAGTGTATGCCCACACCGTCAACTATCATTTCTTCGGCCACGAAGTGCCGATTGCCGGTATGGCTGGTGATCAGCAGGCTGCTTTGTTCGGCCAAGCTTGTTTTGAAAAAGGCATGGCAAAAAATACATACGGCACCGGCTGCTTTATGTTGATGAATACAGGAGAAGAAGGCGTTGTATCGGAGCATGGTTTGTTGACAACGCTGGCTTGGGGCGTTGACGGCAAAGTGGAGTACGCACTTGAAGGCAGCATTTTTGTCGCCGGTTCAGCAATCCAATGGCTGCGTGACGGTCTTCAAATTATTGAAAATGCACCGGAAAGCGAAGACTACGCAATGCAAGTCGAATCAACTGATGGCGTCTACATGGTTCCGGCATTTGTCGGTCTTGGAACACCTTACTGGGATACCGATGCACGCGGCGCCGTTTTCGGCCTGACACGCGGCACAACGAAAGCACATTTCATCCGTGCGACACTTGAGGCGCTCGCATACCAGACAAAAGACGTTGTAGATGTTATGATAGAAGATGCAGGGATCGAATTGAAAACTTTGCGCGTTGATGGCGGAGCGGTCGGCAATGATTTGCTGATGCAGTTCCAAAGCGATATTTTGGATGTTCCCGTGGAACGTCCAATGATTCAGGAAACGACAGCACTTGGCGCTGCATATTTAGCAGGTCTGGCAGTCGGATTCTGGAAAGACAAAGAAGAAATCGCCCAGCAGTGGAAAATTGACAAAACCTTTACACGCGAAATGCCGGCTGAAGACAGTGAAACACTTTATGAAGGCTGGAAAAACGCGGTAACAGCAACACGTTCATTTAAACCAGTGAAATAACCTACAAGTTAATAACAAGAAACACACGGCCGGAGACTATGAGAGACCATGCCACATTTGCAGAAGAAATTCTGTAGCTGTGCCTGGATCTCTCTTTTTATATGGACATAACGGCATCATTCCAGGCAGCTGGTTTCAGCTCTTGCTTTTAAGGGCAAGCAAAGAACGATCAGAAAAAATAGTTCAACTACACAAAAAGGAGCAGATAAACTTATGAAATTTTCAAGTTTAAACAGAAACGAACGCTATGAACAAATGAAACAAACACAATTGGATGTCCTCGTTATTGGAGGCGGGATTACCGGTGCGGGCATCGCACTTGATGGAGCTGCACGCGGCATGGATGTTGCGGTTGTGGAAATGCAGGATTTTGCGGCGGGTACGAGCAGCCGTTCGACCAAATTGGTTCACGGCGGTTTGCGCTATTTGAAGCAGTTTGAAATTAGAATGGTCGCCGAAGTCGGCAAAGAACGCGAAATTGTTTATGAAAATGGACCACATGTGACAACGCCAGAATGGATGTTGCTGCCGTTTTATAAAGGCGGAACGTTTGGGCCGCTCAGCACCAATGTCGGCTTGCGCGTCTATGACTTTTTGGCTGGCGTCAAAAAAGGCGAGCGCCGCAAAATGTTGAGCAAAGAAGAAACTTTGCGCCGCGAACCTTTACTGAAGAAAAAAGACATTCGAGGCGGCGGTTATTACGTGGAATACAAAACCGATGATGCACGCCTGACAATGGAAGTGATGAAAAAAGCGGTTGAAAAAGGTGCTTTGGCGATGAACTATGCGAAAGTAAAAAGCTTTATTTACGACAACGGCAAAACGGTCGGCATTAAAGTGGAAGACCAAATTGATGGAACGATCCACGAACTGTATGCGAAAAAAATCGTCAATGCAGCAGGGCCGTGGGTTGATACCTTGCGCGACAAAGACCATTCAAAATTCGGCAAAACGCTTCAACTGACAAAAGGCATTCACTTGGTCTTTGATGGCCTTCGTTTCCCGTTAAAACAAGCGATCTACTTTGATATGCCGGACGGCCGGATGGCATTTGCTATTCCGCGTGAAGGCAAAGTTTATGTAGGTACGACCGATACGGTTTACAAGCAGGACATTGCACATCCAACGATGACGCTTGAAGACCGTAATTATGTCTTGAAAGCAATCGACTTTATGTTCCCTGAAGTGGCAATCACTGAAAGAGACATTGAATCCAGCTGGGCTGGCTTGCGTCCATTGATTCACGAAGAAGGCAAAGACCCGTCTGAAATTTCACGTAAAGATGAAATTTTTGTCTCAGATTCCGGGTTGATTTCGATTGCTGGCGGCAAATTGACCGGCTACCGTAAAATGGGCGAACACATCATCAATTTGGTAGCAGAGCAATTGAAAAAAGAAGAAGGCGTCAACTACCCGAAAAGCTCAACGAAGCGTTTGCCAATCTCTGGTGGCGAAGTAGGTGGATCGAAAGGCTTTGAAACGTTCATGGCTGACCGAATCCATCAAGCGAGAAGTACGGGGTTGACACCTGAAACAATGCGTATGCTTGTCAATCGCTATGGAGCAAACGTAGACAAAGTACTTCACTTCTATACAACCGGAATAGAAGAAGCTTCACGTGCAGGGATGAATCAATTAGTTTACGCAATGCTGCGCTATTCAATGGAATACGAAGCGTCATACAAGCCTATTGATTTCTTTATTCGCCGTACCGGTGCTTTGTATTTTGATATCCACTGGGTACACGCACACAAAGAATCAACCATCGCTTACATGGGCAAGATGCTCGGTTGGACTGATGAGCAGGTTGCAGATTACCGTGCTGAATTAGAAGGCTTGCTGCACGAAGCTGTTCACCCTGTGGAAGTATCTTCTCAGAGCTTAAGCTAAATACATTTATCCCAATCCTGTTTGCGATCAGTTAATTGATTGCAAGCGGGATTTTTTTAAATAGACTGGAAAATTTACGCTTTTAGGTTTATACTTAATTAAAAAATCTGATTAAAACGAAAATTAAGATTTTTTATCAAATAGATAGGAGATATGCCATGAAGAAAATGATAAGTCTTGTTTTTGTTGCGCCTTTGGTATTTATGCTATTTGCACCTATTGGCAGTACAGTGTTTGCAGAAGCGGATCCACAGCAGGTAATTGTGAAATACAAAAACGGTTCACAGCCAGAAAGTACAGTGTCTTTTGCAACTACCCAAATTGAAGATGCGGAAATGGCAACACTTGAAGTGCCCGAAGGCAAAACTGCGGCTTCTTTCATGGAAGAGTTGAGGGCACAAAAGGATGTTGAATTTGTCGAACCGGATTATCTCATTGAGCTTGCCTACACACCGAATGATCCGGAGTTTACGAAACTTCAATACCATCACAAAAAGATCGGAACAGCCACTGCCTGGAATCAAACCCGAGGAGCAGCCAGTGTGGTGGTAGCTGTAATTGATGATGGAATGGACGTAAAACATACCGAACTTGCTGGCCGTTTTGTTGCACCGTATGACGCACTTAACAAGCGTGCGGGAACCATCAGCCAAGGTCTCCATGGTACGCATGTGGCCGGTTTGATTGCAGGAACGGCTGACAATGGGCTCGGAGGTGCGGGAGTGGCACCTCATACGAAAGTGATGCCGATTGATGTATTTGATAATAAAGGAGTTGCCTACACATCCAGCTTGATTCATGGCATTGAACATGCCGTCAAGAAAAATGTCGACATCATCAATCTGAGCTTAGGATCTTATTATTACAGCAAGGCGCTGGATCAGGCAATACAACAAGCCCATAAGAAAGGCATTGTTATTGTGGCAGCAGCCGGAAACGACGGTACACGCAATGCATTTTATCCATCTTCTTTGGCCAATGTTATTTCCGTTGGAGCTGTAGCAAGCAATGACACCATCTCAGTATTTTCAAATAGGGGACCGAGCATCGATGTCACAGCTCCAGGGACAAATGTCTACTCCTCTTTGCCAAATAATTTGTTTGGTTCATTGAATGGCACGTCAATGGCCGCACCAATTGTTTCGGGAGTAGCTGCGTTGATTAAAGCCAACCAACCGACCCTCAGCAATAAAGAAATCGAAAAGAAAATCTTTTCATCTTCGGACGATTTAGGGGCAGCCGGGCGTGACGATATTTACGGCCATGGCCGCGTCAATGCCGCAAAAGCATTGAAAAAATAGAGATTGCTGTCGGAAAGTTGAAATGCAGAAACCTTTGCCGCAAAAGCCAAAATTTTGGATTAGCTAGAATGAAAAAGGGCGGGTGAACGTATGAAACTCGGACTGCAGAATGGATTTTGGCAGACGGCCGCGCTAAGCGGTGTGGTCAGTGCACTTATTTACATGCTGCATGTGACGACAGGCGGAATATTGTGGGATGGATACAGCCACGTCAGGCAAACAATTAGTGAATTGACTGGAAACGGTGCGCCAAATGCTGGAATGCTGAGAATTTTTACGCTCATGTATGGCATATTTGGCACTATTTTTGCAGCAGTTGTCTACGTACTTTTTCGTAAGTATCAGACCCATAACATTGCCCAGTGGGGGGCCATGTTGCTGTTTCTCATGCATGCAGTATCGCTGATCGGTTTTAGTCTTTTTCCGTTGGAGCAAGGAGGCGAAGTGCTGACGTTTAGCAATTTCATGCATCTGGGGATAACAGCGATTGTCGTGATTGCAACTATCGGTGCCTTGTTTGCAATTGGCTACGGCCTATGGCTTACCAAAAAATTCAGGACCATGGGGATGTTCACACTTGCTTGTGCTGTGGTGATTGTGTTTGCAGGAGTGGCAACCCCGATTGTCTTGAGCGGCAATCTGCCGTATGCTGGGCTCGTAGAACGAATCATTATTTACACACTGCAGCTCTGGACAATTGTATTGTCAATTTATCTCTTTAGATTGCCTAAAACCGCAGAAAGCAAGTAGTCCTTTTCCAGTGGTATGAGTATGAAAAAATGCCGAACAGGATGATCTCCTGATTCGGCATTTGTGCGTTTTGCTAAACTTTTTCGGCGATTGGCGCATTGCGGTCTTTAAAGATAAACTTTTTGCTGAAAATATAATTGGCAACCAGAACGATGACATTGGCCAGTACTTTAGACAAGGTGCCGTTCATACTCAACAATCCAACCAACACCATCATCGTGCCCAGATCCATAAAAAAAGAAAGCACACGGAATCCGAAAAAAGATCCCATTTCGGCAAAGCGGTCGCGCCAGTTGTTCGTGACACTTTTAAATACATAATGTTTATTAACAAAAAAAGCAAAGACGACTGCAAACAGCCAGGCAATGGTAGTTGAAATGCGGTAATCCAGGTGGAGCAGTTCTTCGCAAATCCAGTAAACGGCAATGTTGACGACAGTGGTGAAGCCGCCCATGATCAAATACATCAGTATGCTGCGCCAGTCTTTTGATAACAGTTTCTTCATAGAATTCCTCATTCTCTCGGTTTTCTTGTATGGGGTGTGACTCATAATAAAGAAGTTTACGTATCCTACAGTTCAGATATACAGTTTAACGCAATTGCATCCATTGCGGAAGCTGGAAATGATATGATTTTTTTAGTATACGAAAAAAAATTCTATTTTTAACCTGAATTCACATATTCCTCTGCGATAATGGGTAAAGAAGTATATTGAATGGCAACGGCATCGTTGCCTAGTTGAAACTGGAGGATGAGCAGATGAGAAAGATGAACCGGGGAATGATTACCTCACTAAGTGCAATCGGTGTGGCGCAAGCGTTGAAAATTGTCACGCACAAAACAGTAACAGGAAAATGGGATTGGAAACAAGCCTTTACAACAGGCGGTATGCCAAGTTCCCACTCAGCTGGAGTTTCTGCTTTAGCCTCATACGTAGCTGCCAATAAAGGCGCACGCCATACAGAAACAGCTCTTGCGATCGTGTTCGGCGTCATCGTCATGTACGATGCACAGGGCATTCGTCGCCATACTGGAGAGATTGCGCGACTAGTCAACGACTTAGAAGATAGCTTTGTGAAATTCTCTGGAGAATTTCCAAGCTTTGAATTTATTGAACGCGAAAAGGATTTGAAGGAATTGCTTGGCCATCAGCCTGTTGAAGTAGTTGCAGGGGCTGCGTTTGGAACCGTTATGGGCTTAGTTTCAGCTGCGATTGAAAATCGTGTACGCGAAATCGAAGAAAAAGAAGGACGCTCTAAGGCTCAATTGCCATACGACGGCCGCAGCCGCCGAGCAACACGATCTCATTAAAAGATAAAGTCATTCCTTAGGGAGTGGCTTTTTTCTATGGAAAATTGTGCGACCGCACCCCAAAAGGCTGGAAGCGCACCTCAAAGAGAGAGAACCGCACCTCACAACAGGACAACCGCACCTCCATGCTCCAACACCGCACCTCACGAAATAAAAAAGGAAGGCGCGATGCCTTCCTTCCATTACATCATCTTTTCCAACGCCATTTTGGCTTCGGTAGAAGTTTGTGGATCAACCTGAATGCGGTTGATGACACGCCCAGCAACCAATTCTTCAAGCGCCCATGTTAAGTGTGGCAAATCAATGCGGTTCATCGTCAGGCACGGGCACATATAGGGATTAAGCGAAACGATATCGAGATCAGGATGATCGGCAATTAGCCGGTTAACCAGGTTCATCTCTGTGCCGATTGCCCATTTGGAACCCGGTTGGGCTGCTTTGATCATATCAATGATGTATTTTGTCGAACCAGCAAAATCAGATTGGCTGACCACTTCATACGTACATTCGGGGTGGACCAGGATGTGGCGGTCGGGTTCATTTTCCCGTAAATTATCGATGTGCTTTGGCAAAAAGTTCATGTGGACAGAACAGTGGCCTTTCCACAAAATCACTCGGATGTCTTCCTGCGGACAGTTCGCTTCCAGTTTTTGCTTGATCGGATCCCATATGGCCATTTGCTCAAGCGGAATCCCCAGCTTTACCGCCGTATTCCGCCCCAAATGCTGATCGGGTAAAAACAGCATACGTTCTTTTTGGGTCAAGGCCCAGCGGACCATTGGCTCGGCATTCGAAGATGTTACGGTAGCGCCGCCGTTGCGTCCAACAAAGGCTTTAATGGCTGCAGTTGAATTGACGTAAGTCAGCGGCACAATGGTGTCGCCAAACAGTTCCTGCAGCTGGGTCCATGCGCGCTCGGTCTGATCAATATTGGCCATATCCGCCATCGAGCATCCGGCGCGCATATCGGGCAGAATGACTGCCTGATCAGGATTTGTCAAAATATCAGCAGTTTCCGCCATGAAATGAACGCCGCAAAAAATGATATAGTCGGCTGTTTGCTGTCCGGCAATCTGCGACAATTGGAGAGAGTCGCCAGTAACGTCGGCATAGCTGATGACTTCATCTTTTTGGTAATGATGGCCAAGAATATATAGCCGGTCGCCAAGTTGGGCACGGGCGCGTGTCGCACGTTCGTGAAGTTCATCCGTCGTCGCTTTCAAATACGATTCAGGCATGTCTCCGGTCTGCTGCAACTCTTTTAGGAAAGAATTCATTGATAGATGGCCTCCTTATGTGAAATGGCTAGATTCATGCTGATGTCTAAATTGTGCACGCTATGGGTTAGGGCGCCGATGGAAATGACATCTACCCCTGTATGGCGATAGGCAGCCAGGTTTTTCAAATCGATGCCGCCTGAAGCTTCTGTGCGGATCGGTTCTGGAACGAGCTTTACCCAAGCCGCCATCGTTTCGGCTGTTTGATTGTCAAACATGATGGCATCCGGTCTTGCCGCAATCGCTTCCTGCAATTGGTCCAAGCTCTCGACTTCGACTTCAATCATGGTCATATGGCCCAATGCCGAACGGACTTTTTGGACAGCTTTTGTAATCGAACCGGCCGCTGCAATATGGTTGTCTTTCAGCATGACGGCATCGTACAAGCCGTTGCGGTGGTTGAATCCGCCGCCGGTCCGAACTGCATATTTCTCAAACATCCGCAATCCGGGTGTGGTTTTTCGTGTGTCAACGATGCGCGTATGAGAAGAGCCCAGAGCTTCAACGCATTGAGCGGTCAGGGTTGCAATGGCGCTCATGCGCTGCACCAAATTTAACAGCACCCGCTCGCCTGCCAGTAAAGTCGCAACGGGTCCTTGAACTTTGGCAATTGCTTCTCCTGCTTTCACAAAATCCCCGTCTTGCTTTAAAGTTTCTATTGTAATTTTTGGATCCAACAGATGATAGCCCCATTCGAAGCATGCCAGACCTGCCACGACACCATCCTGCTTTAAGCGAATCACAGCTTCGCCTTGATCTCTTTGGCTGAATAAAACAGATGACGCGTCACGGTCTCCAATATCCTCCAGTAAAAAACTCTTGATTGCATCTTCTGCTTTTAAACGATTCATAAAACAGTCTCCTTTTGTTGTAATTGTCGCATTCCTATAGTTAACTCATTTGCTGAAAGCTGAACAGTTTTTCCCGTCCAATCTTCCGAAGAATAAGGCATATCCTGCCGGTAATGAGCACCACGGCTTTCGTTGCGGGCCAAAGCGGCTTGGGCAATCAGGCTGCTGGCAGTATAACGGTGAATTTCTTTGATGTGCGCCCCGGAATAGTGCTGCAAAGCAAATCGCTGCAACGGGAAATCGGCCACGAATTTTTCCAATTGGTCCACTTCTCTTAAAATGCCGACCTGCTCGGTCATGCGAATTTGCAAATCAGCTGGCACGGAAAACGTCTTTTTCGGCTCAGTTACTTGAAGGGCTAGCTTCTGGTGGCTAAAATCATGGGTTTGTAGTTTTGCCGCTAAACGCTCAGCGAATACGAGGCATTCCAGCAAAGAATTGCTAGCGAGTCGGTTGGCACCGTGAATACCGGTGGATGCCACTTCTCCGATTGCATAAAGCCGGGGGATTGTGGTTTCACCCCACTCGTTTGTCTGGACACCGCCCATATGAAAATGAGCTCCGGGCCGAACCGGAAGAAGGTGTTCGTCTGGGTGCATGTGGTGATTTCGGCAATTTTCATCAATAGAGGGAAACTTGGCTTTAAAGGGTTGAATATGGCGCGCGTCAAGAAAAACAGGACCTTTTTGCTGCCAATGCCGTTCGATGGCACGGGCGACAATATCGCGTGGCGCCAGCTCCATGAACGGATGGACATCAGTCATGATGCGTTGCCCAAATCGATCAACGAGCCAAGCTCCTTCTCCGCGAACGGCTTCAGAGATCAAACCGCAAGACTTGCCGTTTAACGTAAAGACCGTAGGGTGAAACTGAACAAATTCTAAATCTTCCAATGCGGCTCCAGCGTGAAACGCCAAAGACAAACCATCTCCTGTTGCTGCCATTGAGTTTGAAGTTTGGTTATAGAGCTGTCCAATGCCGCCTGTTGCCAAAACCGTGTGCTGTGCCTGGATGACTGAGCGTTTGCCGAAGGCGTCTTCCACGTATACACCTGCGCATTGGCCGTCGTGCATGGCGAGTTCCAAAACAGTGGCATAGGAAAGGCGTTGAACCTGATTTTCCGTTTTGTCCAGCAAATACTGCAGCAGCAATTTGCCAGTTTGGTCGCCGCCTGCATGAATAATTCTTCGGGCACTATGTACGCCTTCTTGGCCCAACAAAGGCTGTCCTTCAGCATTGGCATCAAAAGGCAACCCTTGAGACAACAGTTTTTCGACGATGGCTTTGCCTTCACGGACTAATAGCTCAATGCGGTTGGGATCTGCATGATCAGCAGCAGCGGAACGTGTATCGGCTGCGTGTTTCAGAGGATGATCCCCTGGCCCGATGCTTGCGGCAATACCACCTTGCGCAAGGTTGGTATTGCCAGCGTGCAAATCTTCTTTTGTAAGAACTGTAACTGAAAGAGAAGAAGAGAGAGTGTGGGCTAGCATTAAACCCGCAGCACCTCCGCCAATAATACAAACATCAACCATAAGTTTACACCAACTTTACAAGTGTCTTGACACTATTAATGACATAAAGATAAAGTGATTACAAGACTAAGTCAAGTTTCGGAGGGAATTGATTGCAAAATGATGATTTATTTGGACCATGCAGCTACTACCCCAATGCGGCAATCAGCGATTGATGCTTATGCGGAAACTGCTAAACAGGTGATTGGCAATACCCAAAGCCTGCATGACGCAGGTTTCAGTGCGGCCAGTACGCTGGAGGCGTGCCGAAGAATGTGGGGAGGTTTTCTCAATGTTCGAAGTGAAGGGATTTTCTTTACAGGGAATGCGTCGGAAGGCAATCAATTGGCAATTCGTTCGCTGCTGCGTGGCAGAGGTGAAAATTACCGGGAAATTGTCACCACAAAACTCGAGCATGCATCTGTTCTGACGGCTCTGCATGAACTGGAAAAAGATGGCTACGAGATCCGATATGTACCGGTCGACAAAGAAGGAGTTCTTGATTTTCAACAGTATAAGAAACTGGTTACAAATCAAACAGCATTAATCGTTATCCAGCTTGTCAATTCAGAAATGGGTGCCATCCAGCCGGTTGCCAAATGCGCTGCCTATGCAAAAGAAAAAGCAGTTCCTTACCATTGTGATGTTGTCCAAGGGTTTGGAAAAATTCCGGTCGACCTGTCGCAACTAGGCGTCACTTCCGCAGTTTGTTCAGGACATAAAATTGGTGGTCCAAAGGGTGTTGGCATTGTTTGGATAGACCCAAGCGTCCACTGGGAATCGGTATACGAAGGAACTGCACATCAACAAGGATTCCGCGCTGGAACCGTGGATGTACCGGGAATTGTATCCGCAACAGTTGCTGCGAAAGAGGCGGTGGCCGAGCAGCACGATGTGGCAGTCCATGCTGAAAACCTGCAGCATTATTTATGGGAACAGCTGCCGGAAACTGTGCTCTTGACCGGAAATAGAGCAAGCAAATCCCCTTTTATTCAAGGTCTGCTGCTGCCCCATGTGGAAGGACAATGGATGATGCTTGAATGCAACCGCCATCAGCTTGCCATTTCTACAGGAGCTGCCTGCAAAATTGGTTCCGGGGAAGCAATGTCTGCTATGAGCGCCATGGGGATAGAACAAGACAGTGCACGGAAGTTTATCCGAATTTCATTTTCAAGGAGCACCACAACGCAAGATCTTACTGCCTTCTTGCAGGTGATTCGGACATCCATGGCTGCTCCACCTTAATAATCCTTTTGTAAACCGCAGATTAAGATATTCTAAAGACTCCTGATAAAGGATTGTGCTGCGCGGCAGATGGTATAAGCTGAGTGTAAAGCCCGATCATTTTAAAGGAGGAAGCTCATTTGAAGACTTCGCTTTTGAAAATGTCTGTTCCTGTTTTCGCCCTTGGATTTGTTTTGACGTCTCAAGTAGATACACAAGCCTATCCATCGTTGAAAGTCCCGGCATTCGAAGAACAGCAGCGAGCCTATAAGTGGGAAGCGAGCAGCTTAGAATCCCATGAGAAAAAGCTGGACGCACTCGAACAAGACCTGGAGTCTCTGATTGCAGAACTGGATGGTGAAGAAACCATTAGCTTTGAGCAGTACCAGAAATACCAGTCCACGTTGGACGGGTTGATACAAGAATTGAGTGCGGTGTCCAAGGAAATAGATTCCCAATCCCCGACGATCAACCAAAATTTTAAGGAATTGCTGGTCGCTCAGGAAAAAATGCATGGGATTGACGTGAAATAAAACAACCAAAAGAAACCGCACCTGTCGAGATGACAGATGCGGTTTCTTTTGGATTAGTTATTGGCAAAGATGGAATTATTTGAAGCTTGTTTTGGATTGGGTCCGTATTTGTTGCTGCCGGATTGGCTGTCCAGCAACGTGAAGATGAATAATGCAATCCATCCTAAAATGGGAATAAAACTTAGCAATAGCCACCATCCAGTTCGTCCGATATCATGGAGTCGGCGAACAGACACAGAAATACTGGGAATTAAAATAATGATTGAGAAGATGGTGGTTAACAACCCTCTGTCAGGCGCCAGCTCCAGGCTAGCCATTGTTTCAATTGCTGTTAAGATCACGGAGATAATTGTAATTCCCAGAACAAACATCCAATATTCTTTTCGTCTGGACCTACCGCTAAAAACGAAGGTTTTCCTAAACACGTTTAAAAAGTCTTGCACTGGTTAACCTCCTGAATTGTGATCATTTATTTCTACAAGAACAAATGCAGTCAATTTCATTACTTAAATTCTTCCTGTTATTTTGGAATTCGAGCAGTCCAACGTGATAAATCGGGAGAGCCTATCAGCAGAGTTTCTTTAGGGAAGATAAATGTCCATGGCTTGGTGGTATTAGCTTTAACTGCAAGTGGTGCCAGTTTAAACGAACCTTTTACTACTAATGCGCCGGTTGCATCCAATATTTCCAACGGCAGTTTTTCCAGCTCAATTTGTTTCGAATACCCGTTGCGGACAAAGACAGAAACTGCTAAATTGCCTTCATCAGAAAAGCTTGTTTGAAAGCCGGTAAGGTTCAATTCCTGAGGATTTAGTTTAGGCAGGTTTTTTACAAGTTTAGCTAAAGTCGATTTTTGCTCAGGTGTTAAAGCTTCATCCCAAGACTTATCTAAATCCAATGCGTGTGGTACTAAGGATTGGACATTAAAGGCGAGTGACCAATCTGAGACGGGCACTTCTGAAACTCGGATAGAATCTTTTTTGAACTTAAATACCCAAGGGCGGTTTGAAAGGGGGGGAATGGTCCCCAATTCCGAAAGATCAAATTCCTGCGATGCAATAATCTGCTTTTGAAAATCCTGTAATACCAATTCTGCTTTCTCCATCGTAATAGGACGTTCAAGAGAAGAGCGGAAGAATGCCTGGACACTCCATTCACCTGTATATGGATCGGCTTCAATATCAATAGCAGCCAATGACAACTGGTTTATCTGCAAAGGCGGCAAGTCATTTGATAAAAACTTTAATACGTATTCTTGTTCCTTGCTGATTTCCCAGTCTTGTGAAATTGATAAAACTGGAGTGACTTCAACCGCTTTCGAAGAAGTTTCGGTTGGCACTTTCCCCAACTCGGTAGAAGAGACGATTGAATCTTTCCCAGTTTTATTAGTTTTATTGAAAAAAGAAAAAATACTCAATTTTTCTGCCCCTTTTCACGACGACTTAAGTTTTGCAAGAATCCCAAAACCTCTGAAGCAATTGAGTAGCGCAGGTTTTGGAAATTGGTTGCAAATAGCTCAAGGCCTTCTCTTTGATAAATTCTCATTGGATCTTCCTGCTGGTAGGATCGAAGGCCAATCCCTTCTTTCAAGTGAGCCATTGTTTCTAAATGCTTCACCCACATCGCATCAACCTGTGTTTGCATTACAAGCCGAATGGTGTTGGCAGCTTTTTCATCTTCTTGTCCAGCAGCAATAAACTCTGTAACGCTTTTCAGATAAGGCTTTATTGCAGCGTCAATTTCTTTTCGTTTATCTATTTTTTCTGGAAGGGTAATGGACGTACCGAGCAGTTGCTGCAAGTCTTGTTTAATTGAAATAAGATGAATCGCTTGAATATCGCCATCTTCCGGAAGGATTTCAGAGATGACGTAATCTGCAGCATCCCGAACCATCTCTTGGACTATGTCAAAGTTCTCTTGGCCTGCCAACACACGGTTTCTCAAATCATAGACAATTTTCCGTTGTTCATTGATTACATCATCCAACTTGAGGTTGTATTCGCGCATAGAAAAGTGAGAGCCCTCTACTATTCTTTGTGTACGGTCCGTCAATTCATGGATGTCTTTGTTGGAAATCTCTCCAACTTTATTGGTTTTGATTTTTTTCTCATATTTTTCAACATCTTCTTTTGCGAAACGTTTAAACATATCGTCTTCGAGAGAGATGATAAACTGGGTGGATCCTGGATCACCTTGTCGACCGGAACGGCCACGCAATTGGTTATCAATTCTTCTGTTTTCATGTTTTTCAGTTCCCAAAACGTGCAATCCGCCAAGTTCTGCAACTCCATCACCTAGAACAATATCAGTTCCTCGGCCTGCCATGTTAGTGGCAACTGTAATTTGATTCATCTGGCCAGCTTGTGAAATCAGTTGAACTTCCTGTTCCATACTTTTCGCGTTCAACAGTTGGAAATTCAATTGTTGATCTTTCAAGTAGGCAGCGACAGCTTCAGATTGCAGTATGGATGTTGTGCCAACTAAAACAGGTTGGCCCGTTTGATGCCGTTTGGCGACTTCTTCAGCAACGGTTTTGTATTTATGGTCTATGGTTTGGAATACCCGATCAGGCAGGTCAACGCGGACTCTCGGATGATTTGTCGGCACTGGCACTACGTCCATTGCATAGACTTCACGAAACTCTTTATGCTGTGTTTTTGCGGTGCCGGTCATGCCTGACAGATGCGGATACATTCGAAAATAATTTTGTATGGTTATCTGTGCTTGCGCTTTATTTTCTTCGGTAATCTCCACTTTTTCTTTTGCTTCAATTGCCTGATGAAGTCCGTCAGAAAGAGTTCGGCCTTCTAAAGTACGTCCCGTAAACATATCGACTAACAGAATTTTATTGTCTTTCACGATATAGTCGACATCCCGTATAAACATCACGCGCGCACGAAGTGCCATGATGACATAATGATAGAGTGTCTGGTGTTCAAGTTCATATAGGTTGTCTACGCCAAATGCTTTCTCCACTTTTTCGATGCCTTTATCTGTTAACGAAGTTGCTTTTGTTTCATCATCGTATTCAAAATCCTCTTCTTTAATGAACCGAGTAGCTAGCAAAGAAGCGATTTGATGCAACTCTGCACTGACCTTCATTTTTCCAGCAACGATCAAAGGCGTCTTGGCTTCATCTATCAATATGCTGTCAACTTCATCAATGATGGCATAATGATAAGGTCGCTGCACTTTGTCTTGCAAAGTCGGAGCCATATTGTCGCGAAGATAATCAAAACCGAATTCTGTGCCGACACCATAAGTGATATCGGCTTGATAGGCTTCCTGCTTTTCATCGCTAAGCATTAAAGGAAGATTCAAGCCGACCGTTAGTCCAAGAAAGCGGTGGATCTGTCCGATTTGGTCAAAATCCCGTTTTGCCAAATAATCATTGACGGTAATTATGTGAACGCCTTTGCCTTCCAAAGCTCTTGTATACGCGGACAGCGATGATACCAGTGTTTTTCCCTCACCAGTCGGCATTTCGGCAATATTGCCTTCGGCCAAAACAAGTCCACCTATCAGCTGAACGTCAAAATGACGCATACTCAAAACGCGTTTAGAAGCTTCGCGTACTACGGCAAAAGCATCTGGAATGATTTTTTCTATTTTGGTTCCAGTTGTTAATCGTTCTTTAAAGATGGCTGTCATTTGCTGAAGTTCCTCATCGGACATTGCTTGGTATTTTGCTTCAAGTCCATTTATCACAGCAACAATCCGATTGTACTTTTTCAACTGTCTTGTGTTTGATTTAGTTGAGCGCTTAAACAACGTTACCATTTAGTATTATCTCCTTTTTTTGTTCCATTGATACTTGCTTATTTTATCAAACTTTCCCATTAAACTCCACATTACTTTGTACACACAATTCTTTGTAACCTCTAGGTGGAAAGAGAAATTCAACAGCATCAAAACTATACCGCATGAATTAATAAGTGCGGGCCAAATTGAACGAGAGGAGTAAGAGAAAATTATCTAGCCAGTTATTTTTCATTGGATGTAGGGCAGCTGTATGCTACCGAAAAATAGAAACGGTCAAACTTATGACCATGTCCTAGAATACAAAATTGAATGAGTTGATTTCATCAATATATTTTTGAGCGGAAGTTCTAACTTTTAAGGATTTTTGCATTTTTTTCGAATGTGTTAATGTAAATATGATATGTATGATAATATTGACTTCTAAATAAATATATTTATTACAAATGAGTAGACTTCGTTACAACTTGCAACCCTGAGTAGTTGTTTGACGTTATAAGGTTTATAATGGAAGAAATTAATGGTATTTATGCTAGTCCATCAGGAGGTACAAATATGATATGCAATAAATGTGGAAATGAAAATGTAGAAGGTACGAAGTTCTGCCAAAAATGTGGGCATTCACTTATTCAAACAAGAAGCAGGAAGAAGAAAAAGCGTAACTTTATTTATGCAACCGTATTAGCCCTGACCTTGCTTGGAGTTGGGATCGGTTCTGCACAATTTATGGACGAAGAAGAACTGCAAGCAGAGGCGCCAGAACAAAATCAACTGGCTGAGAAGAAAACAGAGCTGGCAGTAGTTGAGGAAGAAATACCGGAGGAACAAGAAGAACCTGTCACAGAACCCGGTATAGTAGAAAGAATTGAAGAGCCGGAAGAAACTGTTCCTGTAGAAGAGGAAACAACTGGAACGGTAACGAAAGTGGAGAATGTCGTACCACCTTCTGAGCAAGAAGAAAAAGTAGAACCAAAGAAAAAAGAGAAAACAGCCATTATTAAAGAGTCACAACAAAAAGTATATACTGTTTTAACTGAAGGCGGACAAGGATCAGGATTCTTGTTTTCCGATACAGGAATGGTCGTCACTAACGCTCATGCTGTTGCAGGTTTCACTGACGTAGTAGTACGCAATATAAACGGACAAGATCACCCAGGCACAGTCATCGGAATTTCTGATGAATCTGATATTGCCCTGATTCATGTTGAGGCCTTTGAAGGCATCACACCGCTTGAAGTTGAAATGGAAGCTACTGCTGTAGGTACAGAAGTTATTGCCTTGGGCAGTCCGGCTGGTATGGAAAATACAGCGTCATTGGGCTACCTCACAGGAATTGACCGTGACTTTTATCAAGAGTTTACCTATGAAGATATTTATCAAATCGACGCCAAAATTGCCCCAGGCAGCAGCGGAGGTCCCTTAGTGGACGCGACAACAGGTAAAGTCATCGGCATCAATTCATTGGTCATTGAAGAAGGCGATTCAATCGGCTTTTCAATCCCGATGTACTCGATGCATGCTCAGTTATCGCAATGGGTGACTGCTCCAATGTCGGTAGAAGAAGTCGCTGCTTTATTCCAAGTCTATGACGATTTTAGCGGCTATGAAGACGAAGATTATGAGTACGACGTCGATTTAGAAATGACATTTAACGAAACGAACTTAAGTGAATTTATTGGTGATTTCCGTTATTATTACGAAACGGCACTGGAAGAAGAGGACTTTTTCTATGTTCAAAATCTTCTTGTCTACCAAAGCGATATTTACAACAGCATTGCTGAGTATGTTGCAGATATCACGGGAAAAAACATGGAATACAATTTCACAAAGCTTGATATCATGGACATCGAAATCTATGAGGACTATGCTATTGTCCATACGGAAGAAGCCTTTGATATGATGAATGAAGCTGGAGAATGGTCTGTAGAAGAACGCAGCAAAATGTATACGATTGTAATGGATGAATATGGTTTTTATTACGTATCAGATATCATCAACAAAGAATAAGTTGTATTAAAAAAAGAAATTCCTTTTGGGGAATTTCTTTTTTAAATTGCTGGAAATTAGGTCAGCTATTAAAATGAAGCATTCAAGAGCAAGGCCTTTTTCAAGCTCATCTTCTTTTGTAGCATGAATGATTGTCAGGCTGGCATCAAGAGTTGGAACAATCAGCCCGCCCAGTCGCCGACTCCGGTTGTTTCCTAGTATTTCGCAGGTGGTGAATATCAGCCCTGCTTCTGCTCGTGTATACTGTAAATAACTAGTATGACGGAGGTGGGTATTTTGGAAACCATTTTGGCGATATGCATCGGACTGGCATTGAGTGCAACGGTCGGTTTTAGAATTTTTACGCCACTGCTGATCACGGGAATATTCGTCCATGTGGACTGGTTAACCCTTTCAGAAGGATTTAGCTGGATCGGCAGCACACCGGCGATTGTCGCGTTTGCTGCAGCCACGCTTTTCGAAATCGCGGTCAATTATATTCCGGCAGTAGGATCCTTCATGAAAATGATTGCGACGCCGATTGCGGCTCTGGCAGGAATCCTGCTGACTGCTTCTTTTATCGGGGATATGAATCCTTTCTTGGAATGGAGCATCGCCATTATTGGCGGAGGGGGAGTAGCGACAGTTTCTCATGCCACCATTACAGCGGTCAAAGGAGTGAGTGAGACGGCATTCATGAGTCCAGCTGTTTCTTTAGCGGAAGATGCTACGGCCACATTAACGCCAATCTTAATCTTACTGGCACCAATTCTGGCCATCTTCTTTTTGTTTGGCATGGCGTATATGATTTTTAAACTTTACCGCAGATTTTTGTACAAGCCAAAAAACATATAACAGGAGCAGGAATCTATAGATTCCTGCTCCTGTTATGGTGTTAACTTTAGACTATCTAGGAATTACCAATACTTGTCCGACACGAATGGAGTTAATATTGGTAATTTTATTAGCCGCTGCTATTTTCGCTACGGTCGTATTGTAAGCTCGTGCAATGCTGTAAAGTGTGTCCCCAGCCTTGACTGTATACGTGACAGAAGGTGCAGGAGCTTTGGTTGGAATTGTCAACACTTGACCTACACGTATTAAGTTATAATTGGTAATATTATTGGCTTTGGCCAATGCTGAAACGGTCACATTGTATTTTTTCGCAATGCTGTACAATGTATCTCCCGCTTTGACCGTATATTTGGTGCCGCTTACGGGTGAAACTGGCAATTTTAATAACTCGGACACTGTAACAAACTTGTATCCTTTCGCTTTCAATTTACTGATCATACCCGGCAACGCACCTGGAGTTCCGGAAGCGCCGGCACCGGTGTGCATCAAAACAATCGATCCTGGCACAATATTATTCACCACTTTGTTGGTAATCTCAGTAGCAGAAACGCCTTTCCAGTCAACCGTATCGATATTCCACTGAATCGTATGTGTGTAACCGGCATCACCAACTGCTTTTAGAACAGCAGCATTGGATGCCCCGAATGGAGCTCTGAAAATAGGCTTGGTCGATTTTCCGGTAATTCCTTTGATTGTGGATTCTGTTGTATCAAGCTCACTTTTCATTTTTGCGGCGGTCAGTTTTGTGAAATCTGGATGCGAATACGAGTGGTTGCCGAGCTGATGGCCCTTGGCTGAAATGTTCTTGATCCAGACAGGGTGGTTTTTAGCACCGGAACCTGTTAAAAAGAACGTGGCTTTTACATTGTTGGCAGACAGGATATCTAAGATTTTGTTGATATTCGTACCATCCGAACCGTCATCGAAGGTCAACGCCACCACTTTACTGGTCGTATTGCCTTTCGTAATATAAGTGGAACTTGCTGCATGAGACTGGCCAGAAAAAGACAGTACAGTGAAGAGGATTAGTAATAAAGCTGCTGAGACTTTAATCCATTTAGAAAGCACCTTTCTCACCCCTTTCATTGATGCGCTGAGCAAAAGTCAGCGTATGTATAGGGATGACCCGTTCTTAATTTGAAAAAATAAAGAATTGATATGTATTTTTTGTGATTCTATTATACCATTTATATGTACAAAAGTGTTGTTTTACTGATTAGTAAATAAGGTATTTGCATATTTTTATCTACTGAGTTTTAAAGAATAAGAAAACGTTCAAAATTCGCTTCCTTTAATTTAACATTCTGCAAATTATTGATTAAACTAGAGAAAAGGGGGCAATTGCATGAAGAATAAAATAGACAAACACAAGTTGGTCGCAACATTTTCCATTGTCGCTGCCAATCCGGAAACGGGAGAAGTGGGCGTGGCGGTGCAATCGAAATTTTTGGCAGTCGGTTCGGTCGTTCCATGGGCAAAGGCAGGCGTCGGGGCAGTGGCTACACAGTCCTGGGCCAATACCGCGTATGGACCAGAAGGACTTGAGTTATTGGAGAAGGGCTTGTCGCCTGAGGAAGTGATCGACAAGCTGATTGCTGACGATCCAGGCAGAAGTTTGCGCCAAGTGGCTGTCATCAACGCAGATGGTGAAGCGAGTGCTTTTACCGGGCATGAATGCTACGACTGGGCAGGACATAAAATAGGGAAGCATCATTCGTGCCAAGGCAACATCCTGGTCAGTGAAAAAACGGTCAGTGAAATGAGCAGAGCCTTCGAGGAATCAGAAGGTTCGCTTGCTGAACGGTTGCTGACAGCTATTTCAGCCGCTCAACATGCTGGGGGCGACAGCAGAGGCAAACAGTCGGCAGCAGTCTATGTATTGCAAGAAGGCGCAGGGTATGGCGGTTACAACGATGTGAAAGTGGATTTGCGTGTTGATGATCATCCAGAGCCGATTGAAGAATTGCAGCGATTGTATGAGCTGCACAAAATGTATGCTGCACCATCTGAGGAAAAGCTGGCTATCGAAGAAAATGTCTTAGAAACTGTTGTAGAGCATTTGGTGAAAGCTGATTTGCTGGAGTCGGTTGATCACAGCAGCTATGACGCAGAAGTGAAAGAAGCGTTGAAAACTTTTGTGCTGCGTGAGAACTTTGATGATCACTGGTCAGAAGAAGCACTGATTGATGAATCCGTACTGGAATATTTGAAAAAGCAATAATTTGGGAGCCTGTTCAGCTATGCTGAGCAGGCTTTTTTGTGCGAGGTGCGGTTATGAGGCATCGAGGTGCGGTCTGCAGCCTGCGAGGTGCGCTATTATCCATTTGAGGTGCGGTTATCATCAAACGAGGTGCGGTCAGTTAAAAATGCGCACAAAAAAGACAGCTCATGATGAGCTGCCTTTTCCACTTATTCTTTAGTTTGCTTCTTTTTTGCGGAATTTCGAGACCACTTCATAAACGATTGGCACAATAACCAATGTCAATAATGTAGAACTGATCAATCCGCCAATAACCGTGATGCCGAGGCCTTGCGAAATCAATCCGCCTCCGCCTTCAGCTCCAATGGCAAGCGGTATTAGCGCGCCGATTGTTGCTAGGGCTGTCATCAAGATAGGGCGCAGTCGTGTGACGCCGCCTTCAAGCAATGCTTCACGTGTAGTCAAACCGGCTTTTTCCATATGGATGACACGGTCAATCAAGACGATGGCATTGGTGACAACAATACCGATCAGCATCAATACACCAATCAATGCGTTAACGCTCAATGATTCTCCAGTAATCCATAAAGCGACCAATACACCGATAACGGTGAATGGCAATGAAAACAGGATGGAGAACGGAGCGAGTGCACCGCCGAATGTGACAACCAATACAAAGTACACAATGGCAATGGCTGCCAGCATCGCCAAGCCAAGCTGAGTGAACGATTCATTGATTTGTTCAGTCACACCGCCATGGTCAGTTGTGACACCAGCCGGCAAGTCGAGTTCTGCAATTTGCTCATCAATTTCAGTTGTGATTTCTGCAGCATTATTGCCTAGAACGTCTGCTGTTAGTGATGCGAACATTTGGCCATCTCTGCGGTTAATGGTATCAGGCGATTGGCCTTCTTCCACTTCCATGACTTCGCCAATTGTTACAGTTGTTCCAATGGCTGTTGGAATTTCAACATCTGTTACATCGTCAATGCCTGCATATTGAGTTTCTTCGGTTTCAATGTACACATCGATTTCTTCATCTTCATATGTGACGGTCGTTAATACGGGCGCTTCACCAACACTGCTCAAGGCCATGCCGATTTGTGCGGCAGTTAACCCATTTTCGCTTAAGCTTTGCTGATTAGCGACCAAAGTAAATTGATCGTAAGCTTCAGTCAAGCTGGATTCGGTGTTTTCCAAGCCATCATTGTTTTCCATCAGTGGCTGGATTTGATCGATAGCGCTTTGGATATCTTCGACGTTATCTCCGTAGACGAAGAGTTCCAGTCCACTGCCGCCAGTGGCTGTAAAGTCCATGCTTGCCCATTCTCCAGATTCAGTAGAGCTGTTCAAGTCTTCAATCAGGTTTGCACTTTCATCACTGAATGCCTCAAAGTCATCGTCGTACTCGACATAGAACAATGCGGAATTATCTCCGCCGCCGCCCATTGCCGACATCGGATTGCCTCCGCCAAGCGAGTACTGATAAGACGTTACGCCTTCTCTGCCTTCGATAGAGCCCTCTGCATCAAGTGCAATGGCTTCCACATCTTCGCGTGTTTGTCCGGGTTCCGGACTATAAGTTGCCATCACGGTTTTTTGTTCTTCTTCAGGAAGGAAGCTGACGCCGATAACCGGAATCAAGAACAAACTTGCAGCAAGAAGCAATGACGCTCCGCCGAACGTGATGATTTTGTGATTCAAGGTCCATTCCAAAATGCGTTTGTAGCTGTTTGCCATTTTGCCTGGCTTGTGTTCTTTTTGTTTGGATTGATTTGTATCCAGGTTTTGCAGTTGCTTGCGGTACATCAAATGCGCCATCATCGGAACGATGGTAACAGCAACTAGTAGAGATGCCGATAAAGCAAAGACAACTGCTAAAGCGAACGGCAGGAACAATTCGCCGATTTGTCCGCTGACAAGTGCAAGCGGCAGGAATACGGCGATGGTTACAATTGTTGATGAAAAAATGGGTACGAACATTTCACGTGTTGCTTCGCGAATGAGTTCTTTGCCACGCAATTTTTCGCCTGGCAAAGCCATGCGGCGATAAATATTTTCAATCACAACAATCGAGTCATCAATAACACGCCCGATTGCAACGGTTAATGCACCGAGTGTCATGATATTCAAGGTAATATCCATTTGGTTCAATAAGAAAATCGCCATTAATAACGATAATGGGATAGAGATGATCGAGATAATCGTTGTCTTAAAGCTACGAAGGAACAGCAAAATGATTGCGACAGCAAATAAAATACCGAATAAGGCTTTGCTGAGCATCGTTTCAACTGAAGTTTCGATCGGTTCACCTTGGTCAAATGTTGAAGCGACGTTCAAGCCGTATTCTTCTTCAACATCTGCCATGATATCTTTAACCCCATTGACCACTTCTACGGTATTGGCATCCGGCGATTTGACGATGGAAATGCCGATGGATTCTTCTCCGTTTGTACGGGAAATCGATTCTGCTTCGCTGACTACTTCAATCTCGGCCAGTTCGCTCAATGCGACTGTCGGAATCGCAGACGGTGCAGCTGCAGCTGGAGTTTCTGTTGCAGGCGCTTCAGTTGGTGGTGCTTCTGTTCCGGTCCCTTCAGACTCAGGAGCAGCCGGTGCTGCACTTGGAACATCAGTTGCTGCTGCAGGAATCGCTGGAATCTGCAGATTTCTCAAGTCATCAACAGAGGTAATGTCACCGTCGATCACCAAGTTTTTCAGTTCACCGTCAAAATCAGTTAATCCTAACGGGAATGTCAGATTGGATCCTTGGATCAATTGTTGAATCGTTTCTTCCGTCAACCCGTATTGGGCTAAAGCTTCTTGATCAAAGGACATCGTGACTTTTTGGACGCGTTGTCCAGAAACTTGCGCATCGGACAAGCCGGCTACGCCTTCAAGTGCTGGGAGCACATTTTCTTCAACGGTAGCTGTCAGTTCTTCCAATGAACGCTCAGGATCGCTGATGCTCAATGTCAGAACAGGGAAAGCATCCAAGCTGAGCCGTGAAACCTGAGGTTCATTGGCAGCTTCAGGAATCGAAATTTGCGACAACGCATCCTCCAATTCACGAGTTGCTTCGTCCATATCGACTTCAAAGTCATACTGGACTTGAATCGTCGAGGCATTGGCCATCGATGTAGATGTTGTCAATTCGACGCCATTCATATTTTGAATTCGCTGCTCCATTGGAATGGTGACTTCTTCCATAATTTCATCGGGCGCAGCGCCTGGATATGTAGTAACGACCGTCACCGCAGGGAGGGTGATGCTTGGTATAGATTCCTGCTTCATGGTCAAGCCTGCATACAGTCCAGCCACAACGATCATGATGGTCAAGATCCATATCGCAAACTTGTTGTTCAAGGAAAAATCGATAATTTTCTTCAAGTGATTGGCTCCTTTTTCTTAAATAAAATTTTCTAAGTAGATTACTTGGTTTTTAATGGAAGGGTACTGTTTTAAGTAAACCAACAAGGCTTCGATTAAAAATTCCTCTTGCTCTTGTTTGTTGACTTGCTCTTTTAATAAATCGAGTGAAGCCAGCAGCTTTTCTGGATGGGGTTCAGCAGCTTTAATTTTTTCAGCCAGGTGAAGAAAAATTTCTTCAGTCGTAGCTGGTGTGGAGCGGGCTTCAGTAAATACAGGTTCCATTGCCGCCAAGTTGTCAACAATTGCATCGATGGTGGCCGTCAAGAAATTGACCAACCGGGAAATGGGAACATTTTTTTGTTCAATGACCAGTGTGATGATGTATTGCTGCATTAACCCTTCAAGGACCATTACCAAATCATCTAAAAATGGTTCGATGGTGGTGCCGTAAGTATCCAGCAGAATGGTTTTGTGCAAGGTAATCGTCGACTGGCGCAGTTCCATGAACAATGACTTCAGCTTTTCACTGTCACTGAGCGGGAAATCTTTAAACACCATCATGAAAAAATCTTGATTGGAAAGTGTACGCTCAATTTCAATCGCCAATTTTTCCTTGAAGACATCCTTATAATCGGATCCGGGTGCATGCTGGGAGCTGGAGATGGCAGCATTAACTTCTTCATGGTAGTGTTTCAGGATTTCGATGAATAAGTTCTCCTTTGAATCGAAATGCTTGTAGAAAGCTCCTTTGGAAATGCCAGTTGCCTGTGCTATTTCTTGAACCGATGTTTGATGAAAGCCTTTCAAAGAAAACAAGTGCACAGCCTGCTTCATTAATTCGTTTCTTTTTTCCATTTGAGCCCTCCTAAACCAGGCGGTCACTTTTAATGACCACTTGGTCACTTGTTTAGATTATCGCTTAAGAAGTTCAAAGTCAATTTAGTGAGCTTGGAATATGTGACAATTTTCATGAGTGGCTTCAGGAAGTATTTTCCTTGCATAAAATTTAGAAAGCGGCTGCTGGAATTTCAAAACTTTCATTTATGATTTAAAGGACTATGTCTTCAGATGGAGAATATTAGTAATAAAATGGAATGATAGTTTCTACAAAAGAGGAGGAGTGGATGGTGCAGAAGCATATCAGCGAACCATTTGTCGAAGAACGGGCAGAACAGCCTTATGTGGCGATTCCGGTAACAGCAGGTTTAGCGGAATGGGATCGGGTCAATGGCATGGTGGGCGAACTTCTTGACTGGCTGAAGACCAAAGGAATTAAACCGGCAGGAATTCCATTTTTCCGATATTGGTGCATGGGAGATGCTGAAGGCAAATACAAGATGGAAGTAGGGATACCGGTTAAGCGAATGGTCAGCGGCGATGAACGGGTAATTGCAAGCTTTATACCGGGCGGCTCCTATTTATCGGCATTGCATAGAGGCCATCCCGATAATTTGGAGAAATCTCTTGCGGCACTTGAACGATGGGCCGTGCAAGAAGGATTGGACATTGATAAGCGCTGGGAAGGCGAAGATGAAATTTGGAATGGCCGTTTTGAGTTTTATGTCACCGATCCTGAAACAGAACCCGACTTGAACAAGTGGGCAATCAGAATCGCTTTTTTGCTGATGAGAGACGATGCGGCGTAAGAGTCTTGAATGTAGCAATAAATGAAGTGAGTTCAGCGCCGGCGCTAAAAGATGGAGTAGATTCAAAGCAAGTCAAAAGAAAATTACACAGTAAAGAGGCGATGGAATGATTGGTTATGTTGGGGCTGCTTTATTTGTTTTAGGATTGGTTGCGGCCGGATTGTATCAAGAGTATCAGCAAAAATCCAGGTCTGCAAAAGAAAATCGCGAGTTGCTTTTGCTGACGCCAGATGATTTTTTGAAAAAGCAAAAAGAGTTGGAACTGGATTTTGTAAAAGACACTGAGTCGGTTTTTCAAAACCGGGCACAAGAGCTGGAAGATGCCTATGCACTTGACTATCAATTGCACATCTACAATCGAATGGTCCGGGAAACAGCCTATAGCCAGAAAACCATTCTCGAATTGATGTTTGAACAAAAGCGTTTTTTGCTGATGGCCTCCATCCTGAAAGAAGTGCCTATGTTTTCAAAAGCAGTCGATGAAGTTTGGCACCAGCAATTAATGTTCACCCATGAGTATCGGGATTTTACAGAGAAGTTTGCCGGTCAATTTATTCATCACTCGCCAAATGTGGCCGAAACCGATGGGGTGGACGATAAGTTTTTATTCGATATGATGTACAAAAAGTTATTTGTTGAGAAACCCTTCTCAGCTAAATCTTGGGGCTCTGCGTTTTATGAAAGAGTGCCCAGTGACAGTTTTATAGAAGAATGGAGAGATTCAGAAACACCTTTGCTGCACAGCCAGTATTTTTTTGAACAGAGCGAGACCCATCGTGCCGTTCAAGTTTTGATTCGAGAGATCAAAAGTGACATTGAATCTGCGGGGAGTAAAGGAAAGTTCGGACGCTTTCTTGAAAAGCAATCACGCATTGTACAAGGCTCTTATCCCACGCCGGGAACATCCAATGAGTTAACACTTCCCTATGTCTTGTGGGCTGCTGGAAGCACCAATAAAACATATGCCGAATCACTGGGACTTGCCAAAACCCACAATAAGATCAAATCAAAATCCGATAGGGGAGATTCAGGTTTCTTCGGAAGCTTCTCAGATAACAATGAAAGTTCCAGCGACTCTGGAGACTCTGGCGGAGGTTCTTCCTGCGGCAGCAGCTGCGGCAGTAGCTAACACAAAAAAAATTATGGTGGATAACAAAGGATGGAATGAATCTTGCAAAAGAAAGCCACCTCGCTCTATATTGGCGAAACTGCCAATATAGAGCGAGGTGGCTTATTTAGTTTATAGTTTATTTTTTCGCAAAAAATTGGAATAGGAATAAATCATTTCATGCCTAAAAGTTTTGCGATCAATCAGTTTCCAGAAAATATTTTTCTGGAAATAATAATTTTTTCGCCAATTATTGGTGTTAACCCTCCTGTTCATCTTTTTGGAAAAGATTTTTTGCAGGGACAAATAGCACAATGATCAAGTGGTTTCTTATGATACCAAGGCTTATTCTGAATGCACCCGGGAATCACCGAACGTTCAGAAGGATAAAACCAATGAAGGATTTTGAAGAAGTGGCTGCACAATATGCTCCTATGGTATCTGCGACCATTCGTAAGCTGCACATTTATCGTGATTACGACACGTATCGCCAAGTTGGCAATATTGCCCTATGGCAGGCATGGCAGCGTTTCGATAACAGGAAAGGCGACTTTACTCCTTTTGCTTATCGCAGCATTCGAGGTGCAATGCTCGATGAATTAAAGCGCGAAACGAGAAGAAATGAGCAGGCAACGGAATTTGAGAGCATTCAAGAACAAGAGGAGCCAGTGGCAGAAGAAGGATTGCCCGAATGGATAGAAACGGATCAACTTACTAAACAGGAGAAATCACTTCTTGAAGACCTGTATGTAAAAGGCTACAAGTTGAGCGATTTGGCCGTCAGTGAAAATGTATCACTGGCAGGCATGAAAAAGAGGCGTGAGCGACTGTTGAAAAAGCTGAAGAAGACAACTTATCATCCGCTTAAAGGATAGAATGCTGAAGTTGGGCGGGGTAGACAGCTTGAGTAGTACAGAAAAAGGTGGTGGGGAACAAAATCGAATTGTATAATAAATGACGCGGCAGAAAGAAATGGGGATGACCTTTATGGAAGCAATGATGACGGGCATGATCAATAATATTTTCTTTATCATATTCCCGATCATCGTCTATCAGATGCTGGCGACAGCGGGCCAACGAAACTTTTTCGTCAGCCATCGCGTTACAATGACGATTCTTTTTTCAATATCCATCATACTGTGTATGCTGTTTCCCTATCAATTTTTAACAGACCAATATATTTTCGACCTCCGCCAAGTCCCGATGATTGTCGGTGCCTTGTACGGAGGGCCGATTGTTTCGGCCATGTTGTTTCTCGTATCTTCTGTTGGCCGAGTGGCTATCGGTGGAGATGGAATGTACATCGCGATCCTCAACCAATTTGTCATTGCGGCCGGCGTCCCTTTTCTGCGTCCTTTGTACATGCGGGTAAAAAGGCTGGGGAAAATCGTCTTGGTATTTTCAATCTCCATTGCTTCACTGCTATTTAATATGTTTGCAGGTGCTTACTTTTTCGGAGATCCACTCGACGATATCCTCGGCATTTGGGTAATGCTGATGGTCAACCAAGGAACCATCATCGTGTTGACGGCCTTGTTGATCGAGCATATGCAACGGCAGGAATATATGTACAATTCGCTATTAAAGCATGAAAAAATGGAAACCGTCAGCCATTTTGCTGCAGCGGTTTCGCATGAACTGCGCAATCCATTGCAAAGTATCAAAGGATTTATTCAGCTGATGAAAGAATATGAATACAGCCGTGAAAAACAAGTGGAATTTCACAGTATGATTTTGAAAGAAATCAATGCTGCCGAAGATTTGATTGATGACTACCTTATATATGCGAAGCCAACATATGGCCAACTGGAGGCCATGACGGTTTCGGCAGAAATAAACCACGTCATGAAAATTATGGCACCGTATGCCAATGTAAAAAATGTTGTCATGCATGTTAGCGAAATGGATGAACAAGCAGAAATCCTGATCGATCGCCAAAAATTCCATCAAGCACTGGTCAACATCATCCGAAATGGCATTGAAGCCATGCCTGATGGGGGACCTCTGACTGTCGCAGTGAAAACATCACCGGCCAAAGTATGGATTGAAGTGGCTGATGAGGGCGTCGGAATGACTAAAGAAGAAGTAAAGCGTTTAGGAGAGCCTTATTTTTCTAATAAAATCAAAGGAACCGGGCTTGGACTGATGGTCACCTACAGCATTGTCAGCCAAATGAACGGACAAATCATGGTGGATTCCGAAAAAGGGAAAGGCACCGAGTTTACATTAGAGTTTCCGAATCTTGCGGGATCTACTAAAAAAATAAACCATCAGCCATAGAGGCTGATGGTTTATTTATGTGTTAATTGGCGAATAAACGGCAAGACCGATTGTTCTTTTAGTTTGGCTTCGAACATAATATCGGCATCAATGCCGCCCAGTAGTTTCAACAATTCTTGGAAATCTGTTTCAGAAACCAAACCATGGTGGCGAAGGTCGGTGAATCCTTCTTTTCCTGTACTGATATGGATTTTAGGGGTTCCGTATCCTTCCCAGGTTTTAAGAATTTCAGCGTAATCGACCGGTTCGCCTTCATTGTTGCAGTTATGGTGATGAATATCAAAACATATCGGGACTTTGCACATGTAATGGACATCTAAAACGTCCCTGACGGTAAAAGTCTTATCGTCATTTTCTAGGCGCAGTCGCTGGCGAATGCTGGGAGACAATGCCAAATAGGCTTCTGCAAAGCGCTGTTTCGCTGCTTCTTTGTCTCCATACGCTCCACCGGTGTGGAGTATGATGTCCGAACCGCCAAGCAATTGAATCAGCTTGTCATGATACTCAAGATCTTCAATCGATTTTCGTACCACTTCGGGTTTTGGTGAATTGAGGACAGTGTATTGGCCGGGGTGTACAGAAACTCTCATTTGGTGCGTTTCGACAAGTGAGCGAATTTTATCTGTAATGGCAAGTACGTCCGGGTCTTCCCACCAAATCCAATCATTTATCGGGTGAGTCGAAAGCGGGACAATTGAGCTGGAAGCCCGGTAAAAATAAATATCATTTTCCACATTCCAATGAATGATTTCAAGAGTCGTCTCAAAATTTTTCATGGTTAATTCTTTTATTTTTCCTGTACCTTCTGCTTCGGCAGTTGCTAAACGCAAAGTTCTAAAGATTGTTTTCAATTCAGTGTTCATGCATGCATATCCTAGTCTCATGTTGTTTTCAGCTCCTCGGTCTTATTATACCCTTCTCGCACGATTGCATTCTCTTTGAAGGGGTATAATAAGAGAAAAAATCCATTGAGGAGGAATTGCAATGATTGCAGAAGTGACACAAACCGAAAAAGGATACGTGGCGACTTTCAATCGAAACTTGGCTCATGGACCAGAGTCCGTGTGGCAAATGCTGACGGACAATCAAAAAATTCATCGGTGGTTTTCAGGATTGCAACTTGAACAGCAAGGCGTGGACGGACATTTTTCGTTTGATATGGGTCACGGCAATTTTGAGAAAATGGCAATTACCGATTTTGAAGAGAAAAAACGATTGGGTTTTGAATGGGGCAAAGACCATGTGCTGTTTGAGTTAACTTCTGATGGAGATGGAACTCGGCTGCGGATGGTAGAAACCATCAGTTCACTGACAGACCACACGCCTAAAGACGTAGCCGGCTGGCATGTATGCCTGGATGTTCTGGAAGCGCTTCTTGACAAGAAAGGGATCGAACGAACATTGGAGTGGGAGCATTGGTACCCGGAATACAAACGGTTGTTTGAGAGCATGAGCGTTTCGTTTGAATAGGAGCTGCCGCATTTCCAACAAAATCGTGCCAATCCTATCATGTGGTCGGAAATGCATATAGAGGCTTAGGGCATTCGTAAAATGTTTAGAGGCATTTGCGAATGCCTTTTTGGTGTTGTGTGGACTGTCCACAGTGAGCATAAATAGACAGGAAGGACTATTTCGCACTTGGTAAAATGGATTAAAGGAGTGAAAGCAATGGGATGGGTGGAATCATTGCAGCGGGCCATTGATTATATGGAGGAACACATGGGAAAATCGGTTACGATTGAGCAGATTGCTAAGCAGGCAAACGCTTCTGTTTTTCATTTTCAGCGGACCTTTTCCCTGTTAACAGATTGTTCCGTGGCTGAATATTTGCGCAGAAGACGGCTGACATTGGCGGCGCAGGAGCTGTCAGCTACAGATGGAAAAATCATCGACATCGCTTATAAATATGGCTACGACACTCCCGAGGCTTTTGCAAAAGCATTCCGGCGGCAGCACGGCATTACACCGAGTGAAGCCCGAAAGAATTTGGGAAAGCTGCAAGCTTTTAACCGCCTGGTGATCCAGGTGAATTTGAAAGGAGCAGAACCGATGAAATATCGAATTGTGGAAAAACAAAGTTTTCAGGTTGTTGGTGTTAAACGGCAATTTTTGCTAAAGGCTGGAGAAAACCTGACAGGCATCCCACATATGTGGCAAGAACTGAATCAGTCTGGAACGAGCAGCATTATAGCCAGTTGGAACAACGGAGAAATCAAAGGTTTGCTGGGGATCTGCGCGGACTATCAAGAAGGTGCGACTATGGATTATTGGATTGCTGCTGCCAGTACAAACAATGCACCTGAAGGATTCTCTATGTTGGAAGTGCCTGCTTCAAAATGGGGAGTCTTCGAAGTGCATGGCGCGATGCCGGACGCGATGCCGAAAGTATGGAAGCAGATTTTCTCCGAATGGTTCCCATCCAATCAATTTGAGAATGCCGGAACCGCCGAACTGGAACTTTATCCGGAAGGAGATCCTTACAGCGAAGAGTATGTTTCTGAAATTTGGATTCCATTGAAAGCAAAGGAATGATGAAAGTAAAAGTAAAATCTGTTTTGCATTTGTATCATGAAAATAAAAGAACGTTCACAAAGCGGCTATGCACTTTTGTGAATGTTCTTTTTTGTGTTTCTGATTGGCTGGCTTGGTGAGTTATTGTTGTTCATTTTGGCTACGGTTCTCCAAAGCAGTGTTGATTTTTCGCATTACTTCAAGTTGGGTATCATTGGCGTTGACTTTGTGTTTCCAAAGGTAAGACCGGGCTTCCTTAGCAGGTGCGTGTTCAAGCAATAAAACCTCCCGGCAAAAATCGGGTGTGTCTTTACCAGAAATCAGCTTTATCGTGTACAAAGACGTTGTTTTGACAACTTTGTCTATTTGATAGGTCTGTTCAAAAATTTCTAAATCCGGAATGTAATCAAATTCATCTTCTGTTTCTTTTAGTTGAGCCAATAAAAACACTCCTTTAAACTGAATGATCCTATTTCAGATCATACACTAGCTGACTTTATTATGCATTGAATTTAAAATTTCCCATCATTTGTTATTCTATTTTAAATTCAAAGAAACTGTCTTCCTTAAACTGACCTTTTTCATAGTTTCTTTCGGCAAAGGTAAGGGTGCCGTCATGTGCAACAAGTACGACAGTTGCAGACCGTGTACCGTAATCGGGTGTTTTAATAAACATAGGAGAAAGCATTCGCTCAAGGTCCAGTCCGACACCCGTGTCTGGCAAGTGGGTATCCGGAGCATGCTCTCCGTCCATTAGCATCGCAAAAATTTCTTCCAGATCAGCTTCTTTGGTTTCACTCATATAGGCGGCAAGTTTTTCTTTGCCTTTGGTTACCTTAGGCCATGGGGTGTTCAGAAAGTGATTGCTGAGTCCATGTGTTCCGGGTGGAATTTCATAGAATTCTTCCTGGATGTTGTTGTAGTACACAAGCTGCTCCGCATCGCCGATAATCAGGTTGAATCCGGCATACTGTTTTGGATTTATTGTTTGCAAGTATTCTTTTGGAGAATTTGTGCCTGCCAAAAAGTTTTTGACCACTGCCCCTCTGGATAAAAAACCTGATTCTAAATTGGTCGGGTCTCGAAAATTTGTTAATGCAGCAACGCGTCCCTGCTTTGTGACACCCAACCAAGTACCCATTCCCGTCAAGTCTCGACCAGCTAAAATATGGGGTTCATCGTTCCAAAAATGAGCTGCTGTTGCAGGGCGTGCGTAAAACTCGTCTCGATTCGCTGCAATGATTAGTTTGTATGTGGGGTGTTTCCTGAATTGCAGATTGATGAGGCACATGGTATTTCCCCTTTTCGATTTATTATATACAACTAAGCGTCTGATTCACAGAAAGAACTTTTAGAGGAGAATGGATTTTTACTGGTAAAAAAGTTTGCTATGAATATGGTCTATTGATATAATATAAAAAATATTTTAGAAAATTTCGGATGATTGCTAGGCTAAAAGTCTTGATTTGGCGTTATTATCCATCATATTAAGACTGATTTAAAAGTGATTTTCTACAAAGTGATCAGGGGGAAAGGTCATGGTGAGCAAAGCAACTTCATTATCTTTTGCGCGTGTATTGATGGAAGGCATCGAAGAAATGGTATTTGTTGTGAAAGTTAATGAAGGTTGTTCTTTCACTTATGAGTTTTTAAACGGTGCGGTATTGGAAAAGACTTTGTTAAGTGATGCTTCGATTGGAAAAACCTTCGATGAAGTACATTCCAAATTTATGGCTAAATTTTTAACTGAAAAATATATGGAAGTGATCGAAACAAACAACAGCATGAGCTATAAAGACTCGTTTTATTCCATAACCAATAAACTCTTTTATTCGAAAACTCTTATGGTTCCTCTTTTTGATGAGTTGGGAAAATGCACTCATATTGTTAGTTCGGTAAAAGATATTACGGATGAAAAAATGGCCATGCTGGACAATGAAGCGATTCACGAACAGCTTGAAGAGAGCAGTGCACGATACCGGTCTTTGTTCGACAGCAACGCTGATGCCATTTTCACAGTGGATCTCAGTGGTCGGATTACAGGAGGCAATTCAGCGGGTTATAAGCTAAGCGGGTATTTTGTGGATGAATTGCTGGGGAAAAGTTTTATTGATTTCGTAGTTCCTGAAGACAAAGAACAGGCAAACGAACATTTTCATCTTTCGGTTTTGGGAGACGGTAAAGACTGCCGCCTTGATTTCATGAATAAATCCGGTGCATCAGCAGGCTGTCTCGTGAAGTTCGTTCCCATACATGTGAAAAACAACATCACTGGTTTTTATATGATTGCCAAAGACATGACGGAATTGGACAAAATCGCTGGCCTTTATAAAGCAAGAGAAGAGAGCTTCCAAATCATTGCTGAAAATGTCCACGATGTTATCCTATTGATGGATCATCATAAGCAGTATCTTTATGTGTCCCCATCGGCTGAAGAAATTTTTGGCTATAGAGCAGCTTATATTGTTGAACAGAAACCTTATTTTAATGTTCATCCAGAAGATATTCCAATAATCAGTGAAGCTTTTGAACAGTCGACCCAAAATGCTTCTCCTTACCTCGTGCAAGTTCGTTTCCAGCATCCAGTGAGAGGCTGGATTTGGTCAGAGGTCAATGGAACACCTGTCTATGGAGAAGATAGAAGCTTTAACCATATGGTAATGATCGCAAGGGATATTTCAATTCAAAAAGAGTACGAAAGCCAACTCAAGCATTTTGCTTATTTTGATTCGCTGACCGAGATGCCAAATCGCCGTTATTTTCAGGAATACGCCGCTGAAAAGTTTGAGCTGAATGAGAAGCATGAGAAGAGTTTAGCAGTGCTCATTCTCGATATCGATGATTTCAAAGAAATCAATGATCAATGGGGGCATGAAACAGGTGATGCGGTCATTCAAGAGTTCGGTTTCCGGCTGAACAGCTGTATCCATGGGGAGAATATGGCTGCCCGTTTAGGGGGAGATGAATTTGTCATCTTGTTGGCGGACACTGAAACGAAAGAACAAGTTGCAGAAATTGCTGATACGATTTACCAGGCCATGAAAGAACCGATTGAAGTAGATGGACTATCGCTGGAAATTTCGATTAGTATGGGGATCGCCTTAGCGCCTCCTGAGAAAGTTTCCATTTCTGTCATGATGAAACGTGCGGATATGGCGATGTACAAAGCAAAGCATCAGGAGAAAAATTCATTCCACGTAAGTCTGACATGAGCCAAAGAGGCTCATGTTTTTTATGTGCACAAACTGTTGCTTCATCGTCCATGGCGTATTTAGGAAAGGGAAATAGCCTACGCGGAATGTGGTTGCTATAATTGAGTAAAAGGTACATAAAGAGGGGCAATTTATATGCAAAAAATTAAAGTCGGTTTTATTTCCCCGTATGAAGCTATGGTTTCGATGATAGCAGAGTTAGCAGAGAAACAAGACGATTTACTGGTTGAGACAAAAGTTGGAAACTTAGAAGAAGGCGTAAAGTATGCTAAAGAAATGGAACGCTTAGGATATGATTTGATTGTTAGCCGCGGCGGGACAGCTGGAATGATTCGAAATGCAATTTCTCTTCCGGTTATTGATGTACACATGTCTGGCTATGATTTGTTAAGGACGATTATGTTGACAGAGGGGCATTCAAAGGAAAAAAAAGCCTTGGTTGGCTTTACAAATATTACGCTTGGAGCCGCCTCGATCATCAATTTGCTGGAAATTGATATGACGGTTATAACCATACAGGATGCAACCGAAGTGGATGCAGTTTTAAAGTCATTAAAAGACAACAAACACACGATAGTTTTAGGAGATGTGGTAACTGTTGCTGCTGCCCAAAGACTGGGAATGGGCGGTTTTTTGATTCAATCGGGCCGGGAATCCATTATGGAAGCATTTGAAGAGGCACGCAGGCAATACGTTTACCAACAAAAAAGCCAGCGTTTGGTGAATGTTATGCGACATTTTTTAGGAGCCAGAAAAATGGACATGTTAATTGCAACAGCGCAAGGAGACGTTATTTTTGAAAATTGGTCTAAATTTTCGGGATGTCCAATTTCTCATAATGAATGGGCTGAGCTTGTCGATCAAGCATTCCAAACCGGCAATTCTATTTTCCGCACTGTAGACAGTTTCCAAATTAGAGTTGATTTATTTCAAGAGCAGGAAGAAAAAGTAGCGATGATTCTTTTTGAAGACCTTTTGACTGCGTATCCGGATATCACAATCGAGCAAATCCATCAATTGCCTTATATCGTAACGGAAAGTACAGCCATGAAGCGGATTAAAAACTTGGTAGAAAAACCAGTGATGGCCAAAGAAAACATAATTTTGATTGGGAAAGCAGGTTCTGGCAAAAAAGAGCTGGCTCGCTATATTCATGCTGTTCATAAAAAAAATGGTTTTTTTGTTTCAGTGGATCTTGAAAAACTCGATCAAGTGGAAGAGAGCTTTTCGAATACGAAAATTGATACCGCATTTGTTCATCTCAACCAGGTTCCCAAAATAGAAAAAGTAACAGAACTTCAGCGGGTTTTAGCAATTGCTAAACAAAAAAATGTGCAAGTAATCTTCTCGCAACAGGAAGTTTTTGAGGAGCTGAAAAGTGATTTAGGAATGGATGAAGCGGTTAGCATACACTTGCCCACTCTTCAGGAGCGGGAAGAAGATATTGAAACATTGGTTCAGCAGTTTCTCATGGAATTTCATCAAGAATTGGGAACGCAGCCGATTAAAGTCAGAAAAAATGCGGTTGACTACTTGAAAAACATGCAGTGGCCAGGCAATACAAACGATTTAAAAGCTTATATAAAAAAACTGGCATTGGCCGAAAGTGGATATGTTATCGAGGAAAATTTGCTTCACGACTTGCCTTTTGTTTCTGAAGTGAAGCCTGAGCAAACTACGTTGACAGTAGAAAAAAATGAAACATTAAAAGAAATTGAACAAAAAATTATAGAGAAAGTTTTGATAGAAGAAAACTTTAACCAAACAAAAGCGGCTCAACGCTTAGGAATGAACCGTGCTACTTTATGGCGCAAACTCAAAAAATGAGTTTGCGTTTTTTTATAGTTTAAAAACGTTGCATTTTTAAACTACTTTACTGAAATTAAATATTTTACGATAAAAGGTGTTGCTTTATTATACTTAAATTTTTATAGTGTAAATGAAAGCGTTATCTTTAATTAGAAAAATAAAAAAACGGAATGAGGGAAAGAAATGAAAATTAAAGCAACCATGGAACGAATTCCAGGCGGAATGATGGTAGTCCCCCTATTGCTGGCAGCAACAATCAATACGATAGCCCCTGATTTACTGAGAATTGGCGGGTTTACGCAAGCTTTATTTGTAGATAGTGCAAACGCTTTAATTGCTTTGTTTCTGTTATGTACGGGTGCTCAGATCAATGTAAAAACGTTCGGGGTGTCATTAGCAAAAGGTGGCACACTGCTTGCAACTAAATGGATTGTCGGGGCATTGTTCGGACTTTTAGCTTATATGTTTGCTGGAGACAATGGCTTGTGGCTTGGTATTGCGCCAATTGCTGTTATTGCCGCAATGACAAACAGCAATGGCGGTTTGTTTGTTGCATTAGTGGGACAATATGGGAACAAGGAAGATCGGGCAGCATATTCCTTGCTGGCACTTAATGATGGTCCATTCTTGACCATGGTGGCATTGACGATTTTTGGAGCCATGGGATTTGTTGAAGGGCTGTTTTCACCAGTTTCCTTTATTGCTGTGCTCTTGCCTATTTTGATTGGTATGATTTTAGGTAACCTGGATGAAGATATGCGCACTTTCTTAGATAAAGGGAGTTCAATGCTGATTCCGTTCTTTGCCTTTGCTTTAGGGATGGGAATTGACTTTAATGCTATTATTACTGGTGGACTAGGAGGAATTGTGCTTGGTCTCATGACTGTATTCTTGACAGGTACAGCGGGTTACTTCGTCTTTAAAGCATTAAAGTGGAATCCGATTGTAGGAGCAGCGGAAGGTTCTACTGCCGGAAATGCAGTGGCTACACCTGCAGCAATAGCTGCGGCTAGTGCAGGCTTCTCTTCGGTAGTGGATATTGCGACAGTTCAAGTAGCAGCTTCGACTGTTACAACGGCGATACTGTTGCCAATCTATATTGCATTTTTAGTAAGACGCATTGAAAAGAAAGGCTTTGAATTTACTGATGGGGAAATAGTCAGAAAAGAAGCGTTGAAGGAGTGACAAGTAGTGGCGACTCAAATCGGCATCATTGCAGATGATTTTACAGGAGCCAACGACTCCGGTGTCCGACTGGCACAAAAAGGCTTAAAAGCTCGTGTAATACTGGCTGGTGAAGAAAATCAAAATGAAGATATAGATGTCTGGATTGTTGATACAGACAGTCGGGCTATGGAGCCAAAAGATGCTTATGAAATCGTCTCTTCAGAAATCGACCGGTTGAAAAAAAGAGGGGTAACTTCTTTTTATAAAAAAGTGGATTCAACACTTCGCGGCAGTGTAGCGGCAGAATTAAAAGCATTGCACGACCGGGCTGAGGCAGAAGTTATTTTTATCGCACCGGCTTTTCCAAGCCTAGGGCGCACAGTCAAAGAAGGCATCCTTTATGTAAATGAGATTCCAGTAGCTGAAACAGAATTTGGCCATGATCCTAAAACACCAGTGTTGCACAGTTATATCCCAGACTTATTGGCATCCGAAAATATTTCCACTGCAGTTTTAAATCAGGAAATCTTAACGGGGGAAAACCCGGAGCAGTGGGTGCAGCAGCAAATAGCTGAGGGGGTAAAATGGATTGTTTGCGATACGGTGGTGGAAGAAGACTTTGTGAAGCTTGCATCGCTGGAAGACAAACTGGATGTGGAAATAGGATGGGCAGGTTCAGCGGGACTGATCAATTATTTGTATTCAGTGGATGGGAAACCGCAAGACCTTAAACTGCCAGCCGGCAGTGACGGCAAGGTATTGGTGGTTTCCGGAAGCCTGTCAGGAAAGACAAAAGAACAATTGAATAATTTGGCACGACGGCCACAAACATTGATGATTGAAATAGACCCGGCAAAATTACTTGAAGATCCTGAAATAGAAGCCAACAAAATTAAAAACTTCCATCATTCTGGTGAGTGGGATAGTGCCGTCATATATGTAGATCCTTCTCAAAAAAATCGAGATAAAGTTAAGCAATGGGGGTTGCTTAAAGAGTGGACTCCTAATCAGACTGGCAAAGGAATCTCCCAAGGTCTAGGGAAACTCGTGGATGAAGCATTAAAAAAAGATGGATTTGGTGCTCTTATAATGACGGGCGGCGATACGGCCAAGGACATTTGCAAGGAAATCGGTGTTGCAGATATGGAACTTCGTTTTGAAATTGAAGCAGGGCTTCCGCTTGGAATGGTAAAATGGAACGGGAAAGATTTAATCGCAGTTACAAAAGCAGGAGGATTTGGAAATCCTGCATCGTTGGTCAATGCTGTTGAATTTTTGAAAGGAGCGGAATAACATGAACGCAAACAAACCGATTATTGGAATCACGATGGGGGACGCTGCAGGCGTTGGACCAGAAATTATTTTAAAAAGCTTTGAGCATGACATCGTTCATGACACAAGCCGTTCGTTTGTCATAGGAGATGCAGCAATATTAGAACGGGCAAAACAATTTACTGGCAGCACGAAAACCATTAATCACATAGGGCATCCGTCTGAAGCACTCTTTGATAAAGAAACAATTGACTGTCTGGATTTAAATCTATTGCCAGCTGACTTGCCGATTGGGGAAGTTTCAGCTGCTGCTGGCGACGCGGCATTTCAGTATTTGTCGAAAGCGATTTCTTTAGCGAACAATGGGGAAATTGACGCGATCTGTACAGCGCCCCTTAACAAAGAGGCATTGCAAAAAGGCGGACATATGTATCCGGGCCACACTGAAATATTAGCGGATTTGACTGGGACAAAAGATTACTCCATGATGCTTTCTGCGCCAAACTTAAAAGTGATCCATGTGACCACGCATGTAGGAATTATTGACGCTATCCGAATGATTAACCCTGAACGTGTTTTGCATGTTATTCAACTGGCCCACGACACCTTAACAAAAGCTGGAATACAAAACCCTAAAATAGCGGTTTGCGGCATTAATCCGCACGCTGGAGAAAATGGTTTATTTGGAAACGGCGAAGAAGAAGAAAAAATTATTCCGGCTGTCCAACAAGCGATTGCACAAGGCATAGATGTACAAGGGCCTTTGCCTGCGGACACGTTGTTTTTCCGGACAGTCCGCGGAGATTTTGATATTGTAGTTGCCATGTATCATGACCAAGGGCATGCACCAGTTAAAGTTCTGGGGTTGGAAGCAGGGGTCAACATTACCGTCGGTCTTCCAATCATCCGAACCAGCGTAGATCATGGAACGGCTTTTGACATCGCAGGCACGGGAATTGCTGATGAAAAAAGTTTAGTCGAAGCGCTGCGGCAAGCTGTAGAATTGGCTCCCAAAAAATAAAACACAATAAAAACCATCCGCATTGAAATTTCAATGCGGATGGTTTTTTCGATAATAAAGCGCAATGACTATCAATACTTTTTTGTGTGCAATTTGTAGGCATTAATCAGTAATTGAATTTTCAGAAATAAAAAAAGTTTTCTTTCGATAAGAAAAATGGTATGATTTTGTTAAATCATAAAACCTATTAAAAATACATAAAATGGTTATTATATTAATATAAATGCCTCGTTTGGGCTGTTTTTTTCAATTGCACGGTCTTTTGAAGCATTTTTTAATACAATTAGTTGCGCTTTGAATTATCTTAAAATTACTGATTATTTAAATAATTGAGGTGAGTAAGGTGAAAGAGTCCTATCGTGGAATTTCTGTAGTTATTGGAATACATTTTGCCTTATGGATTTCTTTCTTTTATCTTCCTGTTGTAGAAGCGGCCACGGCTGAAGCTAATCGATTCATTTTAAATGGCGACGTTGCAGAGCTACCTCTTACAACCCATCTGTATATGTTAAAGGATGAAAAAGGTGTACTGGAACTAAATGATTTGCTGCAGCCTCCGCATAACTGGAATTTCGTTTCTACTGAAAATGAAATCGCCAATGGCGGTTTGACTTCTGCTGTTTACTGGTTGCGTTTTACTGTTGAAGATCAGAGCAGCAATCAACAATGGCTCCTCGAACTGTCGAATCCCTCCATTGAGAAAGCGACTTTGTATTCACTGGAACCCTCGGGATCCATTTCCAGTACTTCCTTGGGAAATGCTGTTGCAGGCGCTAAACAAGCGAATCCCTATCAGTATCCAGTGTTTGAGCTGCTTCCGCTGGCGCAAGGTGAAACAACGTTTTTCTTGCGAGTTGAATCGCAGGGAGCGATGTATTTTCCTTTGACGATTTGGGAACATGAAGCATTTGCAGCACAGACGCGAAAGGCAAGTGCAACATTCGGGCTATTGGGCGGACTAAGCATATTGTTTTTGGCATACTGCATCAAATGGTTTTTCAACTATCGTCAAAAGAACTTCCTTTATCTCTTTTTGTTGGCATTGTCGACACTGGCTGTTTTTTCAATCGGTACCGGATTGAATTGGGCCATCATCTGGCCGGAACTCGGGTGGTGGAACAACCGAGTGATTGGAGTATTAGTTGGAATAGCCAGTATTTCAATTTTGCTTATTACAAAAAATCTTTTGGGAAGTGCTTGGTTATTAAAATGGCTGCCGGCAGTTAGTAAAATCATGACAACTTTCGTGTTGTTAGCTCTCCTAGTTTCTTATTTATCGGTTCAATTTTCAAGTTTGTTGCTAGGCTTTTTCTTGCTTTTATCCTTCGTTTTTTCTTTTTGTATTTCTTTGTATGCTAGCCAAACAGTCAATACGTATACTGCATCTTACGCATTAGGCTTATTGTTGGCTATAGCAGTCATCATGATTGCATTTCTTACTGCAGGCTCAGTACTGCCCTATGAAAAAAATATTTACTATGGCTTATATTTTGCCAGTGCGGTTAGTTTGTTGTTTACTGCGAAATCGTTGCTCGCAAAAGAGAAAACGGCGGTCAAACATGAAGAGCAATTGGAGCGCAATACGAAAAACCTTCATTTAATGGAAATTAGTGTACTGAAAAACGACAATAAAAGAAAAGATGAATTATTGGCATTTGCATCACATAGCTTAAAGGCACCGCTGGCAGGCATGATTCATATCGCGGAGTCATTCCAAGAATCTCAGTTGAAAAAAATGCCTCCTGCAATGGCACACCAATTAACAGAACTGTTAGCAAGCAGTAAAAATATGGAACATTTAGTCAACGAAATGCTCGACTTTTCAAAACGCAAACAGCCTCCTGCGGGGTCTCAAGATCAGTCAGTAGTGATGGATGACTTATGCAATCGTGTTTTAGCGATGTGCCGGCCGTTATTGCAGACAAAGGCTGTGAAGCTCTACCACACTGTTCCAGATTCACTGCCAAAAGTGGCTGCTGACCCGGAACGTGTAAAACAGATTCTGTATAACCTCATCGAAAATGCGATCCAGCATACCCACGAAGGAGAGATTTTTGTTTCAGCACACGTTCAAGGACATCAGCTGGAAGTCGTGGTTAGGGACACGCGAGTAGGTGTTCAGGCAGAACGGATTCCCTCACTTTTTGAATCGGATTTGCCATTGGACCACCATGGCATCGGATTGCGGATTACCAAAAGCTTAATTGAACTGCAAGGTGGTTCATTAACAGTCCAATCACAGGCCGGCGATGGTGCCGTTTTTAGCTTTAACTTGCCGATTCATATCGATGAGCAAACTACACAATCTTTGGATGATTTTGATTTGGAAATAGAGGAATTGACAGCATCTAAGCTGGCAGATTCGATCATAAAACAGCGCGCTACAAAAGAAGATTTGCACATTCTTGTAATTGAGTCTGAAGAAATTAATCGTATGGCCTTATTGGATCACTTGGCATCAGCAAGCTATCAGGTGTTTGGTGCAGCGGATGGAAAAGGAGCTTTAGAACTGCTAGTGCAAAAGCCAGTGGAATTAATTGTCATGGATAGTTATTTAACGGACATGTCAGGTGATGATCTATGCCGGCGTATTCGTTTAGACTTTACCCTCACAGAATTGCCGATTCTCATGTTATCAAATGTCGACAGCCTTCAGGAAAAAAAGGAGGCCTTTACAGCCGGTGCCAATGATGTCTTGTTAAAACCTTGCGATAAAGAAGAGTTTTTACTGCGAATCGAAACCTTAGCAAATATGCGCAGATTGACACAGGAAATCACGAACATGAATCATTTTCTTGAACGCAACGTCAAAGAACGGACCATGGCCCTCGAAATTACCAATATGAACCTGTTGACGGTAAACGATGAAATACAGGAAATCGAGAAATCCCGAAATGACATGCTGTCAGCAATTTCCCATGAACTGGGAACACCAATTACACTGATTCACAGTTATATTCAGGCGGTGAAAGAAAGTTTAATCGAGGAAAACAATCCAAAATACTTGGATATGATTCATAAAAAACTGTTGCTGTTGGAACGTCTTACCGAGGATCTTGTCGAATTGACCCGATACAAGGCGGGAAATATGACCTTGCGTTTTGAGGAAAAGGAAGTGCTCGACTGGTTGAAACGGCTTGTGGATTTGATGGCATCAGATGTTCAGCAGAGCGGCCGTTCTTTTGAATTTTTGGGTACAGAAAATCCAGATCGTATGCTAAGTCTGTTTCTCGCAGTTGATGTAGATCGTCTCGATCAGGTTGTCTCCAATATTCTGTGGAATGCCGTCAAACATACTTCTTCGGAAGATGGAAAGATTACCTTGTCTATGGAAATATTGGCTAATAATAACAAAGAGGCGGTGCTTGCCGAAGAAGCTGATGGAGAACTGGTGATCCGGGTTGCCGACAACGGCTGTGGCATCAGCAAGGAAGCTTTGCCTCATATTTTTGAACGCTTTTATAAAATTGACAGTTCAGCCGGATATAAAGGCAGTGGACTTGGCTTGGCAATTGCTAAAGAAATTATTTTGGCCCACAAAGGACAGATTTGGGCCGACAGCATAGAAGGACAGGGTAGCGTCTTTATTATTGTGTTGCCGCTGACTTTCCACTAAAGAGCAGGAGGAAGACAGATGAATGCTGCCACTGTACTAATCGTAGATGATGATGATGGAATTCGCGAGTTGATGCGGCTGTTTCTGCTGAAAAAAGGCTATAGCGTCCTTCAGGCTGCAGATGGTTTTAAAGCGCTGGAATTGCTTGAACAGACAAAGCCGGATCTGATTTTGCTGGATGTTGAAATGCCCGGAATGAATGGATTGGAAGTGTGCAAAAAAATTCGTTTGAAGACAACTTTGCCGATTTTATTCGTAAGCTATCGGAAAGAGCTGGCATATAAAATTCAAGGTCTTGAAGCAGGAGGCGATGACTACATCACCAAACCTTTCGATTTTAACGAACTGGAAGCGCGTATACGGGCTATTCTTCGCAGGAATGGCTGGAGAAGTGGTGAGGAAGACCCGTTGAGCATTTTAAAATACGAAGATCTTCATATTCATGTAGATGCTTGTGAGCTTTATATTGCTGGAACTCCGGTAAAACTTTACCACAAGGAATTCCAACTGTTGCTGTTGTTGGCACAGACGCCTAACCGCGTTTGGACAGCTGAACAGCTATATGATCAAGTGTGGGGTTATTATTCTGAAGGAGATATCGGAACCGTAAAAGTGCACATCAGCAATTTGCGGAGAAAAATTGAAAAAGATCCAGCCCATCCACGTTTTATTCAAACAGTACGTGGTTTTGGCTACAAATTTATCGTGGAGTAAAAAGCATTCGGCTGCTTAGAGCCAAATGCTTTTTTGTTTGGCAACAGTTTACAAGTTATTTTATTTTATTGAATTTTTAGATTATTTAACATTCTTTTAACCTTCTGCTTTTAAAATAGTGACTACAAAGGATAAACATTAGGAGGATCTAATTATGGAAAGTACATTCAATCTAAATAAATTCCTAAAAGCGATGCAAAAAAGAAAAGCATTAATCATTTTTGTTACATTGGCCTTTATTGTCTTTAGTGCAATTGCGAGCTATACCATCATGAAACCGGTTTACAAAGCCACCACACAAATTTTAATCAATCAAAACACGGTCAGCAGCCAGGATGTCGACAGCTTAGACATCAATACCAATCTGCAATTGATTGGGACCTATAACGTCATCATTAAAAGCCCGGCAATTTTGTCGAATGTGATTGAGGAATTGCAACTTGATGATACAGTTCAATCTTTGACAGAGCGGATTAGTGTCAACAATATCGAGAGTTCGCAAGTGGTCAGCTTATCGGTTGAAGGTTCTTCAATGGAAGAAGCCGTACTTATCGCCAATACGACTGCCAATGTTTTTCAGGAAGAAATCCAGCAAATGATGAACATCGACAATGTTAGTATCTTAGCTGCAGCTGTAGCCGCAGAGAACCCTGCACCGATTCGCCCGGATCCAGTTTTTAACATGGCGATTGGAGCGATTGTCGGGCTTGTTTTAGGAATCGGCGCTACCTTGATTCTGGAACAATTGAATACAACAGTCCGGTCAGAAGAAGATATTGAAGAGATGGTGGGTCTTCATGTTCTGGGTGTTGTCAGTCCAGTGGACAGCCAGTTGAAAATGGAAAAGCCATTAAATCTAACAAACAGATTGGAGAAGGATTTACATGCGGATAATGAAAAAGACAAAAAGGCTAATGCCGCGAAAATTGGTGGCTCGTACTAATCCACAATCAATTGCCGCAGAACAATACCGGACAATCCGGACCAATATCAATTTCTCCACTCCCGGTTTGGATTCGAAAGTCATCTTGTTTACATCTGCCTCTAAGGAGGAAGGAAAGTCTACAACCGCTGCAAATATGGCGATTGTTTTTGCCGAAACCGGTAAAAAAGTTTTGCTGATTGATGCAGATATGCGGCGTCCTACCTTGTACAGGACTTTCCAACTGGGCAATAATATTGGGTTATCCAACTTATTGCTAAGAAAAGGCAAGCTGAAACAATCGGTAAAAGCGAGCGGAATTCAACATTTGGATTTGCTGATGAGTGGACAAATCCCTCCGAACCCAGCGGAGTTGCTGGAGTCGGATGCATTGGATGAATTGCTGGTAGAAATGCGGGAAATGTATGATTATATCCTTATCGACTCCCCACCTATTTTATCTGTAACCGATTCAAAAATTCTTGCGAATAAATGCGATGGCACAGTATTGGTAGTCAATACCGGAAAATCGGAAAAGATCAGTGTTGAAAAAGCGCGTGATTCGTTGGCAACTGCGAAAGCATTTATTTTAGGCGTCGTTTTGAATAACTATCCAATGACGAAAGAAAACTACTATTACCATAATTACAATGAGTGATTAGCAGGATTCGGCAGGGAAGGGAGCAAAGCATGAAGGTGAATAAGCAGAAAGTACTCGAATTTCTTCATCATGCCCTTGTGCCTTTTCTTGTTGTCTTTCGTCATTTACGCACATTTGTATTGAATGGATTTGAAACTATCGAAGAAAAACTAGTGCATGCAACTTTGCCGACAGCGACTCATTTGACAGATAAAATCATTATGGTGACGGGTGCTGGAGGGTTGATTGGTTCAGAAATTTGCCAGCAGTTAGTCCAATTTCAACCGGCACAAATTTTACTGGTTGGAAATGGACCTAAATCACTGATTTTGATTGAGAGTCAGCTGAAAAAGAAGCTCGGAAGATATACGGAAATCATTCCTATCATCGTCAACATTCAAAATAAGAAACAGATTTTTGAAACTGTCGGTAGGCATATGCCTGAAATCATTTATCATACATCGGGCCATCAGCAACTGTTTGGTGCAGAGGAGATGCCAGATGCTGCTCTGTATGCCAATGTTTTTGGAACAAACAATGTTGCAGAAGCCGCCAATCGCCATCGTATCAGCTCATTTGTCATGATTTCTTCTGAACAGGCAGGAAAGCCCGGCAATCTGAAGGACGCAGCGAAAAGACTGGCAGAAATGACAGCAGAAAGTGTTGCAATGACCAGTTTTACCCGTTACACAATTGTTCGATTGCCTAAAAATCTCACTACAAAGGATTCTTCTGAGAGAGCTGATCGATTGATTGAGCACACAGAACCGATGATTCGTGCAGTGCTAAATGTTTTGCAAGCTGGAAGTGAAGACACCAAATTCAGCAGAGAGGGCATATTTGAACAAAGGGATGGAGTGCTGCGCAGAACAATTCCAAAGCAAACTGAAGTGAGCCAAATTGAGATGGCCCGGCTTTTAAAGAAGCTAAAAACTGCTACAGATGATGAAGCACGGAAACTGGTTGTTTCAATTATCAGGCAATAACGAATGAGAAGGGTGAGAGCGAATGGGAACAGAAAAATACATCAGTGATTCTCAATTTGAAGGTGAGCCAAATGAGTTTTGCAGAGACATACCATTTCAAAATGATGACATGATTATACAGCATCCTTTCTTGAACAAAATCTTTCCATATACCTTAAACACCATCCATCTAGTGACCTATTGCGAAAACAATACGGTTTCTTTGCTGTCTGGATGTTTGGAGATTGGGACTACAGAGAGCATCTCTAAACATCCAGATGAACTTGGAGGAATTTCATGTGGAATGGACCAAGAAGGCAATCTTAGTTCCTATGCCTACAATTTAAACACACTAGAAAAAATCAGCAAGCATCCCCAAACACGATTTGTTTTTGCGGGAAGCCAACTTCCATATTTTGACCATCTGAAGTCTTTTGCTATCAATTTGCACTTGAAGAATAAAACAGATGATGTGATTTCTTGGAAGTTGGCCTTAACCTCAACTGGTGAAGTTATGTTACTTAGTTCCCTTATGGAAAGAGAAAATCTACTTTAATTTGATTTTAAATCGAATGTATCCTAGTTATTATTTAAAATTCTTCAGGCAATCTTTAACTATCTGGAGAGTATGCTGAAAAGAACCAAAGAAGGGGGCACACGTCCGCATGTTGCAAAAACTGAAAATAGCAGTAGTTGGGCTGGGATATGTCGGATTGCCCATAGCAGTTGCTTTTAACCAAAAATATCCTGTGATCGCCTATGATATAGATAGAGAAAGAATTCAAGCCTTAACATTAGGACTCGATAAAACAAATGAAGTAAGCCGAGAAGAATTTGCAAAAACGACTATTTTTTTTACAGCTAATCCTGTGGACTTACTGGAAGCGGGATTCATTATTGTGACTGTGCCATCCGCGATTGATGAAAATAACGTGCCCGATTTATCAGCTTTGAACCAAGCCAGTAAATGTGTCGGCGAACATATGAAGAAAGGGACAGTAGTGGTTTATGAGTCCTTAGTGGCACCAGGAATGATCGAAGAAATCTGTATTCCGCTATTGGAAAAGTACTCAGGTTATGAAAGCGGCAAAGAATTTTTTGTCGGCTATTCTTCATCGAGAATTTTGGCTGGAGATAAAAAGAACAGATTTTTAAAAATGAAAAAAGTTGTTGCTGGCCAAAATGAAGAAGTGACAGAGTTTTTAGCTCTTGTATATGAAAGCATTGATGGGGCCGGAATACATAAAGCACCATCCATCCGTGTCGCAGAAACCGCCAATTTGATTGAACATATCCAGTGGGATGTCAATGTGGCGCTGATGAACGAGTTGGCATTGGTTTGTGAACGGTTAAAAATTGATACACAGCAAGTATTGGAAACTGCAGGTAGCAGGCGTGATTTTATAAAAGCCTCTCCTAATTTGGTGGGGGGACAAGGAATTGAACTCGCCTCTTTTTATTTGGCAAGCAAAGCGCAATCAGTCGGGCAGCGTGCTGATGTAATTTTGGCTGGCCGTGCTATTAACGAGGGCATGGGGCAATTTATTGCACAGTCGCTGATCGAAAAAATGTCGCAAAACAATATCACTCCGGCTGCTGGCCGTGTCATTATTTTAGGTCTGTCTTCCAAAGAGGAAGTGCCTGATTTGCGAAATTCAAAAGTGATTGATATTGTACTGGAACTGAAAAAACATGGACTGGATGTTCAAATTGCCGATCCATATGCCCCAAGGGAAGACGCTGAAAAACTTTACAAGTCGAAACTTCTGACTCTTCAAGAATTGGAACCGGCCCATGCCGTCATCTTGGCTGTTCCGCATAAACCGTATAAAGAAGCGGGATGGGAGCAGTTTGATGACTTATTGATTGAAAAACGTGGAATTGTTTTTGATATTAAATCTGTTTTGGATATAAAGAAAAAACCGGAAAAAGTCCAGCTGCTGCGTTTATAGGTTTCATGGGGAATTCCTGCTTTTCTGCTCAATTAAACAAATTCATCAAACCCGTCTGCTTTTGGCAGATGGGTTTTTACGTGTACGTTTTTTCAAAAAAAGTAGAGTTTATAAAGGACGAACCACTAAATTTTGCAGCAACTCAGCAAATTTTAATATGTATCTCACAGTGTTCACAGAAACGGAGATTACACTAACTTTATAAAGTTAATGCAAATAAAAAAAAGGGGGCGAAGATTTTGGCGATTGAAATATTTTGCAGGAAAGAACAAAAGTACTTGATCAGCAAAGAACAGTATGGGCAGTTAATTGAAGAGTTCGGCAATCGCATGCGAAGCGATAGAAATGGTGACAATGGAAAGTATACAGTCACCAGCCTGTATTTTGATAATGACGCAAAGCAAATTTATTTTGAAACAAAGAACAAATTGCAGTATCGGCAAAAGTTGCGGCTTCGTGTCTACGGGAATACCGACCTGGCTGGGTCTGCATTTTTTGAAGTAAAGCAAAAGCATAAAAACGTTGTTAACAAACGCCGTGCCGTAATTCCGCTTGCTGAAGCGTATCGGTATTTAGGAGAAGGATCCCGAGATGGTTTGGATCATTTTCAAGTGTCGAATCGGCAGGTATTAAAAGAAATTGACTATTTTATCACGTATTACGATCTCCGGCCTGAAATGATTGTCAGTTATGACCGTCATGCACTACATGGCCTAGACGATGAAGATCTTCGCATTACGTTTGATTTTAATTTGAGGTGCCGCAAGCAGGATTTGCAGTTGGAACACGGAGCTTATGGCGACTTCTTTATCGATCCGAATTTGGTTGTGTTAGAAGTGAAAGTAGACCACAGCGTACCTCTCTGGCTTGTTCGAATCCTGCAGAACCTCAATTGCGAGCAACGCAGCGCTTCGAAATTCTGTACCAGCACGGAATTGCTCGATGGCGAACTTTTTACGCTGGAAACAGAATTCGAAAACACCACAAGAGGAGGAAGCAGACATGACTTTTATTAATGAGTTATTTAATTACAACACGGAGACAGGCGAGTCCACGATTTGGATGAGCCTGGCTGCAATGGCCATGGCATTGGTTCTAAGCCTGATCATTACCACGGTTTATCAGTACACATTCAACGGAGAAAACTATTCGCAGGATTTTGTGCATACCATCATCATGATGAGTGTGGTCGTTTCGGTGGTTATGAATGTGGTTAGCGGGAATGCAGGCGTCGCTTTCGGATTGTTTGCTGTTTTTTCGTTGATTCGTTTCCGGAGTGCTGTTACGAACGCTAAGGACATCGCGTATATTTTCTTCGGTCTTTGTGTAGGGATGACGTGTGGCTTGTTTCAATTCCAGCTGGCGATCCTGTTGACCTTGTTCGCATGTGGGGTTTTCTATTTTCTCTTCAAAACAAATTATGCAGAAGGACGGGATACACAAATTTTGAAAGTAACGGTTCCAGAAAATTTAAATCATGAAAACTTGATTGACGATATTCTCAAAGACAAAACAGTGGACCATCAATTGCGGCAAGTCGAGACGACCAATTTGGGCACGATGATTTTGTATACGTTTTCGATTCGCTGCAAGCCCGATACAAAAGACAGAGAACTGCTCGATCAAATTCGGGAACGCAACGCCAATTTAAAAGTATCGTTGTCTTATTTGCCAAAAAAAGATTACTGATATTGATTCAGTCCGGGATATTTTTCCGGACTGTTTTTGGGGTGATGCGGAAGGGTATGGAACAGTATAGAACGGAAGGAGGGCGAAGTTATGGAAATTAGAGCAAAGAGAGATTTGCTGAAGGACCGTTACGGGAATTATTATATGGTGTCCTACGCTTCTAAAAAGTCATTGACGATTGTCAATGCCGCCATGTATCATGCGTTTAACCAAACTTTGAATGAAGAACTGGTAGCTAAAGTAAAAGCGAAATACCCAAAAGATGTTGCTTGTGGAAAGTACTTTGCTGATTTGGTTCATGAACAGGTAGAGCAAATGAGCAGTCCCGACCATCCTGGTGAAATTTACGATATTGAAGAAGTGAAAAAAGAATATGTTTTGCATATGAAGCCGCTTTACGATGATTCGTTTCATTTATCCTAAAGCGTAAGGTTTGTGAAAGCCTGCCATCTGTATGGCAGGCTTTTCACTGTGCATCAAATGGATGCGAAGACAATAAATATGGTGTAAGCTAGAGTTCGAGATTAGTGAAAAGGGTTGAATAAAATGAAATCTACGATCAATGCAAAAGACGTGGCAAAGCTCGCAGGCGTTTCACAGTCGTCTGTTTCCAGAGTCTATTTTGAAGGGGCAAAAGTGTCGGAGAGAACACGCCAAAAAGTATTGGCTGCCGCAGAAGAACTGGGCTATCGGCCAAATGAGTTTGCGAGGAGCCTAATTACCAACCGCACGAAAATCATCGGCCTGGTAATGAAAGGCGTGCAAAATCCTTTTTATCCGCAAGTGTTGACACAGTTCACGGCCTCATTTAAAAGGTACGGCTACAGCGTGCTGTTTGTACATACCAATAACGATGAAATCCAACCGGAAGACGTCGAAACTTTATTAAACTACAATGTTGCCGGAGTGATTATTACGGATGCGACCATGTCACTGAATGTGGCAGAAAGCTTTCGCGTAAATCATATTCCTCTGGTGTTTTTTAACCGAAAACTAAGCAGTTCAAATTTTTATTCGGTGTGCTGCAATAACTTAAATGCAGGACGGGCAATAGCCGAATATTTACTCAAACAAGGATCCACTGATTTGGCTTATATTTCAGGGAATGAAAATACATCAACCAGCCTGGAACGCGAAAAAGGATTCAGCGAAGTATTGGCAAAGCAAAATATGAGCTATAAAAAGCATACTTCGGATTATACTTACGAGGGCGGCTATGCCACGGCGCTAAACATTATCAAAACTGAAGAACTTCCTTCCGCTTTTTTTGTAGCAAATGACATTATGGCGCTTGGCGTTTTAGATGCGTTGCAAAAAAAGAGCATTGATGTCCCGGAACAAGTCAAAGTAGTTGGGTTTGATAACATTGAAATGGCTTCTTGGCCTGGTTACGAGCTTACCACTTGGGAACAGCCCATCGAGAAAATGGTGGAAAAGACAGTGAAATATTTATTTTCCGAAATTGCTGAATACACAGGAGCGGCGCAGTCTGTGGAAGTAGAAGGCGCATTTATTGAACGCAAAACGACATAATAGGTGTTGACATTCGTTGTGAATTCACCTATTCTCTAAATAGTTCTACTATTGCATACGTATTCAAAATAAAAAAATGGAGGAATTGATATGATGAAAGTGTTGAAAGCAGGAAAATCACCGGAAGAAGTAAGTGCTAATGATTCGAAAGTGTCGCAAATCGTTTCCGATGCTTTGAAAGCTGTTGAAGCAGATGGTGACAAAGCGGTTCGTGAGCTTTCCGAGAAATTTGACAAATGGGCACCAGAATCTTTCCGCTTAACTCAAGAGCAGATAAATGAAATCGTTTCCAATGTTCCAGACAGTGTGATTGACGACATTAAGTTTGCTCAAAAAAATATTCGTGAATTTGCAGAAGCTCAACTGGCTTCGATGAATGATGTTGAAGTTGAAAACATTCCGGGTGTCATTCTCGGCCATAAAAACATTCCAGTCAATAGTGTCGGATGCTACATTCCGGGTGGACGCTACCCAATGGTCGCTTCTGCACATATGAGTGTGTTGACGGCTAAAGTTGCTGGGGTCAAACGTGTAATCGCTTCCACGCCTCCGATTAATGGAGAAATTCCGAATGCGACAATTGCGGCGATGTCACTGGCAGGCGCTGATGAAATTTATCTGCTTGGTGGAATCCAGGCGATGGCAGCGATGGCGATTGGAACCGAAACCATCGAGTCAGTCGATATGATTGTTGGACCGGGTAATGCATTTGTAGCAGAAGCGAAGCGCCAATTGTACGGGCGCGTCGGAATTGATTTGTTTGCCGGACCGACTGAAACTTTGGTGGTTGCAGACCACACGGCGGATGCCGAAATGGTGGCAACCGATCTTTTAGGACAAGGAGAGCACGGACCCACTTCACCTGGTGCCTTGATAACTACTTCAGAAGAGTTGGCGAATGAAACCGTAAAAGAAATCGAACGCCAATTGGAAACATTGGCAACTGCAGATGTTGCACGTGTTTCATGGGAAGACTACGGACAGATTTTATTGGTCGATTCCATTGAAGAAGCACGCATTGAAGCCGATCGCTTGGCATTTGAGCACGTTGAAATTCTGACAGAAGATCCGGATTATTTCCTGGAACATATGACGAATTACGGCTGCCTGTTTCTTGGACCTGAAACAAACGTAGCTTATGGAGACAAAGTGATTGGGACCAACCACACGCTGCCTACAAAAGGTGCTGCTCGTTATACCGGAGGACTATGGGTTGGAAAGTTCATCAAAACCGTGACCTATCAGAAGGTAACGCCTGAAGCGAGCGCCTATATCGGCGAATACGCAGCACGCCTATGCCAGCTTGAAAACTTTGCAGGACACGCAGAACAAGCGCTCCTTAGAGTCAGAAGATACGGCAGTAAATAATTAAACTTAAGGGGTATGGGGGGATTTCACATGCTGGGCATGATTGGAATGTTTGGTGGCTTGTTGCTATTGATTTATTTGACGATGCGCGGCATGAACTTGCTTATTGCAGCACCGTTGACCGCTTTGTTTGTGGCATTGATGAATGGATTGCCTGTGTTTCCTCAGCTTGCTGAGGAAGGGGCAGCCAATTTCTTAACAAATTACATGACCGGCTTTACAGGATTTATCGCCTCTTGGTATTTGATGTTCCTGGCCGGCGCTATTTTCGGTAAAGTAATGGAAGACAGTGGCGCAGCCGACAGCGTATCGAAATGGATCGTTGGCAAAATTGGTATGAAGCGCGCTGCATTGGCCGTAGTTATGGCTTGTGCGGTCTTGACTTATGGTGGCGTCAGCCTGTTTGTTGTGGCTTTCTCGGTTTATCCGATGGCGCTAAGTTTGTTCAGACAAGCAGATTTGCCGCGCCGGTTTATACCGGCGGCACTTGCATTTGGCTCTACTACTTTCACAATGACTTCCGCTGGTTCTCCGGAAATCCAAAACTGGATTCCCATTGAGTTTTTGGGAACTACGCCATATGCAGGCTGGGAAGTCAGCATCCTTGTTGCATTGTTCATGATGGTCTTTGGCTACTGGTGGCTGAAGAAAATGATTTCTAAAGCTATGGCAAAAGGGGAGCGATTTACAGCTCGTAAAACCGATCCCTCTGCAGAAGAACGGCAAGAATTGCCGAATCCACTTCTTAGTATGATTCCTTTGGTTGTAGTGTTGGCCATTTCGTTTATTTTTCACGATTCGCTTGGAACTTCTGCATTGATTATTGCTTTAAGCGGCGGGATTCTCGCAACTTATGTGATCAATCGAAAGTATTTCCGCGACATCGGCAATGCTTTCAGTGAAGGTGCGCTAGGAGCAGTGATCGCCATTGCCAATACAGCCGCTGTGGTCGGGTTTGGTGGGGTTGTCCGAGTTACGCCTTCTTTTGAAGCGGCAGTTGATGTCATGACAGGAATTCCAGGCAGTCCGTTGATTGGCGGAGCTTTGGCCGTCGCAGTCATTGCTGGCTTGACGGGTTCTTCATCTGGAGGACAAGCCATCGCTTTGCCGTTGCTTGCACCGCATTATTTGGACATGGGTGTCGATCCCGAAGCCTTGCATAGGACGGTTGCCATTTCTTCCGGTTCGCTTGATTCATTGCCACAAGGTGGTTATGTGGTAACAACGATTCGGTCAATCGCTGGTGAAACGCACCGTGATGCTTATCCGGCCTTTGGTGCATTGACAGTTGTTGTCCCATTGCTCGGTGCCGTACTGGCAGTTATACTGTTCTCATTAGGACTATAAGATGCAAGTGCCCAACAAACCTGAACTTAGAGCGTTTGTTGGGCATTTTTCGTTATCTAATCGAAAGAGGTGCAAATGATGGAGAAAATTTCAATTCTTGGAGCAGGAACGATGGGCCATTCTATTGCCTTATCAGCGGCCTGGTCCCAACAACCGGTAACTGTCTACGGCATCAACGCGCAGGATCTTGAAAACGCGGACAGAGGTTTGAGCAACAAACTCAAAACAATGGCAGATAATGAGCTGTTTACTGCCGAACAAGCAAAAGAAATCAAAAAACGCATACGGTTGACGACTTCGCTGGAAGAAGCCGTTTTAGATTCAACTTTCATTATTGAAGTGGTCCCGGAAGTTCTGGAGCTGAAAAAGGATCTTTACAATAAATTAGAAAAACTGGTGAGTGCGGAAGTCGTAATTGCCAGCAATACTTCTGGATTTAAACCGAGTTTACTGGCAGCAGAGATGAAACTCCCCAACCGTTTTGTCGTCACGCATTTCTGGAATCCAGGGCATCTTATTCCGTTAGTGGAAGTGGTGAGAGGTGAACAGACAGATGACGAAACTGTCGAGCGGGCAATGGCCGTTTTGAAAGCCATGAACAAAAAGCCCATTTTGCTTCATAAAGAACTTCCGGGCTTTATCGGCAATCGTCTGCAATATGCTCTGTTCCGAGAAGCCCAAGCGCTGCTGGATGCTGGAGCCGCGTCTAAAGAAGATATTGATGCAGCAGTAACTTACAGCATCGGCAGAAGGCTGCCGGTGACAGGACCGCTGATGACGGCGGATATGGGTGGGCTCGATGTTTTTTCAGCCATCTCCAATTACTTATTTGAAGATTTGTCGACAGATCAGCGTTCAGGTGAAACCTTGTCGACACTTGCAGCAGAAAACAAGCTAGGGGACAAAACAGGACAAGGATTTTATTCGTGGGAGCCTGAAGTTTCGGCAAAGCTGAACGAAGAGCGGGAACAAACCTTAATCCATTTCCTAAAAAACGATTTAAAGGCGGGGGACAAGGAATGAGCGGATATTTTTCGGAACTGGAAAACAAAACTATTGTTGTTACGGGCGGCAGTAAAGGCATTGGCAAAGAGATTGCATTGACTTTTGCAAAACTGAACGCCAATGTAGTCATCTCAGGGAGAAATAAAACGGCTCTTGACGTTGCGCTTTTAGAGTTGCAAAGGCATAACCCGAAATGCATGGCGGTTTCAGGAGATTTAAGCGATATTGCAGAAGTCCGAAAGCTGATCGATGCAGCGGCTTCTGTGTTTGGCACCATTGATGTGCTGGTCAACAATGCTGGAGTCAATATCGCCAAACCTGCAATAGAAGTGACGGAAGAGGATTGGGACACGGTACTGGATCTGAATTTAAAAACGGCATTTTTTGCGAGCCAGGCAGCAGCCAAGTATATGCTCCAGCAAAACAGCGGCCGTATCATCAATATTGCTTCTCAAATGGCATTTGTTGGCTATGTCAAGCGCGCAGCATATTGCTCAAGCAAAGGCGGCCTTGTGCAGATGACCAAGGCATTGGCTGTAGAGTGGGCAAAGCAGGGAATACATGTCAATGCAGTAGCACCGACTTTTATTGAAACCGAGTTGACTGCCAGTATGTTCGAAGACAAGGAATTTAAACAGGATGTCGACAACCGGATCTTGCTGGATGGGTTGTCTCAGCCGGAAGATATTTCTGGAGCCGTACTGTACCTGGCATCCAATTTGGCAAATTTTGTGACCGGTGAAACCATCAAAGTTGATGGGGGTTGGACAGCAATCTGAAAATGCTGCTCTCTCCGTCTAAAGTCTGAATAATTCTTAAATTGACAGAAAAGTCTTTCAATTAAGCGAATACCCTTTATAATAAACCATTATGCATAAAGGGAGATGAGGCACATGTCTACGCTGAAAAACGATTCGTTGCAACTGCACAGGGCGCATCAAGGGAAACTGGAGATTCGGTCAAAAGTGACAGTAGAAAATGAAAGAGACTTGAGCCTCGCCTATTCTCCAGGAGTCGCTGAACCTTGCCGGGAAATTGCTGAAGATCCGGCAAAGGTCCATGACTATACGATGAAGAGCAATATGGTGGCAGTAATTACAGACGGCACTGCAGTCCTTGGACTTGGCAATATTGGTCCGCTTGCCGCATTGCCAGTGATGGAAGGAAAGGCTATTTTATTCAAAGAATTTGCAGGAGTGGATGCATTTCCAATCTGTTTGGACACGACAGATGCAGAAACGATTATCCAAACGGTGAAATTGCTGGAACCCGGCTTTGGCGGTGTCAATCTCGAAGATATTTCAGCCCCTACTTGTTTCGTAGTGGAAGAGCGTCTGAAGAAGGAAATGGGCATTCCCGTGTTTCACGATGATCAACATGGGACAGCCATTGTTACTCTTGCTGGTTTGATCAACGCCTTGAAGTTGGTCGGCAAAGATGTTCAAGAAACCAAAGTTGTGGTGAACGGTGCAGGCGCTGCAGGGATTGCCATCGTCAAACTGCTGAGCAAATTTGGCTTTGCCCATCTCGTCATGTGTGACACGAAAGGGGCCATCTATAAAGGGCGCGAAAAGGGCATGAATCCATTTAAAGAAGAAGTGGCTGAAATGAGCAATTACGAACGCAAGAGAGGATTATTGGCCGATGTCATCGCAGGGGCAGATGTCTTTATCGGGGTTTCGGCAGAAGGCGCATTGACCGAAGAAATGGTTCGCACCATGAACAGCGACGCCATCATCTTTGCCATGGCCAATCCCAATCCCGAAATTCTGCCGCATTTAGCAAAACAAGCAGGTGCGCGAGTAGTCGGTACGGGACGTTCTGATTTTCCGAACCAAGTCAATAATGTATTAGCTTTCCCAGGGCTCTTTAGAGGAGCATTGGATGTGTTGGCGACAGACATTAACGACGCCATGAAGATCGCAGCCGTTGAAGCGATTGCAGGCTTATTGGAAACGCATGAATTGCATGAAGAGTACGTCATACCTAAACCATTCGACGTACGCGTCGCATCAGCGGTTGCAGCCGCAGTTGCCAAAGCGGCGATTGAAACGGGTGTTGCCCGCAAAACAATCGAAAAGGACGATATTCTGCAAAAAACAGCGAGTTTATCAGCGGTCGGAGATAATCGCATATTATAATAGAAGAAATCCATCCGTTTTAATGACGGATGGGTTTTTTGCGTTTTCTCTGAACGACTGCAAATGCTCAATACTCAAATAAACCCTATAAGCAATAAAAAATAGCCAGCACATCGCTTGTTAAAAAGCGAGTGCTGGCTATTTTTACGTATAAATGAGTTCTTTTTCTTCTGAAACAGCCGGTAGATTATGCTGTTCCTGGCGATAAACATCAATCAGGTCACATGGGCGACCAATAAACTCAGTCTGTCCATTTTTAATTTTGACGATGCGGTCTGCCAGGATATGGGCATCTTTCTCATCATGGGTAACAAAAATGGATGTGATATTTGCTTTTTTCAAAATATCTCGTAATTCTTTGCGTATTTTTTCCTGCAGTTCGGCATCCAAATTACTAAACGGCTCGTCAAGCAGCAGGAGATGGGGATTTGGAGCGAGCGCTCTGGCAATTGCTACACGTTGCTGCTGGCCGCCGCTCAGTTGGTGAGGATAGCGTTTTTCATAGCCCTGCAACTCCACCAGCTCCAAAACTTCCTGAAGGCGGATTCGCTTGGCTGCCCGTTTCATTCGGAAGAGCCCGAACATGATATTATCGGCAACCGTCAGATGTGGAAATAATGCGTAGTCTTGAAAAACCATGCCGATTCCACGTTTTTCAGGCTGTACAAAAGTCCGGTCATCCACAAGCACTTCATCTTGGATAGAAACCTTGCCGACAGAAGGTTTTTCAAGTCCGGCCAATAGGCGCAAAACAGTGCTTTTGCCGCTGCCGCTCCGCCCTAGAATCGAAATGACCTCGCCTTTTTTAATCTGCAATGAAAAACTATTGAGTGCAGTTGCTTTTGTATTGGCATAAGAAAAACTAAGATTTTCGATTGATACAAACATGTCAGTCCATCTCCTTCTCGAGAAACTTATAAAAGATCACAATGGCCAGGGCACTGATACCTACTATCAATAAAGAAGCTTGGGAAGCTTCCATAATTTTTTCATCACTTGCGTATTGAAAAGCTTTTGTGGAAAGTGTATCAAAATTAAAAGGCCTCAAAATCAAAGTCAATGGAATTTCTTTCAGCACATCAATGAAAACAAGGATGAATCCACTAATGATGGCACCTTTCATCATGGGCATATCTACTTTGAAGAAAGTTCTTGTCAGCCCAGCTCCAAGGAGGCGGGAGGCATCCTGAAAATCAGTACCGATTTTGTCATAACCGGTCTCTATAGAACTGTAGCCAATGGCAAAAAAACGAATGATGTAAGCAGTGATGAGCAGGATGATGCTGACACTAAGAACCAGCGTCGTATTCATGCCAGCCATTCGGTAAAGCGGCGCGAGAAATTCATCCAATGCCACAAAGGCGGTTACGACTGCCACCGCTATAACGGCGCCAGGAATAGAGTAGCCGAGAACTGTCAGTTTTGGCAACAACTTAGCGAACCTTCCTTGGACCAGGCGTGCAAAGTTGCCAACAATTAATGCAAACACAATTATGGCTGTCGCACTTAAGCCTGCTACGACAATCGAATTTCTCATATAGGACATAAATTCATCTAATGGAATGGTTCCAAACGTTAAAATCGTCCACTCGATCAATTGAGCAATCGGTATGAAAAATCCTAATGCCAGTATGCTTAAACAATAACCAGCAGCAGCGACTGCCTTCCAACCCGTTAATTGAATCAAGGGCAGCGGACGAACCTTGGTGGAAGAATAGCTATATTGGCGCCTGCCTCGCAGCACTTTTTCAATCAGCAATATGACAATTACAAAGCCCATTAAAGAAGCTGCCAACTTAATGGAGGTTTCAATATCTCCAAGACCAAACCAAGTTTGAAAAATACCCGTTGTAAAGGTCTGGATGCCGTAGTATTTCACCACTCCGTAATCGTTCAACACTTCCAAAACGACTAAACTGGCGCCAGCAATGATGGATATACGGGATATCGGTACAACCACTTGGAAAAATGTGCGCCATGGGCCTTTTCCAAGAAGCCGTGTACTTTCTATCAAAGAAGCAGATTGCTGCGACAGGAAAACTTGTGTAATGGTATAGACATAAGGATAGAGAAAAACTGTGTAAATAAAAATGGCACCGGGCAAATTCATGATGTCAAAGTAAGCCGGATTTAGTTCCATGCCAAAACGATCACGAAGTGTGGTCTGTATCACACCCGTATAGTTGAAAATTCCGTGGTACGTATAGGCTCCAATAAAAGGTGGTATGGAAAGAGGGAGGATTAGTGCCCATTTGAAAAATCGCCGGAAAGGAAACTGGTACTGGGCAATCAGCCAAGCCAGGCTCAAGCCTATGAATATCGTTGCGCCGGCAGTAGCGACAACGAGAATCAATGAGTTTTTGATGAACGACCACAGAACGAACTCTTTCATATGCTCCCAGTTTTCATTAGAGGGAGTAAAAAGCCCCGTCACAATTGTGATGTTTGGCAAAAACAACGCAGTGATAATCGCCATGGCCGTGACCGTCCAAATATTTACGTTTGCCAATCTTCTTTGCATCGCTTTGTCCACCTTTCCAATAACAAGAAACCCCTTGCTGCAAAATGCAGCAAGGGTCGAGCCTATTGATTATTTCCAGCCGACTTCATTAAAAATCAAAATTGATTTGGCATTGTTTTCTCCAAGAGCCGATAACGAAATATCCTGCTCTTTGAACTCACCCCATGATTTTAACAGTTCAGATGGTTCTACTTCTTCATTTACTGGGTATTCATAATTCGCTTCTGCAAATGTTCCTTGTGCTTCAGGAGCAGATAGGAACTCCAACAATTTTATCGCATTTTCTTTATTTTGGGATGATTTGACAACACCGGCTCCACTAACGTTAACGTGAGTTCCGTCTGTTTCCTGATTCGGGAAGAACAGGCCAAGGCTTTCTGCCACTTCAACTTCTGCAGGATCTTCAGAGTTCAGCATTTGTCCGAAATAGTAACTATTCATAATCGCAACATCACCCACGCCTGCCGCAATAGCTTTAGCTTGATCGCGGTCTCCGCCTTCAGGGTCACGTGCAAAATTGTTTACCAATCCTGCGGCCCATTCTTTTGCCTCTTCTTCACCGTTTAACTCAATGAATGAAGCAAGCAACGACTGATTGTAGACATTTTCGGAACCACGAATTAATACGCGGCCATTCCATTCATCTTCTGTCAACGCTTCGTACGTTGATAATTCTTCAGGTGTTACCGTTTCTTTGTTGTAAACAAGGACGCGTGCACGTTTTGTTAAACCGTACCACATTTGGTCAGTGTCACGGAAATTTTCCGGGATTTGTTCGTTTAGCAGGTCACTTGATACTGCTTGCAGCAAGCCATCATCTTTTGCACGGAACAGGCGGCCAGCATCAGCAGTCAAGAACAAGTCTGCCTCGGTGCCATCGCCTTCGCGTTTGATGCGCTCGAGCAATTCATCTGCTTCCCCTTTGATGAGGTTTACTTTGATGCCGGTTTCCTCTTCAAATTTTTTGTATAATTCATCGTCTACATCATAATGTCTTGCGGTATATAAGTTAACCTCTGTGCTTTCCGCTGCTTCTTCAGAATTGCCATCTGCTGCAGGAGCGGATGTATCCGTGTTTCCACATGCTGTTAAAACAAGAAGTAAAAATGCCAAAACGACGTAAATCAGTTTGTTCATGAGTGTCTCTCCCTTAATTGTATAAGTTATATTTCAAATGAAAATCATTCTCATTTTCAATTATAAGGTGCTAACTGATAAAGTCAACCAGATTTTGAGGAAAACAATATTTTATCAATATATATGTCGAATATATAGCGGGAAGCAGCCTTGTTCATCTTACTCCTCATTTTTTAAGAAAGAAAATAAGGAGGAGATTCTGCGTCTTTCACAGGTTTGGAGCCGTATATTGAGTTATTTCCGCATTAGAAAAACGGGCTTGCGCAAAATATAAGAACCCTTTAGCTAACTAGCAAAAGGGTTCTAATTCGGCAATAATTTAGTATTTTATTGATACGGCAAGTTCTTGGTTTAATTAGCAATACTCAGCCCATTACGGCGGGCTACTTGGGCCAATGCCTGATTTAGGTCTTGGACCAGATCATCCGGATGTTCAAGGCCAACAGAGTAGCGCAGCAAGCCATCTGTGATTCCACGTTTTTCACGTTCTTCGACAGGCATTGAGCCGTGGGACATGGTTGCTGGGTAAGACAGGATCGATTCAACAGCACCCAGGCTGACAGCAAATACGGGAATTCTCAAATGATCCACAAAGACACGGGCTGATTTTTTATCAGCTAAGCGGAAGGAGAGAACGGCGCCTGCGCTTCTGGCCTGGCGTTCGTGAATCGGATTGCCAGGATGAAATGAAAATCCTGGGTAGTAAACTTCTTCGATCAATGGATGGTTATGCAGATATTCTGCGATTGTGCGTGCCGATTCGGACGACTGTCCCAACCGGGCACCCAATGTCTTGATGCCTTGAATCAGCAAGTAAGAATCTTGTGCGCCTAGAACCGAACCAAAAGTATTTTGAATAAAGCCCAGCCGGTTTCCAAGTTCTTCATCTTTAGTCACCGCAAGTCCTGCGATGACATCGCTGTGTCCTGACAGGAATTTCGTTGCGCTATGGAGAACGATATCTGCACCAAGCGCCAACGGATTCTGGTAAAGGGGCGTCATGAATGTGTTGTCGACGAATGTCAGGCAGCCATTGGCTTTCGCTAGTTTTGCAGCGATTTCGATATCTGTAATGTTCATGACCGGATTAGATGGAGTTTCCAAATAAACCACTTTCGTATTCGGCTGAATCGCGTTCGCCATTTCGTTCAAATCGGTCATATTGACGAATGTGTATTCGATATTAAATTTGTCCAAAACTTCGGTAATGAACCGGTAAGTTCCCCCGTAGACGTCCTCTGAGACGAGGACGTGATCACCTGAAGATAGGAGCATGAAAGCGGAAGAAATAGCGGCCATTCCTGATGAAAAGGCAAATCCACGTTTGCCGCCTTCTAGGTTAGCGATAGTTTCTTCCAATGCCAGACGAGTCGGATTTCCAGAGCGGCTATAATCAAAAGGCCCAAACGAATCAAGACTCTTCTGATGAAATGTGGAAGATAAGTAGATGGGTACGTTAACGGCCCCAGTTTGCGGGTCAACTCCGGTAGAGTGGATAAACTTGGTTTCAATACGATCCGTCATATTCAACAACCTCCTCTTTCAATTTCGAAAATGCCTGCGACAGGTCAGCAATTAAATCTTCAGCGAGTTCGACACCGACCGAGAAGCGCAAGAGCCGGTTGCAAACACCGCGTTTGGTGCGTTCTTCAAATGGAATGTCTGCATGGGTTTGGGTAGCGGGATACGTAATAAAGCTCTCAACGCCGCCTAAGCTCTCGGCAAAGGTAATTAACTTGATGTTTTCCAGGAAAGGCCCGACCCATTCTTCTTGCTGCAAGCGGAATGACAGCATGCCGCCTCTTCCGGGATACAGTACATCCGAAATCGCGGGCTGCTCGGCAAGAAAAGCGGCAATCGCTTTTGCATTGGCTTCATGTTGACGCATGCGCAGAGGCAAAGTCTTTAATCCACGGATTAGCAGCCAAGAATCAAAAGGCGACAGTACCGCGCCGACGGAGTTATGGAACATCGAGAGTTTTTGACAGATGCTTTCTCCTTTTGCAACAACTAGACCCGCGAGAACATCATTGTGTCCGCCAATGTATTTTGTGGCACTGTGGATGACGATATCTGCTCCCAATTCGATCGGCTGTTGGAAGAAAGGAGTAAGGAAAGTATTGTCGACAATCAAGAGCAGATTATGTTTTTTTGCCAATCCGGCATAAGCGGCAAGGTCGATTTCCTGCATCAGCGGATTGGTCGGTGTTTCAATAAAGAGTGCCCGGGTATTTATCGTAATTTTTTCTTCGGTGTCCTGTACATCTTCAAACGCTGCATATTTCGGGTGGATATTGTAAGCTGCTGCAAAATGGTCCAATAGGCGATAAGTTCCGCCATAAATATCTTCCGGCACTAATAGTTCATCGCCTGGACGAAAAAGAGACAAAACCAGTTGGATGGCTGCCATGCCGGAACTACAGGCAAATCCGGCATCAGCGCCCTCAAGTTCTGCAAATCCTTCTTCCAGAACAGAACGCGTTGGATTTTTTGTTCGTGTGTAGTCATAGCCAGTTGATTGCCCAAGCCCTTGGTGTTCATAGGCCGTCGATAAGTATATGGGCGGGTTGACCGCTCCCGTTGCCGCGTCGCTGCGATTGCCTAGTTGAACCAATAACGTTTCCAAGCTGTGTTTTGTCATTTCACTCATCCTTTCAACAATAAAACAGGGGCTGTTCTTCAAAAGAAGAAAGCCCCTGTCTGGAAATGCATTCTTCTCATCTGGTAGGCAGCGCCTATTGGAATTAGCACCGTAGTCTTCGTCAGACTGGTTGCTGAGACTTCACAGGGCCAAGTCCCTCCGTCTCTCTAGATAAGAAATATCTTATGAAGTTATAAGTCGTTCTGTTTCGATGTTTTTAATCTTAAATCATTTAGTAGAGGAAAGCAAGGATGAAAACCAAATAGTTGAAATAAAAAGAAAATTGAAAAGGGAAGATAGGGGGAATTATTGTATATGATTCTAGTACTTGCATCACGCAATTGCGCTTTTCTTATTGTTCAGCTCCTAGGACCATAAGCCACTCCAGCTGTACGGCTGAAGAAACGCCGTTTCGCCGGAGCGTCTTATGCCCATCGGACCTCCACGGGCGCTTGCGCTTTTCTTTGTCCAGCTCCAGCGCCCAGCTCTTCGGGTCATAAGCCAACCCGACTGTGCGGCAAAGAGCGCCGCTTTGCCGGTCTGGCTTATGCCCGTCAGAGCTACACGGGCGCTTGCGCTTTTCTTTGTTGTCCAGCTCCAGCAGCCAGATTCTAGGGTCATAAGCCACTCTGGCTGTGCGGCTAAAAAACGCCGCTTCGACAGCGTGTCTTATGCCCGTCGAATCTACATGGCTGCTTGCGCTTTTCTTGTTCTGAGCAGGAAAAAGGAAGTTTTTGTGAAATATCGCTACAATGGAAGGGAATAGGAGTGGAATAGATATGGAAATTAAGAAATTTGAAAATATACCATTGGGTGTGCTCGATTTGGCGCCGATCAATGAAGGTGCGGAAACGGCACAGACGTTTATAAATAGTGTGGAATTGGCACAGCATGTAGAGCGGTTAGGATTCCATCGTTATTGGTTGGCGGAACATCACAATATGCCCGGTATTGGGAGCTCAGCAACATCGGTCCTGATTGGCCATATTACAGGCGCGACAGAGTCTATTCGTGTAGGTTCAGGCGGAGTTATGCTGCCGAACCATGCGCCGCTTGTGATTGCCGAACAATTTGGCACATTGGAAACCATCTATCCGGGCCGCATTGATTTGGGCTTAGGCCGTGCACCTGGGAGTGATCAGGCAACTGCTTATGCATTGCGCCGGACATTGCAAAGCAGTGGAGATGATTTCCCTCAGCAGGTGGCAGAGCTGGAAAACTACTTTTCAGAAAATCCGGTGGGGCGTGTTCGTGCTTATCCCGGAACTAATTTGAAAATTCCGCTTTGGCTGCTTGGATCAAGCGGATTTAGTGCACAACTTGCCGCATTGAAAGGGTTGCCGTTTGCATTCGCCAGCCATTTTGCGCCAGATTATATGATGCAGGCGCTGCAGCTGTACCATCAGAACTTCAAGCCTTCTTCCGTTTTGGCATCACCATATGCCATGCTCGGGGTTAACATCATTGTGGCGGAAACTCAGGAACGTGCTGAATGGCTTGCGACTTCATCTCAGCAGCAGATGTTCTCGTTGATGAGAGGGGAGCCGACGACGTTCCAAGCGCCGATCGACAACTTAGAAGAGGTATGGACAGATCGAGAAATTGCGATTTTCCGTGACAAGCTGGATTCCGAATCGATGATTGTCGGAACACCAGACATCGTCAAACAAAAACTGAAGAACTTTATTCTTAAAACAAGAGCCAACGAAGTTATCGTCAACTCGCCGATTTTCCATCAGGAAGACCGCTTGCGTTCGTATGATTACGTGGCAGAAATGATGAGTTAAGCCAAAACCCCGTTCATTTTTTTGAACGGGGTTTTTTTGCATAAAAATGGCCTCTCTGTTGCAGAGAGGCCATGATTTGACATCAATGAAGATCTTTCACTTGTTCATCTTCCCGCTGCCGCCGTCTTGGAATCTCGTCTTCTTCATAAGCTGGATAGTCAGGTGCGCCTTCGCCAATCATGTTCAGAACCGCATTGAAATCGTCGTCTATACGAAGTTCAGCTTCACGGGGATCGAGTACTTTGCGTTCCATTATGATTAACCTCCTTGTATGATATTGTGCAGCTAGCTGGCAATGAACGCGGAGTCCTTATCTACTTCTATTATACAGGCTATTCTGATAATAAAAAAGCGGGGTTACTTGGAAATCTACAGTTCTATTTCTACTGGTTTTGTTAGCTAAAAAACCGCTGGAGCAATGGCACCAGCGGTTTTTAACGTATTTATTGCTGATTGATTTCTGCGTTCATAACCATCGATTCAAAGAACAAAGAAGGTGAGTCTTCATTCCACTCAAGAGAAGGGAGGTCTGCTGTTCGTTCATCTAGATCACCATAAGCAAGCTCTGTTCGTAGGTCATCGGTCAATTCGAGTTTGACGTATGGACCTTCCGGCGTCAGCCAGTTTAGCTGGGACAAGCGGTTTTCAAGTGAAAAAGTGATCCATTCATCTTCCGCTTCTTCCGTTTCAAATAACGGTTCTGGAGCAGCCATTAACCATGTCTGGCTCGAATGTTTAGGAGGCAGCCACAAGTTTTTCGACAACACACCTTCTTCAGTGGTAAATTCAGCAATCTCATGGCGCAGCTCCTGCACCCATTCACCATTGCCAAGTTGCAGGCTGCGGGATACATAGACGTTGCCAATCAGAATTTCACCAGCGTCTTTTGTGAATACTCCGTAAGGATTAGTTGTTGGATCTGGACCATAAAGTGCTTCATCGAGTCTAACGGTCGGTTCAGGATTCCAAGACTTAAATTCCGCATTTTCCAATCCGTTGACGTTCAATGAGAAAGTATAAGGAATCCAACCGGTATTTTGGATTTCTTCAAAAATAATGGACGTGCCGTTTGGCAGCGATCGGTCAACCAATGTGTACGTGCCAACGTCCAATCCAAGAAACGTCATATTGTATATTTGTGTAAAGTCTGAGCCATTCTCACTGGTTTCGGGTTCACTGAGTGTAATGAACGTCGGTTTTTCAACTGATAAAGAAACATTATTTTGCGAATAAAGTTCCACTTCATTTTTTAGAAACATGACGGCTGTAAAAATGATCAGCGACATGAAAAATAAGACTCCCAGTAAAATAATAATTTTTCTAAACACATTTCCACCTCTGTTTTCTGCATGTTTGCCAAAACTGATTATAACATGTCGAGGTGTTAAGCAGCCTGTCCATATTTGAGCATCAAATGAACAAACAGAATCAACAGCGACAAAAAACAGGCATCCAAGGGATGCCTGTTACAATACTTTAGCCAAAAAATCTTTGGCACGTTCAGTTGTAGGGTTGCTGAAAAACTCGACCGGCTGGCCTTCTTCAACAAGGACGCCGTGGTCAAGGAACAAAACACGGTCTGCAACTTCCCGAGCAAAGCCCATTTCATGCGTAACAACGACCATGGTCATACCGGATTTCGCCAAATCTTTCATGACGTCCAGCACTTCTTTGACCATCTCTGGATCGAGTGCTGAAGTAGGTTCATCAAACAGCATCAGTTCAGGTTCCATTGCCAACGCACGCGCAATGGCAACACGCTGCTTTTGGCCGCCTGACAAGCTGTTTGGATAGGCTTTTTCTTTTTCGGACAAACCAACTCGTTCAAGCAGGAGGCGAGCCTTCATTTCTGCTTCTGCTTTTTTGACGCCTTTAGCTTTCATTGGTGCATAGGTCAAATTTTCAAGTACCGTCAAATGCGGAAACAAATGAAAATGCTGAAACACCATGCCGATTTGCTGGCGAATCTTATGGATATTTTTTTTAGATGCCGTCAAGTTCTTGCCGTTGATTTCAATCGTGCCGGAAGTTGGAACTTCCAACAAGTTCAGACAGCGAAGGAACGTCGACTTGCCGGAACCAGAAGGACCGATAATCGACACCACCTCACCTTTTTTTACTGTCGTGGAAATATCGCTCAACACTTCATTGGTGCCGAACTTTTTATACAGGTTTTGGACATTAATCACTTTGTTTCAGCCTCCGTTCGAAAACTCTGCCAATCATCGTTAAGCCCATTACAAGGCACCAGTAGATGAGGCCAACAAATAATAGGGGTTCGAAGTTGCGGAACAGGTCGGCGCCCACTACTTGCGCCCGTCTCATCAGATCGAGATAGCCAATGGTCGAAACGATGGCGGATTCTTTTGTTAACGTAATAAACTCATTCATCAAAGCTGGCAGAATGTTTTTCAAGGCCTGGGGCAAAATGATGTCTTTCATCATGGCGCGGTAAGGGACGCCAAGAGCTTGTGCTGCTTCCATTTGTCCTTTGTCGACAGCTTGAATGCCGGCACGAATAATCTCCGAAATGTAAGCGGATGAATTTAGTCCGAAAGCCAAGATAGCTGACAGAAATGGTGAAATGTCATAGCCGCTCAGCTGGGGAATGGAGTAATAAATAATCATCAATTGCAAAATCAATGGTGTTCCGCGGAAAACCGACGTATAAGCATCGGCGAACCATCGCAACGGCTTTATGCTGCCAATCTTGAACAAAGCAAGCACTGTTCCAAGAATGGAACCAAGAATAATGGCGAAGAATACAAATTTTAAGGTGACCCATATCCCTTCCAGCATGAAAGGGATATAGGGAACTATTTGTGAGAAATCCAGGTTCATCTACTACAACTCTTTTCTAAAGGAAAGTTTACTCTTCGTCAGTCAGCCATTTTTCTTTCAGTTCGTCCAACTCGCCGCTTTCTTCCATAGCAGCTAGTACACCGTTAACATCTTCTACAAGTTCACTGCCTTTAGGAAAAGCGACAGCCATACCAGGTGAAGCTGTGGTCGGATCATCGAATGCGCCAAGGTCCTGCGCTTCGATATAGCCAAGTGCAACTTGTTTATCCATATATGCAGCATCGATGCGGCCGGATAGGATTTCCTGAATCAATGCGCCAGAATCGTCCAAAGCTTTTAATTCAAAATTAATGCCTTCGTCAGCAATAATGCTTTTCGCACCTTCTTCTTGGATCGTACCAAGCTGAACACCTACCGTTTTGCCTTCCAATGATTCGAGACTAGTAAGCTCTGAATCTTTAGGGGTAACGAACATTTCGCCCGAATGGTTGTACTCTGTAGAGAAATCAACATTTTCTTTGCGGGAATCAGTTGCAGACATGCCAGCAATGACCATATCAACGCGATCATTTTGCAAAGCGCCGATCAACCCATCAAATTTCATATCTGTGATTTCAAGTTCATAGCCAAGCTCGTCTGCAATATGATTGGCAAGGTCAATGTCAAAACCGACAATTTCACCTTCTGGATTGCGCGATTCAAAAGGCGCAAATTCTGCCGATGTGCCCATTTCCAATACTTCTTTTTCCTCTGAAGATCCTGCTTCACTCGAAGTATCGCTTCCACAAGCGCCAAGCAATAAAGCAGATGATGCAAATAAAGCGATAAATGGTTTTTTCTTAATCATAATTAGTTCCCCCTGTTATGTGTATGTTTATTCATTAAAATGAATTTTAACACAGGTAAAAATTTTTGGGAAGTTTTTTTCTGTACAAATAAAAAGTTTATGTTTTCAGAATTTTATCTTGTATGAAAGTATTTGGAAATGCGTATAATAGCGGATAGGGGGTGATAAAGTTGAAAAAACTATTAGTGACAGGATTTGAACCATTTTTAGATTTTACGGTCAATCCTACGTTGAAAATTGTGGAAGCGTTAGACGAAACGACGATTGGAAGTTATCACATAGTCGGAAAAATTATGCAAGTGGATTTTAATTCATCAGGAGCCGCATTGCTCAAGTTTATTGAAGAGGAAAATCCGGATGCTGTGATTTCGCTTGGCCTTGCAGCAGGGAGGTACAAGATAACGCCAGAACGCATCGCCATCAACTTCAAAGACGGTGCTGTGGATAATGAGGGGCATAAACCCGTGGATGAACCCATTCGGGAAGAGGGGGAACCGGCATACTTATCAACACTTCCTATCCGAAAAATGGTGGAGAATTTGCTTGCTAATGGATTGCCTGCCACCATTTCAAATACAGCAGGTGCATATCTATGCAATAACGTGATGTACGAGGGATTGCATTACGCCAAAACACACAAGCCGAACATGCCATCAGGATTTATCCACATTCCAGCATCGCACGAACTGGCGATCCAGCATGGCCGCATTCCGAGCTGGTCTCATGAAGATTTGCTGAAGGGTATCAAGATCTGTATTGAGACACTCGAGTAGATGTGAAAAAATGCGATTCGCTTTTCCAGCTTGTTGAAAAAGGGCATCACACATCCATTTCGCTTCAGCCGGATGCATTCCACGGGCACGGTTTCTGCCGCTTCCCTCGCTCTGCTCAGTCTAGTGGCTCTAGCTCGTGTCGCTCTGTCGCTTTGCTCCGCCGCTGTTCCCGTAGGAGTCGCTGCCTTCCGCTGCATTCAAAAAGTGAGTCTTTACTAAGTGGGTTGGAGAAGCGTCCGTTCGACTCTAGCGGGAAAGCGAGACGGCCGAGACCCCGCAGGGAACAGCGTGACTGAGGAGGCTTGGACGCGAGCCCGCGGAAAGCGAACGGTAAGCTTCGGAAACCCACGGCTTGTTATCAGTTTCTCGACAGTCTGAAAAAGCGAATCGCACCTGCGATTCGCTTTTCTGTTTATATCCACTTTAATCTAAACCGTTCACTGACCGATTAAATAATTTCCCAGTTGCGCTTTGTGGCAACGGTCCGCAGCCGGGGTTCTGGCTGAACCGCTACCGGGTTGCCGACGAGTTCAAGTACAGGAAGGTCCGAGTGGCTGTCGCCATATGCGTAACTGTTCGCCCAGTCGATGTCCTGTCCCTTAAGTGCTTCTTTGATCTTTAGTGTTTTCAATGGTCCTTGAATATGTGTAATGCGTGTCCGGTGGTCCAAAATATTGTTTTTGTAAAGAATGTCAGTTCCAATAATGGTCTTGATTGGCAATTGCTTGGTGACTGCGTGAAGAAGGGGCGTGAAAGCTCCAGATACAAGCATGACGTAATCATTATTGGCAACGTGGTTTTTCAACCGCTCGATAACTGTAGGATTCATATCACCGTGCATCCGGTCGGCAATTTCACCGAAATATCGCTCGAGTTCAGTTTGTGTGAAGGTTTCCAAAGCAGATAAGTAGGCTTGGACAGAGCGTTCGCGCATTTTTCGTTCCGGGTAAATTTTTAGCTTGTGGCCAATATACGGCGGCATGATGGCACGGTAAAATTGGCGGTACCGTTTGCTGTGCTCAGGATGGTTTTTCAAGTGGTCCATCATCAGTTGGAACGTTTCTTTCGAATACAAGGTCCCATCAAAATCAAATATGGCGACGCGCAAGACGATCAACTCCGGTCTGTCTTTTTTTGTTGCACTCATCATAACGGAAATTCAAGTTCTCTTCCAGTGACTGGCAGCTGCAGGTTTACGGAATTTCTACCGAAGGGTATAGAGACAGAAATGAATCATTACGCTACAGGAGGTTTTACTATGGAAAAGCAGCGCATTACAGTAGGCTACGTTGAATTGACACAAGAAGAATCGGACCGGCTATTCGAGCAAGTCCAAAAAGATAAGGAAGTTGAGAGCTATGGCGAACTTCAAGGATTGATGGACGATTTTGATTCGGTGATTATCGAACCCGAAGCCCGTCCGCTTGCCGATATCCTCGATGGAGAAGAAGCACCAACCGAAACACAAGGCGGTACACGCTATATAGAAGTCTTCAATAAACTCGAAGAAGACACCCGCTATCGTTTTAAATCATCTGATCAACAATAAAGCCAACCGCCCAAATTGAATTTGGGCGGTTTAGTTTTGGTTTTTTGCAACTCTTCCTCGAACATCAAAAAAGGACAACCCGTTGTTGGATTATCCTATCTTTCGATTCACTCTTCTTTATTCCCCATGCAGCGCTCACATTCATAGACAATCGATTCGCGCTGTTCTTTGATTTCACATCCACATTCCCGGCATTCTTTTTTTGAGCGAGTTTCATAAGTGTGCGTATTGTTCATCATGATCCTCTCCAATCGTTTAATTTAGTAGTTGATAACCAGGCAGTGTCAGGAATTCAGCAAAATCACTTTGCAAAGTGAGGGTTGTGAATAACTCTCGGGCTTCCGTATAATTTCCAGACGCATATCGTTCCTCGCCAATCGCTTGCTTAATCTTAGATGCTTCCTCTTCGACGACTTCATGGAATAAAGAAACATCAATCTTCCGGCCATCTTCCAAAATGCCTTTCGGATGGCGAATCCATTGCCATACTTGTGAGCGGGAAATTTCAGCAGTAGCAGCATCCTCCATTAAGTTATTGATAGGGGCTGCACCGTTTCCGGCTAGCCAGGATGCGATGTACTGGATGCCAACTGAAATATTGGAGCGGAGACCTTCTTCAGTAATGGTACCCGTTGGCACGGCCACCAATTGTTCAGCGGTCACCTGGACATCCTCACGCTTTTTATCAATTTGATTTGGTGCAGGCATATATTCATCAAATTGTTCCATCGCGATTGCCACCATGCCAGGGTGGGCCACCCATGTTCCGTCGTGGCCGTCCATTGCTTCCCGTCGCTTATCTTCTGCCACTTTTTGAAAAGCGGCAGCGTTGGCCTCGTCATTTCCTTTGATCGGAATCTGGGCTGCCATGCCGCCAAGAGCAGGTGCGTTGCGACGATGACAAGTCTTAATGCATAACTGTGTATAAGCTCGCATGAACGGTACGGTCATGGTTACTTGTGAGCGATCAGGGAAAATATACTCCGGCAGGTTGCGCATCCGCTTGATGACACTAAAGATGTAATCCCATCGCCCACAGTTTAATCCAGCAGAATGGTCGCGCAGCTCGTACAGAATTTCGTCCATTTCAAATGCGGCCAAAATGGTTTCAATCAAAACAGTTGCTCGGATGGTGCCTTGTGGAATTTCCAGTTCATTTTGCGCAAAGACGAAAACATCGTTCCATAGGCGAGCTTCTAAATGGCTTTCCATTTTCGGGAGGTAAAAATAAGGACCGGTGCCGCGGTCAATCAATTCTTGTGCGTTGTGAAAAAAGTAAAGACCGAAATCAACAAGGCTTCCGGAAATTGGCTGGCCGTTAATATGGAGATTCTTCTCCATCAAGTGCCATCCACGAGGACGTACCATCAATACGGCCGTTTTTTCATTTAACGCATATTTCTTTCCGGTTTCAGGTGCTTCAAAATCAATCTGGCGCCGAACTGCATCGCGCAAATTGATTTGTCCGTCAATAACGTTAAACCAATTGGGGGCAGTCGCGTCTTCCAGGTCCGCCATGAACATTTTGGCGCCGGAATTTAATGCGTTAATCAACATTTTTCGATTGGTAGGTCCGGTAATTTCCACGCGCCGGTCTTTCATATCTTCCGGAAGAGGAGCAATCGTCCACTCGTTGTTTCGAATATGTTTGGTTTCAGGCAGAAAGTCGAGTTTTTTTCCAGCATCGATTTCTTTTTGCCGTACTTGGCGTTTTTCAAGAAGCTTGACGCGGCGCTTATCGAAAGTTGTATGCAGTTTTTCAATGAACTCCAACGCTTCGGGCGTAAGAATGGATTCCATTCCCGGTATTTCTTCACCTTTTATGGTCACAGTCGATTTCGTTAACAAACAAATCATCCCTTTCTAAAAAAAGTTTTATTAACTGTATTAATACAGTTTATTTTATTGTATATTAATATATAACAGAGAGAATCAACTGTCAGGCAAATGCGATGAAAAGGAATAGGCAACGATAAAAGCGGTTATTTGGGGATAAACACATCTGGAAGGAGAATCAGGGAATGGAAAACAATGTGCTGGAGCAAATGGGTTTTATCATTGGGGACTGGATACCAAAAGAAGCATCGATCGCCATTTCTGTGGAGGAGAAGTATATCTACTATAAAGCGGGTGTTCATGACCTCCAGATTCGGGAAGGGCAACCCGTGCTTCCTGGCAGTATTGCTGCACGTGCCAAAAAGGAAGGGCAGCGGATTGAGATGTTTGTCGAAGAGTCGATTCTGGGAACAGCTTACTACGGTATCGGCTATCCAATGAAGTTTGGCGAAAAAAGTGGGGTATTGGTGATCATCCTGCCGCCTGATTACCTCGTCCGCCAAAAACAGCCGATTCGATTTCTGACGGGCAAGCTTGATGAAACGTGGCGTCCGGTTCCAGTTGACCTCGTATCCCATATCGAAAGCAGCCAGAAGAAAACCTGGTTCTTTACGGACAATGAAACCTATTGTTCCATCCATACCTTGAAAAACTTGAAGCATCAATTGCCGGACAGTTTTCTGCCAATCCATCGTTCCTATATTGTCAATATTAATTATATAGAAGAAATATCCCGTGATATTGCTTCGAATTATCAATTGACGTTAAGGGACGGTTCGATTTTGCCAGTCAGCCAGAATTATGCCGCGAGTGTCCGGGAGAGGCTCGGGTTTTGATAAGTCATAGATGGCAGCTGTTAAAACACTAGTGTATGCTTATATTTATCAGTGAATTTGCTTAGTATTTAGGTAAAGAAGTTGGCTGCTACTAAGAGTAGCTAATTATACAAATACTTTTGCATTACTGTTACCAGGCAAAATCCTCTTCATTTATTTGGTTCATAGGATTAATCCGATGTATATTTTAAATGGTAGTTCATTTGAATTAACTTATGTAAAAGAAAGGTTGTCACTCATGAGCATCTCAATCAACAGCCGGATCGAGGCTATTGAAATTTCCGGCATTCGCCAGTTTTCCAACCAAATGATCAACTTTCCAAACGCCATTAATCTAACAATCGGCCAGCCGGATTTCCCAACACCCGAGGCAGTCAAATTGGCGGCAATCGAGGCCATCCAAAACGATCAGACGAGCTATACGCACAATGCAGGATTGTTGGAGCTGCGTGAGGAAATCGCATCTTTTTTCCGCGATTCTTACAATTTGCACTATGATTCAAAAACGGAAATCATTGTTACCAACGGTGCAAGCGAAGGGCTGGATTCTCTTTTTCGGGCCATTTTGCAAGAAGGCGATGAAGTGATCTTGCCAGCGCCTGCTTATCCAGGATACGAACCAATTATTAACTTGTGCGGAGGGAAAGTGGTGTACTTGGACACATCGGATACTGGCTTCCAGCCAGATCCGAAGCGCCTTGAAAGTTTGATGACTGAGCGCACGAAAGCAGTATTGATGAACTTTCCCTCCAATCCAACCGGTGTCACAATGGAATCCGACCAGCTTCAAAAGGTTGCAGAAGTATTGGAACAACATGAGGTTTTTGTGATCACTGACGAAATTTACAGTGAAAACTCGTACGGTGAAAAACATTCAACTTTTGCACGTTTTGAAAAATTGCGTGAACGTACATTTTTAGTCCATGGCTTGTCCAAATCCCATTCGATGACCGGCTGGAGAATTGGGTTTGTGCTGGGACCGGAACTGTATATGAAACATGTGTTGAAAGTCCACCAGTACAATGCCATTTGTGCTTCTGTGCCAGGCCAATTTGCAGCACTCGAAGCATTGAAAAATCAGCGCCACATTCCCGCTGAAATGAATAAAGAGTATATTCTGCGCAGAGATTTTGTTTATAGCCGTTTAACTGGCATGGGGATTGATGTGGTACTGCCAAAAGGTGCGTTTTACATCTTTCCTTCAATTGAAAAATTTGGCATGACTTCCTATGAATTCGCTATGCGCTTATTGAAAGAAGGGGGCGTAGCTGCAGTGCCTGGCTCAGCTTTCACTAAATACGGAGAAGGATTTGTGCGAATTTCCTATGCCTATAGCATGCCTGTACTCGAAGAAGGTATGGATCGATTGGAGAAATTTATCCATAGCTTAACTGAGCAATAGGCTTTTAGAGCATCTAGTGATTTGCTCTCTATTAGTTCAATTTTCAATTTGTGATTAATCTATCGCCTCACGGGTAAAGTTCCTTAAACGAAAAGGAGCTGAGAAAATGGAAAAGTCACAGTTTTATCGATTTCAGGATGATGGATCAATCCCTAATCATCCCTCGTTGGAAGTGATTGTTTATCCGGCTGTTTTTAAAGAAAATCCGCACGAAATTGAAAGGGTCTTTAACAGCCACGACTGGACAAACAGCTGGACTGGAGGTGTCTTCAGTTACCATCATTACCATAGCAATACGCATGAAGTGTTGGGCGTTTGCCGTGGCTCTGCAACTTTACAGATTGGTGGGGAACAGGGAACAGCATTAGCCGTTGAAACAGGTGATGTCGTGTTGCTGCCAGCAGGAACAGGCCACAAAAAGCTGGAAGCCAGCAGCGATTTTGCAATTGTTGGTGCATATCCTGGGGGTGTCTCGTATAACCTGAAAACGGGTGAGCCAGGAGAACGCCCCTATGTGTTGGAAGATATACAAAACACGCCCTTGCCAAAAACCGATCCTGTATACGGCAATAAAGGTCCAGTCATCGAAAAATGGATATAAATCTAGAACAGATAAAAGCCCTTTGCCAGTCCCTGGCGAAGGGCTTTGAGTGCTTTGGCGTCTCTAGAAAAATGAAGACTGATCGACCTGTAACCAGTTATTCGTAATAGCCTTCGGTTGATTTGCGGAAGGTCTTAAACTGATTGGCGTCATGGCCAAACCAGACATCAGAATTGGTTTCTTTAGAGATTCTGCGAATTTTTTCAACGGCTGAAGTATAGCCAACGGAATCGTATAAAATACCAGGCGGTTTGATCGGTGGGCCAAAACTTTCCGCTGTGTATATAGCATCAGAAGCCAAAATGATTCCACCGGTTTCGGGAAGCTGAATTTGGAGGCCGAGCATTCCCCATGCATGGCCGCTGCCGAAGTTCAGAATTTTGATGCCTTCAGCAAGCTGCAGCCCATCTTCGGTCCGTTTGACGGTTTGCCATTGCAGATTGTTTTTGATCCACGCATCAATGTCCCCCCAAATATAAGCCCCTTCTTTCATATTGCGGGCATAGGTTTGCAAGGCACCGTTCAATTCATCTTCATGGACGATGATGGTCGCATTGGTGAACAACTCAAGACAGCCGGCATGATCCAGATGCAAATGGGAAGCGACCACATATTTGATGTCTTCCGGACGGACATTCAGTTCCTCTAGCCGGTGATGCAAATAGCATTCCTCGGGCATATCAATTGGAAAAAGGGATTGCGTCACCTGCCCCCAGCGGCCTTCTGCACCCATTGAATTGGGGTTGCAGGCTGTGTCGAACAAGATTTTGCCTTCTGGATGGTCGATTAATACCGTATAGACCGGGAATGTTACCATCTCGCCAGGTGGATTTGGGTTCTGTACACTTGCCGGGTTGTGCATTGAAATCATATAATTTTTATCCATGCTTAATGTACCATTATCCATTACGTAAAGTTTTGGATTTGGCTTGATTATACCTGTCATTAATTTTCCCCCTCTCAGAATAATTCCATAATATCACAATTTTCTGATAACTGTACAGAGTGAAATAAAAAACTCCCGGGCTAAGGTACCCAGGAGTTGAAGATAGGAATGCGGTTTAACGAACCATGGCGGGTTCAAAAAATTCTTTATACAATTCATTCAAGATTTTTTGCTCGTCTTCTTTCAGTATGCCAAACACCAAACTCACTTCAGAAGAACCCTGATTAATCATTTCAATATTGACGCCAGTTCGGGCGAAGGCATTTGCTGCCCGTGCTGTGAGGCCTTTAGAGTTGTTCATCCCTTCCCCAACCAGAACAATCATGGAAAAATCACTGCGAATGTGGACATCATCTGCTTGCAGTTCTGATTTTACACGTTCAATAATGCGCAGCTCTTTGTCAGCCGTCAATTGGTGGCTGCGCAGAATAACAGACAGGTTATCGATGCCGGACGGGATATGTTCATAGGAAATTTCTTCGTCTTCCAGTATTTGAAGCAGTTTTCGGCCAAAGCCGATTTCACGGTTCATTAAGTATTTACTGACATAGAGTGTCGAGAAGCCGCTGTCGGCAGAGATGCCTGTTACCGGACGCAGCGAGTGGTCGCGCTCGGCAACAATCATTGTGCCGGGAGCAGCAGGGTTATTCGTATTGCGGATGCATAAAGGAACCGCTGCTTTAAATACGGGCATTAGCGCCTCATCGTGTAGCACGGCAAATCCAGCATAGGAAAGCTCCCGCATTTCTCGGTAAGTCATTTGTTCGATTTCAACTGGATTTTCAACAACCCGCGGGTTTGCGGCAAACACACAGTCCACGTCTGTAAAATTTTCATACAACTCAGCTTTGACTGCGGCAGCCAGAATCGAACCGGTAATGTCTGATCCACCGCGTTCAAATGTCCGAAGTATTCCTTCTTTTGTATAACCGAAAAAACCGGGGAAGACGGTGATGGTTTCTTTCTTGCGAAGATCTGCCAGAAGATCATAAGCTTCAGGAAGCGCTTGTGCCCGCTCAGGCAAGCCATTAACAAACAATCCAGCGTCAAACGGATTGACGTATTCGGCAGATAGTCCAATCGATGTTAGATACGCAGCAATCAATTTGGCTGAGTTGTCTTCGCCACTCGCTTTAATCAGATCCGCAAAAAGAGGTGGGGAGCTTTTATCTGATTTGAGACGATTCATCAGGTCTGTTTCGATGACTCGCGTAATCTCACTGCCCATTCCTAAGTCTTGAGCGATTTCCGAATAGCGTCTGACAACTTTGGCCAATGGCTCTTCAGTTGATTCTTCCCGGAGCGCTGCTGCTGACAGGTTGATCAGCAGGTCTGTTACTTTTACATCTCCATCAAATCGTTTGCCTGGAGCAGAGACGACAACAATCTTACGGGAAGGCTCCGCTTCAATGATTGCGGCCACTTTTTTTATCTGTTGTGCACTAGCTACTGACGTCCCGCCAAATTTGCTCACTTTCATCCAATCAAGTCCCATCTTTTTTAATAGTCTGTAAAAGGGTTGTTTTAACTAAGATATAATACTATAATGTCCCTATGACAAAAACAGCTGTTTTTTCACAGTGTACACACCATGGGAGGAATCGTCAATGAAAAATGAAATTTCAATCGGATTATTAGGCCTTGGAACGGTGGGCAGCGGAGTTGCTAAAATCATCCAGCAGCATCAGCAGGATTTGCATCATAAATTAGGTGCCCAAGTTTCAATCCGGAAAGTACTGGTAAGAGATGCAAAAAAAGACCGGCTTTCCAGTTTAGATCCGAGTGTATTCACGACGGATATAGAAGAAATATTGAACGATTCTTCTCTCGATATCATTGTTGAAGTGATGGGCGGCATGGACGGTGCTAAATCCGCCATTGAAAAAGCATTAAGGGCAGGCAAGCAAGTTGTGACAGCCAATAAGGACGTCATGGCGGAATATGGCCACGAACTGTTAAAACTCGCGGACGCTGAAAAATGCGACCTATTTTATGAAGCAAGTGTAGCTGGCGGCGTGCCAATTATTCGGACGCTTGAAGATGGCCTGGCTTCTGATCGAATCTCCAGTTTGATGGGCATTGTCAATGGCACGACCAATTTTATTTTGACGAAAATGAAAAAAGAAAATATGACTTATGAAGATGCATTAGCGGAAGCTACGGAACTGGGCTATGCTGAGGCTGATCCTTCAGCGGATGTGGATGGCATCGATGCAGCTCGGAAAATGGTTATTCTGTCTTCTCTGGCATTCTCAACGGAAGTTCATCTCGATGATGTGCTGGTAAGAGGCATGAAAGAAATCCGTGACGGCGACCTGGAGCTGGCAAAGAAATTTGGTTATACCATGAAAATGGTCGGTTCTTCAACGAAAGATGAAGATGGAATCGAAGTCTCCGTAGAACCAATTTTCCTGGCAAACTCGCATCCGTTAGCATCTGTTAACAATGAATTCAATGCAGTCTACATATACGGAGATGCAGTAGGTGAGACCATGCTGTATGGCCCGGGAGCAGGATCATTGCCGACTGCGACATCCGTAGTATCCGATATCATTGCGGCTTGCCGCAACCTGCAGCTTGGCGTAAATGGAAAACGAGCGCATGCAGCACAGCATGAGCGCCTGATCAAACCTGTGTCAAAACGGTTTGCGAAATATTGCCACCGCCTGCTGGTAAATGACGAAGTCGGTGTCTTATCAAAAATGACTTCCATTTACAGCAAACATGGGGCAAGCATCCAATCGGTAATGCAGTCGCCTGCAGCAGATGCCGGCAAAGCCGAATTGGTATTGCTCACTCACAAAGTTTCACAGCAGCAGCATTTGGATGTATTAGATGAGATCAAAGCTACGGCGAGTGTCATTAGCCATTACCGCATAGAAGGAGAGGAAACAGCATGAAATGGCAAGGACTGATTGAAGAGCATAAAGAATGGCTTCCGGTTACAGAGAATACACCTTCGTTAACGTTGCAAGAAGGCAATACGCCGCTGGTGCGTCTGGAGAGTTTGTCGGAAAAATGGGGAATTGACCTCTACGTAAAACTGGAAGGAGCCAACCCCACCGGTTCATTTAAAGATCGTGGCATGGTGATGGCCGTAGCAAAAGCGAAAGAAGAAGGAAAAACGGTATTGATTTGCGCCTCAACCGGCAATACATCGGCTTCCGCAGCTGCCTACGGTGCAAGAGCGGGCATGCGGACCATCGTCGTCATTCCGGAAGGGCGTATTGCACTTGGGAAACTGGCCCAGGCAAAAATGTATGGAGCGGAAATTCTTGAAATCAAAGGGAACTTCGACGAAGCGCTGCAAATGGTGCGTGAGGTAGGGCAAGAAGCCGGAATTGCATTAGTCAACTCGGTTAATCCGTATCGTCTCGAGGGACAAAAAACCATCGCTTTTGAAGTAATTGACCAATTGGGAGAAGTGCCGGATATTTTTGCATTGCCGGTTGGCAACGCTGGCAACATCTCTGCATCGTGGAAAGGGTTTACGGAGTACGCAGAACGCTCAGGTGAAAAACGTCCAAAACTGTTGGGTGTCCAAGCAGCAGGTGCAGCCCCAATCGTGAATAATAAAGTCGTAGAACATCCGGAAACAGTGGCTACGGCCATCCGCATTGGCAACCCGGCAAGCTGGCAACTGGCGCTTAACGCACTCGATGAATCAAACGGCACCATTTTAGCAGCGACAGACGAAGAAATTTTGGAAGCTTATCAGCTGCTGGCTTCGACTGAAGGCATATTCGCTGAACCAGCTTCATGTGCTTCTATTGCGGGCATCAAAAAGCAGGTAGAAAGCGGTATGCTCGAACAAGGAGCAAAAGTAGTTGCTGTATTAACTGGGAATGGGTTAAAAGATCCTGAAACAGCAATTTCAGTGAATCAGCACAAAGCACTTCTTGTTCCGGAAGACATGGAACGTTTCTGGGAGGATTTAAAAAAAGGAGTGAAGATATGAGCTGGAAAGAATTTTCAGTGACTGTTCCTGCTTCAACGGCTAATTTGGGCCCTGGATTTGATTCAATTGGTCTGGCATTGGATCTCCGCATGTTTGTTCATGTATCGCCTGCGGCCGAATGGTTGGTCGAATACGAAGATCCCGGCTACCAACAAATTGCGAGTGGCAAAGACAACTTGATTGTCTCAACGGCACAGGCCGTTGCAGACAAATACAGGCGTCCTTTGCCAAGCGCAAAATTGATGGTGGAGACGGAAATTCCCTTAGGCCGTGGCCTTGGAAGCAGTGCCTCTGCAATTGCTGCAGGAATTGAAATTGCAGACCGATTGATAGACTTAAAACTGTCGATGAAAGAAAAATTGAGAATCGGCACGGAAATGGAAGGGCACCCAGATAACATTTCAGCTTCTTTGCTTGGCGGTTTGACGATTTCCTATTTTGATGAAGAGGATTTGGAAATTGTTCATGTACCAGAAGTAGAGATCGGGGTGGTTATTCTTGTTCCGCCAACCGAGTTTTTAACAACGGAATCCCGAAATTTGCTGCCGGAAAATTTGCTGTTCAAAACCGCCATACGCGGCAGTGCAGCTGGCAATGCTATGGCGGCGGCATTAGCAAGAGGGGACTGGGAAACAGCCGGGCGTATGATGCAGAAAGATGTTTTCCATGAACCTTACCGCAAAGACAGATTTCCTGATTTTGATGCAATCCAAACGAGCTGCCGTGAGTTAGGTGTTTATGGATCGGCTATCAGCGGAGCGGGTCCATCCCTGTTCATCGCTGTAAAAAAAGGACAAGAAACTAGAATAGCTGCTGACTTGGCAGAGAAATTCCCGCATTACGAATGCCTGGCTACCAAGCCTTCTGCAACAGGCATTAAAATAGGTGAAACGGTTTTATAAAACCCAAAAAAGCGTTCCGGAATTTTTCCGGAACGCTTTTTTTACGTGTTATTTAACACTTCATACTTTTATCGAGATGTACTTCGTTTCCAGGAAAGCATCCAAACCTTCTTGTCCGCCTTCACGTCCAACGCCGCTTTCTTTCATTCCGCCGAATGGAGCTTGTGCTGTCGATGGGGCCCCATCGTTCCAGCCAACAATTCCATAATCCAGATTTTCGGATAAGTAGGTGCCGCGGGACATGCTTTCAGTGAAAAAGTAAGCAGCTAATCCGAAACGCGTATTATTTGCCAATTGGACCGCTTCTTCATCAGTCTCAAAAGACATGATTGGAGCAACAGGGCCAAAGGTTTCCTCGTTCATGACCAGCATGTCCGAAGTGGCATCAACCAAAACTGTTGGGTTATAGAAATAAGCATTGTTTTCAGAACGGCCATCACCGCCGACCAGCACTTTGGCTCCTTTTTCAACAGCATCCTGAACATGTTTCTCCACTTTTTCGTAGCCGTCTTTGTCCACCAGCGGTCCGATTTGGACACCTTCGTCAAGTCCATTGCCGACTTTTAAGTTGCCAGCAGCCTGCTGAAGCTTTTGCGAAAATTCTTCAACAATGCTTTGCTGCACATAAATCCGGTTTCCGCAGACGCATGTTTGTCCGGCGTTTCGAAATTTGGATGCCATAACGCCTTCAACGGCCAAGTCCATATCCGCATCTTCCAAAACGATGATGGGAGCATGTCCACCTAATTCAAGAGACAAGTTCAACATGGTTTCTGAAGCTTGCTTCATCAGTTCTTTGCCAATTTCGGTTGATCCGGTAAACGTCAGTTTGCGAACATCGGGGTGGCTCGTGAAAACTTTGCCGATTTTGCTGGCGCTGCCTGTCACCAGATTGATGACGCCTTTAGGGAATCCGGCTTCGATCGCTAATTCGTACATCTTTACCGCAGTCAACGGAGTCATTTTTGCCGGTTTGGCAACAAACGTGCAGCCAGCAGCCAGAGCAGGAGCCATTTTTCTGGCCATCATTGCGGCCGGAAAATTCCATGGGGTAATGGATACGACAACACCAACCGGTTGTTTATTAATCTGAATGCGTTTGCCTTCTTTGCTTGCGGGAATCGTTCGGCCATACATGCGTTTGCCTTCTTCCGCAAACCAGGAGACAAATGAAGCTGAATACTCGATTTCACCGATCGCTTCAGCTAAAGGCTTGCCCATTTCTTTAGTTAAGATTTCTCCAATTTCTTCTTTATGCTCAAGCAACAGATCATGCCACTTCATTAAAAGTTCAGCACGGTGATAGGCCGTTGTCTTCGACCATTCCGGAAAAGCTTCGGCAGCAGCTTCGATCGCCGCTGTGGCTTCTTCTTCGCCTCCATTAGGCACGGAACCTACAACTTCACCTGTTGCGGGATTCATTATTTCAATTTTTCCATCGCCAGTTTCTGTCCATTCACCATTGATATAGTGTTTGCCATTCATGTGTTTAACTCCTCCTTTAAATTTTCGCTTATCCTAATAAATACCTCTAATGATTAACAAATAAACGTCTGCTCGGTCTTCGGTAATGGTTGGACGAAACCTTTTATTCAGATAGAAATTTGAGATCCAAACGAAAAGAATGAGTATATAAACAGAAAAATGAATAGAAATTCAGTTTAATGTTATTTCATAATAGTCGTTTTATTCTATTTATTATGCTGCGATATTGTGCTACTATTGCAACATTATTAAAATTTTCATGGCAATGCTTTGAAACGAATAGCTTATTTGCTATTGAAGAGAGAAAAGGAGGAAACAAAAGATGGCTCAGATGCTCGCATTAACAATTTTAATACTTGTACTCTTTATCGGCGAGGCAATTTCTACCCGCACCAAAGCTTGGATTCCTTCTATATTTGTCAGTGGGGTTTTGTTCCTTCTGGGATATTGGACGTTCTTTCCTCCAGAAATCGTTGCCATTGCGGGAATTCCACCTGCAGTAGCAGTCATGCTCATTTATTTACTGATCACGAATATGGGAACATTATTGTCTTTGGAAGAACTGAAAAATCAGTGGAAAACAATTTTAATTGCTATATCAGGCATACTTGGAATTATTGCGGCATTATTCAGTATCGGCATCTTATTGTTTGATTTTGAAACCGTCGTAGTTGCAATTCCGCCATTGGTCGGCGGATTGGTATCGGCATTGATTATGTCAGAAGGAGCAGCCGCAGCTGGTTTGCCAACTTTAGCTGTCTTCGCCATTGTTATTTATGTGGTACAAGGGTTTGCTGGATACCCGTTGACGTCAATCATGCTGAAAAGAGAAGGGCAAAATCTATTAAATAAATACAGAAACAATGAACTAACGGCAAAACAATTGCCTGGTGAGAAAAAAGGGTCGACGGGCAAGACAGTCAAAGAACCGCGCATGTTCGCGAACATGCCGGAAAAATACAATACCGATTTCTTTAAATTTTTCCGTTTGGCATTGGTCGGCTACTTGGCTTATTTAACGTCAACGCTTGTTGCGCCGATTTTTGAGATCAGCCCGTTCGTCTTGTGTTTACTGTTCGGTGTTATCGCCCGCAGCATCGGTTTCTTGGAACGCCACCCGCTGCAAAAAGCGAATGGTTTCGGGTTTGCAATTATGGGCTTGTTGCTTTATATATTCGACGGCTTAAAAAATGCAACCCCAAGTATGATGCTGGAAATTCTTTATCCGTTAATTGGTTGTATCGTTATTGGTGTGGTCGGCATGTACATTTTTTCATTCGTGATCGGTAAACTTCTTAAAGTCAGCAAAGAGATGGCTTTTGCAGTTTCGTTAACGGCACTTTATGGATTCCCGGCAGATTATATTATTACTGTGGAAGTGATCAACTCACTGACGAAAGATGAAGAAGAACGGGAAGTACTAACGAGTCACATGCTGCCACCAATGCTCGTTGCAGGTTTTATCACAGTTACCATTGTTTCGGTTATCTTGGCAGGTATATTCGTCGGCTTCCTATAAAACTGGAGGAGATTACACATGATTAACCAAACTATAAAGAATGCTATCAAAGAAAATAATGAAGAAATGGTCAAAATCCGCCGCAAACTTCACAGTGAACCGGAGTTATCGTGGGAAGAGTTTCAAACATCCCAATTTGTTTATGATTACTTAACAGAGCTTGGAATCGAAGCGCGTAAAACAGAACCAACTGGTGTGATCGGAGAACTCAAAGGTGGCAAAGAAGGCAGGACCGTAGCACTGCGTGCCGATATGGACGCTTTGTCTGTGGAAGAACTGAATGTCGATCTGCCATACAAATCAAAAGAACTTGGCAAAATGCATGCATGTGGACATGATGCGCATACGTCGATGCTTTTGGCAGCCGCCAAAGCGTTGGTCGGCGTCAAGAAAGACATTCCAGGAAATGTTCGATTTATTTTTCAGCCTGCTGAAGAAGTGGCGACAGGTGCTAAAGTGATGGTCGAACAAGGTGCTGTAGAAGGTGTAGATGATGTTTTTGGCATTCACATTTGGTCTCAAAGTTCTTCGCATACCGTTGCCTGCAATCCAGGGCCATCGTTTGCTTCGGCAGATATTTTTAAAGTGCATTTTAAAGGACAGGGAGGACATGGGGCGATGCCTCAAGATTGCATCGATGCAGCCATTATCGCTTCATCATTTGTCATGAACGTGCAATCAGTCGTCTCTCGTACAATCGATCCTCAGAAGCCGGCAGTGATAACGGTTGGCAAAATGGTCGTGGGAACCCGCTTTAACATCATCGCAGAGAATGCAGAGATTGAAGGCACGGTAAGGTGTTTTGATCCAGAAGTACGAGATCATATCGAAAAGCAACTGAAGGTATATGCTGACCACACGGCTGCGATATACGGCGGAACTGCAGAAGTGGAATACATTAGAGGAACACAAGCTGTAATTAATGGCACTGAAAGTGCCGAATTGGTGCGGCAAGTCGCAATTGAGGCATTTGGTGAAAAATCGATTTACGATGAAAAACCGACGATGGGTGGAGAAGATTTTTCCTTTTACCTTGATGAAGTGCCTGGCAGCTTTGCATTAGTGGGCAGTGGGAATTCAGAGAAAGACACGGAGTGGGCCCACCATCATGGCAAGTTTAATATCGATGAAGATGCCATGGCTACAGGCGCAGAACTCTATGCACAGTACGCATGGTCATTTTTAACTAAATAACACAGTCAAAATCAAGGAGGAAATTATGCCAGTAAACAATGACAATCCTTTGTATGAAGACTTAATGAAAGGCTACAACAACGACCTCGATCATTCGGGCATTCAGGGAGAACGCATTGCACAACGCTTGTTCGAATTGTCTCAGATCGGTTTTGTACAAATCGGTGGCGTAAAGCGTCCAGGTTTTTCAAATGAAGAAAAAGAAGCAAAGACATTGGTGAAAAAATGGATGAGTGAAGCTGGTTTAACCGTTTCCGAAGATGGGGCAGGCAACATCACAGCTCGATTGGAAGGCAGAGCCAAAGGGCCGGCAATCGCATCGGGATCACATGTGGACAGTGTTCCAAATGGTGGAAATTTTGATGGGCCTCTTGGAGTTTTATCGGCTCTGGAAGTTGTTGAATCCTGGAAAGAAACAGGCTATACTCCTGAAAAACCTTACGAAGTCATTGTTTTTTCAGACGAGGAAGGATCGCGTTTCAATAGTGGATTGACCGGAAGTCAGGCAATGACTGGAGCCATTTCAGAAGAGGAAATGGCGCAGCTGCGTGACTACAATGGAGATACACTCGAACAAGTTTTAGCGCATTACGGCAGCACGCTCGATTCTTTTAAAGCATCCAAGAGAGACATCAGTGAATTGGAATTGTTCGTGGAAGTGCATATTGAACAAGGGAAAAAACTAGAAAAAGCAAATGAACCGGTCGGAATCGTCAGTGGCATTGCAGGCCCTGCTTGGCTCGAAGTCGAGTTTGTGGGGGAAGCTGGACATGCTGGAAATACGCCGATGATTGGGAGGAAAGATTGCCTCGTCGCAGCTGCAGACTTTCTCCACTCAATCCCGGAATTTCCAAAAGGCGTGAGTGATACGGCTGTGGCAACGGTTGGGAAGATGGACGTTTTCCCAAATGGAGCAAACGTCATTCCAGAAAAAGTGAAGATGCTTGTGGACATTCGTGATATCCACGAAGAACCGAGAGACCGTCTTATCGATGAGATAATCGAACAGGCAGAAAAAGTGGCTGCGAAACACGACATTCAAAGCAACATCAAACTAAACACACGTATTCAACCTGTGCCTATTGCTGAGGATTTACAAAATCGTTTGTCGGCTTCATTGAATAAATTTGGGATTACGCCAACTTATATTCCAAGTGGAGCAGGGCATGATGCCATGAATCTCGGGCGTTTTATCCCAGTAGCAATGCTTTTTGTCAGAAGTAAAGATGGTGTGAGCCACAATCCAAAAGAATGGTCTTCTTTAAATGACTGTGTAATGGGGATTCATGTGCTAAAGAATTTCATTGAAGATGCTATGAAGAAATAAAAAGTTCTGTAACAAAAACAGGGAAGAAAATTTTTCCTGTTTTTTTATTTAACTAAGTCTCATTTGGAAAAACCTATCCTTAAAATGGATATTTTTAATTAATATTGGAATTATCAGTATTTATTGAAATTCTGTGTATAATTTTAAAAAGAAAGGGTATATAAATTATAAGCATGATCAACTAGCTTTAATTTTGGAGGTGTTTAGATGAAAGTGATGGAAAACAGAGTGAACAGGAATACCAAAATTTTTTCTGAAGAAAGAATTTTAAGCGAATGTCGCGAGTATTTTTCATCAGAAACTGAAAAAACAGCGGAAATTGGAGAGAAATTCATGCATTATTTTATGAAAAATGCTTCATCAGAAGGTGTCCTATTTAAAACAATCAAGGAAATCACGACGGACATCAATATTTCTCACCAAACCTTAACTAAAGTATTAAAGACACTCGAATCCAGAGAAATAATTTATCGCAGAAACGGCATCATTGGTTTGTGGAAAGAATAATAGTTGAAAGAACATTTCTCAGTAAATGAGAAATGTTCTTTTTTTATTTAGAAAATATTGATTGAGAACAAAAAGAAGCAGAATAATTGGGAGAAAAGACAATTAATTTGAATAAGAATCAAGCTAACCTCATCGTATTTCTAAAATAAAGACATGCCTTAAGAATCATTGTAGTAAAAATCTAAATTAGGCATAAGTATCTAATTTAAGTAAAATTTTTATAATTATTTTTTAAATAAAAGACTAAGTGCTTATATTTTTTAATAATAATTTTAAAAAAATCTTCTAAAGTGTAGATTGAACCAAAAAATTATGATATAAATGAACTATAATAATCTGAATTTTTAGAAATAAATTCTAAAAATCTATCTTTTTCGATGAGGAGAGGGGTGCCAGATGACCAGTAATCAGGCGAAGACAGAGTTACTCAAAAAAACTAAAATTCTTTTTTTATTCGCGGTCTCATTCGTACCTTTTCTTGTATTGGCAGCAGGGGGGGCATTTGAGTTTATCCTTGATCCGGAGTATCAGGCATCGAGCCAATTGCTAATTGAAGAGTCAGTCCAGGCCAATCAATATCAAAATGTGGAATACAATCGAGTGGATTCTCAGACTATTGAAGCTTATGTAAGCTTTGCAACAAGCCCTAAAATTTTGGGGGAAGTTAAAGAAAAACTAGATTTACATAGCTCCCTTACTAATATTCGTCAGAAAATCCAAGTAGATTATGACACCAATTCACCAGTCTTAACGATCACTGTTGCATCTAAAGATAAGCAACAAGCAACCATCATTGCGAATACGCTATCATCTGTTTTTCAAAATGAAGTAAAGAATTCATTAAAAGACGGTCATATCAGCATTATTTCTCAGGCATCATCCGAAAATATAGATGCAGGCCAAAGTCAACAGAAGAAGATGCTCAGCCTATCAATAGCCGCAGTTTTAGGACTCATCTCAAGTTTCCTTATTACTTTTATAGTTAGAGCAAAAAAGGATTCTACTAAGCCGACAAATAGAGATACAAGAAAAAAAGAAAATCAAATGCAGACAGTGTTCAAATGATTTTCTAGGTGGAGCAGGGGTGAAATGTATGTACGAGCTAATATCAATACGAGAGCACAGCCGTTGGCAAAGAATTCTCGATATTTTACAAATATCGGATATTTACTACACAAGCCAATATTTTTTAAGTGCTTTGAAATTAGATCCAGGAGAAGCGCTGCTCTTTTACTATAAGGATGATGCTGGAGAAGTTGCTTATCCTTTCATTAAAAGGCAGATAAATGATATAGACACCCCTTATTTTGATGTTACGACCCCTTTCGGTTATGGAGGTCCGATATTGAAAACGGTAGAAAGCAGTGAAAAGTTGGCAGCCAATTTCAGAAAAGCCTTTGTTGAATATTGTAAAAATGAAAAAATTATTGCTGAATATATACGTTTCCATCCATTAAAAGAAAATGCTCATTTTTTTAATAAATATCTAAAAATTTCTCCGCTTTATGAAACTTTTTCAATCAAGTTAAAAGATTACGTTGAGTCCTTAAAGAATAACCCGCTCTTACAACAAGAGTCAGATAAAAATACAGATCTAGTAGTAAAAAAATTGGGAACGGTGCGTCATATGTTCGAGTTTCTTGTCTTGTACTACTCCGCTGCAAGGCGAAGAGAAGAAGCAGATAGCTACTATTTTTTTACCAACGATTATTTTGAAACACTGATTAGTTCTATAGGTCCGAATCTTCACTTGTTTGGAGCCTATGATAATAACAAGTTGGTGTCAGCGTGCTATATTCTCGCGATGGGAGATACAATTTACTTTCATCTCGATGGCAGTTTATCTGAAGCAGACAGTGAAAATACCATGAGGACTTTACTGCTGAAAGTTGCGGAATGGGGAGAAGAAAACTATTATGCATTTTTCCATCTAAGTGGAGATTTTCAAGGAAATGCAAACAAAGAGCGAAAAATAAAAAGGGAGATTGGCAATTGCAAACCTTCCATTTTCTATATAGGACAACAAGTGCATGATCAGCAAATCTATAATAAATTGGTTTCTTTAGAAGATAGTGACATTGTACGAAGATACCGAAATATTTAAAACACTGCTTAATCAGCAGAGCATAAAAATCTAAGTTACTCTGGGAGGTATACTCATGAGATATATGCAATATAAGGGTGTTGTAGAAAGAGAATATAAAAAATCATTAAGAAAAATTATGTATGAAATTTGTGTGGTAGAAGGGTTGAATGCTTCCCTCGGAGCAAAAAAGTTGGGAGTAGCAAAAGAAATCTTTGTTTTTTGGCGAAATTTTTACCGCCTCGACAAAAACCAACAACTCTTTGATCAAGCAGTTGATAGTTTTGATCAAATGAAGTTCCTTTATTTAAATGAAGCAATAGGCATTGATTTGTCTAGACCATTGCAGCACGAAAATGAACAATCGGTTGAAGCGCTTGAAGAATTGATTGAGCGGATGGTAGAGTATTATAAGTGCAAACACGCCGAAAGTGGCGGTTTGGATGTAGAGACTGGAAAATTGCCATTGTATGAATTTGCACAAGAGTTGCTCAAGGATTACAAAACTGGAAGTTTGCTACTAGAAGTTAAAAAACAGATAGAATAAGCATATGGACACTGCCAACGGAATGGATGAACTTGATGAAAACTTTTACTGAACAAGCCTTGAATGTCTTACAGAGGATACCTCCTGGTAAAGTGATGACATATGGCCAAGTTGCGGCAGCTGCTGGAAGCCCTCGTGCTGCAAGACAAGTGACTAGAATACTTCACAGCATGAGTGCAAAGTACAACTTGCCTTTGGCATCGAATTGTTAACGCACAGGGACAAATAGTAGTGCGAGATGAAGATTCACGATTTTTTCAGAGGAGCTCACTGCAAAGAGAAGGCGTGGAAGTGGATGGCGATGATCGTATTGATTTAGATCAATTTCGCTTTGATCCTATGCCAGATGAAAGCAAAAATTTTTAAACTAAGCCCTTAAAAAGGCTTTTTTTTGAGGGGAATTTAGAATGCAATCCGTATAAATAGCAAACGGGAAATGCCAATCATATAAGCAAAAGCAAAGCTATGGTCTTGTAGCGAAATGTTTATCTATTAAAGAACAACGGGTATATAAACTGATGGACAGGATCATTAATTGGAAAAGAGGGATTTAAATGTCAGTTAAAGATAAGCCGGTCATTGGTATAACAGCGCGAGTAGAAGAAGATCAAACTTATACATTAGATCCCGTATACGGACAAGCGATTCTGCAGGCAGGAGGTTTGCCATTGATTGTACCCATCGTCGACAAAGAAGACATCCCGTTACTCTGTGAACGCTTGGATGGCTTAATTGTCACAGGTGGAGGCGATATCAATCCTACCTTGTATGGAGAAGAGCCTCATTTACGTTTGGGTGCTGTATATCCAGGCAGTGATGAGTATGAAAAGGAACTAATATTGAAATTTCTAGAACTGGACAAACCATTTATCGGAATGTGCCGGGGACTGCAAATGTTTAATATTTCATTTGGTGGGACTAATTACCAGGATTTAGAAGCTCAATTTGAGGGAGAGCTAAACCAACACAAGCAAATGGCAATGCGGACTCACCGTACCCACTCGGTAATTTTGGAAGAAGATAGCTTGCTGTACGATATTATGAAAGAGAAAAAGTTCAATGTAAACTCTTTCCATCACCAAGGGGTTAAGGATGTATCAGATCAGTTAACAGTTGCAGCATATGCTGCTGACGGACTAGTTGAGGCATTGGAAAGCAAAAATCATCAATTTGCCATGGGAATTCAATGGCATCCAGAGGAGTTTGCTCTTCAAGGCGATAAGGCTTCAATGAATATTTTCAAGCGTTTTGTAGATGAATGTCTTGTGGATAAAAAACAAAATCAGTAAACAAGAAAAAAATTGACACATAAAAGATCCTAGGACTAATTAGTCCCAGGATCTTTTTTTATATCTACCGTCGTATAGAGAATGGTTTCTTTTCCGTTATCTTGAAGCAATGTTCCTGCCGGCGATTTTAGGGCAACGTACGCTTGTGCATAATCGCCTCCCGAACCAGCAAAATTCAGAATAAGCACTACGTAAAAACTAAGGAAAATCTGTAAAGGGACAAAAAACAACAACAAAATCAGTAATGCACCCCAAATCAGTACGGGTGCCAAAGCGATGGCGATAAAACTTCTTCGATTAAAGTATGCTTCGCTGCCCACTGATAGAAATGGAAAGCGAATTCGAAAGGATGGGCGTCTTTTAGAAAAAATTTTGATAAAAAATGCGTGGGTAAGTTCGTGAAGTGACATATAAATCAAAACCAAAAAAATAGTAATTACTAAGGAGAAAAAAGGATTTATATCATTCGCCAAAGGTAGTCCAGTCCATAAAGCAAAGCCAATCAGAGTCATAGTAATGAAAACAAAGCAGAGCTGAATCACAAGATTAATGTGTTTGTCTTTGGCTAAATTTACTTTTCGCAAAACCACGTAATCAGCAGGCAAGACAAAAGTATCCTCAACACTCATTTGATTTCCTCCAACCATAATAGTATGGAATCGATTTAAAAAGTAAAAGGTTGCCGCTCTATGAAACAAGCGACAACCTATTATAGATTTATGATATTAAACCTGTTGGGGTTTAACAGACCAAGGTTCAGGAACGCGCGCTTGAACAGCAACTTGATTACGGATAGACCAAGGTTCAGGAACGCGCGCTTGAACAGCAACTTGACTACGGATAGACCAAGGTTCAGGAACGCGTGCTTGAACAGCAACTTGATTACGGATAGACCAAGGTTCAGGAACGCGTGCTTGAACAGCAACTTCGGTACCGACAGACCAAGGCTCAGGAACGCGCGCTTGGACAGCAACTTCATCGGTTGAACTTGAACTATTACCAAATGATAAAGTGCTTATTGCAAGGATAGAGAAAAATAAAATTGTCATATTTTTTTTCATCATTTTCACTCCCTAAATAAAATATTAATGTTTTTATATGATTTTCTTGCTTTGTTCATGGTCTCAGCTGACTCTTTATACCGACCTTGTTCGTAGTATATGTGGCCTAAATGTCCAAAATAATAGCCACTTTCGAAGTAATTGTCTGTAGCTTCTAAACTTGGTATCAATTGGCTTAATACGTAGTCCTCAAACTCATCATAGTTTTCATCTAATAGATGTACTAGGCAAATAAACTCAATATAAGCCTCTTTAAAAATATGATTAGTAGGGGAATGGATATTTAGTTTTTTATTTTCGACAAGCTCTAAGCCCTTATCGACCCAGTGTTTTGCCGCAACCAAGTTGTTCACTTCATACTGAGATTTAATTAAAATACAATAACTTAGTAGAAGATCTGCAGTGTACTCTGGATGAATGTATTTTAAAGAATTTTCCATATGAACAATTGAGTGATTGTAATTTTGGAACAAAAAATATGAATATCCTAAATTAAATTCTGTTGTAAAACGCAGAATGTCAATTTCTAATTTGTTGCCTATTGTTAGTGCGTTTTTATAATGCTCCATGGACATTCTAAAATTTCCGAATTGTTGATGAGAGATGGCTATATTCAAATGGCATTCTACAATACGTTTTGGAATGAACTCCTGTTGATAAATCTTCAGTGCCATTTCAGAATATTTAAAAGCCATTTCTGTTTCTCTGCACTTTGTGCTGGAAATACCAATTGAATAGTAGAGATCTCCAAGTTCTGAAGCAGAAATCGTATTCGGTGCTATTTTTTCAGCCACTAAATAGGTTTTTAATGCTTTTTCATAGTCATTGAGAATGTAATTATAGTTTCCATTGTACTTATGGAACAGGTAAAACTGCTCTTGATTCATAAATTCCCTGAAACGATCCATTTCTTTGATTTTCTCTTCGGCACTATCCAAATCACCAGTGATAATAAAATACCGAATTTGTTGAATGCTGTACTCCAATTCCACATCCTCATCCGCATGCAATAAAGGGTGACCTTGAATATCGGAATACTGTTCCATAATTTTAGCTTTGTTTTGCGGATGAAGTAATGAATTCTTAAAATTTTTAACCAGCACTTTGCCAATCGGATTGTCTTTTGGAGCTAAAGGAATCGTCAACTTTTTGCATAGTGCTTCCAAATCTTTTAAGGCGGGATCTTTAGTGCCACTTTCAATTTTTTTTAATTCTTTAGGTGAGAGTATGCCAGCGGCTATTTCATCCAAACTAATTTTTTGTTTTAAACGGTGGTATTTCAAACGCATTCCCGTGTCCATTACTGCTCTCCTTTCCTTTTGCAAGGGCAGTATTTCAGTCATCCATGTAGGAGAGTTGTTTTCCGCCTTCCTCGGTCCATCCGAAAAGTAGGAAGAAAATAGATCGCCAAGTACGATAATTGTCGCCTCCACATCTCATATTTTACTTTGCATTAATATCTTTTATTCATGATATCATCAATTTTCGAAATAAACTGCTTTTTTATTTTGTAAATTTTTAAAAATAGAAAAAAGGTAAAATAAGCCTACTTCGGTAAATGCTGATTGAAAAATCACAATAAATAGCTTGATTTGTAGGTACATCTATTTACTATAGTGAGATTGTTGGAAATGACTACATATTCCGAGAGTATTTGTTACTTTTTAGTTACTAAAAAACTTTCAAACGAATCGCATTCTTAGTCTAGTTAAAAGTGATTAGACAAATGACTAAAGCAAAATGTTACGTAATCTCAAATAATGGGTAAACAAGGAAAAGAATATTCTATTAAATCTATGGAGGTTTTCCTATGAATTCGGATAAAAAAGTGTTGGCAGTTGTATTCTCAGAAAGTGATTTGATAAATAAAATAGAAAATCTAAAGAGTGCTGGCTATAAAGAACAGGATCTTCATATCATGGCGAAAAACGTTGAGCATTTTGAACATTATGCATTTGATAAAAAGGAAGTAGATACATTTTCTGATAAATTTAAGGGGTTTATTTCTGGGGATAACGGCATACGCGAAGGCGTTAAGTCCTTAAAGCTTTCAGATTCTGAAACTGAGCGTTACACCGCTGATCTGGCAAAAGGCGGAATACTTTTATATGCAGATGAGAAGGATAAAACCATACTTGATGCAATCAGCCGTAACGAAATGGGTGCTGAGGGGGAAAGTTCAACTGACCTTGAAAGACAGCAATTTATCAATTCGGTAGACAATAATTTTGATGAGCAGGAAGACCGTTTTGCTCGGGGAGAAACATTTACACAGGACCCTACTTTAGTAAAAGATGAAAAACATAATTCTTTTTCCACCCAGGAAGATTCTGAAGTTGGAAAAGCTCGAGGCGGATCTAGTGAGGCGGAAAAACACAGCCAAAGCAACAAAAAGTATAAATAACCTTGCGGAACGATCGCAAGGTTTTTCCTATACATCGAAATTTAACAATAGTTCCTTTCTTTTAATTAGTGCAGGTTTTAGCTATTGGTCTGAAAGGGTAAACAAAAATAACACAGTATACAGGAGGTCATACAATGAGATCAGGAAATCGTGAATTTGAAATTGTATATACTAAAGAAGAATTGGAAACAGCAATACATGACTTAAAAGCAAAAGGCTACCACAAAGAAGATATTCATGTACTAGCTAATGATAAAGGAATAGTGGAAGCAGCCGACACAGAGGGGGTTCATACCGATCAAGCCAACTCTATGTCTAATCGTTTCAAATCTTTTCTTAGCGGAAAAGACCTTGTCAGAAAAGAGCTAGATCGTTTCAATTTGAATAAGGACAGAACAGATGATTATGAACGAGAAATTGAAAAAGGAGCTGTTCTTCTCTACACTGACGGACAAGCTGCATCATCAGAAGATGAACATTTCTCTAGTGTAAACGATTCTGACACTCCAACAGACTTGGAAGAAAAAACTGCTGGAACACCTGGATCTGGATCAGTGCCGCGCCATACAGATACGAATCATGGCCCTGATGAAATTTATGCTCGTGAAGTATCCAGAGAAGATCAGCATGCTCGAGGAGGCAAGGGGGACCGCTTTCAGGATTCCCGTCTAAAAGGGGATGAAATTCATCCAACGAGTGGACTATCTAAAGATGAAGGCTCGGTACGTGAGAAGGAATTGGATCATGAACCAGGACTTCAGACAAAAGAAGGGGAAGAAAATTTATTGCGGGAAGCCGGAGTAAATCGCCGTCAGGATGAACCATCACCTGGTGTAGACCCAAATCTGGGCCCAGCGCCTTTTGGCCGTGATTCTGAAGAACAGCATTTGTTGGATGACGAACAAGCAAATGATTCGGATAGAACAACAGAATCTAGAGATCAGCACGATGAAAAAATCAAACGAAACAAAGATAATACTCCACCAACACCTAGAATTTTTTAAAACGAAAGGAGCCTTCCCCGATTTTGGGGAAGGCTCCTTTCGTTAGTTCTGATGTTTAATTCGTGCTATTACAATTCCTATAGCTGTGCCAAAAACTGCTGGCAATACCCATCCAATGCCTTGTTCGAAAAATAGCAGCTGGCCCAGTAGTGAGTCAACTTGTTCGAATGCGATACCGGTTGAACGCAATGCGTCAAAAATACTGATGACAGCAGTTAATGTGAGAGCAATTACGTAAACAAACGGTTCCCGGTAAAATACACGATCAAAAAACGACAAAATTACGAGAACAATTGCTACAGGATAGATAGCCAATAAGACTGGGAGAGAAATAGCGATCAATTGTGTTAAGCCAACATTCGCGATGATAGCGGAAAAGGCTGCAAAAAATAAAACATAGAACATATAAGAAAACTTCGGCAAAATCTTAAAGAAAAACTGTGCAGTAGCGGATACCAATCCAATCGATGTTGTGAGGCAAGCAAAAGTTATCGCTGCAGACAAGATGATGCCACCAATGTCACCATACAAAACACGGGAAGCCATAGCGATAATGATGCCGCCATTGTCCTGCAAACCAATAGCGTCAACACTCGTAGCTCCAATATAACTTAAAGATAGATAAACGGCTGACAATCCAATGGCTGCAATAAACCCAGCATACGCCGTAGATTTTAAAATGGTTCGGGTATCTGTAATGCCTTTGCTTCGGATGGATTGGATGATTACTATGCCAAAGACCAGAGCTGCTATAGCATCCATCGTTAAGTAACCTTGCAAGAAGCTTTCGAAAAATGCTTCGGTATCATAATTTCCGATGGGTGGATTTATAGATCCCATGGGAGTTAAAAAACTTTTTATCGCCAGCAATCCAATCACTATAATTAGCAAAGGAGTCAACACTTTGCCGATTCTATCCACCAGTTTTGTGGGATTCATGGCAAATAGTACAGTAATCGTAAAGAAAACAATCGTAAATACAGTTAAAGACCAAAAAGATTCCGCTAGAGCAGTTGGCAGAAAAGGGGCGGTACCGATTTCAAACGCAACCGTCGCCGTACGTGGAATGCCGAAAAAAGGACCGATGGCCAAATACACAATCAAGGTAAATACAATTCCGAATACAGGATGTACTCTGCCGGCAATCGATTGAAGATCTCCGCCTGCTTTAGCAATAGCCAGGATACCGAGTAACGGTAAGCCAACTCCTGTCAATAAAAATCCTGTAATAGCAAAAGCCAGCTGATCGCCGGCAAGTTGCCCTAAGTAAGGTGGGAAAATAATATTTCCAGCCCCTAGGAACAACGCAAACAGCATAAGCCCTAACGTTAAAATATCGGTTTTTGTAAGCGCCTTCTTTTCCATAACTAGCTCCTTAATGAATAACATTTACACACGAACATTTATTATAACCGAATTCTTTAATTTTTGAAAACATTAAAAATGCAAAAGAAAAACCCGGTTGGAGAACCGGATTTGGGTTATTATTTATTTTTGAAATCGCCAATTGTATCTTGGATGTTTCCTTTGGCTTTGTCCTTTTTACCATCTGCCTGTTTGTTTGGGTCATTTGAAGCATTACCTACTTGATCTTTAACTTCACCTTTTACTTTATTTACTGCACCTTTTACTTTGTCAGAAAAACCTTTGTTGTCGCTCATGAATAATTCCTCCTCTAAATTTCATCTACTTATACAATAGCCTTCTATCGGAGTTTTCAAACATTAACATGAGCAATTAGGTATAATTGGCAAGTTTAACAAGGTCTCTTTAGCGGTATCCTTAACAGTAATACATAAATCTTCTTCGCTTAGCCTTTTTAGAGTTTGTAAAGGTGTTTTCCTATTTTGGGCAACAGCTAATCTCACTTCTGTATGCTGATCCATAGACAAGTCAACGAGCAGTCCATTGCAGTTGATAATCTTAGCGAGCTCTGCCCGGGATTGATAATCCATTGTCAAAACAGCAGCTTCATCCCAAGGTGTCCATACAGTCTTCAGCAAATAAAATTGAAGCGTGTCATCCATCTAGTTTACACTCCTAAGAAAATTATTAAAAATTCGTTCTATTCCATTTAATATATCATATTATAAGATATATAGAAATTAAAACTACTTTACTAAAGGAGTGGCAAAATGAAAGTTTTAGTCATTGGAGGTACATCTTTTGTCGGGCGACATATTGTAGAAGAACTTATAGAAAAGAAGCATGAAGTGGTTTTGTTTAATCGTGGAAAAAGCAATCCGGGAATATTTCCGGAGCTAAGAAAAATTTTAGGAGATCGCAGAAAAGATGCAGCGAAATTGGCAAATGAGCAATGGGATGCAGTAATCGATACATCAGCTTACACTCCAGCAGACCTCCAGCCGGTAATTGAGAATATTTGCACAGACCACTATACATTTATCTCTACCATATCTGTTTATACCGATTTTAAGGAAGGTCCAGTTAAAGAAAATGCGGCTGTATTTGAAAAGCGAGTATTGGGAGATAAGGTCACAGGTGAAACCTATGGTCCTTTAAAGGTGATGTGTGAGCGGTACATTGAAGAACAGGTAAGCGAGAAAGCATTGATTATTCGTCCTGGTATTGTCATTGGCCCTGCGGATCCGACAGACCGATTTACCTATTGGGCTATTAAATTAAATTCAGAAGGACCAGTTTTGATTCCTGGAAGCAAACAACGGAAGGTGCAATGGATTGATGCCAGAGATTTAGCGCAATTTACAGTTTCTCAGATTGAAAAAGAGGCGACCGGCGTATTCAATGTCGTTGCTGACTCTGAATCGATGGAGAAATTTGTATCGGGAGTATCCCTTGGGAATCCGGAGACTGTTTGGGCAGATGATTCCTATCTATTAGAAGAGGGACTGCAGGCTTTCGAGTTGCCTTTTTGGATTCCAGTTTCTGCAGACTTTCCTGAAGGGTTTATCTTGGCAGATAATGAAAAAGCTAAAGCACAAGGACTTGCGCTGCGTCCTGTTAAGCAGTCGGCAAAAGATACGCTTCAATGGAGCGAAGCTGAAGGGATTTCGGAGTTGAAAGCTGGGATAAACAAAGAGAAAGAGCATAAATTATTAAAAAACTTAAAATTATAAACTCCGAATTATTTTGAGATTTTAGAATTCCAAGTAGATTCTCAGAAAATTATCATAAAAATGATGATGTTGAAACTTTATTGCTGTAAGTGCGTCCAATTCATTGAGAGCTTGAATTCCTAATGCAGTTTTTTCTTTATCTTTAATGGAATCATGCTATAATACATACTGATATGTATGTATAAAAGATGTTTTGAGGAGGAAAGATATGCTTTACCTTACCATGGTCTTGGCATTTATCGCTTCGATTGTACTGACTCCGATTGTTAAGCGTATTGCCTTTCGCGTAGGAGCAGTTGACCGTCCTAATTACCGAAAAGTTCATGCGAGAATAATGCCGCGTTTGGGCGGGTTGGCCATTTTTGGTTCATTTTTAATTGCATATTTCATATTGACACCTCAAGATCCCATTTCAAATGCGATCGAAGCATCATTTATTTCAATTGAAATGTCTATTATTTTAGGAGCTCTAATCATTATTATCACGGGTGTACTCGATGATATGTATGAAATTAGTGCCAAAGCAAAATTGTTTGGACAATTGGCAGCTGCGGGAATTGTCGTAGTTGGTGGTGGACTTGAAATTTCATTTATTAACTTACCATTTGGTGGTGTTCTGGATTTTGGCTACCTAAGTATTCCATTGACCATTATTTGGATTGTTGGGATTACTAATGCGATAAACTTAATTGATGGTCTTGATGGATTGGCGGCTGGTGTTTCAACAGTTGCTTTACTAACTTTGGCAGCAATGGCATTCATTATGGGAGATGTTTACGTCATGTCAATGGCGGCTCTTTTGGCAGCCAGTACTTCAGGGTTTTTAGTATACAACTTTCATCCTGCTAAAATATTTATGGGTGACACAGGTGCTTTGTTTTTAGGATTTATGATTTCAGTACTGGCCCTGATGGGTTTCAAAAATGTCACCGTTGTGGCATTGATTATCCCAATCATCATGTTGGGTGTACCTATTTCAGATACATTTTTTGCTATCGTTCGTCGAGTGCGTGAAAAAAAATCAATCTCCGAAGCGGATAAATCCCATTTACATCACTGCTTATTGAATATTGGTTTTTCTCATAGACAAACGGTTTTAATAATTTATGGCATTGCAGCATTGTTCGGACTTGCCGCACTCCTTTTCTCACAAGCAACTCTTTGGGGTGGGATTTTGTTGATCAGTGTCATGCTGGTTGCAATAGAGCTCTTTGTAGAAGTGGTGGGCTTGGCAGGTAAGAATTACCGCCCATTATTAAATCTGGTAAGGCTCTTCGGCAAGTAACGGGATTGAACTTGAAGCATTTTGCTTTTGGTTCACTCCTTTTTTTTTTGCATAGATCGGATGTTACACAAAAAAACACCACAGCTGGTTATTGTGGTGTTTTTTCATCGTCAAGCGGATATTCCGCCAATTCTTGTTCGGTATTATTGATAGTTAAATTAGAAGTATCTGGCTTCAAACCTAGGTGACTTTGTAATACGTCTTGTACTTCCATAAGAGACTCTTGTTCAAGTTGCCAGTAATAAATCCCGGTAGTCATATCATCATATCCATCAAGTGTAATAGTTTCTACATCCGGTTTCCCGTTTTTCGCATATTCGAAAAATGCTTGCATATCTTGAAAACTCATGTTGGTTTTCATATTTCCACCAACCGCTTGAATCACATCTCCATATTTGGTAATCGATCCAGCAGATAGGGCGCGGTTCATAATAGACTCCAAAATCATTTGTTGACGTTTGCCGCGTTCAATATCGTTGTCATAATGACGTGTTCTAGCTAATGCCAGTGCTTCACTGCCATTTACAAACTGAATGCCTTCTTTTAATTCGATAGCATTTTTCAAATCATTTTCATCCTGTTCAGTCAAATCATAAGGAACTTCAACTTTAATGCCACCTAATGCATCGACAGTGTCAATAAAAGCATCAAAGTTCATTCGCAAGTAGTAATCAACGGGTACATCTAATAATTCTTCTACGCTTTCGATCGTAGAACTTGGACCATTATAGGCATATGCATGGGTAATTTTATCTTCATATCCGGCATCGGGTATATACGTATAAGTGTCACGAGGAACACTAACGAGCTTAATAGATTTATCTTGATTGTTTAACGTCGCTAATACGAGTGCATCGGACCGTATGTTGTCATCACTTTGATTTCGTTCTTCGCTATCATCTACTCCTATAAATAAGATTGAGATGTTATCGGTAAGTGGTTCGACTTTTTCATCACGTAAATTAGAAACTGTAACGTCGTCATCAAATGCTTTATCTACGGCAGACTCTGCTTGTTTAACTAAGTAAATTCCATAAACAGAGACACAGATAAGAAGTGAAACAGCAAGAGTGGCAATCACTTTTAGAATGGTTCTTTTCCTGCTCGATTTGGTTTTCCGATAAACTTTTCGGTTCATGTAAGTTGCTCCTCTATTGATTATGGGCCAACCGAGTATTTAATTCGGATCAATCCAATTTTTATCAATGTTGCATATTCTTTTCAGTAGACGGTTTTAAAGAGTGAATGTTTCATTTTTCTGTGCTTTTGATATTATACAGTGGTTTTCGAAATGCGTAAATGAAAAGAATTAAGACAATTTAAATTCAAGGAACTGATTGTCAATTTTACTGACATGTGCCTGACCGTTTGTCAGTTCATTTATCCAACTGATAAACTCCTCCTCTTTTTCAATAGGAACGTGAATATAGAGGTCTACACCTTCCGTATATTCCATGTTGTCCAATGGAAATGGAGACTGCCGAATTTCATTTTCCAGCTTTCCAAGCCAAGTGTAATCGATCGAAACTTTCATCAGATAGTGAAGTTTTCTTTCTACGATGCCAGCAGCCGAAAGTGCAGATGACGCGGCTTTTCCATATGCTCTTATCAATCCTCCACTGCCCAATTTAATGCCGCCGTAGTAACGTGTAACTACAAGCACGGTATCTTTTAAACCTTGTTTTTTTAGTACTTCGAGCATAGGGAATCCTGCAGTGCCACTGGGTTCACCATCGTCGTTGGCTTTTTGGACAGAGTCATGTTCTCCTATAAGATAAGCTGAACAATTGTGAGTAGCGGATCGGTGAAGAAGTTTAATCGAATCGATAAACTCAATGGCTTGCTGTTCTGTCTCTGCACGTGCAGCATGTCCAATGAACCTGGATTTTTGGATAAGTATTTCTGCACTGGCAGAAACGCCTACAGTTGTGTAATTATCTCGCAATTTGACTCCTCCTGTTGTAAAATAAAATCAGATAATTTGTAACGTATATTTAATATGATCTTGCTTATATAGTGATATACTTAGTACAACCGACAAGGTATAAAGAAGCAATTAATTTACCCGGATACAGTTAGTATAGCTAAGGCGGTTTTAGAATGGCAAAGAAAATCGGTAATAAAGCACCTGATTCTATTTTTAATGACATGTTGGCTGGAATGGAACAGGCAAAACAAGATATCTTCGTCATTAGTGAAGAAAGTCGTCAAAGTTATGAAGAAATGAAAGATGAACTAGAAGACGTCCGATTAAATATTTCCCGTGTGATCGCGGCTGGGGATTTCTTAGAAGAGAAAACTCGTGCTGCCCGTAGACGTTTGGCTGAGGTATCGCAATTTTTTAATTCTTTTACTGAAAGTCAGGTTCGCCAAGTATACGAGCAGGCAAATGATCTTCAAGTACAGCTATCTCTTAATCGAAATGAAGAGAAAAAATATCGGCAAAAGCGCGATAAACTGCAACGGCGGCTTCAAGTATTGCTTCAAACAATTGAGCGAGCCGAAAACCTGGTCAATCAAGTGAATGTAGCCAGCAGTTATTTGACCTCAGATTTAAAGAATGTGGATGAAGCAATTGGCAAGGACAAGTCAAGCAAGGATTATAGTCTTCGCATTATCGAAGCACAAGAAGAAGAGAGAAAGCGTCTCTCCAGAGAAATTCACGACGGCCCTGCACAAATGATGGCTAATGTCCTGCTTCGTTCAGATTTGATCGAAAGAACTTACCGCGAAAAGGGTCCTGAGTTGGCTTTCCAAGAGATTACATCATTAAAAGAAATGGTCAGACAGGCTCTCACTGAGGTAAGGAAAGTTATTTACGACTTACGACCAATGGCCCTCGATGATTTGGGTCTAGTGCCGACCTTGAAAAAATACATCGATACTATTGAAGAGTATAACAAAGGCATTAAATTGAAATTCCACTCAACTGGTAAAGAAGTGCGGTTGCCCAATAAGTACGAAACCGCTATTTTCCGCCTTGTTCAGGAAGGCATTTCAAATGCAATACGCCACGGCAAATCGATTGAAATTACCGTTGAATTAGAGTGGTTAACAGATCAAGTTAAGATTATCGTAACAGATAATGGAACTGGTTTTGATCAAGGAATTGTTAAAAACCAGTCATTTGGCTTGGCAGGTATGAGAGAGAGAATTGAATTAGTCGAAGGTGACTTTTTCATCAACTCCTCACCTGGGAACGGAACGGTCTTAATGTTTCATATTCCCTTTAAAAAGGGTATATAAGATAGGGTATTCGAGGAGGACGACGTGATGACAAAAATTATTATTATTGACGATCACCAATTATTCCGTGAAGGTGTAAAAAGAATTTTAGATTTTGAAAGTTCGTTTGAAGTTGTGGCTGAAGGCGGAGACGGCAACGAAGTCGTTAAATTATATGAAGAAAATCAGCCGGATGTGGTATTGATGGATATCAACATGCCGCAAAAAAATGGTGTAGAAGCTACTGGCGAATTGATCGAAAAATTTCCTGATGCTAAAGTCATTATGCTGTCCATCCACGACGATGAATCATACGTAACTCATGCGTTAAAAACGGGTGCTTTAGGTTATATGCTTAAAGAAATGGATGCAGATGCAATTATTCAAGCCATTAAAGTTGTGGCAAAAGGTGGATCTTACCTACATCCCAAGGTGACACGCAACTTAGTAATGGAGTTCCGTCGTTTGAGTGAGCGGGAAAACAAAGGTTCTTTCCATCAAACAGAAATACGCCGCCCTTATCATTTGTTGACGAAACGTGAAAGCGAAGTTCTTCAATTGTTGACAGATGGTCAGAGTAATCGTGTTATCGGGGAAACTTTGTTCATCTCTGAGAAAACGGTCAAAAATCACGTGTCTAGCATTTTGCAGAAAATGCAGGTGAATGACCGGACACAAGCGGTTGTGACCGCAATCAAAAATGGTTGGGTAGAAGTAAGATAATAAATAAAAGACGGCATGTCTGCTTTTGCAGGCATGCCGTCTTTTTTGTATGAATGAAAATCAGCGAAATATCTTATGCCCGTCGAATCTACACGGCAGCTTGCGCTTTTCTCAGTGTCTAGACTCCGGCGCCCAGCTCTTCGGATCATGAGCCAACCCAGCTGTGCGGCTGAAAACATGCCACTTTGCTGGTCTGTTTTATGCCCGGCAGAGCTACACGGGCGCCTACGCTTTTCTTTTGTCCAGACTCCAGCTGCCAGATTCTAGGGTCATAAGCCACTCTGGCTATGCGGCTGAAAACATGCCGCTTCGCCAGAGCGTCTTATGCCCGTCGAATCTACACGGCAGCTTGCGCTTTTCTTCAAATCCTGTCGTAGCAGTATTGGTAGATGGCGGCTGTTGCCAGGCAGTCACCCAATGCATCGTGGGCGTTGTGTTCCAATTTTAAAAAAGCAGTCAGTGTGGTCAGTTTGTGGTTCGGGGTTTGAGTAATTGCTCTTCTGGCCAGTTTGACGGTATCGATTACCGTGTATTCGGGAATTGGTGTGATTTCTTCAAGTGCGTAAAGAAAACCCATATCAAATGGTGCATTGTGAGCAATGATTGGCAGACCGCCGATAAATGCAATCAGTTCATGAGCCACTTCTTCAATAATCGGTGCATCTTGAACATCTTTATTGGTGATGCCTGTGATGCGGGTAATTGTACTCGATATTGAACATTCGGGGTTAACCATCAAGTACATGGTTTCTTTCCGTTCATGATTGATGTATTTAACAGCTCCGATTTGAATGATTTTATCGCTTCCCGCACGCAATCCCGTGGTTTCAAAATCCAAAACTACGTAATCTTCCACTTTTTGCATGCTTGCTTTATATTTTTTGGGGCGTGTGGGTTGTTTGCGGTTCCATTGAGAGCGTGTTTCCTTCATTTTTTGTTCCAGTATTTGTCGTGCATCTCTTTTTTCCATGCAAGCCCTCCTATAATTTGTACCTACTAGTGTACCGCAAAACCAGAAAATATTCCGTTTTGAGAGTTGACACAGTTTCTTCATTGTATTCACCAACCGCCTATGGCAAAATGAAGCGCAGGAGGAATGCATGATGAAAAAATTGATAATTGCTGCAGGCCTTATGTTAACGCTTGCTGCGTGCTCGAATTCTGAAGAACCTTCAGTCAATGAAAATACAGTCGAAGATGGCAATAGTGCAAATGAAAACAATGCAATCGATCATGGTATTGATGAAGACCAAGAGGAATCCGCTGGTTTTACAGTGGATGATGAAGGAAATGTCATAGAAGCAGATGTACCAGAAGAAAAAGCGAGCGCCCTTTTGGCAGCTTATGAGGAATATATAGCCGCATTCAATTCTGAAGATATTGATCGTTATATGCAAACAATCGCTCAGGAACCGGATGGATTTGATCGCGAAGAAGACCAAGCGGCATTGAGTCAAGCTTTTGAAACTTATGACACTCAATACGAAACAACGGATGAAACCATTGTGAAATATGAAGAAGAGCGCGCAGAAGTTTTTGCTACTCTTTCGGTAAATATGAAGGACGCGAATTCAGATGATGCTGTCGAACAGGAAGGGCGTCAAGTAGTAGTATTTAAAAAAGAAAACAATGAGTGGAAAGTTACCAGTGTTCATTTTATTGGTAATTAATGAATGATTTCCCGCTAATGCGGGATTTTTTTATTTTGTCTTTCTGTTCTATGTCTTTTACGTGTCTTTTTTTGGTAAACTGGAAAAGGAGGCTGATTAACCAATGAAAACCGCAATTGTCACTGACAGTACAGCTTATTTATCTAAGGAAACACGAAAAGCGTTGAATATCCATATGGTTTCTCTGCAAGTAACATTTGGTGGTCATTCTTATAGAGAAGAAGAGTTGACTGAAGAAGCGTTTTACCAAAAGGCAAAAAAAGAATTTCCGAAAACTTCACAGCCCCCATTAGGCGAATTCGTCAATTTATTTACGGAGCTTGCCGGCCAATATGAGGAAGTGGTCTCCATTCACTTGTCGAGCGGCATTAGCGGAACTTACTCGGGATCGCAGCAGGCTGCTGAAATGGTTGATGGAATTGAAGTTTATACGTTCGATTCGGAACTTACTTGTGCACTCCAGGGATTTTATGTAGTGAAAGCTGCAGAAATGGCAAGAGATGGTGCTGATGCACAACGTATTTTAAGTGAATTAAACCAAATGAAAAAAACCTTGCGTGCTTATTTCATGGTAGAAGATCTAAAGCATTTACAGCGTGGCGGAAGATTATCCAGTGCACAAGCATTGGTTGGTGGAATGCTGCAAATTAAACCAATTTTGCATTTTCAGGAAAAAATCATTGTTCCTTTTGAGAAAGTGCGGACACGGAAAAAAGCGATGAATCGAATTGTTGATTTGCTGAAAGAAGACAGTAAAGATGGCCAAAAATTGCAGGGAACGATCATTCATGCAAATCGGCCGGAAGAAGCAAAGCAGTGGTTAGAAGAACTTGAAGTTGCATGTCCAGAAGTAGATTTTGAAATTTCTTATTTCGGACCTGTTATCGGAACGCATTTAGGTGAAGGAGCAATGGGTCTTGGTTGGGTGAAAAAATAACCTGCTAGGGCTTTTTTTCTAATGAAGGGAGGCTGCAAATGCAGCAGTTAGAAGAGTTTTTAACCGGGAGAATATGGCTAAGAAATTTCACTCCGTTTCCTCAAGAACAGATTGATAGGGCCATTGCTACTGGCCTCATTACTGTCAGTCCAGGCATTCTGGAAGGAAGGCAATGTGCCAGATGCCTTGAAAAATCCACGAAAAAAATTATTCCTTTTTCCTGTGCTGCCTGTGGTACGATCTGCTATTATTGCCGGCATTGCATCAAGATGGGGCGCATTAGTTCCTGTGCGGAACTGATTACTTGGGCGTCCCCTTCAACGATTTCTCCTCAAAACCCTTCATTTGTTTGGAAGGGTAACCTCACTCCCCTTCAGCAAAGAGCTTCACAGGAAGTTCAAACGAGCCTCTCACAAAAAAACGACCACCTGGTTTATGCTGTTTGCGGAGCAGGAAAAACTGAGTTGTTATTTCCTCCCATTTTTGAAGCGTTAAAAAAAGGGCAACGCGTCTGCGTGGCTGCTCCCAGAACAGATGTGGTCTTGGAGTTGGCCCCGAGATTGCGTGCTGTTTTCCCAACCATAACAATTCATACCTTGTACGGAAATTCTCCAGAAGAGTTGGGTTTTGCCCGTTTGGTCATTGCGACTACTCATCAGCTTTATCGATTTCAAGACGCTTTTGATGTCATGATTGTCGATGAAGCGGATGCTTTTCCCTATTCGTACGATCCAGCTTTAAAACGGGCTGTCATAAAAGCTAAGAAAAAAGAAGCTCCGATTGTTTACGTATCCGCCACTCCTTCCAGGGAATTGCTGAAAAACGTGCCAAATACTTCAGAAATTTTTCAGCGTTTTCATGGCTATCCTTTGCCAATCCCAGAATTCCGTTCTTTGTGGAGCTATGAAAAGGATTTTGCGAAAGGGAAGATCCCTGCCAGGCTAGCTGTTTGGGTAGATGAAAAAATAGAAAAACAGGAACCTTTTTTGGTTTTTTTCCCAACCATCGAATTGATTGACCAGGCAATTGCTTTGTTTAAGAAGAAACACCCAGGCATTGAAGCAGTACATTCTAAGGACGAGGACAGGAAAGAGAAAGTCATGAAGCTGCGCAGCCGGAAAATCCCAGGCGTTTTGACCTCAACCATTTTGGAGCGCGGAATTACCATCCCAAACGTGCAGGTGGCAGTTGTGGGAGCAGACCAGCCCATTTTTGATGCAGCAGCATTGATTCAAATTGCAGGACGTGTTGGCCGATCTTCAAACAATCCAGATGGCGATGTTGTCTTTTTTCATAACGGTATTGTGAGACAGATGGACAAGGCTAAAAAACTCATTGTTTCCTACAATAGCGGAGGTGTAAAGTGAACTGTTATTTATGTGACCGTGACCTGCCTTTGAAAGTCAGTTGGCGGAGCATCTTTTTTAATGAGCTGGAAGAAGTTATTTGCGATCGCTGCCGTCAACGTTTTGAACAAATAGATGGCGGTTGTCCAATTTGCAGCGCGCTGGGGGAAGGAATGTGCCTGAATTGCAGCGAGTGGGAGACGACGGAGTATGCTGGGATGATTGATTCAGGCAGATGCTTATATCACTATAACCATTCGATGAGAGAGTTTTTGCATCAATATAAGTTTCTCAAAGATGCTGTGCTGTCAGAAATTTTCGCAGAGGCTTTAAAAAAAGAATTAAATGGCCAGAAATCAGTTATTGTGCCGATTCCGATGAATAGAAACAAACTGAAAGAGCGCACATTTTCTCAAGTTGATCGGTTGCTTGACTCGGCCTCAGTCTCCTACACACATTTGCTCGGAAAAAACGAAGTAGGTGTGGGCGGAAAATCCAAGTCAGAAAGAATGGCGCTGCACGACATCTTTTGGTGGGATGGCAACTCTGTACCTGAAAAAGTATTGCTGTTTGATGATTTGTATACGACTGGAAGTACGATGCGCTTGGCTGCAAAGGTGTTGAAAGAAAAGGGCGTGAAGGAAATTGAAATTTTAGCGCTTATCCGTGCTTAGGAAATAGTTTATGATAGAAGAACAAAAGGAGGGACAGCCATGTTTTATAGACGGACAGAAAGTTTTCGTTATACATTCGGCACACCACCAGAAATACATTTGCGAGTAAGAGAGCCATTTGCGAATCGTGTTTCCTCTGTTAACATGTATTGTTTATTGCTTGATATTTCTCCTAAAGGAGCAAAGCTTTTTTCAGAAAAGGAGTTAAAGTCAGGAGAAAAGGCAGTGAGCCTGGAATTTATTCTGAATCATGAAACAATCTCTGCAGACGCGGAAATTATTTGGATGCAGCAATATGAGCAAGGGTGGATGTACGGCGCCGACTTTGAGCGCAACTCGATTAAAGAAATGCTCATTTTGAATGAAATAAGGGAATTGAAAGAAATAGAAATGAATTAAAAAACCGGCCAAGGCCGGTTTTTTATGTTTTGAGAGTATTGAAATTGGTTTTTCATCGAATCAGTAATTAGTGGCTTTCGCTTTTCGCGGTGTCCAGTCGCCAGCAGCCAGCTCTTCGGGTCATAAGCCAACCCAGCTGTGCGGCAAAGAACGCCGCTTCGCTGGTCTGTTCTTATGCCCGTCAGAGCTACAAGGCTGCTTTCGCTTTTCGTGGTGTCCAGACGCCAGCAGCCAGCTCTTCGGGTCATAAGCCAACCCAGCTGTGCGGCAAAGAACGCCGCTTCGCTGGTCTGTCTTATGCCCGTCAGAGCTACAAGGCTGCTTTCGCTTTTCGTGGTGTCCAGTCGCCAGCAGCCAGCTCTTCGGGTCATAAGCCAACCCAGCTGTGCGGCAAAGAACGCCGCTTCGCTGGTCTGTCTTATACCCGTCAGAGTTACATGGCTGCTTTCGCTTTTCATTGTCTAGACTCCGGCAACCAGCCTCTCGAGTCGCTTCAGCCTTACCAACAATGGCGAAAAACGCCATTATCGGTAAGGCTTCCAGCGCTTGTCGAGGCTACATGGCAGCCTTCGCTTTTCTTTAGTGCTCGTAGATCATTTTTCGGGTCATGCCGCCGTCGATGTTCAGGCATTCGCCATTGATAAATGAGTTTTGTGGATTGCTTAGAAATACGCATGCGCGGGCGACGTCGGCAGGTTCACCGACGCGGCCGCTCAAATGCTGCTGGTGATCGACGTCACGCAATTCAGCAGTGTCGCCCGTATGAATCCAGCCTGGTGCAATCGAGTTGACACGAATTCCTTTTTCGCTAAACGTGTTTGCGAGTGAATGCGTCAAGGCAAAAATACCGCCTTTTGATGCCGAATACGTTTCGGTGTTGGGTTCCGACATAAATGCCCGTGTCGAGGTCATATTGATGATGGACCGCATATCTTCTGTCATATAGCGGGCAGCTTCCCGGCTGCAAATAAAGACACTTTTTAAGTTAGTATCTAATACATCATCCCATTCTTGTTCGTCCACTTCCCAGATGGATTTGAAAGTTGAGACGCCTGCATTATTAACCAATGCGTGGATAGCGCCATAATCTTCATTGATTCTTTTAAATACTGCCATGACATCCTCAAAATTCCCGACGTCGCATTTCCGGTATTCTACGCCTTCAATTTCAACTGGTTGAACGTCCAACCCGATGACACGTGCATTTTCGGCAGCAAAATGTGCTGCAATACTGTTGCCGATGCCCTGTGATGCACCGGTTATGACGATGGTTTTATTAGTAAACATGAACTTCATCTCCTTGTCATATTGTTTACCTGAAATTCATGTTCTTAAAACTTTTTTGGTTTTAAGAAGGAAAGACAAGGGAACATGTAGAATTGTACAGATAGCACAAAAGAAGGAGGAGTTAACATGTTGCAATTTAACATCAGAGGCGAAAATATTGAGGTAACTCCCGCAATACGTGACCACATTGAAAAGAAAGTCGAAAAAATTGAACGCTATTTCACAGACGGTGCAAATGCTACCGCAATGGTCAACTTGAAATCCTACAATCACAACCAAACAAAAGTGGAAGTTACCATACCGATGAAAAACCTGACATTACGTGCTGAAGAACGGCACGATGATATGTATGCAGCAATCGATTTGATTGTCAGCAAGCTGGAGCGTCAAATTCGCAAGTACAAAACAAAAGTAAATCGCAAATTCCGTGAGCGCGATGGTATGGGTGTTGCCTTTGCGACTGCCGAGAACGATACACGCGTCCAAAATGAAACTGAAGATGAAGAGGATTTTACAATTGTCCGGACCAAGCAATTTGATTTGAAGCCGATGGATGAAGAAGAAGCGGTTTTACAGATGAATATGCTTGGACATAATTTCTTCGTTTTCACTGATGCTGAATCCAATGAAACAAATATTGTATACAAGCGTAAAGATGGAAGCTATGGCTTGATCGAAACTTCTGCACAATAAGGAATACAGCGGATCAGCTGTTAGCATTCTCTGTAACCAAAAGCCTCTCTTTTGAGAGGCTTTTGGTTTGTCTTCCTTTAACTGGAGGTCCGGCGTCATCATTATTTGCACGCATTTCTGCGCAGTGTTAAAATAAACAGTGAGATTTTTTTAAAATTGACTAGTGATGATTTGGGTAAATAAGTTTTTTGAGCGCGTGCGCTTAATGGGACACTATAAAAGCTAAAGCGATCATCCGGTATATTAAATGCCGGCGGACACTTACGCAGGGAGCGGTATAATTATGCTAGGAGTATTAAACAAAGTATTTGATCCGAATAAACGGGATTTAAAACGATTGGAGAAAGTTGCAGATCGCGTAGAAGCACTGGCTTCAGATTTTGCGGCTTTGACTGATGAAGCATTGCAAGCGAAAACCGAGGAGTTTGTGGAACGGCATGCTAAAGGCGAGACATTAGATGACTTGCTTCCGGAAGCTTTCTCAACAATTCGTGAAGCTTCAAAGCGTGTACTTGGACTTTATCCATTCCGTGTCCAGATTATGGGTGCTGTGTCCCTTCACGAAGGGAATATTTCAGAAATGAAAACAGGTGAAGGTAAAACTTTAACTTCAACCCTATCTGTTTATCTGAATGCCATCAGCAAAAAAGGGGTTCACGTTGTAACGGTCAATGAATATTTGGCTAGCCGTGACGCTTTGGAGATGGGTCAGCTATATGAATGGCTTGGATTGTCTGTTGGTTTAAACTTGAACAGTTTGACGAAAGATGAAAAACGCGCAGCTTATCAAGCTGACGTAACTTATAGCACGAATAACGAGCTGGGCTTTGATTATTTGCGTGATAATATGGTGCTGTATAAGGAAGATATGGTCCAGCGTCCATTAAATTACGCAGTTATTGATGAAGTCGATTCAATCTTAATTGATGAAGCACGGACACCATTGATTATATCAGGACAAGCAGCTAAAGCTGCCCAATTGTATCAGCAATCGAATGCATTCGCACGTTTGCTGACGAAAGACAAAGATTACACGTATGATGAAACGACCAAAGGCGTCGTTTTGACGGAAGAAGGCATTGAAAAGGTTGAAAAAGCATTCGGCATCGACAATCTTTTTGATATCAGCCATGTTCGCTTGAATCACACCATTAACCAATCATTGAAGGCCTATGTCACAATGCACAAAGATGTGGATTACGTGGTTCAGGAGGAAGAAGTTGTCATTGTCGATCAGTTTACAGGCCGATTAATGAAAGGGCGCCGCTATTCTGATGGATTGCATCAGGCAATTGAAGCCAAAGAAGGCTTGGAGATTCAAAATGAATCCATGACGATGGCTACTATAACGTTCCAGAACTTCTTCCGGATGTATGACAAGCTATCGGGAATGACAGGTACAGCCAAGACGGAAGAGGAAGAATTCCGCAATATTTACAATATGTATGTCATTGTTATACCGACAAATAAACCAATTATTCGTGAAGACCATGTCGACTTAATTTATTCGACCACTGCCGGCAAATACAAAGCGGTAGGTGATGATATTGCTGAACGTCATGCCAAAGGCCAACCAGTGCTTGTTGGGACAGTGGCAATTGAAACATCAGAAATCATTTCGGAATATTTGACGAAAAAAGGAATTAAACATTCCGTGCTAAACGCGAAAAACCATGCGCATGAAGCGGAAATCATTTTAAATGCCGGCCAAAAAGGAGCAGTCACAATTGCTACCAACATGGCAGGTCGTGGTACAGATATCAAGCTTGGTGAAGGTGTAATTGAAGCAGGTGGACTTGCTGTTCTTGGTACAGAGCGCCACGAATCACGACGCATTGATAATCAGTTGCGTGGACGCTCAGGACGTCAGGGTGATCCGGGTGTTACACAGTTCTACCTGTCTCTTGAAGATGATTTGATGCGCCGATTCGGATCGGATGCTATGCGCAACATGATGGGTAAGTTGGGGATGGACGATTCGCAGCCGCTTCAATCCAAAATGGTGACGCGTTCTGTAGAATCAGCGCAAAAACGAGTGGAAGGCAATAACTTTGATGCACGGAAACGCCTGCTGCAATATGATGATGTTCTTCGCCAGCAACGCGAAATCATCTACAAAGAGCGTATGGAAGTGTTGGAAACCGATAATATGCGTGCATTGGTAGAAAACATGATTAATAGTTCAATCGAACGCATGGTTTATGCACATACTGCAGAAGAAAAGCAGGAAGACTGGCACTTGAAAACTCTTTCTGAATTGATTGCAGGAAATCTGCTTCCAGAAGATGCAATTACTGAAGCAGATCTTCAAGGGAAATCCCAGGAAGAGCTTATTGCGTTCATTAAAGAAAAAGCGACTAAGCGTTATGATGAAAAAGAAATCGAAATGACACCTGAACGGATGCGTGAGTTTGAAAAAGTAGTTCTACTCCGTTCAATTGATACAAAATGGATCGACCATATCGATGCAATGGATCAGCTTCGCCAAGGGATTCACTTGCGTGCTTATGGACAAAGCGACCCACTTCGCGAATACCAAAGTGAAGGATTTGCGATGTTCGAAGCAATGGTCGAAGCTATTGAAGAAGACGTAGCGAAATATTCGATGAAAGCCGAGATCCGCAACAATCTTCAGCGCGAGGAAGTGGCAAAAGGCCAGGCAGTTAATCCGAAAGAAGATGGGCCAGCCCCAAAACGGAAAAAAGCGCCTGTCCGCAAAGAAATGGAAGTTGGGCGCAATGACCTTTGCCCATGCGGCAGCGGCAAGAAGTATAAAAATTGCCACGGCACAGCTTCATAAGAATGTGTGAAAATGCCGAAGAGCCCTTGCTCTTCGGTGTTATTTTGAGGAGGAACATATGATGGAATTAGCAGACATTCGCAACGAGCTCGACAAATCAGCCAGTAAATTGGCCGACTTTAGGGGGTCTCTTTGACTTAGAAAACAAAGAATCCCGCATACAGGAATTGGATGAAATGATGCTGGATCCTGATTTTTGGAATAGCCAGGAATCAGCACAAACGGTCATCACAGAATTGAACGGTTTAAAAGAAATCGTTAATACGTATTATGATTTTATGGACACACAGGAAAATATGGAAATGTCCTTGGAGTTGTTAAGAGAAGAAGACGACGATGATCTGCATGAAGATGTCGACAAAGATATGAAGCAATTCATTTCGAAGTTGGCGGACTATGAACTGACGATGCTCCTCAGTGAGCCTTACGATAAAAACAACGCCATTTTGGAATTGCATCCTGGTGCAGGCGGAACAGAATCACAAGATTGGTGTTCGATGCTGCTGCGCATGTATACACGCTGGGCAGAAAAGCGCGGCTTTAAAGTCGAGACGCTTGATTACCTGGCAGGCGACGAAGCAGGTGTTAAATCTGTCACCCTTGGAATTCGTGGACATAATGCATATGGGTACTTGAAAGCTGAAAAAGGGGTTCATCGTTTAGTCCGGATTTCTCCGTTCGATTCATCTGGGCGCCGCCATACGTCATTTGTGTCTTGTGAAGTGATGCCAGAATTTACAGGTGAAATTGAAATTGATATCCGTACGGAAGATTTAAAAATCGACACTTACCGCGCAAGTGGAGCAGGTGGCCAGCATATCAATACCACGGATTCTGCTGTCCGCATCACTCACCTTCCAACGGGTGCTGTTGTAACGTGCCAGCAGGAACGTTCACAAATCAAAAACCGTGAAAAAGCGATGCAAATGTTGAAAGCAAAGTTGTATGCATTGAAAATTGAAGAAGAAGAAGCACGTCTTCTTGAAATTCGTGGAGAACAAAAGGAAATCGGATGGGGAAGCCAAATTCGTTCGTATGTATTTCATCCCTATTCAATGGTCAAAGATCACCGCACCAATTTTGAAACCGGTAATTTAGGGGCTGTCATGGACGGCGATATTGATGGATTCATCAATTCCTTGCTGCGTTCGAAAATGGATTGACCTAAAGTATAAGAAGCTCGAAAGCGCATTTGCTTTCGGGCTTCTTTTTAGATTCTTACCCCTGTAAAACTTTGCTTTACCCGGATGAAGTTCACAAAGCCTTTAGCGTTTGGTATACTCTGACAGGGTTTAACCGAACAGTAGAGAAGAGGAAGAAAAAAATGACCAAAAAAAATCGGCGTCTTCGCAAAGATCCGCATCCGTTGCTAACTTTGTTCATAGACTATGCCAGCGTGATTATCGGATCGACGATAGTAGCTATTTCCTTTAATGTGTTCTTGTTGCCAAATGAAGTGGCGTCGGGTGGCGTCAGCGGCATCAGTACGATACTGAAGGGCTTGTTTGAATGGAAGCCGGCATTTGTTCAATGGGCTTTTAATATTCCCCTGTTTATCGCAGGACTAATTTTATTGGGAAAAAACTTTGGAATTAAAACTGCAGTTGGTACCGTATTCTTGCCTCTTGTGGTGTTTTTGACAGAGTCCTGGGAGCCTTGGACGCGAGATCCATTGCTCGGCGCATTATTCGGTGGGATTATGGTTGGTCTTGGACTTGGCATTGTCTTCCGCGGAAAAGCATCCACCGGTGGAACTGACCTGGCTGCACAAATCATTACGAAGTATACAGGCTGGACACTGGGCACAAGCGTTGCAATGATTGATGGCTTTATCGTTTTAGCAGCCGCATTAGTATTTGATATTGAAAAAGGGCTTTACGCTTTGATTGGTTTGTATGTGACGACCAAAACCATTGATCTTGTCCAAGTAGGGTTTGGACAATCAAAGCTGGTTTATATTATCACAACAAAGCAAATGGAAATCCGCGATGCCATTTACGAAGAAGTTGACCGTGGAGTAACAGAATTGACAGCAACAGGCGGCTATTCAGGAACTGAAAAACCACTACTGATGGTAGTCATCCCTCAAACCGAGTTTACAAAACTGAAACAATTGGTCAAGTTTATTGATCCATCTGCTTTCGTTATTGTCTCAGATGCCTCTGAAGTTTTGGGTGAAGGTTTTAAAAGGCCGTAATTTTGGTATACTCTAATAGGAAGAAACAAACGACAAGAGGAGGTCACTATATGAAAAAGCAATTACTGGCCATGCTATTCGGTGCAACACTTATACTGGGCGCATGTGGCGGCGGCGATGAAACCACAGAACCAGAAGCACCTGCTGAAAGCGGCGGAGAAGAAACAGCCGCTGTCGATGCGGAGCAAGTTGTTCAACAAAATTGTATTTCATGCCACGGTGAGAACCTGGAAGGCGCAGGAAATTTCCCGGCGTTGAATGATGTTGGCTCTCGATTGTCTCAAGAAGAGATTCTTTCGGTTATCGAAAACGGTCAAGGTGCAATGCCTGCTAACATTATCGAAGGCGAAGAAGCAACAGCAGTTGCGGAGTATTTGGCGAATATGAAATAAACCTGGTAAGCAACAGGTTTATTTTTTTTGAGTTTTTATTGATAAATTTAATACTTTTTTATTGACTAAAAGTTATAAATTGGTATTTTTATAATGTTTTTTAATTGCTTTTATTAATATATTTTATAGTTCAGACTATTCAGATTGAATTTTAAATGATACAGAAATGTAATAAAAATATATGTTTAAGGTGTTATAATGGGTTTGCTGCGAAATTCTATGGAAATAATTTGGCGCGAGCCAACTAACAATAGGTGGGTAATAAAATGATTCAAATGAGAAATGTCTACAAAAAATATCCGAATGGAATTGTCGCTTTGAACGGTCTCAATGTAGAAATCGCTCAAGGAGAATTCGTGTATATCGTAGGCCCAAGTGGGGCAGGGAAATCAACATTCATTAAAATGATGTATCGCGAGGAACGACCGTCTTCCGGTCAAATGTTCGTTGACGATATTGACATAGCAACATTAAAGAACAGAAAAGTGCCGATGCTTCGTCGTCAAATCGGTGTGGTGTTTCAGGATTTCAAATTGCTGACAAAGCTGAGTGTCTACGAAAATGTGGCATTTGCACTTGAAGTGATTGAAGAAAAACCAGCTGATATTAGAAGACGTGTAATGGAGGTATTGGATTTAGTAGGATTAAAGCACAAAGCAAAAATGTTTCCGACTGAATTGTCGGGTGGAGAGCAGCAACGCGTATCCATCGCACGATCAATCGTTAACATGCCGAAAGTAATGATTGCAGATGAGCCAACAGGAAATCTGGATCCCGATACTGCTTGGGATATCATGAACCTGTTCGAACGCATCAACAAAGCAGGCACCACCGTCATTATGGCTACTCATAATCAACAAATTGTCAATACTCGCAGACACCGTGTAATTGCAATAGAAGGCGGATTAATCGTCCGTGATGTAGCTGGAGGTGACTACGGCTATGAAGGCTAGAACTTTGCTGCGCCACTTTAAAGAAAGCTTTAGAAGTATCGGGCGCAATAGTTGGATGACATTTGCCTCAGTTAGTGCGGTAACAGTAACGTTACTGTTGGTCGGTGTATCGGTCCTAATTATGATGAATTTAAACAAAGTGGCTGATGATCTTGAAAATGACGTAGAGATCAAAGTATTTGTTTCGTTGGACGCTGAAGAAGAGACTGTACAAAATCTTGAATCGCAGATAAGGGAATTGCCCGGAGTCGAATCAACGAATTTCTCAACTAAAGAAGAAGAATTAACGGACTTGGTTCTTGATTTTGGAGATGAGCTGAGCTTATTCGAACAAAACAATCCTTTGTTCGATGTTTTTTATGTGAAAGCAATTGATCCGCAGCAAACCCAAAGAGTAGCCACAGATATTGCGGCTTTAGAAAGTATCGAAAATGTAGAATATGGCAAAGAAAAAATAGAAAAACTGTTTAACTTTTTGAATGGTGGCAGATATGTTGGATTGGTTTTGATCCTAGCGTTGCTGTTCACAGCAATGTTCCTGATATCTAATACGATTCGCATCACAATCGTCGCAAGACGCCGTGAAATTGAAATTATGAAGTTAGTTGGTGCAACTAACTGGTTCGTTCGTATTCCATTCATTTTGGAGGGCATGTGGCTCGGAATATTGGGCTCTCTCGTTCCAATCGGCTTAGTGGCATTGCTTTACAAAGAAATTACAGATTTTGCACAACCCCGTTTGACCGGAGAACTGTTTCAGCTACTGGAATTTACTCCCTTCATCTATCAAGTAAGTGCATTGATCTTAATGATGGGTGTATTTATCGGAATTTGGGGAAGTTTCATGTCAATCCGGAAGTTTTTACGTGTATAAGATGGATTTATTTCCAGTTTACAGGTACTATTGAGATACCTAATGCCACTGGATAAAATAGAGAGATAAAGATAGATAGAAAAGAGCGTAAAGCCGAAAGGGGAACACGAACTTGAATTCAAAGTCGAAATGGTTGTTGACTGGTGTTTCATCTGTATTGGCGTTAACCTTATTGATTCCAACAGCAAGTGCAGATACCTTAAGTGAACTACAGCAAGAACAGCAAAAAATGGAAGAAAAACAAACTGAGTTGAATTCAGGTATCGGTCAAAAATCTACTGAAATAGACCAAAACCAATCTACACTGGAAAATATTATGGCCAAAATCCAGGAGCTCGAGAACCAAATGCTCGAAACTCAGTCAAAAATCAATGGAGTTCAAGGTGAAATCGATCAGACAATGGTTGAAATTGATGATTTGAAGGAATCTATTAAAGAACTCGAAAGAAAAATAGCTGAACGAACAGAACTGTTGCAGGAACGTGCACGTGCCATTCAATTGAGCGGAGGCTCAGTTGACTACATAGATGTATTATTAGGTGCTAATAGCTTTGTTGATTTTATCGATCGATTCTCAGCAGTGAATACATTGATTGATGCAGATCGCGAAATCATGAATGAGCAAGCAGAAGATAAAAAACTATTAGGCGAACAAAAAGCGCAAGTGGAAGAAAAACTTGTCGGTCAAGAAGATCGTCGTGCAGAGCTTGTCAGCCTTAAAAAATCATTAGACGGACAAAAAGCACAGCAAGCAGAACTTGTGCAAGATTTGAATGCTGAGCAAGATCGTTTAGCAAAAGAAAAAACTAACCTTGTTGAGCAGCGTGATGAAACAATTGATGTAAGTGCAGAACTTGAAACAAAAATCGTTAACGAGCAGGCTCGCCTTGCAGAACTTGCAAGAAAAGCAGAAGAAGAACGTTTACGTAAACTGGCAGAAGAGCGTGCAGCAGCCGAGAAAGCAGCCGCTGAAAAAGCAGCAGCACAACGAGTAGCGGCAGAACGCGCTGCAGCTGAACAAGCAGCAGCGGAAAAAGTTGAAGCAGACAGAGCAGCCTCTCAAAAAGCGGCTAACGAAGCACAGGCTTCAAGTGCACCAGTTGCACCAGTTGCACCAAGTACACCAAGTGTAGCCACACCAGCACCGGCACCAGCATACAGTGCGCCTGAACCAGCAGCTACAGTTAATGTGAGTTCTGGATTTATTCGCCCTGCTGCTGGCCGCTTCACTTCTAAATTCGGAATGCGCGATATTGGTTCTGGACCAGAATTCCATCAAGGCGTGGACATTGCCAATAGCAAAGGTACAGCCATTGTTGCTTCGGCCAGCGGATTCGTGTCTTACGCTGGATCAATGGGCGGCTACGGAAACGTAGTCATCATTACACATTCAATTAATGGACAAACGCATGCGACGGTTTATGCACATTTGAACTCGATCGGTGTGTCAGTTGGCCAACAAGTATCCCAAGGGCAAAACATCGGTGGAATGGGGAATACCGGACGTTCGTTCGGTGATCACCTGCATTTCGAAATTCATGTTGGGCCTTGGAACGGTGGGCGTACGAACGCAGTCAATCCAGCAAGTTATATCTCATTGTAAATTTAGGACAGCCGGCATCTCAATGCCGGCTGTTTTTTAGAGTTTTATCATCCTTCACATTTTTAATTTAATATAGTGGAACAAGACGTCTTATTTATCGTATGATGAAAATTGAATGGAGTGAATAACAGATGCCTAAAAAGATTATTGGCTTATTGGTGCTTGCTGTTATGGTTGGAATTGTAATCGTAGGTGCTGTTCAGAATCATACGGCAGAGTCTGAGGCGCTCGATAATATGGCTCTCGGTAGTGATGTAGATTTTTTGCCGACGGACGAAGGCTTGGCTAAAGGCGAACAAGCCCCAGATTTTCAGTTGACCACATTGGATGGTGAAGTGGTGACTTTATCAGACTATAAAGGTCAAAAAGTATTATTGAATTTCTGGGCGACCTGGTGTCCGCCTTGCAGAGCAGAAATGCCACATATGCAAACTTATTATGAAGAACAGGCAAAAAATGAAAACGTCGTAATTTTAGCAGTCAATTTAACCACTGAAGACAGGGGACTCGGAAACATTGAGGATTTTGTTGAAGAGTTTGGATTGGAATTTTCCGTTCCAATGGATGAAGAAGGCGATGTTGGCTCGACCTACCAAGCAATGTCGATTCCAACTTCGTATATGATTGACACTGAAGGGCGTATTCAAAATAAAATAGTGGGTCCAATGGATTTGTCCATGATGGAGCAGTTAGTCGATAATATGGAATAGGGGATAGAACAATGACATCAATTGAAACCAAATCAGTTCATACCGCAACAATGAAGGAACGGACAATCCAATCAAAAGTGATGCCGCTTTACCAAACCTCAGCATTTTCATTCTCTTCGTTGGAAGAACTGGAAGGCTATTATGAAGGAAACGGTACGTATTTGTATTCTCGGACAGCAAATCCAAATACTGATGCTTTGGGCCAAACAGTTGCAGATTTAGAACGGGCACCAAAGGGTGTTTCAGCATCTTCAGGAACATCAGCCATCCTTGCTGGGATTTTGGCGGTTGTTAAAGCAGGCGACCATATTTTGGCCGCTCAGGATGTCTACGGCGGTACCTTGCATTTGTTGAAAGAAGAGCTGGTCTTGATGGGAATCAGAGTTCATTTTGCTGATTTTTCGAATATTAATGAGCTGGAAAAAATTTTAATCGGTACACCGGAAATTAAACTGGTCTTCAGTGAATCGATCACCAATCCATTTTTGCGCATGGAAAATATTGAAGCTCTTTGTGAACTGAAAACACGCCACGATGTTCGCATAATGATCGACAACACATTCGCAACACCTTACACAATGACCCCATATGCACTTGGAGTGGATTTGGTCGCTCATAGTGCAACAAAGTATCTAGGTGGCCATAGCGACGTTACTGCAGGTGTTTTAGTGGGAGATACAGAACTGATCGGCATTGCTGAAAAGCGAGTCGTGAATCTCGGGTTGAACTTAAGCCCTTTTGAAGCATGGTTAACCATTCGCGGCATTAAAACCTTGGCCCTTCGAATGAAAACACAAACAGAAAATGCTCAAGCGATTGCCACATTCTTAGAAGGCAAAGCACGCGTCTGGTATCCGGGGGCAGGAGCCATTGTATCGTTCGAATTGCCGGAAGCAGTCGATGTATCGGTGTTCTTTTCTTCACTCGGGTGGATAAAAATTGTTCCGACTTTGGCGGGCGTAGAGACAACCGTTTCGTATCCATATGGAACTTCACACAGAGCGCTGTCGACAGAAGAAAAAGAAAACATTGGTGTTACACGACAAGTGATTCGGCTGTCTGCAGGAATTGAAGGAATCGAAGATATTTTGGAACAATTGGGCGCCGCTTTCGTTTAACTGAAAAAGAACTGCAGTAAGCCGGTTTTGTTTGGTACAATGAGAGGTAGCTTCAATTGCTGGTGATAGGATGGTGTAAGTACAGTGATAATGGATTTAGTATTCGCGATTGGTAGATTTTTTGTAAATCCGGTTTTATACATAGCATTGCTTGCCGCAGTGTTGTTGGGATATTATCGAGTAAAAAAAGAACGTAAAATTTTCAGGATTCGGATTGTCTACGGACTGACCGAATTTAAAAGGCTCGTAAAAGATGGGTGGTTATATGCCCTTATCTTTTCTGTCCTGTTTGCAGGAATCGGGCTGGTTGTCCCAATCGGATGGCTGATTGCTTTGAGCATCGTGTCTATTCTATTGATGGTGACGACTTTTTATCAGGCTGGTTCATTTATTTACTTGGCGGCTGCAGCCGTTGGGCTAAGTTGGTTGTTTCATGCCAATGGATGGTCGGTGAACTTTGGTCTATTCAGTTTTGAAGGAACAGCATTTGCCTTTCAATGGTTGATTCCAGTGGCACTTATCGCAGGCGCACTTGTGTTCGCAGAAGGAAAAATGATTGATAAAGCAGCAGCAGAGGCTGCATCTCCACGATTGCATAAATCTGGACGTGGCTTAAAAGCAGCAGCATATATCTCGAAGCGCTTGTGGCTATTGCCCATCTTATTGGTGGTGCCAGGTGAATTAATTGATTCCTATGCGCCTTACTGGCCGCAGTTACCGATTGGCGAAACAAATTTTTCGCTGATTTTGTTCCCGTTCATTTTTGGGTTTCTGGGCCGTTCTCAACGCACCTTGCCGGTTTATCTGTATCCAGTGGTTGGTAAAGCCGTTTCGAAACTAGGAATTGGTATTATTGTAATCGGGTTGCTTGCATTAGCATGGCAGCCATTGGCAATTGCCGCTTTGGCAGCCGGAGTAATTGGAAGAATTGCGATCTCAGTTTATTTTGCGCTGAAAGAGCGTGGCGGCAATTACGCCGTTACTCCGCAAGCTCAAGGAGTTATGATTGTAGATGTGCTGCCAGGTTCTCCAGCTGACAAAATGGGCTTGCTGCGCGGGGAAGTGATTCGCAAAGTGAACGGCATTGCAATTGCAAACGAGTCAGAGTTGTATGAAGCAATCCAAGTCAATGCGGCTCATTGCCGTCTGGAAGTACTGGACCATAATCTGGAAGTTCGCTTGCGCCAACATGTTATTTTCCGTCACGATCATCATCGATTGGGATTATTAGTGGTCAATTAAGGAGATAAACAAATGGAATCAATGGTAACCAAGTTTTTTCTGTCACTGCTGGTGCCCGGGCTGCTCGTCATTTTATTTACGAGAGTTACGTTTAACCACATTGTTGCATTGATTTTGACTGTGGCACTGATAGCAGCAGCTGTTTACGCGGGATACACGCAAACGTGGCTGTTGTTCGTTGTGAATGCGGCTTCTCTAACTGCCGGATTCTGGTATTCCACAAGAATGTTCAATCGCAGAAAAAAAGCCGAAGCTCATGAAAATGAGTGACGGCTTTTTTTTGCGTAGCTTCAAATAAATATACTGTACACTGCCAGCACGGCGATTGACCCAAGGACGACAATCATCACATTGGCGCCTGTAACAGCAATGCCAAATGCTGCAATGGCACCAATTATTCCAAACCAGATATTTTCTTGAATAAAAAAGATTGCTGGAAAAATCAATGCCCCTAAAACGGCATAGGGAATATTCCGCAGAATGTTCTGAAGGGATTCAGGCAATTCGCGCCCTTCCAGAAATGTCAGTGGAATAGCACGAGGGAGATAAGTCACCACGCCCATACCCAGTATCATCCACCAATACCATGAACCCATTACGCTTTCACACCTTTCCGTGAAATCCATTCAATGAATATGGCTGAGGCCAATGTAGAAACCATAATAGCCCAACCTGTAGACAGCCATTCGGTGAAGAAAAACAAGGAATTGATCAGTCCGGCAATGACGGCGAGGCTGACTACTTTCCGATTGCCGCGCATCGAAGGCACCAATAGGCCAACGAACATCGCATAAAGCGCAATAGACATGGATGCCTGTAAAAATTGAGGCAGGTTGGCACCGATTAAGTGGCCGACTGCGGTAAAGACAATCCAGCTGCCATAGGCGATGACAATAACGCCAACAGCAAAAGCCGTGCTCAATTTAGTGCCTTTTTGAGTAGCCAATACTGAAAACGATTCATCCGTAATTCCGAAAGCATACAGCGCTTTTTTCCAACGATCATCCGGCTGCATCTTTTCATTAAGCGAAGCCGTCATAAGAAAATGGCGGATGTTGACGATGAAAGTGTTTAGCACAATTACTGCTGGCGCAACCCCCGCAGTGATAAGAGATAAAGAGATATACTGGGCTGCGCCCGCGTAAACAAAGATGCTCATTGCTGTCGCTTCCAGCAAGGAAAGTCCAGTTGTCTTAGCCAACAATCCGAAGGTCAATGCTATCGGAAAATAGCCGATCGCTATGCTGGTCCCAGCCTTTAATCCAGCAGAAAATTCACGTCCGTCCATTTTTCTCGCTCCTTATGTATAGGTATTTCCTTTTCCAAACTCCCTGAAAGGGTGTAAAGTAATTATAATAGCATATCATATAAACATTTTCGTTTTGAAGAGCATTTTTAAAATTTTGCATTTTAAAGGAATGAGCCTATGTCAGAGTTTTTTTCCATGGAGAATATTGTTGAATTGACCCAATCTTACCGGGCATTTGGTCCGTTGATTGGCTTCCTGCTTCCATTCATCGAAGCCTTTTTGCCTTTCCTGCCATTGTTCGTTTTTGTTTTTGCGAATGCAACGGCTTATGGACTTTGGCTTGGCTTCTTATTATCATGGGGCGGTTCGGTCTTAGGTGCTTATGCAGTGTTCTTATTGGTTCGCAAATACGGCCGTGCACGCTTTATGAACTTCATGACACGGCATGAAAAGGTCCAAAAGTTGATTCACTGGGTTGAGCGAAATGGATTTGGCCCGCTGTTCCTATTGCTGTGCCTGCCTTTTACACCGTCTGCACTTGTTAACTTAGTAGCAGGCTTATCAAATATTCGAAAGCATTATTATTTATTGACTGTCATGGCTGGGAAATTTGTGATGGTGTTTACGATTTCTTATGTAGGCTATGACCTGCGTGCTTTATTCACCCAGCCGGTGCGGACAGCGATTGTTGTCTTGGTAATCATATTGTTGTATGTTATCGGTAAAATTCTGGAAAAACGATTAAATAAAAGAGTAGAAGCCGATTTTCGATTAGCGAAAGAAGAACGCGAGAAACACAAGTGACAATAGATTAGTGAAATTAGCAATCAACTTTGCTTAGTTGTATAATTAGAACAAACGTTCTTATTTGGAGGGTGATTGAATGTCTTTGCGCATTGTATACGGCAGAGCGGGGGCGGGAAAAACTCGTTTTGTTCAGGAAGAAATTGTCTCTGAGTTACAGCGGCAGGCAGACGGAGAACCGATTTTCCTTATTGTGCCGGACCAGATGTCGTTTTCCACAGAGTATCGACTTGCTGCCTCCTATGGCATGAATGGCATGATCCGTGCACAAGCTGTTACTTTCAAGCGGCTTGCGTGGCGAGTATTGCAGGAAGTTGGCGGCATCAGCAGAAAAGAAGTGGATACGTTCGGGTATCGCATGCTGATCCGCAGCTTGCTGGAGGACCATCGCGACGATTTTCAATTGTTCCGCAGAGCTGCAGGAAAACGCGGCTTTACAGACCAAATTGAACAACTGGTGAAGGAGTTTGCTCGCTACTGTGTGGATTGCGGGGAGTTGAGCTCAATTCGCTCGTCATTGACGGAAGCAGGTGCTCCAAAAACATTACTCGACAAAGCGGAGGATTTGGAATTGATCTTGACAGAGATTGAAAATCGCCTGGGCAAAGTATTTGTAGATTCCGAAGGCCATTTAGCTTTATTGAGTGAAAAAATTCCTTATTCCGATTTGGTAAAATCGGCGACAATCTATATTGATGGATTTGTCACGTTCACTGCAAGAGAGTACGAGATTCTCTTCGAATTGATGAAGCACGCCAAATCAGTGACCATCGCGCTTCCAATGGATGAACAAACAGATCCATTCGATGAGCAGGCTTTGTTTTACCAGTCTGCCAATACCGCCCGCCGCTTAAGCGAGCAGGCTGCCAAAGAGGGCATTGAGATTGAACATCCGGTGCACCTCAATTTGCCTCGCCGTTTTGCGCACCAGGAGCTCGAGCATATCGAACGGCATTTCGATGATTACCCGACACCGAAAATTCAAGGCCAAGGCCATGTATCATTAGTCGAAGCAGCAAATAGACGTGCTGAAATCCATTCGGTTGCGCGAAGCATACGAGATCAGGCAAGACAGGGGTTTCGCTATAGTGAAATTGCCATCTTGTACCGGCAGCCGGAAATTTATGATGAATTGATTAATACCATTTTTCCACAATATGACATCCCCTATTTCATCAGTCAAAAAAAATCGATGCTGCACCATCCTTTGATTGAGTTCAGCCGGTCGGTTCTTGAAGCGGTTGTTTCCAATTATTCGTACGAATCGGTGTTCCGTGCCGTCAAAACAGATTTATTCTTTCCGCAGGGACCTCTATCAAAATGGCGGGAGCGCAGTGATTTATTGGAGAATTTTGTCATTGCCAATGGTGTATACGGAGAACGCTGGTTTGAAGAAAAACGGTGGTTCTACAAAAAATACCGCGGTCTGGAATTCCATACATCAATCCAGACGGATGAAGAATTGGCAGCACAAATGGAACTTCATGCGGTCCGTGATTTGATCAGAGAGCCTTTGGCGCAATTAAAAGAGCAACTGAAACTTAGCGGAACCGGAAGAGACGTTGCAGAAGCCTTATTCCTATTTATTGAGAAGATGGATGTTTACGCAAAAATTCAAACCTTAAGAGAGCGGGAAGAAACCGAACATCGCTTGTTGGCGGCTACTGAACATGAACAAGCATGGAACCAGTGGATCGGTGTATTGGATCAGTTTGTGCTGATGTTCGGCGACAAAGAAATTGACTTAGCAACAGCTGTCAAAGTTTTGGACGAGGGATTCGAAACGCTGGAGTTTTCCCGCATCCCGCCTTCATTGGACCAAGTGACAGTGTCGAAGATTGATTTAGCGCGTTTAATGGATATCAAGTCGGTATTTGTTATTGGTGCCAATGATGGGGTATTGCCAAAACGTATTGAGCAAGAAGGCATTTTGACCGATGCAGACAGGGACTGGTTTGCACAAATTGGTTTTGAACTGGCTCCAAATTCAAAAATGCGTTTAATGGATGAAACTTATATGGTCTACCGTGCGTTTACTTCTGCTTCAGAACTGCTGACGGTCTCGTTTCCAATCGCAGACGAAGAAGGAAAAGCACTGCTTCCTTCTCTCTATATTCAAAAACTCAAGGATATGCTGTCAATCGACTTAACTCCTGCAGTCATTGATCCGGAAGAGCTTCTGGACACGTCGCCACTTGCTTATATTTCGCATCCTCGGGCAACTCTGGCTTATTTGACATCGCAGATTCGCAGCGGGGAATTGACAGCTGAATGGCGTGCAGTTTTAAACTATTACCGCGAAGATCCATACTGGTCTTCGGTCATTGAACGAATTCTGGCGCCAATTAAACCAAATACAGCAGATCCCCTGCGCCCAGAAATTACTGAGCCATTGTACGGCTCTCCAATTTCATCCAGTGTTTCCCGTGTGGAAACTTATTATAGCTGTCCGTTTGCACATTATGTTACTTACGGTTTGCGCCTTGAGGAACGCAGCCAGTATAAATTGGCGGCTCCCGCTATGGGAGACCTGTTCCATGCAGCAATCAAATGGATTTCAGACGAAGTGTTAAGGCTTGGCGTTTCCTGGTCATCCTTAACGCAAAAACAGTGCCAGAATTTGGCCAAAGAAGCGATTGAGCAGCTCTCTCCATATTTCGTTAATCACATTTTAATCAGCTCCCACCGCTACCGATATATCCAGCACAAGTTGGAAGGCATCATCCGCCAGACAGCATTTATGCTCAGTAAGCACGCCAAAGTTTCCGGATTTGTGCCGGTTGCTTTGGAAGTTGGTTTTGGACCCCAAGAAACCATTCCGCCACTCGACATTCCGTTAAACAATGGCCGCAAAATGAATGTCCGCGGACGGATTGACCGAATCGATTCGACTGAAATTCACGGCAAACCGTATTTGCGCGTGGTCGACTATAAATCGTCCAAGCAGGGGCTCGATCTCAGCAATGTTTATCATGGTCTTTCCCTGCAAACGTTCACGTATCTGGATGTGGCATTGACCCATTCGGATCGCTGGCTGGGGGAAGAGGCGGAACCAGCAGGCGTTCTATACTTCCATATGCATAATCCGATGCTGAAATTGACGAAATTAATGACAGCTGAAGAACTGGAAGAAGAAATGGCTAAATCGTTTAAAATGAATGGATTGGTTGTCGAAGATCCAGAAGTGATCCAGGCGATGGATGATGGGATTGACGGTTACTCCAATGTTATCCCAGTCCGGCTCAATAAAAGCGGTTCAGTGTCTGCCTCCCAGTCGAAAACAGTCATTAAAGAAGACATGCAAGCCATCCGCCGATTTGTACGCGGCAAGCATCAACATGCCGGAAATGGCATACTCGAGGGCAATACAAGCATCACGCCTTATAAAGTAAAAGAGGATACGCCTTGCCAATTTTGTTCCTACCGTTCCGTATGCCAATTTGACCCGTCAGATCCAGAACAAAGCTACCGCAAACTCCCAGCTTTGTCGCCGGATAAAGCAGTAGAGTTGATCAGAAAGGAGACCACTGAAGATGATACCGAAAAAACCGATTGATGCCACGTGGACCGATGAACAATGGCTGGCGATTTGGGCAAAAGGCCAGGACATGCTCGTGTCCGCTGCAGCCGGTTCAGGGAAAACAGCCGTCCTGATCAACCGAATGATTGAAAAGGTGCTGGCTGAACAAGACCCCATTTCAGTGGACGAGCTGTTGGTCGTTACTTTCACCAATGCATCTGCTGCTGAAATGCGGCATCGCATGTCAACTGCATTGGAAAAGGCAGTGGCAGAGAATCCAGAATCAAGCCACCTAAGAAAGCAATTACGTCTGATCAATAAAGCCCAAATCTCTACACTGCATTCTTTTTGTTTACAAGTAGTAAAACAGTATGCTTATTTACTTGAAATCGATCCAGGATTCCGAATTGCCGGAGACACCGAAGCGGCTTTGCTGCGGGACGATGTACTCGAAGCAGTGCTCGAAACAGCTTATGAAGGTGAAGGGGCAGAGGCGGTATACCGTCTGGCAGACAGCTTTACTTCCGACCGCAGCGACCAGGCAATGGAAGTACTGCTTAGCAAGCTATATGATTATTCGCGTGTGCACCCTGACCCCGAAAAATGGCTCGAGCAAGTACCGAGCTTATACGATGTACCAGTGTCAGCATCCGTTGACGAACTGCCATTTATCGGAGACTTAAAACTAACGATACGGCATGCTTTAGAAGAGGCCTTGCAGCTTACGCAGGAAGGCCTGCAATTGTCCTTGCAGCCGGATGGTCCTGCTTTGCTGGAAGGAACATTTAAAACAGATGCTGAAGTGATCCAAGCGGCTATTGCTGCTTTAGAAACTTCTTGGAACAGCCTTTATGATTTTTCACAGTCATTCCAATTCGAAAAAGCAGCGAGCATCAAAAAGGATTCCTGTGACCCTGCAATTGCAGAAGAAGCAAAGGGGATGCGCAATGAAGTGAAAAAAATTGTCAGCGGTCTGTTTGATGCTTATTTCACACGCTCACCAAAGCGCCTGCTTGATGAAATGCGCGAAATGGCTCCCATGATGAAGACGCTAGTGGAACTGACGCAAACGTTTGCCGAGCAGTACAAAACCTTGAAGATCGACCGGGCTTTGGTTGATTTTTCTGATTTGGAGCATTATGCGCTGGAAATCTTATCGGACAATGGCAAAGCTTCTGCCATTGCAACAGAATATCAGGCGCGGTTTAAAGAAGTGTTGGTGGACGAATACCAGGATACCAACCTGTTGCAGGAAACGATTTTGAAACTAGTGAAATCGGGTGGTGAACACGACGGCAATATGTTTATGGTAGGCGATGTAAAACAATCGATTTACCGCTTCCGTCTCGCTGAACCGATGCTGTTTTTAGGGAAGTATTCCCGTTTCCGCCATGATGCCGAGTCTACAGGTCTGCGCATTGATTTAAATGCAAATTTTAGAAGCCGTAAAGAAATACTGGACGGCACCAATTATATCTTCTCGCAAATTATGGGCGAGCGGGTTGGAGAAATCGACTATGACGAGGCGGCAGCTTTAAAAGCGAAAGCTCCTTATCCAGACCAGCAGATTCCAATTGAATTGGCCTTGATTCACGAACCGGAAACGGAAGAAGAAGCAGTGGATGAGGACATGGTGAAATCTCAATGGGAAGCGCGCTTTATTGCCAAGAAGATCAAAGAAATGATGGAACAGGAAATGTTGGTAAATGACCCATGGACACAACAGCAGCGCAAGTTGGAATATCGGGATATTGTGGTGCTGATGCGCTCTATGACCTGGTCTGGAGATTTTGTGGACGAATTTAAAATGGCCGGCATTCCCTTATATGCGGAGTTAACTGGCGGCTATTTTGATGCGCTTGAAGTCATGATCATGCTGAATACGCTGCGCGTCATCGATAACCCATACCAGGACATTCCGCTGACTTCCGTTTTGCGGGCACCGTTTATCGGATTAAATGAAAATGAATTGGCTGAAATCCGCTTGGCGGCTCCTCAAGCCTCGTTTTACGAAGCAGTAAAAACTTTCATGCGCACTGGCACAGGAATTGATCCTGCGGCGGCTGAAAAACTGCAGCGCTTCGTTATTCAGTTGGAAGGGTGGCGCAATCAGGCTCGCCGAGGCTCGTTGGCTGAGTTGATTTGGCAAGTTTATTTGGATACAAATTATTACGAAATGGCAGGTGCGATGACCAACGGCAAGCAGCGGCAAGCTAATTTGCGCGCTTTGCATGACCGTTCACTGGAATACGAAAAAACCTCATTCCGCGGCTTGTTTCGCTTTTTGCGTTTTATTGACCGCATGCGGGAGCGAGGCGATGATTTGGGGACTGCGAAATCACTGAGTGAAAAAGAAAACGTGGTCCGGCTTATGACTGTCCACAAGTCAAAAGGGCTTGAATTTCCTGTAGTCTTTTTTGCAGGTACGGGCCGTTCGTTTAATGAAATGGATTTCCGCAAATCCTATCTATTCGACCAGGATTATGGATTGGCCGTCAAGGCGGTTAACCCGGATACGAGAATTGAATATACGTCTTTGCCTTTTCTGGCAGTAAGAGAAATGAAGCAGCTGCAGATGAAAGCAGAAGAAATGCGAGTATTGTACGTTGCGATGACACGAGCAAAAGAGCACTTGTATTTGACCGCTTCGGTAAAAGATATCGATAAGCTCTTTGAAAAATGGAAAGTCAGCACCAACGAAGTCCGGCTGCCGGATTTTATGCGTTCACGTGCCAAAGGCTATTTGGATTGGATTGGCCCGGCCGTTGCGAGACATCCGGATGCGGCGGAGCAGCTGAATGTGAATGGCAATATTCTCGATCATTCATCCCGTTTTCATATTGAAATCATCGAATCCCAGTCTTTGCTTCCAGGAATTGTGAATTTGGTTAAATTGCTGGAAGGGGAAGAATCGAATGAAAACTATCACAAATTAGTCAGTGACCGTTTTAATTATCAGTATCCGCACCAAGGAGCGGTTGAGAAGCGGTCCAAGCAGTCCGTGACAGAAATGAAACGGCTGCAAATGCTGCAGCGCAATGATGAACCTGAATCATTCATTCAAACGGCAAAACCTGAAAGAACAATGTTGATGCACCGTCCGGATTTCATGACAGACAAGCGCTTGTCAGCATCTGATGTGGGAACCGCTGTACACGCGGTTATGCAGCACATTCCATTGAACAGAACGATGGACGCTGCTGAAATAGGTGAATTTATCGAAACGCTGGTAGGAAAGGAAATTTTGTCTCCTGACGAAGGCAAAGCCGTAAAAGTGGAAGAAGTCGAACGCTTTTACGAAAGCCATACTGCGGAACGCTTGCGAGCAGCCAAAAATATCAAGCGAGAAGTTCCGTTCACATACGCCAAACAAGACGCAGATGGGGATCATCAAATCATTCAAGGAATCGTCGATTGCCTGTTTGAGGAACCGGATGGCTGGGTGCTGCTCGATTATAAGACGGACCGTGTAACGCATATGAGTGATGTGGATAAAGAAATGAGCGAGCGCTATAGTGTGCAGCTGACTGTTTACCGGGAAGCCGTGGAATCGATTCTTCAGATTTCGATTAAAGAAAAATTGCTGTATTTATTTGCGGCAAGTGAGGAAGTAAACATTTAGGAGGAATATTTTGAACTTACAACCAGTTTCTTTAAATGAACGTGTAAAAGCCATTGATTTAATGAGAGGGTTTTCGCTTTTTGGCATTTTGGTCATTAACATGCTGGCTTTCCATTCGCCTTTGTCTTATATAGATCCTTATAAATGGTTTAATGGAAATCTGAATGAAGGGATATATTTGTTTATTGATATTTTTGTTCAGGCAAGCTTCTATCCCTTGTTTGCCATGTTGTTCGGCTATGGACTGGCTATGCAATTTATGCGTGCTGAAGCCAAGCAGCGCCCTTTTATTCCAGTAGCAGTTAAGCGCCTGTCAGTTCTTCTGCTGTTTGGCATTATTCACGCCTTTTTAATCTGGTATGGAGATATTTTGATCACCTATGCCATTATGGGCTTTCTGCTTATCGGAATGATCCGTTTGCCATCAAGCTGGTTAATGGGCTTTGCAGTCATCATCTATGCACTGCCTCATCTGTTGCTGTTGGGGGTCATGTTTATCGCGGCAGCAGCAGATCCAAATACGTATGTAGGGTACATGGAAATCGAGAGTTCGATTCAGTCTTACCAGTCCGGCAGTTTTGCAGAAATTTTTAGCCAACGCTTGCAAGATTGGACCTATACGAACAATTTCGTCGGCTACATTATTTTAATCGCGACCATCTTGCCGTTTCTGATGATCGGTGCAGCTGCCGGAAAATGGCGGCTGATTGAACGGACGCAGGAAAAACGCAAACTATGGCTGTTTTTAGCCATTGTTCCATTGCTGATCGGCTTGTTGTTGAAGGCTGCGCCATTTCTATTTGAACCAAACTATGCCTTTGTCTATTTGCAGGATATTTTTGGAGGACCGCTTGTAGCAATTGGCTATGCAGCCATTATCGCTTTGCTGGCTCAAAAATCCAGCTTGCAAAAGCTATTATCTCCGTTAGCGAAAGTCGGACGGATGTCACTAACGACTTATATTACCCAATCGGTATTGGCAACATTGATTTTTTATTCGTACGGCTTTGGTCTTTATGGGCAGGTAGATTTGTTGACCGGAACTTTGATTGCCATCGGAATTTTCGTCGTTCAGTTGATTTTCGCAGAAATTTGGTTTGAAAAATTTTCAAGAGGGCCGCTTGAAAGTGTCTGGAGAAAATGGACATATGGAAATAAATTCGAAAAAACTAACAATTCAAAACCGTGAATGTGTATAATGAATTCAACCACAGAAAAGGAGTGTTTGACGAATGAAGCTGTTATCATTTCGCTATGAAGGAAAAGAAGGATTCGGACCAAAAGTTAAAAAGGAAGAAGCTGTTTGGGATTTGCTTGCCATCCAACAGCAATTAGAGGTCCTGCCTGCATTCCCAGCACAATTGATAGAAGGAATTCCGCAAGGTCTGGAGTTTGTTGAACAAATTCGCAAATTGACGGAAGCCGCTGTTCAGTCTGACCACTCTGAAGAATTCAAACACTCTTTTTCAGAAATTGAATGGTTGTCGCCAATTTCCAGAACACCTAAAAATATTATTTGTGTTGGAAAAAACTATGCAGATCACGCAAAAGAAATGGGCGCCGATGCTCCAGTAGATTTGGTGGTTTTCACCAAGTCGCCTACTTGTATTTCAGCAGACGGCGAAACGGTTTCTGTTCACAGTGATTTGACTGATTCTTATGATTACGAAGGTGAATTGGCTGTGATCATCGGAAAAGCCGGCCACAACATACCTAAGCAAATGGCATATGACTATGTGTTTGGCTACACAATCGCAAACGATTTGACTGCACGGGATCTGCAAGAAAAACATCAGCAGTATTTCCTGGGGAAAAGCTTGCCAGGTTCATGCCCAATTGGACCTTATATCGTCACAAAAGATGAGATTCCACAAGCACAAAACCTGTCCGTTGTGACAAAAGTGAATGATGAAGTGCGCCAAAACGGCAACACAGAAAACATGATTCGCCGAGTGGATGATCTTGTTGCGGAAGTATCAAGATACATTGCGTTAGAACCGGGAGATGTTCTGCTTACCGGAACACCGGCTGGAGTCGGCAAAGGCTTTAATCCACCAAAATTCTTAAAAGCAGGAGATACGGTGAAAGTATCAATTGAGTCCATCGGGACACTCGTCACACATTTGTCATAAGATCTGAGCTCTTCTCATCGTCCGATTTGTGATAAACTGGAAAGGACTTTATTAGAAGAGGTGAGCTTTTGGATATTTTTACACAGACCACACATTTACACATTACGACATGGGTTGTTGCAGTCGTTTTGTTCTTGATCGCAGCATTTATGCAGCGTGACAGCAAAGGCCGCAAAATTCTCCACATGGTATTGAGATTGTTTTACATTTTGATCATTATTACAGGACTTACATTGTTTATCGAATGGTCTTCTTCAGATCCAATGCTTTACGGCATTAAATTCCTATTGGGTGTTTTGACAATCGGAATGATGGAAATGGTTTTGGTTCGTTCGAAAAAACAAAAACCGGTCACGATGTTTTGGGTATTGTTCGCAGTGTTCTTATTTGGAACAATGTTCATTGGCCTTATGTTGCCAATCGGTATGGATTTCTTTTAAACAAAGCAGGCAGGTGCATCCAGCACCTGCCTTTTTTGTTTTTTGAAAAGCGATAATTCGGTTCCATCTGCGTACCCTATTTTTCTCGATTTTCACAGTTTAGACGAAACTCCGGGAAGTACTGGCCGAAAGCTGAACTTAACATGGCGACGGCAGCCGGATTTTGATAAAATGAATCGGGGTAGAACGCAATAGCAACCTCATTGAAGGAGGATTTTGGATTGAAAGCAAAATGGATTTCAAGCATATTAACTGGCGCATTGCTGATGACCTTCGTTACTCCAGCATCTGCTGCAGAAGAGCGTGAACTGAAAGATGAGCTCATCTATGATGTGCTGGTTGACCGCTATTTTAATAAAAAAATTGACAATGATTATGAAGTGAACGCATTGGACCCTGCCAGTTTCAGTGGGGGCGATTTTGATGGCATGGCCAGCGAACTCTTATTTGTGAAAGAAATGGGCTTTACCGCTCTTTCAATCGGACCTGTTTTTTCGACCGCTACATATGATGGAAAAAGAGTGTTGGACTATAATGAGTTCGAGCGCCATTTTGGAACAGAACAAGAATTTACTGCATTGGTAACTGAAATTCATGATCAGGATATGAAAGTGATTGTGGATGTACCGACACAGCAAGTTAGTGAAGATCATAATTGGATGGCTAAACACCCGGAATGGTTTACAGAAAATGAAGATAGCAGCCTTGCACTAGATACCGCGAACCCAGAAGTTCAAGAAGCGTTAATTGCTACCTTTTCGGATTTTAGCGAAACCTATCAAGTTGACGGTTTTCGGCTTCAGGACGCAGATCAGTTGGATCCCGAGTTTGTTGTGAGTTTTTCCGAAGCGATGAAAGACGTTCGGAACAGCTATATCCTTAGCGACCGGGAACTGCAGGATAAAGCTGGATTTGATGCAGTGGTCATGCCGGGTATTGAAGAAACGCTTCGTGCCGGGTATAAAAATTTTGATCAGGATTTGACTGGAATTTCTTCTGCTATGCAAGAAAGCCAGGACAACTTGATTCAAGTGGATTCATTAATTGGATCGAGATTTACTGCCGATGTAGTTGAAGAAAATGGATTTCCGCCAACACGATGGACCTTGTTGTTGACCCAGCTATTAACAATGCCTGGAATACCGGTTGTCCAGTACGGATCTGAATCAGCAATGAATGGGACAGAGCTGCCAAAATCTCACCAAATTCTGGATATGGCAGTAGACAAAGAACTGGTTGACCATATTACAGATTTGAGCTCATTGCGCAATTCTTCCGAGGCATTGCGAAACGGTGAGTTGGAAATGCTGCATGACGAAGATGGCTGGATGGTCTATAAGCGTTCCAACGATGAAGAAACATGGATTGTTGCCATCAACAACTCGTCTTCAACGAAGAACATTAACCTGCCTGCAGATATTATTGGCGATGGGCAGGAGTTGCGTGGTTTATTTGAGAGCGATATTATCCGCCAGGAAGACAATGGAGGATACCGAATCACACAGGACCGTGAAATTGCGGAAGTGTTTAATGTAATAGAGGAAACCAAACTTAACGCGGCTTATATTGCGACTCTGGCAATCATGTATTTGGTGTTTATGCTGTTCCTATGGATCGTTTGGCGCAAAGGCAAACAACGCAAAGCAGATGCAGCCAAACAACAGGCAACTGAACATACAGCACAATAGGATTATAAAAACAGGCAACGATAAAGCGATTCGCTTTATCGTTGCCTGTTTTAATGGCGGTATTATTTAGTGATGGCCTTATAGCCAACCATATTGATCGGGTCTTTGGGCGAAGAGTAGGGAGGGGCATAACAAAGCTCAAGCGCCTGTAAATCGTCGATGCTCAACCCGGCATAAATGGCAGTGACGAGGACATCTATGCGTTTGTCGACTCCCTTGCCGCCAATACATTGTCCACCTAGTATTTTACGGGTCTTTGGATCGTAGTGGACCTTTAACGTGAGTTGCGAATGCTCTGGGTAGTAGCCGGCATTGGAATTGCCAGTATGGATGACCGTGGCAAAATCCAAATTTTTGTCTTTGATTGCCTGTTCATTCAATCCAGTCATGGCAGCTGTCAATGAGAAAATCTTCAAGACAGATGTGCCAAGCAATCCTTTTTTCGCTATTTTGTCTCCCATCAAATGGCGTGCTGCGATAAATGCTTGCCGGTGAGCGGGAGAAGCAAGCGGGACTCTCTTGGGATCGCCTGTCACCATGTCAACATTTTCGGAAGCATCACCTATTGCATAGACAGATGGATCGTTAGTTTGCATAAATTCATTGGTTTGAATGCCACCGGTTTCACCGATTGTCAGTCCGGCGTTTTCAGCAAGTTCTGTATTTGGTTTCAAGCCGATGCTCATGATAATAAAATCAGCCTGAAGCTCGATGCCATTTTGCAACTTCATGGTTGTGCCGTCAGTTTTTTCAATTGAAGTCCCTGTAATCAATTTGACCCCATGAAGCGACAACTCTTTTTCGATGATCAATGAAATGTCGTTATCCAGAATGGACATAATTGTGGGAGATTTATGCACCAGCGAAACATCCAAACCGAGGTTTTTCAAGTTTTCTGCCATTTCAAGGCCGATAAACCCGCCGCCGGATACGATACAGCTTTTGGGCTGTGTGGATTTGATAAACTGATCAATCTTCTGCATATCCCCATAGCTGCGCAATGTGAAAACCTTTGACGAATCAAGCCCTTCAACTTCCGGTACAATGGCGGAGCCGCCGGGTGACAAGATTAACGCATCGTAAGGCTCATCCCATTGTTCACCGGTTTCCATATTCCGGACCAAAACTGTTTTGGCCTCTCTATCAATTTTCAGCACTTCGTGGCGCAATTTCACATCGATATTGCGCTTGGTTCTAAATTGTTCGGGATCTGCCATAATAATGCAGCTTTCGTCTTTTATGACGTTGCCGATGACATAGGGAGTGCCGCATGCTGCGTAAGACATAGTAGAATCACGGTCAAACACCACGATATGCGCTTCTGGATCATAGTATCGAATTTGGCCCGCAGCTGTTGCGCCGCCGCCAACTGCGCCTACAATGACTATTTTTTTCAACGTCCGATCAGCTCCTGATCAATCTGATTAAAGAAGAATAATGCCAAAGTTCCGGGACCGGTATGTGCAGCAATGACTGAACCAATCATATGGACTTCAACATGTTGAGGGTTAAAGTTCTCTTCGATTTCCTGCTTCAGAACATTTGCGAACTCTTCATCGTCGCCATGGCTAATGGCAATGGTTTGCTGATCCAATTGTCCCCCGCGTTCTTTCATTAGTTCAATCATTCGCTTGATGACTTTTTTGCGTCCCCGTAACTTCTCGATGGGCACCAGCTTGCCTTCTTCTACGTGAAGCAATGGCTTGATGTTCAACAATCCGCCAACAAAAGCGCTTCCTTTGGAAATACGCCCGCCTTTCGCCATATAATCCAGGTCTTCTACAGTAAAGAGGCTTTCCAAGTGATTGGCCATAAAGCGAGTCTTTTCAATAATTTTTTCCAGCGGCTGTCCAGCATCCCGCAATCTAGCAGCTTCTTTTACCAGCAGGCCATAGCCAAGTGAAGCGGCCTTTGAATCCAGTATAGTCAGCTGTAAATCAGGATATTCTTCCCGAACCTGATCGGCTACCATCACCGCCGTACTGTATGTGCCGGATAGCTCAGAAGAAAAGGCGATATAATAACCTTCATCTCCGTCTTTTGCCAGCTGCTCAAAAGCGGACAGCATTTCTTCAGGAGAAACCTGTGACGTTTTTGGATGATTGCCTGCACGGATTGTTTCAAATACTTTAATCGACTGAATGCCCCGGATATCTTCATAATCCTGATCTCCAATATGGACACGCAGTGGAAATAAAACGACTTGTTCATTATCAAAAAAATCCTTTGGCAAGTCTGATGCGCTGTCAGCAAATAATCTCATAAGCAAATCCCCCTTTTTAATTTACAGTTTCAGTCGGTCAATCAGCAACTCAGCAATGCCGTCTTCGTTGTTTGATAACGTAATTTCATTAGCAATATTTTTCAAAGGGTCAATTGCGTTGCCCATTGCCACGCCAACCCCCGCAAAATCAATCATTTCAAGGTCGTTGTCTTCATCCCCAAAGGCGATGATGTGTTCTCTCGAGATGCCGAGGGACTTGGAAACACGATCTAAGCCAACTGCTTTGCTCATGCCGCTTTTGACAATTTCAATCACGTGCCAAGGGGCTCCCCAGCGGCGATGGTCAATCACTTCGGCATGAACAGATGACAGATGGTCGTGAATTTCCTGTACCCGTTCATAAGGGGCGTGGATCAAAATAGAGGTTGGATCTGTCTTCAAGAAGTTGCGCAAATCGCCTGTTGTAATGGTCGGATCGCCAAATCGGAAAATATCCATGAGCTTTTCGTCATGATGGTGGACATAAACATCGTCGAGGACTTCCGCAACAATATTATGGAAATCATAATCATGCATGGATTCGACCACTTCGTGCACTACGTCTAATCCAATAGGGGTATGGTGAGTTCCCCAGTGGCTGTTGGTTGGGTGATGTACAAAGGCACCGTTAAAGTTCACAATTGGTGTCGTCAATCCCAGCTCCTTGTAGTAAGTCTCACTGGAACGGTATGGACGTCCCGTTGCAATCATCACCTCATGCCCTGCTTCAATTGCTTTATTTAAAGTTAGTTTTGTTTTTGCTGAAATGACTTTCTGGTCTGTTAATAAGGTTCCGTCCAAATCAAGAACGATTAAATGTTGTTTCATAATATAGCCGTCTCCTTTCTATCTATTCCTAGTGTAGCGATAAAGCACAGGATTCGTCAAAAAATGTTGAGGAAATGCAAAGATTCAATTGGAAAAGAATTGGTGATTGCCGGATTTCTGGAAGATTGGTAGGATGAATAATGAAGGAAGTGAATGCAGTTGAGAGTTCAACGACAAATATGGGGACATATCCCGTTGCTTCATATAACTCCGGATCAAACAGCGGAGACGGCATTGCCAACAGTTGTTTTTTTTCATGGCCATATGAGCGCTAAAGAGCATAATTTGCATTATGCCTACCAATTGGCTGAAAAAGGGATGCGTGTCATTTTACCGGATGCGTTACTGCACGGAGAACGAAGCGAAGGATCAGATGAGGTTCAAATCAGTTTGCGGTTTTGGGAGATTGTCTTGACTTCGATCGAAGAGCTGGCGTTTTTACACAAAGAATTACATGAACAGGGACTGGTTGCTGGAGAACCTGGGGTAGGCGGTACTTCCATGGGAGGCATCACTACTTTAGGGGCACTGACCGTGTATCCGTGGATTCGGGCGGCAGCTGTCATGATGGGTGCAGGAAATTACGTAGAGCTGGCGCAGGCACAAATGGCTCAATACGAATCGAGAGGGTTCCAGCTGCCGATCAGTGCAGACGAACGCGAGCGTATGCTGTCGACTTTAGCTATTTTTGACAGCGGCAAGAACCAGCCGAAATTTAATAGCCGCCCCCTTTATTTCTGGCACGGGGAACAGGATGTAACAGTGCCATTTGAGCCAACTTATCGTTTGTTCAAAGAACTGAAAGAACACTATAAAGCGACACCGGAAAACATTGCATTTACTCGTGAAAGAGAAGCGGGGCATGCCGTCAGCCGAAAAGGAATGCTTGAAGCGACGGAGTGGCTGGCGAAACATTTGAAGACAGAGTAAGCGTGTCAATTTCAATTCCGCCTAAAGTTTGATAAGATGGTACTACTAGTAAAGGGAGGGATTTATAATGGATCAAGATATGAAAGACAGCATGATGGGTGCATTGGAAACAGTAATCGATCCCGAATTGGGAGTTGACATTGTCAATCTCGGGCTTGTATATGATGTAATGGTGACTGAAGATGGCTTTGCAGTAGTGACGATGACGTTAACGTCAATGGGATGCCCTATGGGACCTCAAATCGTAGAAATGGTCAAAGCTGCTTTGTACGAATTGCCTGAAGTGGAAGAAGTCGATGTTAAAATCGTCTGGACACCCGTCTGGGGCAAAGACCATATGTCACGTTACGCAAAAATGGCGCTTGGCGTTAGATAATTACTTTTAAAAAACCTTGTCGGATTTTATTCCGCCAAGGTTTTTTTCTGCAGAAAATCCTACGCAGATCGCTGCAATAAGTAATTTTTAATTCTATAGTCTAACTTCTAAGTGCATGAAATTTAAATCCATAATAATTGCTTATTCCTGAAAATTTGACTATAATCTAATTAGTCAAAGATAGTCAAACTAATTGAAAGGTGTGGTTGGTATGGTCCAATCTCCAAATAACGCAGAACAAAAATCTCCGTTGGAACAGTTTGGCCGCAACATGGTGGAGCAGGCGCAATCCGGGAAAATGGATCCTGTAATCGGTCGCGACCAGGAAATCCGCAACGTTATTCGGATCCTGTCACGGAAAACCAAAAACAATCCGGTATTGATCGGCGAACCGGGTGTTGGGAAAACAGCAATTGTTGAAGGTCTGGCACAGCGAATCGTACGAAACGATGTACCGGAGGGCTTAAAGAATCGAACTATTTACGAACTTGATATGAGTGCCTTGATTGCGGGTGCGAAATACCGCGGAGAATTTGAAGAACGTTTAAAGGGTGTCCTCAAACAGGTCAAAGACAGTGAAGGGCAAATCATCTTGTTTATCGATGAAATCCACACGATTGTTGGGGCTGGAAAAACAGAAGGAGCGATGGATGCAGGCAATATGCTGAAACCGATGCTTGCGCGTGGGGAACTTTACTGTATCGGGGCGACCACGCTGGACGAGTACCGGATGCATATTGAAAAAGATCCAGCACTGGAACGCCGTTTTCAACAGGTGATGGTGAGAGAACCATCAGTTGAAGATACGGTATCCATTTTACGTGGGTTAAAAGAACGTTTTGAGCTGCATCACGCCGTCCGCATTCATGACCGGGCGATTGTAGCAGCGGCTGCAATGTCCGACCGGTATATCACCGAGCGCTTTTTGCCGGACAAAGCCATCGACTTGATTGATGAGGCGTGTGCAATGATTCGTACAGAGATTGATTCAATGCCGCAGGAACTTGATGAAGTGACGCGTCGTCTTATGCAATTAGAAATTGAAGAGCAGGCCTTAATGAAAGAAAAAGATGCAGCGAGCAAAACGCGATTGGAAACCTTGCGAAAAGAAATCGAGGAACTGCGGGATTCTTCTGCAGGTATGAAAAATCAGTGGACCACAGAAAAAGAATCGTTGAAAAAAATTCAGGAAAAACGGGAGCAGCTGGATCAATTCCGCAGACAACTTGAAGATGCGGAAAATCGTTACGATTTGAACGCGGCTGCTGTTTTGCAACATGGCAAAATTCCTGAGCTTGAAAAGGAATTGCAGGCTTTGGAAGCGGATTTGGAACAGGAAGGCGCTGAACGATTGCTGCGTGAAGAAGTGACGGAAGAAGAAATTGCAGGAATCGTCGCCAGATGGACGGGAATTCCGGTCACGAAATTGGTAGAAGGCGAGCGCGATAAACTGCTGCGGCTAGGCGATACTTTAAAAGAACGTGTAATTGGCCAAGATCGGGCAGTCGAGCTGGTGACGGAAGCCGTATGGAGAGCACGCGCAGGCATCAAAGATGAGCGGAAACCAATTGGCTCGTTTATTTTCCTGGGGCCTACTGGGGTCGGGAAGACAGAATTGGCCAAAGCATTAGCCGCAAACTTATTCGATTCGGAAGATCATTTTATTCGGATTGATATGTCTGAGTATATGGAGAAACACAGCGTATCTCGGCTGGTCGGTGCACCTCCAGGTTACATCGGCTACGAGGAAGGCGGACAGTTGACTGAAGCGGTGCGCCGTAATCCTTACTCGGTTGTCCTGCTTGATGAAATCGAAAAAGCGCATCCGGACGTTGCCAATATTTTATTGCAGATTTTGGATGATGGGCGCATTACCGACAGCCAAGGACGGCTTGTCAATTTTTCGAATACTGTAGTGATCATGACTTCCAACATTGGATCTGCGCATATCAGCGATGCCAGTAGCGAACACGATATTGAAGACATTGTCATGGGTGAATTACGTAGGCATTTCAAGCCGGAACTGTTAAACCGGATTGACGACATCGTTATTTTCCATGCGCTTACCAATACCCATTTTTATGGTATAGCTAAGAAAATGATTGCCGAACTGGCTGCACGCATCAATCAACAACATATTAAACTGATTGTAGACGAATCAGTCATCAATCACATTGTTGAAGCTGGAACTGATCCGATATTTGGAGCACGCCCGTTAAAACGTTTTATCCAACGCAATATCGAAACCAATATTGCTCGTGAACTGATTAAAGGCGGAATCATAGCCAATACAGAGCTGCAATTGACGATGGATGAAAATAATCAAATTATCATTAACAAAAAAGAAGCATAATCCGGACATCCGGATTATGCTTCTTTTTCTTATAAATGCTTTTCAGGAGCAGGTCCCTCTGGGATAATCGCTGACATTACAAAAATCAAAATTGTAACCCCAATTGAAATGTAAACACCCATCATAAAATCGAAAGGTACGTTCTGAACTGCGCTTACAACATAATTGAGCAAAGAAATCAAAAAGAACGACCATAAAAATGTTCCAATATATTGCATCTAGTTTCACCTCTACATAGAATATCTAGTTTAATCATAGCATAAGCTTTGACGGACAGAAAGAAAGAATGGAAAGAATGAAAAAAAATTGTCGGAAATATGTCAGTTAGTTGAAATTAGCTAGTTAGTGGCGTATTATTAACACCAGGTACTAATATATGATGATAATTGAAATGAGGGATATACAATGAATGCTGGAATAATCGGTTTAGGCAGGTGTCTGCCGGAAGACAGACTAACAAACTTTCAATTAGAGCAGCGCATGGATACCAGTGATGAGTGGATTCGTACGATGACTGGCATACAAGAACGACGGATTGCGAAAGACGATCAAGACACTTCCGACATGTCACGGGAAGCTGCAAAAAAAGCGATTGAAGACGCTGGCATCGATCCTGCTGAAATTGGGTTGATTTTAGTTGCAACCGTGACGCCAGACCAGCCTTTTCCATCGATGGCTTGTGTAATTCAACAGGAAATTGGTGCTGTCAATGCTGCAGCTATGGATATTTCTGCTGCTTGTGCCGGATTTATGTATGGGGTTATTACGGCAAAACAATTCATTGATTCTGATGTTTATAAATATGTTTTAGTGGTGGGTGTGGAGAAATTATCGAAAATCACCGACTGGGAAGACCGCAACACCGCAGTTCTATTCGGTGATGGCGCTGGAGCAGCAGTAATCGGCAAAGTATCGGAAGGCCGCGGCATTCTGTCTTTCGAACTTGGTGCAGACGGTTCAGGAGGCAAACACCTGTATCAGGACGACAGGGATCATCTGCAAATGAACGGCAGAGAAGTATTCAAGTTCGCTGTGCGCCAAATGGGCGAGTCAGCGATAAACGTCATTGAAAAAGCGGGATTGCAAAAAGAAGACGTCGATTTTCTTATTCCTCACCAAGCGAATATTCGCATTATGGAAGCATCGAGAGAACGTTTAGGTCTTCCAGTTGAAAAAATGTCGAAAACAATTCACAAATACGGCAACACTTCAGCGGCATCGATTCCGATTTCTCTAGTCGAAGACGTCGAAGAAGGCCGGGTCAAAGACGACGATGTAATCGTTATGGTCGGTTTTGGCGGCGGTTTGACATGGGGCGCAATAGCTATGAAGTGGGGCAAATAATTAGGTATGCGAAAGGAAGAAAATAGAATGGAAAACCGTCGTGTAGTCATTACAGGAATTGGTGCTGTAACACCATTAGGAAACAATATTGAAACAACGTGGGAAGCTGTGAAAAACGGTGAATCCGGGGTTGGGCCATTAACGAGATTGGATGCCGATTTATATTCTGCGAAAATTGCTGCGGAAGTGAATGACTTTTCGATAGAAGATTATATCGAAAAGAAAGATGCACGCAAAATGGATCGCTTCACGCATTATGCTTTGGCTGCTTCTATTATGGCAATGAAAGATGCGAATCTTGAGTTGGATGAAAAAACAGCATTGCGGACGGGCGTTTGGATTGGCTCGGGAATTGGTGGAATGGAGACCATTGAAAATCAGATGAACGTGTTAAATACGCGCGGTGTCCGTCGCATTAGCCCCTTCCTGATTCCAATGATCATTCCGGATATGGCATCCGGCCAAGTATCAATTTATTTTGGCGCGAAAGCCATCAACTCGTGTTCGGTGACAGCTTGCGCTTCAGGCACAAACTCCATCGGCGATGCCTTTAAAGTTATTCAGCGCGGAGATGCAGACGCCATGATTTCAGGTGGGGCAGAAGCACCGATCACTCAATTATCGGTAGCTGGATTTACAGCCAATACGGCATTGACGACTAATCCAGATGCAGCTACAGCATCGCGCCCATTCGATAAAAACCGGGATGGTTTCGTTATCGGTGAAGGCGCGGGCATCGTTATCCTTGAAGAATATGAGCATGCCAAAGCGCGCGGCGCGAAAATTTATGCAGAAGTTGTCGGCTATGGCTCAACTGGAGACGCGCATCACATTACAGCTCCGGCTGAGGGTGGGGAAGGCGCAGCCCGCGCCATGGCGCAAGCATTAGCAGATGCTGGTGTCGAAACAACAGAAGTTGGATACATCAATGCCCATGGCACAAGCACACCATATAACGATTTATACGAAACTATGGCTGTGAAAACAGTATTTGGCAAGCATGCTTATAAGCTGGGAATGAGCTCTACAAAATCCATGACGGGCCATTTACTTGGAGCTGCCGGTGGAGTTGAAGCCATTTTTACAGCACTAGCATTGAAGGAAGGCATTATGCCTCCAACAACTAATTATGAAACGCCGGATGAGCAATGCGATTTGGATTATGTTCCAAACAAAGCACGCAAAGCAGATCTTAAGTTTGCGATGAGCAATTCACTTGGATTTGGCGGGCACAATGCTTCCTTAGTATTCAAAAAGATTTAACCTTCAATCATAGAAAATGGCAATTTACAGATTGACACTGTAAATTGCCATTTTTTATTACATATAAAGTAAAAAAATAGGTGATGCATCTAAAATTTTATAATAATTGAAAAAATATTCCGATAATTAGTCGGCAATATGTTATTCTAGATTAAAGAAAAAATAGTATTGATGTAGTGGATTCATGATGCAAGTGAAAAAATAGCATTTGCCATCTAGTTGATTTGTGGAAACAACTAGTAATGTCTAAAAACTTAAGTGTTTTATAAAGTTGATAGACCAGCGTTTAACAGCCAAATAACTAATTTTAGAAAAGTTGATTTTTAAGAAAATTAAAAATTATGTTGTTTTTGTAATTTTATTGTAATAATATTATGAAGAGTTAGTATTATTCAAAAAAAACATACTAACTTTTAGTAAACTTTCTAGATTCAAATTTATTTATTTTTTTGACTCAATAAGTCAGAAGATTGAAAAAGCGAGATAGGCTGTTCGATACAAGATGATGGCTATGACGCAGTTTTATGTTGAGGAGGTATAAATGTGAGTGAAGTGTTGCTGGACATCAAGAATTTAAAAACGTCTTTTCGAATTAAAGACCACCATTATGCAGCAGTTGATGATGTTACGTTGACAGTCAAAAAAAATGAAGTGCTGGCAATTGTAGGTGAGTCAGGTTCTGGAAAAAGTGCGTTTGCATTTTCGATTATGGGGCTTCATACAAGAGCTAAAATTGAAGGAGAAATTAATTACAAAGGCAATAATTTAGTACAAGCAAGCTCCAATCAAATGAAAAAGCTGAGAGGAAAAGAAATGGGAATGATTTTTCAAGATGCTCTTTCTGCGCTAAATCCCCTTATGGTGGTGGGTGCTCAAATCGATGAAGCGATCTTTCTCCACAATCCGAAAAGTTCCAAAAACCTGCGAAAGATGCAAGTCATTAATTTGCTGAACCAAGTTGGCATTCCCCGCCCCGAAAAAACATATCACCAATATCCGCACGAACTTTCTGGGGGAATGCGGCAACGCATTGTCATTGCGATGGCCATTTCAAATCAGCCGGAACTGCTAATTGCTGATGAACCTACTACTGCCCTTGATGTAACGATACAATCCCAAATTCTAGATTTGATCAAAGAGCTGAAAGAGACGATACACGCTGGCATTATCCTCATTACTCATGATTTAGGAGTAGTGGCAGAAATGGCGGATCGAGTAGCCGTGATGTATGCAGGACAAATTGTAGAAATCGCTGATGTTTACACATTAATGGAAAATCCGCAGCATCCGTATACCCGTTCTCTTTTAAACTCAATACCGACGTTAAATGATGTCAAAGAAGAACTTCACGTAATACAAGGTGTTGTGCCTTCGTTGCAGAATTTGCCAAGAACCGGTTGCCGGTTCGCTTCACGAATTCCTTGGATTGAAGAATCTGCACATGAAGCTTCACCCGAACTCCATGAGATTAGTCCCGGCCACTATGTGCGCTGCACGTGCTACCAGGACTTTTACTTCCCAGAACAAGCCGAGGAGGAGCACAATTATGTCGCTAATTGAAGTTGAAAACCTGAAAGTTCACTTTCCCGTGCGTGGAGGCGTTTTTCAGACGGTTCAAGATCATGTTCGTGCAGTAGATGGCGTCTCATTTTCAATTGAACAAGGACAAACATATGGATTGGTTGGAGAATCCGGGTCTGGAAAAACAACCACGGGACGAGCAATTATCGGATTGAATGATATAACTTCAGGAAAAGTGATGTTTGAAGGCAGAGATTTAGCTTCTATCAGCAAAAAAGAATATATCGACGTACGAAAAGATATTCAAATGATCTTTCAAGATCCGTTCTCTTCACTAAATCCTAAAAAGCGGGTTGCAGATATTGTAGCCGAACCGCTTCGCAATTATGAAAATCTCTCTCCTAAAGAAGAACGTGTCCGAATTCAGGAATTAATGGAGTTGGTAGGGCTCAGTCCTGAAGCTATTTATAAATACCCGCATGAATTTTCGGGCGGACAGCGGCAGCGGATCGGTATTGCCCGGGCAATTGCACTGAACCCTAAACTAATCATTGCAGATGAACCGGTTTCAGCGTTGGATGTATCTGTTCAAGCCCAGGTGCTGAACTTTATGCGTGAAATTCAAAAAGAATTGAACTTAACTTATTTGTTCATCAGCCATGATTTAGGCATTATCCGCCACATGTGCGACCATATCGGCATCATGTACAAAGGGCGCTATGTTGAACATGGCACTTCAGAAGAAATTTTCACGAATCCACAGCATATTTACACGAAGCGCTTGATTGCAGCCATTCCAGATAGCAATCCACGCAATCGCGACATGCATTATGAAAACCGTAAATTGGTCAAATCCGAATACGACAAGCTGGAAAAAGACTTTTTTGATGAAGAAGGTTTGCCTTTCTCGTTAAAATCAATTTCAGCTACCCATCAAGTAGCATTGCCTGAGAGAGGTTGAATGGTATGTGGAAACTAATTGTACGCAGGACACTCATTACAATCCCGCAAATTATTGTTTTAAGTATTTTGGTCTTTATTTTAGCGCAGGCGATGCCTGGAGATGCATTGACCGGATTAATTGATCCGAACATCGACCCGGCCACAATCGAAGCGATGCGAGAACGACTTGGGTTGAACAATCCATGGTATGTTCAGTATTTTGATTGGGTTAGAGGCGTATTGCAGGGAGATTTTGGACAATCATTCCGCTTTAAAATGCCAGTGTCGGAGCTGATAGGCGAACGCATGGTCAATACATTGTGGCTGTCTCTTGCGACATTGATCCTGACTTACTTAATTGCTATCCCACTAGGTATTATCAGCGGCCGCTTTAACGATACATGGTTGGACCGCGTTATTACTGGCTACACGTACATCGGATTCGCAGCTCCATTATTTATTTTCGCATTGGTGATGTTGTTCATTTTCGGATTCCAGCTAGGCTGGTTCCCAACAAGTGGCAGTGTTGCCCCAGGTACTGAACCAGGGACCTTTGCATATTTTATCAGCAAGGTGAATCATTTATTATTGCCGGCATTGTCCATGGCATTAATCACGACGGTATCCACAGTCCAATATTTGAGAAGTGAAATCATTGATACAAAACAAAAGGATTTTATTGTAACCGCCCGTGCTAAAGGATCTTCTGAATCGAGGGTTTACAATCGCCACGTATTGCGAAATTCCTTGCTTCCAATCGCAGCGTTCTTCGGCTACGAAATTACCGGTTTGATTGGCGGAACGATATTCATTGAAAATATTTTTGGCTATCCTGGAATGGGTGAGTTGTTCCTTTCGTCTATCAGTTTACGCGATTACAGCGTAATGACAGCTCTTGTCCTATTGTTCGGACTTGCAGCTATTATTGGTGCTTTGTTATCTGATATCATCTTGAGTTTGGTGGATCCACGTATTCGGATTAAATAATAAATGATAATTTTGAGGTGTAAATATGAGAATTGATAAAGATAGCGGAGTACAAATCCCAGATGTGGATCTTGGAAAAAGCCCATCCGGATTCAGTATATTACTGAGAGAATTAATAAGGGACAAAATTGCATTTGGTTCTCTACTTTTTTTGTTCCTGATCATTGTTGGCGTTTTTGGTACATCCATCATTATGGACCAGTCCGAAATCATCAAAGTCGATCTCTTTGCGCTCTATGAACCACCATCCGCTACTTACTGGCTAGGTACCGATTACGGTGGGCGAGACATCTTTGGGCAACTGATTATTGGGACCCGAAATTCTTTGGCTATCGGATTTTTGGTCACGCTGCTGACAGGAATCATTGGCATATTGGTTGGCCTGATTTCTGGATATTACGGCGGCACAGTAGACAATGTCTTTATGCGTTTTGTTGACTTTTTTATGGTATTGCCAATTTTAATGATTGTTATTGCATTCGTTACAGCAGTACCTGGATACAGCATCGTCTCTTTCTCGTTAATCATGACCGCCTTTTTGTGGATGGGGATTGCACGGCTAATCCGTTCAAAAGCACTTCAGGAAAAAGAGTTGGATTACGTAAAAGCCTCTAAGACATTGGGAACATCTGATTTTAAAATTATGTTCTTTCAAGTTCTGCCAAACCTTAGTTCGATCATTATTGTGACGATGACGTTAAATTTGGCAGGCAATATCGGAATCGAATCCGGCCTTTCCTTTTTAGGGTTTGGCTTCCCGGAATCGACTCCAAGTTTGGGGACCTTGATCAGTTATGCAAGAAACCCTCAAACACTTGAATTAAGATGGTGGATTTGGTTGCCGGCATCAATACTAATTTTTGTCTTGATGCTTTGTATAAATAACGTCGGGCAAGCCTTAAAACGCGCTACCGATGCCCGACAGCGCAGAGGGTAACAAAAAGTGGGGAAAAGGGGGAGTAGGGTTCTCAGTACCAGGCAGAATTAACTCTATTCAAGTACAACAGCAGTCCAAAAGAACTTTATTTGAAAAGAAAGAGGAGGAAACAGAGAATGCCGAAAAATAAGTGGTCTAGATATTTAGCATTGCCAATGTTGTCTTTTGTTTTGATATTAGGAGCTTGTTCGGGTGATGAGGAAACTTCTACGGAAGAAGGCGGCGGAGAAACTGCTTCAGATGGCGGACAGGAGCTTGAAAATGGCGGAATGTATTCCATCGAAGATTTCAACAATGTAAAAACAAATGAAGGCGAAGCAATTGATGGCGGAACTATTACATTTGGTTTAGTATCGGATACTGTATTTGAAGGGACCTTAAACTGGAATTTCTATTCTGGTGCGCCGGATGCTGAAATCCTTGAATGGTTTGATGAAGGTTTACTGACTTGGGATGAGAACTATGTCTACACAAATGACGGGGCAGCAACCTATGAAGTTTCAGAAGACGGCCGTACATTCACTTTCACCATTGGCGACAATGTCAACTGGCATGACGGTGAACCTGTAACGGCAGAAGACTGGTTGTTTGCACACGAAGTCATCGGAAACCCTGATTATGATGGCCCGCGTTACAACTCTGATTTCACGAACATTGAAGGAATGGAAGAATACAATAGTGGATCAGCAGACACAATTTCTGGTATTGAAGTAATTGATGACAAGACTTTATCTATTACGTACATCGAGTCTACACCTTCTCTTTTGACAGGAAGCATCTGGTCTTATCCATTGGCTAAACATATCTTTGGAGACATGGCAGTTGCCGACATTTCTTCTTCACCTGAAGTGCGCGAAAACCCAATCGGTTTTGGACCGTTTAAAGTAGACAGCATCGTACCTGGTGAGTCTGTAACTCTTACCAAAAACGAAGACTACTGGCGCGGTGAACCAAACCTTGATGGCGTCACAATCAAAGTAATCAGCAGTTCAACAGTTGTTCAGGAACTGGAAACTGGCGGAGTTGACTTGATCAGCGAATTCCCGGTAGATCAATTCCCAGACAATGCTGAAATGTCCAACGTAGAGTATTTGGGAGCGATTGATCGCGCCTACACATACATCGGCTTTAAGTTAGGAACGTGGGATGCTGAAAGCAGCACTGTAGCTTATGATCCTGAAGCAAAAATGAATAACAAGGAACTTCGTCAGGCGATGTGGCATGCGGTAGACAACACAGCAGTAGGCGAACGCTTCTACAACGGTTTGCGTTGGAATGCGACAACATTGATTCCACCATCCCACCCTGAATTCCATGACGACAGCAATGAAGGCCGTGCGTATGATCCTGAAGCAGCAAATCAGCTTTTGGATGATGCAGGCTATGTAGATACAGATGGAGATGGTTTGCGTGAAGACCCAGAAGGCAATCCGCTTGAAATTAACTTTATCTCAATGACAGGCGGCGACACAGCTGAACCATTGGCACAATACTATGTTCAGTCTTGGGAAGCTGTTGGTTTGAAAGTGAACTTGGAAATGCTTGAATTCAACTCGTTTTATGACCGTGTCGGAAACGGCGGAGAAGATGATCCAAATGTAGACGTTTATCAGGCTGCATGGGGAGTCGGTATTGACGTAGATCCTTCAGGACTTTACGGTGCCAATGCTATTTACAACTTTGGCCGTTGGGAAAATGAAGAAAATGAGCGTCTTCTTGCAGAAGGGCGCTCAGAAGAATCATTTGACCTGCCATACCGTCAGGAAGTTTACAATGAATGGCAGCAGTTGATGGTTGAAGAAGTTCCAGTATTCCCGACATTATACCGTGCAGTCTTAAGCCCGGTTAACGATCGCGTATTAAACTACGCAATCGGCGATGGAACGGAAGTCTATTTGAATGAACTTGCAGTCAGTGCAGAATCACCAATCACTGCAGAATAAAAACCGAATGAAAAGGAGCTGCGATTATGCAGCTCCTTTTTGATGTTATCTTTTTCGTCCCAGACCCATGGCATTTTCCATTTTCTTTAATGTTTTGTTTGCCAGGACATTGGCTTTTTCAGCGCCAGTATCCAGAACTTTGTCCAGTTCATCCGAATTAACCAAAGCGGCATATCGCTCTTGGATAGGTGCTAAATGCTCAGTGACGGCTTTTGCCACAGAGGCTTTAAAATCCCCATATCCGGAACCTTCGTACTTCGCAACCAGACTATCAATTGTTTCACCAGTCAACGCAGCTTCAATGGTCAATAGGTTAGCCACACCGGGTTTGTTGATTGGATCGTAACTGACAATGCCTTCAGAGTCGGTAACGGCACTTTTAATTTTCTTTTCAATCGTTTTCAAGTCATCAAGCAAAGTAATAATTGCTTTTTTATTGGTGTCGGATTTGCTCATTTTTTTGGTTGGGTCTTGAAGCGACATGATGCGTGCGCCATTTTTCGGAACACGGATATCAGGAATTGTAAAAATATCGTTGTATTTTCGGTTAAATCTTTCTGCCAAATCGCGCGTCAGTTCAATATGCTGTTTTTGGTCATCTCCAACCGGTACGATATCGGTTTGGTACAACAAAATATCAGCGGCCATTAATGGCGGATAGGTCAACAATCCAGCGAGCACAGAAGCATTTTTAGCCGATTTGTCCTTGTATTGCGTCATACGTTCAAGTTCTCCAATGGTTGAAACGCATTGAAGCATCCATCCGGCTTGTGCGTGCGCTGGCACTTCAGACTGGATAAATAAGGTCACTTTATCAGGATCAATGCCTACAGCCAGGTACAGTGCTGCTAATGCTTTAATATTCTTGCGAAGTTCTAAGCGATCCTGAGGCATCGTGATGGCATGCTGGTCCACGATGCAAAAGATGCAGTCGTACTCATCCTGCAAATCGGTAAATTGTTTAAAAGCACCTATGTAATTCCCGAGTGTTACCGTTCCAGTAGGCTGAACGCCTGAAAAGATTTTTTTCATTCCAATTCCTCCTCAAAGTAAAAAACACAGCACACATCCCATAAAAAAGGGACGAATGATGTGTTTTCCGCGGTACCACCCTAGTTGCCGTCGCCGGCCACTCTTCTTCATAACGTGAAGAACACGGAACCGGCTACTCGTTTGTTCACCGATTCAGCTCAAAAGTCCATTCAATGCAGCACTCCATCTGTTTTCACCAACCACAGACTCTCTATATAGAAGGAACTGCATTTACTCTTCTTTTTCAACGCTCATTTTATATCTTATTAGTATAATACAGAAGCATTTTAGGAAGCAATACTAGAGGCTATAAATTACGAGACAAATTGCCATTAACAGCAAGGTGATAGTTCCGGTAACGAGCAATGGTGCGCTTGAAAAGCCAAGTGTTTCGGAAGGAGGACGCATTTCATCATCGTCCAATGTCGATTTCAGCTTAAATGCTTTTCTCATACTTATTGTGAATATATCAAATACACCTGTCCGTACGACGAAAACCCACAAACCGAAAAACATTAGAATCCCACCATATACGAATGAGTTGTTAATATATGACAGAAGAGATAAGCTCTCTGTCCGAAAAAATATTGTAATAAAAATCATTAGCTGAATGATTATTACTGAAAAAAAGATTTTTTTCACCTTGGGCACCTCGATTCTTCTCAATTGTAGAAGAAATTTAAAAAAAAATCAAAAAAATCTTCATTTATCGTAGACGCAGAAAACGCTTACAAATCCAATATTCGTGCGGTGTTCTGTAATAACAATGTAACGGAATTGTTACAAGAGTGTAAAAATTTCCAAAAAAAGTTCTGTACAAGAAAAAAATATTATGTATAATTAGCCTTGTACCAATTTTTCAGAAAATTCGAGGGGGTCAATTTAGTGAAGAACAGCAAGATTTTTTGGCTACTAAGCCTAGTTTTAGTTCTAAGTGCTTTTCTAGCAGCATGTGGCGGCGGAGACGAAGAAGGAACTGAACCTGCAGAGACAGACGAGGGAACTGAAACAGGAGAAGCTACTGGTGGAGAACCGGATGCTGAACAAGTTCTTAACTTGATGGAAAGCGCTGAAATTCCTACTATGGATATTTCTTTAGCTGAAGATGCAGTTGCATTCAACATTTTCAACAACGTTAACGAAGGCCTTTTCCGTTTAGATCAGGAAAATGTAGCTGAACCAGCAATCGCTGAAGGCGAGCCTGAAGTTAGTGAAGATGGCTTGACTTACACATTTACATTACGTGATTCAAACTGGTCAGATGGTACTCCAGTTACTGCAAATGATTTCGTTTATTCTTGGCAACGTTCAATTGATCCTGCTACAGGTTCTCCATACGGAGCATACATGATGGCTGGTTCAATTCTAAATGCTACTGCAATTTCTGAAGGCGAAATGGAACCTTCTGAACTTGGAGTTACTGCTGTAGATGACAGCACTCTTGAAGTACAACTTGAACGTCCAGTTCCTTACTTCATGTCATTAATGGCTTTCCCAACTTTCTACCCACAGAACGAAGCTTTCGTAACTGAAGCAGGCGATGCTTATGCTTCTAATTCTGAAAACTTAATTTTTAACGGACCATTCACATTAACTAACTGGGATGGTACTGGTTTAACTTGGTCAATGGAAAAAAATCCTGAATACTGGGATGCTGAAACAGTTCAACTTGAAACGATCAACGTAGATGTTGTAAAAGAACCTGCTACTGCAGTTAACCTATACAACTCTGGTGAAAAAGACCGTGCTGGTTTGAGCGGTGAATTTGCAATGCAATATGCAAATGACGAAAACTTGGTTACTGAATTGGAACCAACTGTTTTCTACTTCAAACTTAACCAAGAACGTAACGGCGAAGAAAATGCATTATCAAACGTAAACATTCGCCAAGCAATTGCAAAAGGCTTTAACAAGCAAGATTTGGTTGACGTAGTATTAGCTAACGGTTCATTGCCAGCTAACTACTTAGTACCAACTGAATTTACTTTCGATGAAAGCAACACAGACTTCCGTGATGTTAATGGAGATCTTGTTGAATTCAACGCTGAAGAAGCTGCAGAACATTGGGCTACTGGCCTTGAAGAATTGGGAGTAGAAGAAGTTACTCTTGAAATCCTAGGTGGAGACACTGAAACTGCTAAAAACATGGATGCTTATTTGAAAGAACAACTTGAAACTAACCTTGAAGGTTTGACAATCAACCTTAAAGCAGTACCTTTCGGAGTTCGTTTAGAACTTGACGAAGCTCAGGACTATGACATCCAAACTGCTGGATGGGGACCTGATTACCAGGATCCTATGACATTCATTGACTTGTTTGTTACTGGATCTGCACAGAACAAAATGTCTTACTCAAATGAAGAGTATGACGCTTTAGTTGAATCAGCTAAAGGCGAATTGGCAACAGATCCTGCTGCACGTTGGGAAGCAATGGCACAGGCTGAAAAAATCCTTCTTGAAGATGACGCTGCAATCGCGCCAATCTATCAGCGTGGTTTGATGTCTCTTCAACAGCCTTATGTTAACGGAATCGTTACACACCCATTCGGTGGAGATTACAGCTACAAATGGGCATACATTTCGGGCAAAGAATAATTTAATCCCGTTACTGTAAAAACAAAATAGAAAGAGAGTATATCGCATTTTTAGGTCGATATACTCTCTTTTCTAATGTGAAGCAATTAACCGAAAATTGACCATTTTCTGCTAACTAATGAATGCTGCAAGTCCGCATTTTAAATGCAAGGGGCTTGTCAAATAGAAATAATTTGGAGGTGCACTATGGCGAAGTATATTGGCAAGCGTTTAATTTATATGGTGATCACTTTAGCACTGATCGCTACTTTTACATTCTTCTTAATGAAAATTTTACCAGGATCCCCCGTCGCTTCCGCAGATAAATTATCTCCAGAACAAAGGGCAGTCGTAGAAGCTAGATATGGATTGAATGAACCGCTTCCGGTTCAGTATTTCAATTATATGTTTGGCTTAGTGCAAGGTGATTTAGGAATTTCCATCAATCAATTTAAAGGTGCAGAAGTTACTGATGTCATTTTAAGTAGAATGGGTCCTTCTGCACAAATTGGTTTTCAAGGTATGATCTTAGGAACGGTATTGGGAATCTTGTTAGGTATGATTGCCGCCTTAAGACAAAATACTTGGGTTGATTACACCAGCACATTTGTAGCGATTGTCGGAATTTCGATTCCTTCCTTCGTATTTGCTTCATTGCTTCAATATTGGTTTGGATTGAAATGGGAACTATTCCCGGTTGCTTTGTGGAAAGATGGCTTTATGTCGAGTGTGTTGCCGTCTATCGCACTGGCAATGTTCCCACTTGCTACAGCAGCACGTTTTATCCGTACAGAGATGATTGAAGTTCTTGGTTCAGATTATATTACATTGGCAAAAGCTAAAGGCGCAAGCGGGTCTGAGATTGCATTTAAACACGCATTCCGGAACGCATTGATTCCATTGGTAACGGTTCTTGGACCAATGGCTGTATCAATCCTTACAGGATCACTCGTCGTAGAACAGATTTTTGCAATTCCAGGCATCGGGGAACAATTTGTTAAATCGATCATGGTCAACGATTTTTCTATCATCATGGGAACTACAATTTTCTTCTCCGTATTCCTAATTGTGATTATCTTGCTGGTAGATATCTTGTATGGTGTCATTGATCCTCGTATCCGTCTTTCAGGAGGTAAAAGTTAATGACTCAAAAAATTGATAAAATCCCGGAACTTCCAAAAGGGTCGTTCGAGCGGATTACATTAGATTCCCATCAAGCAGAGCGCATCACAAAACCAAGCGTCAGCTTCTGGCAAGACGCCTGGTACCGTATTCGCAAAAACAAAGGTGCGCTGTTCAGCTTAATTTTATTTGGCTTGGTTGTCATAATGGCATTTCTAGGTCCGATAATCAGCCCATATGAGCCGAATGCACAAACAATCACTCACGCAAACTTGCCACCGAAAATTCCGGTAGTTGAGAATCTTGGGATTTTCGACGGCGTCGGTACATTAGGTGGACAGGAAGTCGACCTATACGAAATGAAAAATGTTGAAGTTAACTATTGGTTCGGAACTGATGGGTTGGGCCGTGACATGTTCTCTCGCGTTTGGAAAGGTACTCAGGTATCTTTATTCATAGCCTTTGTGGCAGCTGCGATTGACATGTTGATCGGTGTTATCTATGGTGGGATTTCTGGATACTTCGGCGGGCGCGTTGATGACTTTATGCAGCGTATTGTCGAAATTTTGACAGGTATTCCTAACTTGGTTGTAGTTATCCTGTTTATTTTAATTATGGATCCGGGAATATTGGCCATTATAATCGCCTTGACCATAACCGGATGGACCGGCATGTCGCGGGTCGTTCGTGGTCAAGTACTTAAATATAAGAGCCAGGAATTTGTTTTAGCCGCCCGTACACTAGGGGCAAGTGACACACGCATAATCTGGAAACATTTGATGCCGAACGTTTTAGGCGTTATTATCATCAACACGATGTTCACCATTCCAAGTGCTATTTTCTTTGAAGCTTTCTTAAGCTTTATCGGACTAGGGCTACAAGCACCGGACGCTTCACTCGGAACATTGATTAACGATGGATATGCATTGATTCAGTTTTCACCGCATATTTTAGCATTCCCGGCTGTCTTGCTAAGTTTAATCATGATTGCGTTTAACTTGATTGGTGACGGACTTCGTGATGCCCTCGATCCGAAGATGAAAGATTAAGGAGGAAAGTTGATAATGGAGAAAATTTTACAAGTAAAAGACCTCGAGCTTTCCTTTAACACCCAAGGCGGGGAAGTTAAAGCAATACGTGGGGTTAACTTTGATCTATATAAAGGCGAAACTTTAGCAATTGTGGGAGAGTCGGGTTCAGGCAAATCTGTTACGACAAAATCCATCATGCGTTTGCTGCCAGAAAATTCAGCGGAATTTAAAAGTGGTGAAATTTTATTTGGCGGACGTGATTTGACAAAGTTGAACGACAAAGAAATGCAGAAAATCCGTGGAAAAGAAATTTCGATGATTTTCCAGGATCCAATGACGTCTTTAAATCCAACAATGCCAATTGGGCGTCAATTAACAGAGCCTTTGCTGAAACACCAAAAAATTAGCACCACCGAAGCCAAAAAAGTGGCAATTGACTTGTTGCGTCTTGTAGGGATGCCAAAACCTGAATTGCGGATGAAGCAATATCCTCACCAATTTTCGGGTGGCCAGCGCCAGCGGATTGTTATCGCCATTTCCTTGGCTTGCAACCCAAAAATTTTAATTGCAGATGAGCCTACAACTGCACTTGATGTAACAATCCAAGCTCAAATCTTGGAATTGATGAAAGATCTGCAGAAGAAAATTGATACTTCTATCATTTTCATTACACACGACCTTGGTGTTGTGGCAAACGTAGCAGATCGTGTAGCAGTGATGTATGGCGGGAAAATTGTTGAGATCGGTACAGTCGATGAAATTTTCTATAACCCTCAACATCCTTATACATGGGGCTTACTGAGTTCTATGCCATCGCTTGACACGGAAGATGCTAAATTATATGCAATTCCAGGCACTCCACCTGATTTGTTGGATCCACCGCAAGGAGATGCTTTTGCTCTACGCAGTGAATATGCACTAAAAATTGATATGGAGCAAAACCCTCCATTCTTCAAAGTTAGTGAAACCCATTCGGCTGCTACCTGGTTATTGCACCCTGATGCGCCACAAGTGGAACCGCCACTGACCGTTATTGAGCGTATGAAGAAATTCCCGGGAAGCAGATATTATGAAGGGGGCGCGGTTTAATGGCTGAAAAACTACTTGAAATTAAAAACTTGAAACAGTATTTCAATATCGGTAAAGCAAATGAAGTCCGCGCAGTAGATGACATTAGCTTTGATATTTACAAAGGGGAAACTTTAGGATTGGTTGGCGAGTCGGGCTGTGGGAAATCAACCACCGGCCGTTCAATCATTCGTTTATATGACGCCACTGATGGCGATGTTTACTATGAAGGCGAAAACGTCCATGGCAAAAAATCAAAGACGGAACTGAAGAAATTCAACCGTAAAATGCAAATGATTTTCCAAGATCCTTATGCTTCCTTGAATCAGCGGATGAAAGTTATGGACATTATTGCAGAAGGCATCGATATTCATGGACTTGCAAAAAATCCGGCTGAACGCAAACAGATGGTCTATGACTTACTGGAGACTGTTGGTTTGAACAAAGAGCACGCGAACCGTTATCCCCATGAGTTTTCAGGTGGACAACGCCAGCGTCTTGGAATTGCCCGCGCCTTAGCTGTAGATCCTGATTTCATCATTGCCGATGAGCCGATTTCCGCGCTGGATGTTTCAATCCAGGCACAGGTCGTTAACCTATTGAAGGAACTTCAAGAAGAGAAGGGATTAACTTTCCTTTTTATCGCTCATGATTTATCAATGGTCAAGTACATTTCAGATCGCATTGGCGTAATGTATTTCGGTAAGTTAGTAGAATTGGCACCAGCAGAAGAGTTATACAAGAATCCATTGCACCCGTATACGCAATCGTTATTGTCAGCTATTCCATTGCCAGATCCAAACTACGAGCGCAACCGGGTGCGTAAGTCTTACGATCCTGCAGTTCATGATTATACAAAAGCTGATGATGTGCGTATGAGAGAAATCAGCCCTGGGCATTTTGTTCAATGTTCAGAACGTGAACTTGAATCGATTAAAGCAGCTTCAGTCAGCAATTAATACAAGAACGATGTCCTCTCCGGGACATCGTTTTTTTTTGGTTGAAATCATTTTGGAATGCAAATAATTAAATACTAATGAATAGTTTTTTTAGAAAATTTTGTCTGCTTATTCAATAAATATATTTCAATTTGTCAGATAAATGATAGAATGGAAGAACAATGGATATAAAAACTATGATCAATTGGCGGTGTACAGCTCTATGCGATTATTTGTTAAATCAATCTGACTTTTGCAGAGATTATTCGATATAAAGAATGTCTTTTAAACTGGGGAAGTGGAATAAAGGGGTGCAGAGAATGAAAAAATCATGGAAGTGGCTGGCTATTTATGCAGCAAGTATAAGTTTAGCAAGTGCAGGCAGTGTCTATGCTGCGGAAGAAGACGAGGCACCAGATTTCACACCTAGAACTTACCACACTGTAGAACTTGATCCAAAAGTATTGGCTGCATCAAGTTTGTATACCTTTGATTCAGGCTTGGAATTTGCTTATCCAGATGCTGTCCGGGGAATATTTGTGACGGCTAACTCTGCAGGAGGACAACGATTCGATTCTTTAATCAATCTGGTAGATGAATCGGATTTGAATGCCATGGTAATTGATATTAAAGAAGATCTCGGGTACTTAACATACATACCTGAAGAAGGATCCCGGTTGGCTGAATTTGATATGGGACAAGCCTTAATAAAAGATCCACGAGCGATGCTGGAACGATTAGAGGAAAAAGAAATTTATCCAATTGCTCGTGTAGTTGTTTTTAAAGATACGGTTTTGGCTGAAAAAAGACCAGAACTGACGTTTATGGACGGTGATCAAGTTTGGAAAAACAACCGAGGTGAGTCATTCGTAAATCCGTTTATGAAAGAAGTATGGGATTATAATGTGCAAGTGGCCATCGAAGCAGCCAAACTTGGATTTAAAGAAATCCAATTTGATTATGTCCGTTTTCCGGAAGGATTTGAAAACCGTGCGGATAGTCTGAGTTACTCACTCGGGGACTACGAAGATGCAGATATTGATCCGATACAAAAACGAGTAGAGGCAGTTACGGATTTTGTGGCATACGCCAAAGAGCAGTTAGCACCTTATGGAGTAGAAGTGTCAGTTGATATTTTCGGTTATGCGGCTACTTTGCCGGAAGCTCCAGGCATCGGCCAGAATTTTTCGAGGATCTCAGAAAATGTAGATGTTATTTCTTCCATGATTTACCCAAGTCATTGGACATCTTATTTTGGAATCGCCAAACCGGACCTTGAACCCTATCAGCTAGTAGCTGAATATGCCAAGGTAGAAAATCAAGTATTGGATGCTTTAGACAATCCACCGGTCTCTCGGCCATGGCTGCAAGATTTCACAGCAAGCTACCTGGGATCAGGCAACTATAAGAGATATGGCAAAGCAGAAGTAGAAGCTCAAATCAAGGCGTTACAAGACAACGGAATCGATGAATATCTTTTGTGGAATGCAGGAAACTCTTATTCACCTGGAGTAGACTATACACCTTAACTGACCCTTTAAAGCTTATTATATTTTTCTTTTAAAACAGCTTATAAATATTCAGTATTGCTAGTCCTTGTTTTGAAAAACTAAGTAATTCTTAATCGTTTTAAAAATTTGTTCCGCATAAATTTTAGCTTCAAACGAAACTATTTGCTTTTTGAAACGTATTATATAGGTGTAAGAACATTTTCAAAAAGATTTTGTAACTGAGAATAAATAATTTTAGTGTAGAAGTTTACGACTGTAGAAAAAGGGGTAAAATTATATTATGTAGTTGTTTAAGTATAATGAATATATAGCTATTATGTGACAAAAAGATTGATTTTTAATTTTTTTATGGATATAAGCTATTAAATTCTCACCATACATTGTATAATGAATGTAGAGCCTCTAAACTATAATGATTCTAATTTGAAACGATTAAATAATTTTCAAGAATCCGAAAGGAAGTGCTCCACTATGATGGTTACATTATTCACTTCTCCAAGCTGCACATCTTGCAGAAAAGCAAAAGCTTGGCTTGAGGAACACGAGATTCCATATACAGAACGCAATATTTTTTCTGAGCCATTGACAATCAGCGAAATCAAAGAAATTTTACGTATGACTGAAGACGGCACAGATGAAATCATCTCTACCCGTTCTAAAATATTCCAAAAACTAAATGTTGATGTTGAGAGTTTACCGCTTCAGCGTTTATACGAATTAATTCAAGAGCATCCTGGATTGCTGCGCCGTCCAATTATTATGGACGAGAAACGCTTGCAAGTCGGCTACAATGAAGATGAAATTCGCCGATTCCTTCCACGCAAAGTTAGAGCTTATCAATTGCTTGAAGCTCAGCGAATGGTGAACTAACTAAAGCACATCAGCTGTCCGGTCTTTATGGTATTTCATAAAAGATCTTGGGCAGCTTTTCTTTATTTTAATTAGTTGCATAAATCTGTTAAGTACATTAAACTCTATGTACTTGTAACTTGTCTTAGGTGATAGGCATAAACTTTTTCTTTAGCAATGAAAAAAGTTATACTTGTAAGAAGCAATACAGCACGGCTCTGAGGAATGTTCTCTTAGTCCAAACCGTAAAGGAGAGGTGTAAAATGGAAATCGAACGTATCAACGACAACACAGTTAAATTTTACATTTCCTATCTCGACGTTGAAGAGCGAGGGTTTAGCCGTGACGAAATCTGGTTTAACAGAGATAAGAGCGAAGAGCTTTTTTGGGAAATGATGGATGAAGTTAATGAAGAAGCCGATTTCGTAATGGAAGGTCCGCTTTGGATCCAAGTCCAGGCTATGGACAAAGGTCTTGAAGTTACAGTAACACGTGCTCAATTAACTAAAGATGGGCAGAAGCTTGACTTGCCTGATGATATAGAAGAACGCCGTAAAATGTTTGCAAGTGAAGATGCGGTCACTCCGGAATTTGATGAATTCGAACCGGTTTTTGATGAGCCTGACATTAAGAAACTTGAATATACATTTGTTTTCTCTGAAGTAGAGGAACTGTTGCCAATTGCGCGCCGGTTAATGTATGTGCCAATTGAATCCGCAGTTTATCATTTCGAAAACAAGTATTACCTTTACACAAGTTTTGATGAAATCCTTCATTCGGAAGAAGACATCAAAAACAATGTCAGCATTATCACTGAGTATTTACGTATTTCACCGGTAACTGTTCATCGCCTTGAAGAATACGGCAAACCAATTTTCAAAGAAGACGCGCTCTCAAATGTACTTCATTATTTTGGTTAAGATCTCCTATTCAGGAGGTCTTTTTTTTATTGCCAAAAAAGGATCAATTCCATAGAATGGAAGAAAGGAGTGTGATCAATATACTGGTAGCGAAAACTGAACAAGATGAATTGTTTTATTTAACTGGAAAGCATACCCGAACAGAACTTCAGGAGATTCGTCTTCGAAAAAACTTTTCATGCCCTTCTTGCCGTGCCCCTTTGGTTTTAAAGGTTGGTAAAATCAATATCCCACATTTTGCACATCGAACTCTTACTTCTTGCGATACCTTCAGTGAACCAGAATCTTCTCTCCATCTCCATGGAAAACTTCTTCTTTATCAATTCTTCTCTCAGCGTAACTTTAAAGTCGAATTAGAAAGCTATATTCCCGAAATTCGTCAGCGTGCAGATCTTTTGGTTAATGGCCGTATCGCCATCGAGTTTCAATGCAGCGCAATACAAGCTGGACAACTTAAACAGCGTTCACAAGGCTATTTAAAGATGAATAAGGAGCCTGTATGGATTAAAGGCTTAAAAGATCCTTACTGCGAGGGAATCGGGTTGCTCCGGCTGAAAACACATGAACTTGAAATGAGGCAATATGCTGCTCAGTCTTTTTTCATACTGTTGTTCCATCCGACTGACAATCGATTTTATTATCACTCCAACTTGTTTTACGTCAGTGCAAATCGATGGGTAGGAAAAACCAAGTCGCTTGGAGCTGGAAATCAAGTCTTTCCTTTCGCAGTACCCAAAAAGCTGAACAAAGATGAATTTAATGTCGTGCTCGGTATTTTTTACAATCTGCAACAGCAATATATTCGAAGCCAGTTGTACATCGAAAATCGAATTAAAAGCTTATACTGCCGCTTATGTTACGAATTGCGTCTGGATATGGCCGATTTGCCGTCTTTTTTTGGACTGCCGTTACTTGGTGCCGAATGTTTCAAACAACCTGCTGTATTATGGCAATTACAGGCAGTAGCAGCTTTTGAAAAGGGGATTTCTATGGAAAAATTGGTTGCTTCAGGTAAATTGGCATTAACAGATGCATCCAAAATATCTCAAGCTGCTGAGTTATTGTCAGAATACCTGGCTCTGTATGTTGCGATAAAAGACTTTTCCTCTGAAGATTCCAGTCTTTTGGATATCACTTACCATAACTATTGCAAAAACTTGCGAAAATTGAGAAAATAAGGTGTAGTTCGTTTCCCGAAAGAATGGGACAGAGGAGGAAGTTAAATGGTAAACAAAGTATTGGCAAGAGAAGAAGTTCCAACAGAACTAACGTGGAAATTGGAAGATATATTCGAAACCGATGAACTTTGGGAAAAAGAGTTTGTGGAAGTTTCTGCAATTGGAGACAGAGCAGAGTCGTATCAAGGAAAATTGCAGGAAAGTGCTGCCGCTCTTTATGAGGTGCTGGTTTATAAAGATGAATTGACCGAGCGCTTAAGACGCCTTTATACGTATTCGCATATGCGCTACGATCAAGATACGACCAACTCGAAATACCAAGCGATGGACAGCCGTGTAAAATCGTTATTTGCGAAAGTGTCTGCTGGCTTGTCGTTTCTGACGCCTGAAATTTTGGCTTTGGAAGAGTCTGTACTAAACAGCTACGTAGAAAGTCATGAAGGATTGAACCTATACAAACAAGCACTTGAGGAATTAAACTCGCTTCGTCCACACGTGTTGCCTGCAGAACAAGAATCTTTGCTTGCGCAAATGTCGGAAGTAAGCCGTGCATCTTCTGAAACGTTTGGCATGTTGAACAATGCCGATTTGGAATTTCCAGAAATCGAAGACGAGTCGGGCGAAAAAGTCCAGATTACGCACGGCAATTACATTCGCTTCCTGGAAAGTAAAGATCGCCGTGTACGGGAAGATGCTTTTAAAGCGGTATACGCAACTTACGGCAAATTCCGCAATACCTTTGCTTCCACCTTATCAGGCAACATTAAGCGCGACAACGTCAATGCACGCATTCGCAAGTTTGAGTCTGCTCGCCAAGCGGCATTGGCTGACGATCATATTCCAGAAGCGGTATACGATAACTTGGTGGAAACGGTTAATAACAATCTTCATCTTTTGCACCGCTATGCAGCGCTGCGCAAAGAAGTGCTTGGAATCGACAAAGTTCATATGTGGGATATGCATACGCCTCTAGTCAAAGAAGTAAAAATGGAGATTCCATATGAAAAAGCTACAGGCATAATGCTTAAAGGCCTCGGAGCTCTTGGAGAGGAATATGTAGGGATTGTGCAAGAAGGCATCGACAATCGTTGGGTAGACGTCAAAGAGAACAAAGGGAAGCGCAGCGGAGCATATTCATCAGGGGCTTACGGAACCAATCCGTATATTTTGATGAACTGGCAGGACAATGTGGACAATCTGTTTACATTGGCGCACGAATTTGGCCATAGTGTCCACAGCTATTACACACGCGCGAACCAGCCTTACATCTATGGAGACTATTCAATTTTTGTAGCAGAAGTGGCTTCGACTACTAATGAAGCTTTGTTAAACGAATACATGGTAAATTCCACTGAAGACGACCAGGAGCGCATTTACTTACTGAATCATTGGCTCGATGGATTCCGGGGGACTGTATTCCGCCAGACAATGTTTGCGGAGTTTGAACACTTGATGCACAAAATGGATCAGGACGGAGAAGCGTTGACAGCTGATCGCCTGACAGAAGTTTATTATGAATTAAATCAAAAGTATTTCGGACCCGACGTGGCAGTTGACGAAGAAATAGGGTTGGAATGGGCACGAATTCCACACTTCTACTATAATTATTATGTTTTCCAGTATGCTACTGGTTTTAGTGCAGCTACTGCGCTTAGCAAAGGGATCCTTGAAGAAGGGCAGCCTGCAGTAGACCGTTATATCAATGAGTTTTTGAAGGCTGGCAGCTCGGATTATCCGATTGAAGTGCTGAAAAAAGCTGGTGTCGACATGACGCAATCAAAAGCTGTCGAAGAAGCCTGCAAAGTCTTCGAACAAAAGCTGAATGAACTTGAGAAATTATTGCTGAATAAATAATTATGTAAAAGAAGTGGACTCATTAAGTCCACTTCTTTTATTTTAGCTATTTTAAAATAACTAAAATAAAAGAATGATATTTTTAAATCAGATTAATTATGACAGATTTGTGAAAGCATTTGTGAATTATTGCATTAACTATTATTCCATGATAAGATTGGGTTGTGAAATAAATCACATACAAACATACACCCCTTTGTTTGAGCGTGAACATTTCTCCCATCCCCTTTGTGTAATATAGAAAGGCGCCTTCCGGACGTGGAAGGCGCCTTTCGCTTTGGTTACAGAAAAGCGGAAGCGCCCGTGGAGATTCGACGGGCATAAGACGATCTGGCGAAGCGGCGTTTTTTGCCGCACAGCCGGAGTAGCTTATGCCCCGAGAATCTGGGCACTGGAGTCTGGAAAATAAGAAAAGCGGAAGCGCCCATGCAGATTCGACGGTCATTTTTAAAAGGTTTATTCCATTTAAATGGATATACTTTCTGAATCTGCACGAATACTTTCTAGTTCGGGCTAAATACTTTCCACTAGAGATAAAATACGTTCCAAAAACTCTCAAATACTTTCCGAAGCCAAATCCAAGACCCAAAAAATAAGCTGTGTCCCACAAAAGTGGGACACAGCTTATTTTACTTTCCATAAAGTTTCTTTTGGCATGCAAATGCGCTCAAGTTTTTGTTGAAGCACTTGCTTTTTTAATTCGCATTCTGCGGTTTGTTCGGAAATATTGTATATAGAGGCTATTTCTTTAGTTGCCATCGTTGAGTATTTTGTAAAAAGATCATCCAAGGACGGTGGGGTTTGCCGGTTCAAGCTTTCTTCCCCCAACATTTCTTGTAAAATTGTTTGATAAACATCGTACGAATAAAGTCCGGATACTTTAACACCTTCGTCTTCAATACATTCATTGAAAAAGACGATGCTTGGCACTTCGTTGATTTCCATTTCACGGGTGATCTGTAAATCGCATTGGAAAGCTTTTGCGGTATGTACAGAATGAAAATCCAATTTGAACTCTTCCTGATCCAATTCTGCTTCTTCCGCAATTTCCAATAAGACGCTGTATGAAGAGACGTCTTTTGATTGGAGGAATAAATGCTCCTGTAATTTGTGAAGGAACCGGTTTCCTGATCGTTTTCCTTGAAGTTCTGCAGCTTTTATAGCTACTGAAGGCAAAACGGGATGTGTTAAATTATTGGTATCAATATTTGATGAGAGTACTGTTTTGTTTAAATTGGATAATTGCGTACTCAACACAATGCGCATGGAAAAATAATGGCCGTATTCAATCTGTAACTTTCGGATAATCCCCTGCAGTTCCCAGCATTCCGAATTTAACGGATCTACGAAAACATACAGTTCCATTGGTTTAAAGGAATTCGCAGGCTCACGAATTTCCTGAGCCAAGTCTAAGTTGCTCACTCCAACTCCTCCTCACTATCAGACTCATTGATCATATGATGGGCTGTTAAAACAAGGCGATTGTATAAGGTATCACGGAATTTGCCACTCAACCCAACTTCGTCCATTGCTTCACTCATACACTCCAGCCAAGCTTGAGCTCTAGCAGGCGTAATTGCAAATGGGTGGTGCCGTGCTTTGAGTCTTGGATGGCCATGTTCTTCTGAATAAAGATTCGGTCCACCTAAATATTGGGTCAAAAATTGTTTTTGTTTACGGGCAGTTTCTGAAAGGTCATTTGGAAAAATAGGCTGCAGCTGTGGATGTGCCGCTACGCGAGCATAAAATGCATCGACTAACTTTGATAATGTTTCCGCACCGATCTCTTCGTACGGAATAATAGGTTTTCCAGTCATTATCGTGTCTCCTTTGCTTTAGCTGTAAATTCATTCTAACAACGCAGCCTGAATATCTCAAACAAATCGATTGAACAGCTGGCAAATTTTAGGGTTGAAAAATGTTAATCTAGAGGATGTGCAGAAGCAGAATCCATAAAACGTGCGATTTTTTTGTTTGCTGGCCGCTCGGGTATCCCTTGCTGCTGCAAAAAATTGGCGAAGCGTTTTTTGCCTTCTTTGGCATCTGTTACTTCGAACTCGAGTTCGAAATCTTCCAGGCCGTTGTATTCGGAATGGTCCATCACCAACAAGCCGTCCAACAAATCGAATTCCACACGGTGGGTAGTCAATGTCCCAATTTTCTTTAATTCGGCAATGGATACGTTCATTTTTTGCAGGGTATCTGAGACTTCTGCCGCTTCAAACGTTTTTAAATCGAGCATGCGCCGTGCTTGTTCTTTGGTTAGTTTATCAGTAATTTCATAGTTGCCAACAGATGCCGGCGTTTTCAATGTGCACTCAAAAAGGCCGCTTTTATTGCGGATGCGCAGAGCGCTGCGCTGTTTCTTTAATTGAAAATCAGCTGTATCAAAATAATGGTTGTGCTGGGTGATGGGGCCGTCATGAAAAGCAGCGAAATCTTCCAGCAAGCGTATATACTCTTTTTTAGTCAGCATGTTTTTAAATTCGATTTCAAGTTCTTTTGTCATGGGACACCTCTTTGTAAAAATTAATTGGAAGAACTTTTGCTATTGAATAATCTGCTTGCACTAGGGTTCTTGAAAGAAGCGAAGCAGCACATCGTTTGTTCAGTTTAGGCAGTAACTTCATTATCGGATAGTTCAGTGCAAACTGCAACGAATGGCAGAGCTGTGTTAAAATATCAATAACAGGAAGCTAGAAAGGAAGTATCGATTTGCATAAACTTGTGGCAATTAACCGAACCGAAATTACTGAAAATAAAATTGAGTTCTTCATTGAAGAAATGGAACCAGCAGAAGCAATAGAAGCTTCAGGCCAAATGCTCACAGATTCTGACAATCAGGCGTTTGTCTATCTGTTGGATACGGGTACGGACTATATATATGTTCAGTTTGGCGTACATACATGGCCAGCGTTGACCAAAGCGCTGCAGCAAGAAAAAGTTCCGCTCTTGACATGGGGCAAACAAATTATGCCGCTGGCAGAGTTTCATGAAGAATTATGGATGTTGGTAGAGAACATCGAAGGCAATGACAATTACGGTGAAGCGTTCCGTACGGCTGTAGAACAGGCATTTCATGAGGCACTTGCTTCACGAACATAAAGAGAAACTGCAATCGGTGGGGAATCTCCCACTAATTGTTAGTTGATCCTACTGCCCGTTAAAGCGGGGCAAAAGAAGTGAGGAGGACCGGGGATGGGTCAATGGAATCGATTTTTAGCACCATATAAACAGGCAGTAGATGAATTAAAGATAAAATTCAAAGGCATGCGAAGCCAATTTGAGAATGACAATACCAATTCGCCGATCGAGTTTGTGACTGGCCGCGTTAAGCCTTTAGCAAGCATCTACGACAAAACCTTGGAAAAAGGCATTCCGTTTGAGCCTTCCGAAGAACTTGCCCACCAATTGCAGGATATCGCTGGAATTCGCATGATGTGCCAATTTGTTGGGGATATTGAAACGGTGGTCGGCTTGTTGAGGCAGCGCAAAGATTTGCGCATTGTGGAAGAAAAAGACTATATCTCCAATGAAAAACAAAGTGGCTACCGATCCTATCACGTGATTGTGGAATATCCAGTTCAAACGATAAATGGAGAGCAGCTGATTTTAGCAGAAATTCAAATTCGGACTTTGGCCATGAATTTCTGGGCATCAATCGAGCATTCCTTGAATTATAAATACAAAGGTGTTTTTCCGGAAGAAATTAAGAATCGGCTTCAACGTGCTGCTGAAGCTGCGTTTCAATTGGACGAGGAAATGTCTCAGATTCGCGATGAGATTCAGGAAGCTCAAGCCTATTTTACCGAATTTAAGGAATCACCCGGAACCCATTTTCGAACCGATAGAGAAGGAGGTCGACCAGAACGATGAAGTTTTATATCATATCGAGAAGTGATAAATTATCCAACGAGTTGATGGCCACTGCACGAAACTACCTGGAGGATTTTGGGATGGAGTGGAACGAAGAAGCGCCTGATGTTGTCCTGTCAATTGGCGGGGATGGAACTTTGCTTCATGCATTTCATAAATACAGTGAGAAGCTGGCAGATGTAGCTTTTGTTGGAATACATACTGGCCATTTGGGTTTTTATGCAGACTGGAAGCCGATAGAAATTGAAAAACTTGTTTTATCGATTGCGAAAAAGGAATACGAGGTTATTGAGTATCCGTTGCTGGAAGTCAGCATCCACTACCAGAATTTGGATGATCCGGCCGTTTATTTAGCGTTGAACGAGTCCACTGTCAAGTCTCCGGATGTCACGCTGGTTATGGACGTCTTTTTAAACGAACATCATTTCGAGCGCTTTAGGGGAGATGGCCTGTGCATGTCTACGCCTTCAGGGAGCACAGCTTACAACAAAGCACTGGGAGGCGCGATTATCCACCCGTCTTTGCAGGCGATGCAATTAACCGAAATGGCTTCGATTAATAATCGGGTTTTCCGGACAGTGGGATCGCCGCTTGTTTTGCCTGGCCATCATCGATGTGCTTTGCGCCCGGTAAAAGCACCTGATTTTATGGTCACGATTGATCATCTTCAATTGCTTCACAAAGACGTAAAATCGATTGAATATAAAGTAGCGAATGAAAAAGTCCGGTTTGCCAGATTCCGCGCATTTCCATTCTGGCAGCGTGTCCATGATTCGTTCATTGACAGCGAGCTGTCAGATTGAGCGCCATGAAGCCTTTTCAATTAACTTACACTGCCAAAGCTCCCAGTCTGTTGCGCGAAGCACTTACGGAGTGGGGCATCTCTAAACGCACACTGGCTTCCGTCAAATACGGCGGTGGCCGGATTTTGGTAAATGACGCAGAAGTAACGGTCAGGCATCCCTTGGAAACAGGTGATGCCGTGACCGTTATTTTTCCGAATGAAGCGCATGGAAAAGGCTTGTCTGCTGAAGACGGTGACTTGGAGATTGTTTACGAGGATGATGCATTGCTGATTGTTGAAAAGCCCCCTCTGCAAAATACCATTCCATCGCGAGAGCATCCGTTTGGGAGTTTGGCCAATATTGTCGCTAAGCATTTCAACGACCATGGCATTCCTTCTACTCTGCATATTGCGACGCGGCTGGACCGCGATACCTCTGGGCTTGTCTGCATCGCAAAAAACCGCCATATCCATCACATGATCTCACTGCAGCAGCAGGAGAAAAAGATGAAACGGCGGTACGAGGCATTGGTTCATGGAACTGTAGAACAAACTGAATTTACGATTACCGCTCCCATCGGACGAAAAAATGCCAGCATTATTGAACGGGAGGTGCGCGCTGACGGCCAATTTGCAGAAACCGAAGTCCGTGTACTCCAAAAGCTGGAAGGCTATTCGCATGTTACCCTGCAATTGAATACTGGCAGAACCCATCAAATCCGTGTTCATTTGGCGCATATCGGCCATCCGCTGTTAGGCGATGACTTGTATGGCGGCAAAAGGGACCTGCTGAACCGCCAGGCGCTTCACTGTACGGAGTTGGAATTGGTTCATCCGATTTCGGGAGATCAGCTTTTTTTCAGTTCTGTGCTGAATCAGGACATGCAGTCATTAATTTAGGTGAAGAGGTGAAAACGTTCTGGTTGATAAGGCTGCTGGGAAGGTACCGAAACAATTTCTTTTTCGGGATAGCGGAAAGCGGTTAATGTGCCTCCAAATACGCAGCCGGTATCAATATTGACGGTGTTGTTAATAAAATAAGGCTGTATAGTTGGCGTGTGTCCATAGACCACCCATTTGCTCCCTCTATAGGATTTAGCCCAGTCACGCCGGACAGGACGGCCGTCGGCATGGAACCTTCCGGTGATGTCGCCATACAACACAAAAATCGCGATGCCTTTGCTGAGCGGCTTTCCAATCATCTCAGCTTTTAATCCGGCATGTGCAATAATCAAGTCGTTTTCCAGCTGTTGGTAATGTGGAAGTTGTTCGTAAAAATGAATATAGCGTTTCCGGAATTGCTTTTTTTCCGGTTCAGGCAGTTGCTGCCATTCCGCTACCGTAACTTCGAGGCCGTGGGCGAGTTGAACATCATGGCCTTTAAAAAAACGAAAAAGTTTATTGCAATGATTGCCAGGTGAATAATAAAGCATGTCGTCATCCTGCAGCGCAAACAGCAACCTCAGCACATCAAGCGACTGTGGGCCACGGTCAATCGCATCGCCGACAAACGCCAGTCGCCGTTTTTCCGGATGCACAAACAAAGCTCCTTGTTTTTGATAGCCGAGTTGCTCGATGAGCTGCAAAAGTTCTTGGTAGCAGCCGTGAATGTCACCGATAATGTCGTATTTCATATTGGGCACCTTCTTTGTTTTAAAATTTACTATACATACCTATGGTGTAGCGTATAGAATACTATAGCAAGCAAAGACAATCTTCGGAAGGAGGGAGTATACATGGTGGAAGAAAAAGTAGTACGTGATGAAGAATTAAACGACGCGTTATTTACTGAATTGCTGATCCGCGGAGATGTTAAAGAATTCCGCGATGAGTTTTTATCGCATCATCCATACGACCAGGCAAGTTTTTATGAAAAGGCGGATTCCGCAACTAGGCAATTGTTGTATCAGTATCTCTCTCCTAAAGAGATGGCGGATATTTTTGAAGCTATTGATTTGGATGATGATGAATACGAAGATTTATTTCACGAGATGGACGCCCGTTATGCTTCTGATTTGTTGTCTTATATGTACACGGATGACGCGGTAGATGTCTTAAACGAATTGAATAAAGAACAGGTCGCCAGCTACCTGACGATTATGGACAAGGAATCGGCGCAGCAAATCAAGGACTTGCTGCATTACGAAGAGTATACAGCGGGTTCCATCATGACCACCGAGTTTGTGGCCATACCAAAAAATTCTACGGTCCGTTCGGCCATGAACATTTTGCGGAATGCAGCACCAAATGCTGAAACCATCTATTATGTGTTTGTCATTGATGATGATAAAAAATTGTCGGGCATTGTGACGTTAAGAGATTTGATCCTGGCTGAAGAAGATACGCTCATCAGTTCGATCATGAATGAACGGGTCGTCAGCGTTTCTGTCAGTGAAGACCAAGAAGAAGTGGCCCGGATGATCAAGGATTATGATTTCCTGGCTTTGCCGGTTGTCGATTTTCAAAATCATCTTCTTGGAATCATCACAGTCGATGATATCATTGACGTCCTCGAAGAAGAAGCGTCGGACGATTACTCCAAACTGGCCGCCGTTTCCGATATGGATACCTTTGACAAAGGACCGTTGACGGCTGCAAAAAAACGCCTGCCCTGGCTGCTGTTGCTGACATTTCTTGGAATGCTGACAGCGAACTTAATGGGCATGTTTGAAGCGACATTGGATGAAGTCGCGTTGTTGGCGGTCTTTATTCCACTGATTGCCGGAATGGCCGGGAACAGTGGAACACAGGCACTTGCTGTTGCTGTACGAGGCATTGCGACCGGCGACATTGAAGAACAAAGCAAAATGAAGCTGTTGTTCCGTGAAGCGGGTACAGGACTGATTACCGGTGTAGTGTGTGGTATTGTCGTTGTTGGACTCGTTTATTTTTGGAAAGATGAATTGCTGATCGGCATGCTCGTTGGAACAGCCGTGATGAGCTCTATTTTTGTGGCAACCTTGGCGGGGTCATTTATTCCGTTATTGATTCACCGCATGAAAATTGATCCAGCCGTGGCATCTGGGCCCTTTATTACCACTTTGAATGATATCATTTCAATCGTCATTTATTTAGGCTTAGCCACTACGTTTCTTAGCCGACTCTAGAAAAGTGCGAATTGCACTTTTCTTTTTTGTGAGGTATTATTAGTACCAGGTAATAATAACAGACGCAGGAGGAATGGACATGTCAATATCATTAAAAGGAAAGACTTTTGTCATTATGGGAGTAGCCAACAAACGCAGCATCGCTTGGGGAATCGCACGCTCTTTAGACCAATCGGGAGCCAATCTGATTTTTACGTATGCAGGAGAACGCTTTGAAAAATCAGTTCGGGACTTGGTGGCAACGCTTGACGGCAGCCATGAACTAATTTTGCCTTGTGACGTGACCAACGACGAAGCAGTCGCGGAATGCTTTACCGCTATTAAAGAACAGGTGGGAACGATCCACGGATTGGCACACTGCATCGCGTTTGCTAAAGGCGAAGAGTTGTCCGGCGACTTTTCGGATACATCACGAGATGGTTTCCTATTGGCGCATAACATCAGCGCCTATTCTTTGACGAGCATCGCGAAAAACGCCAAGCCCTTAATGGCAGAAGGCGGAAGCATCGTCGCATTAACGTATATTGGCGGCGAACGTGTTATGCCGAACTACAATGTCATGGGAGTTGCCAAAGCTTCCCTAGAAATGTCCGTCCGTTATTTAGCGGCTGATCTTGGACGACATGGCATCCGTGTCAACGCCATTTCTTCAGGCCCAATTCGTACCTTGTCCTCAAAAGGGGTCAGCGATTTCAATTCGATCCTTCACGAAATCGAAGAAAAAGCACCGCTTCGCCGCAACACGACACCTGAAGAAGTGGGCGATACCGCCGCGTTCCTATTCAGCGACATGTCACGCGGGATTACAGGAGAAACCATCCATGTAGACAGCGGGTTCCATATTTTATAAAACCTACAGAAAAACGCAGATTGGCCGAGTCACTGGCCAATCTGCGTTTTTTGTTATTGATAAATTAAGTAATGACTTTTTCCATCGATTTGTGGGGAATGCCAGCATCCATAAATTCATCGGATGTGATGTCATAGCCCAATTTTTCATAGAAGGGGAGTGCATGGGTTTGGGCATTTAATTTGAGTCTGAAAAGGCCGTTTGTCCGTGCATACTCTTCCATCTCGTTCATCATCAGAACGCCTATATGCTGGCCGCGGTATTCGGAAAGTACGCACACGCGCTCAACTTTCCCCAGACCTGACTCCACTTCACGAATGCGTCCTGCCGCAATCGGCTGCTCCAGTTGATAGCCGATAAAATGAATCGCGGTATCATCGTACTCATCCATTTCAATATGAATGGGAACATGTTGTTCATCCACAAAAACTTTTCTGCGGATATCAAAAGCCTGTTCTTTTTCCATTTGGATTTCAGCAATTTTTACTTTTAGCACTTATTGATCATCTCCAGTTAATCTGAATGTCTCGTAAACTGTCCATGAACCATCTTCTAACTGATAAAGCAGGTGCATGCGATCGATCACTTCTTCGTGGTCAATACCAGCCATCTTCAGTTGTGCATAAACATCGGCGTGCTCGGTATCGGAAAACTTTTGCCCGATTGTGATATGCGGAACGAAAGAATGCTTGGGCATGCCTCCAAAAAAGTCGGAATGAAGATCTTCGTGCAACGCCGCAATTGCCGCATTTGGCTCCACTTTAAAATACAAGGTATTGGTAACCGGCGAAAATGTACTGACACGCGTAGCATGCAGTTTGAACGGCTTTTGCCGTTTGGCGATGTTCTGCATTTCTGCTGCAACGTCCTTAATGGTTGATGCATCGGCCTCAAACGGTTCTTTTAGCGTCATGTGAGGAGTAATTAATTCATAATGCGGATCATATCGTTTTCGGTACGAATTGGCAAGATCCTGCAATTTTTTTGAAGGAAAAGCTGCGACTCCATATTTCATCTTAATGACCTCCTTGTCTGTAATAACCATTCATACTGTTGCTTTGTCTTGGAGCGGCACTCAGCTACATGCCAAAGTTCTGAATAAGCGCACGCCTCAAATCAGGCTGCCAGTGCTTCCAAGTATGGTCTCCTTCAAATTCTTCATAAAAGATCGAAAACCCTTTATTTTTCATTAAATTATTTAATTGCCGATTTGGTTCGACAAAATCTTCGGTAGTGCCATTGCCAAGTTTGACGGCTGTTTCTTCTTTTCCAATCACATGGTAAACGGTAAAGGAATTAGCCGATTGGAAAGTTTCAACTGCTGTCATCATTTCTTTCCCAACCTTTGGCGATTGCAAAATAACGCGCCCGAATATGTTCGGATATTTTAATGCTGCCATGAGTGATACGGTCGCGGCCAGCGAATCGCCAATTAATGCACGTCCCATCCCAACTTGGTAGGTAGGATATTTTTCGTCAAGAAACGGTACCAGTTCATGTGCCAGAAAGCGCAGGTAAGCACCATGCTGTTCACCGGTAGGTTCGTATTTTTTGTTTCGGTCTGCGACGCTTTTATAAGGTACGCCGACCACGATAATGTTTTCAATTTCTTGACTTCCCAATAATTCATCCACAACACGGGGAATACGCCCCAATTGAAAATAGTCCTTGCCGTCAGAAGCAATGACCAGGGTGTATTTATAAAGAGGCGAGAAATTGGAAGGAAGATAGACGAGCAATTGCATGTCTTCTTGGAGTTCCTTGCTGTAGATGGATAAATCTTCTACCTTTCCAGTCGTCATTTAGAGTCCTCCTTTAAGGGTTTGTAAGAAAATTGTACCATACTGAATGTCCAAGGTATAATGGGAAAGAACACCAACTTATTAAGGCGAAAGGGGTTTTTTACATGGACGGTGCAAGATTTCGAGTTCATTCAGACGACGTGACAAAAGCAACGCATGAAGCATTAGAACGCAGAGGCGTTACCAATGAAGACATAGCCAAAATTGTTTTGGATATGCAGCTGCCATTTAATGAAGGCCTTAAAATTGAACATTGCATGGAATCAGTTGAAAGTGTTTTGCGTAAGCGCGAAATGCAGCACGCCTTGTTGGTCGGCATCGAATTGGATGAATTGGCGGAGCAAGGGAAACTGTCGCGTCCGCTGCAACAGATTGTCGGATCGGATGAAGGGTTGTTTGGCGTTGATGAAATGATCGGCTTGGGTGCAGTTTTAACTTACGGCAGCATCGCCGTTACAACATTCGGGCATTTGGATAAAAACAAAACCGGAATCATCCACAAGCTCGATACAAAATACGGCGGTCAGGTTCACACATTCCTGGATGATTTGGTGGCAAGTATCGCTGCATGTGCATCAGCGCGCATCGCCCATAGGACCCGTGATCTCGAAGAGCAGGGAAAAACATTCGAAGATTTGGCCCCAGAAGATACAGCACCTGAAACCCATGTAGAGGGTGCTGAAACGTAAAGAGTTTTCTAAATGTTCCCGCTGTAAGCGGTTGTATTTTTGAAAGTCGTTGAAACTAGTAAGAAAGACATGCTATTATTAAATTGGAACATAAAACACGATAGAAAAGGGAGGTCACCTTATGTTAAACAAGAAATTTGGTTTATTTGCTGCAGTAACTCTTGCAGGATCTGTATTTTTAGCAGGTTGCGGAGATGACGCAGCTACAGAACCGGAAGGCGAAGGCGGCGGGGCAGCGGATCCTGAATTCCTAAGCATCCTGACAGGCGGCACAACAGGAACTTACTATCCACTGGGCGGCGCAATGGCCACAATCGTTGAAAACGAAACCGGTTTGGATACGACGGCTGAAGTTTCACAGGCATCTGCTGCGAACATGACGGCACTTGCTGATGGAGCGGCACAAATTGCATTTGTCCAAACGGATACAGCATTTTACGCTGCTGAAGGAACGAACATGTTCGAAGGCGAAGTCATCGATACGGTTTCGGCCATTGGTGCACTTTACCCAGAAACGATCCAATTGGTTACCACTGCAAGTTCTGGAATTGCTTCATACGAAGATTTGGCAGGCAAAAGCATCTCTGTTGGTGCCCCTGGATCCGGAACTTATATTAATGCGGAACAATTATTGGAAATTCATGGCATGACGATGGACGACATTGATGCGCAAAACCTTGACTTTGGTGAGTCTCAGGAAAGCTTGCAGTCAGGTCAAATTGACGCGGCATTCATCACTGCAGGAACTCCAACAGGCGCAGTTGAAAGTCTTGGAGCAACTTCAGACGTTGTCATTGTACCTGTAGAACAGGACAAAGCTGACGAACTGATTGAAAAATATCCATACTATGCGCATGATACTGTACCATCGGGCATATACGGATTGACTGAAGAAGTTCCAACCGTTTCTGTTTTGGCGATGCTGGTAGTTCAGAATGACCTTTCAGAAGATCTTGTCTATGACATTACGAAAGCGATCTACGAAAACACAGATCAAATTCAACATGCAAAAGCTGAATTTATCCAGGCTGAAACGGCTCTTGACGGAATCGGAATCGATGTTCATCCAGGAGCGCAAGCATATTTTGACGAAGTAAATTAATTGAATGAGCGATTAACTGACGGTAAAGCGCAAGCTCTGCCGTCAGTTATTTGTTTTCAGATGGAGGAGAAACATATGCGGAGACTCCGGATACAGCTTGTTCTTCCACTATTGATTGCCCCTATCTTAATCGGCTCCTTAATCGCATTCTTCCCTCTCCATAAGTATTATGTGTTTATCGATAATAAGACTGAAAAGACAGCAGCTTATGTACCGGTAGAAAGCCCATTTTTCCAAATCCAGTATACACATTCGATTCATCTGTCAGAAGTTATTGAGAGCTATAAAGTAGTGGAAAATAATGTTTTGATGATGACAGAACTCGAATACGAAGATTTCAACATTGGCATGCCTTCAAATGCAGGAGAAGGCGAGACCTTTGTCGAAAAAGACGGGAAATACTTTATTAAAAATATGACCAGGGAAATTCCTGAGTTTCGTCTGTTTGTGGGAGATGTTGATGCAGGGTTGTCTTTCATTACAAAGGGACATGAGATGGATTTGAAAAAAACGCTTGAAAGAGGTAAGTCTTATACTTTTAGGGTAGAGCGCTTATCCTTGTTTCAACTAAGAGAAGGAGTGAGAATTGATGAGCGATAAGTTGCCGCCAGAAGAACGCAACCAGCACAAGTTGCCGCCGGAAGATGAATCTTACATCTCAGCGGAAAAGCAAAAGGAAGTTTTACAAAAGTATGACCCTGAATCCAATACGCGGGATTTAAGTGGAATGATTAAGCACGTTGTCTTTTTCGGTTTATTGGCATTTTCCTTATTTCAACTTTATACCGCTATTTTTGGTCAGTACACTGCCTATATTCAGCGGTCGATTCACTTAGGCTTTGCCCTATCTTTAATTTTCATATTATTCCCTGCCAGAAAGCGCAAAGGGATTCGCCATAAAGTGGCGTGGTACGACTATATTCTAGCTTTGCTGTCAGTTGGCGTAGCTGCCTATTGGCCAATCATGTACGATGATCTGGTATTCCGTCTCGGACGGGTTACCGAATTGGATTTGATTGTCGGAATTTTAGCGATCCTGCTAACGCTTGAAGCGACGCGTCGGGCAGTGGGCATGCCGATTACGGTTATTGCCAGTCTGTTTTTAGTATATGCCTTTTTCGGTCCTTATTTCCCAGGCTTTTTACGTCACAGAGGCCAGGATTTGGATTCGATTGTTCAACTGATGTTCTACACTACCGATGGGATACTGGGAACGCCAATTGGCGTATCCGCAACTTTCATTTTTACCTTCCTACTATTCGGATCCTTCCTGGTGAAAACAGGAGTCGGGCAGTATTTTAATGACTTGGCCGTCTCACTGGCCGGGAATTTGACAGGAGGACCAGCAAAAGTAGCGATTTTCTCAAGCGCCCTGCAAGGGACTATTTCGGGAAGTTCGGTTGCCAATGTTGTAACATCGGGTTCGTATACGATTCCGATGATGAAAAAGCTTGGATATAAGAAAGAGTTTGCCGGTGGGGTAGAAGCCGCAGCATCAACAGGCGGACAGTTAATGCCGCCGATTATGGGTGCCGCAGCTTTCCTGATGGTTGAGTTTATCGGGGGAGTCACTTATTGGGAAATTGCAAAAGCAGCTACAATACCAGCTCTTTTGTATTTCACAGGTGTTTGGATTATGACTCATTTCGAAGCAAAACGGATTGGGTTGAAAGGTCTTTCACCAGAGGAAATGCCAGATCGGAAGGAAGTTTTGAAAAAGATTTATCTTCTGTTGCCGATTGTGGCGATTATTGTCTTCCTTTTAATCGGCATTCCGACTATGCAGGCAGCACTTTACGGAATCCTGTTGACGATTTTCGTCAGTGCTTTCAATAAAGAAACGCGTTTGAATTTCAAAGATATCATTATGGCGCTTGTTGACGGTGCTCGCACGGCTTTAGCTGTCGCAGCTGCAACGGCAGCAGCGGGGATTATCGTTGGGGTAGTTGTAAAGACCGGACTCGGATTGAGTTTGGCAAACGGATTGGTTTCAGCTTCAGGAGGAAATATCCTGTTAACGTTATTCTTCACAATGCTTGCAGCAATTGTTTTAGGTATGGGATCGCCAACGACTGCCAACTATGTCATCACCTCTACGATAGCGGCGCCAGCCATTATCACGCTATTGATGCTGGATGAGCCGGTTGGAGCAGCCGTGCCGCTTGTGGTCGCTTTGTCTGCCCACCTATTTGTTTTCTACTTCGGGATTATCGCAGACATTACACCACCTGTTGCGCTTGCAGCATTTGCAGCATCAGGCATCTCAGGCGGAGAGCCGATACGGACTGGATTTACTGCAGCCAAATTAGCAGCCGCCGCGTTTATTATTCCTTATATGTTCGTATTGTCTCCATCGCTCCTAATGATCGATACTACTTGGCCTGAATTGATTTGGGTATTGATTACAGCTCTAACAGGAATGGTTGCAATTGGAGCAGGGCTGATCGGGTATTGGTACCGGAAGCTTAACTGGTTCGAACGCATTATTACCTTTGCAACTGGATTGGCGTTGATTTATCCAGAAGGATTGTCTGATACAATTGGTGCCATTTCATTTGTCATCTTATTCGGACTTCAATGGATAGCACGCGATAAAAAACCTGCGAAAACAGCAGAAGCTTAGTAAAACACAAAACCGGTCGGGGCGTATGCTCCGGCCGGTTTTATTGTTTCATTATCTTTACCAGGAACAACGAAAAAAGTCATCACCCGAAGGCGATGACTTTTTCAAAGCAAACTTTGTTCCTAAAGCTTGCAGTGGGTTTGGCACCCAATGGTTCCTATTGATTTCGACAATCTCCTAAGAACGATCGATGCCAAATCTTTTACTTGGCTAATCATATAATGCCTCGGGCCAAATGTAAAGTAGTTAGAAAATTTGACGAATCGGCTGTTGTGTCCGCTTAACAAAAAGAACGATTGTTGGAAAACCTTTCTATAGGAATTCGCACTTGCTATATACCAAATTTATATTTTCGTAAAAGGGATTGTCGTCGTGATATTCGTGGTATAGAATAAGAACAAACGTTCCCTTTCGAGAGGTGGTAATTGTAATGGCTTTTGAATTGCCAGAACGTTATATATTTTGTATTGATATGTGCGGCTTTTATGCCAGCGTTTCCGCCGTTGAGCTGGGTTTGGATCCGCTCGAAGTCTGCCTCGCGGTAGTTGGAAATCAGGAGCGGAAAGGGAGTGTTGTTTTAGCGGCATCGCCGATGATGAAGGAGCGGTTTGGTGTGAAAACCGGCACCCGGCTTTTTGAAATTCCGGATCATCCCGATATTTTGCTGATCGAGCCAAAAATGAAACTGTACTTGCAAAAGTCCATGGCCATCACCGAATTGTTGGGGACTTATGTGCCGAAAGAATCGATTCATATCTACAGTGTAGACGAGAGTTTTATCGAGTTGACCGGAACTGAAAAGCTATGGGGTCCGCCGACCTCCACCATGCACCGCATCCAGCAGGAAATTCTGGATGATTTCAAATTGCCTTCTGCAGTTGGGGGAGGGCCAAATATGCTGATGGCCAAATTGGCACTGGATTTGGAAGCGAAAGAAAAAGGTTTCGCCTATTGGACTCACACGGACATTGCCATGAAGTTGTGGCCAGTAAGACCGTTGAGTAAAATGTGGGGAATTGGGCACCGGACAGAAAAAACCTTGAACAGTATGGGCATCTATTCTGTTGGCGATTTGGCGTGCACAGACGTTGCCCTCCTGGAAGAACAGTTTGGCATTATGGGAAACCAGCTCCATCAGCATGCCAATGGCATCGATTTATCAGATATGGGATCGCCTTTAATCGAAGGCCAGATCAGTTACGGGAAAGGACAAATTTTGTATCGGGATTACATAGAAGAAAAAGACATCATGACGATTATCCTGGAAATGTGCGAAGATGTCGCTATGCGAACGCGGCAAGCCCGCCGTGCAGGGCGAACCATCCATTTGAGCATGGTTTACAGCAAGACCGCTTTTGGCGGAGGATTTTCACGCTCACGCTCTATTGACGAAGCAACAAACGACACTTTAAAGATGTACCAGGTTTGCTTGCAGATTTTCAGGGAGAATTTTCAGTACAAACCCATTCGGCAGATTTCACTGGCGATTAGCAACCTAGAAGAAGAATCAACAATGCAGCTAAGCCTTTTCGATGAGAAAAAATTTGAAAACAGAAGCCTTGGAGAAGCGATGGACAGGATCCGAAAACGATATGGCTACTCGGCGATTTACCGGGGAATCTCGGGTACTGCGGCAGGAACGGCCATTGCAAGAACAAAATTGATTGGCGGACATAATAAAGAATAAGGAGGTGGCCCAATGAAGCGCAATAAATACTTGAAAACAGTAGGAGACATCAAAGACCGTGGGCGCATTAAGTGGACAGCGTTAATGTTGCCAGAGCATGTTGAGTTGATCCGGGCATGGTATGAAAAAGACGAATGGGTGCCAAAACCCGATCTAAATGAATTCGATCTGGAGTTGATACAGGAAGAAATGGACATTGCACTCAAACGCCAATGCAACGTCATTATCCACAGCTGGAAGGCCGGGGTGATCTATACAAACAGAGGGGTGATTAAAGGAATCGATGCGACAAGCCGGATGCTGATTTATGGAGATCAATTGGCGAACCACAGGCTGCCGATGGATGAAGTCATTTCAATTGTGATTGTTGATTAGAAACTGCCAAGTCTATCGCAAAAGAAAAACCGCACAGCCCAAAGGCTACGCGGTTGCTTTTATATGATTCCTACTGGGCTCGAACCAGCGACCTCTACCCTGTCAAGGTAGCGCTCTCCCAGCTGAGCTAAGGAATCGTGGTAAACGTTTATGTAATGACGCTTACAGTACTTCGACATTATTTAGTATATACGTTTGAGACGAGCACTACAATAGCTTTTTGAAAAAAGTTGAAAAGTTTTTATGATTGTTGTTTCTGCCTTGTTTGTTGAGAATATGGTAGAAAGAGGATGGGATCTGCGATTCTTGACTAATAAAATGAGCCAACTTGAAATTTGAGTTGGTTCATTTTTGTTCTGATTTTTAGGTTATTTAGAATCCGTAACAAATACTAAGGAAAATATAGTACAATAACGGATAGAAGAATTTATAAATCTAAGCTGTTTCTCTGAGGAAGATAGTAAATAATCATAACAATTTTAAAAGTATGCTAACTGTTAAAAGTTAAATCAATAATAAAATGATAAAATCCCAACTTTCAACTAGAAGGATATGGAGATTTAATAAACGCAAGTTAACATTAAATCGAATGTTAACAGTAAGGAGTTGGGTTGCACTGAATCGTGAAATTAATTCTATATATTATATTCGTATTATGGCAATGGTGATGGTAGTTCTCGTACATACTACCGCTCAAATTTTTCACTTGTTTGAACCTTTCACATATCAACATCAATTTTATCACTTCATTAACCGAATAATCCGTGTGGAGTCGTCACTGTTTGTTATGTTGGTCGGCATTGTGTTTTTCTACAACTATCGGACACGTGTATTAACAAAAGATGTTTTTAAGTCCTATTTTAAAAAACGGGTAACGTATATTATTATTCCTTACATCATCTGGTCTATTTTTTATGAATTTTTCAATGTCCATCTAGGTGCCAGAACTTTTGTTCTTGAGGAAGCGTGGCATAGGCTGCTAAACGGTGAAAGTCATTATCAGCTTTGGTTCATCTATCTGATTGTGCAATTTTATCTTATATTTCCACTCATTCTAGTCATAGTGCGTTATTCGAAATTTCTGCGGAAATACTTGTGGCTCATTGGCTTTTTGATTGAATTTATCTTTTTCACATTAAATATGGAGTACCGCTTAACATCAACGCACTTTTTCTTGAACTATTTTGCGGCATTTTCATTAGGTGCATGGATTGGCCTTCACTATGAAACCGTATCCGCTAAAATAACCAATCGAAAAATTGCGCTGGCCGGTGCTGTCTCGCTTTTCTGTGGCATAATTTTTGTATCCATACATTACCGGAATTTGTTCGGTGAGCGGGTTGACATACCTATAGAATATTATCGCCTTATTGGGATTATCTATTTGACTGTAGGTGCACTTTTCTTCTTTTATATTTCCGAAAAATTTGCTGCGTTCTTTGGTGGGAAGACTACTGCCAAGCTTAAATATGTAGCTTCTTATTCGTTTGGTTATTATTTGGTGCATCCATTTATCCTGTATTACGTGATGTTATTCTTCCCAACAAAGGAAACAGGACTCTCCTGGCATATCATGATATGGCTTCAGTTTGGACTTGCAGTTGTATTCTGTTACTTTTTCATCTGGGCGTTCCATCGGTTTATACCTTTTGCGGGCTTTATTTTCGGAAAGTTACCGAAAGATGCTCCGCTTTTCTGGAAAGCAGGACCCAAAGAAAAAAACTGGGAGCAACGGAAACAGATTAAAAATCCTGATATTTGACTATGATTAAATAGAGCGGATTTATGAAGTAGCTTTGTGAATTGTTATTTTTAAAAATACTCATTCAGTTTTTCGTTTTTTGAAAGCTGCTTTAAATTTTTTATCCTCAAAATAAGTTAGAAATAAAAGAGCCTGGCTTTTCTACTTCATCGTAGAAAAGCTAGGCTCTTTACAGAGTAAAAACACTATATACCAGTCTTTATTGCCCAACGCCTCGAAATCCAGCATCTTGTGCGTCCTGCTCCGAACAAAACCATTCTTCGGGATTGGTCTGTTCATACGAAGAGTCGCTTGGCAGGTGGTAGATTTTGTTGCCGCTGCGGTTGATGTTGCCTTTGATATCGCAGTCGCCATTGGTCTGTTCTTCATTGAAAGTAGTGGTTTCTTCCTGTCCATAGGCATCCGCATTAAAGCCTCGGTCAGTTGAATAGTTTTCGTATTGCCACACGCCAGTTTCATCGTCTTTTGCGATTTGTTCCGCTTGCTCAAAGTCATCGAGGTAGCGGGTGTTTGGAGGGAATACGTAGGCGACTCTGGCCAGACCAGACTCGAGCAGCTGTTCTTGAACGCTTTCGCCATCAACGTAAATATAAGCCAGCAGCCGGTCATAATCATCAAAGCGGTCGCCAACGTCAAATTCAATTGATACGTCACCGGATTCGATCAGCCGTTTGTTGGCTTCGGTCGCTTCTTTGCCAAGAGGCTGCTCGCCAAGTCGCGGGTGATTGGTTTCCGGCGTATCCATCAGCAAGTACCGAACGGTCACTTCTTCGCCTTCGTAGATGATTTTAATGGTATCGCCGTCGATGACTTGTGTCACTTCCACACCAATGCGGTTGGTCGTACCGGACGTATCAGTCGATTCCAGCATGCTGCAGCCGGCCAGGAACAGTAAAGCCGCTAGCATTAGTTTTAATTTCATAAGGATCCCCGCTTTCATTTCTTCATCAGTATAGGAACAAATAGACTCTTTGGCAATCAGACCGCTGACTGCAAATTTTGAATCTCTCTGAAAATCTGCATAACAAAACGCCTTTTTCAATCGTAAAAGTTGAACAAGGCGTTTTTATGTACGTAAGCAAAGCCGATAGGCAAGTTTCAGCAATTAAAGGGCTGACTCTGTGGGTGCTGCTTCTTCGTAATATAAGAACGATTCTTCGGTCGTGCTTTCCAGCTTTTCTTTATTGACACCGATTTCCAGTTGGCCAGTAAAGATCGGTTCCCACCAATTTTTTTCTTCATTCATGTTATTTCCTCCTTAAGGGTGTAATGCTATTGTTTGACTATTCTATACCCTTACAGGTTACACTAATAAACAAATAGCAAAAAAAGCCGAAAGGCGTTTACAAGGGGAGATTTTATGATTTCAATTGGCATTATTGGAGCCGGCATTGTTGGAGAACGGATCATTAAACAAATTCAGCAGGAAAGCCATGTAGAAATAAAGATAGTCTACGACCAGCAAACAAAACGTCTTACAGAAATCAGCGAAGCGTATGGCCTCCCAATGGCTAAATCTGTAGAAGAAGTGCTGCATTCGGACATTAACTGGGTTTACATAGCAACGCCGCCTGCATTTCATGCCGAAATCGCAGAACTGGCGGCCAGTGCCGGAATCAACATCCTGTGTGAAAAGCCATTGGCACATAATGTCGAAGCCGGCGAACTGATGACAGCTTCGGTTCAAAACAACCGTGTCCGGACAGCTATGCACTTTCCGCTAATGTACAAGCCAGCAGTCCGCGAAATGGCCAAGCGCATCAAGGGCGGCGACATTGGAAAAGTAGTCCGGATTGAACTGCAAACCTTTTTCCCGGACTGGCCGAGATTGTGGCAGCAAAACCCATGGATCGGTTCTAAGAGTCAAGGCGGGTTTGTCCGGGAAGTGTTCCCCCATTATTTCCAGTTGATGAACCGGCTCTTCGGCGAACTGTCATTTACTTCCCATCACATTACGTATCCGGAACAAGCAGACAAATGCGAAACTGGTTTGATTGCCCACGGCTATACCGCTCAGCAAATTCCGTTCTTGCTGACTGGAATCAGTGGCATTGGCCAAAAAGAATTGCTGCAGTTTAAAGTTTACGGCGAAGAAGGCGTGTTGACGCTGGAAAACTGGTCCGATCTCTACGAATCAAGAAAAGGCGAAGACCGCCAATTGATCGCTGAATTTGAAGAGGTTCCTTCACTTTTTGAGGAGATGGAAAATCAATCAACTTTATTGGTCAATTTTGATGAAGGACTGGTCATTCAACGGTATATTGATCACTTGTTAGCTGAATAAGCATTCCTTTTTGAATTCCATGCGGTAGTTGGTATAATTTAGAAACTTGAAGGAGGTTGGACTGTGAATTTTACAGCATACGATGTAGAAAACATGATAGAAGAACAGCGAACTTATTTTTATACAGGTGATACGAAGCCCGCTGCTTTTCGGATTGAGCAATTGCTTCAATTAAAAAGTGTGATTCAATCCCACAAATCAGAAGTGATTGACGCTTTGAAGAAAGATCTAGGCAAAAGCGAGTTTGAAGCTTACGCCACAGAGGTTGGCTTTGTGCTCGACAGCATTGGCAACATGGCCAAAAATCTGGAAGAATGGATGAAGCCAGAGCAAGTAAAAACGCCGATCCACCTTCAGCCGTCTAAAAGCTTTATCCTCCGTGAACCGTATGGCTCTGTTCTGGTCATTGGCCCATTCAATTATCCATTCCAATTGGTGATGGAACCGTTGATTGGTGCAATTGTCGGTGGAAACTGTGCAGTAGTTAAGCCTTCTGAAGCGACGCCGAATGTGGCAAAAGCAATTCGGACAATCATCGAAGAAGCATTTCCTGCCTATTACATTCGTGTAGTAGAAGGCGAACGGGAAGAAGTCACAGCGTTGATTCATGCTTCGTTTGATTATATTTTCTTCACAGGCAGCGTCAATGTCGGAAAAGTCATCATGAAAGCAGCATCTGAACGATTGACGCCAATTACATTGGAACTTGGCGGAAAAAGCCCGGCAATTGTGGATCAAACAGCAAATCTGGATCTGGCAGCAAAACGCATTGCCTGGGGAAAGCTGGTCAACACCGGTCAAACGTGTGTAGCTCCTGATTATATTTGTGTGCATGAATCGGTCAAAGACGAATTCCTGAAAAAGCTGACGAAAACGATACAAGAGTTTTATGGCAAAGATGCACAAAAGAGTCCAGACTACGGACGTATCGTCAATCATCAGCATTTTGACCGCTTGGCAGAGATTGTACAGAAAGAATCCAGCCATATTATTTACGGCGGCAAAGTAGATCGCAATGACCGCTATATTGAACCTGTGATTTTGGATAACATCACTTGGGACAGCCCTTCAATGGAAGATGAAATTTTCGGTCCGATTTTGCCAATCATCAGCTATACAGATTTGCCGCTTTTGCTGCGCCAAATCCGCAAGTTGCCGAAACCGCTATCCGCTTATTTATTTTCGGAAAATGACCGTGCTGTCCGATTCTTCCTGGATCAATTGCCATTTGGCGGCGGATGCATCAACGATACGGTTTCCCACGTTGGCAGTTCTTACTTGCCGTTTGGCGGAGTCGGCACGTCAGGCATGAACTCTTATCACGGCAAAGCCAGCTTTGAAACGTTTACACACGCCAAATCGATTTTGAAGAAATCAACGAAGTTTTCAGTGAACATCGTGTTCCCGCCTTATAAAAACAGAGCAAAATGGATTAAAACGGTATTGAAATAAGCGGCCTGCGGGTCGCTTTTTTTATTTTACTCCTGCTATGATAAACAGAAGAGGTGATGGGGATGGCGGAACGCATTTTGATAGTGGAAGATGAAAAAAGCATTGCACGTGTATTGGAACTGGAATTGAAATTTGAAGGATATGAAATTGGCGTCGCCTACACGGGATCGGAAGGGTTGATTCAATTTCGCGAGCAGGACTGGGATTTGGTGCTGCTCGATTTGATGCTGCCGGAAATCCACGGCCTTGATGTATTAAAACGCATCCGTTCGGCAGATGCGGCGATTCCGGTTATTTTGCTGACGGCCAAAAACGATGTCAAAGACAAAGTGGCCGGTTTGGATTTGGGAGCCAATGACTACGTCACCAAACCGTTTGAAATTGAAGAACTGCTGGCGCGGATCCGTGCTTGCCTGCGCCTGTCGAATGGCAATGGAAATGCTGCTTTGCACCGTTTCCATGAGTTGGAGATGAACGAAAGCACGCGTGATGTGAAACGCAACGGGCGCATGATTGAACTGACACCGCGCGAGTTCGACCTGCTGCTTTACTTGATAAAAAATCCACAGCAGGTACTCAGCCGCGAGCAAGTGCTGAACGCTGTGTGGGGCTATGATTACTACGGAGATACCAATGTTATTGATGTCTATATCCGCTATTTGCGCAGGAAAGTGGATGCCGGTGAAAGTACAACTTACATCCAGACGGTGCGTGGCGTCGGCTATGTCATGAAGGAGCAAGGCGATGAAGCTAAAAAATAAAATTTACATTTCTTCCGCCTTGCTGATGCTGGTTATTTTGCTGATTCTGGCTTTTGTTATTTATTTTTCATTCAGCCAATTGACGTATTCAACAGAAGTGGAGCAGCTGCAGGCTGAAACAAATGCATTGGTGGCGGAACTCAACGATACTGAAGCGGCAGATCCAGGAATTTTGCTTCGCGCATACTTGCCGGTTAACGGGCTTGTGAAAGTGACTCTTCCGGAAGGTGAGCAGCCAGCGCCTATCCAATCTCCGTTGGTCACTGCGGCATTTCCTGCTGAACTTGATGGTCAGTCTGGAACGGTGGAAGTAGAAGGGGAACGCTTTGCCTATGCCAAAGCGCCGGTGATCTGGACAGACGGCCAAGTGGCAGAATTGACAGTTGCCCAGTCGCTGAGGGAAACAACCAATAATTTGAATACATTGCGTTTGGTTTTGATGATAGGCACTTTGTTGGCCATGATTCCTGTTATTATTTCCAGTATTGTGCTCGGGAAAATTGTGACCCTGCCAATTACAAATTTAACGAAGACGATGACGCGCATTCAGCGCAATGGCCAGTTTGAAAAGCTGCCAATTGAAGGGGAATCTCAAGACGAGCTAACGCAGATGGGCAATACATTCAATGAAATGATGGGCTTATTGGAAGAAAATTATTCCAAGCAAGAAGAGTTTGTTTCCAATGCATCCCATGAATTGAAGACGCCATTGACGGTCATTGGCAGCTATGCCAAACTCCTGCAGCGACAAGGCATGCAGGACGAAAAGATAGCAGAAGAAAGTGTGGCTGCGATCCGTACAGAAACGGATCGCATGAAAGCTTTGATTGAGCAATTGCTGCATATTGCCCGCCGCAGTGAATCCCGGGTGGAGTGGGCAAAAGTAGATGTACTCGAGCTATTGGAGCAAACTGTCACAGCGCTTAATACATCTTATGATCGTGAATTCAAGTTGATCACGACTGAAAAATCCTTGCCGGTTATTACCGATACTGCAAAGTTCAAACAATTGCTGTATATCCTATTGGATAATGCTCGGAAATACAGTTCGGACAAGATCGAAGTGGTGGCAAAAAAGAATGGGGACACCGTTATTCAAATCCGGGATACGGGAATTGGCATCCCGAAAGACGCTGTGCCTTTGGTTTTTGAACGTTTTTACCGTGTGGATAAAGCGCGGAGCCGCGAAACAGGCGGGTTTGGTCTTGGCCTGGCACTGGCAAAGCAATTGGCCGACTCGCTGAAAGTAGAAATTGAGCTAGAAAGCATTGAACAATTAGGAACTACGGTATCCATCATTTTCTCAGAGAATTTTAATGTTGAGGATGTACACTCAAATCAGGAGGGATTGTGATGCGAAAATGGATTTTAATGGCGTCAGCAACAGTCTTATTTGGTGTGGCAGTCTTCGCTTTTCTGCTATTTCCACGTGCTTCCCCGCAAGTGACCGAAGAACAAGCCAATGAAACGGTAGTTAACCTGTACGGGGGAGAAGTAGAACAAACTACAGAATCCGGAGATGATTACAGAGTCGAATTTAATCGGCCGGATGGGCGCTATTTGGCTCTTGTCAATCGCCAAAATGGACAAGTGGAGTCGATGGAGCTGATGGAAAAAACAGAAGCGGCTAAACAAGTTACTGAACAGCAGGCAGAGGAAATTGCATTGGAGCAAGCTGCAGGGACGATTGACGACGTTCTCTACAACGAAGAACGAAACGAATATGATGTCAAAGTAACAGGCGAAACACAACAATCAACGGTCATTCTATCTGCAGCCACTGGTGAGGTGCGGAGGATCAGCCAAGAGGCGGTCGAAGCTCCAGCCCCTGTTGAGGAGCCGGCACCTGAACCAGAGCCGGAACCTGATCGAGTCATTACGCGTGATGAAGCAATTGTGCTGGCAAAAAAAACACTCAATGGAGAAGCACAGGAAGCTGAGTTTGTGCAGACGGCAGATGGCGGCTACTATCTGGTGGAAATTGAAAACGACGAGACCGACCAAGAAGCGACCATTCAAATCCACGCAATCCGCGGCGATACCATGTCGGTGGAGTGGGACGAAGATGATTGACTCTGAGAACAGTTTCATGTATTTCTCATCAAATTCTCATAAAGCCTTAATCTTCTCCTCAGAACAGGAGGTTATTGTAAGAGTAACAACAAATGAGGAGGAGAAATTACATGAAAAAACTAATTTACATTCCGGTGGCAGCAGGGGTTTTAGCATTTGGAGGGATTGTCTTGGCAAACTCAGAATCACCCGCAGAAAATCCATCATCCACTTCAGGTACAGTAACGAACGAGGTCCAAAAGTCGTCAGCAACTGAAGAAATGCTCAGCTTTGAAGAAATTTCGGCAAAAGCATTAGAGTTGGCAAACGGCCGCATTACCGATATCGAGTTGGACAATGATGACAGAAGAGCTCATTACGAAGTCGATATCGATTTTGATGGGTATGAATATGATTTTGAGTTTGATGCTTACACTGGAGAAGTGCTGGAGCAAAAACGTGAGAAGGATAGAGATGATGATTCGTCACAATCGAAAGTTGCACCTAGCAGCGCACCATCTGCAGCCAACAATTCAAACAATGTAAAGTCTTCTCCAAGCGAGGGACTGATCGGCTCTGACAAAGCGATTGAAGCGGCATTAGCTGTAGTGAGTGGAACGGTTGAAAAATTCGAACTTGAAAATGACGATGGCATTGCTTATTACGAAATTGAAATTAGAGATGGCCGAACGGAGCATGATGTCGAAGTTCACGCAAAAGACGGATCTATCCTGAAAGTTGACTCAGATGACGATGATGACGACAACGACGATGATGATTGAAATTGAATGCAAAGAGAAAACTAGGCTATAAACAGATGGCGTAAAAAAGACTGAAGGAGAAAAATCCACTGATTTTTCTCCTTCAGTCTTTTAGTTATTCTGCCGGCAGCAAGATGGTGGCGACCGTTCCTACTCCCAGTGAGCTTGTTATGATCAGGTCCCCTTGGTGTTCTTGAACAATCTTTTGAGAAATAATCAGTCCAAGGCCTGTGCCGGTTGCTTTTGTTGTATAAAAAGGCTGGAAAATTTCACCCAAATCTTTTTCGGAAATGCCATTTCCGGAATCGCTGAAGCTAATGGACAACATAGAATCCTGTTCAGCTTTGAGCAGGATCCGAATCTCTCCAGGCTCTTCCATGGATTCTATCGCATTTTTTAGTAAGTTGATAAAAACTTGCTTCACATGGTGTTCTTCTCCATTCACATAAAAATCTTCCAGCCAGTCTTTTTTCACCGTGATGCCATGTAAATTCAGCTCTGGGCCAAATAGCAGAAGAATATCATCCAGTGCATTGTGTATGCTGAACTTTTTCAATGCCGAAGCTTGAGGTTTAGCCAAAACTAAGAACTCGCTAATGATTAAATTGATGCGTTCCATTTCAGATTGAATCAAAGACGTATATTCTGGAAACTGATGTTTGGGATCATTGTGCATGATTTGGACGAACCCGGAAATAACGGTCATGGGATTTCTGATTTCATGAGCAACGCCTGCGGCAATTTCTCCAGCCAGCTTGAGTTTTTCAGACTGAAGCATCATTTTTTCTGATTCTTTCTGGTAACTCATGTCCCGTGAGATAATGGACGTAGCAATCACTTTGCCGAACTGGTCGAAGATAGGCGACAATGTCACTTGAGCATGAAAGCGTGTGCCATCTTTGCGGGCGTCCACTGTTTCCAATAGAGAATAGCTTTTGCCTTGCTGGACTTCCCATGTTCGCCTCTCTGCATCTTCTTTCATATCATCTGGATAAAGCGGCAGCGATTTGCCAATGCATTCTTCAGAAGTCCAGCCATACAGTTCTTCAAACGCAGGATTGACGGCAATAATCTTATTATTCGAATCAAACACTGCAATCGCATCTTTGGCAGTTTCAAAAAACAGCTGCAAATATCCTTCTTTCGACAGCAAAGCTTTTTCCATCGATGCATTTTTCAGCTCTAATTGTTTCCAGTAACGGCTGAAATAAATGCTATGAAGCAAAGTGATCGACAATACGGCCAGAAAAAAGACAATGATGGACAATTGGATATAAGGCAGCGGAGCTCTTGCAGTAAAACGGTCAAATACAGTAATGAGAAGTAAAAACTCGAAAGAAGTGACCATCCCCAGCAGGATAATTGGTTTTGTATCGTTGTACAAGGCGGCAGCGATTATAGGCACAACAAAAAAGATGAGTGTAATAGAAGATAGGGATTCCAGGTTTAAAATAAAAACGTGCACATTCATGGCAAACAGAATTGCAAGTTGAAGAACTCGTTCCTTTATTTTGGTGGAAAAAAAAGCTAGCAATACTACATAAGATGCCATGCCAAAAAAAGGAGAAATGATCGCTGAATTCATATCTACCCATTGATTAAGCAAAAAATGCAGGATGCTTGAAAAGCCATATAAATGAATAAATAACTGGTTCCTTTTGCGATTGGTTGCATTGCTATCCATTGTACACCTCGAATTTTCTACATTTTGATTTTTAGCGAGCAAGCTAAGCGGAGAAACTGCTTCGATCTTCCTTAAGCCTGCAGAAAAAAGGCCAAATAGAAAGAACTCTACATGGACGCGATTCAACTGAATTAAAAGACTTTAACTAAATACTATAATACTATAAGACAGGACTGTCCGAACATCCTTGATTTTGATATGATTATAAGACCGAGGAGTGATATAAATGACTTATCAATGGAATCACGACGAAACGATCGAGTTATTAAAAGAAATAGTGGAAATTCCAAGTCCGTCCGGCTATACCATGGACGTCATGAAAAGAATCCGCAGCTTACTGGCACAATGGAATGTTGAACATACAACAACCCACAAAGGTGCAGTAATTGCGACCATCCAAGGGAAAAATCAACAACAACATCGTTTGCTAACAGCACATGTCGATACACTTGGTGCCATGGTAAAAGAAATCAAACCGAGCGGCCGTTTAAAGCTGTCGTTGGTCGGTGGATTTAAATTTAATGCCATTGAAGGCGAAAATTGCCTTGTACATAAAGCCGACGGTTCCACCGTATCGGGAACAATCCTGCTTCATCAGACTACAGTTCATGTCTACAAAGATGCGGGAACAGCTGAGCGCAATGCCGACAATATGGAAGTGCGCCTGGACGAAAAAGCCTTTTCAAAAGAGGCGGTTCAAAACTTGGGGATTGAAGTAGGGGATTTTGTTTCATTCCAGCCAAGGTTTGAAGCAACCGCATCCGGCTACATTAAATCACGGCATTTGGATGACAAAGCAAGCACGGCTTTGTTGCTTCAGCTCGTGAAGCATTTCAGTGAATCAGGAGAAGAGCTTCCTTATACAACTCATTTTTACATTTCGAATAATGAAGAAATTGGTTACGGCGGCAATTCCAGCATCCCAGTGGAAACACAAGAATATATTGCGGTTGACATGGGCGCTATTGGAGATGGCCAAGAGTCGGATGAGTACACGGTTTCTATTTGTGCAAAAGACTCGAGCGGCCCTTACCATTATGGGTTGACTCGCCATTTAATTGCGTTGGCACAAGATAACGCCATCGATTACAAAGTCGATATCTATCCGTATTATGGATCAGACGCGTCAGCTGCCATCAGCGCAGGACATGATGTTAAGCATGCGTTGTTTGGTCCCGGAATTGAAGCTTCCCATTCATATGAACGCACCCATACCGATTCATTAAAAGCGGCGGCAGCATTGCTACACGCATATGTGTTGTCTCCCTTGGTTTCTTAACAGTAAGGAGAGGAATTTCATGAACAGCAAAGAGTTACTGACGGCCATTCCATATAAGCAGATTACAGGTGTGCTACCGGAAACGATCGAACATTTGACAATAGATTCCCGTGACATTAAAGCAGATTCGATGTTTGTCTGCATTGCGGGCTATACAGTGGACGGCCACAATTTTGCCCAGCAGGCAGCCGATCAAGGAGCTACCGTGATCGTGGCAGAAAAACCATTAACCATCGACAATGCAACAGTAGTCATTGTTGAAAGCACTTCGCGGGCCCTTGGCTTGTTAGCGACAAAATTTTATGACTATCCTTCCAAGCTTCTCCATATGACAGGTGTGACGGGCACTAATGGCAAAACCAGTGTAGCAGGGATATTGCATTCAATGCTGATGAAGCTCGGAGAAAAATCAGCGCTGACTGGAACCATCGGCTTTGATTTGAATGGCCAATTGCATGCATCAGCCAACACAACAAACGATGCGCTCACGACCCAGCAAATGATTGCACGTGCCCGTGATGAAGACTGCTCGCACATGACGATGGAAGTGTCCTCGCATGGATTGATACTAGGGCGCTTAGCAGGTGTCGAGTTTGATACCGCAATTTTCACCAATTTGACGCATGACCACCTGGATTTTCACGGGACGATGGAAGAATATGGACATGCCAAAAGCTTGTTGTTTTCGCAGCTTGGCCAGGATCTGGCAAATCAGAAACAAGCTATTTTAAATGCTGATGATCCATGGTCTGATGAAATGGCGAAAATGACTCCGCATCCGGTTTACACATATGGAATCCAAAACCAAGCCCAGTTCCAGGCAAAAGATATCCAATTGACAAACGAGGGGACAACTTTTACGTTGAAATGCACAGAAGGCCAGTTTCCAGTGAAAATGAAACTGCTTGGTGAATTTAATGTTTCCAATGCTTTGGCGGCCATTACAGCTTTGTATGCAGAAGGCTATAATTTGAATGAAATCCTGAAAGCACTGGCAGAAATTGCGCCAGTAGAAGGACGGATGCAAAAAGTTGACCTGGACGTGCCCATTTCTGTTTTTATCGATTACGCGCATACGCCCGATGCTATTGAAAAAGCGATTGAGGCAGTGCAGGATTTTAAAGAACAGCGCATTATTTTCCTGGTAGGCACGGGAGGCAACCGCGACAAAACAAAGCGTCCCATCATGGCTGAAAAAGCATCTGTTGCAGATTATGTAGTTTTAACAACGGATGATCCGCGCGATGAGAGCTACGAGAGCATTTTAGGAGATTTGGAAACGGGAATGACCCATAACCACTTTGCCTGCATTGGTGATCGTGAAGAAGCAGTAAAGCATGCTGTTCAACAGGCGCAGCCAGGAGATATTGTCATCCTGGCTGGAAAAGGACATGAGGATTACCAAATTATCGGCAACACCAAGTACCCACACAGCGATAAAGAAATTGCGATTCAAGAAGCAATGAAAAAGTTTCAGTAAAAAGGAGCCTTTAAAGGCTCCTTTTTTCTGCAGGCGTTAAAATTCCTTGTTTTTTTCAGTTGCCTTCTCTAAGATGAAGAGAGTAGATTAAAGGAGCGTATAAACATGTCAGACCAATTAAAGAATGAAATTCAAAATAGAAGAACCTTCGCCATCATTTCCCACCCGGATGCCGGGAAAACGACCTTAACGGAAAAACTACTGTTATTCGGTGGAGCTATCCGTGACGCTGGAACGGTTAAAGCCAAAAAAAGCGGCAAGTTTGCTACATCCGACTGGATGGAAATCGAAAAGCAGCGGGGCATTTCTGTAACTTCTTCCGTCATGCAATTTGACTATGATGGACACCGCGTCAATATACTGGACACGCCTGGTCACCAGGATTTCAGTGAAGACACTTATCGTACCTTAATGGCGGTTGATAGTGCTGTTATGATTATTGATGTCGCCAAAGGAATTGAAGCGCAGACCGTCAAGTTATTTAAAGTTTGCAAAATGCGCGGCATTCCAATTTTTACGTTTATCAATAAAATGGACCGCCAAGGCAAAGAACCGTTGGAATTGATGGAAGAACTGGAAGAAGTTCTTGGCATCCAATCCTATGCAATGAACTGGCCAATCGGTATGGGCAAAGAGTTTCTTGGTATTTATGACCGTTTTAACAAGCGCATTGAACCGTTTCGTTCAGAAGGCGATCGTTTTCTTGAACTTGATGAACAAGGCAAAATGATCCAAGATCACGAAATGAAGAAAACTTCTTATTACACACAGGCAATGGACGACATTGAATTGCTGGATGAAGCAGGTAATGATTTTTCTATTGACCGAGTGAAAAAAGGTGAACTGACACCGGTATTCTTTGGCAGTGCGCTGGCTAACTTTGGTGTCGAAACGTTTTTAGAAACGTACTTGCAATTTGCACCGTCGCCGCAACCGCGCGACACGCAGGAAAATGAAGAAATTGATCCAATCGATATGCCTTTCTCGGGTTTTATTTTCAAAATTCAAGCCAATATGAACCCGGCTCACCGCGATCGGATTGCTTTTGTGCGAATTGTTTCCGGCAAATTTGAGCGTGGGATGAACGTAACATTGGCTCGCACTGGAAAAGTCTTTAGGTTGTCGCAAACAACGCAATTTTTGGCAGATGATCGGGAGATGGTCAACGAAGCTGTAGCAGGCGACATTATTGGTCTTCACGATGTCGGGAATTACCAAATTGGAGATACCATTACGAGCGGTAAGAAGTTTCAATTTGAAAGTCTGCCGCAATTTACCCCGGAGCTTTTTGTCAAAGTTACCGCAAAAAATGTTATGAAACAAAAGCATTTCCATAAAGGCATACTTCAGCTGGTACAAGAAGGCGCTATCCAATATTACAAAACGCTTCATTTAGAAGAAGTTATTCTTGGTGCAGTAGGCCAACTTCAATTTGAAGTGTTTGAACACCGCATGAAAAATGAATACAATGTGGATGTGCGGATGGAGCCGGTTGGTTCCAAAATCGCCCGCTGGATTGAGAATGAAGAAGATGTGAAAGAATCCATGTCCAGTGGACGTTCGATGCTCGTTCGCGACCGTTTCGACAATTATGTCTTTTTATTCGAGAACGAGTTTGCAACACGCTGGTTCCAAGATAAAAATCCAGGCATAAAATTATACAGTCTGTTATAAAAATGAAAACCTGCTGCTGGCAGGTTTTTTTGTTTTTTTCAAAAAAGTGGCATATAGGTGAACAACTGTTGTAAAGTTTGCGGTTGCAGGTATTTTTTCTTATGATAGAAAGAGAGGGAAAGAGGGTTAAGCAGATGAAAATAAGCGATTTTTCGATAAAAAGGCCAGTTTTTACACTGGTAATTATGTTTTTGATCATTATCTTGGGAGCGGTATCGTTTACTCGTATTCCTATTACTTTAATCCCCGAGCTTAGTCCTCCAATTGGTGTGGTAGTGACCAATTATCCAGGCGCGAGCCCGACAGAAGTAAGTGAAAAAGTGACAAAACCCCTGGAGGCAAGCTTGTCAACATTGCCAGGAATTGAATCGATTCAATCAAACAGCCAAGAAGGCTCAAATTTTATTTTACTGGAATTTGATTGGTCAACTGATATCGACGATGTCCAAACTGATATCATGCAGCGGATTGACCAGACACCAATCCCGGATGATTCAAATGATCCTCGTTTTTTAAAGTTTGACCCTTCACAATTCCCAATTTTGCAGCTGTCATTGCGTTCAAGTGATCCGGATGCTGACGTGCGGGTAATTGCAGAGGAACTGGAAACAGAGCTTCGCCAAACAGATGGTGTGGCGAGCGTTAATATCTCAGGTTCTTTAATAGAAGAAATTCAAATCGAGTTAAACCAGGCTGAGTTGGAAGAACGTGGCCTGCAGCAATCGGATGTTGTCCAGCTGATTCAGGCAAACAATATCTCATTGCCAGGAGAACCGATTGAGACAGAAGACGGGCGTAATTTAACCACTCGGATCATCAGCACCTTGACCAATGTAGACGAAATTCGTGATTTGGTTTTAACGATTGATCCGATCGAAGGCAATAATGTCACAATCGGCGACATAGCTAAAGTCAATGTTAGTGAACGCGAAAGCAACAGCGAAACAAGAACGAACGAAGAACCAGCTGTTTTGCTGTCGGCGCTCCAAGAGTCTCAGGCAAATACAGCGGATGTTTCGGATGCTTTCCAAGAGAGATTGGATGAACTGCTGAGCGAAGAGCGCTTTGAAGGAGTCGAAGCAGACATCCTGTTCGACCAAGGTGACTATGTCAAACTAGCCATTGGGAATATTGGCCAGACATTGGTTCTGGGTGGTCTATTTGCCATGTTAGTTTTGTTTTATTTCCTTCGTGGCATTAAAAGCCCAATTATTATTGGAGTCGCGATTCCATATTCGGTCATTGTTACGTTTGTTCTCATGTTTTTTGCCGATTTTGCGCTAAATATTCTAACCTTAGGTGCATTGGCATTGGGTATAGGGATGCTCGTGGATAATGCAATCGTTGTAATCGAAAATATCGAACGTCATTTGGCGATGGGCAAAAAGGCCAAACAGGCAGCGTCAGATGGTGCAAAAGAAGTTTCCGGTGCAATTATTGCCTCTACTTTGACAACTGTAGCGGTTTTTATTCCGGTCATCTTCATTTCTGGTTTAATAGGGGAAATATTCTTTGAGTTTGCCTTAACGATTTCGTTTAGTCTTTTCGCTTCCTTAGCGGTTGCGCTGACCGTCATTCCGATGATGGCCTCGCGAATGCTGGGGAAACCCGGTATGAAACCGAAAGTACAAAAAGACACTTCAAGAAGTGTCAAGGCGTTTGAGGGGTCCGTAGTTTGGGCACTGCGCCATAGAATTCTTGTACTGTTAACTGCATTGGTGTTGTTGGTCGTTGGAGCTTTCGGTGTCATGCAAGTAGGTACAGAGTTTATTCCAGCAACTGATGAAGGTTTTGTTAGTGTTTCAGTTGAACTCGAAAATGGATCTTCCAGAGCTGCAACGGACGAAGTGGTTAACTTAATCGAAGAAGAATTGAAAATTGAAGAAGAAGTAGATGTCTACGTCAGCTTGGTTGGCTCGACGCAGCAAGATCAGGCGCAGGACGCCTCCCAATCGAATACGGCTGAAATTTATGTGAAGCTCGTGGACTTAGCGGATCGTGACCGTTCAATTTTTGATTTTGTGGATGATGTGCAACCACGAATTTTGGAAACTGTGGGAGACCGTGCATTGGTTAGCTTTAATTTGCAAACAGCTGCTGGTTCTTCACCAAACACATTGTCATTCACTGTAACGGATACGGATCGTGCACGCTTGGATACAGCCGTCGCTGATATAGAAGCTGCATTAGAAAATCTTTCAGAAGTGACCGAGTTAACGAATGATCGCCAGGAAACGATTGACGAAATCCAAATGACCATCAATCGGGAAGCAGCGACCGAATACGGGCTGCCTCCGGCTCAGATAGCACAAACGGTCAATAACATCACGCGTGGTGTGTTGGCTACACAAGTATTGACAGAGAATGATGATGTTCTTAGCGTATATGTGGCTTATGGAGAAGAAGAAAGAGACAGTCTTGAGCAGCTTCGGGCTTTGACTCTTCGGACGCCTTCAGGAGAATTTGTAGAGCTTCAGGAGTTGGCAGACATTGAAGTGGCTCAAGGCCCAGTCAGCATTCAACGGGTAGACCAGGCAGATAGTGTTTCTTTCACACTTCAGCACCAATCAAGCATCACTTTGGGAGACATGTCAGATCAAGTGGATACAACAATTGAGGAATTGGACTTGAATGAAAATACGGTAGTGTCATTCGGTGGCGACCGAGAGCTGTTGGACAACTCGATAAACGATATGATGATGGCTGTGGTACTAGCTATTGTTCTCGTCTACATTGTCATGGCAGCCCAGTTCGAATCCTTTAAATACCCACTGGTTATCATGTTTACTGTACCATTGATGGCAATTGGTGTAGCAATCGCATTGTTTGTTACGCAGACGCCGATCAGTATTACTGCCGTTATCGGTATACTGGTTCTGGTAGGAATTGTCGTCAATAACGGGATTGTGCTGGTGGACTACATCAATCAGCGGAAAGAAGCGGGCATGAATTCTTATGATGCCATTATTACTTCGGTCCATGATCGCCGCCGTCCGATTTTGATGACGGCCTTGACGACGATACTGGGACTATTGCCATTAGCAATTGGAATCGGTGAAGGTACAGAAATCAACCAGCCAATGGGAATTACTGTAATTGGCGGACTGATCAGTTCGACCTTGCTGTCACTTTATATTGTGCCAATCGTGTACAGTCTGTTTGATAAAGAAACGAGAAGAATGAACAAAAAGTAAGCCTTCGGGTTTACTTTTTTTCTTTTTCTGCAAGTTAATAAAGAATTTAGTATGATGGGAGAAAAGGGAGCTGAAGCTATGAAAGAAGTGGTATTTACAGGCTTTCCAGGTTTTATTGCCAGCCAATTAATTCAAAAGCATGCACAGAAAAATGATTCTATTGCTGCCATTGTTTTATCGTCAGAACGTGCAAAAGCTGAGACGGAAGCTGAACGCATTCAAAAAGAGACAAATTGTCGAAGCATCAAACTAATAGAAGGAGACATTACAAAAGATGGACTGGGATTGTCCAAAAGCGATAAAGCATACCTGATGGAAAAAAATATAGTTTTCTGGCATCTTGCAGCTATTTATGATTTGGCTGTTCCCAGAGATATTGCTTGGAAAGTCAATGTGGAAGGAACACAAAAGGTAAATGAGTTTATCAGTGAGTTGCCCAGACTGGAGCGTTATGTATACTTCAGTACCGCCTATGTAGCTGGTAATCGACAAGGAATCATTTACGAAAATCAATTGGAGCGACCGGGAGTTTTTAAAAACTTTTACGAAGAAACCAAATTCGAAGCGGAACTGCTGGTGGTGGAACTAAAGAAAACAGTACCCACTTTAATCATTCGTCCTGGCATAGTTCGTGGGCATTCGGTAACAGGCGAAACAATCAAGTTTGATGGTCCATACTTTTTCTTGAATCTGATCGACCGACTCAAATGGTTGCCAATAATTCCATATGTAGGACACTCGAACTCATACATCAATGTTGTGCCAGTCGATTACATTTTGGATGCTTCTATTTACCTCAGCGAACTGGAAGCGGCGTCAGGTGAAACTGTACATTTGACTGATCCCACTCCTCATCCTGTTGAAGAAGTGTATCGAAGTATGGTCCAATCAATGACAGGAAAGAAACCGAAAGGACGGTTGCCACATAGTATGGCTAAAATTTCGCTGTCTTTTGGTCCTGTAAGAAAAGGGCTAGGTGTTGAAAAAGAAACGCTGGATTATTTAACTTGGTCAGCTGATTTCGACACGCAAAATGCACAGCGGTTGTTGGAAGGGAGCAATATACACTGTCCGGATTTTCTGGAAACCATGCCGGCGATGGTACAGTTTTACAATTTGCATAAAAAAGACAAAAATTTTCAAATCTCCATTATTTAAACTACCACTCTAAATTAAATGGTGCTATACTGACATTACAAAATAATACACTTTGACTTTCAGTCAAGGGGGAGTAGCTATGGGGAAACCTATTTCACAGTCGTCAAGACATGGTTAGTAGCCATCGGTTGTGATAGCAAATTTTATTTGCTTAGCGAGACCTTTGCCTTTATTTAGGCAGAGGTCTTTTTTGTGGGGAAAAATAGGGAGGGAAAAACGGAATGGAAGCAGTATTATTGGAGTATGCTTGGGTCTTATTGGTTTTAGTAGGGCTTGAGGGGTTGCTGGCTGCAGACAATGCAGTAGTAATGGCGGTCATGGTGAAGCATTTGCCAAAAGAGCAACAGAAAAAAGCGTTATTTTATGGTTTGGTGGGGGCTTTCGTCTTCCGTTTTGCAGCATTGTTCATGATTACATTGCTGGTTAATATTTGGCAGATTCAGGCACTTGGAGCAGCATATCTCTTGTTTATTTCAATCAAGAGCATTTATGATCAGCGCAAAGGGGACACGGACGAAATTCTCGAAGGCGTAGATGCACCTGCGAAAAAAGGATCAAGCTTTTGGATGACGGTATTAAAAGTTGAATTGGCTGATATTGCTTTTGCCATCGACTCTATGCTTGCAGCGGTTGCATTGGCTGTTACCTTGCCTCACTTGAATGTATTTGGAATGGATGACATTGGCGGTATAAACTCTGGCCAGTTTATGGTCATGCTTGCCGGTGGATTAATTGGTGTTATTATCATGCGATTTGCAGCCCATAAATTTGTTCAATTGCTTGAAAAATACCCACAACTCGAAACAGCTGCGTTCGTTATCGTTGGTTGGGTAGGAGTCAAATTATTGGTCATGACCTTATCACACGAAAATGTAGGCGTCTTGCCGCACGACTTCCCGCACTCAACACCATGGACACTGGTCTTCTGGACAGTATTACTCGGCATCGTAGTTGTAGGCGGTCTGCTTGGAGTTAAACAAAACAAAGATCAAGCTAAAGAACACGAGGCAAAATAGATAATGAATTTAGGTTAAGAGTAGAAAAGTGCATTGATTCCATTTCAATGCACTTTTTCTTTGTCTTATTTTAAATGAGGTTTATGGAATTGAAATAAGGCGGACCACCCACAAAAGAATTGGCAATTGGGCGAATATATGAGAGAAACAGAAAACCTGCCTCTTTTCAATCGAATCCTTCAAAGTTACAATCAAATAGGCAGTGACTTTGAGAAGAGGTGAATGATGTGCTTTTGTCTTCATTAAGCGGGAGATTTGGATGTATTGAAAAATCCAATGCTGAAATAATGGTATTACAAGCACAAGGCGGTGACGAACAGGCGCTGCACGATTTGCTTTTTTCTTATGCACCTTTTATGAAAAAAACCGCTTCTCAAATATGCAAACGATTTATTGACGATCACGATGATGAATACAGTATTGCTTTGGCGGCTTTTAATGAGGCAATCCAAAAATTTGATCAAACCAATAATGCTTCATTTCTGACATTTGCCCATATGGTCATTCGAAGGCGAATCATCGATTTTATACGCAAAGAAAGTCGCAGAGAAGAATTTAGCCATGATTTTATGCCGTCTGCAGATCCGGAAGGGCATAATGGCATCGCAGATCATGCAGCATCTTATGCGCATACAATTGAGCAACAAGATCAAAAAAGACGTGAAGAAATTTCCTTGTATGAAGAAATGCTTCAAGAGTTTGGGTTATCATTTCGCATCTTGGCCAAGGTATCACCAGTTCACGAAGATGCACGCATTACGGCTATTCAAATCTCGCAGTTGGTGGCCGAAACAGATGAATACAGGAACCACTTGGTGGACACGAAGAAATTGCCTATCAAGGAAATTGAGAAACTGGTCAAGGTATCTCGAAAAACGATTGAACGAAATCGGAAATACATAATTGCAATGGCTTTGCTTCAAATGAGCGATCTGCATTTTTTAAAAGATTACTTAAAGGGGCGGTTAAACTAATGCGCATACAATCAGGAATATGCATTGAATCAAACCAAGACCGCTCGGTATTTCTAGTGAAAAATGGTGAATTTGTTCGAGGAACGCCGACCGGCACCCCTTTAATAGGAGAAGAAGCCTTTTTTTATCCATTCGAAAAACAACCATTGCTTCGCTGGCAGTCAGCTATGGCTCCAGTGTTAGCAGCAGTAGCAGCCCTTGCTTTCTTTGTATCTGCTTTAGCATTTCCAAAGGAAGAGGCATTTAATTATGTTCAGGTTGAAATCAATCCAGGCATTGAACTGGGACTCAATGACCAGTATGAGGTTGTTTCGATTCGAGAGCTGAACAGCGATGGACATGACTTGATTCACGAATTGGGTAACTGGAAAAATGATTCGGTGACGAGTGTCTTGGATCGCGTGTTTGTGTTGGCTGTAACTGAACAAACTCAACAAATCACCATTACTTCGGTTGAAGAAGATGGCAACAATCTGGATCGGTCTATAAAAGAATTTGTTTTAGCCCTATCTTCAGTTGCAAAAAATGAAAACATAGCGATTCAAATGAAAGAGGCTACTCGGGCACAATGGCGTCAATCGAAAGAAGATCTTGTGCCTATGGGCCAATTGATTGATAAAGCTGAAACCTTAAAAATACAAAAAGAACCCGAAGTTCAGGTTCCTGTAAGAGAAAGTGAACCAAATTCTACTCCGAAAGAAGAAAGTTCAATAAACGAACAAGAAACATCAAACGATAAAAAAGCAGAAGATCCAATTCAACAAAACAATGAAAGCAAAGAAACAACTATTCAAAAAGAAACGAATGAACCCAAATCTCCAGAAAAGAAAGTCGTTCCGCCAATCGTGGAAAAGAAAAGTGAGGCTGCAAAGCCAGAACCGCAAAAAACACCCGAACAAACTAATATGAAGGATAAACCATCAGAAAAAAATGAGAATACCCCTCCAGTGAAAAAACAGCATGAAGAACCTAAACCAAAAGAAGTACCTTTTGGAGAAGAAGAACAGAAAACACCAGCAGAGAGCGAACAGAAGGAAAGTGAAGCGCCACGCCAGCAAAAAAAGGATGATGCTCCCAATGCCACTAGTTCCACTGTAGAGAAAGAATCCCGTAATCTGTCAGGACAAGAAAAAAATAAAAAACAGCCACCCGGCAAAGAAAAGCAAAAAGAGCAAGAGAAAAAAGACAATGCCGCTAAACAGAAAAACCAGCAAAACAATAACGGAAAAGAGTAGGAAATTTTTTCTACTCTTTTTCGGTATTTTGTTTCAAGTCTCCTAGTGAATGGGTAGAAAAGCAAGTTTCTAATTATGAAAGCTCTAGACATTCACGAGCTATTCAAAAACCGTATGGCTAGTCCTTTTGCACAAGAGCAATCATCTTTACGTGAACTTAAAGTAGTAGAAATCAGACCCATTCGCAAATTCAACTGCTTATAGCTAAATAGATTTTCGATTTCTCTTTCTTTTTATCTATTCTTTTCATAGAATGGGGAGAGAGTAAAACGTTGAAGGGAATCTATGTCTTATGAATAAAACATTTCAAAAAGTGCGGAATCTTACACCTGCCCAGGCGATTGTTTCGTATTATTTTGTCGCAATTGCCATTTCCTTCTTATTACTAAGGTTGCCAAATGTCCATAAACCTGGAATGACGATTCCTTTGATTGACAGCCTGTTTACAGCTGTAAGCGCTGTGAGCGTAACCGGTTTGACTGTTATAAACGTGGTCGATACTTATACCACTTTCGGTATCGTTGTTTTGATGTTTATTTTGCAGCTGGGTGGCATTGGCATTATGTCCATAGGGACGTTTTTTTGGCTTCTTGTCGGTAAACGCATCGGGTTGCGTGAGCGCCAATTAATAATGGTGGACCATAATCAATCGAGTATGTCGGGTGTTGTAAAATTGATTGTGGAAATCGTAAAAATTTTACTGTTGATTGAAGCGGTTGGAGCACTTATTTTAACGCTCTACTTTACGCAATATTTTCCAACGTTTCAGGAAGCATTGCTTCACGGCGTTTTTGGATCTATAACTGCCACAACAAACGGAGGATTCGATATTACTGGAGAATCCCTGGTGCCTTACTTTAATGATTATTTCGTTCAAATCATTAACATGATTCTGATCATATTAGGAGCTATTGGTTTCCCGGTTTTGATTGAAGTAAAAGAATTTTTGTCGAACAAACAAAAGCATTTCCGTTTTTCGTTGTTTACGAAAATCACGACTAGTATTTTCGCTATTTTATTGGCTGTCGGAGCCATTGGTATTCTGCTATTGGAATCGTTTCGGGCATTTAGAGGAATGAGTTGGCACGAAACAGCATTTGCAGCAATCTTCCATTCGGTGTCGTCGCGTTCTGGTGGCTTGGTAACAGTCGATATTACGCAATTCAGCGAGGCGACCAATATTTTTATGAGTGCATTGATGTTTATTGGGGCTTCTCCAAGTTCTGCAGGAGGTGGGATCCGGACCACGACTTTTGCCATCGCCATCCTGTTTTTGATAAACTTTGCACGTGGGAAAAACACCATCCAAATCTTCAAGCGCGAAATTGAATTGATTGATGTTTTTCGTTCGTTTGCCGTTATTTTTCTAGCAGTTTTCATGGTATTGACGGCAACGATCACATTGCTTATTACCGAGCCGCAGGCAACGATTGTCGAAATTATATTTGAAATTACATCAGCGTTTGGAACATGCGGAATGTCTTTGGGCATCACGAGTGATCTTTCAGAACCCGGGAAGTTTATCATTATGGCGCTGATGTTTGTGGGGCGAGTTGGTTTGATTTCATTCCTCTTTACAATCGGCGGCAAAACAGACCCAACAAAGTTCCATTATCCAAAAGAGCGTGTAATCATTGGCTAATATTCTGAACGAATCTTGGAAGATGTTATTTTAATGAATAAAGACTATAATTAGTGTAACGTAGCTTAAACAGTGGAAAGAGTGGATAGCATGAACGAAGAAATCAAACAATCACTAAAATTATTTATTGTGCTGTCGCGTGCACATAAAGCCATTACCGAACAGACCAATCATTTCTTTCAGGCAAGCGGAGTCAATCCGACAGAATTTGCTGTCTTGGAGCTTCTGTATCATAAAGGAAAACAGCCGCTGCAAAAAATAGGTGGAAAAATTCTGTTGGCAAGCGGTTCGATTACCTATGTGATTGATAAGCTCGAAAAAAGAGGTTACATTACCCGAGTGAATTGTCCGAGCGATCGACGTGTGACTTATGCTGAGATATCGGAGCAAGGCAAAGAGTTCATGGCACAGATTTTCCCGGAACACGAAAAGAAATTGCACGAGCTCACAGATGCGTTATCAAGTGAAGAGAAAGAACAAGCAATCGAATTAATGAAAAAATTGGGGTTATCCATTAAAGACTTATCTTACTAATCATACAAAAGGCCTTCCGCAAGTCGGAAGGCCTTTTGTATGTGTAAGAAAGAAGTTTAGTTTTATTCTTCCGGTGAATCGATCGTACTTCCCATAGCGATAAAATTTTCTGTGGCATTGACAGTACTGTCATCAAAAATTGTCAAGCGCACCAACAGGTTCTCGTTTTCAAAAACAATACCGGTCACGGTGCCTTCGGTGCTTGGCACTTCATATGCTGTAGATTGATCAAAATCTTCTCCGTCAAATCCTGTAACTTCAGCAGGTTCTTCCTCCGGATTTACAGCTTGAAGAGTCTGGATCATGTTTTCCTCAGCGGCTGTAAAATCGATTTCTCCAGGAGCAAAAGTCTCGATGCGCATAAAGACGGCAGAATTATCAACGGCGAAAAGCGAATCTTTTTTAGGTTCTTCAGCAGTTAGTTCGTAGCCGTCAAGAACATACAATTCATAATTTTGTCCATCACTTTGTGTCAGAGTGCCGGCGGGATCAGCGTCTTCAGTATCTGTCTCTTCTTCAATTTCACCAGCGGGCTCACTGTCATCTGTCACTTCATCTGTTTCATCAGCCGACTCACTGTCTTCCGTTTCTTCGGCAGTTTCTTCAGCTGGTACACTATCGTCTGTTTCTTCTGCTACTACTTCTTCAGTCGCTTCGTCAGGAGAAGACCCAGTGTTTTCTTCGGCAGTATCAGACGATCCACAAGCTGCCAGAACGACGCCAACCGTCAGGACAGATGATAATAAAAATAAATGCTTCTTCATAAAAAAATTCCTCCTTATCGGTTTGTCTAGTAGACGTTCGAAAAGGAGGAATGTTTCATTTTATACCGGAAGAGGCAAAACAAGGAATAGGAGTATAATCATAACAAGATGAGCAACAATGATAAGAGGCAGGCTCCTTTTCCATTCGTAAAGCAAACCCAAAATCAAGCCTGCTGAGATACCTGCTGCTACACCCGGCCAAAACCCGCTTAATGCTAGGGCAGAGCCGAAAAGAATGGAACTGATCAAAATCGAAAGTGGAGTGGACAAGTATTTCTTCAATTTTTGTTGGACCAAGCCCCTCCAAAAAACTTCTTCACCTGGCACAATGATAAACATCAGGAGAAGATAATGCCAAATCGAAACCGGCGCAAATGCAGACAAAAAGGAGGCTACTGGCCCGGATATGTTAAAAGGAGAAAGCAGCACCAGTTGAAATCCACCAGCAATAAGGGCATAAAGAACAGTTCCATAACCTAAGCCATAAATGAGTGATTTCCACGTGACGAGTTCATCGAAAATCTTGACGAATATAATAGCGAGTGACATAAGGATCAGCATCGCAAATGTATACATATACCAGAAGATGGCGGTGTTTTCAAATGCTAAATTATATAAATAAAAAGCCAGGGGCAGCATCAAAATCAAAGGATGCTGTTTCAAAAAATTAATCATGTAAATCCTCCTAAAAATCACAGCTGCAAGGACAAAGATGTCCCACTTGTTTGTTTACTGTATACTATTTCCTAGTACAGATCTTTAGCATCTGTATATTAGGGTGGCTTTCAAAAATACTAGCCAAAATCGATAATGTTCATTCGTCTAGTATTATAACAGAAGGGCTCATTAAAACTAAGGCAAAAGGGGAACAATTCATGAATGACTATAACCAGCAACTCGAAAATTTGAAAAATGGGGAACTCGAATCCATTACAATTGCGAAAGAAGATTTCCTGGATTTTCGCACCGTCTTGATTGCACGAGAAGATTTCAAGCATTTCAGAGGTACAGCTTATCACCATGGAACTACTGTCTATACATACACAGTGGAACCATCAAAATAAATGAAAGTGAAGCGGGGGATAATGTGGAGAAATTAACGAAAGCTAAAGCGCAGTTGAACAGATTGGTAGTCGGCAGAGAAAAAGAAATTGATTTTATGCTAATTGCTTTGATTCAAGGGGGGCATGTCTTGCTCGAAAGCGTACCGGGTTCAGGCAAGACATGGATGGCTAAAGCATTTGCTGGATCGTTTGCCGGCCGTTTTCAACGAATTCAATTCACACCAGATGTCTTGCCGTCAGACGTGACCGGCATTCGTTTTTTTAATCCGCAAACTCAAGAGTTCGAGCTGCGTGCAGGGCCTGTCCAAACCAATCTGCTGTTGGCGGATGAAATCAATCGTGCAACACCGCGGACGCAGTCGAGCTTGTTGGAATCGATGGAAGAAAAACAGGCAACGATCGATGGGGAAACCATCCAATTGCCAGATCCGTTTATCGTCATCGCTACTCAAAACCCAGTCGAATCACAGCAGGGAACTTTTCCGCTTCCTGCAGCACAGTTGGACCGTTTTCTATTTCGATTGGAAATTGGTTACCCCAAATACGAAGAAGAGCTGTCCATCATCCGGAACTTCCGCGACAATGTTTCCCATAAAAAAGAAATTTTTCCGGTGGCATCCATCGAAGATGTTCAGCAATGGCAAATTGATGCTAGCAAGATAGCGGTTCACGAAGACATCGAAACCTATATTTTGGCGCTGGTTCGGGCTACTCGCGAACATCCTTCCATTGAGCTGGGTTTAAGTTCCCGTGCGGCGCTGGCGCTTGTTCATGCTGCTCAAGGGAAAGCCTTTGTGGAAGGACGGCAGTTTGTAACGCCGGATGATGTGAAATACATACTCGAACCTGTCGCAGTCCACCGTTTGATGCTGACTGCTGAAGGCATGCTTGTTCATGAGCCACGTGCTATTTTACACGAAATTTCAAATTCAGTGCCTTCACCGGTAGAGGCATTTTAGATGGTGTGGATCCGTCATACTGACGATACGAAAAATATGAAATGGGTACTAGGATTTTTACTGGTCTTATTTTTTATGGCTATGGCATTTTTGCAGTTTTTGGCGGCAGCGGTCATCAGTTTTGCCGCAGCAGTAGTCGGATTGCAACTCCTTTATTTGGAGTATGCCGGGAAGAAGCTGCTGTTCCAAAATGAACGGATGCGCAAACGCGTGCTTTACGGAGGGGATTCTTCTTGGGAGCTCGTTTTTAAAAATGACGGCTTGCCAATTTGGGGAGGCCAATTGAAAATTTGGTTTTACGATGCAGTGGAACCAAAAGAAATAGATGCAGCAAGTTACGGAGACCTGGTTGAGCTTGATCTGCCTTTTACCGTTGGCAGCAAGCAAACCATTAAAATCGAGGTGCCCATTACAGGCAAAAAGAGAGGGCTGTCACGCATCCAAAAAATGGAGGTACTTATTCCGCAGCCATTTGGAGAAGGCAGTTTGACTCTGGAGTACAAACTGGCAATTTTACAAGAACAGCTCGTTTTTCCTAAATTGCAAAATTACCCTTTTCGTTCCACGCCGTCCCGGCACAAGCCTGGCCAATTCAATTTGCGGCATTCCCTATTTGATGATGCTTTTCAGCCGATCGGCACACGCGACTATGTCTCAACAGATCAATTCAATCAAATTCATTGGAAAGCCAGCGTCAGAATGCAGAATTACCAAACCAAAATCTTTTCGCAAGTGGCCAATGAATCGATGCTGTTTGCACTGAACGTCTCTGCTCTTTATGGGACCATCCACGATTTGGAAGAGCGAATTGAAGAATTGGCTTCGTACGTAGAAAATTGCTTTCGTGCGGGAGTGCCGTATGCACTGGCGATAAATATTCGCTCAGCGGGTAAGATGCCTTATTTATATTTGTCTGCGGGACAAGGCCAGAAGCAACGCCAGCAGGCATTGGAATTGCTGTCGATCATTTCAAAAAACAGCGCTACACTTTCTTACCGCGCGATGCTTGGACATTTGGACATCCACACAGAATTGCCTTACACGACCTACCTATTGACCGGTGAGCCGAAAGAGGCTGTGCATTTTATTACCAAATGGAGCAGCCAAACAGAATTAACGGTCTTGCTGGGCGGAAAGGAACGTGATTTGGCATGACGGCGCGCTTAGTATCGGCCATTTATTTTATGTTGGATGCTTTTATTATTTCCATGGTTCTGGTTTTTGTTTCTAGTGAGACGGCATTGCCGGTAGTTTGGATTTGGCTGTTGGCAGCCATGCTGATGGCGTGTAGTTCTTATTTTTTGTTTTCAAAAAAAACGTATCGAGTAACGTGGGTCGTCGGTATTGCACTTGTTGCCGCGGCTGTTATGTGGACCGGAGGGATGGCATTATGGCTGGCCTTGATTTTAAGCATGCTATCTGTTTACTTGCTCCATGTCCGCTACTCAGTCCGATATGAAGGGTTTAATCACGGTTCCCAATTTTTGATGAAGTTTCTGGTAGTTTTCAGCATCATCTGGGTTATTTTACTGCTGAACCCGGAACCGCTGTCAAGCCGTTTACTCTTCACTCTTGTCCCTGTTGCGGTGTTGTTTTATGTAGCATTGCACTTGGTATACAGCTACCTTCACTCTAAGGCTGATGGTGCGCGGTTCAGCCAAGTTGTCGGTGCTTTTGGCACGCTTGCCATTCTCCCTGCAGTTGCGGCGATCGGTATATTTTGGATTGCTGATGAAGTTCGGAGTTTGGCTGGTTGGGCTGTTGGAGGCGTGATAAAACTGTTGTTTTGGCCACTTGCTCTGGTTCTTGAGCAGGTCACTGAGTTTTTGTCGGCTCTGTCGACTGAGGAAGAAATGCAGGAGACGATCGAAAAACTGGGTCCGGATGCAGAAGCTGTTCAAAACGATTTGGCAGTAAGCGAAGCCGTACCGACCGATTTTCCCGTTGAAATCTTCTTAGGCATTGCAGTACTGGCATGCGCCATAGCATTGGTGTATTGGGTGCGAAAAATAAAACCTGATTCACAAGAACCGGTGGAAGAAAATAAGGTCAGCATTACCAGGCATGACCACGCCTCAGTAGAGCAGCTTGTGCCGAGGCCGGCTGCACCTCATAGCCAGAATCTGGATCTCCATCAAATTCGGGAGGCTTTTCGGGAATTGGAGATGTTGGCAACAGAACAGCAAGTGGGACGCAAAAAATATGAGACGGTCCGTGAATGGACAGCAAGACTGCACTGGGACGTAACCGATTCTTTTTTCAAGACTTATGATCGGGTCCGGTATGGAGACATGCAATTGCCAGACTCCCAGGCCATGGAGTTTATCGGCGAAATTACAGAAATAAAAAGGAAATATTTAAATGAACATGTTTAAAGAACTTGGAAGAAGGGCATAATATACAAGAACACAGCAACATTCTCATTTCCCCCTTTTGTGGTCGGTCCGTTATACGGGTCGGCTTCTTTTTTTGCATTTTTTGAGTGGGAAATAAGTAAAAAATGTACAATATGTTCTTTTTAAAAAGAAAAGTGAATATCCTGAAGATTTTTGCTAAACTGAAGATAGATACAGAAGGAGGAAATACATATGAAGCTCGGATTTATTGGGACTGGAGTTATGGGCAATAGCCTGGTCAAACATTTACTGGACCATAAGCATGAGGTTTTCATCTATACAAGAACGGCCCAAAAAGCAGAAAACCTGATTGAAGCAGGTGCTATTTTAGTAGAGTCGCCTCAACAAGTTGCTGAAAATAGTGAAGTCATTTTCACCATGGTCGGTTATCCTTCCGATGTTGAAGAAATTTATTTTGGTGATAAAGGCATTATTCACCATGTGAAGACCGGGTCAGTGCTTGTCGATATGACAACTTCAAAGCCGCAGTTGGCGCAGCGGATTTTTGAAGCAGCGGCTGAAAAAGGATTACATGCCTTGGATGCTCCTGTATCTGGCGGGGATGTAGGTGCCAGAAATGCGGTTCTATCCATTATGGTTGGCGGTGAAAAAGAAGTTTTCGAACAAGTTAGTCCTTTGCTGAACCTATTTGGGGAAAACGTGGTATTTCAAGGCCCAGCGGGTTCTGGACAACATACTAAAATGTGCAACCAAATTAACATCGCAAACAATATGATGGGAGTTTGTGAATCACTGGTCTATGCAAAAAAAGCAGGTCTTGATCCAGAACGAGTCTTGCGTTCTATATCTTCCGGGGCAGCCGGCTCATGGTCATTGTCGAATTTGGCACCGAAAATGATTAACGAAGATTTTCGACCGGGCTTTTACATTAAGCATTTTATTAAAGATATGAAAATTGCTGCAGAAGAAGCAGAAAACTGGGGTTTGAATTTGCCGGGCCTTCGATTGTCACTTAGCATGTACGAAGAAGTGGCAGCCCAAGGATATGAAGATAACGGCACACAGACCTTGATCCGGCATTATGATGCATAAGAAAACCGGAAACCTATAAAGGTTTCCGGCTAAAGTTCAGCTTTAGTCAAAATAAGATTTTTTCGGCGAATAAAACCGGTCAAGTTGCCGGGGCTGGTAGGACTTGGTAAAATTGGAGACAGCCGCTTCTTTTTTCTGCGGCTCTAATCCGGTCAAAGTCCGCAAAATTTCTTTTGCCACTTTTAAATTCATTCGGCTTGGTGGATTACGGTATGTATCATCCAGATTGCCTAAATGCTCAAGTGAAGAAAAATCGTCTTTTTTCGGGAGCATATGAAAATAGTAATTGCCGCATTTTACGAGGACGGAAGATTGTTGTTGGCTTTTCTGAGGATTTTTGCTGAAGTGCAAACCGACTTTTTTAGCGCGTTGCTTTTCGATCATAAGATTTAATGCTTCTTTTTTCAATGCATACAAATATTGATTGTCGGGGGCAGTTTTTGCATGCCGATTAACTGTGAAGATGGCTTGTGCAATATCTGAATCAGACTTAGCAGCAGACATGGACTCATTCCTTTCATTTAAAAATATTGATATTTTCATCTCCATCATATCAAAATTTTCAGTCACTGTATACTCAAGGGGCATATGTGAAAAAAGGGGAATCCATTCGCTTTGTAGAACTAATGAATACAAGTGAAAAGATCTAAAATCACTGGTTGTAATCTAATTTAAAGGGGATGTTTGCATGTTTACGGATCAAACGATTATTGTTACAGGCGGATCGAGCGGCATGGGGCTGCATATGGCTAAAAAGTTCGCTTCAGAAGGTGCCAATGTTGTCATCACAGGGCGTGATATGGACAAATTAAACGAAGCAGTGAAAGCGATTACAGGAAGCCGTGGCTCAGTTGAAGTGTTTCAAATGGATGTACGAGAACACGAACATGCGAAAGCCATGGTACAGTTCGCACACGAAAAATTTGGAAGAATCGATGGACTGGTCAACAATGCTGCCGGCAACTTTATTGTGCATGCAGAAAAACTATCGCCAAATGGCTGGAAGTCGGTAATTGATATTGTATTAAATGGCACTTTTTTCTGTTCTCATGCAGTCGGCAATTACTGGATAGAGAACGGTACGAAAGGCAATATTATAAATATGTTAGCCACTTATGCTTGGAATGCCGGAGCAGGTGTTGCACACTCAGCTGCAGCAAAAGCGGGTGTTATGTCTTTGACGCGGACACTTGCAGTTGAATGGGGAACTCAGTTTGGCATCCGGATTAACGGCATTGCCCCTGGACCCATCGAGCGGACCGGCGGAGCTGATAAACTTTGGGAATCCGAGAAAGCAGCCAAACGGACGTTGGAGTCAATTCCGCTTGGCAGACTCGGAAAACCTGAGGAAGTAGCGGAGCTTGCTGCTTTTATTATGTCGGATAAAGCTTCTTACATGAATGGAGAAATCGTTACTTTGGACGGCGGCCAATGGCTGAACAAATTTCCTTTTTAAGGTATTTTGTGCACCAATTAAATAGTTTCAGGAATCCTGATGTGTTATGATGAAGTCTGAATGGATGGCATCTAATACAAGCGATGCAAAAGGAGTAGAGTACATGATTTCATTACCAAGCAGAGATTTTCTGGATACACCGATCGAAGACTATATCATTTCTTCCGAAAAAGTTGCACATGTTCAAATGGGCAATAGTGCCGAACATGCGTTACTCGTGTTGACGAAGACGGGCTATTCAGCCATTCCGGTACTGGATTTAAAATATCGCTTTCGCGGTTTGATCAATGCACAACGGATTACTGATGCAATTCTCGGAATGGATCATATAGAATACGAACGGCTTTCTGATATCCGCGTGGAAGATATTATGGAAAAAGACTTGCCTTTGATCCACATTAACGAACGTTTTCAAAAAGCGCTGGATATGGTCATCAACCAAAATTTTCTGTGTGTCATTGACGATGAAGAAATGTTCATGGGAATCTTGACGCGGCGTGTTGTGTTGAAAAAGTTGAAAAAACAAATTTATCAATTAAAAATTTAACCAAGCATCGCAGAAGGTCTCGTTCTAGAGGCCTTTTTTATGCTTAAAAAGCTAATTAAGCTGTAAAAGTGGAGCTTCTCATTTTTTGTTGAAAGACCAACTCAGAGCTCCGACCAATCTTTGCCGCTTTACTACATAGTTTTTGAACTCCAGCGCCCTGATGACAGGAACATAAGCCATTAGGGCTGTGTCGATGCAATCCAAAAGGGCGTTTTCGCTTTGTGTTGTCAGTTGAAAAGAGGTTTGGAAAATGAATAAAACAAAAAGGCCGCTTGTTTTGGTTGCTGTAATGCTGGCTATGTTTGTCAGCGCGGTTGAAGCGACGATTGTGTCGACTGCCATGCCAAGCATTGCATCTGAATTGGGTGGATTTTCAAAATACAGTTGGGTATTCTCGTCTTATTTGTTGATGAGCACCGTGACGGTCCTTTTGTACGGCAAGCTGTCCGATATATTTGGGCGAAAGCGTATATTCGCAGTAGGGATGTTGCTGTTCTTATTTGGTTCTCTATTGTGCGGCTTTGCGGATTCGATCGAACAATTAATTTTCTACCGGTTTGTTCAGGGGATGGGCGCAGGCGCAGTCATGCCGATTGCAACGACGATTGTCGGTGATATTTATTCGAGTGACGAAAGGGCGAAGATTCAAGGGTATTTATCCAGTGTCTGGGGTATTTCCGCCGTTACAGGCCCTGCAATCGGCGGGATTCTTGTCGCAACTATTGGGTGGCAATATGTGTTTTGGATCAACCTGCCTCTTGGTGTTTTATCTTTGATTGGTGTTCTGCTGTATTTGAAAGAGCCCGTGAACAAGAAAAAACCAGTTATTGATTACAAAGGAGCGGCCTTGTTGACGGCTGCCTTATCAACAATGCTGTATTTATTGGTGGAAGGCGGCGTGTCGTTTGACTGGCTATCCAGGCAATCGTTGATTTTGCTGTCAGCCAGTTTATTGTTTTTTGTGTTATTCATCTGGGTGGAACAAAAGGCAGTCGATCCGATGATGCCTTTTGAGATATGGCGGAACAAAACGATACTTTACGCCAACCTTGTTTCATTAGCCACCGGCGTTATTTTAATCAGCATCTCCAGCTATTTGCCTACTTATGTAACAGGCGTAATGGAGCAGCCAGCAGCCATTGCCGGATTCACCTTAACCGCTATGTCAATCGGCTGGCCACTGGCGTCCTTCTTTTCCGGGCGGCTGCTACTGAAAATTGGCTACTTTAGAACATCGTTGGCAGGCGGCGCTTTTCTGGTCGTTGGTACCTTGCTGTTTGTCTTGATGCAGCCTGGCTTCGGTCCGTTGTGGGCCGCCATGTCGAGCTTTTTTGTAGGCATTGGCATGGGCTTGACCAGCACCGCATTTATCGTGTCGATTCAGGCGGCAGTATCTTATGAACAGCGCGGATCGGCTACTGCTTCGAATATGTTTATGCGGAACTTGGGCAGTACCATTGGTGTGGCTTTGCTTGGCAGTGTCTTGAACAGTTCTTTGCTGCGCTCGTTTGCCGACAGTGGCCAAAATTACTCTCTAAGCTCCATCAACGATTTGCTGAGTGCTGACAGCCGCGCCGGCATTTCTGCCGAAGCACTGGATTTTCTGCAGCAAGCACTGGCCGGAGCGCTTCAAAATGTATACTTGGCCACTGCGGCTTTCGCGATCGTCAGTTTTATCTTAATCTTCGGGCTTCGGGGTCAAAAAGGAGAGAAGAGCCATGTCAAATGAAGAACTCATTATTAAAGTATTGGCTGAAGAAGGCAATATGAGAAAAGCGGCAGAACGGCTGTTTTTGTCGCAGCCCGCTTTATCACAGCGTCTTCAATCCATTGAGAAGGATTGGGGCCAACAATTGTTTATTCGCTCGCAAAAAGGATTATCGCCAACACCTGCCGGAGAACTGGTCATTCAATACGCCAATGAGACTATCCTGCGAAAAGAAGAAGTGTTTGAAGTGTTGCACACATTGACTTCCAAAGTGCATGGTACCTTGAAAATTGCCTGCGCAACAATCATCGGCCAAAATTGGTTGCCTAAAGTACTGAAGGATTTCGTGACACTTTATCCGGAAGCAAAAATCCAGTTGATTACAGGATGGAGCTCAGAAATCGTTCGTTCGCTTTATGATGGGGAAGCCCATATCGGAATTGTGCGTGGCCATACGGATTGGAAAGGGACAAAGCATCATTTATTTAAAGATACTCTGTATTTGGTCGACAAAGAAATTCGCTCGCTTGAAGAACTGCTTCAGACAGAGCGGCCCTTTATCCAGTTTAAAAGTGACTCGAATTATTACGAGGAGATCCAGCAATGGTGGCAAAAGCATTTTGCTTCCAATCCAAAACGGCAAATAACGGTCGACCAAATTGAAACCTGCAAGCAGATGGCGATCAACGGAATCGGCTACGCCATCCTGCCGTCAATTACATTGACGGGCACAGAGGATGTGCACATGATGCCGCTTACCAACAACAAAGAAGAACTGGAATTGACACGGGATACGTGGCTAATCGGCTATGAATCTGCTTTTCAACTGCGCCAAGTAGAGGCATTTGTCGATATAGTCGAAAAACATGCCGCTTTATTAAGGTGAAGCGGATGAATTTTTATGCTGAATCAGATATAATAACAACATCACTTATAGAAAGAGGTTTTTATTGATGAAACAGATGGATGCAAACGAAATAATCTCGTACATACAAAATGCAAAAAAGGCGACACCTGTAAAAGCATACATAAAAGGCCAAGGAGTGGCTGATTTGGATTACGGCACAGACTCTAAAGTATTTGGAGAAGGCAGTTCAATTACTGTATTCGGCGAATGGACAGATATCCAGAAAGCGTTGGAAGCAAATGCCGCTGTTATTGAAGATTCGGTTGTGGAAAACGATCGCAGAAATTCTGCTATTCCGCTGCTTGATATGAAAAATATCAACAGCCGCATCGAACCCGGTGCGTTTATCCGCGAAAACGTGGAAATTGGCAATAACTGCATCATCATGATGGGTGCTGTTATTAATATTGGTTCTGTCATCGGTGACGGAACAATGATTGACATGGGCGTAATCATGGGCGGCCGCGCAACGGTCGGCAAAAACTGCCACATTGGAGCAGGTGCTGTATTAGCTGGCGTTATCGAGCCAGCATCTGCAACTCCAGTCATCATTGAAGACGATGTTTTGATTGGTGCCAACGCAGTTGTACTTGAAGGCGTTCGCGTCGGCAAAGGCGCCGTAGTCGCAGCAGGAGCAATCGTAATCGAAGATGTTCCTGAAAACTCAGTAGTAGGCGGCACGCCAGCACGCGTATTGAAATTGATGGATGCAAAAACACGTGCAAAAACAGAAATCAAGCAAGAACTTAGACAGCTGTAATCGGTGAACCCGATGGAGTTAGTAAAAATCAGAAGAGATCTGCATCAGATTCCGGAAATTGGTTTTCAGGAAGTGAAGACACAAGCGTATCTTTTGAAAACGATCTCGCAGTTGCCGCAAGGACGGTTAGAAGTGGTCGAGTGGCGGACGGGGATCGCGGTCAAAGTGATCGGCACTAATCCTTCTAAGCGGATTGGTTGGCGAACAGACATTGATGCCTTGCCAATACAGGAAGAAACAGCATTGCCATTTCAATCGACTCATCCAGGATTTATGCACGCATGCGGCCATGATCTTCATATGGCCGTTGCACTTGGGCTGCTGAAAAAACTTTTAGATGAGCCAATTGAAGATGACGCTGTGATTTTGTTCCAACCTGCAGAAGAAGGTCCAGGCGGAGCCTTGCCATTTCGTGAATGGCTGAAAAACGACCGGCCTGATTTACTGCCGGACGTGATTTGTGCGCTGCATATTGCGCCGGAACTTCCAGTCGGTACAGTAGGCACCCGACCAGGTTTGTTGTTTGCCAATACTTCAGAATTGTTTATTGATCTTCATGGCAAGGGCGGCCATGCTGCTTTTCCGCATTTGACCGAAGACATGGCAGTTGCAGCTGCTTCGTTGTTGATGCAGCTGCAGACAATTGTCAGCCGCAACGTCAATCCAATGGACTCAGCCGTTCTGACCATAGGTAAGATGAGTGCGGGAACGGTTCAAAACGTGATTGCTGAGCACGCACGGTTGGAGGGAACGATCCGCACCTTAAACAGTGAATCGATGATTCATATGAAGCAGCGGATTGAAGGTTTCTGCCGTGCGGTCGAAGAAGCCTATAATTGCCGGATCCGTATTGATTACGGTTCGGGCTACTTGCAAGTGACGAATGATGAGGCGCTGGCAGAAAAATTTCTGGAATATGCCAGTAAATCAGAAGGCATAACAGCCATACGCAGTGATGCAGCCATGACAGGCGAAGATTTTGGTTATTTTACCGAGCAGCTCCCTGGACTGATGTTCTGGGCTGGTGTTTCCTCACCATACGGATTGCACCACGCAAAGCTGGAGCCGGATGAAAAAATCCTCAGTTTCATGCCTGAATTTATCCACAAGTTCTTTTCGGAACTATAAGAACGGATAGCATTTGCTGTCCGTTCTTTTTTCTGGAAAGAAAGTGATTTAAAAGATGCTTTTTTTGTAAGAAGATGGAACTATTTTTCATTGCCAGCGTACTAATAAAGAGACGCGTAAAAGGGGGATCATCATGCATAAACGCTTGCTGGCATTAATTGCTTTTGCATTGCTTATTAGTTTATTTATCATGCCGCAGCTATCGTTGGCGGCACCACAAATTACCGTGGATTCTAGTGCCGGATTTCAAAATAAGGTCAAGTATGAAAAAGGCTTGCCCCTTCAGTTTACAGTTACCAACGAAGGCTCGGCGTTTTCAGGGGACTTGGTAATCAGTTACTCGGAAACCTATAATCTTGGAGCTGGTATGGCTATGCCGATTGAACTTGCTGAAGGCGAAAGCAAGACGCTACACATCGCGTCGTCGGGTTTATCAGACATGAATTATACAGGTGGCCCTAACGATCAAAGCATTTTTCTGTTTGAGGGCGGCTGGGAAGAAGGCGAATCAATTGCTTTCAAAGGCAAAAAAACGATACAGCCCAGTTACTATTCGCCAGGGACAATGTTTGTTGCCACCTTGACCGATAACCAAGACCGCTTGCAGCCATTAAAACAACTTGCCGTACCATCCGGTGAAGGGGTGGAAGTGATTCACCTGAATCAGCTGCAAAATTTTTCTTTGCCGACGGAAGCACAGGCTTGGAGTATGATTGACTACTTGGTCATTGACGAGTTTTCATATAGCGATTTGCCAGAGCCGACTCAACAAGCCATTTTGCAATGGGTCCAGCAAGGTGGCCATGTCGTTACAGGTTCGACCAGCAATTTGGAAGCAGAGCTTGGCAACTTAAGCGAATACCTGCCATTAACGCTGGGGGATGAAATCAATGTTTCGGTTTCAGGGCTTGAAAATCCAGTACCAGCTTTCCAAGCAACAGCTAAAGAAGGAGCTGCAGTCAAGCTGCAAAATGATGGACAAGTATTTGCTGCCACACAGTCTGTAGGTTCGGGGAATGTGACCCAGATGAGTTTTTCTCTTGGAGATGAACCTGTGTCGGCACAAAAAGGCTATAGCCAAATGATGTCAAATTATTTTCCGGCACCAGTAACCAATTATAATTCGATGGGTGGCCAGTCAATTCTTGATTATATGACATATGAAGTTGGGGATGTCAATGAGTTGTTTGACAGCTTTGCTGTTTCAAAACCGTTTATTATTGCCATCATTGTGCTTTATATTCTATTAATTGTACCGGTTCTTTACATCGTTTTGAAGAAAAGGGACAAACGGGAATTCGCTTGGTTTATCATTCCTGCTGTTGCTTTGTTGACCTCGCTGGGACTTTTTGCGTATGGAGCCCAAGACCGAATCGGCAACCCGCAAATACAGCAAACTGGTTTTTTTGAGGTGGATGCCGATAACGGATTAAATGGCTATTATGTCAATTCATTGCTATCAAATCGAGGTGGGGATTATCAATTCACAGCTCCTTCTACCACGACGATGACCTACCGAATGGCCAGTGAATTTTCCGGGACCCAGCCACATCTCTCAGCCATGATGGAAAAGGGCGCAACCAGCAATCAAATGACAGTTCGGGATATGCGTTATTGGTCTGTCGAATCAATCATGGGCCAGTCCTATATAGAAAACACAGGAAACTTCGGAATTGATTTGGAAGTGGCCGATAATAAAGTGGTGGGAACCATCCTTAATAACTTTTCATTTGGAGTGCAAGACGTTTCAATTTGGACGGGTACACGCTTATTGGATCTGGGCGACCTGAGCCCTGGCGAAGAAGTGGCGGTGGATGAAACAATCCAATCGGATATTCTTTCACCGGCAGCAGCTATCGGCCAATCTTATGGCTACCAGCCCATTGCTGATTTGGAAGAGTTGGAAAAAGCACGTCGCCAATCGTTGCTTTCAACTTCCTATGAACAAATGTCTGAAAATGGAAAGTCGCCATATGTGATTGCCTATACGCAGGATGCCATCGTACCAATCACCCTGGAAAATCAGCGGGCTTCTGTAGACTCAGTCCATTTGCTTGCACAAAGCTTTAAACCAAAATTGACTTTGAGTGGAGAGATTAGTTTGAATGCGGATGCTTTCGGCATGGAACTGGCTGGTACCAGTACAAATGCCTATTTCGATAATATGTCGAATGATCCTTACTTATTTTATTTGGAGCCTGGAAACTATGACCTGACCTATACGCTTCCAGAAGATATAGAACTTTCAAAAGCTGAATGGAATGAACTTTCAATCGCCACTTCAGGCCAGGGACTAGCAGTCACACTATTAAATCATGACAGTGGAGACTACGAGGAAATCACCGAAGCCAACCAAAATTTCACCGATAATGCGATAAACTATATAGGAGAGGATGGAGACATCCAGTTAAAACTTGAAATGACGGACGGTTCAGCAACTGCTGAAGTTGTCGTGCCAAAAGTTAAATTGAAAGGAGTGATTGCTCCGTGATTGAAACAATTGGATTGACCAAAAAATACGGTTCGTTTTATGCGCTTCAAGATTTAAATCTGGTTGTGGAAGACAGCACCGTTTTTGGTTTTGTCGGTGCAAACGGTGCGGGGAAATCAACGACTTTTTCGATACTGGCAACGCTTCTTCAGCCAACAGCGGGCGATGCGTTTATCAATGGCATAAGTGTCACCAAAAATCCGCAGGAAGTGCGCAGGCAAATTGGTTATGTGCCGGATTTCTTTGGAGTTTACGATCAGTTAAAAACAGATGAGTATTTGGATTTTTACGGAGCGAGCTATGGCATCAAACCGAAAGAGCGTGCGGTGCTGATACCCAAACTGCTGGAACTGGTCAATTTGGAGAACAAACGCTATGACTATGTGGATTTATTGTCACGCGGGATGAAACAACGGCTATGTTTAGCGCGCGCATTGATTCATGACCCAAAAATTCTGATTTTGGATGAACCGGCTTCTGGACTCGATCCGCGTGCGCGCGTCGAAATGCGGGATATTTTGAGAGAGCTAAAAGCAATGGGCAAAACCATTTTGATTTCATCGCATATTTTGCCGGAACTTGCTGAAATGTGCGACAGCATCGGAGTCATCGATAATGGCAAGTTGATTGCACAGGGTTCTGTACACGCGATTCAAGCGCAACTGCAAAGCGAAAAAGTGCTTCGGGTCAAAGTAATGGGTGATACTCATTCGGTCGTACCATTTTTTGAAATGGATCCTTTTGTTTCCCAAATCGAAGAACAGCAGGATAAACATACCATTCAATTTTTCTATCGGGGAACCGAACAAGATCAATTGCGTTTACTGCAGCAAGCGATCGCTCAAAACGTACCGATCCTGTCATTTTCGGAAGAAGAAACTGATTTGGAAGATGTATTTATGGCAATTACAAAAGGAGTGGAAATCGGATGAAAACCCTCCTTACCAATCCTGTGCTGATCAAAGAACTTAAATTGCGTTTCCGCAACCTGAAAAGCTTTACGGGAATTTTGTTTTACTTGATTGCCATGAGCATTTTCGTTTTTGGTTTTATCTTTTTGGCAACGTCTTTGACCGGAAATGGATTTTTCCGGCCAGATGAAAGTTTTATGCTATTTAGCATCATGACGTACATTCAATTGGGCTTGATTTTATTTATTACACCTGCATTGACTGCAGGAACCATCAGTTCTGAGCGTGAAAAACAAACCTTGAATATTTTGCTGACCACCTCCCAGACTTCTTTTCAAATCATTTTTGGGAAAATGACATCATCCATTGCTTTTCTGTTGCTGATGATTGTATCCGGATTGCCGATTTACAGTTTGGTATTCTTGTATGGAGGGGTTTCACCCAGCCAATTGTTTTACATCTTTTTGTTTTATTTGCTGACTTTGCTGGCAATCGCCAGCATCGGCGTGATGTTTTCAACATTAATCCGAAAGACCATTGTTGCGATCATTGCAACCTATGGCGCCATGATTTTCATCGCAGGTGTCACAGCGTTTTTCTTGTTGATCTCGGTGCAAGTTTCACAGATGGGTTCGGGTGCGCCGAGCATGTCACCCTTGGCTCATTTCTGGGCTTCCATTAACCCACCGGCAGTGTTGTTAACTTTGCTGCAACCACCTATGGAAGATCAGTTGCAAGCTGTAACTATGATATCGATTCCGCTGTGGATCGGGTACGTAATCTTCTACAGTTTGCTAACCGTCGCCAGTATTTTTCTGGCAGTCAAAAAGCTTCGAGTCAATATGAATAAATACAAGTAAGGAGGGAATTTCATGACCAACCGCGATATCCAAAAGTATGTCAAAAAGACAGACAGGCTGCTGCGAATGCTTCATTTCACCCGCAGCTTTCAGTTCGCCTTGTTTGCAGGATTTGCTTCAGCAGCTGGTTTGCTTCTGGTATCGCGGTTGTTTGTGCTTCCTTATTATGAATTTTATGCATATGCAGCGGGATTTGCCGCTATCGCAAGTTGGATCTTGTTGACGATGAAAAATTTGCCGAGTACCAAACAGGCAGTCCAAGAGTTGGACCGTTTCACACCGCACAATCAGTTGCTGACCGTATGGAAACTGAACGAAAAAAATGCGCTGGCAGAAATGTTAACGAACAAAACTGCAGCAATTGTGCCTTTTAGCTACCAGCTGTTTCGTCAAGAACGTAAAGCTTGGCTTCGACCAAAATGGCTGATTGGGGCAGTAGCAAGCGGCGCACTGATGATGCTTCTACTGGTTTTTCCAAGCAATCTGCAAAATCAGGCAAATGATGTTGAAGAAGAGTTGGAACTGGTACAAGACATCAAAAAAGAAATTGATGACATAGAAAAGCAGGCAGAAACGGAAGCAGTAAAAAAAGAAATGGAAGCATTGAAAGCAGCAATTGAAAATATTGAAGATCCGGAAGCTGTGCTGAAAGAGCTTGTCAAAAAACAAAAAGAGCTGGATTTGAAAAAACGGCAGCTGGCGGAAGGACAAACTGCAGAAGCTGAAGCTGTTTCTCAGGATCTCGAAGAAGTTTCCGACAGATTGGCTGACCAGGCAGGAAAAACCCAAACCGCTTTGAGCAACATGGGCAAACCGGTAGCATTTCCCTTGCAGCAGACCATTGCTAATCGTGGGCAATCTGGCGAGGAAAACCCAAGCGGTTCCGCTGCCGGGGAATCTTCCAGTGAAGGCAGTGAGTCCAATACTGATGGTCAGGGATCTGGTAATGGAGAAAATGCAGGAGAAGCTGAAGAGCCAGAAAACGGCCAAGGGGAAGCTGAAGGGCAAGGCGAAAATGAAGGCCAGGGTCAAGGACAAGGACAAGGCCAAGGCCAGGGTCAAGGACAAGGACAAGGACAGGGTCAAGGACAAGGCTCAGGGCAAGGAGCTGGCCAGGGCCAAGGCAGCCGCGACTTGTTGACTGTACCTGCTCGCATCGGCGGAGAAGGCGATACGGCAGTTGATAACGGAAAAATTGGAGAAGGTCAAGCCGCAGGGGAACAGGAAGGGTCTGTTGCGGCAACTGCAGGCAGCGTGCAACCATACGCCGACGTAGTGGGTGAGTATTCAGCATCTTATTTTTCAAGCGCAGATCGCCTGCAATTGCCGCCTGATTTGCAAACCGTTGTAGAACAATACTTTACGGATATCGAAACCGAAGAATAGAAAAGAGGGGTTTTATGACGTATACAACCGACCAATTTACAGAAATGAGTCAGCTGCTTGGGGAAGTAAGATCAGAAATCGGACGTTTTATTGTAGGGCAGGAAAGCGCAGTTGAGTTTTCCATGTATGCTATTTTGGCGGACGGCCATGCGCTGCTTGAAGGGCTTCCCGGGCTTGGCAAAACCATGTTGATTCGAACTATTTCAGATGTGCTCGATTTGTCGTTTTCAAGAATTCAGTTTACGCCTGATTTGATGCCATCGGATATTACTGGCACAAGTTTGATCGAGCGGGATGCAGAAGGGCGACAGCAGTTTACATTCCGGGAGGGACCAATTTTTCATCAAATGGTGCTGGCTGATGAAATCAACCGGGCAACTCCTAAAACCCAAAGTGCATTACTGGAAGCAATGGGAGAAAAAACGGTGACCATCTTGAGAGACACTAAAGTGATGGCACGGCCATTTTTTGTACTGGCTACCCAAAACCCGATCGAAATGGAAGGAACTTATCCGCTGCCGGAAGCGCAAATGGATCGCTTTCTATGCAAAATCCTGGTTTCCTATCCAAGCCGCAATGAGCTTGCCGAAATCAGTCGCCGAACAACCGGAGCTGATACGGTAAGCCTTGATAAAAAGATGAACACCCAAAGCTTGATTAGGGCACAGCAGATGGTTAAAGAAGTGTTGATGGCAGAAGACATTTTGATGGTGGCAGTCGACATTATTCAAAATACCCATCCGGAGCATTCAGAGCACGACTCCATTCAGCAGTATGTGCAGTATGGCAGTGGACCGCGTGGTCTGCAGAGTTTGATCCGTCTGGCAAAAGCACGAGCATTGATGGAAGGCCGCTACCATGTTTCTATCGGCGACTTGAAATATGTTGCCAAGCCTGTATTGCGGCATCGCCTCCTATTGAATTACGAAGCTGAGGCAATCGGCAAACAAGCGGATGAATTGATAGATTTGGTACTCAGCACAGCTGGAAAAGGCGTTTTAAAATGACTTTATTGAACTTACCGGCTGATTGGGGTTCACGCCTCAGCCGCTACGCCATTGGAACCAAAGCGAAAATCAGGGGGCATCACAAAGGCTCTCATCGGTCGATGCGTTTTGGCAGCTCTTTGGATTTCTCCGATTTTCGCGAATATCATCCCGGAGATGATGTTCGCCACATCGACTGGAACGTTTATGCCCGAACCGAACGTGTTTATATTAAGCGCTTTTTGGATGAACAGGAGATGCGTGTTCATCTCCTGATCGACAGTTCAAAATCGATGGACAGCAAATGGCTGTTTGCCAAACAGCTGACCTTTTCCCTGGGGCTGATGGTGTTAGGAAGTGACGATCGCCTGACGGTCTCATCTGGACAAAAAGAAATTGTGCCTTTTCGCAAAAAAGGGAAGTCTGCGAAAAAACTGTTTGAGCATTTTCTAGCTTCGATGCCGGACCCGAAAAATCTTTCCTTTGCCAAGCAGGCAAGCTTCTATGCAGCAAAAGATTCCACGGTGCTTTTCATCGTTTCGGATGGATTGGAACCGCTCGAAGACTGGCACGTTTTTTTCAAACAGGCACCTGCATATGCACATGACCTCCGGTTTATCCACATCAGTACGGAAGAAGAACGCGCCCCCTCTTATAGGGGAGACCTCCGTTTTATAGACGACGAAACACAGCAAGTATTGAATGTGACGGTTACAGAAGAGGCGCTGCGCGCATATCAGCAACAAAGCGATCTTCATGCCAAAGGGCTGGAATCGCTTTGCCGAACTTACGGCATAGCTTATTTGCCAGTGCATGCAGAAGATGGAATTGAGCAAGTGCTATTTCATCAGATGATGCGAAAAAATTGGATCGAGTGAGGTGAAGCGGCATGGGTGCATCAAATTGGGGAATGATCTGGACAGCAGTGATGCCGCTGGCTGTGATCCTCTATTATTTCTTTAGAAAAAAATACAGGGACCAACACGTATCCTCGACGCTTTTTTGGCAAGAACGGATGAAGGAGCTGCAAGCTTCCCCGTATTTGAAAAAACTGCAGCATCATTTATTGTTTTATTTGCAATTGGCAGCGCTTCTGCTGTGCGTACTGGCACTGCTTGGACCGTTTAGTGAGTCGGAAACACTGGCAGGCAATGATTTTATCTTTGTCGTGGATACTTCAGCGACGATGCTGGCCGGTTCGCCTTCTCATTTTGAAAAGCACCAGCAGGAGATGAAAAGTTTGGCTGCACAAGCGGGCGGCAAACCGGTAACGATCGTCACAACCGGCACCAGTCCAGAAGTGGTCCTCCGCAATGAGCAGGAACTGGAAGCGATTGAACAAGCAGTGGATCAATTAACGGTAAGCTATGAAGAGGCTGAAATGGAACAAACCGTTTTATTTGCCGATACCTTGGCCATCACTGATTCAACAGTTATCCACATTTTTACCGATAGCTTAGACCGTGAACTGTTGGCCAGTAAAACCGGACAAAGCTATCAAGTTCATGGCGTTTCTGATACACTCCGCAATGTTTCCATCCAACAGTTTGGTCTTTCCGAAGCGGAAGACGGTGTCCGTGGTATTGTTCAGCTAGTCAATGGCAGCGATGAAGCATTGCCCGCTACAGTCCGGCTGTCCGCTGGTGATATCGAAAAAACCATGGAAGTGGAGCTGGCAGCGGCTGAAGTACGATTGGTTCCTTTCGAAGATTTGCCAACTGAAAAAAGCTGGCAGGCGACTGTTGACGTGCAGGACGATTATGCAGCTGATAACACAATGGCTGCTTACTTAACGCCTCCGGGAGATGCGGTCGTCATTGATTCGGCATTGCATGAATTGATTGCCAGCGGCTTTCGTTCGCTTGACCTCGATGTTAACTTGTCTGAGGCAGCCCAATTGCAGCCAGATTCAGGATTGCCGATTGTGACCAATCAAAGCGAGTTATTGGAAGAAGAGGCACCCATCTTGTTAATCGGCCGCAATGATGAAACGGCAGTTGAAGTTTCAGGACAAATTGAAACGCAGGAACACCCGTTATTTGCGTATGCCGAACTGGAAGAAGTATTCGTTTCCCAACTGTATCCGCCTTTTAATGGCTATGAAACCATCGCATCGATTGATGGACAGCCTTTTATTCAATTGTCTCCAAAAGGCGATATCGTAGTATTGGCAGATGTTCAGTCGACAGATTGGCCACTTTCCCCGTCGTTTCCGTTATTCCTTTGGAGTGCCATGAACAGCTTATCCGGGGATGAGGAATTTCTTGGGTTTTTCCAGCCAAACGAACACCGCTCCGTGTCTCTGGCTTCCGACACCGGAGAGTGGGAAATCTTTAAAGATGGCGCATACAGCCATTCTTATATTGAAGGCAGTGGTCCACTTATTGCGCCTACCGAACCTGGAGTTTATGAGGTGATCGGAGATGCAGAGACGATGGCCTTAATTGTTCAACTTGCCAGCGAAGAGAAAACTTTGGCTGTGGGCTCAACATACACGATGGGCGCAGCAGAAACAGCTCAAGACACGGTCCGCTTTTCATTTGTGCCGTTTATTATCGCATTGATCCTGCTGCTGGTTATTGCGGAATGGGAGGTGTACCGCCGTGGAATTGCGACTCGATGAACCGCTTTGGCTCTTATTGCTTGTCCCGGCACTCCTCTATTTTGGCTGGTTTGGAATAAAAAATTTCAAAGCCAACTCCAAAATGGCGAAAACGGTTTATGTCCTCCGGATAGCGACTGTCGTTTTGTTGATTTTTGCGTTGGCAGTTCCTTCCCTGTTTCGCTCGGTGAAAGAGGAGCAGGTTATTTTTCTGCTTGATCGATCTGCTTCTCTGGAGGGAATGGAGACAGAGATGGCAGCTGCCGTAGAAACGGCGTTGTCAGCAAAAAAAGATCATCAATCGGTTGGGATTTATACGTTTGCTGAGGATTTTTTGAGTCTTGTGCCCATAACAACAAACCCTGACACTTTGCCTGCCGAACTGGCTGTAAGCCAAGAAGGGCACACCAATATTGCGCGTGCGCTGGAACTTGCTTCAAACAGCGGCGATACGGATCTGGCGACGCGTCTGGTCATCTTAACCGATGGCAATGAAACGCAGTCTTCGGCTCTGGAAAGTTTAAACCGCTTGGAATCTGAACGGCTGCAGGTAGATGTTTGGCCGGTCGAACAAACAGTACAAAACGATGTAGCCATCAGCCGTTTTGAAACCCCTTCGCGGGCATTTCTGGGGGAAGCGCAATCTTTTAATGTCACGGTCGATGCAGATGCAGCAGCTCAAGCGAGGTTGGTTTTTTCTGTAAATGACCGTGATTTGGATGCACTAGATATCGAATTGGCAGAGGGGCAAAACGTCTTTACTTATTCATATCCGGCAAATTCAGAAGGCCTCTTAAAATACGAAGTACGTTTGGAAACAGCGCAAGATGCATTTTTAGAAAATAATTCACTGGCCAGCCTCACCGAAGTATCTGGAAATCCAGATATCTTGGTGGTCAGCGGAGAAGAGGGCAGTCCGATACCCGCTTTATTAGACACAAACAACTTGCGCGTGACTGAGCTGGCTTCCGATCAATTGCCGACCAGCTTGTCTGCTATTCTTCGTTATGATTCCATTATTTTCGATAATGTTTCAGGTACATCGGTTGGTGAGCAGCAGATGAACATCATCGAACAAGCTGTTCAGCAATTTGGGGTTGGATTTATGATGGTCGGCGGTGAACAAAGCTTCGGCCTTGGCGGCTATTTTAAAACGCCTATTGAGCGCTTGCTGCCGGTTGAAATGGAAGTGAAAGGCAAGCACGAATTGCCTTCACTTGGGTTGATGATTGTGATGGATCGTTCCGGAAGCACGATGGGCATGAAAATGGAATTGGCGAAAGAAGCGGCAGCCCGTTCGGTTGAACTGCTTCGGCCGGACGATACATTGGGGGTCATCGCTTTTGACGATCAGCCGTGGGAAATTTTGCCGACAGCCAAAGTGACCGATCCACAAGAAGCTGTGGATAAAATTTTGGGCATTACCCCCGGCGGCGGGACTGAAATTTATCGCTCGTTGCAGCAGGCTTATATGGAATTGGAAAATTTGGAGTTGCAGCGAAAGCACATTATCCTGCTGACGGATGGCCAATCGGCAACTTCCAATGATTATGACGCATTGATTGAAGGCGGCAAAGACAATAACATCACCTTATCCACGGTCTCAATCGGACAGGATGCGGACCGGAATCTGCTGGAGCAATTGGCAAACACCGGAAGCGGCCGTTTTTACGATGTGACCGATGCCACAACGATTCCGGCTATCTTGTCGCGGGAAACCATCATGATGTCTCGCACATTCATTGTGGATGAACCTTTTTATCCAGTTGTTTATGACAGCCAGTGGAATGAGTTGTTTGGAGACGGTGTTCCTCAGTTAAACGCGTACATTGCAACGACAGCAAAAAGCACAGCAGCCGTTGCGTTGGAAAGCGAAGAAGGCGATCCGGTGCTTGCCAGCTGGAATTATGGTCTGGGCAAAACAGTCGCTTATACATCCGGAAGCGGTGCATGGAGCGGAGATTTCCAGAACTGGGACAGGTGGCCGGATTTTTGGAATCGCAGCGTTGCCGAGTTGCTGCCGGCGTTCGAAGAAATTCCCTACTCAGTGACCCGAAAAGAACAAGGAGTTTACACGGTTGAAGATCCTACACAAAGTTCAGCCATTCTGAACGTGACTGCAGTCGACGAGCAAGGCAATGAGCTTCCGCTGCAAACAGAGCCGGTAGCACCAGGCAAAGTGGATGTTAAAGTGGATGCCGATCCGGGATTGGTCTTTTTCAGTATCACGAATGAAAGCGGAGCCGCCTATAAAACGGGTCTGACGATCCCTTATGGCGACGAATACCGAACGGCAGACACAAACATGCCTTTATTGACAACGCTGGCTGAACGGACAGGTGGACAGGTATTGACCACCATGGAAGACGCCTTCCGTGATATGTCCTATACCAGTGGTACGATTCGCCCAGTTCAGCTGTTTCTGTTGTTGGCCGCTATGGTGCTGTTTTTCATTGATATCACGCTGCGGCGCTTTGGGTTGCCAAAGCCACTGACAAAAAGAAAAGCCGCAAGGGAAGAGGCTTCTTCTCCTGCGGCAATCGATCAATTAATAAAAGCGAAAAAGAGAAACTGACTCTTTTTCGCTTTTTATTTTTAGCTCCGGCTCGTGGCCAAAAGCTGCTGTTTTCGCATTGACCAGGTATTTGCGATAAAGAAACAAACGATCAAAATGGCAGTTCCTAAAATATAAGGATAGCTCATGTTGATATCAAACAAAACGCCGGCGAGTGCTGGGCCAATCATGTTGCCAAGGCTCATATAGGCATTGTTCATACCTGCTGCAAAACCTTGTTCATCTCCTGCCAATTTGGAAATCAAGGTATTGATGGCCGGACGGAGCAGGGAAGCGGCAGTGAAGAATACAGCTGAAACCAGTAAAATCGCCCAGAACGAACTGACAAACAAAATGCCAATCATTGCAGCTGCCGATACCAGCAAATTGACCAGAATGACTTTCATCTCGCCAAAGCGTTTAAAGAGCTTATCAATGACAAAGGTTTGGACAACTACCCCAACAAAACCGCCGACAGTGATGAGAATGGCAATTTCCTTTGGTGTAAATCCGAATTTCTTGTCTGCGTATAAGGCAATGGTCGACTGAAAGTTGGCTAAACCAAAAGCGAAAATAAACATCACCAGTAGCATAACAAAATAGGGTGTATAAGTGGAACGCTTCATCTGCTGAAGCAAGTTTTCTGATTTCGTATCGGCGGCCTTAATTGATGGGGCTACATTCGGCAGCACAGCAAAGGATATAAAGGCTGCAATCAGGGCTACGGCAGTGGCGATATAGAAAGGAAACTCTATGCTGACTTCTGCTAAAAATCCACCGATTCCAGGACCTATCATAAAGCCAAGAGACATTGAAGCGCCGAGCAAGCCCATCCCTCTTCCTCGCTCTTCATAAGTTGTGATATCCGCTACAAATGCCATCATTGGTGGGATTAAAAATGCTGCACCCAAACCACTGAAGAATCGGGCAAGGTAGAGAATCCATAAATGAGAGGCTAGTCCGAATGCCAGCTGGGATAAACCAAAAACAATCAAGCCAAAGATGATCAAGTTTTTTCGGCCATATTTATCGGAAAGCTGTCCGGACAATGGAGAAAAAAGAAATTGTGCTAAGGCAAAAGTGGCAATTAAAGTGCCAAGAGCTTGGCCGGCCACACCGAATGTATCGAGATAGGCAGGCATAATCGGGATAATCAGCCCGATCCCGCTCATAGCAATGAACATGTTGAACATCAGCACATAAAGTGCAAACTTATTGGATCTTACGGCCATGGAGAGACCTTCTTTCGTTGTTATTTCGACTCACTAAATTTTAGACTTTAGAATCTACATACTATACCCCAAATACACAAAAAAAAACAGGCAAAAGTTCTGCCTGTTAATTTTCCATATCCATTTTAAACTCCAAGAATAATTCATTGTACGTACCGAGCATTTCAAGACCTAGATTTTCGTACACTTCCAGACGTTCCCGGAGTTCTTCTGGTGGATAAAACCGCTCATCTCCCGTAACCTCAGGATCCATTAAAGCGATGGCCTGTTCGTTCGGTGTAGAGTAACCGACATAATCAGCGTTTTGTGCCGCGACTTCAGGGTCCAGCATAAAATTGATAAACGCATGTGCGCCTTCGACGTTGTCAGCTGTTGATGGAATGATCATGTTATCAAACCACAAATTTGAGCCTTCTTCTGGAACAGAATAATCGATGTCTTCGTTAATCCACATCATATCAGCCGCTTGTCCAGACCAAGTAACGGCGACAGCCGCTTCTTCGCGGCGCATCATTTCGACAATTTCATCCCCAATAATCGCTTTCACATTTGGCCCCATCGTTTTTAATTTGTCGGTAGCTTCACGCAGCTCATCCAAATCGGTTGAATTTAAGGAATAGCCTAAGCTGTTTAATCCCATGCCGATGACTTCGCGTGCACTATCGACCAAGATGACCTCCTGTTGGAGCGTTGGGTCCCATAAATCGTTCCAGCTCTCAAACGTTTGGCCTTCGAGCAAAGTGGGATTAAACGCGATGCCGACAGTTCCCCAAAAATAAGGAACGGAGTACTCATTGCCTGGATCAAACGGAAGGTCAAGAAAATACGGATCGATATTTTGCAAGTTTGGAATCAATTCGTGGTTGATCGGCTGCAGCAAATCATTATCTTTCATTTTTTCGATCGCATATTCAGAAGGCATAGCCACATCGTAAGTGGTGCCGCCTTGTTCGATTTTGGTCATCATCGATTCATTCGAATCAAAGGTTTCATAAACGACGGAAATATTGGTTTCTTCTTCAAACTGGTCAATCAGTTCAGGATCGATGTACTCGCCCCAATTGTAAACAGAAATGGTGCCGCCATCAGCTGTCGCTGAACTTCTTTCTAAGACATTGACGGTATACATAAGAATGGCCGATACAATAACAATAGCGATAGCGGCTCTGGTGATTTCCTTCATACGTTAGCACCTCCTGTTCCAGGCGGTTGTCCAGCCTTTTGAGTAAAGAAATAATAGCCCAGGACCAAGCCGAGCGTGACGACAAATATTAATGCGGAAAGAGCATTGATCGTCAAGGTAATTCCAGCGCGTGCCATGGAATAAATTTCAATTGACAGCGTCGAGAACCCGTTTCCTGTGACGAAAAAAGTGACGGCAAAATCGTCAAGTGAATAAGTCAAAGCAAGGAAAAATCCAGCAAAGATGCCCGGCTTGATATATGGAATGATGACGCGCGTTAAGATATCCCGTTTGGATGCCCCAAGGTCTGTAGCCGCATCAATGAGTGAACTGCTCATTTCCTGCAGTTTTGGCAAGACCATGATTACCACAATTGGAATGCTGAAAGCGATGTGGGAAATCAGAACGGAAGCAAAGCCAAGCTGGACGCCAATCATGGTGAACAGAATCAGGAAGGATGCTCCGATAATGACATCCGGACTGACAATCAAAATGGTGTTTAAGGACAACACGGCATTGCGTGTTTTGCGGTTCCGCAAAAATACGATGCCGATCGCGCCTAATACGCCAATCGCTGTTGAAATGAGAGAAGACAGTAAAGCCACTATCACGGTGTTCATCAAAATGATTAAGAGGCGGGTATCGTTAAAGACGGCACCGTAATGTTCCAGTGTAAATCCTTCAAAACTCGACATGGTGCCGCCGCTGTTAAAGGAATAAAAGATCAAATAGAAAATAGGGGCATAAAGAATGGCAAAGACGAGTGCCAAGTAAATTTTCGCCGGCTTACTTAGTTTTGCCATTGTGTGCACCTCCTTTTTCTTTTTGGCCAGTCAGCATCATGATGATGATCATAAACAAGATCAGGAACACAGCAATGGTCGATCCCATGCCCCAGTTTTGAGTGACCAGGAATTGCTGCTCGATGGCGGTACCGAGCGTGATGACTTTGTTGCCGGCAATCAGACGGGTGATGACGAATAGCGACAAGGCAGGGATGAATACGGCTTGCACGCCGGACTTGACGCCGTTGATTGCCAAGGGGAAAATCACCCGTCTGAACGTAGTGAACGATGAAGCACCCAAGTCGCGCGACGCATCGATCAATGCGGGATTGATTTTATCCAGTGAATTGAAAATCGGCAACACCATAAACGGAATGAAAATATAAACTGAAACAAAGATAAAACTGAAATCAGTAAACAAAATTTGCCAAGGTCCTGCACCAAAGCTTTGAAGCAGGTTGTTGGCTGGGCCGTACAAGCCGAAAATCCCAATAAAAGCATAAGCTTTCAGCAGCAAGTTGATCCAAGACGGAATGATAATCAGCAAAAGCCAAAGCTGTTTGTGCTTGGTTTTGGTTAGCCAATATGCTGTCGGATAAGCAATGACAATCGTAATTAAGGTAATCAGAAAAGCATACCAGAAAGAACTTAAAGTCATTCGCAAATAAACGGAAGAAAAGAAGTTCTGGTAGTTTTCCAGCGTAAATGCTCCACCTAAATCTAAAAACGAAAAATAGAAGATGAGCGCAATCGGTGCAATAACAAACAAGGCAATCCATAAATAGTAGGGAACAAGGTATAGCGGACGCGACGGGTTATCTTTCATTGGCTGCTGCTCCGTAGGACTCCAGTCGCGCATCGAATGCTTCTTCTGATTCGTTCAAGCGCATAACATGGATCGCTTCAGGCGAAAAGTCCAAGCCAATTTGAGAACCGACTTCTACTTTTTTCGTAGAATGGACGAGCCATTCGTTGCCTACTTCATCAATTGTGGAAATTTCAAAATGGACGCCGCGAAACAATTGCGTATCAACGGTAACGGCCATTTTCCCTGTACCGTTCGGTGTGATTTCCAAATCTTCCGGGCGAATGACGATTTCCACCTGCTCATGTGGAGTTAATCCAGCATCTACACATTCAAAATCTTTATTGGCAAAACGCACTTGGTAATCGGCAATCATTTCTCCACTGACGATATTCGATTCACCGATAAAATCTGCAACAAAGCGGTTGATGGGTTCGTCGTAAATGTCCATGGGATTTCCGCTTTGCTGGATTTGTCCGGCATTCATGACGAAAATTTCATCCGACATAGCGAGTGCTTCTTCTTGGTCATGTGTCACAAAAACAAAGGTTTTGCCTAAACGCTGCTGCAGTTCGCGCAATTCGTATTGCATCTCTGTCCGCAATTTCAGATCCAACGCAGAAAGCGGCTCATCAAGCAAAATAACTTCCGGGTCGTTGACAATGGCGCGTGCAATGGCGACGCGCTGGCGCTGGCCGCCTGACATTTCGGCAATTTCGCGTTGTTCATAGCCTTGCAGATTGACGAAAGCCAATGCTTCTTGCACCCGTCGCTCGACTTCAGGACCTTTAACTTTCTTGATGCGCAGCCCAAACGCAATGTTTTCAAAGACGTTTAAATGTGGAAATAACGCATAATCTTGGAACACTGTATTGACCTGGCGCTGATTGGCCGGAACAGTGTTCATTTTTTTATCTTCTATATAAATATCTCCACTGGTAGGTGTTGCAAATCCGGCAATCAACCGCAGGATGGTGGTTTTTCCGCAGCCTGAGGGGCCGAGCAATGTATAAAATTTTCCTTTTTCAAGTTCAAAGCTGACATTGTTCAAGACATTGCCGGCACCTTCATATGTCTGTGTGACATTTTCAAAGCGAATAATGGGTGTTTCAGTCATAAGATCCCTCCTAGATTATAAATAAGATTGTGTTGTAACAATGATCACTTCAGAAATGCCATCAAATGCATTGGTCAACTGGTGATGATCAGACGCTTCGTAGTAAATTGAATCACCGGCAGAGGCCGTGTATTGATGATCACCGATGTAGAGGAGGACTTTGCCCTCCAATACATAAATAAAGGTTTCAGCTGAAGACGGTTCAAACTTTTTGAATTCCCCTTGAACCTGCAACGTTAAGTAAACAGGCTCCATTTCTTTCTCGTTGGATGTGGGAATCAGCCATTCGACTTCATAACCGGCTTCTTCATCAATATGTGCGGTGTGGTCACCTGTAGAATATACGACTTTGATGTCGTGCTCATCCGAAAAAAACTCTTTTGGGGTCGTGCCTAATACTTCCAACAAGGTGAAAAAGGTTTCGATGGAGGGAGAGTTCGTATCCCGCTCCAGTTGTGAAATAAATCCTTTGCTTAAGTCTGTTCGTTTTCCCAGTTCTTCTTGAGTCAACCCATTCTTTAATCGAAGGCGCTTAATTTTGTTTCCGATTTCCATCAGAATTCTCCTCGATTCCTAATAAATGAATACATGCCGAAAGTTTAGTTAAAATATACTTTTAGTTTACTAATAGCATATATTCATTATACGAAACGATTTAAATATTTCAAGTCGGAATTTATTTTCAATAAGGGATTGTTATCTATTGCAATTTACCGGTGATTTTTACTATCATAGAGAAAGTGTGAAATTAATAATGGTATCTAGCTTTTAACAAGCTAATCGAACCTTTGACATGAACCATGAAAAATAAACCGAATTGATACGAATTGAAAAACCTAAGCTTCTTGAAATGGATACCAATGATTTTATACCATCGGCCCGTGAACACACCGGCGCTGAGAGATTCCGATTTTAACAGCTCGACCAAACTCTAGGAGTGATTAATGTGAACGGCAAAATGAACTTCTTTCTTGATCCGAAAAACCGGGTTATCCAAAAACCATCAATTATGAATTACAAACAAGACCAGCAAGGACTGTACCTCATAGCCGACAAGCGCTTTATTAACTGGATGGATGTCCATACGTATTGCCATACGTGTTTGGCAGCTTTGACTTTTGATGATGAATTTGATGCAAGTTATTGTGCCAGCTGCAATGAATGGCGCGAAGAACCGTGTACCGATATTAGTTGCGAGTATTGTGAAAACCGGCCGAAGCGCCCACTAGATCCCCGCCGATAAGCGGGGTTTTTTTCTGTCCGAATAAAGGCATTTGAAGACTTTTAGTCCTGGCTATCTATGTTAAGATGGAGCTACATGAATGATTTGGAGGATGGATATGAAAAAGGAATTTGTAGTCATTGGATTAGGCCGCTTTGGCGGCAGCATTGTAAGGGAATTGATTGAACAAGATGCTGACGTTATGGCAATTGACAAAGATTCAGAACGGGTGGATGAGTTTTCTGCTATTGCAACCCAAGCAGTTGTGGCAGACACGACAGACGAAACCGTATTAAAATCGCTGGGCATTCAAAATTTTGACCATGTCATTGTGGCGATTGGCGAAAATATTCAAGCCAGTATTTTAACAACCCTCATGCTAAAAGAAATTGGTGTAAAAAAAATTACCGTGAAGGCACAAAATGACTATCACGCGAAAGTGTTGGATAAAATTGGTGCAGATAAGGTGGTCCATCCAGAGCGTGACATGGGCATACGAATTGCTCACAACATTCTCTCCAACAACGTACTGGACTATTTGGAGCTGTCGGATGAACATTCCATCATGGAAATCAAAGCCAATCAAAAACTGGCAGGCTATACTTTGATTGGACTGGATATTCGGGCACGCTATGGCATAAACATCGTCGCTATAAAAAGGGGAGGGGACATTATTGTTTCCCCGCAGGCCGATATGGAAATTGAACAGGAAGATATTCTGATCATCATTGGTTCTGACGCAGATATCAATCGCTTTGAGAAGAAAATGATGAACTGATTCAGAACAGTGGATGTTAGCAGCAACACAAAAGAGCCGTCACGGATTGCATATCCGCAGCGGCTCTTTTTGTGTTGTACTCGTATAGTTAAAGATCCTGTGAAGGTAGATTGCAGCACAAAAAAAGTGCACGGGGTGTCAACAACCCGTGCACTATTAGAGACGAAATAGTTTTTAAATTAAACTTCCATAATTACCGGCAAAATCATTGGACGACGCTTTGTTTTTTCGTACAAATACGGTCCAAGAACGTCAGAAATGTCATTTTTCAGCTCTGCCCATTCGGTGTTTTTGCCGTGTATTTTTTTATTGAGGTGGCGATTCAGCATTTGCTGTGCCTCGTAGATCATTGTGCCGGATTCCCGCATGTAGACAAACCCACGAGAGATAATATCAGGACCGGAAACCATTTTGTTCTTTTGCATATCGACACTGACAACTACAATAACCAGACCTTCTTCAGAAAGGACACGTCGGTCACGCAGAACAATGTTGCCGATATCGCCGATTCCGCTGCCATCGATGTAAACATCACCAGAAGGAACGCGACCGGCAACAGATGCTTCGTCCTGCCCGAGAGCAAGAACCTCACCATTTTCCATGATAAAGGTGTTTTCTAGTGGAACGTCACATTCAACTGCTAATCCTGCATGCGTTTTTAACATGCGGTATTCACCGTGTATGGGCATGAAATATTTTGGTTTGATCAAACGGAGCATCAGTTTGTTTTCAGGCTCTGAACCATGGCCGGACGTATGGATGTTGTTAAGCGATCCGTGAATGACGTCTGCTCCGGCACGGAACAGCAAATTGATCGTACGGTTAACGCTGCTCGTATTGCCCGGTATCGGAGAAGACGAGAAAACAACCGTATCGTTTGGCTGAATTTGGATTTGTCGGTGAGTACCATTGGCGATTCTGGAAAGAGCGGCCATTGGTTCACCTTGTGAGCCGGTACAAAGAATTAAGACTTCGTTTGCTGGCAAGCGATTTAATGTTTGTGTATCAACGAATGCATCTTCCGGCGCGTTGATGTAACCAAGTTCACGGCCGATTGTCATGGCATTGTCCATGCTGCGTCCAAAGACGGCAATTTTGCGTCCTTGCGCAACCGCTTCATCCGTAACTTGCTGCAATCGATAAATATTTGAAGCAAAAGTTGCAAAAATCAAGCGGCCATCAATTTTTCTCATAATGTCTTTGATGGATTCGCCGACTTTGCGTTCGGACATGGTGAAATCAGGAACTTCAGCATTGGTGCTGTCAGACAGCAAACACAATACGCCTTCACTGCCAATTTGAGCCATTTTTAATAAATTGGCAGGTTCGCCTACTGGGGTGAAGTCAAACTTGAAATCGCCCGTATGAACAATATTGCCAGGTGGAGTTTTTACTACAACCCCAAAAGCATCAGGAATACTGTGAGTTGTGCTAAAAAAGCTAACGGCTGTTTTACGGAACTTGATGACATCGTCTTCTACAATTTCAGTCATTTTCGTTTGGCGAAGCAAGCCGTGTTCTTCCAATTTTTTGCGCAATAGGCCAAGAGCCAATTTGCCGCCATATACCGGGATATTAATTTTCTTCAGCAAATAGGGAATGCCGCCGATGTGATCTTCGTGGCCATGTGTAATGAAAAGGCCTTTAATTTTGTCGACATTTTTTACTAAGTAGGTGTAATCCGGAATAACATAATCGATTCCGAGCAAATCGTCTTCCGGGAATTTGATGCCGGCATCAATCAGGATAATTTCGTCCTGAAATTGTACACCGTACGTATTTTTGCCGATTTCACCCAGTCCGCCTAAGGCGAAAACAGCTGTTTGGTCGTTCTTAACAAATTTCATTATTATTCGAGGCTCTCAACTTCGTAATATTGGCCCGCTTGTTCATACTCGAGGTGATTGCCTTCCAGTAATTGAACAAGTTCAATATTGTAGTTGCGGTCTTTTAAATGGTGTCGGACTTCACGCTCGGATGCTGCCTCTACATAAAGGCTTTGGGTATTTTCACGAACTGGTACTTGAAAACGGTTTTCTTGGTAATATACTTTAAAAATCATTGTTTGCTCTCCTTTTTCCACGCTCAAATAAATGCACTTCCTTTATATTATCATGACATTAGACTAAAATAAAGAATAGCCCTCCTTATTTATAAAGAAGGGCGAAAACGTTTATGCAATTTTCTTTTTGTTCAAGATGCCATTGAGCTGTCTGAGAAGTTTTCTTTTCAAACGTTTCAGCATGGCTAACCACTCCTTATTGGAATTATACTGTTTTTTCTGATAATTGTAAAGAAGTCAAGCCTTGATTTAAAGACCTTAATTTAAAAGATGGGGGACTAAAAAATGCCTAAATTACTATTGTTAGATATTGATGGAACATTATTGGATTCACACAAAAAAATACCGGCCTCTGCAAAAAAAGCGTTGGAACAGGCACGAACGAATGGCCACGATTTAGCAATTGCTACCGGACGCGGTCCGTTCATGATCACAAAGTTACTAGAAGAACTTGATATCGACACGTACATTACATTCAATGGCCAATATATTGCCCATAAAGGACAAGCCATTCATAAAGAAGCGATTGATTCGGCTATGCTGACGAATATTTTTGAGTATGCAGAACAGCGCGACCACCCAATTGTGTTCATGAATGAAAAGAAAATGGTATCTTCTATTGATTTTCATCCCGATATTCACGAAAGCATTAAAACCTTGAAAATGCCTCATCCGGAAGTGGATAAGGAATTCTACTTGCACAATGAAATATACCAAGCGCTGGTATTTTGTGAAGAAGAAGACGAACAACAGTATCGGGATACCTTCAAGGAAGTCGATTTTGTCCGTTGGCACCGTGTGTCGTGCGACATTACGCCCAAAGGTGGAACAAAGGCAAGCGGCATCGAACATTTGATCCGTGCGACTGGCCATTCGATTGAAGATACCATTGCATTTGGAGACGGGCTGAACGACTTGCAGATGATGGATATTGCAGGTTACAGCGTAGCAATGGAAAATGGTCACGAAAAAACAAAAAAACGCGCCTCTTTCATCACCGACCACGTAGACAATGACGGCTTAGCAAAAGCATTCAAACATTTAAAATTGATTTAGTAAAGAAAAGCGAAGGCAGCCAGGTAGCTCTGCTGGGCATAAGACAGACCAGCGAAGTGGCGTTCTTTGCCACACAGCTGAGTTGGCTTATGACCCAAAGAGCTGGCTGCCGGAGTCTGGACACAAAGAAAAGCGGAAGCGCCCGTGTAGATTCGACGGGCATAAGACGCTCTGGCGAAGCGGTGTTTCTTCAGCCGCACAGCCAGAGTACTTATGACCCTAGAATCTGGGCGCTGGAGCTGGACAACAAAGAAAAGCGAAGGCAGCCAGGTAGCTCTGCTGGGCATAAGACAGACCAGTGAAGTGGCGTTCTTTGCCACACAGCTGGGTTGGCTTATGACCCAAAGAGCTGGCTGCCGGAGTCTAGACACAAAGAAAAGCGGAAGCGCCCGTGTAGATTCGACGGACATAAGACGCTCTGGCGAAGCAGGGGTCTTTGCCGCATAGAGCTACAAAAAGAGACTCGGCTTATTCAGCCGAGTCTCTTTCTATCGCGATCGCATTTTCAATTTCAGCAAATGGATTTTTTGAATCAATATGGTCAAAGAACATAACGCCGTTTAAATGATCGAGTTCGTGTTGGAATGCGATGGCAGGCAATCCCTTTAAACGCATTTTGATTTCTTCTCCATCTAAATTCAACGCTTTGATGGTTACCCGGGCATACCTTGGCACATAGCCTGGAATTGAGCGATCCACAGACAAACAACCTTCTCCAGCAGCTAAATATGCTTTTTCTACAGAATGGCTGATAATTTTTGGATTAACAGCAATCATGGTGAGATTTTCTCCAGAGCTTTCATCAAAATGGAGGGCGAAAATACGTTTCCCTTCATTTATTTGAGGGGCCGCAATGCCGACGCCGGGCCGCAAATCATATTTTTCAGCCAGCTCATCGTCTTGGCTGTTTATTACATATTCCAAAAGGTCTTCACCCAATTTACGATCTTCTTGAGATAGAGGGAATTTTACCTCTTCAGAACGTTTTCTGAGTGTAGGATGACCTTCACGTATAATGTCTTTCATTCGAATCAAGTGATTTCATCCTTTCAAAATGGCTTGCTATACTTTTAAGTATAACTCAACTCAGCAAAATTGAAAAAAGAAAATGCTGTTGGCTCAGTTGTATTTTATTCTTCTGCATACTATAGTTAATTCATGGGAATTGAGGGGTGAATCGGAATGAAAAAGGTTAAAATTATGGTCATGATCTCCAGCCTCCTGTTGTTGGCTGCGTGTTCAGGATCTGGAATTCGTGAAGATTTGGATCAAGTGCTAAATGACACGTTCGATGCCGAAGAAGGTTACCGATCAGTGCAGGGTGACTTGGAAGAGCGTGAAAAAACGGAGCAGCAGTTATTTGAAGAAATAATGGCATTGACACAAGAACAGCAGGACGAAGTAGCCGAACAGGCACAGGAAGCACTGGATTCAGCAGACGAACGGCTTGGCTTCTTGCAGACTGAAAAAGAGTCCATGCAGTTAGCCGAAGAGAATTTTGCTGAAATCGACAGCGTGATCGAATCAGCCGAAGAAGAATCTGTGGTAGCTGATTTAGAAGCGCTACAAGTGCAAATGCAAGAACGCTTTGCTTCACATGATGAATTTGCAGAAGCATACGAAGAGTTAATTGTTCATCAGAAGGAATTGTATGAGATGCTTATGGACGATGAAAGCACATTGCAAATGCTGCAAGAAAAGGCGACCGAAGTGAATGAGCAAAATGAGCAGGTGCAGATGGCTGTTACAGAGTTTAATGAATTAACCCAACAGGTAAATAACTTGAAGGACACTACATTGGAAAATTTAAGTGAAAGCACAGAATAAGCGGCCTTAGGGGTCGTTTTTTCTGTGTTATAAAAGATTTGTTCTTGTGTTCCTGTATTATAATACAGGGGATAAAAACTACTGGTACAGTTTGCGGAAACAGATTAATCTTTAACTTCCTGTGGGCCAATAATGTAAGGTTCTCTATGATTGACCGAGTTATTCTTGTAACGTATACTGATAAGGAATGCGAAATTGTATCATAATTTACAGGTAATTATTTTAATACAGATAAAAAAGGAGAGTTGCTTTTATGGCTGCGAAAAAAACACAGCAGTTTGATCCAGTGGAAACACTTAATGCAATAGAAGAAAAGTTTGAAATGGTTCAAATCTTGAACGAAGAAGGCGAAATCGTCAACGAAGAATCAGATCCGAAACTTTCGGATGAAGATCTTCAAGAATTAATGACTCGTATGGTATATACACGAATTCTTGATCAACGTTCGATTTCATTGAACCGTCAAGGACGTCTTGGTTTTTATGCTCCGACAGCAGGACAAGAAGCATCTCAATTGGCTTCTCATTTTGCTTTGACAAAAGAAGATTTCATTCTTCCAGGTTATCGTGATGTACCTCAATTGATCTGGCACGGCTGGCCTTTGCACCAGGCATTCCTTTTCTCGCGTGGACATTTCATGGGGAACCAGATGGCTGAAGGCTTGAACATTTTGCCTCCGCAAATTATTATCGGTGCTCAATTTATCCAGGCTACTGGAGTGGCACTTGGTATGCAAAAACGCAAAAAAGAAGCAGTTGCTGTAACGTACACAGGAGACGGTGGTTCTTCACAGGGCGATTTCTATGAAGGAATCAACTTTGCAGGCGCATTCCGCGCACCGGCTATTTTCATTGTGCAAAATAATCAGTATGCGATTTCTACGCCTCGCGAACTTCAAACTTCAGCGAAAACCATTGCTCAAAAAGCGGTATCTGCCGGAATTCCAGGCGTCTTAGTAGACGGTATGGATCCACTAGCAGTATATGCAGTAACACGCGACGCTCGCGAACGTGCGATTAAAGGCGACGGGCCAACGTTGATTGAAACACTTTGCTATCGTTATGGACCACATACTATGGCTGGTGATGATCCAACACGCTACCGTACTTCAGACATCGACAGCGAGTGGGAAAAGAAAGATCCGCTTGTTCGTTTCCGCAAATACCTGGAAGCAAAAGGCATCTGGGATGAAGCGAAAGAAAACGAAGTAATCGAGAAAGCCAAAGAAGAAATTAAAGCAGCAATCAAAAAAGCTGACGGCGCTCCGAAACAGAAAGTATCTGATCTATTAGAGATCATGTACGAAGACGTGCCGTTTAATGTTCAGGAACAGTTGGATATTTATAAAGCAAAGGAGTCGAAGTAAGCCATGGCACAATTAACAATGATCCAAGCGATTACCGAAGCTCTGAAAACAGAGATGCAAAACGATGAAAACGTTTTGGTTTTCGGTGAAGATGTAGGTAACAATGGCGGTGTATTCCGTGCAACAGAAGGTTTGCAGAAAGAATTTGGAGAAGACCGTGTTTTTGACACGCCTTTAGCTGAATCAGGCATCGGCGGTTTAGCAATTGGTTTGGCTTTGCAGGGCTACCGTCCTGTTCCGGAAATTCAGTTTTTTGGATTCGTCTTCGAAGTAATGGATTCAATCAGCGGACAGATGGCTCGCATGCGTTTCCGCAGCGGCGGCAGTCTGAACTCTCCTGTAACAATCCGCTCACCATTCGGCGGCGGTGTTCATACACCTGAAATGCACGCGGATTCATTAGAAGGACTAATGGCGGCTCAGCCTGGCTTAAAAGTGGTCATTCCTTCGACTCCGTACGATGCAAAAGGCTTGCTGATTTCAGCAATACGCGACAACGATCCTGTTATTTTCCTTGAACACATGAAATTGTATCGTTCTTTCCGCCAGGAAGTGCCGGAAGAAGAGTACACAATTCCACTGGGTAAAGCGGATGTAAAGCGTGAAGGTACAGATTTAACAATCATCGCTTATGGCGCAATGGTACAAGAAAGCATCAAAGCAGCAGAAGAGCTTGAAAAAGAAAACTATTCGGTTGAAGTGGTCGATCTGCGCACCATCCAGCCGCTTGATATTGAAACAATCATTGCTTCAGTTGAAAAAACTGGCCGTGCTATGGTCGTTCAGGAAGCTCAAAAACAAGCTGGAATTGCAGCGGGTGTCGTAGCTGAAATTACGGACCGTGCAATTTTGACATTAGAAGCGCCTGTTCTGCGTGTTACTGCACCAGACTCTGTATTCCCATTCTCACAAGCAGAACAAGTTTGGTTGCCGAACTCAAAAGATATAGTAGAAACAGCGAAGAAAGTACTTACTTTCTAAAATTAGACAGAACCGAAAGGGTGATATAAATGGCTTTTGAATTTCGTTTACCGGATATCGGTGAAGGTATCCACGAAGGTGAAATTGTAAAATGGTTCGTTAAAGCAGGAGACACAATCGAAGAAGACGATATTCTTGTTGAAGTGCAAAATGACAAGGCTGTCGTTGAGATTCCGTCACCAGTTTCAGGAACAATTGAAGAAGTATTGGTCGAAGAGGGAACTGTTGCAGTAGTTGGGGACATCTTGATTCGCATTGATGCACCTGATGCTGAAGAAATGAACTTTAAAGGAGACCACGGCGACAAAAAAGAAGCCGCTCCAGAAGTAAAAGAAGAAACAGAAGAGTTAGTGCAGTCTGGTACAGCAGAAGCTGGACAGGATGTAGACAAAGCACCAGCTAAAGAAGAAGAGCCAAAAGAACAGACAGGCGCTGGAGCTCAGCCTCAAGCTGACACAACAGAAGAGTCTGATCCCAATGCACGTGTGATTTCAATGCCTTCTGTCCGTAAATTTGCGCGTGACAATGACGTCAACATTAAACAAGTTTCCGGATCTGGCAACAACGGCCGCATACTTAAAGAAGATGTTGAAGCATTCATGAACGGCGATCAGAAATCAGCAGCACCTGCAGCTTCTGAAGAAGCGACACAAGAAGCTGCACAAGCAGACACTGACAAAGCGGCACCGGCACCTAAAGCAGCAGCAGCTCCTGAAGGTGAATTCCCTGAAACGCGTGAGAAGATGTCTGGTATCCGCAAAGCAATCGCAAAAGCGATGGTTCACTCTAAGCATACCGCTCCTCACGTTACGTTAATGGATGAGGTTGATGTTACTGAATTGGTCGCACACCGCAAAAAGTTCAAAGACATCGCAGCAGAAAAAGAAATCAAACTGACTTATTTGCCGTATGTGGTAAAAGCATTGGTCAGCACATTGCGTGAATTCCCAGCCTTGAACACATCATTTGATGATGAAACAAGCGAAATTATCCAGAAACATTATTTCAATATCGGCATCGCAGCTGATACGGAAAAAGGCTTAATGGTTCCAGTGATCAAAAACGCAGACCGCAAATCAGTATTTGCAATTTCTGATGAAATCAATGGCTTGGCAACAAAAGCACGTGATGGCAAACTATCTGCTGCTGAAATGAAAGGCGCGTCATGCTCGATTACAAACATCGGGTCTGCTGGCGGACAATGGTTTACTCCGGTTATCAACCATCCTGAGGTTGCAATCCTTGGAATTGGCCGTATTGCTGAAAAACCTGTAATTAAAAATGGTGAAATTGTAGCGGCACCTGTGTTAGCATTGTCATTGAGCTTTGATCACAGAATGATCGATGGAGCAACAGCGCAGCATGCATTAAATCACATTAAACGTTTATTAAGTCAACCTGAATTATTATTAATGGAGGCGTAAAACTTATGGTAGTAGGAGATTTTCCGATCGAAACAGACACGCTCGTAATTGGCTCAGGCCCTGGCGGCTATGTTGCAGCAATCCGTGCAGCTCAAACTGGCCAGAAAGTAACAATCGTAGAAAAAGAGTACATTGGCGGCGTTTGCTTGAATGTCGGCTGTATCCCTTCAAAAGCGATGATTTCTGTTGGGCACCGTTTTGAGGAAGCTCAGCATTCAGAAGACATGGGAATTGTCGCAAAAGAAGTTTCACTTAACTTTGAAAAAGCACAAGCCTTTAAAGATGGCGTTGTCAAGAAATTGACTGGCGGCGTTGAGTCTCTTCTAAAAGGCAACAAAGTTGAAATTGTACGCGGAGAAGCTTATTTCGTTGATGAAAATACGGTAAAAGTGATGGATGATAAGTCTTCACAAACGTATAAATTCAAAAATGCGATTATCGCAACTGGATCTCGTCCAGTGGAAATCCCGACGTTTAAATTTACAAAACGCGTAATCAATTCAACTGGAGCTTTGGCACTTACTGAGCTTCCGAAAAAACTTGTCGTTATCGGCGGTGGGTATATCGGTACTGAGCTTGGTACTGCATTTGCAAACATGGGATCTGAAGTAACAATCCTTGAAGGTGCACCGGACATCCTGGCTGGATTTGAAAAGCAAATGACAGCAATCGTCAAAAAAGGATTGAAGAAAAAAGGCGTTGAAGTGATTACTAAAGCATCTGCTAAAGGTGTAGAAGAAACAGATTCAGGAGTTACAGTATCTTACGAAGCAGGCGGAGAAGAAAAAACGCTTGAAGCTGATTATGTACTAGTAACAGTTGGCCGTCGTCCAAATACAGACGAAATGGGTCTTGAAGAGTTGAACTTGAACATGTCCGATCGCGGCTTGATCGAAGTCGACAAACAATGCCGCACAAACATTTCAAACATTTATGCAATCGGCGACGTGGTTGCCGGACTTCAATTGGCGCACAAAGCGTCATACGAAGGTAAAGTTGCTGCAGAAGCAATTGCAGGTGAGAAGTCTGAAGTTGATTATATGGCGATTCCAGCGGTCTGCTTTACAGATCCTGAACTTGCAAGCGTCGGCTTGTCAGAAGAGCAGGCAAAAGAAGAAGGATTCGAAGCTGCGGCTGCGAAATTCCCATTTGCTGCTAACGGCCGTGCGCTTTCATTAAATGCAACAGAAGGATTCGTGAAACTGGTTTCACGCAAATCTGACGGCTTGTTGTTAGGCGCACAAATTGTTGGAGCAGGCGCATCAGATATGATCGCTGAGCTTGGTCTTGCTATTGAAGCTGGAATGACAGTGGAAGATATCGCAATGACAATCCATGCTCACCCAACACTTGCTGAAATTACAATGGAAGCTGCAGAAGTAGCTCTTGGAACACCAATTCACATTATCAAATAAATAATAGGGAGCCGCAATTGCGGCTTCTTTTTTATTTGGTAAAAATTTTCTTCTCATGGTAAGATTTGTGTAGTAAAGGGGTGTTTAGTTTGATACATAGAAGATGGACTGCGTTTGCAACAGCATTATTGCTACTGACTGCATGCGGACAAGCAAATGAGGCATCGCCTGAAAAAGAAATTGAGACTGCGGAAGAGCCTGCAGTTGCTGAAGAAGCATCAACAGTGGCTGAGAAAGTAGAAGAAGCCGTTGAAAGCGATGGAGGGGCCGTTGAAGATAAAGAAGAACCAGAAGAAGTGAACACACCTGAACCACAATACCGGATCAATCCGGCAAATTGGTCCGTGCAGCCAATCGATGATGCCGCAGAAAAAGTTGTGCTGTTGACGATTGACGATGCGCCTGACAAGCATGCAATGGAAATGGCAGAAATGCTGGAAAGCCAAAATATTCCGGCCATTTTTTTCGTCAATGGTCATTTTTTAAATACTGATGAAGAAAAACAGCAGCTAAAGCAATTGCATGAAATGGGATTCGCGATTGGCAACCATACCAATAGCCATCCAAATTTAAGAGATATAACCGAGCAGCAGCAGCGGGAAGAAATTTTACAGTTAAGTGAAACGATTGAACAGATTATTGGAGAAAAACCGAAATTTTTCCGTGCACCCCATGGAGCCAATACCGATTTCAGCAAACAGCTGGTAGAAGAACAGGAAATGGTGCTCATGAATTGGACCTACGGCTATGACTGGGAACAGCAATACCAAAATGCGCAATCTTTAACAGATATCATGGTCAATACAGAATTCTTGAACAATGGTGCCAATTTGCTCATGCACGACCGCGAATGGACTTCAGAAGCACTCCCAGAAATTATTCAAGGGTTAAAGGACAAGGGTTATGATTTTGTAGATCCTGCAGCTATAGAAGGCATTTAAAAAGATCCAAGAGCAAGGGCTCTTGGATCTTTCAGACTGTAGAAAAAGGTTTACCAAAATAAATGGCCGTGCATAACCCAACCGGTCTGGCCACTTCGCTTTCCGTGGGCTCAGCTTCAGCCTCCTCGTCACTTTCGTTCCTGCGGGGTCTTCAGCTTTCGCTGGGCCACAGGAGTCTGCGTGGCCAGCCCGGTTTGGGAGCGTGTAGCTCCAATAAAGAGAGAAGTCTGCTCGTCAATTTCTAAGCAATACGAGTTCCACCAAGCCTAATCATTACTTCATGTTAGGATACGGAGCGCAAGGCGGCGAAGGGCAAACATGTGCTCCTGCATGACCCACAATCCTGTAGGCCTAAAAGCGTCCGCCTGAAGCGTAGGATTCCGTATAAAACCCGACCAAATAAGATTTTATTCATTTGGTCTTGTAACTATTCTTTTGTGTCTATCTGATCGCTTGCTGCTCTTTTATAACGCGCAGCATTTGAAGCGTGTCATCTTCTGGTCCTTGTACAGGCAAACCTGCGGCTACATTCATATGGATGTAGTTGATGTTTTCTTCCGTAATGATTTCACCAGGAATGAAAATAGGAATACCTGGTGGATAAACCATGATGAATTCAGCGGAAATGCGTCCAACGGCGTCATTGATTGAAATGACTTCGGTCGTTGCATAAAAAGCATCGCGCGGGGTCATCGCTAACCGTGGAATATCAGGCAGCAGTACGACGGGCTCGATAATCGCTGCATCGCTATCGAAAGCCTCGCTCATGCGCTGTAGGGCATTAATCAATAAGTTTAATTCTTTGCGGGTGTCACCAATTGTGACTAAGCAGAGAATGTTGTATAAATCGGAAAGTTCAATTTCAATATTGGCGTTTTCTCTCAACCATTCTTCGGCTTGATGGCCTGTAATGCCTAAATTTTTGACTGTGATCAGCAGCTTTGTTGGGTCCATATCAAAAGTGGCCGAAGAATTCAGTAATTCTTTGCCTACACAATGCAAATGAGGAATCTTGTTGATGCGTTTGCGCGCGTCCTGAGCCAATCGGATGGCCTGGTCAATTAAATCATAGCCGTGAATGGCCAATTGGCGGCGTGCTGTGTCTAGTGATGCAAGAATTGGATAAGAAGTCGAAGTGGTCGTCAACATCGATAAGGTGGACTGTACGCGTTTTGGCGATACCAAGCCCTCCCGAACATTGAGTACAGAACTTTGTGTCATGGATCCGCCAAGCTTATGGACGGAAGTCGCTGCCATGTCCGCTCCTGCTGCCATTGCTGAAACAGGCAGGGACTTGTGGAAATGGATGTGGACGCCATGTGCTTCATCCACTAGGACTGGAACATTTCGCGCGTGCGCAATGTCGACGATCCGTTTTAAATCAGCAGCTACGCCAAAATAAGTAGGGTTGATAACGAGAACCGCTTTGGCGTCGGGATACTCAATCAACGCTTTTTCTACCGCTTCTGCAGAAATGCCATGAGAAATGCCGAGCTCAGGATCCACTTCCGGATGGATGAAAATTGGAATGGCCCCCGCAAAAACAATAGCAGACATAATGGATTTATGAACATTGCGTGGCACCAGTATTTTGTCATTGGGACCAACGACGCTCAGAATCATCGTCATGATGGCGCCGCTCGTGCCTTGCACAGAAAAGAATGTGTAATCTGCACCAAATGCCTTAGCAGCTAATTCCTGCGCCTCTTTGATGGCGCCCTTTGGAGAATGCAAATCGTCCAGAGGCGCGATATTAATCAAATCGATGGATAAAATATTATCGCCGACAAATTCCCGGAATGCGGGATCGACGCCTTGACCCTTTTTATGGCCCGGTATATGAAATTGGATCGGGTGCCGGTTTCGATGCTTTAAAAGCGCATCAAATAACGGAGTTTCTAATTGAGACAATGATAAGCCCACCTCACTAAATAAAATCAAAACAAAAAGAATTATAGCATGCCGCCACTCGCTATAGTACAAAATAAAAGGATTTTCTGTTGCAGAAGCGAATACATCTAACAGATAGAGACAAAAGGAGTGAGCTGATGGAATTCAATACGAGAGTGACAGAGCTGTTGGGGATTCGCTATCCGATTGTGCAAGGCGGCTTGGCTTATTTAGCCTATGCAGAATTGGCAGCCGCAGTTTCCAACGCTGGTGGGCTTGGGCAAATAACGGCCATGAGCCTTTCCACACCGGAAGAACTGCGCGAAGAAATCAAGAAAGTAAGAAGGTTGACGGACAAGCCTTTTGGTGTTAATTTTGCGATTGGCGATCATGGCCGTTCTTTTTCACATATGCTAGAGGTGGCGATAGAAGAAAAGGTGCCGGTGGTGTCAATGACAGGCGGCAATCCGACTCCGATATTTGAACAGCTAAAAGGGACAGATATTAAAAAACTGGTCCTGGTAGCTGCAAGACGGCAAGCAGAAAAAGCGGAAAGCTTAGGTGCGGACGCAGTGATGGTTGTTGGCCAAGAAGGCGGCGGGCATTTGGGGCGTGACGACATCGGAACGATGGTATTGATTCCGCAAGTAGTAGACGCGGTAAAAATCCCAGTGATTGCCTCTGGGGGGATCGGTGACGGTAGAGGATGGATGGCTGCACATGCACTCGGTGCAGACGGCATTGAAATGGGTACACGCTTTATTGCAACCAAAGAATGTGTCCATGCATCACAAGCTTATAAAGATCAATTGATCAATAGTTCGGAAACGGATACCGTTATTATCAAGCGCAGCATTGGCTCTCCAGCTAGAACCTTGCGGAGCGGCTGGACAGATAGAATTTTGGAAATTGAAAGCCAGACCCCCACTTACGAAGCTCTCAAAGACTTCATAAGCGGAGAAGCCAACAAACGCTTTATTTACGATGGAGAAAAAGACCAGGGGTTCGGATGGGCAGGCCAGGTTACCGGACTCATAAAAGATGTTCCGACGGTTCAGGAACTGATTGAGGACATGGTTAAACAAGCTGGAGAAATTCGCAAACAATGGGCAATTACCGAATGAAATGAGGGATGAGAAATGGATTATTCCTATCCATTTTCGATTGAATGGTCAACTGAAGAAATCATTGATGTTGTCAGTTTTTTTGAAGGCATTGAACTGGCTTACGAAAAGGGCATAAACAGGCAGGATTTATTAACGCGCTACCGGAAATTCAAACAGGTGGTTCCTGCGATATCAGAAGAAAAAACTTATTTTCGTGAATTTGAAGAAGAAAGCGGCTATGCCAGCTTTCCCGTTATCAAAGAAATGAAATCAGGAAGCGGCAGCGACGTGATCAAAATAAAAAAGAAGTAACAAAAAAACCTGCAGCCTTAACGGCTGACAGGTTCTTTTACTGGTTGGAGCAAAGCATTGTAGACAGGAAGCAGAGCTTCGAACGTATCTTCAGCGAATTGGAAAAACTGTTCTTTAGTTAAAGAAGCAGCTTGTTCTCTTGTCAAATGACGGCCAATCACAAATTCGCCTTTTTTTACGTCGCGCAGGCGAGTCAGTAACTTTTCAATGCCTTCATCCCCTAACTGAATTAACGAATCGGCTTGTGGCTTCATATGGTCACCAGAAGCGACAAAGTCATCTGATAACTGATCCAATACTTCGGAACGAAGCAGGTTCTCAGCCATCCCTGTTTTGTTGGGCGCTTCGTAAATTACTGCAAGGATGATAAACACATGGCTTTCCCACATGCCAATCTGAAAATGGGGAACGGCTTTGTATCCTCTTTTATATGGGGCAAAAGCAACCCAGCTGTCGTTTGGCGGATTGACCGTTCTCCGCATATGCTTGGCGACATGGGGGAAATACTCATCTCCAGTTTTACCTGAAAAATATGAGGAGAACTCAGTGCCGAGCTCTTCGAACTTCGGACGGACATATTCTTTCAATGCCTTCATTCTGGCATCCAGTCCGGGTGTATTAAAAACTTCGAAATCTTGTTCATTCCAATAAGACGTCAAGTAAATATCCTCCTTATAATTAGGTAATCAGGTTTCATTTTAACGAAGTTTGGGAAAAAAGAATATAAATACGATTTTGCTAATGGCTTTCATTTGAATAAAGTGGTATTATAATAATTGTAACAACATTAGTCAGAATTTTCGGAGTATGGTGAGAAAGGGGTGCTCATTATGAAACAGATGATTCAGATAATCCGTAAAGCGGATGTAGAAAAGGAATATGTGCACGTGCTGAAACTGGAACTGGACTATGAGCTTGCATCACTATTTGATGCAATGCAGCAGAAAGACGATCGTCAAATGTCTAAAAGCAAGCAGCGGCTTCAAGAGATTCACTTAGAACTGGAGGCCCTTCATGCGCTCTAATCTATCTATACATTAAAGGCATCTGCTGAAGTAAGACAGCGGATGCCTTTTTCGTTATACTGAAACAAATGAGGAGGGATACATACATGGACTTGCATGCTATGGACAATTACATAAAGTCACTGATCAAAGAAGCGGGACATCGGATCCGCAATTCATTTTTGACCGATATTACCATCGAATCAAAATCGAATGCCAATGACCTGGTGACGAATATCGACAAGGAAATCGAACAATTTTTTATTGAACGGATCCGCAAAGATTTTCCGGGGCACCGAATCTTTGGCGAAGAAGGGTTTGGAGACGACATCCAAGATTCAAAAGGAGTCATTTGGCTGTTGGATCCGATTGACGGCACCATGAACTTTGTCCATCAAAAGCGGAATTTTGCCATTTCATTGGGCATTTACGAAGAAGGCATTGGCAAACTTGGCTATATTTACGATGTTTTCAATGATGATTTATACCGTGGAATGAAAGATGGTGGCGCCTATTACAACGATGAACAGCTAAAGCCTTTAATGGAAACGGCGATTGCTGAATCGATCGTTGCAATGAATGCTACTTGGGCAGTGCCCAATCGTTACTTGGACCACGAAGCTGCCATACAACTAATTCGCGACGTCCGTGGGATGCGTTCTTATGGGTCGGCTGCGCTCGAACTTGCTTACCTCGCGAGTGGACGCGTTGACGCTTACATTTCCATGAGATTGTCTCCATGGGATATTGCAGGAGGTATGGTTATTGCGCAGGAAGTAGGGGCAGTAACGACAAACTTCAAAGGCAACCCTGCAAACTTGTTGAAACAAGATACATTCATCGCAGCCAACCCAGCTATACATCAAGAGCTAATAGAAAAATATATTCGATTCAAGTAAAAAAAGATGCGGAATTCCGCATCTTTTTTTATAATTATAGTAATCCGGCTTCCCGCATTTCTTTTTTCTTTTTGAAGCCCATGCCCATGACAAGGCAAAGCAATAAGATTGCCGCAAATATGCCAAGTACACTGCGCAGGCCAATAGCCAAGCCGATTCCGACCATTGCCAAGATTGCTGCCAGGGAATACAATACAAAGATCCATTTTGTGTTATTGATCAAGCTTTTCACGTAAATTTCCTCCCGTAGCTTACTGCCTAAAATAAAATCTTAGGGTTTTACACCTATATGTGCTATACTAGCACAGTTATAGACATGAAAAAAGAATATTGGAGTGAAATTATGACTAACTTACGTAACGACCTAAGAAACATTGCAATTATTGCCCACGTTGACCATGGTAAAACAACTCTAGTGGATCAGCTACTACAACAATCCGGAACTTTCCGATCCAACGAACATGTTGATGAACGCGCGATGGATTCTGGCGATATTGAAAGAGAACGCGGAATTACTATTCTTGCGAAAAATACTGCAATCCAATACAAAGACGCTAAAATCAACATCTTGGATACTCCTGGACACGCAGATTTCGGCGGAGAAGTTGAACGTATCATGAAAATGGTTGATGGTGTTCTATTAGTAGTAGACGCTTATGAAGGCTGTATGCCACAAACGCGCTTCGTACTGAAAAAAGCATTGGAACAAAACCTGAAGCCAATCGTTGTTGTAAACAAAATTGACCGTGACTTTGCACGTCCTGAAGAAGTGGTTGACGAAGTCATCGAATTGTTCATTGAACTTGAAGCCAATGACGATCAATTGGAATTCCCGGTTATTTTTGCATCAGGTATGAATGGAACAGCAAGCCTTTCAGCTGATCCTGCTGACCAAGAAGAAAACATGCAGGTCATTTATGATGCGATCCTGGAACACGTCCCAGCGCCAATCGATAACAGAGATGAGCCACTTCAGTTCCAAGTTGCTCTTCTTGATTACAGTGATTATGTTGGACGTATCGGAATCGGCCGCGTATTCCGCGGGACGATTGAAGTTGGACAATCGGTTTCATTGATGAAACTTGACGGTTCGTTTAAAAACTTCCGTGTTACGAAAATGCATGGTTTCATGGGCCTTAAGCGGGTGGAAATCGAAAAAGCCGAAGCTGGCGACTTGATTGCCATTTCTGGTATGGAAGACATCAACGTAGGGGAAACGGTTTGTCCACAGGATCATCAGGAAGCATTGCCGATCCTGCGCATCGATGAACCTACTCTACAAATGACTTTCCTAGTAAACAATAGCCCATTTGCAGGTAAAGAAGGAAAATGGATTACTTCTAGAAAAATTCAGGAGCGTTTGGATGCGCAATTGCAGACAGATGTATCCTTACGTGTAGACCAAACAGATTCACCGGATGCATGGGTTGTATCTGGACGCGGAGAGTTGCATTTGTCGATCTTGATCGAAAATATGCGCCGTGAAGGATTTGAAATTCAAGTTTCAAAACCTGAAGTTATCGTACGCATGGTTGACGGAGTTCGCTGCGAACCAGTAGAACGTGTTCAAGTAGACGTACCAGAAGAATACACAGGTTCAATCATCGAATCGTTAGGTGAACGTAAAGGCGAGATGCTGGATATGGTAAACAACGGCAGCGGACAAGTTCGTTTAGTGTTTAACGTACCAGCACGTGGATTGATCGGTTACACAACTGAATTCTTGACACAGACTCGCGGATACGGAATCATCAACCACACATTTGACAGCTACCAGCCAGTTGCTTCTGGCCGTGTTGGCGGACGTCGCCAAGGCGTATTGGTATCTATGGAGCGCGGTAAAGTTTCGACTTACGGCTTGATGGGCATTGAAGACCGCGGTACTGCATTTGTTGAAGTTGGCGCTGAAATCTACGAAGGCATGATCGTCGGAGAACATAACCGCGACAGCGACTTGACAGTAAACATCGTAAAAATCAAAGCTGCAACAAACATTCGTTCAGCTAACAAAGACCAAACGACGACAATGAAAAAAGCACGTTTGATGAGCCTTGAAGAAGCGCTTGAGTACTTGAATGATGATGAGTATTGCGAAATCACACCGCAAACAATTCGTCTGCGCAAAAAAATTCTTGATAAAAACGAACGTGAACGTATGGCTAAGAAAAAGAAAGTTGCCATCGAAGAATAAGCGAATGGGAAGGATGTATAGCCCGTGGACGATCAAGCTTTTGTCTATGACAATATGTATCCGGTAGCCCGAATTCTATATCAGAATATGCCGAGTTATGACATGGCAGGATACGCATTGTTTGCGGTAATTTTCCTGCTTTCGGCATTCGTTTATAAATTAGGGTTTGCTAAAAAGTTATCTATTGGAAAAAATGCATTGATTGGCCTGTTTCTGGCAGTCGGCGGTTTAGGGCTCACGTTTCTTGCCTTTTTCCTGCCAATTGTAGAAGGGCTCATTATTGCGGCGCTCATACTGATTCTTTACAAAATCCGCTTATGGCGCGAAAAACGCGAAAACGCTGTATCTCATTGAGATACAGCGTTTTTGCGTTCAAACGTTTTGTAGAGGATCGGCAATAGCAAAGCATATGTGAGATGGGCAAAAATCCAATACAGAAAAGCTCCCCAATCCGTGGCGGCTGGAACATCAGCTTCTACAGCAAGCCAGGACAATATAAAATAGAGGAATGGAAAAGGTGCAGACATTAGTAAGGAAATGATCACCAATTGGCCAAACGAGTAGTTGCGGCGTTTGGCAATATAGACAAATACTACACCGATGATCAACGCAATAATCATATGGAAAATAAATTCTGTAATCTCCGACCATTCCACATCGCCAATTATCGGGATAAAGTCAACATTCAATAGGAGCGTATATACTTGTTCGCCAGTGACGGATTGAATCCATTTGAGCAATAATCCCAAAATCAACCCGCTCCATAGTCCAATCCAGAGGCCTTTTAAGAGCTTCATCAGAAATCATCCTCAATGCTGCGAGAGCTTCGGTAAAAACGGAAAGAACCGGTCGCTAGGCGTTCCTTCGTCCTTTCGGTGATCCGGTCATGGCATTCATTGCACATGTGAGTGTGGATCGGTCTGTTGCGCAGGCGCTTTGCCTGGAGTGTATCATCTACTAATTCTTCAATTTTGTCGCAGATTACGCATTGTACGCGCATGCTGAATCACTCCTATTCGACTCGGATGGCTTGGATATCGGTAATTGGATCTTCCTGGTTGGAACCATCGGGAAGAAGCACATGGACAGGGCCATCTTCCTTTAGTGGCTTGCCATGGTCGCTGAACTTGAATACCAATTGTTCGGCATGTTCAATTGGAAAATCAAAATCTCCATGCAATGTTTCGAAAACAACACGTTTCGCGTGATCATGTGGTTCTGCATTTAAAAGAAAAGGCTTAAACAAAATGCCGAACGTGCCTGTCAGCATTTCTTTTTTTTCTTTGTTCTTGTACGTTTTTTCTGAATTCAAGGTCGGCGGCACTGTGCTGCCTTCCATGATTTCCCGAGACCAGTGTTCGCCCATTCCGCGTTTGTAGTCTTCGAGCTCATCTTTCTCGATCCGCTCTTCTTGGAAATAGGTCTCCAAATTCAGTTTTCGATCGTCAAAAATCCAAACAGTCGGATCCAATGTGAGCTTAAATTTCACTTCACCTTTAAAAGGTATAATAAATTCCATGGGTAAACCCTCCATTTACATAATCATTCTTTTAATAGTATACCTTCTTGTGTCAAGTTCCTAAAGGGATTGAGCTCTATTCATTATAGAGGCTTGCATTTTCCGTGCTTAAAAGATACACTTTAAACAGGAAAATAGAGAAGAAAACTCATAAAATGGGGGCGTCCTCATGGAACATACAGAAGAACAAACTTACCACCTAAAGGCTTTAGAGCTCCTTAGAGCCGACGCAGAAAAAATCGAGCAATTGATCAAGGTGCAAATGGATCATTTAACTTTGCCATCTTGTCCTTTATATGAAGAGGTGCTTGACACCCAAATGTTCGGCCTATCTCGTGAAATTGATTTTGCGGTTAAGCTGGGTCTGATCGAACGCGAGGCTGGAAAAAATTTAATGGATACCTTAGAGAAGAAACTTTCCATTCTTCACGAAGCGTATACAAATAAATGATCTAAAACTCAAACGAATTTTGTTTGGGTTTTTTTACTAATCTATCACCTATAAAATTAAAAGAGGTATAAAAATGAAATCCTACATCAAGAAATACGCAAAATTCTTTGACTATCCATTATTATTTACTTATTTGGCTTTAACAATATTCGGCTTAATCATGATTTACAGTTCAAGCATGGCGTGGTCGGTCAATTATTATGGCTCAGAGCCCGACCGTTTTTACATACAGCAATTGATAAACTTGGCGATCGCGTTTCCGGTCTTCGCAATTGCAGCCGTTTTCCCATACAAGCATTTTAAAAAACGGTGGATGATGATGACGATTTTAACCGTCGTTTTTGCCGGCTTGATTGCTGTCCACTTTGTTGGGTTCGCAGCTGGGGGCGCAAGAAGCTGGATTAGTCTCGGTTTTGCCAACATCCAGCCTTCTGAAGTAGCGAAAGTAGGCATTATCCTCTATTTAGCAGGTGTATTTTCAAACAAATACAATAACGGCACCATTAACAAATTAAACGAATCCATTATTCCCCCGGTCATTATTTTGACTCTTGTGCTGTTTTCCGTATTCTTGGAGCCGGATTTGGGCTCGATGCTGATTATCGGAGCTGTTGGCCTGTCCGTCATGTCTGCAAGCGGCGTCCGCCTCAAACCTTTTCTGCGGCTTGCCGGCGTCTTTATCGCAGCAGCATCCATCATCATTGTACCTTTTGTTATTTTTGCAGGAGATATGATTTTTACTGAAAAACGTTTAGGGCGCCTGGATGCCTTTTTCAATCCGTTTTCAGATGAGCTCGGTTTCGGCTTCCAAATTGTCAATGGGTACCTAGCTATTGGATCCGGCGGATTAGGTGGACTTGGTCTGGGACAATCAATTCAAAAATTAGGTTATTTGCCCGAACCTCATACCGATTTCATCATGTCGGTCATTGCGGAAGAGCTTGGTGTGTTGGGAGTCGTATTTGTACTGGGCGGTTTAGGGTTTGTCGTGCTGCGGGGTCTTTGGATTGCGATGACCACTCACGATCCATTAGCTAGAATGCTCGCAGCCGGAGTTGCCAGCATGATTGGTATCCAGTCTTTTGTGAATTTAGGTGGTTTGACCGGCATTATTCCATTGACGGGTGTAACACTTCCGTTTATCAGCTATGGCGGAACGTCTGTAATTTTGTTATCTTTAGCTATGGGAGTATTGATGAATGTTTCCATGTTCAATAAATACGAAAAAACGAAAAAGTAAAGGGTGTGCTGCGGTGTGAAGGAGATCAACAAAATATTGGTGGCAAACCGCGGGGAAATCGCTATTCGGGTTTTCCGCGCTTGCACAGAACTGAAAATTCAAACAGTTGCGATTTACTCACAGGAAGACAGTGGTTCATACCACCGCTATAAAGCGGACGAATCCTATTTAGTAGGCAAAGGAAAAAAACCAATTGATGCTTATCTGGATATTGAGGATATCATACGCATCGCGAAAGACTCCAATGTGGATGCTATTCATCCAGGTTACGGATTTTTATCCGAAAATGTTCATTTTGCAAGACGCTGCGAAGAAGAAGGCATTGTCTTTATCGGCCCAACTTCGAAGCACTTGGACATGTTTGGTGACAAAGTAAAAGCACGTTCACAAGCAATTGCTGCGGGCATTCCAGTTATTCCGGGTACAGATGGACCTGTTGAGTCCTTGGAAGAAGTCCAAGCTTTCAGTGAAAAAGCTGGATTCCCCTTAATGGTTAAAGCGTCTCTTGGAGGCGGCGGCCGCGGAATGCGGATCGTCAGAACACAGGAAGAATTAGCATCGTCATATGAACGTGCAAAGTCCGAGGCAAAAGCCGCTTTTGGTTCTGACGAAATGTACGTTGAGAAATTTGTCGAAAAACCTAAGCATATCGAAGTTCAAATTCTTGGCGATTCAGAAGGTAATGTCATTCATTTGTATGAAAGAGATTGTTCCATACAACGCCGTCATCAAAAAGTTGTGGAAATTGCACCTTCCAATTCAATCAGCAACGAACTGCGCAACGAAATTTGTGATGCTGCAGTCAAGCTGATGAAAAACATTAACTACATAAATGCGGGCACAGTAGAATTTCTTGTTGCCAATGACGAGTTTTATTTTATTGAAGTAAATCCGCGCATTCAAGTGGAACATACGATAACGGAAATGATTACCGGGATCGATATTGTTCACGCACAAATCCACATTGCCAGAGGGCATATGATTCACAGTGAAGAAATAGGCATCCCACAGCAGGATAAAATTCCATTGTTCGGATATGCCATTCAATCACGTGTAACAACAGAAGATCCGTTGAATGATTTTATGCCGGATGCTGGCAAACTAATGGTTTACCGTTCAGGCGGTGGATTTGGAGTGCGCCTCGATGCCGGAAACGGATTCCAAGGCGCGGTCATTTCACCGTATTACGATTCCCTATTGGTGAAAGTGTCGACCTGGGCAGTGACATTCAAAGAAGCAGCTGCCAAAATGGACCGCAATTTGCAGGAATTCAGGATTCGTGGAATCAAAACGAATATCCCTTTCCTGGAAAATGTAGTAAAACACAAAAAATTCATTAAAGGTGATTTTGATACCAGCTTTATTGATACGACTCCGGAGCTGTTCATTTTCCCAGTACGCCAAGACCGCGGAACTAAATTGCTGAGTTATATCGGCAATGTGACGGTCAATGGCTTTCCAGGTATCGAAAAGAAAAAGAAACCAATTTTCGGAGCTCCACGCAAACCGGAGATAGATTTACTGGCGCCGATACCAAACGGCACAAAGCAAATATTTGATCAGCAAGGTGCTGAAGGTTTAACGAAATGGATCCATGAGCAAAAAGACGTCCTTTTGACGGACACAACTTTCCGTGATGCCCACCAATCGCTTCTGGCTACACGCGTGCGTTCGCATGATTTGTATGAAATTGCTAAAGAAACGGCACATCTGCAAAGCGATTTGTTTTCATTGGAAATGTGGGGAGGCGCCACTTTTGACGTATCCTACAGGTTCCTGAAAGAAGATCCTTGGGAACGCTTGATCAAGCTTCGCCAGGAAATTCCAAATGTCTTGTTCCAAATGCTGTTCCGCGGTGCGAATGCTGTCGGGTATAAAAATTATCCGGATAATGTTATTCGTGAATTTGTGCGGAAATCTGGAGATGCAGGAATTGACGTGTTCCGTATCTTTGACAGCTTAAACTGGATCAAAGGAATGGAAGTGGCAATTGATGAAGTCCGCCAATCCGGCAAAATTGCAGAAGCAGCGATTTGTTACACAGGGGATATTTTAGACCCAAGCCGGGACAAATATACAGTTCAGTATTACAAAGAAATGGCGAAAGAATTGGAAGCAGCGGGTGCACATATTCTGGCAATCAAAGATATGGCCGGCTTGTTGAAACCAGAAGCGGCATATCGCTTAGTATCCGAGTTAAAGGATACGGTTTCGCTGCCAATCCACTTGCACACTCACGACACGAGCGGCAATGGCATCTATCTTTATTCAAAAGCAATCGAAGCTGGAGTGGACATTGTGGATACGGCACTTGGATCGATGGCAGGTCTGACATCGCAACCAAGCGCGAATTCGCTTTATTACGCAGCGAGCGGCAGTGGGCGTGAAGTACGAGCAAACATTGAGGGGCTCGAAAAACTGTCTCATTACTGGGAAGATGTCCGCAAACACTATGTGGATTTTGAAAGCGGCATGAACAGTCCGCATTCAGAAGTTTACGTACATGAAATGCCGGGCGGCCAATACAGCAATCTTCAGCAGCAGGCAAAAGCAGTAGGGTTGGGCATGCGCTGGGAAGAAGTCAAAGCAATGTATTCACGTGTCAACATGCTGTTTGGAGACGTTGTCAAAGTGACGCCTTCCTCGAAAATTGTAGGGGACATGGCTTTGTTCATGGTGCAAAACGAATTGGATGAAGAAACCGTGATTTCCCGTGGAAAATCAATCGACTTCCCGGAATCAGTCATTGAGTTTTTTGAAGGCTACATCGGTCAGCCGCATGGCGGATTCCCGAAAGAACTGCAAAAAGTTGTTCTAAAAGAACGCGAGCCGATCACAGTGCGGCCAGGTGAACTTTTGGAACCTGCAGATTTCGATGACATCCAGCGAACTTTGTATGATAAGTTGGAGCGCCCTGTAACAAGCCATGAGATATTGGCATATGCGCTTTATCCAAAAGTATTTGAAGAATATACAGCAACCAATGTCCAATTTGGCAAAGTATCGGTTCTCGACACCTTGACGTTCTTATACGGGATGAGATTAGGTGAAGAAATCGAAGTGGAAATTGAAAAAGGCAAGACATTGATGATTAAGTTGGTGTCGATTGGCGAACCGCAAAAAGATGGAACGCGGATTATTTATTTTGAATTGAATGGCCAGCCTCGCGAGGTCAGCATTCAGGATATGATGGTAGAAGCAGATAGTTCTGCCAAGCCAAAAGCAAATCCGACAAATGAAAGCCATATTGCAGCGACCATGCCGGGCACTGTGTTAAAAGTGCTAACGGAAAAAGGGGCTAAAGTGAGACGTGGAGACCACTTGCTGGTGACCGAAGCCATGAAGATGGAAACTACGGTTCAGGCTCCGTTTGACGGAACGATTCAAGACATCCACGTAGTTGCCGCAGATGGCATTTCTACAGGAGATCTTTTGATTGAAATGGAGAAAAAATAAAAAATGGCTGGCGCATTTGCGCCAGCCATTTTTTTATGAAGATTTTTTAATTCGGCTGCGCGAAACGAGCAGCACCATATAACACAGTAAGCCAAAAAGCATAGAAATCAACAGCGAATGAAGAAGTGCGACAAACAAATTTAATTTTGTCAGAACGACGAGCATTCCCGTTGTTGCCTGCAACAGCACGATGCCAAAGGCAATAATCCAACCCCAGTAAATCACACGCTGATTCTTGTACTCTTTGAATGCGTGCCACGCAATGTAGCCAAGCCAAATGACAATCAAGCCGGCAGCAGCGCGGTGGCCCATTTGAACCCATTCGTACATATTGCCTGGCAACGCAAAATCATCATTCCGACACAGCGGCCAATCTGAGCAAATCAGGCTGGATTCTGTGTGGCGAACCAACGCACCAGAATAAACCACAATATAGGAGTAGAGGGTAACACCAAGCGTATGGAAACGCAGTTTTTTTCCAATCTGTAAGCGATCGGCATCAAACTTCCGATCTACTTCAAAAACGAGCAGCGTCAGCAGCAAGATGGAAGCGAACGATAACAGGGAAATCCCGAAATGCAGCGCCAGGATAAAATCACCTTGTCCCCAAAGTACTTGTGCTGCTCCAATCAATGCTTGCAATACCAAGAAAAAAACAGCCATAACAGCCAAAAATTTCGTTTCCCGAACATGTCCAAATTTTCTCCATGCCCAGACTGCCAAGATGACAATCAAAATGCCAACTACTCCAGTAACGAGGCGATGAGAAAACTCAATTAATACTTCAGGCGTAATATTATCCGGAATCAGTTTGCCATTGCAGTCTGGCCAATTTCGGCCACAACCCAATCCACTGTCAGTTTTTGTAACGAGAGCACCGCCAAGTAGAATAAATAACATACCTACCGTAGCTGCCACAGCGAACCATTTAATATATCTATTTTGCTTCAAAACTCCACCTACTTTTTTTATAGAAAACTTTTCAACGTTCATCTGCCTGCATACTCGATAATAGCGAATGTTTCTTTAAAATACAACGAGAAATCAGCAATAGTGTAAACTTTCAAGATTTGGACATAATAAATGGAGCTTCACAAACTGTTCAAAAACTATTATTTTTCTATCTTAAAATAACGTGATTGTTGATGTATGATTAGAGATGGATATTAGTGAGACCAATTACGTGTATATCATCTCTTTTATCAGGAAATTTCAGTTATATGTAGAAAAACAACTGGAATTTAGATATAGTTATGGTTAGCGGAATATGCTTACATCTTTGAAAGGAGGGACTTACATGTCAAACGGCCGGGCAATGTCTGCAGATACTCATGAAGCGCCGGAAGCGACAACATTCCTGAAAGACTTTTTGGCACTTATAAAAATTGGAATTGTAAATTCTAATTTGATTACTGTCTTTACAGGTTTGTGGTTGGCATTTCAGTTTTCCGACAGACATTTTCTGAACGAACTGGATATTCTTGTCTATACTATCGTCGGTTCAGCACTGATCATCGCAGGTTCTGCAGCCATGAATAACTACATCGATACAGATATAGACCCTTTGATGGAAAGTAAGAAAGCACGTCCGACAGTGACTGGAAGATTCAAGCCGTCTGCTGTATTGGCCCTAGCTATTTCTTTCATCGTTATAGGCGAATTGTTTTTGTTTTCCGCTTCTGTATCAGCTGGTGTACTGGGAATAGCCGGAGTTTTAGCTTATGTCGTCTTATATTCCATGTGGTCAAAAAGACGTCATGTCAGCAATACAATTGTAGGGAGCATTTCTGGTGCCATTCCACCGCTTATCGGGTGGGCTGCAGTGGAACCGACTCTCGGCATGGGCGCTTGGGCGCTATTTCTAATTATGTTCATATGGCAGCCACCACATTTTTATGCGTTGGCTATGAAAAGAACAGAAGAATATCGGGCAGCGAATATTCCCATGCTACCGGTAGTTAAAGGATTCCATCGAACAAAAAAATCGATGCTTGCATGGGTTGTAATGCTTTTCCCTCTGCCATTCCTATTAATGGAACTTGGGACGGGCTTCATCATCTTGGCGACACTTTTGAATATCGGTTGGCTGGTATTGGCCATTCGTGGATTTAAAGTTGCTGATGACTTGAAATGGGCGAAGACAATGTTTATTTATTCATTGAACTATATGACCATCTTATTTGTTTCAATGATTATTTTTGCTGTCTTCATCTAAACGGCCATTTCGACAACGTAATTATTTAAATGAGAGGGGTATGAAAAGCTATGATGAAGGGAATAAAAAAATGGCGGCTTTTCGCATTGATGACTACATTGCTAGTTGTTCTTGCGGGATGTGGGCGCGAAGAAATTTCGACCTTGATACCTGCGGGCGAAGTTGCGCAAGATCAGTTTAACTTATTGATTTTATCGTCTGTTGTTATGCTATTCGTAATTATTGTTGTATCGATCATTTTCGTTTTAGCAATCGTTAAGTTCCGCCGTTCTAAAATGGGGGAAGACATGATTCCTGAACAAGTTGAAGGAAGTGCAAGATTAGAGTTTTTGTGGACAGCAGTTCCGATTGTTCTCCTACTGATTCTTGCTGTTCCAACAGTTTATTCAACATTCGATTTGGCTGACGTCTCTACAATGGACGTTCAGGCAGAAGATGGTACTTCAACTCATCTAACAGTCAATGTTACCGGAAAGTTATATTGGTGGGAGTTTGAGTATCCTGAACAAGGGATTGTAACTGCACAAGAATTGGTTGTACCAACCGACGAACGTGTTTACTTTAACTTGATTTCAGCGGACATCAAGCACTCGTTTTGGATTCCATCAGTTGGCGGTAAATTGGACGTCAATCCTGAAAACGTAAACACTTTCTACTTAACTTTCGACCAAGAATCATCAGAACTTGAAGATGGTGTATTCTATGGCAAATGTGCGGAGCTTTGCGGACCATCTCACGCATTAATGGATTTTAAAGTGAAATCTGTGGATCGCGAAGAGTTTGACCAATGGGTAACTGCAATGCAGGCAGAAGAACCAGCAGCAGTTGAAGGCGACCTTGCACAGCAAGGTGAAGAGTTGTTCGGACAGGACGGTTTAGCTTGTATTTCTTGTCATGCGACTTCTGGTGCTGGCGGAACTGGCGGAGTGGGACCTAACTTGGCTACATTTGGTGACCGCAACCGCGTTGCAGGGTACTTAGAACACAATGAAGAAAACCTTAAAAACTGGATTCAAAATCCACAAGAATACAAACCTGGCAACTTAATGCCAGATGCAGCATCATTGAATAATGGTGAAGACCTGTCAGATCAAGAACTCGATGCTCTTGCAGCCTATTTAATGGGCTTATCAGTTGAAGAGTAGAAAAAAAGCATAAAAAGGGAGGTATACAGTGTGAGTTCTATCGCTCAAAAAAAGGGCTTCGGCGCTACTATTTGGGACTTCATGACAACGGTCGACCATAAAAAAATCGCGATCCTTTATCTCATCTCAGGTGGTTTCTTCTTCCTGGTTGGTGGCGTAGAAGCGATGTTGATCCGTATTCAGCTGGCGAAAGCTGGAAATGATTTCCTGAGTGCCGGACTATATAACGAAATTATAACAATGCACGGTACTACCATGATTTTCTTGGCGTCGATGCCAATATTGCTGGCTTTCATGAACGCGATTATGCCTTTGCAAATCGGTGCGCGTGACGTAGCTTTCCCATTCTTAAACTCACTTGGTTTCTGGTTGTTTTTCTTTGGTGGAATTTTCTTGAACCTTTCTTGGTTCATGGGAGGCGCACCGGATGCAGGTTGGACGAACTATGCTTCGTTGGCGCTGGCATCAGAAGGGCACGGAATTGATTTTTATACACTGGGATTGACGATATCTGGTTTTGGTACATTGATTGCAGGAATTAACTTCCTGGTAACCATTATCAACATGCGTGCTCCAGGTATGACGTATATGAGAATGCCATTGTTCACGTGGACAACTTTTGTTGCTTCTGCTTTAATATTGTTGGCATTTCCACCACTTACAGTCGGACTTTTCTTCATGATTTTTGACCGTTTGTTCGGCGCTAACTTTTTCGCAGTTGATATGGGTGGTAACACAATTATTTGGGAGCATTTATTCTGGATTTTTGGTCACCCTGAAGTTTACATTCTTATTTTGCCGGCTTTCGGTATTTTCTCTGAAATCTTTGCAATCTTTTCACGTAAACGCTTGTTTGGATACACGGCACTTGTTTTTGCCACCATCCTAATCGGTTTTTACGGGTTCATGGTTTGGGCTCACCATATGTTTACAGTCGGCTTAGGACCAACGGCTAACGCTGTGTTTGCCTTAGCAACTATGATCATCGCTGTCCCAACCGGTATTAAAATCTTTAACTGGTTGTTAACCATTTGGGGAGGAAACATTTCCTTCACAGTCCCAATGATTTATGCTGTAGCGTTTATTCCTTCATTCGTAGCAGGCGGAGTTACAGGAGTTATGCAAGCAATCGCGCCATTGGATTATCAATTGCATGATTCTTACTTTATCGTAGCTCACTTCCACTATGTTATTGTCGGCGGTGTTGTATTGGCGATTCTAGCAGGTACACATTTATACTGGCCAAAAATGTTTGGAACAATGCTTAGTGAAAAACTTGGGAAATGGACGTTCTGGTTCTTCTTTATCGGATTCCATTTAACATTCTTTATCCAGCATTTCTTAGGCTTGATGGGTATGCCGCGCCGTGTTTACACGTTCGGAGCAGACCAGGGCTGGGATTTGTTTAATGCCATCAGTTCAGCAGGTGCTGCGTTTATGGCAATCGGAGTCATCATTATGCTAGTTAACGTAGTAATGACAACGATTAAAAATGAGCGTGTCGGCAACGATCCATGGGGCGATGGCCGTACGTTGGAATGGGCGATTCCATCTCCACCGCCATTCTATAACTTTGCACAAACTCCATTAGTTCGCGGTCTTGATACGTACTGGATCGAAAAAATGGAAGGCAACAAAAAAGGCATGATCTTCGCTGAACCTCTGGGCGATATCCACATGCCGAATGGTTCGATCATTCCTTTCGTGATGTCGCTTGGGATGTTCATTGCTTCATTCGGAGCTTTGTACTTCCTCGATGGCGATAAGCCATGGGCGTTAGCAGTCTTGGTTATCGGTCTGTTGATCCTGTTCGGCTCAATGCTCTTGCGTTCATTGAAAGACGATCTAGGATTCCATATTACGAAAGCAGAATTGCTTGAAGACGCGAAGGGAGGCAAAACCGATGGACATTAATCAAAAATATACCCCTCAATCATGGCCGGATCATCCTGAAACGGCTACGTTGGAAGGGAAAAATAAGTTTATTGGTTTCTGGTTGCTTCTTGCTGCGGAGACAGTAACGTTTGCTTCGCTTTTCGCAACTTATCTTGCATTAAAAGACAAAGGACCAAGCGGCATGGAGTATTCTGCCGCTGGACTTTTTGAACTGCCACTAGTCTTTGCAATGACAATGATTCTATTAACATCTTCACTGACAAGCGTTTATGCAATGTATCACATGAAAAACCATAACTTTAAAGCGATGCAGGCATGGTTAGGTATAACTGTCATTCTTGGGGCGACATTCCTAGGACTGGAAATTTATGAGTTCAACCACTATGTTCACTTAGGATTTGGTTTTACAAATAGTGCTTTTAGTTCTGCATTTTACGTTTTAGTTGGAACGCACGGGGCCCACGTATTATTTGGTCTAAGCTGGTTTATTGCACTGATGATCCGTAACTCCAAACGCGGACTAAATATGTACAACGCACCGAAGTTCTACCTTGCTTCGCTATACTGGCATTTTATTGACGTCGTATGGGTATTCATCTTTACTGTCGTCTATTTGATGGGAGTGATCGGATAATGGCACACGATACACATGTTCATGTTAGATCGCAGGCGGAATTTGAGTACGTAAAGAAAAAGAGAGCAGACGAAATGAGGGGACATTTAGCAACCTTCGCAATTATGATCTTTTTGACATTGATTGCCTTTACGATGGTTGCAGCTGGATTTTCGACTTATCTAATTGTTCCAATCATTCTTTTGCTGGCGGGTATTCAAGTCATTCTTCAACTGTATTATTTCATGCATATGAGCGGTAAAGGACACGGCATGATTGCGTTCTTTATGTTCAGTGGCATGTTTGTTGCTTTTATCACCGTTCTTACATTCGTTACAATTATTTGGTGGTAGGCTCTTTTAAACCCCTTACCTTTTCGAGGTAAGGGGTTTTTATGCTTTTATGTAGGATTGTCTGGTTAGTATTAGTAGAAAAGAAAGTGTCGTGTTGTATGACTTGTCAGTCAGGAGAATCTTAGAGTAGGGCTAAAAAAACCTTGCTAAAATAAGTTTTATCTTAAGTGAGCGATTTCGCATTGTTCATAGTTCGTTCATTGATATAGTTTGCAACCCGCTATATAATGAGGGTACTTGAGGAAAAGGAGGTCCCATAACATGCCAATCAGTATCTTCGGGTTTCAAGCTTTGTGGAGTCCCGTTTACTTAGCAGTCCTCGTTTTGGTGACGATTTTATATTTTTTAGTGACTACCAAATGGCGCGGGAAGTTTAAAGAAAATCAGCCGCTTACCATAAGAGAAGCTGCGCTTTTTGTATCAGGCCTCGTCCTACTTTATATTATTAAAGGCTCACCTGTTGATCTATACGGCCATATCCTCTTTACAATGCATATGATTCAGATGGCGCTGTTGCTGCTGCTAATTCCGCCGTTATTGATCATGGGGATACCTACTTATATCTGGAGAGCATTTATTGCCCTTCCAGTTATTAGACCTTTGTTTAACTTTCTGACGAGACCCATGCTGGCGCTAATCTTGTTTGGAATGATTTTTTCGTTTTACCATATTCCGATGGTATTCGATTTTGTTAAACAGGATGCATGGATTCACGGTGCTGTAAATATTGTGCTCTTTACCTCTGCTATTTTTTACTGGTGGCCGGTTGTTAATAACCTCGAAGGCATGCATAAGTTTCATGGCCTGAGTAAATTGGCATACTTGTTCGGATTGAGCGTTTTGATGACTCCTGCATGTGCATTGATCATCTTCAGCGGCACTCCTTTTTATGCTACCTATACAGATGGGGAAGCGTGGCTCCAGGCGATGGCCTTGTGTGTCCCTGCTGGAACCCTATCGCAATTAAATCTTTCGGGTCCTGAGCTATTTTCTACAATGTCAGCGATCGAAGATCAGCGCACCGGTGGCATCACGATGAAAGTACTACAGGAACTTGTGTTTACCGTATTCTTATGGCTTGTATTCCATGAATGGCTTCGCAATGAAACAGACAAAGCGGATGAAATTACTGCAAAAGTTTTGCAAGACCGCAAGGACATGGCTTATCACAGACATAACGCTTAATGAAACCTAAAGGAGAATAACTTAAATGAATTTGCCGCTATTGCCGACTATTAGTACTTTTTTTATCGTATTAAGCGCGATTTTGGTAGCGATTGGCTGGAACCTGATCCGTCGCCGTCAAATTGAAGCCCATAAGAAAGTGATGCTTGGAGCTGGTGCTGCGGCGCTGACTTTCTTCATCATTTACATGTCACGCACTATTTTTGTCGGGAATACCGCTTTTGGTGGCCCGGATAGCTTAAAGATCTTTTATACAGTTTTCTTGATTTTCCATATTATATTGGCAACTACTGGCGGTATTATGGGACTAATCACTATTTACTGGGGATGGAAAAACCAATTAGCGAAGCACCGCAAAATTGGTCCGATTACCAGTGTTGTTTGGTTTTCAACTGCAATAACGGGAGTCATGGTCTATTTGCTGCTTTACGTATTTTATGAAGGTGGCCACACAACTTCCGTATTCAAAGCTATTTTAGGCGGATAAAAAAAGGAACCCAATGAGGTTCCTTTTTTTATACTTTAAAATCAACTTTTATCATGCCGGCTTCACGAGCAGAAGTGAACAAAATTACAATTAATGGACCGACGAAGAAACCGAGAAAGCCGATCAATTGCAGTCCAATAAACATCGCGACCAATGTTGCCAGTGGAGACAAGCCGATTTGTGTCCCCATAACTTTTGGTTCGACCGTACGTCGAATAATTAGCAATACGAGTGCCAAAATAGCTAGCTGCGTTCCTTGAACAATATCCCCGGTGATAAATTCGTATATAAACCAAGGTGTCAGGACGATGATCGATCCTAAAATAGGAATAAAGTCGATTAACCATATCAACAGCGACATAACGATGGCATACTCAGGAGAAATGAATGCCAAAGCAATAAGAGAAACGACAAATATGATGCAACTAACAAGAAATTGTGCTTTTAAAAAACCAAAAATGACTTTATTCAAACGTGCAAACATAAACCGTACTTTTTCAGCGGTGGAATCTTTAAATCGATTGAATAGCATAACTTTTAAATCAGGCAAATCAAGCATGAATAAAAACAATGCAATGAGAAATACGATAAAGCTAACTAGGAAAGAAGGGATGCCTGTCAACAAGTTGGATACCGTATCGTAATTGACAATCGTTAAGATCCAATTACGAATCCCTTCCATGAATCCTGCCAGTTCAGTTTCAAATGAAGATATCACTTCGACTGGCATATCTTCTGTGGATCGAAAAAAGAAACCCTGAAACTCATCCCACATGACAGTCAAGGAGTTGATATACTCCGGAACCATTTTTGAAAACTGAATAATTTGCCCGATTAATTGAGTAACAATCCAGTAAAGCAAACCGGAAACAACCACCAAGAACAGAATAAATACGGATATAACGGCTGATTTCCTGTGCCATTTGAATCTTTTATGTATAAAATTTACAAGCGGTTCCAAAAAAATAGCCGTTATTAAGGCGATGATCAACGGAATAGATACTGGCAATATGTATATCGAAATTAAAATCAAAGCTGCTAGAACCACAGCGATTGTTACGGTTTTTTTCGTCAACCACTTCACGGATAGAATGCCCCCTTAAATATGAAATGCCCATCATTGTTTAAAAAAACCGCAGTTCAATTACTGAACTGCGGAAATTTTATACCTTAATTTCGAAACCTTGAACTTCCTTCTTAATGGAAGTCAATAGTCCGATACACGTTTTAATCAAGTGTTCTGGGAATTCCTCATCTTCACCGTACTCGATGCCATGCGGATAATAATGTTTGCCAAGTGCTGGCTTCATGACACGCATTGTTGCATCGTTGGAATCGACATCGCCATTAGTGGCATATGCGAATACACGCAAATAGTAAGTACCTTCGCGAATGATGAATTTGCGGTCGTAAGTAACACGCTCGTAATCCCATTGACCTTCTTTAGTCAAACCGTGTTTGTTCATAATGCTTTCAAGTAATTCGATATCTACATGAATGTTTTCAAGTCCTGTATTTTCAAAATACATAGGATCTCTCCTCCTCTATAACAAAAAAGACTACATACTCCTTTAATAATAGATCATAATTTAAGTTGTTGCAATGGCTAGATTGTGTCAGTGTAGAGGCGGCTGTTATAATAATGTAGATACAATAGTAAAGGGGCTGTTCGATTGAAAGACTTGCTGCGCATTATGATTTTTCTATCGATAGTTCTAATCGGTTTGTTTTATTTGGATCCATCAATAAATGAAAATGAAGTACTGGAAGCACCACAAACGGTAGATCCCTTGCCAAGTGAAGATATCGTAGATGAAACCTTAGATGTTGATCGTCCTGCTACAGGGATATCAAGTTTTATCGGCGAATCAAGTGATGCATGGTTGGAACAATACGGTGAACCTGAGCGGAAAGAACCTTCCGCTTATGGCTACGAATGGTGGGTTTATAACGCCAGCTACTCTAATTTCATCATGACAGGAGTAAAAGATGGAAAAGTGGTTCAGGTGTATACGGCAGGGACTGCAGTAGATGCAACTCCCTACAAGATTGGCCAAAACCTCGATGAAGTTTATCGCTTTACGATCCTGGAAAATGAAGTAACAGTTAAATACGAAAAAAATACTTATACCTTTAATGTTACGTCTGAAGACATGGACAAACGGATTCTCGTCAAATTTGATGGCGTCTATGCGCAATTGTATATTGATTCTGAAGACCGTGCTCTTGAGGCCGTTCGCTTTATGGATGCAGAGACGTTAATTCGCCACCAGCCTTACGATCTGATGTATTCTGGTGAGTTATTGCCGAAACAGACACCCTCCTCAACGCTGCAGCGATCAATAGACGAAGGAAATGCCAACCAAATTATTGACTTAGTAAATGTTTACCGCTTGCATCATTCAACAAGGCCATTAATTGTTAGCCCGTTGGCAAATAGAGTATCAGAAGAAAACAGTGAAGACATGGCTAAACAAAATTTCTTGTCGGAAGAAATGGAAATCACCGATCTTCATGGCCGTTTGGAACAGGCTGATATTGTTTTCGAACAGGCTGCTGTTAATACTGCCACTCGCTATTTTGACGCAGCGGAGACGGTACATGGCTGGATCAATTCAGATTCCCATCGCAACACATTGCTTAGCGATGAATACAACCAAACAGGAGTCGGGGTGTTTGGCAAATACTATACCCAGATTTTTCTTGAGAAAGAACCTGTTACTGCTTTAGAGCAATAGCAGGCTCTTTCTGTTTGGGGACGATAAAAAAAGATCCGGTTGCGGTTGCAATATGCTTGCCGTCTTGCTGAAAAATGTTTCCTTCGATCACCAATGTGTGCCTGCCACTGCGGATGATGCGTGCTTCGGCGTTAATAGTGTCTTCATCGGCTACCGTCAAGTAATGAATCGTCAAGTTTGTCGTAACCGCACCAAAGCCTTGCTGGCATTTGCTGTTGGCGAGTGTACCCATTGCTGTATCAAGAAGAACTGCCAGAATTCCACCATGTGGGATATTAATATTATTGTGGATAAAGGCGGTATTCGGTATAGTGACAATTGAAGAACGGTCGTCGGTGACACGTGTCATGTTCAATGCAGCGCTTAAATAAGTTGCGAATTCACCTTGCTGCTTTTTCTCGAAACTTGCTAAGTAATCGGTTAACATCTCAAGATCTTCAGGACTGCTGTTTTTTACAATACGTGCAAATTGATCAGTTATAAGACTCATGCTGCCAATCCTTTCTTGTCTATAGTGAAATACAAAAAAATCTGCTATGATTAAAGCGTAAAGGAGGAAATGCTATGATTATGACCTATGAATGGGCTGAAATCACTGACTTTGCGGACGAGCTAAGTGACATGATCCTACAATCAGAGCAGGCTGATCTTTACAGAGAAGCATATGCCTCTGTCTATAACGATAAAATACTTGCGGACGAGATCCATGCTTTCGCCAGATTAAAAGACCAATATGAAGAAGTTCAGCGCTTTGGCAAATACCATCCAGAATACTCGCGGGTGATGAAACAAATCCGTGTGGACAAACGGCGCTTGGACCTCAACGAAAAAATAGCCAATCTGCGTTTGATGGAAAATGAATTGCAGGATTTGATGGACCAAGTAAGTTTTATCCTTGGTCGATCGGTATCGGAAGCAGTAAAGATTCCTTCTTCCAATCCATTCTTCTCATCGGATTCTTCCTGTGGCGGCAGTTGCGGCACAGGCGGCGGATGTTCTTGTTCAGCTTGACCGGTTAATTCTAAATAGCTCCATAAAAAAAGTGCAACGCTTGCGTTGCACTTTTTTTATATACGTTATTCTTCCATTTCTGAAATGAGTGCGACGGCAAGATCAGGTCTGTCGGTGATAATGCCTTTTGCTCCTGAATCAATTAATGTGCGCATTGCATCTGCTTCATCAATGACCCAATAATGCACGGGGATGTTTAAGTTCCCCAAGAATGCGATAAAGCGGGGAGAGTCCAAACGAAACACGGAGGACTTCACGGGAATTTGAAATACATCTGCACGCGGCTGATACAAATGGCCAAATTGGCTATTGAACGATGCAAAGGCTTTACGGACTTCGTTTTCGCCTGCGCCAATTGCCACACGATTTTGGGCATATAAATTGAAACGATCGATTTGTTCGTCGTAAAACGAAGTGACAGCTACCCGGTCCTGTACTCCAAGTGAGTCAATCAAGCGCCACAGTTTGGAAGGGACCAAGCTGCCTTCATACGTCTCTGGATCGTCTTTAATATCAATATTGATATACATCTGCGGGAACTTCTCCATCAATTCACGGAGCAGTACAACCTGTTCATTTTTGCCGCGGAATGAATGCTTGCCATCTAAGTCGATAAAATGATAGCCGAGATCAAAGGCTTTCAACTGAGCCAGTCCCATATCTGCCACTCTGCCGGCTCCATCTGTAGTCCGGTCGATGTATTCGTCATGAAAAACAAGAATTTCTTCGTCTTTCGTCATGCGGATGTCAATTTCAAAACCGTGTACACCCAGTTCAGCGGACTTGTTAAACGCAGCCCAAGTATTTTCCGGTGCCAATTTGGCGCCGCCACGATGTGCAAGAACGATTGGGCGTTCATAATTCAATACTTCTTTAGCCGGACGCAGCTGTGGAGTTGCCAAAGCTTTCGATCCTGCCCAGGCAGCCGCGCCGACAGCAGCAGCTGCTATTCCGATTTTTGTCTTTTTCCCCATACCTTGTGTGACCTCCCTGAAATTCTGTAATAAAAACAGTATAGCGAATTGCATGCTGTACTGTCAGTTTATTCGGTTGCGGCTTTTTTCTTTCCTATGGTATTCTAGAAGCTAAGAAAAGAGGGATACTTATGCATGATCGCCAAGGCCTCATTGTCTATGTGCATCATTTGAAACAAGCTAAATCGCTGCGGAAGTTTGGGCATGTCCATTATATTTCCCGCAAATTGAAATACGTTGTCCTCTATATGGATCAGGATGCCATTGAAACGACCAAAACGAAATTAAACAAACTGCCATATGTAAAACAAGTGCTCGAATCTTATCGTCCATTGCTGAAAACAGAATATGAAAACGCCAAGCCTGATAAAGCAAAAGAGTACGATTACAAAATCGGTCTTTAATTATTGCATTGGCGGAATGTAATGATTCAATCTTAATACCGAGATCAAGTGGCTATGGTAGAATTTTCTATCTGCATACACAGATGAGTGTTTGACTTTCATTTTGATTGGGCTATGGCCAAGTTCTGAAACGGTCTGCTCAAAAATGTCCAAACGTTTGGAATCAAGTGGAATTCCTTCACGGCAAAGATAAATTGGCATGAAATTGCCTTCAGATGCCGGTTTAAATACAGCTGCGATGGATAGTACCTCTTGTCCCTTTGGGTTTGTGGAAACAAAAACGAATCCATGCATAAAGCGCTGCTGGTTGCTGTTGATGAGTTCGCGGAGTTCGTAAATGTCTCCGTATCCTTCACCAAGTTCAATAAAACGTTGAATCATCGGGTCACGTCCTTTCCAGTCTTCATTTTACCATTATGCACTAAAAATGCATCAAGAAAATCATTTAAGTTAGAGGCGATAATATGCGTGTAGTAGCAGGCTCAGTTAAAGGGATTCCGTTAAAGGCGGTACCTGGCAATTCAACCAGACCGACCACAGACAAAGTAAAGGAATCCATTTTTAATATGATTGGCCCTTTTTTTGATGGCGGCTACGCTTTGGATTTATTTGCAGGCAGCGGCGGGTTGGGCATCGAAGCTCTAAGCCGTGGAATTGATCAAGTCATTTTTACCGATAAAGACAAACGCGCCGTCGAAACGATTCAGGCGAATTTGGAAAAAACACGCTTGACGGATCGTGCAGAAGTGTACCGGGCGGATGCGGAGCGTGCAATTAAAGCAATTAAGAAAAATGGGATACAGGCAAGGCTTCTTTTTTTGGATCCGCCGTATCATTTGGTGAAGCTCTACGACCTAATGGACAAAGCAGGAGAATTGGAAATTGTCACAAAAGATGCCATTATAGTCTGTGAACATGAACGGAATGTAGAGCTTCCAGATCGAACCAAGTATTTTGAGCGGTACAAAAAAGAGCTTTACGGCAGCACCATTATTTCAATTTACCGTTATCAGGGGGAAGAAGGAGAACACATTGACTAAAATTGCCGTAGTTCCAGGGAGTTTTGACCCGATTACGATGGGACACCTGGATATCATCAAGCGAGCATCAAAGATTTTCGATGAAGTGAAAGTAGTGGTCATGAATAATTCATCTAAAAATCCGTTGTTTAATGTCGATGAACGCATGCAGCTAATAGCGGAAGTAACACAATCCATTCCAAACGTCCAAGTGGATTCATTTTCCGGTTTGCTGATAGATTATTCAGTAGAAGTAAAAGCGAACGCCATTATCCGTGGATTGCGTGCAGTCAGTGATTTTGAATACGAGATGCAGATTACCTCGATGAACCGTTTTTTAAACGAAGACATTGAAACTTTATTCATGGTTTCAAATAACCAGTATTCATTCCTAAGCTCGAGCATTGTTAAAGAAGTTGCGAAATACAAAGGCAATATTACTGGCCTGGTTCCCGAGGCTGTTGAAAAAGCACTTTATTTAAAATTTCAGTAAGTCACGAACTTCGTGGCTTTTTCTTATGGAGATCCAATAAACTGACGATTTGATCCATAGAAAGGAAGAGCTGCATGAAAAACAAACGATTAGTTATTTTCGTCATTGTTATGGCGCTTGTAGTTTTTCTGTCCTCTTATCAATTAGACGCTTATATTACAAGACCGGGCGGTGCATATGAGCTATCGCCACTGGTTGAAGTAGCGGGCGGTGATGAGGATGATGCAGGGACTCTCAGCTTGATGACGGTTTCGATGCTGACAGCTACGCCTGCGCTGTACGTGTGGTCCCAATTTCAGGACGGTTATAAAATCTTGCCTCCGGAACAGGTCCGAAGTCCTCATGAAAGTGACGAAGAATACAATGTGCGCCAGTTGAAACTCATGTCGGATTCGCAAGTCAATGCTTTGCAAATTGCTTTCGAACAGGCGGAGCTGCCATTTGAAATTAACAATAATGGCGTCTTTGTTCTAAATATTTCGCCGGGTGGAGCCGCAGACGGCATTTTGTCGCCTGGCGATCGGGTTTTGGCAGTAGATGGCAATAATTTTACCGAAATGCAGGAGCTTATTGATTATTTAAGTGATAAAGAGGCTGGACAATTAGTAGAGGTACTTTATGAACGCGAAGATCGCGAAATCAGCACGGACATTGAATTGGCACCATTGCCGACGGATCCTGATCGGATAGGATTAGGAATTTCTTTTGTGGAAGACAAAAGCATTGAAACGACACCTGAAGTAGACATCGATTCTGATGCCATCGGCGGGCCGTCAGCGGGTTTGATGTTCACGCTCGAAATTCTCAATCAATTGGTGGATGAAGACATTACAAAAGGCTACAATATCGCCGGCACCGGAACGATGGAGAGCGATGGATCTGTAGGAAGAATCGGGGGCATTGACCAAAAAATCATGGCGGCCGATTCTGCAGACATCGATATTTTCTTTGCGCCAAATGAAGCAGTGGATGGTGGCGGCGATAGCAATTACGCAATTGCCGTTGAAACTGCGGAAAAAATCGGTACGGCGATGGAAATTGTTCCAGTAGATACCATCGAAGACGCATTGACATTTTTAGACGAGCTTCAGCCCCGGTAAATCGGCGGGGTGGCAAATTCTTTTTTCAAATCCATGCAACCCACACCTTGCAAGTACATGGCAGTGGCATGAATATCAAGTTTCCCCATCGGGCCGTCCAGATCAGCTGCGCGGCTCACTAGGGGAAGCGCGATGTTCTTTTTTATGTGCTTTAAATAAAGTCTTCCTTTGTCAGACATGCCAAGAAGTCTAATATATTCTGGACCTTTGAATGAACGCAGGCTTTGCCATGTAAATCCTGTAAAAATATGTGTCAGCATTCGCTGGATGCGGGTTCTTGTAAAGCGTTTTGATTTGACAAGCGTGATGAAAGATTCAAAGCTGTCTGCCGTTTTTGCTGACTGATAAATCAAATTCTCGATGCCTTCGGTTACTTCGGCATACTGTTTCAGCCGCTCTGGGCCATCCCGTAAAATAGTAAATCGCAGCAACGCATAAAATGCTTCCCAGCTGCCGAAAGTGCCACAATCATTTTCAATTTGCTTCAATGTTGCGATTGACGTTTGTGGCATGTAAGGCGACAACTGTTCAACAGAATCTCCTTTAAAAAAAGCTTCCCGAATTCCGGTGGCGCTGGCAATCGGCAGCCCTGCTTGGATTGAGTCATGGTAATTGGCGCCAATTCGTTGAATTGTCAGCGGCTGCATAGCAGAACCAAGGCGTTGTGCGGCTTCCAAATAATGAAATCCTAAAATATTGTTCGGCTGCGCCAAATCAGCAAAGCCTTCCCGATCAGCCGTCAAAGCCTTGTAAGCAGTGTTTAGAGCTTTCGGATAGCTGATGCCCGTTTGGACAGCCTCGTGGATGAGGTGCTGGTATTCAGCTGCTTGCTCGGTCAAGAGCTGGCGGGAGTTCAGGAAAGGTGTAATTGATCCTTGTTCACTGCCAAAACAGAAAGAAGAGCAGCCGAGTGCATGAAGCAATGCAATTCCGCCTTTAGCAAAATCGGATGCTTGAGCCGTCGCATAAACATAAGGAAGTTCAATTACCAAGTCAATTCCGGCATCCAATGCCATTTGTGTCCGTGCCCATTTATCTGCAAAGGCTGGTTCCCCGCGCTGCAGAAACTGTCCGCTCATAACGGCAATGACGAGATCTGCACCGGACTCATCACGCGCCTGTTTTGCGTGGTGAAGATGCCCATTGTGGAATGGGTTGTACTCAACTATAATTCCTACAGCTTTCAATCTGCTCACCTCTTTGGTAGAATTAAATCTAGTATACCGATGTTTGAAATAGAGTGACAAGATTTTTTCTTGACATCTTTTTCTGTGCATTATATAATCAACTTTGTTGTCTTGAGGTGATTACTTATGAAAATAGCGATTCAACAGCTTCAAAAGCATCGCAGAGACGGACTGCCAATTGACCAAATGGTTCATTTGGATGCAGTGAAATCACGGAATAGCGATATTCGGGAAATTTCACCTGTACATGTTACAGGGCATTGCACAATTGGTTCGCAACAATTAACGTGCCAACTCCATCTCGAAGGCATGCTCACGCTGCCTTGTGCCAGAACTTGGGAGGATGTTGAGTTTCCGATTAATGTCGACTCGGTCGAAGTCTTTGATTGGTCTGAAGAGGCCGGAGAAGACAAGCTTAGTGATGTTCACGCAGTAGAGACGGAGATCATTGATCTTCAGCCGATACTGGAAGAACTAATTTTGCTGCAGATACCGATACAGGTGTTTAAGGAAGACGCCGATCAATCCGTTATCAAAGGCGGAAATGACTGGTCGTATTCAACAGACGAAGAGTACGAAGCCGAGAAAGAAGCGGCACCACCAAAACCAGATCCAAGACTTGCTGATTTAGCAAAGTATTTTGATCAGTCAGATGAATAGAATTAGTGTAAGGAGGTGTCACCAATGGCTGTACCAGCTAGAAGAACGTCCAAAACCGCTAAAAGAAAACGCCGTACACATTTTAAATTGTCAGTGCCGGGCATGGTAATTTGCCCAAGCTGTGGCGAAAGTAAATTGGCTCACCACGTCTGCAAAGCATGTGGATCGTACAAAGGTAAAGAAGTAGTAGCAAGCAAATAAAACAGTATTTGCTGCTGAAAGGCTATTGAGAGGCCATGGCTCTCGATAGCCTTTTTCTCTGGATATAAATAAGCAGCGGAACTGCACTGTCTGCAGTAATTCGGTTGAAAAGAGGGATTTTCTTGTCTTATTCGATTGATCTTAAGGATGGCATTATGACATTTACCATTAACCGGCCCCATATCCGCAACGCGGTAAACAGTGAAGTGACGGAGGGGCTTGAAGAGTTGGTGCACAAAGCACAGGATCCTTCTATCCAGTTGGTTATTATTACAGCAACCGGCAAGCAAGCTTTTTGTTCAGGAGGCGATCTTTCGGTGTTTCATGCGCTTCGGACAGAAGAACAAGCCTATGGAATGCTGAAACGAATGAGTGATGTGCTGTATTCAATCAAAACACTGCCTGTACCGGTTGTAGCGGTAGTCAATGGCGCTGCTGTCGGCGGTGGTTGTGAAATCGCTACAGCGTGCGATTACAGGCTTGTATGGGATCATGCGAAATGCGGCTTTATTCAAGGCACCCTCGCCATCACTAGCGGTTGGGGGGGCGGTACTTATCTTTTGGAGACTTTACAGCACGACAGAGCTTTGAAAATGCTTAGTGAAGCGAAAGTGTATACCGTAAATGAGCTGGAAGAGTTGGGCTGGGTTTCCGCCGTCGTCCATAATGAGCAGGACCTTGAAGTGTTTTTTGAATCGATGAAAAAAATCCATCCGGATGTTCACCGCGCCTACAAGGAAATGGCCATCCGCAAATGGCGCATAACCAATTTACAGGATCGTGTCGAACAGGAAGTCAGAAGATGCGCCATTCTATGGGAAAAAGATGCCCATCACGATGCAGTCGACAATTTTCTTAACAAATCCAAAAAATGAAATCCCTTTTCGGAGGGGTTTCTTTTTTATTGGAGCAGCAGAAACAAACAGTACGGAAACCCGTTCGGCTGTACGGAGCGAAGAGACTTTGGTTGCTTCAAATTTTTGGTGTGAGCCGCGCCCAAAGCAATGAGGGCAAGAGTATTCGGCTATTCAATTTACTTTGAAAAGAAATATTTTAATGAATAGTTGAAATCGCTTACAAAATTCGTATATGCTATAGAAGGGAGAAAACATAGGGGGTATTTCAAATATGAAAAAAATCCTGATTGCGAACCGGGGCGAAATCGCACGCCGAATTATTCGGACATGTGAGCGTCTTGGAATCGAAACGGTTGCCATTCATTCCGAGGCAGATGGGGATCTGCCTTACGTCAATGAAGCAACCGAAGCTGTGCTGATCGGTCCCAATCCGGTCGTACAGTCTTACTTGCAAATTGAAAAAATTATTGAAGAAGCTAAAAAACACGAAGTGGACGCCATCCATCCCGGATATGGCTTGCTATCGGAGAATGCTGATTTTGCTCGACGCGTGACAGATGCCGGAATGGTCTTTATTGGACCTTCGAGCGATATTATCGAAAAAATGGGAGACAAAATTGAGTCCCGAAGAACGATGATCCAGGCAGGGGTGCCTGTAGTTCCTGGAACAGAAGAAGGTGTGGCGACACTTGAAGAAGCCTTACAGGAGGCGGAAGCCATTGGCTATCCATTAATGCTGAAAGCGAGTGCAGGCGGTGGCGGCATCGGCATGGTGCGCTGTGAAAGTGAGCAAGCGCTCACTCAACAGTTTGCTTCTGTTAAGAATCGGGCCAAAGCTTATTTTGGCGACGACATTGTTTACTTGGAAAAATTTATCGCAGATGCTCGCCACATTGAAGTACAAATTTTTGGTGATCATCAAGGCAATTTGGTTCATTTGTATGAACGAAACTGTTCGGTTCAGCGCCGCAACCAGAAAGTAATTGAAGAATCGCCTTCACCCAACTTGCCGCAGGATGTACGCGAACGTCTTTGCGAAGCAGCATTGCAGGCCGGAAGAGCCGTTGGCTATACAAATGCCGGCACGGTGGAATTTATCGTGAGTCCAAACAATGAATTTTATTTCCTGGAAATGAACACGCGTCTGCAGGTAGAGCATCCGGTTACAGAAGAAGTGACGGGGCTGGATTTGGTGGAATGGCAGCTGATTGTCGCTGGCGGAGGAGCATTGCCTGCTCAGGAGACGATAGAGACCAAAGGGCATGCGATTGAGTACCGCATTTATGCGGAAGATCCAAAAACCTTTTTCCCTTCTCCTGGCAAACTTGAAAAGCTTCGCTGGGGAGATGGTGCGCGCATCGAGACCGGTTACGAAGAAGGCAATTTAGTGACGCCTTTTTATGATCCGATGATTTCAAAAATTATTATATGCGGTTCCGATCGTGTTGATGCACTGTCCAAGTCACAGACGTTTTTCAATAAGGCTATAATTGAAGGGGTAAAAACCAATATTCCCTTATTCAAAGAATTTATCAGATCAGAAGAATTTATATCAGGTGATTACGCCACAGCGGTATTGCCGCTGTGGATGGAAAAAACGAAGGAGGAATACACATTATGAAAGAATTAAGAGCGTCTATGGCAGGAACTGTATTGAATGTACTAGCAGCAGAAGGGGAAGCTGTAACACCCGGACAGGCTGTTTTGACAATTGAATCAATGAAAATGGAAATTCCAGTAGAAGCTGAATTTGGCGGCAAAGTGGAAAAAGTACATGTGGAAGTCGGCGGTTTTGTAAATGAAGGCGATCTGCTGTTGACTGTCGGGGAATAATCGATTTCAAGCAAAGGGGACGATGAAATGACAAAAACCACTGAAACAACGGGGTACAATGATCGCTTGGAACAAAAGCTCGCAAAAATTTTTGCTGGGGGACAGCAAAAATACCACGAGAAAATGAAAGAAAGCAATAAATTGTTTGTCCGTGACCGTTTGAAATTATTGTTCGATGATGAAAACTACGCGGAAGATGGGCGCTTTGCCAATGTTGAAGCAGAAGATCTTCCTGCTGATGGCGTTGTTACGGCGATCGGCAAAGTGAATGGCGAAACGGTTTGTGTAATGGCCAATGATTCAACAGTCAAAGCAGGGTCATGGGGTTCACGCACCGTTGAAAAAATTATCCGCATCCAGGAAACAGCTGAAAAAATGCAAGTGCCGATGCTGTTTTTGGTTGATTCTGCTGGAGCCCGGATTACTGACCAGCTCGATATGTTTCCAAATCGGCGAGGAGCCGGCAAGATTTTTCACAATCAAGTGAGAATGTCAGGGATGGTACCGCAAGTCTGCTTGTTGTTCGGTCCATCTGCTGCAGGCGGAGCTTATATTCCTGCTTTCTGTGACATTGTCATCATGGTGGAAGGCAATGCTTCGATGTACCTCGGTTCACCTCGCATGGCAGAAAAAGTCATTGGTGAAAAAGTTACATTGGAAGAAATGGGCGGAGCCCGCATGCATTGTACCGTCAGCGGTGTTGGTGATGTGCTGGTTGCTACAGAAGAAGAAGCTATCTCAGAAGCACGCCGCTATTTGCTGAATTTCCCATCCAACTTTGCTATGAAGCCAGAAAAAATTGAGGCGAAAGCGGCGAAAGCCGGACGTTCACTGGAAGCGATTATTCCAGAAAATCAAAATGCACCTTTTGATATGTATGAACTGATCGACCAATTGGTCGATGAAGGCAGCTTCTTTGATATCAAAAAGCTTTTTGCTGGAGAATTGATTACGGGTATTGCCCGTATCGATGGCCAAGTAGTCGGCATTCTGGCCAATCAGCCAAAAGTCAAAGGCGGCGTGCTGTTTGGTGACTCAGCTGATAAGGGCGCGAAATTCATCAATCTCTGCGATGCTTTTTCGATTCCGTTGCTGTTTTTGGCCGACGTTCCAGGCTTTATGATCGGAACCAAAGTTGAACGTGCCGGCATAATCCGCCACGGAGCCAAATTTATTGCAGCCATGAGTTCGGCAACGGTACCTAAAATCTCGGTTATCGTCCGCAAGGCCTATGGAGCCGGTCTCTACGCAATGGCAGGCCCTGCATTCGAGCCGGATGTCTGTATTGCCCTGCCGACAGCGCAAATCGCCGTAATGGGCCCTGAGGCGGCAGTGAACGCAGTTTATTCAAATAAAATTGAAGCGATCGAAGATCCGAAAGAACGCCTTCAGTATGTGCAGCAAAAGCACCAGGAGTACAAAGAAGAAATTGATATTTATCGTTTGGCATCTGAATTGATTGTTGATGAAATTGTGGCGCCTCATCAATTGCGTTCTGTGCTTTCGCAGCGTCTTTCTTTTTATGAAACAAAAGATTTGCCAATGCCATATCGAAAACATCCGATTTATCCTGTATAATAAAAGTTATTATTGGAAGTCTGCCTAATATGGGCAGGCTTCTTTTTTAAGAAAAAATTGTGGCACTGTAAGGAGTGATTCCGTGAAGTATGCAATTATCGGAGCTGGCGCCAATGGATTGCTGCCAGCCTATCTTTTGAAAAAAGCGGGCCATGAAGTGCAAATCGTTGCACAGCATGAAGGACAAGCCGCCTTAATTAACGAGCAAGGAATTATATACGGCGAAAATCGCCAACGCGTGAAAGCCTATACGGATATTGAACAAATTTCTCCAGATGCTTATGTTATTTTGACGGTGAATTACGAAGAGATGCCGCCAATCTTAAGGCTTTTGAAGATTCGATGCCCCAGCAACAAAATTATTTTTCTGCAGCAGGGCATGTTATTTTTAGAAAAAGCGAGAACCTTAGCTCACCGCCATATTGCTGCTGCAATTCTGGAAACAGACTGTGTTAAACTGAGCGGCAACAAAATTAGCTTTACTAGTACTCCACATATGACTTTAGGATTGGTTAAAGGGAATGCCGAGGAATTCCAGCTGCTTCTGGAAACAACAGCTTGGAAAAGTCTATGGGCAGATAACATCGAAGAACCGCTTTTCGAGAGGCTATTGTTCGGGAGCTTGATTGATCCCTTAACGGCCATGATGAGAATTCGGAATGGGGAATTGGTCACGAACCCGCATGCTTATGAATTGTTCCGAACTCTTTACAATGAATTGTATTTGGCGTTTCCAGAAATTGAGTCATTGCAGCCAATCGAAAAGGTTGCCGCTTTCTGTGCAGCTGAGCCTGATAGAATGTCTGCAATGTTTGCAGATCGACAGGCAGGCGATGCGATGGAAATAGACGGATTGATGTTATATGTGTTAAACCGATCAAATCTTGAATTGCCCCTATTTAAAGCTTTCTATCATCTTTTAAAAACAGTCGAGGTAGGAAAATGACATTATTACAAACTATTGGAGCTGTGTTTCTTTATATTCCTTTTCTTCTTTTCATCATTGTTTACTTTATTTCATTAAAGCTCAAAAATAAAAAAGCGCTTGGTGTGGCATCTGATATTACTACATTTTTGCTGTTTTTCTCCGTACCGGCATCAGTAGAAATCTTATGGGGGTATTCGGTTTCCTCTGTAATTTATTTTGTCGCGCTTGTATTGGCAATCGTCTTATTAATTATTGAATGGAGAACGGCCAAAGAAATTGAAATCATACCTTTTTTCCGTAAACTATGGAGAACATACTTTCTGGTATTGTCCTCTGTCTATGCCCTTGTCTGGCTTGTGGGACTGGTGACTGTGATTATTAAATCAATTTAGCAGGCGTATTTTTTTTCATTGGGAGATGCGTTTGCTATAGTAGATTTTAAATGTAAAGTAAAAAGGGGACTTTTTTTCATGAAGCTAGAGGAACAATATGTAGAACCAGCCAGTAAATTGATGAGTGATTATATAAATGGCAAATCGGCCATCCACAACTATTTTTCATATGACCCGGAGCCAGCTTCATTTGAAGAACGTTTGCTGAAACTTCAAGACCACACAGTTAACCGTCCACAAGTGGCCGGCATACTGCGTAACTATATGAAAAATCATGGATTGTCCCATGCTGCGGAAGACAATTTAAAAAGTTTTGAAGAAGGTGCACCAGTTGTTGTGACAGGTCAGCAGGCCGGATTGCTGACAGGTCCATTGTATACGGTACATAAAGCCATATCCGTGATCATCTTGGCTAAGCAAGCCGCTGAGCAACTGAATACTAAAGTTGTTCCAGTTTTTTGGATTGCCGGTGAAGATCACGATTTAGCTGAAATCAGCCATCTTTACCGGGAAGTAAATGGCCGGGTGGATAAACTGAACATCCCACATACCGAATATGGCAAAAACTCAGCATCTTCGGCAACGCTAAACCAAGCCAAGATTGCCTCTTTCTTGGAAGAATATTTCCGGAGCTTGCCTGAAACGGAACATTCAAAAGAAATTCACGATTTGGCTTTTGGCCTGTTGGAAAAATCTCTGTCCTACACTGATTTCTTCGCTTCGCTTCTTCATTACTTTTTCGAGGAAGAAGGGTTGCTGTATATTGACGCAGCAGACAAAGAATTTCGCCAATACGAATCTCCGTATTTTATGGAAATGATCGAACGAGCAGAAGACATTGCAGAAACGGTTGTTTCAACCGAACAATTGCTGTTAAAAGATGGTTACGCTGCGGTAATTGGTGCGGAAAGAAATGCAGCCAATCTGTTCATCACAATAAAAGGCGAACGGTTGCTGTTGGAACGTAATGGCACGGATTTTGTGGTCAACAATGGTGCTATCCGTTATACCAAAGAACAACTTCTCGAAATTGCCAAAACAAATCCGGAACTCCTTAGCAACAATGTGGTGACGCGGCCGATGATGCAGGAAATGGTATTCCCCGTCCTAGCCTTCGTTGGAGGTCCCGGTGAAATTGCTTATTGGGCAGCGCTTAAAGACGCATTTAAATTGGTTGGCATGGAACTCCCAGTAGTAATGCCGCGCCTTAGCCTGACATTGGTTAACCGCCAAACGCAACGATTGCTGGAAAAATACGACTTGGATTTTTCAACTATAGTAAATGAACATCGAGTTACGTTGCTGAGAAATGAATTGATGGAGTCAATTCGGGAACAGGAAGCTGAGGCATTAATTGGCAGTATTCAGCACCAGTTAGAATCAGCTTACGAGAAAATTCATCAGCAATTTTCTTCCATCAGCAAAGGGCTTTCACCGCTTGTTGAAAAAAACCTCCAGTTGCATGTTAAACAGCTAAGTTTTCTGAAAAATAAGTTGCAGGATGAAGTGATGCTTCAAAACAGCATCGAGTTCGGGCACTACGATTCCATCGAAAATGAATTGCTGCCGAACGGCGGTTTCCAGGAACGCATCTACAGCCCTTTTATTTACATGAATCAGTATGGTCCGGACCTTGTAAAAGATCTTTTGAGACTGCCTTTGAAATATGACAAAAACCACAAAATAATTTGGTTATAAATGGTAAAAGCCTGCATATGCAGGCTTTTTTTATGTCAAAATAACTTGTTGAGATATTTTATTGCAACAAACTTGAAATATTTCAAAAACAAGTGGTGACAAGTGGGGGATTGTGGTACATTTATTACAATAAGTGGGGTGAAGGGCATGTTCATGGGCGAATATCAACATAGCGTTGATGCAAAGGGACGGTTAATTGTTCCGGCTAAGTTTCGTGAACTGCTGGGTGAACATTTTGTCATTACTCGAGGCCTGGATCAATGCTTGTTTGGCTACACGATGGAAGAATGGCAGAAAATTGAAGAAAAACTGAAAGAGCTTCCAGTTACTAAGAAAGACGCTCGTGCTTTCACTCGTTTCTTTTTCTCAGGTGCCACAGAAGTGGAACTTGATAAGCAGGGGCGCGTCAATATACCGACGACGTTAATTTCTTATGCGAAACTTGAAAAAGAATGTGTCATTTTAGGGGTGTCCAACCGCTTTGAAATATGGGCTAAAGATTCATGGGAAAGCTATTTTGCAGCATCTGAAGATTCTTTTAATGAAATTGCGGAAAATTTATCTGATTTTGACTTTTAGAAGTGAACGGGGGGAATGGATTGTTCAATCACACCACGGTTTTACTGCATGAAACTGTCGATGGTCTGAACATTCGTCCTGACGGCATATATGTAGATTGTACGCTGGGCGGAGCAGGGCACAGTGAATATTTGGTTCAGCAATTATCTGATGAAGGTCATTTATATTGTTTTGACCAAGACGCGACGGCAATAGCTCATGCAAAAGAAAAACTACAAGATTACTTACATAGAATTACGTTTATCCATGCTAACTTTAAATTTTTAAAAGAAGAACTTGAAGTTCACGGAGTAAGGAAAGTCGATGGCATTTTATACGACTTGGGTGTTTCTTCTCCACAACTGGACACACCTGAACGCGGTTTCAGCTATCATAACGATGCACCGCTGGATATGCGGATGGACCAAAGTGCTGAGTTAAGTGCCTATCATGTCGTGAATGAATGGTCATTCGAAGATTTAGTCCGAATTTTTTACCGCTATGGCGAAGAAAAGTTTTCGAAACAAATCGTTCGAAAAATCGAAGCGGCAAGAGAAAAACATCCCATTGAAACGACAGGGCAGCTGGTTGAATGCATCAAAGATGGCATTCCTGCTTTTGCCCGCCGAAAAGGCGGCCACCCGGCCAAGCGAGTATTTCAAGCGATTCGAATCGCTGTAAATGATGAACTTGGTGCGGCAGAGACATCCTTGCAGGATGCAATCGATGTTTTGGCAATCGGTGGAAGAATTAGTGTCATCACTTTCCATTCACTTGAAGATCGGCTTTGCAAAGCAATATTCAAAGAATCTTCATCGCTTCCGGAACTGCCTCCGAATTTACCGGTAATCCCGGATGGCATGGAGCCTATATTAAAACTAATTACAAGAAAACCAATCCTGCCTTCAGAAGAAGAGCTGGCACATAATAACCGGTCAAGATCCGCTAAGCTGCGGATTGCAGAAAAAATAAACGAGTAAGGACGTGTTCAGATGGCGTTGAATGCAAGAACTGAAACCTACATCCAACAGCCGGCCGTTCCTCAAAATCCGAGTCGGCAGCCGGCAAGAAAAAAAGGCTTAATTACTAAGGGCGAAAAAATATTGTATTTATCTTTCGTAGCAGTCTGTATCTTATGTGCGTTATTGGTTCTGCAGAATCAATCGACGATTCAAGCTTCTACTCAAGAAATTCAAACAATTGAACAATCAGTCAATGAAATAACGAAGCAAAATACAGACTTGTCTGTACAGGTGAGCGAACTGTCTTCATATGAGCGCATTTGGTCAAAAGCAAAAGAACTTGGCCTAAAATTAAATGAGCAAAATGTAAAGGTAGTGCCTGGACAATGAAAAAAAAGTTTCGATTTCAAGGGGGAGCCTTTCTGCTGTTTTTGTTATTTGCAGGGCTCTTTTTCCTTTTATTGACTAGAATTGTGACCATACAAGCCACGGGAGAAGTGGAAGGACAAGAACTCGCTGCCAGAGCTGCGGCTAAATACAGCCAGGAAGAAGTATTGACTGCCGAGCGTGGACGCATTCTTGATCGCAGCGGAGAAGTGATCGCTGAGGATACACTGACATATAAACTGGTTGCTGTGCTTGATGAATCTGCTACTCAAAAAGCAAGCGATCCGCGGCATGTAGTGGATGTGGAAGAAACAGCAGCTAAGCTATCGGGTTATTTAGATGCTTCTGAAGAAAGTATTTTGGAAACACTTCAGACAGGTATTGAAAATGACCGGTATCAAGTGGAATTTGGTTCTGCCGGACGCGAAATCAGCCATACGCTTATGCTGGAAATGCAAGAAGAAGAAATACCGGGTTTATTATTCGTGCGTGATTTAAAACGGCTTTATCCTAATGGCGTATTTGCTTCCCACCTTGTGGGCTATGCCATGAAAGAAGAGTTAGAAGATGGCGAGACGAGAACGACCGGCAGAATGGGACTCGAATCTATACACAACGATGTTTTGACTGGCCAAAATGGCAAAATAGAGTTTGATACAGATAAATGGGGCTTTTTGCTGCCAAACAGCGAATCTGCAGTCACTCCGGCTGTAGATGGCTCAGATGTCCAGCTGACATTGGACAAAACTTTGCAAAATTTTCTAGAAGATGCGATGTCCAGTGTTCAAGAAGAATATGATCCGACACGTATGATTGCCGTTATTGCTGATCCGAAGACAGGCGAAATTCTGGCAATGTCACAACGACCGACATTCAATCCGAATACACGTGAAGGCCTGTCCGAAAATTGGTTGAACGAAAGCATTCAGTTAACAATTGAACCGGGTTCCCCAATGAAGATGTTTACATTGGCGGCAGCAGTCGAAGAAGGCAAATGGGATCCTAATGCTACGTACAAGTCTGGTACATATTCGCTGTTGGACAGTACAATCGGTGACCACAACAGTGGACGAGGCTGGGGAACGATTTCTTATCTAGAAGGTTTTCAACGATCATCCAATGTCTCGATGGCCTATTTATTGGAACGCCTAGGTGCAGATACATTCATGACGTATGTTGATGCCTTTGGTTTTGGTGAACAGACTGGAATTGATTTGCCGCAAGAAGCATCGGGTACCATTCTCAATCAATACCCGATTAATAAATTAACTACAGCGTATGGACAAGGTTCGACGGTAACGCCAATTCAACTGATCCAAGCTGCCTCTGCAATTGCAAATAAGGGTGTGATGATGAAGCCGTACGTTATTGACCAGATTAAAAATGCTGACACCGGAGAAGTGTCTGTTAAAAGTGAGCCTGAAGAAGCAGGGCAGCCTATATCTGCAGAGACTGCAGATAAAGTAAAAGAAATATTGGCTTCAACTGTCACGTCTGAAGTTGGTTCAGCCCGCGGATTTGCTTTACAAGACTATACGACGGCTGGCAAGACAGGTACTGCTCAAATTCCAAAAGAAGGCGGCGGTTACCTCCAAGGCAGCAATAATTACTTGTTTTCGTTCCTTGGAATGGCTCCCGCCGATGATCCAGAACTGTTGATTTATATTGGTGTACAGCAGCCAAATCTGCCAGCTGATGAATACGGATCCGTACCTGTTTCAAAAATTTTTACTTCTGTCATGGAAAATGGATTAAAGCATATGAACATCCAGCCGGAAAATATGGCTGAGGCAACAACGATGCCTGTTGAAGATTATACTGGCCAAACGCCTGCGGATGCAGCTGAAGCTTTATCTGCGCTAGGTCTCGAAGCTGTTATGATAGGCGATGGGGACGAAGTGGCTGCTCAATATCCCGAGGCTGGCAATACTATACTTGATGGCGGACGGGTTATTCTTAAATCTGCTGGAAAAACAAGTCTTCCTGATTTTACAGGGTGGTCCAAACGCGAACTGCTGGCTTACCAATCATTGAGTGGTTTGACACTGGAAATTGCAGGACAGGGCTATGTGATGACGCAAAGCGTTGCAGAAGGCGAAGTGATAGCGGATAATGAGTCAGTGGTGATTGAACTTCATCCCCCAGAGATTTATTATCCTGCGCAAGCAGCTGCTGAAGAACAAGAACAACAGCAAGCTGATCAGGAAGCTTTAGAAGACGTTGGACCTGATACTGACAGGGCAGAAACGGATTTGGAACTTGAAATAGAAACAGAAATAGAAACAGAAATAGAAACAGAAATAGAAACAGAAACAACCGAGTAATCTCGTGTTTAAAGGAGCTCTCTAAATGAACGTATATCTAATAATGGGTCTTGTAATTGCTTTACTGCTAACGGTCGTGCTAATGCCACTCTTTATTCCTTTGTTGAAACGAATGAAGTTTGGCCAAAGCATCCGTGAAGAAGGACCCCAATCACATATGAAGAAAACCGGCACCCCTACTATGGGCGGCCTGGTTTTCTTAATTTCCATCATTGTTACTGTACTGGGTGTTGCTTGGTACGCCGAGCTGTTGACCGCAAAAGTCCTCATATTGTTATTGGTTCTTTTCGGATACGGATTGATCGGCTTTTTGGATGATTTTATCAAAGTGGTAGTAAAGCGAAACCTTGGATTGACTTCCTTGCAAAAATTGATTGCTCAAATTGTTATCGCGGTCATTTCATTCGCCGTTTTGAGTAGCATTGATTTTGAAACAGGCGTTTCTATTCCGTTTACAGATGTTTCACTTGAATTGTCATGGCTTTATGTGTTCTTTATTGTCTTTTGGCTGGTTGGTTTTTCAAATGCAGTCAATTTAACGGACGGGCTTGACGGCTTGGTAGCAGGAACAGCATCTATCGCTTTTGCGGCATTTGGTATGTTGGCGATTTACCAAGATGAAATCGGAATCGCCATTTTCACTTTTTCTGTTACCGGCGGACTGCTCGGATTTTTGATTTTCAACAAATACCCTGCCAAAGTTTTTATGGGCGATACGGGCTCACTGGCTTTGGGTGGGGCACTTGCAATGGTGTCCATCTTATTGAAACAAGAATTGTTGCTGCTGTTGATTGGACTGGTATTTGTTCTCGAGACAGCTTCTGTTATTTTGCAAGTGGGCAGCTTTAAGCTGCGCCAAAAACGGATTTTTAAAATGAGTCCGATTCATCATCATTTCGAATTGAGCGGTTGGTCAGAATGGAAGGTAGTCCTTGTTTTTTGGTCAGTTGGTCTTATTAGTGCGGCAATCGCAGTCTTTTTGGAGGTAATGTAAATGAAAGAGGCGCCACAATTATATCAAAAGAAAATACTGGTTTTGGGGCTGGCGAAAAGTGGTTTTACTGCTGCCCGTATTCTTCACAAACTTGGAGCATTTGTTACGGTAAATGATTCCAAGCCTTTTGAAGAAAATCCAGAGGCACAGGAATTGCTGAATATGGGCGTTACCGTGATTTGCGGCAGGCACCCTGAAGATCTTCTGGAAGAAGGCTTTGAACTGGTTGTTAAAAATCCGGGAATTCCCTATAGCAATGTGTTGATTGAATCGGCTATTGAAAAGAATATCCCGGTATGGACTGAAATTGAACTCGCTTATTTGATCAGCGAAGCGCCATTTATCGGGATTACGGGATCAAACGGAAAAACGACTACTACGACATTATTGTTCCACATGCTCAACCAAGACAACAAAAGTCCGTTGATTGCTGGAAATATCGGAACGGTCGCAAGTGGAGTTGCGGAAAAAGCGAAAGCCAAAAATGTTATCGTGACTGAATTGTCATCATTCCAACTAAAAGGAACTGCGGATTTTCGTCCTGAAATTGCGATCATTACAAACATATACGAAGCTCATTTGGATTATCACGGAACCATTGAAGATTATCGCGCTTCCAAAATGAAGCTGACTGAAAATCAGACAGAAGAAGACTACTTTATTTACAATGCAGATCAACCACTATTGGTGGAACATGCGAAAAGCTGCAAAGCCAAGCTTGTGCCGTTTACACTGAAAGGCCGGACAGCTACCAGCATTAGTGCAGACAATGAGTTTGTTTACTGGCAGGGCGAGAAATTGATTGAACGTTCACAAATTATATTAGGTGGTCAACACAACCTAGAAAACATTCTTTCCGCTACAGCAGCGACCTTGATCTTAGGTGGAACGAAAGAAACTGTCATCCGTGTTTTGACTTCATTTACAGGTGTTAAACATCGCTCTCAATTTATTGTGGAGTGGGAAGGCCGTAAATTCTATAACGATTCAAAGGCAACTAATGCTTTAGCTACAAAGAGTGCGCTTGAAGCTTTTCCTGAGAATATTATTTTGTTGGCAGGTGGATTAGATCGCCAACATTCCCTGGAAGAAATTCGTCCGTATATGGACCGTGTGAAAGCCTTGATTACTTTTGGAGAAATGGCACAGCGATTTACAGCATTTGCGAAAGATTGTGGCGTGCCGACAATTGTACAAGCGGGGCTAATGGACGACGCAGTTGAAAAGGCCATTAAGCAGTCAGGCAGTGGTGATACCATTTTGTTGTCACCTGCATGTGCAAGTTGGGATCAATACGAAAGTTTTGAAATTCGCGGAGATGCTTTTATTACCGCAGTTCAGCAAATGACGGAAGCAAACGAATAAAAGATAAGGAGCAGCAATTATGGACAAAGTGATTGACATCGAAGAACGCATCCCGACGCTACGAGAGCGCCGGCAAAAAAGAACCAATCGCAAGTTCGTGGCGCTGCTGTTCATTTTTCTTACTTTGCTTGCCGTACTTTTATACAGCCAGTCGAGGTACAGTGAAATTCAAACCATCACTATTGAAGGAGCTGTCCTTTTTGACCAGGAAAGCTACCAGGCAGCAAGTGGATTAAACATCGGCGACTCGATGTGGTCTTTTGATGCAAGAGCTATTTCGCAACAACTGGAAAACCTGGAGTGGATTGAAGAAGCATCGGTCAAAAAGAACTGGTTGACCGGCGTGGAAATCCACTTAAAGGAATATGTTCAGATGGGCTACCTGGATCGCGGCAACAGCTATCAGGTTGTCCTGTCGAATGGACTGGCTCTGGACCAACCCGTTACCAATGTTGATGGAGCTATTTACTCAAATTTTGAAAACGAAGAAAAACGAGAAAAGCTGATTGAACAATTAATCCAAATCGATTCTGAAGTTCTTCAGTTAATTTCACAAGTGATTCTGGATCCGGAAGAAGAAGATGCGGATTACGTCACTTTGTACATGAATGACGGAAACGAAATTCGTGGGATTTTAAGTACCTTAGCTGAAAAGATGAATTATTACCCATCAGTCATTGCCCAATTGGAAGACGGCCAACAAGGGGTAATTGATATGGAAGTCGGTATCTTTTTCCGTTCCTATGCAGATGTTTATGGTTTTGCAAAGGAAGGTGCTGAAGATGAAGCAATCGAAGAAGAATAGCCGAAAAAGTTTCAGTAAATCCATTGTGTTTTCATTAGTCTTTTTAGTATTGGGCTTTATCATGGCCTATTCCTATAGTTTATCCAGTGCCAACAAAGAGACAGAAGAATTTACTGGAGGCGCATTTTTCGAAGAGGAAGAACAAAATCGAAAAGAATTAATTGAACAACAAGAACGCAATAAAGAGTTGCGAACCGAGCTGCAGAAGAAACAAAGTGAAGTTCAGGAATACGAACGATCTTTTGCTGATGGAGAAAATCGGTATACGGAATACGCTGCCGAAGCAGAAGAGCTGCGAAGATTTTTAGGGCTGGTGCCTGTTCAGGGAAACGGTTTGAAAGTGACGCTGCAGGATGGCGGCTATAACCCTGATTCTGTTAATCCTAATGATTATATTGTTCACGAAAGCCATGTGTTTCAAGTGATCAACGAACTGTATATATCTGGTGCCCAAGCCATCTCAATTAATGGCCAACGAATCCATGGAAATTCGTATATTGTTTGTACGGGGCCGGTTATTACTGTAGATGGTATACAATATCCAGCTCCGTTTGTTATTGAGGCGATTGGGGAGCCAGACGTGCTTACTTCTTCAATGGAGTTGACAGGTGGAATCATGGATCAATTGATCAATGATAATATTATTGTGACCTTGGATGACGGTCAGCTGATCAAGATGCCCGCCTTGCTGACAGAATCATGATTAAGGGGGAATTCATGTGAAGAAAAGGATTCTTACCCGGTTCACGGCAATTATGTTTATCATTGGTTTGATGGCAGCGATCCAATACAATACAATCAATGAACCCAATCTCCGCGATACACGGGATGTATGGGAAATCAGGCAGGAATTGGCCAGAGAAAATCAACTTCACTCTCAACTTTTGTCTGAAATAGCATCACTTGATGATACCTTGGAGAAATACGGAGCGGCTTCAGATGCCAGTCCGGAACAAGCTTTGCGGGAAACTGCTGTCGAACTGAGAAGTGCTGCAGGTTTGTCAGAAACGACGGGTCCAGGAATTGAAATTTCTGTCGAACCTTCTTTGGAAGCGGTTGCGATGGGATTGCAAATTGAAGGGATTTCACCAAGCTTGCTAGTTCGACTCGTCAATGAAATCAACCGCAATAATGCGCTTTATATTTCCATTGACGGCAACCGTGTCATTAATACAACTGCGATTCGGGATATAAACGGCCAAACTACTGTGAATGCGAAGCCGGTGAATACGCCGCCTTTTTCAATAAAAATTGTTTCTGATTCGATGGAAGACACGGAAAAGCTGTATAATCATTTATTAGCGTCTCGTATTCTCGATGACTTTTATATCGACAACTTAACTTTGACGATTTCAGAGCCGACAAACGAGCTGGTGATCGAGGCATACGATGACGTTGTGAACACCAATTATTTACAGGCGTCAGAGGAGGAATAGCGATGTGGCTGTCAATTTTAGGTTTGATTCTCGGAATATCGCTTGGACTTCTTACGGATATCCAAATTCCGCCTGAGTATGCCAATTATTTATCAATTGCAGTACTGGCATCACTCGATACTCTTTTCGGTGGAATACGGGCTCACTTGCAGCAAGTATATGATGACAAAGTATTCGTTTCCGGGTTTTTCTTCAATATTATTTTGGCAGCGGGGCTTGCTTTTCTTGGCGTCCATTTAGGTGTAGATTTGTACTTGGCCGCAATTTTTGCATTCGGTGTTCGTTTGTTTCAGAACATTGCAGTCATCCGCCGCATAATTTTAGTAAAATGGACCGAAAAGAAAGAAGTTAGAGAAACAATTTGAACAATCAAAGGAAATTTTTCTAAGTTTTGCGATTTTCTTAGACAAGGTGCATAATTTACAATAGAATATAAGTACAGCAGTTTAATAAGGAGGTGCCACGAATTGAGTCAATCAGAATTATACGTAAGTCTAGATATCGGTTCGTCATCCGTTAAAGTTTTAATCGGGGAAATGGCCAACAAGTCGCTTAATGTAATTGGCGTCGGGAATGTAAAATCTAATGGGATAAAAAAAGGTGCGATTGTTGACATAGATGCAACGGTGCAGTCCATTAAGAAAGCTGTCGATCAAGCAGAGCGCATGATTGGCAAATCAATCCACGAAGTCGTTCTTGGAATTCCGGCAAACAAAGCTGTGCTTCAACCCGTCAAAGGAATTGTTGCCGTAAACAGCGAAAATCGGGAAATTACCGATGATGATTTGGATCGTGTATTGGAAGCGGCTCAAGTGATGTCAATTCCGCCTGAACGGGAATTGGTCAACATTATTCCAGAACAATACGTAGTTGATCATTTGGGTGAAATCAAAGATCCGCGAGGCATGATTGGTATCCGCCTTGAAATGGATGGTACAATGGTGACAACTTCAAAAACCATTCTGCACAACGTCTTGCGTTGCGTAGAAAGAGCAGGGCTTGAAATTCGTGATATATATGTCCAGCCGCTTGCTGCAGGAAGCTATGCATTAACTGAAGACGAGAAAAATCATGGAACGGCATGTATCGATATCGGTGGAGGTTCTACTTCTATTGCCATCTTCCAAGACGGCCACTTGACCGCTTCTTCTGTTATTCCAGTTGGAGGCGACCACGTTACAAAAGATTTGTCCATCATTTTAAAGACACCGACAGATCAAGCCGAAAAAATTAAACTCGAACATGGCCATGCATTTTTTGAAGATGCTTCAGAAGATGACGTCTTTGAAGTTCCGGTTATTGGATCGGATTCAACTGAACAGTATAACCAAAAATACATATCTGAAATAATCGGGGTTCGCCTGGAAGAACTTTTCGAACTGATTTTAGATGAATTTTATCGCCTCGGTGTCCAAGACCTGCCAGGAGGAGTCGTTTTAACTGGTGGTATGGCTAAATTAGATGGCTTGCCGGAGTTAGCCCGCAACATTCTGCAGACACGTGTCCGTTTGTTCACTCCAGAATTTATTGGAGTACGTGAACCGCAATACACGACAGCTGTTGGGTTAATCCAATATGCGTACATGGAAGACGTTTTCTATGGTCGCGTTGGAAATGGTGGAGCTGTTTCTGGAACTGCAAAAATTGAGCATCAGGAAGTACAGCAGCCTAAGAAACAAAAGCAGCCAAAACAAAATTCCGATGGTGTTGTAACTAAAGCCAAGAAGATGTTTGATCGATTCTTTGAATAAAATCAACATTGTATCTAGCTTGCATAATAAAAGCTAAGCAATTTTAGGAGGAAAAAGAATGTTAGAATTTGATACAAATATTGACGCACTGGCCGTAATAAAAGTTATCGGTGTAGGCGGCGGCGGTAACAATGCTGTTAACCGAATGATAGAGCACGGAGTACAGGGTGTAGAATTTATTGCTGTAAACACAGACGCACAAGCTTTAAACTTATCTAAAGCGGAAGTGCGCCTTCAAATTGGCGGAAAACTTACGCGTGGACTTGGTGCCGGAGCTAACCCTGATGTAGGGAAAAAAGCGGCAGAAGAAAGCAAAGAGCAGATTGAAGAAGCTCTTCGTGGAGCAGATATGGTTTTCGTCACTGCTGGAATGGGCGGCGGTACTGGTACTGGTGCAGCACCTGTTATTGCTGGAATAGCTAAAGAGCTTGGCGCATTAACTGTAGGCGTTGTAACACGTCCATTTACTTTTGAAGGTCGCAAGCGTTCTACACAGGCAATCGGTGGTATTTCAACTATGAAAGAATCTGTCGATACATTGATTGTCATTCCAAATGACCGTCTTCTTGAAATCGTCGATAAAAACACGCCAATGCTTGAAGCATTCCGCGAAGCGGATAACGTGCTTCGCCAAGGTGTATCTGGTATTTCTGATTTGATCGCCGTACCTGGATTGATTAACTTGGATTTTGCCGATGTTAAAACAATTATGTCCAACAAAGGATCTGCATTGATGGGAATCGGAGTTTCTTCAGGAGAAAACCGTGCTTCAGAAGCGGCTAAAAAAGCTGTTTCCAGTCCATTGCTTGAAGTTTCCGTTGATGGAGCTAAAGGTGTCTTAATGAATATCACAGGTGGTTCAAACCTTAGCCTTTATGAAGTGCAGGAAGCAGCGGACATCGTAGCTTCAGCATCTGATGAAGAAGTAAATATGATTTTCGGATCTGTTATCAACGATAACCTAAAAGATGAAATTATCGTGACGGTTATTGCTACTGGTTTTAATGAAGAGCAGTTGCAGCCAAGAACGCCTAGAGGATCTGGATTGAATTCAAGCCGAGTTCAATCGATTCAACAGCAGTCACCGGCACCTTCAATCCGTGATGCACGCCGCGAAGACCAACGCCGCGACGAGCAGCGTCGTGAAGAACAGCCTCCTTATTACAATCAGGAACCGCAAAGACAGGAAAAAAATAATGATGATGCATTAGATATTCCTACGTTCTTACGCAATCGTCAAAAAAGACGTTAATCCGAACAGCTGCCGGTTGGCAGCTGTTTTTTTTTAGGCAATGGGCTCGATTGATAAATTAGCCAAATCTTGTTACAATAGACTGGACTTCTATAGAAAAGTTGTGAATGTATGAAACCAATAAAACCAGTGTTTGAAGAAATAACTGAGCAGCTAAATGCCGTGAGAGATGGTATACAGGTTATTGCTGTTACTAAACAAGTAGGCTTAGAACGTACGAAAGAAGCAATCCAAGCTGGAATTCACCATTTGGGAGAAAATCGCCCCGAAGGTTTGACGCAAAAACATGAAACAATTGTCGAAGATGTGTCATGGCACTATATCGGCAATTTGCAAACAAGAAAAGTAAAAGATGTCATTGATAAAATTGATTACCTGCACTCATTGGACCGTTTAAGTTTAGCTAAAGAAATACAAAAACGGGCAAGCAGTCAAATCAAATGTTTTGTGCAAGTAAATGTGTCAGGTGAAGAGTCGAAAAGTGGACTTTCACCTAGTGAGACTTTGGACTTTATCGAATCCTTAAAACCTTATGATAAAATTCAGGTAGTCGGATTAATGACGATGGCACCAAATACAACGGACGAGCTTGAGATTCGTGAAGCTTTCAAAGGATTAAAATTACTCCAACTCCAAGTATCAGAAAAACAATGGAACCATGCACCATGCACAGAATGCTCCATGGGCATGTCCAATGATTACTTAATTGCTGCACAAGAAGGGGCAAGTTTTGTCCGGATTGGAACAGCGTTAGTCGGCTCGGAAAGTGAGGCAAAACAATGAGCGTTAAAAACAAATTCAAAAATTTCTTTTATTTAGATGAGTATGAAGAAGAACAAGTGCGGGAACAGCCTGCACCTCAACAAAAGCCAGCTCCTAGGTATGAAAAACCGGCCCCCGCAATACAAGAGCCGAAAAAAGCACCGAAAGAACGGCGCCAGAAAGTGGAGGAGACCATTGTGCCTAATTTAGTCAGTTTGCAGAGTGCTTCAAAATCTTCAAAAGTCAGTTTGGCAGAGCCAAGAGTTTATGCAGAAGCACAGGACATTGCAGAGAGCTTAAAAAGCAAGCAGGCTGTGGTTGTTAATCTTCAACGCATCGAAAAAGATCAAGGTCTTCGGATTATTGATTTTTTAAGCGGAACAGTCTATGCCCTTGGCGGAGATATTCAACGCATTGGAACCGACATCTTCTTATGCGTACCAGACACTGTTGAAGTGGACGGCGCCATTTCAGATTATTATTACGATGATCAACAATAAGAGGGGTGCCATAAAATAATATGCTATTTCTTGTAGAGCTATTACTTTCAGCTATTAACATCTATTTCTTTATTCTCATTATCAGTGTCTTTATGAGCTGGGTGCCAAGCATCAAAGAGTCGAGCTTTGGCCAGATGATTTCCAAAATCACGGATCCCTATTTGGATATATTCAGACGTTTTATTCCACCAATCGGCATGATCGATATTTCTCCGATTGTGGCAATTTTTACGCTTAGATTAGCAAGCCAAGGAATTGTTGTCCTGGCTAATTATTTTCTTCTTAATTGACCTCACGTTATGTGAGGTCTTTTTCTTGAAGAATGGACTAAATGCGAAGGAGAATTTACATGGAAGAGATATTTCAGCATTTTAGAAAAGAAGAACAACAGTTTATTGAACAGGCATCCGGATGGCTTCGTGAAGTGGAAGACCGCTATTCACCTAAATTGACCGATTTTCTGGATCCTCGCCAGCGTTTTATCGTAGAGGCCGTGATGGGGTCAAGTGAGGTAAAAATGATGGCTTCGGGAGCTTTCAAAGAGGCTGAAAGACAGCGGGTGCTGCTCTACCCTTCTTATTTTGAACCTCAGCAGGAAGATTTCAATATGACAGTTTTCGAATTAAAATACCCGTCAAAGTTCGTCAATTTACGCCACCCTGATATTTTAGGGTCATTAATGTCGCTCGGACTCGATCGCAGTAAATTTGGAGATATCCGGATCGACAACGAACGTGTCCAGCTTGCGGTCATGAATGAAATCAGTCCGTATTTGCAAAGCAATTTCATCAGTGCTGCGAAAGTGAAAGTTCATTTGAATGAAGTGACTGAAGTCAGCGATTTGATTGAGACGAGCGAAGAATGGACAGAAGAGTCGTATACAGTCAGTTCAATGCGATTGGATACGGTGATGAGTTCGGTTTATAATATTTCCCGTCAAAAAGCGTCTGCACTGATTCACGGCGGAAAAGTGAAAGTCAATTGGACCTTACAGGAACAGCCATCGTTCGAGCTGCACGAATCGGATATGATTTCTTCGAGAGGTTATGGACGAGTCCGCTTAATAATGATCGAGGGCCGCACCAAAAAAGACAAAGTCCGGCTGCAAGTCGGCCGCCTGGAAGCAAAAAAATAGGCGGCTTTTAAAAAATCCGAAATAATACTGAAATTTCGAGTCATGAACGGTATAATAGGAAGATAAGATGACAAGTTAAGGAGAGGTTTACTCAATGCCATTATCCCCGTTAGATATACATAACAAAGAATTCAGCCGAGCATTCCGAGGATATCAGGAAGATGAAGTAAATGAATTCCTGGAACAAATCATGAGAGATTATGAAATTCTGCTGAAAGACAAGTCGACTCTGGAAGAGCGGTTGCGGACAACCGATGAACGGGTTGGACATTTTAATACAATCGAATCAACATTGCAGAAATCGATTTTTGTGGCTCAGGAAGCGTCAGAAGAAGTTCGACGCAACTCACAAAAAGAAGCAGAATTGATCATCAAAGAAGCAGAAAAAAATGCGGACCGCATCGTCAATGAATCATTGACAAAAGCACGCCGCATCGCTCAAGAAATCGAAGAGCTGAAAAAACAATCACGCATTTTCAAAAACCGCTTTAAAATGTTGGTCGAAGCCCAATTGGATTTGATCGAAACAGATGATTGGGAAACCTTGTTGGAATACGACATTGATACACAGAATCTCGAGAAGATTGAGAAGGACAAAGAAGAGTCGAACTCTTGACTCTGAGGCTTTCTGCTTCTATAATTACGACATACAAAAAAACGCGCTGATAGAGACAGTAAGCTATGCTGAACGGTAAAGCGAACCAGGAACAGTGAAAGCCTGGCACGAAGGCATGGATGAAAATCACTCTTGAGCAGAATTGGTGAACGCCAGTATCCAATTCCGTCTACGCCACGTTACGGCGATCGAGTGGCAGCTATCTAGCTGCAACAAGGGTGGTACCGCGAGTCTAAGCTTCTCGTCCCTTTCCAGGGATGGGGGCTTTTTATTATGCCTACAGGAGGAATGGAAATGGAATACAAAGATACGTTATTGATGCCAAAAACAGATTTTCCGATGCGCGGCAATTTGCCGAACCGGGAACCGGAAATGCAACAAAAATGGGAAGAGATGGACATTTACAGGAAAGTATTGGACCGGACAAAAGGCCGCCCATTCTTTATTCTTCATGACGGGCCTCCATATGCGAACGGCGATTTGCATATGGGCCACGCACTGAACAAAGTATTAAAAGACATGATCGTCCGTTCGCGTTCCATGATGGGTTTCCATGCCCCTTACGTTCCGGGCTGGGATACACACGGATTGCCGATTGAGCAGGCTTTGACTAATAAAGGCGTAAACCGCAAAGAAATGTCATTGGCAGAATTCCGCAAACTATGCGAAGAATATGCTTACCAGCAAATCGACAACCAGCGCTCACAATTTAAAAGAATTGGCGTTCGCGGCGATTGGGAAAATCCCTATGTAACATTAAAACCGGCATATGAAGCACGCCAAATCGAAGTGTTCGGCAAAATGGCCAATAAAGGCTATATCTACAAAGGATTAAAACCGGTTTACTGGTCCCCGTCAAGCGAATCATCACTTGCGGAAGCAGAAATCGAATACCATGATAAAAAATCTCCATCGATTTACGTATCTTTCCCTGTCACTGACGGCAAAGCCGTATTGGCAGAAGGCACGAACTTGGTCATCTGGACAACAACTCCATGGACCATCCCGGCAAACCTGGGGATATCTGTGCATGGCAAATTGGACTACGCAGAAGTATCTGTAAATGGTTCTCTTTATATCATCGCGCAGGAACTATTGAAGGAAGTTGCGGAAGAATTGGGCTGGACAGATTACGAAGTTGTCCGGGTATTGAAAGGTGCCGAAATGGAACATATCTTAGCGAAACACCCGCTTTATGACCGGACCTCACTGGTTATGCTTGGCGATCATGTAACCACTGACTCAGGTACAGGCTGCGTCCATACAGCTCCTGGCCACGGGGAAGATGATTTCTTGATCGGTAAGAAATACGGTTTAGATGTTCTTTGTCCGGTCGATGAACGCGGAGTCATGACAGACGAAGCGCCTGGGTTCGAAGGCGAGTTCTATGACAAAGCAAATAAATCAATCACGGAAGCGCTCGACAATGCAGGCGCTCTTGAGAAGCTTTCTTTCATCACCCACTCGTATCCGCATGACTGGCGGACAAAAAAGCCGGTCATCTACCGTGCCACGGCTCAGTGGTTTGTATCAATCGATGCTTTCCGTGATCAAATCTTAAAAGCCATCAAAGAAACGTCATTTACACCGGCATGGGGCGAAACGCGCCTGTTCAATATGCTGCGTGACCGCGGCGATTGGAATATTTCGCGCCAGCGCGTATGGGGCGTTCCGATTCCTGTGTTCTACGCCGAAAATGGCGATCCCGTGATCACGGAAGAAACGATTGCGCACATCGCTGATTTGTTCCGTGAAAAAGGGTCGAATGTTTGGTTTGAGCGTCCAGCTGCAGAACTATTGCCGGCAGGATTCACACATCCAAGCAGCCCGAACGGCTTGTTCACGAAAGAAATGGACATCATGGATGTTTGGTTCGATTCCGGATCATCTCACCAAAGCGTTCTTGATGAACGTGAAGATCTTCAGTATCCGGCTGATTTGTATTTGGAAGGATCTGACCAATACCGCGGTTGGTTCAACTCATCACTCACCACAAGCGTCGCCATCAATGGCATCGCACCTTATAAAGGCATCTTAAGCCATGGCTTCACGCTTGACGGCAATGGCCGCAAGATGAGCAAATCACTTGGAAACGTCATCGTGCCTGCAAAAGTAATGAACCAAATGGGAGCAGATATTTTGCGACTTTGGGTTGCTTCTGTTGATTACACAGCGGATGTTCGGGTTTCAGACGAGAACTTCAAGCAAGTGTCGGAAGTTTACCGCAAAATCCGCAACACGCTGAAATTCCTTCACGGGAACTTGGCTGACTTTAATGAACAAGAGCACCGCGTAGCATTTGAAGATATGCGTGAAATGGATCAGTACATGGCGATGAAATTGCAGAAGATGGTGGAAACTGTGCGTAAAGCATACGAAACCTACGAATTCTCGAGCATCTATCACGCATTGAACAATTACTGCGCTAATGATTTGAGCTCGTTCTACCTGGATGTGGCGAAGGATGTCGTGTATATCGAAAGTGCAGATAACCTGCACCGCCGCGCCATGCAGACGGTTATGTTCGATTCATTGATGGCGATCTTGAAGCTGTCTGCACCGATTATTCCGCATACAGCTGATGAATTGTGGTCATACTTGAACTTTGTTGAAGAAGAAAGTGTCCAGTTGACTGACTTCCCAGAAGCAGTACTAAATCCAGCGTTTGAAGGCTTGAATGAAAAATGGAGCCGCTTTATGGATGTTCGCGACGATGTGTTAAAAGCATTGGAAGAAGCACGTGCTGCTAAAACAATCGGTAAATCCCTTGAAGCAAAAGTGACCGTTTACGGAAACGACGAACTGGCGGCGTTGCTCGCTTCTACGGATGAAAACCTTGCCCAATTGTTTATCGTATCAAAATACGAATACGGCGGTACGCAAGATCAAGCACCAGAACATGCTGTCAAACTGAACGAAGTTTCAGTGACAGTTGAAAAAGCACAAGGCGAAAAATGCGAACGCTGCTGGACGATTTCAGAAGAAATTGGCACAAGCGAAGCACATCCGGCATTATGCCCGCGCTGTGCAAGTGTTGTAGAAAAACAATACGCTTAACACACAGAGCGGTTCATGTAGAGTAGAGGTCTGGAGAACCGGCATTCCGGTTTTTCAGACCTTTACTTTTTTCAATGATATTGTGTTAAAATAGATTGACTGATGAATTGACGGAGGATACGGATGTTTATTTATTATGGAATCGCGTTATTGATAATTGCAGTGGATCAATGGACAAAATGGCTGGTCCTGAAAAATATGGAATTGGGCGAACGAATTCCGGTAATTGAACCTTATCTCGGTTGGCTGTCGCACCGGAACCGCGGCGCCGCTTGGGGAATGCTTGAGGGACAGATGTGGCTGTTTGGCATCATTACCGTGGCAGTCATCATTGGGATTCTTTACTATTTTCATAAACACGCACAAGGGCAGCCGCTGTTCCAGCTAAGCTTGATGATTCTCTTAGGCGGAGCGATCGGCAACTTTATCGATCGGATGCTGCGCGGGGAAGTCGTCGATTTTGTCGATGTGCTGATTCCGGTGATCAATTACGAGTTTCCGATATTTAATGTTGCGGATGCCGCTTTAACAATCGGTGTCGTGTTAATGATTATTTATATTATTTATGACGAAAAACAACAAAAGAAAAAGGTGTCTTAATGGAAGATTTAACGATTGAAATTTCAGAAGAAATGGCCGGCGAACGAGTAGACAAAGCCGTGTCATCGATAGATGAAGAATGGTCGCGTTCGCAGATCGCCAATTGGGTCAAAGAAGGCGCGGTAAAAGTTAACGGCATTACCGTAAAGCCAAACTACAAAGTACGCTTGCAAGATATTATCATTGTCACCCCTCCCGAGCTTGTAGAGCTGGATGTTGTGCCTGAAGACCTGAATTTAGAAATTGTCTATGAAGACGAAGATGTTCTTGTCGTCAACAAACCGAAAGGCATGGTTGTCCACCCTGCTCCGGGACATGCTAATGGAACATTGGTGAATGGCTTAATGCATCATTGCCAGGATCTTTCCGGTATTAATGGCGTAGTACGCCCTGGAATCGTCCATAGAATTGACAAAGATACATCCGGGTTGTTGATGGTCGCGAAAAATGATGCTTCCCATACGTCATTGGTTGACCAATTGGTGAAAAAGACTGTTACCCGTAAATACGTAGCATTGGTACATGGACATATTCCTCATGACAAAGGAACAATTCAAGCACCAATTGCACGCGATCCAAAAGAGCGCCAGAATATGGCCATTGTCGACAAAGGAAAGCATGCGGTTACGCATTTCCGCGTATTGGAACGTTTCGGCAACTTCACGCTTGTGGAATGCCGTCTGGAAACAGGAAGAACCCACCAAATCCGTGTCCACATGAAATACATTGGCTATCCACTTGTTGGCGATCCAAAGTACGGACCGAAAAAAACGATGGACGTTGGCGGACAAGCTCTTCACGCAGAAGTCATCGGATTTGTTCATCCAAAAACGGCAGAATACCTGGAGTTTTCTGCAGAGCCGCCGGCTGAATTTGCAGAACTCCTAGAATCTCTTCGCGACAAGGATTGACAAACCCGAACGTCTTTCTTTATACTTAAAAAAACGAACCGAATAATGAACACCTTTAATAACAGTCCTGAGAGGCTGAGAAGGTATTTACGCAAGCCGGAAGCCTGTCTTCCGTGCTGAATTTTTCTGCGCATCTATCCTCTTGCCTCTTGGGCAAGAGGTTTTTTATTTGTAAAAAAGGAGCGGAACTCATGGTGGAAAAAGCGGATATTTTGGACGAACAAGCAATCAGCCGGGCTATCACCCGAATCGCGCATGAAATTATTGAACGCAACAAAGGCATCGATGAGTGCATACTGGTCGGCATCAAAACGCGGGGAGCTTTCATTGCAAAGCGCCTGGCGGAGAAAATAGAAAAAATCGAAGGACGCCCGATTATGAAAGGCGAACTTGATATCACTCTTTACCGGGACGACCTGAGCATTAAAACAAAAAATCAGGAGCCTTTGGTCCAGCAAGTGGATATCGAACACAGCATACTCAATAAAAAGGTTATTCTTGTGGACGATGTGCTTTATACAGGACGGACAGTCCGTGCGGCGATGGACGCCGTGATGGATCTTGGCAGACCTGCCCAAATTCAACTGGCTGTGCTCATTGACCGGGGCCATCGCGAACTGCCGATCCGGGCAGACTTTGTCGGAAAAAACATTCCGACATCGAGCGATGAACGGATAGTCGTGCAAATGATCGAAAGCGACCGGGTTGACCGGGTAGCCATTCACGAATAGAGAGATAGAGACAGGGGAGAATGGACAGTGAGCGAAGCAATTTTAGATGTACAAGATAAACCGAAAGCAGCCCAATGGATTTCATTAAGTTTGCAGCACATGTTTGCGATGTTTGGCGCGACGATCCTGGTGCCGCAGCTGGTCGGCTTGAGCCCTGCCATTGCGCTGTTGACAAGCGGAATCGCCACGATCATCTTCATCATTATTACGCAGTTTAAAGTACCAGCTTACCTGGGTTCTTCATTCGCCTTTATTGTACCAATCACGATTGCCACTGAAACTGGCGGCATCGGCTCGGCGATGATCGGTGCGATGTTCGTGTCAGCAGTTTACGCCATTGTTGCGCTGATCATTTGGAAAACGGGCTATCAATGGCTGATGAAGCTGCTTCCACCGATTGTGGTAGGACCTGTCATCATTGTTATCGGACTTGCCTTGTCAGGAACGGCAGTAGACATGGCGATGAATATTCCTGTCGGCAACGGATCGGAATACAGCTTGATCCATTTCTCAGCTGCCATTGTCACGTTGTTGACGGCAATCATTTGCAACATCTATTTCAAAAATATCATTTCACTGATGCCCATCTTGATTGGTATCATCGTAGGCTATGTATACTCAGCTGCGATTGGCATTATTGATTTTACGGCCATCGGCGAAGCAAGCTGGTTCGCTGTACCGGAGTTTCTGATTCCGGGAGTGGATTACTCGTTTCAAGTAACGCCGACCTTGCTGTTCGTCATGGTGCCAATTGCCATCGTGACCATTTCTGAACACATCGGCCATCAGCTGGTGCTCGGCAAAATCGTAGACCGCAATTACATAAAAGATCCCGGCCTGCACCGCTCGATACTGGGCGACGGCATCGGAACCTTTATTTCTTCCTTGGTCGGCGGTCCGCCAAAGACCACATACGGCGAGAACATTGGCGTTCTGGCCATAACGAAAGTATTTTCAGTTTATGTAATCTTAGGAGCTGCAGTGTTCGCCATTGCGTTTTCATTTCTGGGCAAACTGATGGCGGTGATCGAGACCATTCCGACAGCAGTGCTTGGCGGAATTTCGATCCTGCTGTTCGGCATTATCGCTTCTTCCGGATTGCGCATGCTGGTGGACAACAACATTGACTTTGGCAACAACCGCAACTTGGTCATTTCCTCTGTCATCCTGGTGATCGGCATCGGCGGAGCCAAGCTGGAATTCAGCGAGTCCTTTGCGATTGAAGGAATGGCACTTGCCGCAATCGTCGGTGTCATCCTTAACCTGGTGCTGCCGGGTCTGAATAAGAACGAGTTAGACGACGGAACTGAATAATTACCTTTTAATGAATGTCCAGAGAGGCATGGAAAGGGTTGAAAATTGGGGTGGACTCTGCCCTTTTTTCCTCACACCTTCCTGCCCCTGGGAAGGTGTTTTTTTATAGCGGATGAAAGGGAGAGATGATTTTGGCAAACTTACTATCGATGAACAACTTAAAAAACCAAACCATCATGAACTTGCTGGAACGTGCGGAAAAATTTCGCAAAGGCGAAAAAGCACCGATAGATGGAACAGTCGTTAACTTGTTTTTCGAACCGAGTACGCGGACCAAAATGAGTTTTGAAATGGCCGAGCACAATATGGGGCTGGCAGTCCTGCCATTTGAAACAGCTTTCTCAAGCATTTTGAAAGGAGAAACACTGTACGATACGGTCAAGACGATGGAAGCGATTGGAGTGAACGCAGTCATCATTCGCCACGAGGAAGAGGAGTACTACCAGCAGCTTGAGGGTTGCAAGGTTGCGGTCATCAACGGTGGGGATGGGTCGGGACAGCATCCAACACAATCGCTGTTGGATTTGCTGACCATCTACCAAGAGTTTGGACGAGTCGAAGGCATTCACGTCACGATCGTCGGAGACATTGCACACAGCCGCGTCGCAAAATCGAATGCCGCGGCACTCAAACAGCTGGGGGCGGAGGTAACATTTATCTGCCCGGAAGAATGGAGCGGAGAGTACGATTCCTCGGAACACTTGGACGACTTTATTGAAAAGACAGATGTCGTCATGATGCTGCGGGTCCAGCATGAACGCCATGCGGTATCGGCCCTGTTTTCAAAAGAAAACTACCACGAGCAATACGGCTTGACGATTGAACGGGAAAAGCGGATGAAAGAGGGGGCTATCATTATGCATCCCGCGCCGATCAACCGCGGTGTGGAAATTGCAGACAGCCTCGTTGAATGTGAACGCTCACGAATTTTCAAACAAATGGCGAACGGAGTATTTGTCCGAATGGCCGTACTTGAATACGCATTGAAAGGGAGAGATTAACTTGAATTTATTCATAAAAAACGTAAACATACTGCAACATGGAGAACTTGCACCAACCAATATTCGCATCACAGATGGCAAAATCGATGAAATCGGCAAAGATTTAAAAGTGAAAGACGAAACGGAAATTGACGGCAAAGGCCGGATGATCGCACCAGGATTTGTTGATATCCACGTTCACTTGCGTGAACCAGGCGGCGAGCAGAAAGAAACAATCGAAAGTGGAACAAAGTCAGCGGCAAAAGGCGGATTCACCACCATTTGCGCGATGCCGAATACGCGTCCTGTTCCCGACACGAAAGAAAATCTGCAGCTGGTCAACGGTTTGATCGAGAAAAATGCGCTTATCCGAGTTTTGCCGTATGCTTCCATCACCATCAGAGAAGCCGGGAAAGAACGCACAAACTTGCAGGAGTTGAAAGACAACGGCGCCTTTGCCTTCACCGATGACGGTGTTGGCATCCAGCAGGCAGGCATGATGTACGAAACGATGCAAGATGCAGCAAAAATTGACATGGCGGTCGTCGCACATTGTGAAGACAACAGCTTGATTTATGACGGCGTCATGCATGAAGGCAAACGCAGCAAAGAGCTAGGGTTAAAAGGCATTCCGTCGATTGCAGAGTCTGTGCACATCGCACGCGACATTTTGCTGGCCGAAGCGGCAGGGGCACATTATCATGTCTGCCACGTCAGCACAAAAGAATCGGTGCGCATGATTCGCGACGCAAAGCGTGCAGGAGTCCGCGTGACGGCTGAAGTGACACCGCACCACTTGTTATTGACAGAAGATGATATTCCAGCAGATGATGCAAACTACAAAATGAATCCGCCGCTCCGTGCCAAAGAAGACTGGGAAGCACTGCACGAAGGCTTGCTTGACGGAACACTGGATTTTATCGCGACGGACCATGCACCGCATACAGCTGCAGAGAAAACCAACGGCATGAACGGATCGATGTTCGGCATCGTAGGATTTGAAACAGCGTTTCCGCTGCTCCACAGCAAATTTGTCAAGACAGGCGTGTGGACGCTTCAGCAACTGATCGACTGGTTGACCATCAAGCCGAGTGAAACCTTCAACTTGCCTTATGGCACGCTGGAACTTGGCCAAACGGCGGACTTAGTGCTCTTGGATCTGAAAAAAGAGCAGCCAATTCAGGCTGAGGCGTTTGTATCAAAAGGCAAAAATACCCCGTTTGACGGCTGGAACTGTACAGGATGGCCGGCAATGACCATTTTTGGAGGAGAAATCGTATGGCAGGAGGAGAAAAATTGATGAAACGCTATTTGATCTTAGAAGACGGTACGGTATTTGAAGGAACAGCATTCGGTGGCGAAGATGCCTCGGTAGGAGAAATTGTTTTTAATACGAGCATGACCGGCTACCAGGAAATTTTGTCCGATCCATCTTACTGTGGGCAGATTATTACCATGACTTACCCGTTGATTGGCAATTACGGCATCAACAGCGATGACTTCGAATCGATTGAACCGGCAGTCAAAGGAATGGTGGTCCGTGAAATCGCTGAGTTCCCCTCCAACTTCCGAAACAATTTAACCTTAGATGAATTGTTCAAGATCAAAGGTATTCCCGGGATTTCGGGGATCGATACACGCAAACTGACTCGCCTGATCCGCTCAAAAGGGTCCATCAAAGGGGTTTTGACGGCAGCAGGCGAAGATATTCAAATAGAAGAAGTGGTCCAGATGCTTCAAGCAACGGTTTTGCCAAGAAACCAAGTGGCACAAGTGTCAACTGCACGCCCTTATCCAAGCCCAGGCCGCGGCAAGCGGGTGGTGCTCATTGATTATGGCATGAAGCACGGCATTTTGCGTGAGCTCAACAACCGCGATTGCGACGTGATTGTCGTACCTTATAATACGCCGTCAAAAGAAATTTTGGCCTGGGGACCGGACGGCGTCATGCTGTCAAACGGCCCTGGAGATCCGAAAGACGTGGAAGAATGTGTAGAAGTCGTGCGGGAACTGCTCGGGGAAGTTCCAATCTTCGGCATCTGCCTGGGTCACCAATTGTTTGCAAGAGCATGCGGAGCGGACACCTTCAAGCTGAAGTTCGGCCATCGCGGCGGCAACCATCCAGTCCGTGACTTGATTACTGGAAAGATCGAAATTACTTCCCAAAACCATGGTTACGCAGTAGATGAAGAAACGCTGCAAGGCACGAGATTGAAAGTGACACACAGCGCATTGAATGATGGAACGAACGAAGGACTGGCGCATCTGGACTTTCCAGCCTTCACTGTCCAATACCACCCAGAATCTTCACCGGGACCAGAAGACTCGAACTACTTGTTCGATCGCTTTATCGATGTAATGAACGCAACTCGAAAGGAGCAACAACATGCCTAAAAGACAAGATATTCAAAGTATACTCGTAATCGGTTCGGGACCTATTGTCATCGGACAAGCAGCAGAGTTCGACTATGCCGGCACACAAGCTTGCCTGGCGTTGCGAGAAGAAGGCTATCGCGTCATCCTGATCAACTCTAATCCAGCGACCATCATGACGGATACCGAAATTGCAGATAAAGTGTATATCGAGCCAATCACCCTGGAATTTGTCAGCCGCATTTTGCGCAAAGAGCGTCCGGACGCACTGCTTCCGACACTGGGCGGCCAAACAGGGCTGAACATGGCCATCGAACTGGACGAATCCGGAATTTTGGACGAGTTGAATATCGAAATCTTAGGGACCAAGCTGGAAGCCATTCATAAAGCGGAAGACCGTGACTTGTTCCGAACTTTGATGAACGAACTGGGAGAACCGGTTCCGGATTCGGACATTATCCACAACATGGCAGAAGCGGAGAACTTTATTGCACGCGTCGGCTATCCTGTTATCGTCCGGCCAGCCTTTACATTAGGGGGCACAGGCGGCGGAATTTGCAATAACTACGAAGAACTGCAGGAAATTGTGGCCAGCGGATTGAAATACAGCCCGGTAACGCAATGCTTGCTTGAAAAATCAATTGCCGGTTTCAAGGAAATCGAATACGAAGTGATGCGCGACAAGAACGATACGGCAATTGTTGTCTGCAATATGGAAAACATCGATCCGGTCGGCATTCATACGGGTGATTCGATTGTTGTGGCCCCTAGCCAAACTTTGTCTGACCGTGAATACCAGATGCTGCGCAACGTGTCGCTGAAAATTATCCGCGCATTGAAAATTGAAGGTGGCTGCAACGTGCAGCTGGCATTGGATCCATTCAGCTTTAATTATTACATCATTGAAGTTAATCCGCGTGTCAGCCGGTCTTCAGCACTGGCTTCAAAAGCCACGGGCTACCCGATTGCCAAACTAGCTGCTAAAATCGCAGTTGGCCTAACATTGGATGAAATGATGAACCCGATCACAGGCCGAACTTATGCCGCTTTTGAACCGGCACTGGATTATGTGGTCACCAAAATTCCGCGCTGGCCGTTTGATAAATTCGAATCGGCAAAACGCAATTTGGGGACACAAATGAAAGCGACAGGCGAAGTGATGGCGATGGGCCGGACGTTTGAAGAGTCGATTTTGAAAGCTGTACGGTCGCTGGAAACAGGCCAATTCCACCTGGAGTTGAAAAATGCGGACGCCATGAGCGACGAATGGATTCAAAAACGCATTTGCCGTGCTGGAGATGAGCGCTTGTTCTTCATTGGCGAAGCGCTGCGACGCGGGGTGACAATTGAAACCATTAACGAGTGGAGCCAAATTGATTTGTTCTTCCTGAAGAAGTTTGAAAACATCGTCCAATACGAAGCAGTATTAAAAAATTCAGCTTTTGATTATGAGACAGCAAAACGCGCAAAACGTCTGGGCTTTGCTGACCGGACGATCGCGAAACTATGGAAGACCACCGAGCAGGAAGTTTACAACTGGCGCAAAGAACAAAAGTTAATGCCGGTTTATAAAATGGTTGATACTTGTGCAGCAGAATTTGAATCCGAAACGCCTTATTTCTACGGCACGTATGAAGATGAAAATGAATCCGTGAAAACAGATAAAGAATCCGTTATCGTTCTTGGATCAGGCCCGATCCGCATTGGCCAAGGCGTAGAATTCGATTACGCAACGGTGCATTCTGTCTGGGCCATCAAAGAAGCGGGCTACGAGGCAATCATCGTCAACAACAACCCGGAAACCGTCTCAACGGACTTCTCAATTTCGGATAAATTATACTTTGAACCGCTGACCATTGAAGATGTTATGCACATTGTCGACTTGGAGCAGCCCAAAGGTGTCGTCGTCCAGTTCGGTGGACAGACAGCTATCAACCTCGCAGAAAAACTGGAACAAAACGGCGTTAAAATACTTGGGACAACTTTGGAAGATACGGACAGAGCGGAAAACCGCAACAAGTTCGAAGCAGCCCTGCACGAAATCGGCATTCCGCAGCCTTTAGGCAAAACGGCAGTCAACGCGGAAGAAGCGATCGTGATCGCCGCGGATATCGGCTACCCGGTATTGGTCCGCCCATCTTATGTTCTTGGCGGACGCGCAATGGAAATTGTCTACAACCAAGAAGACTTGAAGCATTACATGGAACATGCCGTAGAAGCGAGTCCGGAACATCCGGTTCTGGTTGACCGATACTTGACGGGAATTGAAATTGAAGTGGATGCCATTTCAGACGGAAAGCATGTGCTGATTCCGGGCATCATGGAGCATATTGAACGCGCAGGCGTTCACTCGGGTGACTCGATTGCAGTGTATCCGACGCAAAACATCTCAACTCAGTTATTGGATACCTTAGTTGACTACACAACGCGACTGGCAAAAGGGCTGAATATTGTCGGCTTGCTGAACATCCAATATGTCATCTCCAAAGGTGAAGTTTTCGTGATTGAAGTAAACCCGCGTTCAAGCCGGACAGTGCCGTTCATGAGCAAAATTACATCAATCCCGATGGCCAATATTGCAACAAAAGCCATTTTGGGGCAAAGCATTGTGGATCAAGGCTACACACCTGGACTTGCGCCGATTTCAAAAGGTGTATTCGTCAAAGTGCCAGTCTTCTCTTTCGCAAAACTTCGCCGAGTCGACATAACGCTTGGGCCGGAAATGAAATCGACCGGAGAAGTCATGGGCAAAGACACGACTTTGGAAAAAGCACTTTATAAAGGATTGGCGGCCGCCGGCATGGAAGTGAAAGACCATGGCACAGTGCTGCTGACAGTTGCAGATAAAGACAAAGAAGAAGCAATCGGATTAGCGAAGCGCTTTAAAGCGATCGGCTATCAGATTATGGCGACTGGCGGAACAGCTAAAGCCTTTGAAGAAGCAGGAATTTTGGTTGCGCCAATCGGCAAAATCGGGTCAACAGGCAAAACTTTGCTGGATGTGATTCAAAATGGAGACACCCAAATTGTCATCAACACATTGACGAAAGGCAAACAGCCGCAGCGTGATGGTTTCCGCATTCGCCGCGAGTCAGTTGAAAACGGCATACCTTGCCTGACGTCACTGGATACGGCAGAAGCCATGCTGCGTGTCATCGAATCGATGACCTTCTCAGCTGAAGAAATGGGGGCAGGTGTATGATCAAACAAGAGCGCATGCACGTCATCAAGCAGCAGGAAATCGCCAAACACATTTTTGAACTGACGGTACAAGGCGAACTGGCCAATGAAATGGCAGAGCCGGGGCAGTTTGTCCACATTCGTGTGGCAGACAGCTTTGAACCCTTGCTGCGCCGGCCGATTTCGGTCGCTTCCATCAATTTGGAAGCCTCGCAATTCACCATGATCTACCGCGCAGAGGGCCGAGGTACGGGACTGCTGGCAGAAAAAAAACCTGGAGACACGCTGGATGTACTCGGACCTCTAGGGCACGGCTTTCCCGTAGAAGAAGCTCAGAAAAAAGCATATTTGATCGGCGGAGGAATTGGTGTTCCGCCCCTATATGAACTTGCCAAACAATTGAACGCACGAGGCATTGAAACAGTCCATGTCCTTGGGTTTGAAAGCAAACAGGCGGTCTTCTATGAAGACAAGTTCCGCAAACTTGGCGATACCCACATTGCGACAGTCGATGGCTCTCACGGCACCCAAGGGTTTGTGACGCATATCCTTAATGAGTTGCCAATTGATTTTGATACGTACTACAGCTGTGGTCCGACCGCCATGCTGGAAGCAGTGCAATGGGCATACCCGCAGAAAAAAGGCTTCCTGTCTTATGAACAGCGGATGGGCTGCGGCATTGGGGCATGCTTTGCCTGTGTCTGCCGGACAACAAAAAGCGAAACGGATTACATCAAAGTGTGTTCTGATGGACCGGTATTTCCAGCAGGAGTGGTGATTTCATGACAGACTTAACCGTAAAGCTACCAGGACTCGATTTAAAAAACCCGATCATGCCAGCTTCCGGATGCTTTGGCTTTGGCAAAGAATATGCACAGTTGTATGACTTGTCGCAGCTTGGGGCCATCATGATCAAAGCGACGACGGTGGAGACGCGCCTCGGCAATCCGACGCCGCGTGTAGCAGAAACAGCATCGGGTATGCTTAATGCCATCGGTTTGCAGAATCCGGGACTTGAGAAAGTGGCTGGCCAAGAATTGCCTTGGCTCGAACAATACGATGTGCCGATCATTGCCAATGTGGCTGGAACGACGACCGAAGATTATGTGGAGGTTGCGAAAGCCATTTCACAGGCTCCGAATGTCCATGCACTGGAAATTAATATATCCTGTCCAAACGTCAAACTGGGCGGCATCACTTTCGGTACAGATCCGGACGTTGCCCGCGAGTTGACGCGTGCAGTCAAGGAAGTATCTTCAGTGCCTGTTTATATCAAGCTGTCTCCAAATGTCACGGACATTGTTTCGATTGCGAAAGCGGTCGAAGCAGGTGGAGCGGATGGCATCACCATGATCAACACACTGCTTGGCATGCGCATGGACACAAAAACTGGTCGTCCGGTCATTGCCAATATAACCGGTGGTTTGTCTGGTCCTGCCATTAAACCAGTCGCCCTGCGAATGGTTTACGAAGTCAGCAAGCACACCAAGCTGCCAATTATCGGGATGGGCGGCGTTACCAATGTGGATGACGTCATCGACTTCCTGTCTGCGGGTGCAAGCGCTGTTGCAGTTGGAACAGCCAATTTCGTTAATCCATTTGTCTGCCCTGAAATTATCGGCCAATTGCCGGAACGTTTGCATGAACTTGGTTTTGATTCAGTAGAACAGCTTGTCGGAAGGAGCCACCGCCTGTGAACAAACCAATCATCGCGTTGGATTTTGCATCGAAAAAGCAAGTAGAAGAATTTTTGGTACAGTTTTCCGAACCGCTTTTTGTCAAAGTCGGCATGGAGCTCTATTTTCAAGAAGGGCCGGAATTGGTCCGTTCCATAAAAGCGCAGGGTCATGACATTTTTCTGGACTTGAAGCTGCATGACATCCCGAACACTGTTGAATCCGCTATGCGGGGCTTGGCCAAACTGGAAGTGGACATGGTCAATGTCCATGCCGCAGGCGGACTCGAGATGATGAAAGCCGCAAAGCGCGGGCTCGCAGGCAGCAATACGAAACTTATCGCCGTGACGCAATTAACTTCAACGAGTGAAGCAGACATGCACGAAGATCAATTGGTTTATGTCAGCCTTGAAGAGTCGGTGCTGCATTACGCAAAGCGGGCCATGCAGGCAGGCTTGGACGGCGTGGTTTGTTCCGTGCTGGAAGCGGGTCCGATTGGCGAAGCATGCGGCCAGAATTTCCTGCGGGTCACGCCAGGCATCCGGCCAGCAGCGGTTTCCGTTGATGATCAGAAACGGGTGGCGACACCAGCGGAAGCTCAGGCAAAAGGTTCTACCCATATTGTGGTCGGGCGAGCCATTACGAAGTCTGAAAATCCATCAGACAGTTATGCGCAGATTAAAGCAGAATGGAGTGGACAATCTTGAAATACAAAATAGCAAACCATTTACTGGCTGTTGGGGCAGTCGAACTTCGCCCACAAGAACCGTTTACGTGGGCATCTGGTGTTAAGTCGCCGATCTATTGCGACAATCGTTTAACGATGTCTTATCCGGCAGTACGAAAAGACATCGCTGCGGGGTTAGCCGGCACCATCAAAGATTATTATCCAGAATGCCAAGTGGTGGCAGGCACCGCAACGGCAGGAATTCCGCACGCTGCCTGGGTCAGCGATTTGCTTGATTTGCCAATGGTTTATGTGCGGTCTAAAGCTAAAGAACATGGCCAGACGAATATGATTGAAGGCAAAGTCGAGCCAGGCAAAAAAGTGGTTGTGGTGGAAGATTTAATTTCCAAAGGCGGATCGGTGCTGCAGGCAGCTCAGGCATTGGAAGCAGCAGGTTTCGAGGTACTTGGCATCGTCGCAATCTTCACGTACGATTTGCCGCAGTCGATTGAAGCAATCACAGGTTCCGGCTACACGTTCCATACGTTAACAGATTTTCCTGCTTTGGTTGAACAAGCATTGAGTACAGGGGCAATCCATGAAGAAGACATGCCGATGCTTGCGGACTGGCACGAAAAACTGAAAGCAGGTAAGTTATAAAATCGGCCTCTTGGTCGATTTTTTATTTTGGAAGTGTGTTCTGATAACGGTTGACAGAAAGAATGGCATTGACTATAATCAAGTCAACTAGTTGGTTATGCAAGGTAGTTATTTTTTTGGATCACTATCTTGCATCGCCAAGTACCTAAAGGAGGAACGATTATGGCTCTTAGAAGCCAATTGCTAAAAGGGGTTTTGGACGCCTGTGTAATGGCGGTCGTGGAAGAACAGCCGGTTTATGGCTACGAATTGTCGCAAAAACTGCAGGCAATCGGATTGCCGGACATTAGCGATGGCACTATTTACCCAGTGCTGCTGCGGCTGCAGAAAAATGGTTTTATTCGGGGAGAAATGAGGCCGTCTGCATCGGGGCCGAATCGCAAATATTATTTTTTGACAGATAGCGGAAAACTAGAGCTGGAGCAAATTGCTTCCGAATGGCTTCAAATTGCAAAACCTGTCAGCCAATTACTGAAAAGGGGTGGAGAAGATGAGAAAGACGCCTGAACTGATCGAGGAAAACAATCACAAAAGAGAACTGTTAACTTCTGAAAATGAACAAGTATACGAAAATTTGCTGCTGTATATTCGGACAGACCTGCGTGTGGATGAGCATGCAGGAGAGGAAATTTTAATGGATTTGCTTGATCACCTATTAGAGGCGCAAGAGAACGGCAAAAATGCGGCCGATTTATTCGGAAATTCGCCACAAGTCTATGCAGATGAGTTAATTGATCAACTCCCCAACCAAAAGCGCCGGAATGTGTATTGGCTTGCAGCATCAGGAATCGCTGGATTGGTTGGCTGGTTTGCCATCACCTATGGGGTCATAAATGCGGTTCTTTCTTTTTTTACCACCAGGGAAATCGATATTGCGCTCGGCAGCATTTTTTTGATCTTATTGAGCGTTAGTTTGGTCGGAACGATTGGCGTCAAACTATTCTTTAAAATTATCCGCTCATCTGTCTTCAAACCGAAAAGCCAACAATGGAAAATGTATGTGAAAGCCGGACTTTTTGGAATGGCAGGATTTCTTTTAATTTTAGGTGCAGCCTTTTTATTTGATGGAATTGGTCCGGTTGTGCATGTAGAGTGGTGGGTCTTCCTAATAGTCGGCATGGTGCTGCTGGTTCTCAACAAAGGAATCGGAAAACTGTCCGACGAGCAGTGAAAACAGTCCAAGCGAGGATGAATTTTCAGTGGCTGTCCTGTATGATGAAGCTAAAGAGCCAAGTGGATGGAAGGGGATTTGCATGACTATTTTACAGGCGCGACTAGAAAGCTGGATTGAAAAATATCCATTGCTAAAAAAAGTCATTGATTTGGAGCCCGTTATCTGGCTGAATCCAAAACGCCAAAAGATGGCTGACATGCCTGGCTCGCCAGTAGATCTGGAGGACATGAAGCAGGCAGAAGCGCTTTGGCAGCGCTTCGCACCTTATTTGGCATCAGAGTTTCCGGATACGGCTGCTGATAAAGGCATCGTGGAATCGCCGCTTCGCGAGATTCCCAACATGAAACGTCAGCTGCAAGATCGCTGGGGAGAAGAAATTGAAGGCGGACTGTACTTGAAATGCGATAACGCCTTGCCAATTGCCGGATCCATTAAAGCCCGCGGCGGTGTTTACGAAGTCCTGCACCACGCAGAGCAGCTGGCAATCCAAGCTGGACTTTTGGCAACCGAACAATCTTATGAGCAATTTTCATCTGATCGATTCAAGCAGTTTTTCAGTAGCTATTCCATCGGAGTAGGCTCAACTGGGAACTTAGGTTTGAGCATTGGCATCATCAGCGCTAAACTTGGCTTCCAGGTCTCCGTCTACATGTCTGCAGACGCCAAGCAATGGAAAAAAGACTTGCTTCGTGAAAAAGGGGCAACTGTGGTGGAATTTGATGGAGACTTTAGCGAAGCCATCTTGTCCGGGCGAAGAGAGACACTTGCCAAGCGGGATGCCTATTTTGTAGACGACGAAAAGTCCAAACACTTATTTTTAGGCTATAGTGTTGCAGCATTCCGCCTTGAGCACCAATTGGAGAAAGCGAATATCCAGGTGGATGACAATCACCCACTCTTCGTTTATTTGCCTTGCGGTGTAGGCGGTGCACCAGGCGGTATTGCCTTTGGGCTGCGCCAAGTTTTTGGGGATGCAGTTCATTGCTTTTTTGTGGAACCGACTCATTCTCCTGCAGTGCTGAGTGGCTTAATGACGGGTGAAAAAGAAAAGCTTTGTGTGCAGGATCTTGGCATCGACAATTTTACCGAGGGAGACGGATTGGCAGTCGGCAGACCCTCCAGCTTTGCTTCTGGCATTAGTGAAAAAACGGTCAGCGGCATTTATACCTTAGAAGACCAAGAGCTATTTAAATTACTAGCGCTTTTGGCAGACAGTGAAAAAATATTCATCGAACCTTCGGCGACGGCAGGATTGTTGGGTCCATTGAACATTCTCAAAACGGATTATGCTGAAGCCAACGGAATTCAGATGTCCACTGCCAATCATATTGTCTGGTCAACGGGCGGTGCTTTGGTGCCGGAAGAAGAAATGGACATTTTTTATCAGCGCGGAAAATCTTATTTAGGAGGCCAATAGAATGGATATGTCATGGGCATTACTTATCGCGGGAGCCGTTTTGGCAGCTGGTTACTTTTTCTATGCCGCTTCTGAAAAACGCATCGAAGCGCTTGAAAAAAGAATCAGGCAAGTTGAACAACAACTTAAACAAGCAACTACGGGAATGGATTTCACAGAACCTGACGTCAATGAAGAGCTTCGGCAACTTCTTCACCAAGGAAAAACGATTGAAGCAGTCAAACGGACGAGACAGGAATTTGGCTGGTCCTTGTTGGAAGCAAAGCAATATGTGGATGAGCTGAAGGCAGATAGGTAATGCAACAATGTGAAATATGTCATACACCATTTACTTGGAAGCAAGTCAATAAGTCGTTATGGCTAGCCTACAAACCAATTGCCTGCCCAAAATGCGGAAGGCTTTATCGAGTTCAGTTCTTGTCTCGCATTTTAGTTTCTTTACTGATAGTAGGTCCCATCTTTGCTTCTAGTTTCTTACCGCATCCTGCCAATACTCAAGCCCTTCTATTTGCAGTGCTAATCTTATTGCCTGCTATTTGTTTTACATTGCCATATTTGATGCGCTATCGGCTTGTCTAAAAGATCCTCATGAGGATCTTTTTTTGATATGCAGGAAACGTTCATTTTTCGACGAATAATGTAGATAACCAGAAAAAGGAGGCGGAATTGTGGGTATCCAATCAAGCCATATTTTTGTCAATTTGCCGGTGAAGAATGTGGAGCGTTCCAAAACTTTTTTTGAAGAAATTGGATTTGAATTTGAAGAAGAGATGACGGATCAAAATGCGGCTTGTCTGATTATCGGTCCGACAATTTATGTGATGCTGCTTACAGAGGATTATTTCAAAAGTTTCTCAAAAAGAGAAATTACCGATACGGTACACAGTGCAGAAGTCATAACCGCCATCTCTGCCACTAGCAAAGCGGATGTAGATGAACTGGTAAACAATGCATTAAAGGCAGGTGGCCAAAAAGCCAGCGGAAAAATGGACGATGAATCCATGTATGTGCGGAGCTTTAAAGACTTGGATGGCCATATGTGGGAAGTTCTTTATATGCCTGAAGAAATATCCGAATAAAGGAAAAAACATCCGGAAAGATTTTTTCCGGATGTTTTTTATAGATAATCTGCGTAGCGTTTTTCAAGGTAGTTTTGCAAAATGGTCATTGCAGAGCAAATGGCCCAGTAGACCAATGCAACTAAAATCAGCATAGTCAGCAAATCATATTCGCGTGCGCCAACAACGCGCGCTTTTTGGAAAATCTCCGGAACGGTAATCATCGCCGCTAAAGAAGAAGCTTTGATCAAGTCCAGGTAGACATTTGATAAGGGCGGCACTGCAATTCGAACCGATTGAGGGAGAATGATGCGGCGCATGGTCTGCCAATAGGTTAGTCCAAGTGCAGTCGATGATTCCCATTGTCCTTTATCAACAGAAGCCAAGGATGAGCGAAAAACTTCAGCAATATAAGCAGCGCTGTTAATGGTGAACCCGATCAACGCGGCTTGGACAGCAGTGAACTCGATGCCAATGACCGGCAAAGCAAAGTACAGCAGAAAAAGAATAACCAAGATTGGTACGCCGCGCATGAAGGAAATATAGAGGCGTGCTGGAAATTGCAAAATTTGCAATCGGGATGTACGGGCAAGGGATAGGAAAAAGCCTATGATCAACCCCATGACCATACTAAAGACAGATATCAGTAAAGTATAGCCGATGCCTCCCAGTACATAGGGCAAGGATTCGATCGCTAGTGTGGGGTCAAACAGCAGTCCCCATTCAATGTCATTCATTAGACGACCTCCTTAGTTTTCTTCAATATCAGGTTTAATGGAGACATCGGCACCACCAAAAAACTCTTCGGAAATACGAGTGATCGTACCATCTTCAAGCATTTCTTCCAATTCGCTGTTCACATTGTCAGCAAGTTCGGTATTGTCTTTATTCATCACAAGGCCAACCTCTGAAGGTGCATACTTGATATCAGGATGGATGGTGATATTCAGCTCAGGAAAAGCTGCAACACCGAATGTTGATAAATAGTAATCATTCAGAATGACATCGGTGCGTCCGATTGAAACGTCCCGCAAATAAACTTCGTTTGTGGCATTGTCATAAGTCACTTCTTCTGCGCCGTAATCACGTGCGATTTCCATGAAAATAGATGTAGATGCACCAGCTGCTTTTTTACCTTCCAAGTCTTCCAAGGTTGAAATTCCGGACAAGTCATCTTTTCGGACAACCGCTGTGCCGTAAGAATGTTTAATTGGTGTGGAAAAAATAAACTCTTCTGCGCGGTCTTCAGTTATTTCAATATCATTTGCGGCCATGTCAATTTGGCCTGTATTGACGCTGGTCAGCATTTCATCAAATCCAAGTTCTGTAAACTCGATTTCCAACTCTAATCGTTCACCAAGTTCCCGCACCACTTCTACTTCAAAGCCCGTCAGTTCATCAGAATCTTCATCACGGAAAGAAGTTGCGAGCAAAGTTCCTGAAGTGGCAACAGTCATTGAACCTTGTTCTTGAATTTCATCCCAAGCTGTAGTTGTTTCCTCAGTTTCGCTTTCTTCATTGCCGCATCCTGCTAGCAACGCCAGTGCGATAGCTCCGTTAGCTATCATTATTTTGTTCTTTGTAAAATATGTATACATATGTAAATCCCCCTTAAAATAAAGTCCTTTAAGAACATAGCATTTACTGGTGAACAGGGCAATGGGTAGAACTCAACTTGCATGCAAGACTAATTATCTGCATATTAATATTATGTAATCTTCTTGGAGGTATCAGTTTAGGGATCATCATTATCGTATTTTTGGTTTTCTCAATCGCATCTGCTTTATCAACAAAAAACCGGAAAGCTCTTTGCTTTCCGGTTTCTAAAATTATTTCTTCAATTTAATGACAAGTTCTTCATCGGGCGTCACAAATACCGTTTTCTGTTCGAAATAAATAACAAATCCTGGCTTTGAACCATTTGGTTTTTTTACTTGCCGAACTTCGGTGTAGTCAACGGGAACAGAAGACGACTCGCGAGCCTTGCTAAAGTAAGCCGCAATCGTAGCTGCCTCAAGTATGGTCGTTTCGTCGGGATCATTGTCATGAATGATGACGTGGGAGCCTGGAATGTCTTTCGTATGCAGCCACGTATCAGATTTTGCGGCCACTTTAAAGGTCACATAATCGTTCTGTTTGTTGTTTTTGCCGACAGAAATGGGCGTGCCGGTAGAGGAAATATAAGGTTCCACAGAAGGCTTGGTCGGTTTTTTCTTTTTCTTCGACTTCTGTGCTTTCATAAATCCTTGCTCAGCCAGTTCTTCACGGATTTCCTCGATATCGGAAATGCCCGCCTGTTGAACCTGTGACATCAAAGTCTCGAAATACTCGATATCTTCCTCGGTTTTGTCGATTTGTTCTTGGGTTTTTACAACAGCGGTCTTCGCTTTCTGGTAGCGCGAGTAATAGCGCTGCGAGTTGTCAATCGGCGTTTTGCGAGGATCTAATGTGATCGTCACTTTTTCATCGTTGTAATAATTGTCAACTTCAATTTCCTTCATGCCTTTGGTAATGCGGTGAAGGTTGGCCATGATCAATTCGCCATTTAATTGAAGGAGATCGCGTTTTTCTGCCTGATCCTGTTCTTTTTTTAGTTTTTTCAGCTTCAGCTTCAGTTTGGAAATTTCATTTTGCAGCCATCTTTCCAAATCGCCAGCCTGCTGTTTTACACGGTCGCGTTCGGCTTTGGCGTAATACATCCGGTCGAGCAATTCGCCAAGGGTCGAAAACTCCAGTCCTTCTTCTGCAATGTGTGTCAAAGGAGTCGCCGAGAAGAAACTTTTTCCTTCGTGTTCAACATAATAGCCAGTCGGCTGCGCCCTTTGGAAATCTTCTAAAAATGACTGAGCAATTTCAGTTTTTTTATCAGCTGACTCCAGACGGAATGCAAGTTCACGAGCGTTCAATGGAGAAAATCCGGAGAATTCGCCAACGATTTCCTTAGCGTCTGTTTGAGCCAATTCATTGATTGCCTCGAACGGATCCTTTTTCTCCTGGGAAGGCGGGAAGATATAAGGCTGTCCAGGAAGAATTGTTCGGAATGAGTTGACGCTCGGCGGCAAATGCTTGAGGCTGTCGAGAATCATCGTCCGTTCGGCATCAACCAGGATGACATTTGAATGCCGTCCCATCATTTCAACGTGCAGTTCGCGTTCGATGTCATCGCCGATTTCATTTTTTGCTTTGATTTTCAGCATGATGAGGCGGTCCATTCCGTATTGCGAAATCTCGGTGATGACGCCGCCCTCAATATGCTTGCGCAGCAGCATGCAAAACATCGGCGGTTCTGAAGGGTTGACGTTTGCTGCTGCCGTCAAATGAATCCGTGAATACGACGGGTGAATTGAGATTAATAACTTATGGTTTTTTCCTTGAGCACGTATATGGAGAAGCAGTTCAAGCTGGTTGGGCTGATGAACTTTTGAAATCCTGCCGGTGACCAACTGTTGAAGTTCGCCAGTCATCGATTTTGTAAATAATCCATCAAATGCCATTAAATATCCCTCTTTCAAATCGTTTTGTTCCATCTTATCATTTTCTCGGTGTATTATGATATAATAAGACAGTTAGTTAGAAAACGAAGAATACGAATCAGTAGTAAATGACTGGTAAGAGTTTGGTGGAAACAGTTCGATTTACGTTTAGGGCTAGCAAATGTGATTTTGTTCAGCCGGATAACGGCAGCCGCTATACCGAATTCTGCACCAGCAGAGCAGCTGATTGGGAAATGTTCAGCCAGGGGTGCCGGCCGATGCATCGGAAGAAACGTTCAGCCAAATCGAGTTAAAGTCCGGTTTGTTCTGCGTTCTTATGCAAAAGCGCAGCTCTTTGAGTTGGAAGAAAATGATGACGAGGCAAATGAGGGATAAAATGAGAAACCAACGTGGACTGCTGATAGTCCTATCAGGGCCTTCGGGTGTTGGAAAAGGCACGGTACGAAAAGAGCTGTTCTCACAGCCGGATACAAATTACGAATACTCCATCTCGATGACGACCCGGTCGCCGCGGGAAGGGGAAGTTGATGAAGTGGATTATTTCTTCAAAACCCGGAACGAATTTGAGGAGCTGATCGAACAGGATCAGCTGCTTGAATACGCGGAATTTGTCGGGAATTACTACGGCACGCCGCTTGCGTATGTCAACAAAATGCGCGATGCAGGACGCGATGTGTTCCTGGAAATTGAGGTGCAGGGCGCTGCACAGGTCCGTTCGAAAGTTCCGGATGGCCTGTTCATTTTCTTGGCACCACCAAGTTTATCGGAGTTGGAAGAGCGGCTGGTCGGCCGTGGGACTGAGTCGGACGAAGTAATTGCTTCCCGTCTGCAAGCCGCACGCCAAGAGCTGGAAATGATGAACTTGTACGATTATGTAGTTGAAAACGATGAAGTTGAAAATGCCTGTGACCGAATCAATGCCATTATCATTGCAGAACATTGCAAGCGTGAACGTGTTGAAAAACGATATTTTGATATGCTAAAGGAGAATGTCTGATGTTATACCCATCCGTTGATAAACTAAAAAGCCGAATTGATTCAAAATACTCGCTGGTGGCACTTGCTTCTAAACGTGCCCGCCAACTGCACGAACATGGTGATGAAAAATTGGATTCATACGTTTCCACTAAATCAGTCGGAAAAGCGCTTGAAGAAGTAGCAGCCGGCGCATTGACTCAGGAAAAACAAGATGAATTTGCCGTATACGAAGACGAAATTTAACCATTAATCGCAACAGACGACTCCCAGAGCAAATTTGTTCTTTGGGAGTTTGTTGTTTAGAAAGGGTGTTTGAGTTGTTGGAGAATCGTAAAATTCTACTATGTGTCAGCGGAGGAATCGCCGTCTATAAAGCGGTTGCACTTGTCAGCAAGCTATCTCAGGCTGGCGCCACTGTAAAAGTGATCATGACGCAATCGGCGCAGCAATTTGTGCAGCCCTTGACGTTTCAAGTCATGTCCAGAAACGATGTTTACACAGATACTTTTGATGAAAAGGATTCTTCTGTCATCGCCCATATCGACCTTGCAGATTGGGCAGACCTGATTATTGTTGCGCCGGGAACTGCCAATGTCATCGGCAAACTGGCAGGTGGCATCGGCGATGATATGGTGACCACAACTTTGCTTGCAGCGACTGCCCCTATTTGGATTGCGCCGGCAATGAATGTCCATATGTATGACCATCCAGCAGTGAAACGCAATATTCAACAGCTCCATGAAGATGGCATTCGCTTTATTGAACCGTCTGAGGGCTTCCTGGCTTGCGGCTATGTTGGCAAAGGCCGATTGGAAGAACCGGAGAAGATCACGGAGCTGGTTAAAGATTATTTTTCTCGTGAGCACAAACTGGCAGGGAAAAAAGTTGTGGTCACAGCTGGCCCCACACGCGAACGAATTGACCCGGTCCGTTTCTTGACTAATTTCTCAAGCGGCAAAATGGGCTACGCGATGGCGGGTGCAGCAGCCGAGATGGGCGCTGAAACAATTTTGATTAGCGGTCCCGTGTCGCTGCCGGTTCCAAGCGGTGTTACCCGAATTGTTGTGGAAAGCGCAGAAGACATGCTGCGAGCGGTCGAAGCACATTATGATACAGCAAATTATGTCATCAAAACGGCAGCCGTTGCCGACTATAGACCCAAAACGGTAGCTGACAAGAAAATGAAAAAACAAGAAGGTGGATCGACCATTGTTCTCGAACGGACAGTCGATATCTTACAGCATTTAGGCGAACAGAAAAAAGGCCAAGTATTGATCGGTTTTGCGGCTGAAACCAATGATGTCGGACAATACGCCAAAGAAAAGCTGGAACGCAAAAACGCGGATTACATTATCGCCAATGATGTAACTGAAGCACAAGCAGGCTTTGAATCGGATACCAACCGGGTGACTGTTTTCGGGAAAAACGGCTTTGAGCAGGCTTTTGAGATGATGCCCAAACAGCAACTCGCCCGCCAATTGCTCGAATTGATTACGGATAAGGAAGAGCCGCATGATAGCTGAAGTAATTGTGGACGTTGCAGCACACCCGATTGACCGCCCTTTTGATTACGCCATTCCAAAAAATGTGGAAGTACTGGCTGGACCAGGGATGCGTGTAAAAGTACCGTTTGGAAACCGTAAAGTGCTTGGTTTTATTACCAAAATCAAAGAAACTTCAGAGTTTGACCCAAAACGCCTGAAGCCGATTCACGAATTGATGGATGTTGTTCCGGTATTAAATGAAGAATTGTTGAAAATGGCCCAATGGATGAAACAGCAAACCGTTTGCTTTGAAATTGATGCACTGCAGGTTATGGTCCCGGCCGCATTGCGTGCAAAATATGAAAAACGCTTTGTGCTGAATGCAGGACTTGATGAAATTGCTGCCCCATTGCGCCCTTATTTTGAAAATCGTCCATTTATCCGCCTACAGGAAGCAGTTGATGTATACGCTCTGTTGAAGAAGGAAATGGAAAAAGGCACAATCTTGGCTGATACTGATATTCAGCAGCAGACATCTGTAAAAAAAGTGCGGATGATTCATATTGCTGACAGCACGGAGCAGTTGGAATCCTTAGATATCCGTGCTAATGCCAAACAACAGCTAAAATTGATGGAGTATTTCCTGAAACATGCAGGACGTTCAATTGAGTCTTCCCAACTTCAAAAAGAAGCAAATGTGTCACTGCCCACCATCTACAGTTTGGTGGAAAAAGGAGCAGCTGAGATTTCCAACATGGAATCTTACCGGGATCCGAAGCTATTGACAGCAATTGAACAAAAATCTTCCCTGCAACTGACAGGTGCGCAGCAACTTGCTTTTGATTCGATTGAAAATGCGTTAAATACACCGAAAACTTTCTTGCTGCACGGCATAACAGGGAGCGGAAAAACGGAAATTTACTTGCAGACAATCGATCGAGTTCTGAAACAAGGCAAAGAAGCAATCATGCTGGTGCCGGAAATTTCACTGACACCGCAAATGACCATTCGTTTTAAAGAACGTTTTGGCGATCAGGTTGCCGTTTTGCATAGCGGATTGTCGGCTGGCGAGAAATACGACGAATGGCGAAAAATCCAACGGGCAGAAGTAAAAGTTGTCGTTGGTGCGCGTTCAGCCATCTTTGCCCCATTTCAGAATTTGGGCTTAATCATCCTAGATGAGGAGCATGAATCGAGCTATAAGCAAGACGATTCGCCGCGCTATCACGCCCGCGATATGGCGATATGGCGCAGCGAATACCACAATTGCCCAGTGATTTTGGGCAGCGCGACGCCATCACTCGAATCCTATGCACGAGCTCAAAAAGGCGTCTACGAATTGCTGGTGCTGGAAAAACGCGCGAAAAATCAGCCCTTACCGGATGTTCAGATTGTTGACATGCGGGAAGAGTTGCGGAATGGCAATCGGTCCATGTTCTCGGTGCAATTGGCGGATGCCATCCGCGACCGCTTGGAGAAAAAACAGCAAACCGTGCTGTTTCTCAACAAGCGGGGCTATTCATCGTTTGTTTTGTGCCGTGATTGTGGAACGGTCATGCAATGTCCAAACTGTGATATTTCACTGACCTACCACCGCTCCAGCGAAACAATGAAATGCCATTATTGCGGCTATGACGAACGTGTCCCGACTACTTGTCCGGAATGTGAAAGTGAGCATATCCGCTTTTTCGGAACCGGTACACAAAAAGTCGAAGAAGAATTAGCGAAAGTGGTGCCGGAAGCTCGCGTGTTGCGAATGGACGTCGACACGACACGCAACAAAGGCGCACATGAAAAAATCCTTTCCGCTTTTGGTGAAGGCAAGGCCGATATCCTGTTGGGTACTCAAATGATCGCCAAAGGCCTGGATTTCCCGAACATCACCTTGGTGGGCGTCTTGTCAGCAGATACGACGCTTCATCTGCCTGATTTTCGAGCCGCAGAAAAAACCTATCAGCTCCTAACGCAAGTCAGCGGGCGTGCAGGAAGAGACGTTCTTCCAGGGATGGTATTTGTTCAGTCGTATACACCGGAACATTACGCCATTACACTAGCCAAAGACCAATTGTATGAGCCATTTTATGAACAGGAAATGGCTATGCGCAGAGCAAGCGGCTATCCGCCGTACTATTACGTTGTCAATATTCAATTTACGCATGAAGATTTGATGACAGTTGCCGAATACGCGGATCAAACAGTCCGTTATTTGAAAAGCCAATTGTCTCCAAACACCTTGATTATCGGGCCTTCAGCTTCGCTCATTGCCCGTGTCAACAATAGATATCGCTATCAATGTTTGATAAAATACAAAAAAGAACCGAAACTGACCGATACGATGCAGCAACTGATCAAAATCCATCGCACGGAGTGGCTGAAAAAAGGCGCGACGCTGTCGATTGATATGAATCCGACATCGGTCATGTAACAGAAAAGAGGAAACGAATATGTCAATTCGAACAGTAGTAAAGCACCCGAACGAAGTATTGGAGAAAAAATGTTTGCCCGTCACGACTTTTGATAAGAACTTAGCGGTTCTTTTGGACGATATGCATGACACAATGGTTGAATCAGATGGCGTCGGCATTGCCGCGCCCCAAGTGGGGGTTGCTGTCCGTGCAGCCATCGTCGATTTCCGGGAAGGCCAAGATCCGATTGAACTGATCAATCCGGAATTGGTGCTTTTTGAAGGCGCTGAAACCGATATTGAAGGCTGCTTGAGCTTCCCTGGAATTTTTGGTGAAGTGGAGCGCTGGGACCACATCAAGATCAAAGCGCAAGAACGCGACGGTTCCTGGTATGAATTGGAAGCGGAAGGCTACGAAGCCCGCGCCATTCAACATGAAATGGATCATTTGGACGGCATCTTGTTTACCAGCAAAATCACGAAATATGTGACGCAGGAAGAATTGGACGAAATGATCCGCCAGCAGGAAGAAGAGGAGGAACAGGTTTGACCAAAATTGTATTTATGGGAACACCTGCCTTTTCGGCACCAATCTTGCGCATGCTTGTCGAAGAAGGCTATAACGTCATTTCCGTTGTGACGCAGCCAGACCGCCCAGTGGGCCGCAAAAAAATACTGACGCCGACGCCGGTCAAAGAAGAGGCGATGCGCCTCGGCTTGCCAGTGTACCAGCCGGAAAAACTGAAAAACCCGGAAGAGCTTCAGCACGTCCTTGATTTGGAAGCCGATTTGATTGTCACGGCAGCTTTTGGACAAATTTTGCCAAGTGAAGTACTGGAATCACCTAAACTGGGCGCCATCAACGTCCACGCTTCGCTCTTGCCGGATTACCGTGGAGGCGCACCGATCCATCAAGCCATTATCGATGGCAAAACGGAAACGGGTGTCACCATTATGTATATGGTGGACCGGTTGGATGCAGGGGATATCATCTCGCAAGTCACGGTGCCGATCGAAGAGCAAGACCACACCGGCAGCATGTTTGAGAAATTGAGCATTGCTGGACGCGACCTTTTGAAAACAACTTTGCCTCTTATTATTGCAGGTACGAACGAACGCATGCCACAAGACGAAGAGGCTGTTACTTATGCTCGAAATATCTCGCGTGAACAAGAACGCATTGATTGGTCAAAGCCAGCCGCCGCAATTTACAATCAAGTGCGCGGGTTGCATCCGTGGCCTGTTGCGTACACGACGTTCAACGGCGCCAATATGAAAGTTTGGTGGACCGAAAAAACTTCGTCGAATGCCAAGAGCAAGTCCGGCCAAGTGGTCGGACTGACGGATGATTCGATTTTGGTGCAGACCGGCGATGGCGTTTTGGCCATCACCGAACTGCAGCCATCCGGCAAAAAGCGCATGACCGCAAAAGAGTATTTAAAAGGACCTAAAATCCAGGCAGGAGATTTATTCGAATGAAAAACAAAAAACTTCAAGGCAATGTCCGCGATGCCGCATTCTCCATTTTGTGGGCAGTGGAAAACAAACAAGCTTATAGCAACCTCTTGCTTCACCAAACGATTGAAAGCTATGGCATCGCAGCAAAAAATAGAGGCTTGTTGACAGAAATCACCTACGGCACATTGCAGCATCAAATGACGCTGGATTATTATTTAGAACCTTATTTGAAAGGCAAAATCGAGCCATGGGTTAAAACCTTGCTGAGATTGTCGCTGTATCAGATCGTCTACCTGGACCGGATTCCCGCGCATGCAGTTGTTCACGAAGCGGTAGAAATCGCTAAGCGCCGCGGCCACGGAGGAGTAGCTTCTGTCGTCAACGGCGTATTGCGTTCCGTTCAGCGAAATGGGGTACGCTCTTTTAACACAATCAGCGATCCATATGAAAAAATCTCCATTGAAACCAGCCATCCGATCTGGATGATCAAACGATGGGCAGAACAGTTCGGTTTGGAAAAAACGCGTGAAATGGCGTTGGAAAACAACAAGACGCCGTCACAGACAGTACGCGTCAACACAGCCCGGGCAACAGTTGAAGAAGTCATTGAAATGCTCGAGTCCGAAGAGCTGGAAGCTGTACCAAGTAAATTGATTCCTGAATGTTTGATTGTCACAAATGGCCAGCCTGCAAGAACAGCAACGTTTGAAAAAGGTTTTATTACCATTCAAGACGAGAGCTCGATGCTTCCTGCCTACGCACTGCAAGTCGAGCCGGAAATGACGGTACTGGACATGTGCGCAGCACCAGGTGGAAAAACCACGCACATTGCTGAAAAAATGAACAATAGCGGAACTTTGTATGCGCTTGATTTGCATCAGCATAAAGTCAAGTTGATTGATGAAACAGCGAAGCGGCTTGGTCATACAGTTATTGAAACGGTAGTTGGAGACGGCAAGCAAAGCGTCGAACGCTTTGGTGAAGAGAAATTTGACCGCATTCTAGTGGATGCGCCTTGCAGCGGACTGGGTGTTATCAAGCGAAAGCCCGACATTAAATACACCAAAAAAGAAGAGGATTTCGCCCGCTTGCAGGAAATTCAAATTGAATTGTTAGACCAAGCCGCTCGTTTACTGAAGCAAGATGGCATTTTGGTCTACAGCACCTGTACAGTGGATGCTGTCGAAAACCGCGGCACAGCAGAGCGGTTCCTCAAAGAACATCCAGAGATGGAGAAAATTCAAGCCGCATTGCCGCAAGCGATGGGCATTAAACATACAGGTTTTGTCCAAGTATTTCCGCAGGATTATGGAAGCGACGGCTTTTTCATCGCTGCTTTTAGAAAATCCGAAAAGACCGCAACAGTTTGATGCAGGCAAAGACGAGAATCGGGGTGTCATGATTTGTTCCAATACGTAGTAGAAAGTGATACAGGCAAAATCCGTGAAGTGAACGAAGATAGCGTAGCTGTTTTAAAGCGTCCAGACGGACTGATTCTGGCCCTCGTAGCAGATGGAATGGGCGGCCATAAAGCTGGGGATGTTGCCAGCAAAATGACCACCGATCAGCTGAGCCGCTATTTTTTGGAAGACGGGGAAGAGGCCTTTTCAACACTCGACAATAAGAAAAAATGGCTTTCTGATCGTGTTCAGCTGATCAACCGGTCAGTATACGACCATTCCATGGCACATTTGGAATGCAAAGGGATGGGCACTACCTTAATCGCGGCATTGCTTGAAGGCGATGAAGGCATTTTATGCCATATCGGCGATAGCCGTGCATACCTGATAAACGAGAGCATCGAACAGATTACACGCGATCATTCCTACGTCAATGTGCTGGTGGACAGCGGAGAAATCAGCCAGGAAGAAGCGGAAGAGCATCCAAAGAAAAACTGGATCGTCCGTGCGCTTGGCACTGAAGCCGATATCGAAAGAGAGTTGATCCACTTTTCAATTGCGGGTTCTTCTTATCTGCTGATTTGTTCAGATGGCTTAAGCAATAAAATTCCGAAAGAAGAACTCGCTTCCATCGTTCGCGCCACTGCCCCTTTGTCTCAAAAAGGCCAGGAGCTGGTAACCTTGGCCAACGATCGTGGAGGAGAAGACAATATTTCATTCGTTCTTCTGTCCTCTATGGATGAGGAGGTGTAACCATGCTGATTGGCAAAAGCATCAATGGCCGCTACAAGATCAAGAAGTTGATTGGCGGCGGCGGAATGTCCAATGTGTATTTGGCGCATGACATGATTTTGGATCGGGATATCGCCATCAAAATTTTGCGCTACGACTTTTCTAATGAGGAAGAGCTGCGCAGGCGCTTTCAACGAGAAGCATTGTCTACGACCAGTCTGGCGCATCCGAACATTGTCAATATCTTTGATGTGGGCGAAGACGGATCTGTACATTATTTGGTCATGGAATACGTGGCAGGAAAAACCTTAAAGGATTACATAATCGAACATTCACCGGTATCTCCTGAACGAGCGGTTGAGATTATGAAACAATTGGCATCGGCTTTGGCTCATGCCCACCACAATCAAATTGTTCACCGTGACATCAAACCGCAAAACATTTTGATGGATCCGGAAGGCAATGTGAAAATATCCGATTTTGGCATTGCGATGGCATTAAGCGCAACATCTTATACCCAAACCAACTCGGTACTTGGAACCGTCCATTACTTATCGCCTGAACAAGCACGCGGCGGGATGGCCAATAAAAAATCCGATATTTATTCCCTTGGCATTGTTATGTACGAATTGATTACAGGAAAGTTGCCGTTTTCAGGTGAATCGGCGGTATCAATTGCCTTAAAACATCTGCAGACAGAAACACCTTCTTTGCGTGAAACCGTTCCCGATTTGCCGCAAAGCCTGGAGAATGTTGTGTTAAAAGCGACGGCCAAAAACATTCAGCACCGCTACCAGTCTGCTGATGAAATGGAGGCAGACCTAGAGACGGTGTTATTGCCGGAACGGTTGAATGAACCCAAATTCGTGGTGCCAGTTGACCAGGATGAAACACGTGCTATGCCGGCTATCAAAGATGCGGCTGCATACACGAGCGCTGCAGAGACAAAAACCATGCCATTGCCCCTGAACAAGGAGAAAAAAGAAACGAAAAAAACTCCTGAAAAAAAGAAAAAGAAGTGGCCATGGATTCTGGGTATACTGGCATTTTTGCTGATTGGCGGACTGATTCTCGCAATTGCATTTCCAGGTCTGTTCGAACCGAGGCAAATTGCTGTACCGGATGTTTCGGAAATGGAGCACAACGAAGCGCTTGAAGAGCTTCAGGCAGCTGGTTTTGTGGCAGGTGAAGAAACTGAAGAATACTCGGAGCAGGTCGAGGCAGACCATATTATCCGGACCATTCCGGAAGCTGGGAAAATGAGGGACCGTGAAACGGAAATTCAACTATTTGTCAGTCTAGGCAAGGAAATGGCTGAGATGGATGATTTTGTCGGGAGCACGATTGAAGAAGCAACAGAAGCATTAGCAGAAGAGAATTTTGCTTCGGTGACGCCAACTGAAGAGTTTTCTGAAGAACCGGTTGGTACGATTCTCAGCCAGGAACCGTTAGCTGGAGAAAATGTGATTATCAGTGAAACGGATGTAGAATTTATCGTCAGTAAAGGTGAAGATCTGCGCGAAGTAGAAGATTTGGCTGGCTTTACAGAAGAAAATCTCAACGATTATGCTCGCTCTTCTGGTTTTAATATCCGCATTGTTTCAGAACAGGCGTCCGATGAAGTCGAGTCCGGCAAGGTCTTGTCTCAAACCCCTGCTGCAGGAGAACAGCTTGTAGCTGGCAGTACTATTGAAGTCACTTTGTCAGCTGGCGTTGCAGAGCAGCCGATGAAGACGTATATTCATACGGTAGAAATTCCGTATGAACCTGCAGAACCTGCTGCAGAAGGTGAAGAACCTGTTGAACAGACAGTCCAAGTCTACATTCAGGATGATTCCCGGACAATGGTCGATCCGACTGAGGAGTTTACAATTACTGAAGATCGGTCTCAGCGTATCGAACTGCAAATTGCAGAAGGTGAAAGTGCATCCTATCGCATAGTCCGTGATTCCACAATTATACTGGAAGAAACTTTTGAGTACTCAAACGTAGAATAAACAATGACAGAAGGAGTGAAAAGATGCCGAAAGGTCAAATCAGAAAAGCGTTGAGTGGATTTTATTATGTACTGGATGAAGATGGCAAGCGCTATATCCAGTGCCGCGGGCGTGGAGTTTTCCGCAATCGCCAAATAACGCCGCTGGTTGGCGATTATGTCGATTACAAAGCAGATAATGATCTGGAAGGAACAATTCTGCATGTCTACGAACGCAAAAACGAATTGGTGCGTCCACCGATTACCAATGTGGACCAGGCAATTCTTGTGTTTTCAGCCAAGCAGCCGGACTTTCACCCCTTACTACTGGATCGTTTTTTAACCGCCATCGAATCCAACTCGATTCAACCGATCATTTGCCTGACGAAAATGGATCTGTTAAAAGAATCGGAAAAAGAAAAAATTCAACACTTTATTGCGGATTATGAAAAAATCGGCTATGAAGTGATTCCAACCTACATTGACGATCCTGCTTTAAAAGATCGTTTGATGCCTGTGCTTGAAGGCAAAATCAGCGTTTTGGCAGGGCAGTCTGGTGTTGGGAAATCAACATTGCTGAATACTATCTTGCCATCACTGGAGTTAAAGACAGACGATATTTCCAAAGCGCTGAACCGAGGCAAGCATACGACGCGGCATGTTGAACTGATCGCCGTCAACAACGGACTGCTGGCGGACACGCCAGGATTTAGTTCGTTTGATTTCGAGACCATGGAACGCGAAGAGTTGTCCGCGTGTTTCCCAGAATTTGCTGCGCGTTCCAACGCCTGTAAATTCCGAGAATGCCTGCACATGAACGAACCTAAATGTGCCATTAAAGCGGCCGTTGAGGCAAAAGAAATACCAGATTATCGCTACAAAAACTATTTGAAGTTTTTGGAAGAAATCATGAGCCGAAAGCCGAGGTATTCAAATGATTAAAATTGCACCGTCTATTCTTGCAGCAGATTTTGCAAAGCTTGGAGAAGAAGTGTTAGAAGTGGAAAAAGCAGGGGCTGATTGGATTCATGTAGATATTATGGACGGCCATTTCGTTCCGAATATTTCCTTTGGACCGATTGTCTTGAATGCAATCCGGCCCTTGACCAAATTGCCAATGGATATCCATTTGATGATCGAGAATCCAGATCAGTACATTGAAGAATTTTCCAAAGCAGGCGCTGATTACATTACTGTGCATGTAGAAGCTTGTCCACACCTTCATCGTACCATTCAGTTAATCAGATCATTTGGCGTCAAGCCGGGTGTTGTCTTGAATCCACATACGCCGATCGAAACCATCCAGCACATATTGGAAGATATCGATTTGGTATTGTTCATGACGGTCAATCCTGGATTTGGCGGTCAGAAATTTATTCATTCCGTGGTGCCGAAAGTCAAACAGCTTGCTGGCATCATCAAAGAAAAAGGGCTGTCCATTGAAATTGAAATTGATGGAGGCATTAACGAAGAAACGATCGTTGCATGTGCAGAAGCAGGAGCGACAGTCTTTGTCGCCGGTTCAGCCATCTACAGCAAACAAGATCGGGCGCAAGCTCTTCAGGCAATCAGGAAAGCGGGAGAAGAGGCGATTTCGTGAACGTCATTTTAATCGCAGGAGGCCCGGCAGGCGAACTGCCGGATTTCTCTCACTTTCCGGAAGCTTTGTATATTGGCATTGATGCCGGAACGCTGGTATTGCTTGAAAAGGGCATTCAGCCTGCCGCCGCTGTGGGGGACTTTGATTCGGTGACAGAAGAGGATTATAAGAAAATTCGTGCAGCATTGCCTGGCTTGGAACGTTCGCCATCTGAAAAAGACCAGTCTGATACGGAGTTGGGGCTTGAGAGCGCAATGGCGCATCGGCCCGATCTGGTCATACTCACCGGTGTCACAGGCGGAAGACTGGACCACTACATGAGTGCTTTGCACACCATGTTCACGTATCAGCAAAACTTTCCAGCAACAGGCTTCCTGTTACTGAATAGCCAAAATCGGATCCGTTTTTTAAAGCCTGGTACGCATCAACTGGTTAAGGATGAACAGTACCGCTATGTATCGTTTTACCCGTTTGCGGAAGAAATCAGCGGCTTAACGCTGACTGGCTTTAAATACCCCGTAACAAATGAAGCTGTTCCATTCGGCACGACCCGGTTCATCAGCAACGAGCTAATGGGCCGAGGAAGTGTGACAATCCAAAGCGGCTATTGCCTGATGGTGGAAAGCTCGGATGCATAAAGTTTTAGAAAATCAAACAGGCAGCGAAAAGGAGATCCTTTTCGCTGCCTGTTTTAATTGTTGCGGAGTAAAGCTGTTTAGGCTTTAACCAGTTTTAATGAAAGAGCGAGCGTTAAAAATAGCTTACACAACGAAAAAATGCCAGGCTGATTAGATCAGCACCGGCATTATCGATGAGCGATTATACGCGCTCAACTTTTCCTGATTTCATTGCTCTTGCAGAAACCCATACACGTTTCGGTTTACCGTCTACAAGGATGCGAACTTTTTGAAGGTTTGCTCCCCATGTACGTTTTGACGAATTCATTGCGTGCGAACGGGCATTTCCGGCGCGAGCTTTACGTCCACTAACTGCACATACTTTAGGCATGTAAGTCCCTCCTCACAAGTGAAGCTGAAAATTATGATAGAATTTCAGTTCGTTTTTCGTTTCACATACTTTAATAATTTACCACAGACATATCACGTTTGCAACTAAATTTAGAGGTCTTTAAAGAAAAAAACCTTTACACCCCAAAACGGTTGCTTTTCTTCTATAAGCCTTTAAGGTAGAATGATAAGAGTGAAATAGGACTCGAGGAGGAATTTCAATGTCGATTGAATTAAAGAACGAATACGGTCAAATCGATATTTCCAATGATGTAATTGCCCAAATAGCAGGCGGTGCAGCCATTGAATGTTACGGCATTGTAGGTATGGCAACAAAACATCAAATACGTGACGGCTTAACAGATATACTTCGCAAAGAAAATTTTGCTAAAGGAGTTCTTGTGCGTCAGGAAGATGATGATTTGGTTGTGGATATGTATGTCATCATCAGCTATGGAACAAAAATTTCCGAAGTGGCTTATCAGGTCCAGTCCAAAGTAAAATACACGATTAACAAAACATTAGGCATGTCAGTAAAAGCGGTAAATATTTTTGTCCAAGGAGTTCGTGTAACGAACCCGTAGGAGGAGGAAGAGTCAGTTATGAAGTCATTAAATGGAGTAAAGTTCGCGGAAATGGTAGAGATGGGATCTCATCACCTTTTTCAAAATGCGGATTATGTTGATGCATTAAATGTTTTCCCGGTGCCGGATGGCGATACGGGAACGAATATGAATTTATCGATGACTTCTGGAGCAAAAGAAACAACAGCTCAGGCAGAAGAGCATATCGGTAAAACAGCGAGTGCTTTATCGAAAGGGCTATTGATGGGCGCGCGCGGAAATTCCGGTGTTATTCTTTCACAGCTTTTCCGGGGCTTTGGCAAATACATTGCATCAGAATCGGAATTGACAGCGCTTAAGTTTGCGGAAGCACTTCAGCACGGTGTTGAAACAGCTTACAAGGCCGTTATGAAACCAGTAGAAGGAACGATTTTGACCGTTGCAAAAGATGCGGCGGCTAAAGGCATGGAAGTTTCAAAAACTGAAAAAGATATTATTGTTTGGTTTGAAGCTGTTGTCACGGAAGCTCAAGCTTCTTTGGAACGGACACCAGACTTATTGCCTGTCTTGAAAGAAGTAGGCGTTGTCGACAGCGGTGGACAAGGTCTCGTTTACGTTTACGAGGGATTCCTGGCTTCGCTGAAAGGCGAAGAATTGCCTGCAAAACACGCACATAACACAATGACCGATCTTGTCAGCGCTGAGCACCATAAAAATATTGCCAGCTTTATGGATACGGCTGATATTGAGTTTGGCTATTGCACCGAATTCATGGTGAAGTTTGAAAAAGACAAAAAAGAGTTTAACGAGGCTTTGTTCCGTTCTGATTTGAGTGCTTACGGCGATTCGCTATTGGTCATCTCAGATGATGAAATTGCGAAAATCCATATCCATTCGGAAGATCCGGGAAAAGTACTTACATACGGTCAGGAGTACGGAAGCTTGATCAGCATGAAAATAGAAAATATGCGCCAGCAGCACATTGATATTGTAGGCGAAGATTTCCAGAAAAATGCGCCAAAACAGGAAACTGTACATCCTTATGCCGTAGTGACAGTGGCAATGGGTGAGGGAATTGCAGAGTTGCTCCGCAGCATCGGTGCTTCTTACGTCATTGAAGGCGGACAAACAATGAACCCGTCGACAGAAGACATTGTCAACGCGGTGAAATCAATTGGCGCCGAACGCGTGCTAATTTTGCCAAATAACAAAAACATCATCATGGCAGCCGAACAGGCAGCTGAACTGTTGGATATTGAAGCGGCAGTCGTTCCGACAAAAGATGTGCCTCAAGGTATGTCGGCATTGCTTGCCTTTAATCCAAGTGCTTCTTTGGAAGACAATCAGTCAGCGATGGCGAATGCATCCAAACACGTGAAATCAGGATCTGTGACATTTGCGGTTCGTGACACATCGATTGATGGCGTAACCATCAAGAAAGACGATTTCATGGGCATTTCTGAAGGGAAGATTATTGTTTCCGATAGCAGTTTAGATGCAGTTACAGAAGAGCTGGCTAAAAAACTGGTCGACAGCGAAGCTGAAATCGTTACGATCCTTTTCGGAGAAGACGTGACCGCGGCAGATGCTGAAAAACTGGGTAAGTTTATCGAATCGCTGAATAGTGAAGTTGAAGTTGAAATCCACAATGGCAAACAGCCTTTGTATCCATATATAATCGCCGTCGAATAGGAAGTTTATTTCACTCAGGAAGAGGATAGTAAACCGGAGCGCATACGGATGTATGCGCTTTTTTTATTTTTGTTTAATATGCCAAAGTCATGTAAACTAAAGCTATATACAACCGAAAGTGAGGGGTTTGAGCCATGAAGTTCAAATCTGTTTTTGATATAATTGGTCCGGTCATGATTGGGCCATCTTCTTCGCATACTGCGGGAGCAGCCCGCATCGGAAGAGTGGCGAGGGATTTGTTTGGCAGACAGCCGCAATGGGCAAAGGTCCATCTCTATGGATCGTTTGCCGAAACTTATAAAGGGCACAGTACGGATGTGGCCATTATTGGTGGGTTATTAGATTATGACACCTTTGACGAACGCATCAAAACCTCGTTTGAAGAAGCAGAAAAAGCAGGAATGTCTTATGAATTTATTCCGGAGACAGGCCATGTCGATCATCCAAATACAGCACGTATCGTCATTGGAGACCAAGAATCTGAAATGTCGATGATGGGCATCTCGATTGGCGGCGGCAAAATTGAAATTACAGAGTTGAATGGCTTTCCGCTTCGTTTATCGGGGAACCACCCAGCGATTTTAGTTGTCCATGAAGACCGTTCAGGCTGCATCGCGAATGTTGCGAACTGCTTGTACAAATACGATATTAATATTGGCCACATGGAAGTATCCCGAAAAGAACGCGGACATATGGCATTGATGGTCATCGAAGTAGATCAAAATGTGGACAAAGAAGTGATGGACGAATTGAAAAACCTTCCGAATATCACGCAGGTGACAAGAATCGCCGATTAAATTGGAGGCTATAACAATGGAACCTTTATTCCGTAACGTAAGAGAATTAGTTGAACGGGCTGAGAAAGAGCAGAAATTAGTTTCCGAAATTATGATCGAGCAGGAAATGCTTATGACGGACCGTTCACGTGAAGATATTATGATTCAGATGGACCGCAATTTGACAGTCATGGAAGAAGCCGTAGAAAAAGGGTTGAAAGGCGTTCATTCCGTATCGGGCCTAACTGGCGGTGATGCTGTGCTGTTGCAAGCTTACCGTGAAAAAGGCAATACCTTGTCAGGCGATTTATTGCTTGACGCAGTCAGCAAAGCAGTAGCGACCAACGAAGTTAACGCAGCAATGGGTACCATTTGTGCGACGCCGACCGCAGGATCTGCAGGGGTCGTACCGGGCACATTGTTCGCGGTGAAAAATAAACTGAATCCGACACGGGAGCAAATGATTCGTTATTTATTTACGGCAGGCGCTTTTGGATTTGTTGTAGCCAATAACGCCTCGATTTCAGGCGCAGCAGGCGGTTGCCAGGCCGAGGTTGGATCGGCAGCTGGAATGGCGTCAGCGGCTATTATTGAAATGGCTGGTGGAACCCCACAACAAAGTTCGGAAGCTTTCGCAATCACGATGAAAAATATGCTTGGCTTGGTCTGCGATCCAGTGGCGGGATTAGTGGAAGTGCCTTGCGTAAAGCGCAATGCGATGGGAGCGGCCAATGCCGTAGTGGCTGCAGATATGGCATTAGCTGGTGTCACGAGCCGCATTCCATGCGACGAAGTCATCGGTGCGATGTTTGAAATTGGCCAATCCATGCCGAGTGCGCTAAGAGAAACCGCAAAAGGCGGACTTGCCGCAACTCCTACCGGGAAATGGCTGGAGTCAAAAATTTTCGGTGGAGCAGTTGTTGGCAGTGGGCAGTAAAGATCTAGTCGCCACGTTAAAAGGGGTAGGCAAGCAAGCGACTGAAACCCTTCAAGAAATGAAAATTGAAACCATACAGGACCTGATCATGACATTTCCGTATCGCCATGAAGATTTTCAATTGAAGGACCTGGCGGATACGCCCCATAATGAGCGTGTTACTGTGGAGGGAAGGGTCGAAAGTGAGCCTTCCGTCCTTTTTTTAGGCAAGAAAAAATCGCGGACCCAAGTGCAGGTGCTGGTGGGCCGCCATTTAGTCAAAGCCATTTTCTTTAATCAGCCTTATGTTAAGGCGAAATTGCATTTGGGCGAAATCATTACCTTAACAGGAAAATGGGACCGCGGGCGGCAGGTCATCACGGTATCAAACCATTCGATTGGTCCACGGACAGATGGAGCCGACTTTGAGCCTATCTACAGCCTGAAAGGCAGCATCCATCAAAAAACGTTTCGCAAGCTGATGAGGCAGGCGCTTGATTTGGCAAAAGATGAGATGGAAGACTGTCTGCCAAAAAGTCTGGTTGGTGCATACCAATTGGCCCCGATTCAGGATGCCTTGGAATGGGTTCACTTCCCTCCAGACGGTGAGGCCGTCAAGCAGGCACGCCGGCGATTTGTCTACGAAGAATTATTGGTTTTTCAATTGAAGATGCAGGCGCTGCGCAAAAAGAACCGCGAAGAAGAAGGCGGCTCGTTTATTGATTATGACTTGGAGCGCTTAAAAGAATTTATTGAGAGCCTGCCTTTTGATTTGACGGCTGCGCAAAAGCGGGTGGTCAATGAAATTTGCAAGGACATGAAAGAACCGTTCCGCATGAATCGCCTGCTGCAAGGAGATGTGGGTTCCGGCAAAACGGTCGTGTCGGCAATTGCGCTTTATGCAGCCCATACGGCTGGATTGCAGGGTGCGTTAATGGCGCCGACCGAGATTTTGGCGGAGCAGCATGCCAATACACTGGAGCAGTGGTTCCGTCCGTTTTCCATGAATATCGCTCTGTTAACCGGTTCAGTTAAAGGCAAAAAACGCCAATTGATCCTGCAGCAGCTTGCTGCTGGAGAAATTGATATTTTAATTGGTACGCATGCGTTGATTCAGCCCGAAGTGAAATTCCATAAACTTGGGCTCGTTATCACAGACGAACAGCATCGCTTTGGGGTGGACCAGCGGCGTGTGTTGAAAGACAAAGGGTACAATCCGGATGTGCTGTTTATGACGGCCACGCCGATTCCAAGGACGCTTGCGATTTCGGCTTTTGGGGAAATGGACGTATCGGTCATTGACGAAATGCCTGTGGGCCGAAAAGAAATTGAAACCTATTGGATGAAAAAAGACATGTTTGGCAAAATCGTCGGCCGGATGGAAAAAGAACTGTCCGCCGGACGCCAAGCCTACGTTATTTGCCCGCTGATTGAAGAGTCGGATAAACTTGATTACCAAAACGCAGTGGACTTGTTTCAACAGCTGTCCATGTATTTCAAAGATCGCTTTACAGTCGGCTTGATGCATGGCCGTTTGCATTCAGAGGAAAAAGAGCAAACAATGCGCGAGTTTACAGAAGGTAAAGTCGACGTGTTGGTATCGACGACTGTAGTAGAGGTAGGAGTCAATGTACCGAATGCTTCGTTCATGCTTATCTATGATGCAGAGCGTTTCGGCTTGTCTCAGCTGCACCAATTGCGGGGACGCGTCGGCCGCGGCAGTGAACAATCGTATTGCGTCCTTCTGGCAGATCCGAAAACAGAGATTGGCAAAGAGCGCATGGCGACGATGACCGAAACCAACGATGGCTTTGTACTGGCAGAAAAAGATCTGCAGCTGAGAGGGCCAGGTGACTTTTTTGGACGTAAGCAAAGCGGCATCCCAGAATTTAAAATGGCTGACTTGGTCCACGATTATCGGGCGCTTGAGACGGCCAGAAAAGACGCGGAAAAGCTGATTAGCAGCGACGAGTTTTGGCATGCGGATGACATGCGTTGCCTGCGCCAGCAAATCGAAGAGTCGGGTATATTATCAGGCGGCAGACTGGATTAAGAATGCGGGGGCATGATTTTCCTTGCATTCTTTTTTTGTTATTTATATACTCATATTAGTACCAAGTGCTAATAGCGGGCGGTGACACAGTGAAAAGACCAAAAAAACAGCGGCAACAGGCATTAAAAGACTCTATAAAAGAAAATCCATTTGTGACGGATGAAGAACTGTCCGTTGAATTTGATGTCAGTGTGCAAACCATTCGTTTGGATCGGATGGAGCTTGCCATACCGGAACTGCGGGAACGCATTAAACACGTAGCCGTGAAAACGTTTGAAGATGAAGTGAAATCTTTGCCGATCGATGAAGTGATCGGTGAGATTATCGATATTGAACTCGACAACAAAGCCATTTCGATATTCGATGTAAAACCGGAACACGTATTTCAGCGAAACAAGATCGCGAGGGGTCATCATTTATTTGCACAGGCCAATTCCTTGGCAGTTGCAGTAATGAATGAAGAACTGGCATTGACAGTGAAATCGGAACTGCAATTTCTGCGGCCGGTCACAGCTGGACAGCGCGTAGTTGCAAAAGCAGAAGTGATGGAAAGCCATCCCGAAAAAAACAGGGCGTTTGTCAAAGTGGTATCATCTGTTGAACAACAAACGGTTTTTATCGGCACATTTGAAATGTATCGCATGACAGAGCAAAGTGAAGGTGAAGAAACATGAAAATTGCAGTAGATGCAATGGGTGGAGACAACGCTCCAAAAGAAATCATTGCTGGCGTTTATAAAGCACTGGATGAATTTGCAGATATTGAAATTCAGCTTTTTGGTCATCAAGACAAAATGCAGGAATTTCTGAAGGAACATGAACGCTTATCAATCGTCCATTGTGAAGAAGTCATTGAGTCGGAAGACGATCCCGTACGGTCGGTCAAACGGAAAAAGGATGCATCCATGGTCCGCATGGCGCAAGCTGTAAAAGATGGAGAAGCGGATGCTTGTGTATCGGCGGGCAATACGGGAGCGCTTATGTCTGCCGGCTTGTTCATCGTGGGCCGCATTGATGGTGTGGACCGTCCGGCACTGGCTCCAACGTTGCCGACTATTGACGGCAAAGGATTTGTGATGCTGGATATGGGAGCAAACGCGGAAGCACGTCCGGAACATCTGGTTCAATATGCCATCATGGGAAGCATTTATGCCGAAAAAGTGCGCGGCATTCAAAACCCGACAGTCGGATTGCTGAACATTGGAACCGAAGAGAAAAAAGGCAATGACTTGACGAAAGCTGCTTTTCCCTTGTTAAAAGAAGCGCCGGTCAATTTTATTGGCAATGTAGAGTCGCGTGATTTGCTGAATGGTGTGGCGGATGTAGTCGTAACCGACGGATTTACCGGAAATATGGTTCTAAAAACAATTGAAGGCACAGCGATGAATGTTTTTGCCATGATCAAAGACGTCTTTATGACTTCCGCCAAAACAAAAGTTGCGGCATTTCTGGTCAAAGATGATATCAAAGGCCTCAAAGGCATGCTCGATTACAGCGAGTATGGCGGTGCAGGACTGTTTGGATTAAAGGCCCCTGTCATAAAAGCACATGGTTCATCAAATGCTACGGCTTTGTTTAATGCCATACGCCAAACACGTACCATGGTTGAATACGACGTAACCGGAACAATTTACAGTACGCTGAAAAAGGAGACCTCACATGAAGACTAAGATTGCCTTTATTTATCCTGGCCAAGGGTCGCAGACAGTCGGCATGGGCGAAAGCTTTTTAGCGGACGACACAAGCCGCAAGTTCTTCGAAAGCGCAGACCAATCACTTGGTCTCGAATTGTCCAAGCTGATGCTCGAAGGCCCACAGGAAGACTTGACGCTGACGTATCACGCCCAACCGGCATTGTTGACAGTCAGTTCAATGATTACGGAACGCTTGACTCGTGCGGGCATCCGGCCAGACTACACAGCCGGACACAGCTTAGGCGAGTACAGCGCATTGGTTACTTCCAATGTGTTGGATTTTCCGACAGGGGTCAATATCGTACATAAACGTGGATTGTTCATGAACACGGCATTTCCCGCCGGAGAAGGCACGATGGCAGCCATTCTTGGCATGGAAAGCGAAGAATTGGAAAAAGTGACGAATGAAGTAACGGATACAACCGGCGTTGTCCAACTCGCCAATTTAAACTGTCCGGGGCAGATCGTTATCTCCGGCACAAAAGCAGGCGTGGAACAAGCATGTGCGGTTGCCAAAGAGCGCGGCGCGAAATGGGCAATTCCGCTGGATGTCAGCGGCCCTTTCCACTCTGAATTAATGCGTTCGGCGTCACAGGATTTAGCAAAAGAGTTGAGCACCTCTTTCCTTCTCGACGCTAAAGTGCCAGTGGTTTCAAATGTAACAGCCAAAGCTGAAACCAATGCCGCGCAAATTCAGGATCTTCTCGTTCGCCAACTGTATTCACCGGTTTTATGGGAGCAGTCCGTTCGCGAAATGATCAATCTTGGTGTGACAGTATTTATTGAAATCGGGCCAGGAAAAGTGTTGAGCGGTCTGGTGAAAAAAATTGACCGCTCAGTTAAAACTTTGCCGGTCTATGACTTAGAATCGTTTGAAAAAGCGGTAGAGGAGTTGGCGAAATGAGCAAACTTGCAGGGAAAACAGCTATCATTACGGGCGCATCGCGCGGAATTGGTGCAGAAATCGCCCGTAAATTTGCAGCAGACGGCGCCAAGGTAGTCGTTAATTACAGTGGCAGCCAGGAAAAAGCAGAAGCAGTTGTGGCAGACATCCAGGCAAACGGCGGAGAAGCAATTGCAGTCAAAGCCAATGTGGCGGATGCAGAATCTGTCAAAGCGATGGTCGATGAGACGATGAAAGCGTTTGGTTCAGTAGATATTTTAGTAAACAACGCAGGCATCACCCGTGACAATCTAATGATGCGCATGAAAGATGATGAGTGGGACGACGTGATCAACATCAACTTAAAAGGTGTCTTTATTTGTACGAAGGCAGTTACACGCCAAATGATGAAGCAACGCGCTGGACGCATTGTCAATATCGCGTCAATCGTCGGGGTCATGGGCAATGCCGGGCAGGCAAACTATGTGGCTTCTAAAGCGGGTGTCATTGGCTTGACCAAAACCACGGCCCGTGAACTGGCAAGCCGCGGCATTACGGCAAACGCAGTAGCGCCCGGATTTATTACAACGGACATGACAGACCAATTGACCGAGGAAGTCCAAAAAACCATGCTCGGACAAATTCCGTTGAACCGCTTTGGTGCGCCGGAAGATGTCGCAAAAGCGGCGTTGTTCCTGGCTTCTGACGATGCTTCTTATATGACAGGCCAGACGCTTCATCTTGATGGCGGCATGGTTATGTAGCAAAGATTTTTGTATACTGATTTGAGGGGAGGTGACGACATTGTCAACAGTATTAGAGAGAGTAACTAAAGTAATCGTAGATCGTCTAGGTGTAGAAGAAAACGAAGTGAAACTTGAAGCTTCATTTACCGGTGACCTAGGTGCAGATTCATTGGACGTAGTGGAATTGGTTATGGAACTTGAAGATGAATTCGATATGGAAATTTCTGACGAAGACGCTGAGAACATGGCGACAGTAGGCGACGCAGTAACATATATCGAAAAGAAACAAGCTTAAGTACCGAAAAGCGGAAGCGGCCGTGTAGATTCGACGGGCATAAGACGCTCCGGCGAAGTGGCATTTCTTCAGCCGCATAGCCGGGTTGGCTTATGACCCAAAGAGCTGGGCGCTGAAGCTGGCCACCACGAAAAGCGGAAGCGATCGTCAAGACCCGACAGGCATAAGGCGCGTTGACGAAGCGGCGTGTTTTGCCGCATAGTCGACGTGACTTATGACCCCGAGGGTCTGATCGCTGAAGCTAGCCACCACGAAAAGCGGAAGCGGTCTTTTAAACCCTTCCGCGAAACACCAATACTTATACACACATTGACGCACAATTGCTGTTATACTAAGCAGTTGTGCGTCAATTCTCTTTTTGCACAAAAGCTGAAAAAAAGGTAAAATTGATGGTAGTACACAAAGGAAGGCAGATAAAAATGGCAATGAATAAAAAATCAAATCACCAAAAGCCGGGCACCATAAAAGAAAACGCCAAAGCGGCATTTGAACAACTGCAAAAAGAGCTAAATGTTTCGTTCAACAAGCCTGCATTGCTGTATCAAGCTTTCACGCATTCATCTTATGTGAATGAGCATCGAAGAAAACAATTTACCGACAACGAACGTTTGGAATTTTTGGGAGATGCGGTATTGGAATTGTCTGTATCGCATTACTTATACATGAAATATCCAGAAATGAGCGAAGGCGAATTGACGAAGCTGCGCGCAGCGATTGTCTGCGAGCCGTCACTGGTTTTATTTGCTAATGAACTGGGTTTCGGCAAATACATCTTGTTGGGCAAAGGGGAAGAGCTGACGGGTGGACGAACACGGCCGGCACTTTTGGCAGATGTTTTCGAATCATACATCGGCGCCCTATACCTTGATCAGGGGCTGGAACCTGTTGTCGCATTTTTGGAAATGGTGTTGTTTCCAAAAGTGGAAATCGGTGCTTTTTCGCATGTGATGGATTATAAGAGCCAATTGCAGGAGTTGGTTCAGCAGAAAAATAATGGAACATTGAGTTATGAAATCATTGATGAAATCGGTCCGGCCCATAGCCGTGTATTTGTGACCCGAGTATCGCTTGCGGAGCAGGAACTGGGTGTTGGCAATGGGCGATCGAAAAAAGAAGCGGAACAGCAGGCAGCTCAGCTGGCCATCCGTAAATTGCAGGAAGCAGCGGAGGAGTAACAATGTTTTTAAAAAGATTGGAAGTTATGGGCTTCAAATCATTTGCCGATCGCATCGGCATTGACTTTGTACCTGGAGTAACAGCGGTTGTCGGACCGAATGGCAGCGGCAAAAGCAACGTCACCGATGCCATCCGTTGGGTGCTCGGAGAACAATCGGCCAAATCACTGCGCGGCGCTAAAATGGAAGATGTTATTTTTGCCGGCAGTGATTCCCGGAAGCCGCTGAATTTTGCGGAAGTCACTTTGATTTTAGACAATACAGATGGTCGAGTCCCTCTTGATTACAGCGAAGTCAGCGTAACAAGAAGGGTTTTTCGCAGTGGCGAAAGTGCCTATCTATTAAACAAGCAAAATTGCCGATTAAAAGACATCACAGACTTGTTTATGGATTCAGGACTGGGCAAAGAAGCATTTTCAATCATTTCTCAAGGACGTGTAGACGAAATTCTGAATTCGAAAGCCGAAGAACGCCGGTCGATTTTTGAAGAAGCTGCAGGGGTCCTGAAATACAAGCAACGCAAGAAAAAAGCAGAAATCAAGTTGAATGAAACCGATGAAAACTTGAACCGCGTACTTGATATCCTTCACGAATTGGATGGACGGATGGAGCCGCTTCAAATTCAAGCTTCCACTGCACGGGATTATTTGGACATGAACGAACAGCTAAAAGATGCCGACATCGCCTTATTGGCTTATGATGCTGGTAATCTGGAGCAGGAGTTGGACCAGCTAAAGCACGAAGCTGCCGGTCATTCTGAGAAAGAATGGCAGTTGTCTGGAGAGATTAATGAAAAAGAACAGACAGTAGGCAGCATTCGCCGCACGCTGGCTGAGTTGGACAATAAAATAGACCAGGCACAAAATGCTTTAGTAGAAGCCAGTGCGGAGACCGAGAAATGGCAAGGACGCAAATTGTTGATGTCCGAGAAAAAAAGCAATGCGCACCGGCAGGCACAACAGCTGCAGGACACCCTTGGTGCAGAAAAGCTGGAAAACGATTTTCTAATGCAAAAGCATCGCGAACAACTGGCTTTGCTCGAGGAACGCAAGGCTGAGCAACAGGCGATCCGAACAGCCATTAAAGGGCTGGAAGAGCAACTCAACAGGACGCCAGCTGATATCGACAACGAAATTGAAAATGGCAAGTCGGTTTATATCGACTTGATGAACGAACAGGCGACCGTGAAAAACGAACTTAAAAATATCGACTTGCAGGCACAGCAGTTGTCTGAATCGACCGGCCGCATTGCATCGCAGCGGACAGACTTTACAGCGGAATTGTCGAAGCTGGAAAAAGAAAAAACGCAGGCTAAGCAAAATGTTCAAGAAATTCGCACCTTGTTGGAAAACAAGCGCCAGCAATACAAAGACAGTGATGCTTCCTATCAGCTTCAGAAGCAGACTTTTGACCAGAAACAATCCATGTTGTTCCAAGCATACCAATCGCAAAAACAACTGGGTGCACGAATTGACACGCTGCAGGAATTAGAAGCGGATTTTTCAGGCTTTTTCCAGGGCGTTCGAGAAGTGCTGGTGGCACGTGAAAAAGGCCATTTATCAGGAATCAGAGGAGCAGTCGCTGAAATTGCCCAAGTGAAGAAAAATTACGCCAAAGCGATTGAAACGGCATTAGGAGCTTCAAGCCAGCACATTGTGACGGAGAATGAGCAGCATGCCCGGGAAGCCATTGATTTCCTGCGCAAAAAAAGAGCGGGCCGCTCGACATTCCTGCCTATGACGGTCATGAAGCCGCGGAAAATTCCAGAACAGACATTGGCAACGGTGAACCAGCATCCTGCCTACATCAAGATGGCGTTTGAACTGGTCCAGTACGATCCGCAATACGCGATGATTATCGAAAATCTTTTGGGCAATGTCATTATTGCCGAAGATTTAAAAGGCGCAACGGCAATTTCAAAGGCAACCGGCAATCGGTTCCGTGTGGTGACGCTTGAAGGCGATATTGTCAATGCCGGTGGATCAATGACTGGCGGCGCGAATAAAACACAAGCCTCCTTCTTTTCTCGAAAAGCCGAACTTGAACAATTGCTTGTGCAAGCAGGTGAACTGAAAGACACGATTTTGAATGCCGAAAAAACAGTTCAGAAAGAACAAGCCGAAGTTAAAAAAGCTGAAGAATCGATCCAGATTTTGCGGGCTGAGGGCGAAAAATACCGGGAGATGGAAGCGGAAAGCGCCATTATTTTGCGGGAAATTGAAGCCGTATTGAAAACCACGTTAGAGCGTTTCCAATTATTCGAAGCCGAACAGCGGAACAAGGCATACGATTTAACAGCCATCACTGGGCGAAAAGAAACAGCTTCGGCACGACTCGAAAGCATTGTTGGCGAACTGAACGCTATCACGGTGAAAATTGACGACTTGACTTTATTCAAACAGCAAAATGAATCGGCACGCGATCAAGTATTGGCAAAGTTGGCGGACCAGAAGTCGCTTTATGCTGTGACAAAAGAACGCGTCATGCAATTGACTGCAAACGAAGCCGAACTTTTTGAACGCTTGGAAAAAAGCAGCCGAAAATTGCAAGAGTATCAAAAGGAACTGCAGTGGATTCAATCAGAAGAGGCCGCAAAAGTCTATTCAGACGAAGAAATTCTTCAAGAAATCGAGTCTTGGTCAGCGAAAAAGGTACAGATGCTAGAAACAGTAGATCTGACAAAAATACAGCGGGCTGAGCAGCAAAGCAATCTCAATGAACTTGAAGAGGGTTTAAAAGAACAACAGCGCATATATAAAGGGTACGTCGAGGCAATTCGGATCTGCGAAGTCAAATCGACGCGTTTGGAAGTTCAGCTCCAAAGCTTGGTCTCGCAGCTTGAAACCAATTACCAACTGACACTCAATCAAGCCAAACAGTTTGATATGGTGGACGAGGAAACGGTTGTCCGCAGGACAGTCAAGCTGCTGAAGCAATCCATTGAAGAATTAGGTCCCGTCCACATCGGAGCCATTGAGGAGTTTGATCATGTTTCCGATCGCCATGCGTTTTTAACCGAACAGCGCAATGATTTGAATGAAGCAAAAGAAACTTTGAGAACATTGATTCGGGAAATGGATGGTGAGATGACCAGTCGTTTCGATGATACTTTCCACGCAATTCGGAAGCAATTTCAGCTTGCCTTTAAAGAGCTATTTGGCGGTGGATCGGCCGATTTGGTATTAACCGATCCGCAGGATATGCTGCGGACGGGTGTGGAAATTATTGCCCAGCCTCCTGGTAAAAAACTGCAGAACTTGAGCCTGCTGTCGGGCGGAGAACGTGCATTGACTGCCATCGCTTTATTGTTCGCAATTTTAAATGTGCGCCCTGTACCGTTTTGTGTCCTTGATGAAGTTGAAGCGGCGCTTGATGAATCGAATGTCGTACGTTACAGTCAATACTTGAAGAAGTTCAGTGAGGACACGCAATTTATCGTCATTACCCACCGCAAAGGAACAATGGAAGGCGCGGACGTTCTGTATGGCATCACCATGCAAGAATCGGGGATTTCAAAATTGGTTTCAGTTAAGCTCGAAGAAAAAATTTAAAAAGAGGAGTGTTTGCGTGAGTTTCTTTAAAAAACTAAAAGATAAATTTGCCGGCAACACCGAGGCTGAAGAGTCAACTGAGAAATACAAAGAAGGATTAACCAAAACCCGTACTGGCTTTACTTCGAAAATCAATGATTTGGTAGCCAAATACCGCAAAGTCGATGAAGATTTTTTCGAGGAATTAGAAGAAATCTTATTGCAGGCAGATGTAGGATTTGAGACGGTCATTGAACTGATGGATGAACTGCGCTATGAAGTACAGCGCAAAAATGTACGGGACACGTCCAACGTCCAATCCGTTATTTCGGAAAAACTGGTAGATATTTATCAGGCTGGGGAAGCCGAAACAAATGAAATCAATTTCGTCGACGGGTTAACGGTTATTTTAGTAGTCGGCGTCAACGGCGTCGGCAAAACGACGACCATCGGGAAGTTGGCCCACCGTTTTAAAAACGAAGGCAAAACCGTTATGCTGGCTGCCGGCGATACATTCCGTGCCGGGGCAATCGAACAATTGGATGTTTGGGGCCAGCGCGTAGGCGTAGATGTCATCAAGCAAAGCGAAGGCTCGGATCCCGCAGCCGTTATGTACGACGCAGTCCGGTCAGCCAAATCCCGTGGCGTAGATGTATTGATTTGCGACACGGCAGGACGTTTGCAAAACAAAGTCAATTTGATGAACGAACTGCAAAAAGTGCATCGTGTCATTTCGCGTGAAATTCCAGGGGCGCCTCATGAGGTGTTGTTGGCTCTTGATGCAACGACCGGGCAAAATGCCATGATTCAAGCTCAAACATTTAAAGAAGTGACAGATGTTACAGGCATCGTCCTGACAAAATTGGATGGCACAGCAAAAGGCGGAATTGTGTTGGCTATCCGCAACAAGCTGAAGATTCCAGTGAAATATGTTGGACTTGGTGAAAAGTTGGATGACCTGCAGCCGTTCGATGCGCAAAAATACGTTTATGGCTTGTTCGCTGAAGGTTTAGACAAAGAACAACAGCTAGAAGATGCTGAAGCAGACAAGTAAAACTACTTGACAGCCTTATCGATATTCAGTATTCTAAGCAGTAGAATGAGCGGGGTGAGCATCAATGATGGGATTGGAAAAAACAACGCGTATGAATTACTTGTTTGATTTCTATCAGGAGCTGTTGACACCTAAACAGCGAAGCTATATGATGCTGTATTATTTAGATGACCATTCACTGGGCGAAATTGCAGAAGAATACGACATCACCCGCCAGGCGGTTTATGATAATATCCGCCGAACGGAAGCAATGTTGGAAGAATATGAGCGCAAATTGCAGCTGTTTGAGAAATTCCAAAAACGGCAGCAATTGGTCTCGTCATTTGAAAAACAGCCATTCACAGAAGACCGCGTCCAGCAATTTTTGGGCGAGCTGAAGGAATGGGACTAGGAGGCGGAAAGAATGGCATTTGAAGGATTATCCGAACGCCTGCAAGGCACCATGACCAAGATCAAGGGCAAAGGTAAAGTCAACGAAGCAGACGTTAAAGAAATGATGCGTGAAGTTCGCTTTGCCTTAATCGAAGCGGATGTTAACTTAAAAGTCGTCAAAGAATTCGTCAAAAAAGTCAGCGAACGGGCAATTGGCCAGGATGTCATGGACAGCCTGACGCCGGGACAACAGGTCGTCAAAATTGTTAAAGATGAGCTGACTGAACTAATGGGCGGCGAAGAACGAAAAATCGAATTTTCAACAAAACAGCCGACTGTCATTATGATGGTAGGACTTCAAGGTGCCGGTAAAACGACCACTTCGGGGAAACTTGCCAATTTATTGCGCAGAAAGCACAACCGTAAGCCATTATTGGTAGCGGCCGACGTCTACCGTCCGGCAGCCATCCAGCAGCTGGAAACCATCGGCAAGCAATTGTCGCTTCCAGTTTTTTCTAAAGGGACAGATATGTCTCCGGTGGAAATTGCGCGGCAGGCGATTGAACATGCAAAAGCCGAGCATTTGGATACCGTGATCATTGATACGGCGGGCCGTCTGCACGTCGACGAGGCATTGATGCAGGAATTAAAGGATATCCGTGCGCTTAAAGAGCCGGATGAGATCTTCCTGGTCGTTGATTCGATGACCGGTCAGGATGCAGTCAATGTGGCTCAGAACTTTGATTCGGCTATTGGCATCACTGGCGTTGTTTTGACAAAGCTTGATGGCGATACGCGAGGCGGGGCAGCGTTGTCAATCCGTACCGTTACTCAAAAACCGATTAAATTTGTCGGGATGGGCGAGAAAATGGATGCGCTTGAAGCTTTCCATCCGGAACGCATGGCGTCACGAATTCTCGGAATGGGCGATATGCTGTCGCTGATTGAAAAAGCACAGTCAAGCGTCGATGAAGAAAAAGCGAAAGAGCTGGAAGAAAAGTTCAGAACTTCATCCTTTACCTTTGATGACTTTCTTGAACAAATGTCGCAAGTCAAACAGATGGGTCCATTGGATGAAATTTTAAAAATGCTCCCCGGAGCTAATAAAATCAAAGGGCTCGAAAACGCAAAAGTGGATGAAGGGCAAATGGATCGTGTAGAAGCCATTATCTATTCCATGACCAAAAAGGAAAAAACAACCCCTGAAATCATCAATGCAAACCGCAAAAAACGAATTGCAAAAGGTTCAGGAACGACGATTCAAGATGTCAATCGACTCCTAAAACAGTTTGAAGACATGAAGAAAATGATGAAGCAAATGTCGGGCATGAACACGAAAAAAGGCAAAAAGAAAATGGGAATGCCAGGCCTAGACTCACTTTTCAAGTAAAATTTTAAGGTGTTAAGAAAAAATACTTTACAAACTATTTAAAGCTTGCTAATATAATATCTTGTGTGAAACTATTCGGAGGTGCTTTAAGAAATGGCAGTAAAAATTCGCTTGAAACGTATGGGAGCTAAAAAATCTCCTTTTTACCGTATTGTAGTAGCTGACTCACGTGCTCCACGTGACGGCCGTCAAATCCAGACAGTAGGTACTTACAACCCGCTGACAGTTCCAGCTGAAGTTAAAATCGACGAAGAACTAGTGTTGAAATGGCTTCATGATGGTGCAAAACCATCTGATACTGTACGCAACTTGTTTTCTCAAAAAGGCATTATGGAGAAATTCCATAACGAAAAACTAAACAAGTAAGGGAGATTTTCTTATGAAGCAGCTGATTGAGACCATTGTGAAACCGTTAGTTGATTATCCGGAAGAAGTTCGTGTCGAAACTGACGAAAACGCAAGCCGAATTGTCTACAAGCTTTCCGTGCATCCAGAGGATACGGGGAAAGTGATCGGGAAACAGGGGCGTGTAGCGAAAGCTGTCCGTTCAATTGTGTACTCAGCAGCAGGCGGTTATCATAAGAAAAAAACATACCTTGATATTGTCGACTAAGAAAGAAGGAGGAGCCTAGGTTCCTTCTTTTTTTTTCAGAAAAATAGGAATGAAAGGATGTTTTTTCGTGCAATGGTTTAATGTAGGGAAAATTGTTAATACTCATGGAATCCGCGGGGAAGTGCGTGTTTTATCACGCACAGACTTTCCAGAAGAGCGTTTTGCAGTAGGTGCAAAGCTTGGCCTCTTTACGCCGGATGCCAAAAAACCGATCATGGTGAAAATCGCCAGCCATCGCCAGCACAAAAACTTCGAGTTGCTGACGTTCGAAGGCTACCCGAACATCAATGATGTAGAAGCATTCAAAGAATCTTACTTGAAAATTGCGGAACACGATTTGACTGAGCTGGAAGACAACGCGTTTTACCACCATGAAATTCTCGGGTGCGCCGTTGTTTCAACCGAAGGACAGGAACTCGGAACCATCAGCGAAATTTTGGAGACTGGCGCCAACGATGTTTGGGAAGTGACGCCCAAAACTGGGAAGAAGCATTACATTCCCTATATTGAAGACATCGTCAAAGAAATCAACATTGATGAAAAGAAAGTAGTCATCGAAGTGATGGAAGGTTTGTTGTCTTGATGAACATTAATGTCTTATCGTTGTTTCCGCCGATGTTTGAAGGCGTCTTTCAGCACTCGATTATGAAAAAGGCCCAAGAAAAAGGGGCTGTCAGTCTAAACGTCGTGGATATTCGGGAGTTTGCGGACAACAAGCGGCAAGTAGATGATTATCCATTTGGCGGAGGTGCTGGCATGGTGCTCAAACCAGAGCCGATTTTCAATGCCGTAGAAAGCTTGACTCAAAAAAGCCAGCCACGTGTTATTTTAATGTGTCCGCAAGGTGAGCGCTTTACGCAGGAAAAAGCGGAGGAGCTGGCGGGCGAGCAGGAATTGGTCTTTATCTGCGGCCATTATGAAGGCTACGACGAGCGAATCCGGGAACATTTAGTGACTGACGAAATTTCTATCGGTGACTTTGTATTGACTGGCGGAGAGTTGGCAGCCATGACCGTTATTGACAGTGTCGTCAGACTGCTTCCAGGGGTGCTTGGCAATGCAGATTCACCGGTTCGCGACTCATTCTCTACAGGATTCCTGGAACACCCTCAATACACGCGCCCTGCTGATTTCAGAGGCTGGAAAGTTCCAGACGTTTTAACTTCAGGCAATCATGGAAAAGTCGATGAGTGGCGCGAAGAGCAAACCTTAAAACGGACGCTGGAACGGCGGCCGGACCTGCTCGATAAAATGGACTTGAGCAACAAACAGAAAAAAATGATCGCTAAACTAAAAGAACAAAAATAGAATGCAAGTTGCTCTTGCACAGACGGTAGATTAATGATATTATGGACACTGTACTTTTATGTGAAGTACAGGATCACGATGTTCCGCTGCAACAGTCTATTTGTGTGCAAGAACTTCTGTAGAAGGAGAGAAAAATAATGCAAAACATTATTACAGAAATCACTAAAGAACAGCTTCGTACGGATCTTCCAACGTTCCGTCCTGGGGATACTGTCCGCGTCCACGTTAAAGTTGTCGAGGGTACACGCGAACGTGTTCAGGTATACGAAGGAGTCGTAATTAGCCGTCGCGGAGGCGGAATCAGTGAATCATTCACTGTTCGCAAAATCTCTTACGGTGTTGGTGTTGAACGTACATTCCCTGTACACACGCCAAAAATTGCACAGCTTGAAGTTACCCGTCGTGGTAAAGTACGTCGTGCGAAATTGTACTACTTGCGTGACCTACGCGGTAAAGCAGCTCGTATCAAAGAAATTCGATAAGATCGCATTAATGAAAGAGGGCGCTTGCGCCCTCTTTCTTTTTGCTAAAAAGTTTGATTCCTTGTACAATTAAGCCAGTAAGCATGGGGAGGAACACGCATGGAGACTGAAGTAAAGAAGAAGAACGAAGTGTGGGAATGGTCCAAAGCTCTGTTGATCGCCTTCGGTTTGGCAGCAATTATTCGTTTCTTTTTATTTACGCCGATTGTTGTAGATGGAGAATCAATGATGCCGACTTTGGAACACGGAGACCGCATGATTGTGAACAAGATTGGGTACGCAGTTGGAGAACCGGATCGTTTTGACATTATTGTATTCCATGCGCCGGAAGAAAAAGATTACATCAAACGCATAATTGGATTGCCGGGTGATCATGTAGCTTATGAAGACGACCAGTTATATATAAATGGAGAAGCAGTGGAAGAACCTTATCTGGATATTTACAAGCAAGGAATTACCGGTACGCTGACAGAAGATTTTGTTCTGGAGGATGTGCCTGGTGGCGAAAGTATTATACCGGAAGGCTCTGTGTTTGTTATGGGCGATAACCGCCGTCAAAGCAAAGACAGCCGCCATATCGGATTGGTCCCGACCGACGAAGTGATCGGGGACACAAGTCTCGTTTTTTGGCCATTGCCTGAAGCGGGAATTGTAAAATAAGGAGTGTTTTTATGACGATACAATGGTTTCCTGGACATATGGCAAAAGCACGGAGACAAGTTACAGAAAAACTGAAATTAGTGGATATTATTTTTGAACTTGTTGACGCCAGGTTACCTTTATCTTCACGAAATCCGATGATCGATCAAGTGATTCAGCAAAAACCGCGTCTCATTATTTTAAATAAAATGGACATGGCAGATGAAGTTGAAACGAAAAAATGGATTCGTTATTTTGAGGATCAAGGTACCCGTGCAGTAGCCATCAATTCGCTTGAAGGCAGAGGACTGCAGCTGGTAACGAAAGCATCAAAAGAAATATTGGAAGAAAAATGGGATCGGATGATTGCCAAGGGCATCAAACCCCGTGCCATCCGTGCCATGATTGTCGGCATTCCGAACGTAGGCAAGTCGACGCTCATCAATCGGCTGTCGAAAAAAAGCTTGGCCAAGACCGGTAACATGCCAGGTGTTACAAAAGCGCAGCAATGGATCAAAGTCGGCAAAGAAATTGAATTATTGGATACACCGGGTATTTTATGGCCGAAGTTTGAAGACCCTGAGACAGGCTTGAAACTGGCGGTCACAGGAGCGATTAAGGATTCGGTGATTCAAATGCAGGAACTGGCTATTTATTCTCTCGAGTTTCTTGCTGAACGCTATCCGGACCGCATGATGGAACGCTACGGCATCGACCTTGTCGACGAAGAAATTGTCAATACGTTTGATCATATCGGCAAAAAGCGTGGCTGTTACGATCAGCATGGAGATGTCGACTATGAAACAACTGCTGAAATAGTAGTTCGGGATATCCGTAACCAATACCTTGGTAAAGTGACGTTCGATTACAGAGATGAAATGATTGTGGAAGAAGAACAGGCATAAGGTTCACTTTGTCTGAAAAAAAGCTGTTCCTCGATTTTGGGGAACAGCTTTTTTTGATAAGATGGAAAGCGAATTAATTGCTATTTGCCTGCTTTGTGTCAATAAAAGATGATTTCTTTAATTGGAAACTCTTGTTTATAGAATGAAGGCTTGTAAACCATTCCATTAAAAATGGATAAAGAAAGAAGTTGACGAATTGCAAAAAACGACTGAAATAAAAGCTCGATTAGACGAAGCGGCCGAATGGCAGCCTTGGATGGAAGAACTTCAAAATGATTCGCGAAAAAGTGTTCAAGCGTTACTAGCGTCCTGGCAGCGGAAACGACAGCAACGCGATAAGTTATTGGAAAAGCATGGCTTAAAACTGCAGTTTGATGCGTCATTCAGAAATCGGGAAAACGATTTGGTGGCAGGCATTGATGAGGCAGGTAGAGGTCCTCTAGCAGGCCCGGTTGTTACAGCCGCTGTAATCTTGCCGGAAGATTGCTCGAGCCTGGTCGGTTTGGACGATTCGAAGCAACTAAGCAAAGTTAAGCGCGATCAGCTTGCTGAAATCATTAGGCGGATTGCTGTCAGCTATGCAGTTCATGTCCAGCCGCCTGAAGAGATTGATCGGATCAATATTTATCAGGCCACAAGAAACTCAATGACTGAAGCAGCTTTGACGTTATCCCCTGAGCCGGCAATTGTGCTGGCCGATGCCATGATGCTGGATGTACCGATGCATTGTGAATCTATCATCAAAGGTGATGCCAAGAGTTTGAGCATAGCGGCAGCTTCGATACTGGCCAAGACCGGTAGAGATGCGCTTATGGCAGAATATGCTCTTGAATATCCACAATACGGGTTTGACAGGCATGCCGGCTATGGAACGAAAGAACATGTTACAGCGTTGGAAAAACATGGACCATGCAAAATCCACCGGACAACATTTGAACCGGTGAAATCTCTTTTGACACAAAATTCACTGTTTTAACAGGTGGAAGTTTTGGCAGAATAACCAACAACGGTGGACATTCTATGGCAACTTTAATACAATGGTAAAGGCAATAAAATTACGATAGAGATGTTTGATTGGAGGATGACAGATGAATATCCATGAATATCAAGGAAAAGAACTCCTCAGACAATACGGCGTAGCAGTTTCTTACGGCACTGTTGCTTTTTCTCCGGAAGAAGCAGTGAAAGCAGCTAAAGAACTGAGTACGGATATTGTTGTGGTAAAAGCGCAAATCCACGCAGGTGGACGAGGCAAAGCCGGCGGTGTTAAAATCGCTAAAAACCTGGATGAAGTCCGTACATACGCGAAGGAACTTTTAGGTAAAGTTCTTGTGACTCACCAGACAGGGCCAGAAGGCAAAGAAATCAAACGCCTGTTGATCGAAGAAGGATCTGACATTAAGAAGGAATACTATGTTGGATTGGTGCTTGATCGCCAAACTTCACGTGTCACTCTTATGGGTTCTGAAGAAGGCGGAGTTGATATCGAGGAAGTTTCTGAGAACACTCCTGAAAAAATCTTCAAAGAAGTGATCGATCCAGTGGTCGGTTTGACTGGTTTCCAGGCACGCCGCATGGCTTTCAACATGAACATTCCGCCTAAGCTTGTTAACAAAGCGGCGAAATTCATGCTTGGCCTTTACACTGTATTCATCGAAAAAGATGCTTCAATTGTTGAAATCAATCCGTTGGTTGAAACTGGCGACGGCAATATCTTAGCGCTTGATGCAAAATTCGATTTCGACGAAAACGCTCTTTACCGCCACAAAGACATTGTGGAACTTCGTGATTTCGACGAAGAGGATGCAAAAGAAATTGAAGCTTCCAAGTATGACTTGAGCTATATTTCTTTGGATGGGAACATCGGCTGTATGGTTAACGGCGCCGGACTTGCTATGGCAACGATGGATACGATCAACTACTACGGCGGAACACCCGCTAACTTCCTTGACGTTGGGGGCGGTGCTACCGCTGAGAAAGTAACGGAAGCTTTCAAAATCATTCTTTCTGATAAGAATGTAAAAGGAATCTTCGTTAACATTTTCGGCGGTATCATGAAGTGTGACATCATTGCGGAAGGCGTTATTCAAGCTGCTAAAGAAGTAAGCCTGGATGTACCGCTTGTCGTCCGTCTTGAAGGAACCAATGTAGAAATCGGTAAAAAACTGCTGAATGAATCAGGTCTTAATATTGTGGCTGCTGGAACAATGGCAGACGGCGCTAAACAGATCGTAGAACTTGTAGGCTAAAGAAGGGCAGGGACAAAAATGAGTGTATACATTAACAAAGACACAAAAGTGCTTGTACAGGGAATTACAGGGTCAACTGCCCTTTTCCATACAAAGCAAATGCTTGAATACGGAACGAAAATCGTTGCGGGTGTAACACCAGGTAAAGGCGGAACTGAAGCTGAAGGCGTACCTGTCTTCAATACTGTGGAAGACGCAGTAAAAGCTACAGGAGCAAACGTATCTGTAATTTATGTACCGGCACCTTTCGCAGCTGATGCAATTCTTGAAGCTGTTGATGCTGAGCTTGACATGGCAATTTGCATCACTGAACACATTCCTGTATTGGATATGGTCAAAGTGAAGCGTTACATGGAAGGCAAGAACACGCGTCTTGTTGGACCAAACTGCCCGGGCGTTATTACTCCGGACGAATGTAAAATTGGCATCATGCCTGGATACATTCACAAAAAAGGACATGTTGGCGTTGTTTCACGTTCTGGTACATTGACGTATGAAGCGACTCACCAATTGTCTGAAGAAGGAATTGGCCAGTCGACAGCTGTCGGCATCGGCGGAGACCCGGTAAACGGCACAAACTTTATCGACGTCTTGAAAGAATTCAACGAAGATGAAGATACTTACGCAGTAGTTATGATCGGTGAAATCGGCGGAACAGCGGAAGAAGAAGCTGCTGAGTGGGTTAAAGCGAACATGACAAAACCTGTAGTAGGATTTATCGGCGGACAAACTGCACCTGAAGGAAAACGTATGGGCCATGCCGGTGCGATCATTTCTGGCGGTAAAGGAACAGCTGCTGATAAAATCAAAGCAATGAACGAAGCGGGCATCGAAGTTGCAGACACTCCATCTGTTATCGGAGAAACTTTGATCAAAGTAATTAGAGAAAAAGGGCTATACGATAAATGTAAAACCCATTAATACAGAAAACAGGCTCAAAACGTTGGTAACACAGCGTTTTGAGCCTTTTCTTTTTGTCTTTTTTCGGCTACTCGCACAAAACTCGCACACTAGCTTCCAGC